>JADZGB010000016.1 GCA_020854105.1 Burkholderiales bacterium | reverse complement strand
CTAGGCGGGTACTGCGCCGCCCGGCGCAAGCCGGCAGGGACACCGTCGTCCCCATGCTGGCGTCGCTCCGGCGCACGCCGGCGTGGCGGGATGACACTGCCGCCGTCGCCCCGGCGAAAGCCGGGGCCCAGCGCAGACAGACGAGGCGCCTGTCTGTTTTGGCTGGATCCCGGCTTTCGCCGGGATGACGGGTCGCGGAGGCTTTCACCGGGGTGACGGACTTGGGGATGGCGTCGCGATGACGGGTGTTCGAATGAAAGTGCCGTCCCGCCGTCTGTTCATCCAGCGGACTGCGCTCGCAGCTAGCGCGCTGGGTCTGCCCGCGGGTGCCATCCCTGCTCAATCGGAGAAGCGCGTGTCCACCACTTCGCTGGTCATCATGGAGGGCGATGGCCTTGGCCTGACGCCGGTCGAGGCTGCCGGGGAACTCGCACGCCTTGCCGCTGCGCGGGATCCCGCTACCGACGTGTACGGCCTGGGTGGCGAGGTCGAGCAGGTCGAGTCGTGGTTCGCGCGTGAACTCGGCAAGGAGCGCGCGCTGTTCATGCCTACCGGCACGCTGGCCAATCAGCTCGCGCTGCGCGCGCTGGCCGGCGAGCGCCGGCGCGTGGTCGTACAGGACGCGAGCCACGTCTACAACGACACCGGCGATGCGAGTCAGACGCTGAGCGCACTGACGCTGCTGCCCCTCGCGCCGGACCGCGCGACATTCACGTGGACGGACATCGAGCGGGTGCTGCAGCGGACCGGGTCCGGCCGTGTCGCGGCGCGGGTCGGCGTGGTGTCGATCGAATCGCCGGTCAGGCGCCGCGCCGGAGAGCTGTTCGAGCGTCAGGAGATGCTGCGCATCTGCGCGCGGGCGCACGAGCGGGGCATGCGCACCCACCTCGACGGCGCACGCCTGTTCATCGCCTGCGCGTACACCGGCATGTCGCCGGCCCAGTACGCGGCGCCGTTCGACACGGTGTACGTCTCGCTGTGGAAGTGCTTCAATTCCCTCAACGGCGCGATCCTCGCGGGGCCGAAGCCGGTGCTCGATCCGCTGGTACACGCACGCCGCATGTTCGGCGGCGCGCTGTTCAATGCCTGGCCGTTCGCACTGCTCGCGAGGCATTACGCGGAGGGATTCGTGCAGCGGCTCGCGAGAGCCGTCCGCGTATCCGAGGATTTCATCGCAGCGCTTCCCGAGGCGGTGCGCGTGGAGCGCGTTTCCGGGGGGACGAACGTCTTGCGTATGCACCTTGCGCAGGCGCGCGCCCAGGGTTTGCGCGAGCGCCTGCGCGCGCAGGGCGTGGTGATCGCGGCGCCGGTGGACGGGACGCAGGGCGAAGCGACCATCGGAATGCAGGTCAACGAGACTTGGAACCGCACGGACGGTGCGAGGCTCGCCGGCGTCTTCCGCACGGCACTCGGCGCCTGAGAGGTTCCGGGCTCCCGACCGCCTGAAACGTCCCGATCGTCTGACACGTCCCGGCCGCCTGAAACATTCCGGTCGCCGGGCTGCCTTGGCTTATCATTCCGCGAAAGCACGAGAGGGGAGGAGAGCATGTTCTCACTGAAGGGCAAGGTCGCACTGGTGACCGGCGCATCGCGCGGGCTGGGCTGGGCCATGGCGCAGTCGCTGGCCGGGGCCGGCGCGCACGTCATCCTCAATGCGCGCGATGCCTTCGCGCTGCAGGAACGCGCGGACGCACTGGTGGCGCAGGGCGCGAGCGCCGAGCCGGCGGCATTCGACGTGACCGACGAGGCCGCGGGCGTGAACTGCATCCGCAAGGCAGTCGAGCGCCACGGACGCTTCGACATCCTGGTTGCCAACGCCGGCATCCAGCATCGCAAGCCGATCACCGAGTTCGAGCGCGCCGATTTCCAGCGGGTCATCGACACCAACCTCACCGCGGTGTGGGCACTGGCGAAGGAGGCGGCGCGCGTGATGATTCCACGCAAGACCGGCCGCATCGTGATGACCGGTTCGATCACCGCCTTCCTGGCCCGTCCCACCATCTCGGCCTACATCGCCAGCAAGGGCGCGGTGCACGCGCTGACGCGCGAACTGGCCGTGGAGCTGGCGCAGCACGGCATCACGGTGAACGCGATTGCACCGGGCTACTTTGCCACCGAGATGAACGCCGCGCTGATCGAGAACAGGGAGTTCAACGACTGGGTGTGCAGGCGCACGCCCGCCGCGCGCTGGGGACAGCTGGGTGAGATCGGCCCGGTGGCGGTATTCCTGGCCTCGGACGAGGCTTCCTACGTCAACGGACACGTCCTCACGGTCGACGGGGCATTCAGCGCGGCGATGTGAGTCGCGACCGTCGCTGCGCTCGTCCGCCGGCCTGGCGGCAGGATGCCGGGCTGCGCCACATGAAGCGTGAAAGGGAGAACAGATGACACGACAGACATTCCGCGTCGGCATCACGCGCGACGCACTCACGCCGAGCGGCGAGCCGATCTGCGGGCGCGCTGCACTGGGCATCCTCGACGTGCCCGGTATCGAGTGGGAGTTCCTGCCCGAGGCCGTGCCGGAACTCACCCCGGAGCACGCCGCGCGCTACGACGCGCTCTGCGTCCTGGGCGCGAGGGTGACGCGCCGGACCGTATCGGCGCCCGACTGCCGGCTCAGGCTGGTCGCGCGCTTCGGCGTGGGCTACGACACGGTAGACGTGCCGGCGCTGAACGAGCGCGGCGTGCTGCTCACCATCGCGCCGGACGGCGTGCGCCGGCCGGTGGCGAGCAGCGTGATGGCGTTCATGCTCGCCATGGCCCACCGGCTGCAGGAGAAGGATGCACTGGTGCGCACGGGCCGCTGGAGCGAGAAGGGCGACTATCTCGGATACGGGCTCGCGGGCAAGACCCTGGGTGTCATCGGCGTGGGCAACATCGGCAGGGAGGTGTTCCGCCTGGTTGCTCCCTGGGACATGGTGCATCTGGGATGCGACCCGAACGTGCCGCAGTCCGCGGTGGACGACCTAAGCGTGCAGATGGTGGACATGGACACGCTGCTGCGGGAGGCCGACGTGGTGTCCGTGAACTGCCTGCTCGACGACACGACCCGCGGTCTGATCGGGGCGCGCGCGTTCGGGCTGATGAAGCCAACCGCGCTCTTCATCAACACCGCGCGCGGGCCGGTGGTGGACGAGGCGGCGCTCACGCAGGCGCTGCAGGAGAAGCGCATCCGCGCCGCCGCGATCGACGTGTTCCAGCAGGAGCCCACGCCGGTGGACAACCCGCTCCTGCAGCTGGACAACGTGATGGTCGCGCCGCACGCCGTCTGTCACACCGACGAGTGCATGCGCCTGGTCGGCGAGAGCGTGCTCAGGTCCGCAGTCGAACTGTTCAATGGCCGCCGGCCGCCGCACATCGTGAACGCGGAGGCGCTGGGACACGCCTCCTGGGGCGGCAAGTGGCACAAGTGAGGAGACGCAGGTGCGCGACAATCCCGTGAAGAAGCAGCTCCTGGCCGGACAGCCGGTGTTCGGCACCTTCGGATGGGAGTTCCTGGTGCCCGGCCTGCCGCAGATCGTGAAGGCGGCAGGTGCGCAGTTCCTGCTCATGGACATGGAGCACAGCGGCAGCGGCTACGAGACGATCAAGGCGCAGTGCGAGATGGCGCGCGGCATCGGCATCGTGCCGATGGCGCGCGTGCCGGCCAACCAGTACCACTGTATCTCGCGCGCTCTGGACATCGGCTGCATGGGGGTCATGGCGCCGATGGTGGGCTCCGCCGAAGAAGCGCAGTTCATCGTCTCGTGCACGCGCTATCCGCCACAGGGTCGGCGCGGTGCGGCGTTCGGCTTCGCCCATGACGATTACCAGGGCGGCAGCGTGGCCGAGAAGATCCGCATCGCGCACGAGCGCACCCTGGTGATGGCGCTGATCGAGACCGAGCAGGGCATCCGCGACATCGACGCGATCGCGGCCGTGCCGGGCATCGACGTGCTGTGGCTCGGGCACTTCGACCTCACCAACTTCCTCGGCATCCCGGCGCAGTTCGATCACCCCCGCTACGTGGAGGCGATCGACCGGATGACGGCAGCGGCGCACAGGCACGGCAAGGTGCTGGCCTGCATGACCGCGGACGCGAACTGGAGCCGCGAGTACTGGCACAGAGGCTTCCGCATGTTCGCCGTGGGCGTGGATGCGATGCTGCTGCAGGGCGCCATCCGGCAAGGCATGCAGCCCTTGCAGGAACTGGCCGGGCAGTCCTAGACCGGCCCCGCCGCGGCGCCTTGTCCCAGCCGGCCGGGGGTGTTGCCGCAGCGCTGCCAATCGGACCGGCAGCCGGGCGGAGCGGTCAGTTCAGCGCGAGCGGCCGGCCGCGGCCGATCACGGAGGTGATGGTGGTCAAACCGGCGCCGAGCGCGTCATCGGGCGAGCTGTCGCCGAAGCGCACGGCGACGTCGTCGTCCGGCTGCACCTGGAGTCCCTCCGGCAGCCTGGCGACCGCGTAGGCACGCCCGTCCTCCAGCGGCGACGCGAAGCGCACGTGCGCCCAGGATGACAGGCGCCGGCCGATCGTGTCCGCGGTCCGGGCCGTGAAGATGCCGGCGCTCACCTCGTCGAAGATCGCTTCGACCCGGCCGACATGCACGGCCTCGCCGAGACGATCGGTGCGGGCGTAGGCCTGGATCAGCAGGAAGGCAAACAGCAGGCAAAGCAGGGAAATGCCGCTCTTCATGGCACGAGGGACCGACTGCAGTTCGGTGGGGTCGGGGGTACGCTGGCGGGATGCCGCGTGAGCAAGGCGCGGACCACCCCGCGGGGCTGCATCGGACATGGCGTGCGCATCAGCTTGCCCAGCGCGGTCCCTTGATGTTGAGACCGGCGGCACGTTCAGCCCGGCGGCTCACGATTGCGCTCACATGGGCCGAGGATTCTCCCTGCCCGGTATGGGCGCCGACATGCAGCTCGACCGTATCGCCCACCTCCGGCAGGATGCCGCCGTCGATCAGGGCGGTGGTGAAACTGCGGCCTTCGGCGAGCGGTTCGCGCAGTACCACTGCCGCCCAGCGGCGCGCAGCGCTGCCGTCCGGCGACACGCGGTGATCCACGTATACCCCGGGGGCGCGTTCGACGTAGATGGCCTGCACGCGGCCGATGGCGATCCGGGGATCGGGTTCGGGGCTGCCCGAGCACGCGGCAAGCAGGGCCGCACCGGCCACGGTGGCGAGGGAAGAGAGTCTGCGCTTCATCACGGCCACGCTCCGGGAAGTGCGTCGCGCACGCGAGATCGCGAGCGGTGGTCCGACTAACGGCAGTCGGTTTCCTCGACTTGAGATCGGGCGCGCCTCGTCGCGCGCAGAAGCGCGATAATCGCGCCTCCATTTTTCGTGGAAGATCCGGGGCAGCGCAGATGAATGACGATCGACGAGAGAAAGGTGACCGCCCGGGTCGCCCGTCCAGCCTGTCCGGCAGCGTGCGCGCGGTCGGACTGGGCTTGATCAGCGACATCGTGGCCACCCTCGCTGCCAGCATCGTGCTGACCGGCGTGGTCGGCAGGCAGCTGGCGGGCGGGAACGCGTCGGTCGAGGATATCGAGAAGACCCTGCTCGCCTCCGATGCCTACATCCTGCTGGCGCTGGCTGTCGGGCTCGCCAGCACGGTCCTGGGCGGTTACGTCGCCGCCCGCGTTGCCGGCGAGCGCGAGTACCTGCACGGACTGTTGACCGGCATTGCCGTACTGGTGTTCGGCGAAATCATGCTGGCGCAGTCGCCCGCCACCTATCCGCTGGGCTACCGTGTGATCGGCGTGCTGCTCACCGTACCGGCTGCCCTGTACGGCGCGCACCTGCGCAAGCGCGCACGCCGCGCTGCCTGAATTCCGGTGCGCGCCGCTTCCTCTGAACACTGGCGCGCTACACGCTTCCTTCACATTCACGGGACACCCATGACTGCACCTATCGAGACCTACACCCTCGGATACGACGCGTACGCGATGAGATTCCTGGTGCGCCGGTCGCTGGAATCGCACGGCGCCTTCATCCTTCCGTTCGTGGTGCCGGGGCTCGAGGTCCTGGACGTGGGCTGCGGACCGGGCGTGATGACGCTGGACCTCGCACGCCGGATCGGAACCGGGCGCATCACCGGCCTGGACATGAACGAGGCCCAGGTGCGCATGGGCGTTCAGGCCGCGGCCGCCGGGGGAGTGTCGAACGCGCAGTTCGAGACCGGCAGTGCATATGCGCTGCCGTTCCCCGATGCCAGCTTCGACCTGTTGTTCTCGCACGCCCTGCTCGAACATCTGCGCGAGCCGCAGCGTGCGATGGCCGAATTCCTGCGGGTACTGCGCCCGGGCGGTGTGCTGGGGGTGGCGACGCCCGACTGGGGTGGCTTCCTGTTCGGTCCCCCGAGCCCCGCGCTGACTGCAGCGGTCCAGGCCTACATGGGATTGCAGCAGCGCAACGGCGGGGACGTGTCCATCGGCCGGCGGCTGGGGCAGATCGCGGCGGACGCCGGGTTCGAGCAGGTGCGCCAGCGTGCGCGCTACGAGAACTACGATCCGCTGTCGATCATCGGCGAGCTGCTCGCGTTCCAGCTCGAGGACGATGGCCAGCCCGAGCACGCCGCCACACTGCGCGCCTGGCAGCGCACCCCGCACGGCATGTTCTCGCAGGCCTGGGTCGCGTGCACCGGGCGCAAGCCGCTGCGCTGAACGGACTGCCCGGCCGCAAGAGAAGCAGCGGCGTGCCGTGTCAGCCGCTGCGCTCGGCGTCGATGCTCGCGGTGTGGGTTTCCGGTCCGAAGTACACCGCTGCAGCAGTGATCAGCGAGAGCAGGATGATGTAGCCCGCCACGCCCCATGGTGCGCCGCCCCACCAGCCGAGCAGCAGGGCGGCGATGAACGGCGCCGGTCCGCCCGCGAGAATCGAGCCCAGCTCGCGCGCCAGCGCGAAGCCGGTGTAGCGCAGCCGCGCGCCGAACAGTTCGGCAAAGTAGGCGGCCTGGGGACCGAACATGCCTGCCACGCCGACCGATATGGCGAGGATCAGCGCGAACCACACCAGAGCCGGCATGCCGGTGTTGACCAGCATGAAGAATGGCACCGCCCACGCGGCGGAGAACAGTGCGGCACCCATGTAGACCGGCCGTCGCCCGATCCGGTCCGACAGGGCGGAGAAGAACGGGATGGTGAGCAGCGAGAGCGCGTGCGCGCTCATGATGCCGCCGAGCACCATGCCCTTGTCCATGCCGAGCGTCTGCGTCATGTAGTTGAGCGTGAACACCGGGAACAGGTAGCCCAGCCCGTTCTCCGCCAGCCGCGCGCCGACCACGACCAGAAACTCGCGCGGGTACCGCCGCAGCGCTTCGCGCACCGGCGAGCGCGCGGCCTTGTTCTTAGCGGCGATCTCGCTGAACACCGGCGTCTCCGCCACCTTCGCGCGGATGTAGAAGCTGAACGCGATGAGTACGATGCTTAGCAGGAAGGGCAGGCGCCAGCCCCAGTCCAGGAATTCGTCCCTGGGCAGCGAGGAGACGACGGCGAACACGGCCGCGGCCAGCAGGTTGCCCACCGTCACGCCGATCGGCGCCCAGCTGCCGAATAGACCCCGCTTCCCGGGCGGGGCATGTTCCACCGCCATGATCACCGCGCCGCCATACTCGGCGCCCGCGCCAAAGCCCTGGATCAGACGCAGCAGCACGAGCAGGATCGGCGCCCACACGCCGGCAGTCGCGTAGGTGGGCAGCAGGCCGATGAGGAAGGTGCCGCCGCCCACGAGCATCAGGGTGATAACGAGCACCGGCTTGCGTCCGATGCGATCGCCGAGCCGCCCGAACACGAGGCCGCCGAAGGGGCGCGCGAAGAATCCGACGCCGAAGGTGGCGAAGGCCAGCAGGGTGCCCACGGCCGGATCCGACTCGGGGAAGAACAGGTCGCCGAACACCAGCGCGGCGGCCATGCCGTAGATGAAGAAGTCGTACCACTCGAGGGCCGAGCCGACTGCCGAGGCGAGAATGACCCGCCTGTGGGACGCATCCATCATTCCTCCCCGGCAGTCACCCGGCCGTCACCGTCGCGGCATCCCGTGGCTGCGTCGTTTCTGCGATCCGGTCAGTGCGCGACCTGGCTCACCGCGCTGCGGTCCAGTTCCTTCACGCCGGCCCGGCCGAGCAGCGCCAGGTTGACGTCGATCTCGTCGTGCATCAGCTCCAGCGCCTTGCTCACGCCCGCGCCACCCATCGAGGCGAGACCGTACAGGAACGGCCGTCCGATCATGCAGGCGTCCGCGCCGAGCGCGAGCGCCTTGAGCACGTCGCTGCCGCGGCGCACGCCACCGTCGAGCACGATGCGGGCGCGGCCCTGCACGGCCTCGACGACCTCGGGCAGCACCGATATCGGAGACGGGGCGCCGTCGAGCTGCCGGCCGCCGTGATTGCCGACGATGATGCCGTCGATCCCGTGCTCGATGGCGATGCGCGCGTCCTCACTGGCGCAGATGCCCTTCAGCGCGAGCGGGCCGTTCCACACCGAGCGCACCCAGTCGATGTCCTTCCACGTCACCGACTGATCGAACTGCGAATTGACGAAGCCGGCGATGGTGACCATGTCCCGGCTGCTGCCGCTGGCGACGAAGTTCGCCAGGGTCGGCTTCGGTCCGGTCGCGTAGCGCCACAGCCAGCCCGGATGCAGTCCGAACTCGAGCAGGCTGGAGAGCGTGAGCCTCGGCGGCATGGTGAGTCCGTTGCGCACGTCCCGATCGCGCTGGCCCTGCATCTGCAGATCGACAGTCACCACCAGCGCCGAGCAGCCGGCATCCTTCGCGCGTTGCATCATCATGCGCGTGATCTCGCGGTCGCGCATGACATAGACCTGAAACCACGTGGGCTGACGAGACAGCCCGGCGATCTCCTCGATGCTGGTGGTGGACATCGTGCTCAGGCAGAAGCCGACGCCGGCTGCATCCGCCGCACGCGCTGCTGCCGCTGCGCCATCGGGCCACAGCACACCAGGCAGTCCGGTCGGTGCCAGGATCAGCGGCGAGCGCAAGGTCTGGCCGAACAGCGTGACCGACTGGTCGCGCAGCGACACGTCGGTGAGCACGCGCGGCACCAGCGCCCAGTGCGCGAAATCCTCGCGGTTGCGCCGCAAGGTGACTTCGTCCTGCGCACCGCCGTCGATGAAGTCGAACAGCGTGCGCGGGAGTCTGCGTCGTGCAAGTTGCCGAAGATCCTCGATGCAGGCGACGGTCATGTGGGGCTACCGCCGTCCCGGAATGACGAGAATGCCGTCGTTCCGGCGCACGCCGGGATCCAGGGGTTTCGACCGCGCCGACGTTGGTGACCGGATTGCAGC
Source organism: Burkholderiales bacterium (assembly GCA_020854105.1). GTDB lineage: Bacteria > Pseudomonadota > Gammaproteobacteria > Burkholderiales > SHXO01 > SHXO01. The sequence continues at coordinate 11,885 of JADZGB010000016.1, read as the reverse complement.
TCGCACCGGAATGACAGGCCGTGACTGGATGAGGGAATCGAGATCGCTCACTTGCATCTGCGTACATGGCTGCCGTCGTCCCGGCGCAAGCCGCAGTGACGCCAGCATGGATCCGCGCGCCAGATGCCGGGCGCTCGGATGATGTGAGAGGCACCTCGGGATGTCAAGGCAGTGAACGTGCGCAGCCGCATCCGGATGGCGCCGTATCCGCCTGTAGAATTGCCTGCTCTCGACCAGGAGTGCCGACTTCACATGAGCCCGACTGCCGCTGCTGCAACCGCACGAACGATCCGCGACCATCGTCTCGGGCTGCGTCCGCTGCCGGCGTTGCCGCCCGGCGATCGACCGCGGGACGAAGCACAGGCCTACGCGGTGCAGGACGCGCTGCACGGCATGCTGGAAGCGGACCTGGGGCCGGTGTGCGGCCACAAGATCGGGTGCACGACCCCGGTCATGCAGGCCTTCCTGAAGATCCCCAATCCCTGCGCCGGGGGCGTGTTCGCCGGCACCGTGCACGCCTCGCCTGCGCGCGTGCGCCACGCGCAGTATCTGCACGTGGGCGTGGAGTGCGAAATGGTGGTGCGCCTGGGACGCGACCTGCCGGCCTCGGCTACGCTCTACACGCGCGCATCGGTGGCCGACGCGGTGGCCGAGATCATGGCCGGCATGGAGATCGTCGACGATCGCTATGTGGACTACAAGTCGATGGACACGCCCACGCTGATTGCCGACGACTTCTTCGATGCCGGATGCGTGCTCGGTACGCCGGTGCGTGACTGGCGCGCGCTCGATCTCACGGCAGTGACCGGCGTGACCTGGATCAACGGCGTCGAAGTCGGGCGCGGCCGTGGTGCCGATGTCATGGGCCATCCGTTCGAGGCACTGGCCTGGCTGGCGAACAACATGTCGCGACGCGGACACGGACTGCGCGCCGGCGAGTTCGTCTTCACGGGCAGCGTGGTGGAGACCAAGTGGGTGAATCGCGGGGACCGCGTGGTGATGGAACTCGATCGGCTGGGGCGTGTCGAGGCGCTGTTCGAATGACGCCGCAGCCCGGCTGAGGTGCCGTGCATGGCGCGCGCGCCACGCCGCCCGGGCCGCCCGGTCGACAGGCCCGGGCGGTCAGGCTCCGTCGGCGCCCCGCAATCAGGGTCGCAGGGCTCCCTGCGTATTGACGTAGCACGCGTACACCGACGTGCTCGCCAGGATGTACAGCCGATTGCGCAGAACGCCGCCGAAGGTGAGATTGCCGGCGGTCTCCGGCAGATGGATCTTGCCCAGCAGCGTGCCGTCGGGTGCGAAGGAGCGAACCCCATCCTCCTTCGGATCGCCCCAGCCCCCGGCGGCCCAGACGTTGCCTTCGACGTCGCAGCGGATGCCATCGCACAGGCCGGTCTCGTACTTGGCGAAGACTTTGCCATTCCTCACCGTGCCCCCCACATCGACGTCGAAGCTTCGGATGTGGGAAGGGTTCTGCGGACCCTCCGAAATCCCGGTGTCCACGACATAGAGCTTCTTCTCGTCCGGAGAGAAGAGAATGCCGTTTGGCTGCACGAAGTCGTCTATCACGACCTTGATGGCGCCCGTGTTCCGATCGACTCGATAGACGTTGTGACTGGTCTGCTCGATGTCTCCATGCAGACCCTCGTACCAGCCGCGCACGCCATAGGTCGGGTCGGTGAACCAGATGGATCCGTCGGAGGCAACGACGGCATCGTTTGGCGAGTTGAGCTTCTTGCCATTGTAGGCGTCGGCGATGACGGTGATGGTTCCATCGTGCTCGGTGCGTACCACGCGCCGCCCGCTGTGCTCGCAGCTGATCAGGCGTCCCTCGCGATCCACCGTGTTGCCGTTGCAGTTGAGGGCAGGATAGCGGAACACGCTCAGGTGGTTGTCGTCCTCCAGCAGCCGCATCAACCGGTTGTTGGGGATGTCGCTGAAGATCAGGTAGCGGCCCGCCGCGAAGTAGGCAGGGCCTTCGGCCCATCGGAACCCCGTGGCAATGCGTTCGACGGCACCTGTACCGACGCTGCCTTTGAACCGCTTGTCCAGCGATTCGATGTGCCTGTCAGGATAACGGGTGTCGGACAGCGGTCCCAGAGGAAGCTGCCCGCCTGGCGCGACCGGCAGAGGGACGGCCGTCTCGCCGAATGGGCCTTCGGTTGCGCCGCCGGCCGCGTTCGTGACCACCGCGCTCGCGGCGGCCACGGAGGCCGCCAGAAATTTTCGTCTGTCCATGTTTCCTCGTCTCGTCCCGGATATGTCCCGGATGACAGGAGGCTGTTGGACGCGACCTCCCACGCGCTGCCGCCGAGCATTGCGCGCGACGGTGATCCTCCATGAACTCGTAAGCCGTGCTGCCAGCGGAGATCGAACGGTCGGAATCATCGTCCGAACACTGCGTCTGCTGCCATGCGCCATTCCGCACCGACGAAGCGCGACATGAGGAAGACGCGGGGATCTCCGGCGACCGCCATGTACTGCAGATAGCCTTCTGGATTGATGCCGCCGAAGCGCGCCTGCATGACGATGGCCTGGCCTCGGTAGAGACCGGCTTGCACGGCGGGTGCATCCAGGCCGAAGGGACCGTGGTCGACGCCGATCAGTTCCTCCTCCGGCAGTTCTTTCACGGGCGCCGAGGTGTTCATCATCTGCACTGCCATCGCCAGGTGCCTGCCGGCCTCCATGCTCACTGCGCTACCATCCACGCCGATCCAGCGCGCCGCCTCTCGATCCCTGTGCAGCAGAACCTTTTGTTCTCCCTGCACCAGTTCCACCCGATCGATCTGCTCGGGCGGCACCTGCATGATGCCCCTGGCTTCGAATCTCACCAGCTGACTCTGTCCCGGCAGCTCGCCAACGAGCACCATCAGAGACAGATAGGCGAGCGCCAGGACGGCAGTGGCCATCGCGAGTGTGTTGGAGAACCGGCGCGTCATCGCCGCCCCCACCATACTGCGGCACCGGCCGCGACGAGGACGAGCGGCAGAGCGATCACGCAGAAGAGAAAGACCGTGTACATCTGCGCGGTCGTGAGGAGGATCATCGGCAACACCGGCATGCGCGTCGCGACCGTGGTCGAGTTCTCCTCTCTGGCCAGCCAGCGCACCATCGACAGCGCCAGGTCGCTGTTTGCCATGTAGGGGAAGAAGGAATTGCTCGCGAAGTCGCCGTCCCCCGTCACGATTGCCCGGAAGGGGCGCGCGGCTCCCGGCAGCGTTCCCTCGGCTGCGACTGCGATCATCCGCGGCCCCGGCTTGGATGGTGCGGATGCGGCGATATCCGTCGCGCGTTCCGTCACCTCGTGCGCCGCGACCGGCGCGACGGCACGCCCATAGCTGTCCCGGCTGCTGGAAACTATCGCGGCGGTACGCACACCGGGCGCGGGCTGAACCGGGGTGAGCGGGCGGGCGCCCGGGAAAAACGTCATGGAGACCGACCGCGTGATCGGGTGGGAATCGTATCCGGTCACCGCCACCATCTCGGGATCCGTGGAATAGTGACTGAGCGGATCGACCACCGCCTGTTGCTCCGGCTGGACGCCGAGGTCATGGAGGAGTGCGGCGAGCCGAGGCTCGAGCGAGAAACCAAGGTCGAGCAGGAGCAGAAGTGCGCCGCCCTGCGCAAGGTAATTCTCGATTGCCTTCGATTCCTCCGGCAGGAACGTGCTTCGGGGGCTGACCGCGATAATCACCGTGCACGAGGATGGCACCCCGGCCATCGTGGCCAGCACGATCTGCCGCGCTTCGTACCCTTGCGCTTCCAGGGCACGGCGCAGCCGGCCTGCGCCGTGGCCGGTGGTCTGCACCAGCTTCGAAGCGGCATCGCCGTGGCTGTGGCCTGCAACGCCTTCCAGGTGGGTGTGGAACTCGAAGTTGTCCATGGGCAGCTCGTTGTGTCCTTCGATGAAGCATGCCGTCAGGACGTGCTGCCTCAGAACCCGCTGGATTCCGATCGCGATCTGGGCTTCGTCGGTGGTATTGACCAGCACACGCCTGCCGCCGGCCTCCAGGAGGCCGGCGTTGTACAGCCGGATCCCGTATGCCTGGGCCAGAGTCGGTTCCCTGTCCGGGTCGACCGTCTCCACGGTCAGCAGGACATTGCGGCGACCCATCACCCGCAGGATGTCCCGCGTACGGCGCCCCTCCGGATCCTGTGAGCGGTAGAAATAGACGAGGCGGACTGGCTGGTCGAGGCGGTCGACGACCTCTATTGCCTGCATCGAGGGGGTATAGGTCTTCTCCCGTGTCAGGTCGATGTGTGCATCGTGGAGCGACACCGCAACCACGGCCAGGACTGCCACACCCGCAGCGAGGGCCACGACCGACGTCGAATACAGGGAGGCAGTGCGCGACGACAGGCGCAGCTGCAGCGGCAGCCGCAGTGCCGTGAAGGCGAGCGCGATCAGGGCGACCAGCCAGCCGGCCAGCCAGAGCAGGGTGACGGGTTCGAGTCCGACGTGCCCGCTCATGCTATCTGCGCGCGAGTGCGCGCACGCACAGGAACATGCCTAGGAGCGTGACGACGAGGAAGAAGCCCAGATCGGACAGGTACAGCGCGCCGGTGGCGAACGGAGTGAACCGGCCGAGCAGCGACAGGCCGAGGATCCAGTTCTCCGTCCTCCCGGTGGCGAATGCCGCGAGCCCGTCGATCCCCCACAGCAGACCGAATACGCCGAGCGAGACGACGGCGGCGACCACCTGGTTCGTGGTCAGCGCCGACAGCGCGAGCCCGATGGAGACCAGTGCCCCTCCGAGAAGAAGCAATCCCGCGTAGCCGCTGTACACCGGCCCCCAGTCAGGGTCGCCATAGATCGCCAGGACGATCGCGTAACCGAAGGTCAGTCCTGTCATCAGCGTGATCACCGCCATGCACGCCAGCCACTTCGCGAGCACCACCTCGATCTCGTGCGCGGGCCCGGTGAGCAGCAACTCCAGCGTGCCGCTGCGGCGCTCCTCGGAGAACTGCCGCATCGTGATGATGGGAACGATGAGCACGAGCAGCATCGCAGCCTGGAAGAAGACGTGCACCAGCGTTGCATTCTTGGACACGAACAGTGTGATCGAGAAGCTGTACCCCAGCAGCAGAAGAAACACCGCCATGACCGCGTAGGCGATCGGGGAGGAGAACAGGGCGGACGTCTCCTTGCCAGTGAGCACCATCAACCGGTTCATGAGTGCAGGGCCATGGGGCTGGCATTGCTCGCAGAGGTGAGTCTCAGGAACAGATGCTCCAGGTCGGCCGCGGCCTCGGTCATCTCGCCAACGCCCAGTCCCGCGCCAGACAAGGCCGCCACGATGTACTGGCCGGCCTGTATGTCGGCGACCTGCACGCGCCATCTCGACAGCGTGGCTGAACTCCCGTCCGGTTCGACAGCGACAACCCCGGGGACGCCGGTCAGGAGCGAGCTCAGCCCTGTACTGGCCGGCGCATGGATCTGCAGCCGCAGCCAGCGTTGCCGATCGGCTGCGCCGGGCCGCAGGGAATGGATCTTCAGGAGTCTTCCGTCCATGAGAATGGCGACGCGGTGCGCCATGCGCTCGATCTCCCCGAGCACGTGCGAGGTCACCAGTACGCTGCATTGCGTCGCGAGGCACTGCACCAGATGGCGCAGTTCGATGATCTGCCGCGGATCCAGGCCGTTGGTGGGTTCGTCCAGCACGACGAGACGGGGGCCATGCAACAGTGCCAGGGCGATTGCCACGCGCTGGCGGTAGCCGCGGGAGAGTTTGCCCACCGGCATCCGGCGGACCTCGTCCAGCGCGAGCCGCTCACGAGCCGCGTCGAGGGCGAGCGCCAAGGCCTTTCCCTCGAGACCGCGCATGCGCCCCATGAAGCGCAGCAGCTCGTCCACTCGCATGTGCTGGTAGAGCGGGACATCCTCCGGGACGTAGCCGACACAGCCGCGCGCGCTCCTTGGATCGGACACGATGTCGAATCCATTGATCAGCGCCGTCCCGCTGGCAGGAGCGAGGTAGCCAGTCAGCATCCGCAGGATGGTGCTCTTGCCCGAGCCGTTGGGCCCCAGCAGTCCGAGTACTTCGCCCGGCTCGACCTCGAACGAAACCCGGTCGACGGCCACCCGCGAACCGTAGTGCTTGCTCAGCGATCGAACTTCAACCAGAGGCCGCACTTGCTCATCCTGGAGTCGCACGCGGAGGGCCGAGTCGTCCCGCCCTCGCGGACAAGGGCGGGCCGTTGCCCGAGATGGGGGAAGGAATTGCCGGGGCGCTGCTCAGTCGTAGTACTCGGGCGGCTTCTTCAGCGCCTTGAACGCGTCCGGATCGTGCGCAGTGAAGTATTCCGCCTTCTGTGTGGCCATCACGTGCCGGATCCACTCGTAGGCGGAGTAGTAGCCGTCCGGCTTGTATGCCAGAACGATGTTGGGCGGAATATTCTTCTCGACGTTCTCACGGAAGTACACGTTGTCGCCCGTGAGGATGATGGTCCCGCTGTTCTTCAGCTTGACCGTCATCATCTGGCTCCCGGGGGTGTGGGCCACCCAGCGTTTGACCACCATCGTGCCATCGCCGAAGATGTCGTAGTCGCCATCCAGCTGGACCATCTTCACGGCATTCGGATAGTTGCCGTTCGGCGCGCGCAGGGGCATTACGTCGCCGATCATGTACGGGCCACCGGTTCCGGGCTGCGGCCAGAAGGCGTTCTGGATCTCGTCCTTCTGGACGATCAGGGTGGAATTGGGAAACTTGCCTACGTTGCCGCCATGATCCAGGTGCAGGTGGCTGACGACCACGTACTTGATGTCGTCCGGCGTCAGGCCGATCTTCCTGAGTTGGGTATCGATCGCCACCTCGGGAGTGTTCACGGGTTTCAACGCCTGGAACGCATTGCCCCAGTACCCAGGATCGCTGATGATCCGGTCGTTGTTGCCGGTATCGAACAGAACGTTGCCCTTGGGATGCTTGATCACGTAGAACCCCACCGGTATCTGGATCGGCGGATCGGTTGGCGCGAGGTTCTGCAGAATGCCTTTACCGAGCGTCAGAGCCCCCGAGCTGAACACGTAGAGGCGCGCATCTTCCGCCATCGCGGCCGTGCCCAGCAGCGACCCGATTGCCGCCGTGGATAGTGCAAGACCCAAGTTTCGTTTCATCTTCCTGCTCCCGAAGTGGTGAAGACCTGATCGCTGCAACACCCCGGCGAGCACCTCCGAGCGTTATCTCGCGAATCCACCCGGACAGCTCGAAGGCACGAGGGCATTGCAGTGCATGGCCACGCGCATTCAGGGATGCAATCCGGATAGTGCGCATCCACCAGCGGTGGTGCCGCCATGTTTACCGAATGAAGTTACTCGGAGATTTCGCTGGAATGCCGCGCTGTAACGTGGCGTAACGCACGAGAAACCGTCGGGCGGTTCCTAACGCGAGTTGCTCGGCGGATGGCCGATGGCCCACGCACTCCGGACGCGCCCTACGAGCAACGCGATTGCGGCGATCAGGACGAGCGCCGAAAGGATCAGCGCCAGCCTGGAGCGAAACAAACCTGGCTCCGGCTTGGCGCCAGCCGCGCGGGGCAGGTCCAGCCCGAGCGACCGTGCATCGCTGCGGAACACGTACTGGCGGCTGCCGCCGCTGTAGCGGATGTCCGTGATGGTCTGGTGGTGGGGACCGAGAACGTCCGTGAGGTCGTCCTCCATCCACAGACGGTGTGGACTCGGCGGGCACGCGTAGTGGATCACGACCATGACCCCGGCGTCCATGTCGGACAGCGGCGTCGCTCCGGTCGGAACGGGCGCACACGTGCCGCGCTCGGTTCGGAACCGGACTCGGGCCGCTATGGCATCGAGCAGCGCCGAGTAGTCCAGGGGCAGGCCGGGATCCCCCGCCCGCATGGCGTCGTTCATCGCGGCAGGCAGTGCACGGGCGAAGAGCTGCACGCTGTACCTGACGGTATTGCCACTGACAGCCACCGATGCGAACGCGGCCGAGCCACCACCATGCGCACCCGCCGACCCCGCGATGCAGGCGCCGAGAAGGCAGGCCAGCCGCAGCAGTCGCCGCCACGTGTCGCGTGCTCCCGTGCATGACGATGCGCGGCCGATAGGGAACGCTGAACGGGTCGAGGTGGTCATGGTGGCTCGCGACCGTTGCACTCAAGCTTGCGATGCGCCCGTCTTCCGGGCGCGCAAGGCGCGCTCCAATGCCAGGGCCAGACGGCGGAAGTCGAGGGGTTTGTGGAGGATCTCCGCTACGCCGGCGGCACGTGCCTCCTGTGCCAGCAGCGGACCGCGGTAGCCCGTGATCAGGATGATCGGCAGATCTTCCCGCGACGCCCGCATCCGCCTGGCCAGTTCGAGTCCGGTGAGTTCGGGCAGCAGCTGGTCGAGCAGGATTGCATCGAAGCGGGAAGGATCCGCGGTGAATTCGGAGAGCGCGTCCGTGGGGCGTGTGAAGCCGGCCGGTTCATAGTTCAGGGCGGCGAGCATCTCTTCCTCCAATAGCATCAGCCCCGGCTCGTCCTCGACCAGCAGGACACGTTCACCGGCACCACGGGGCAGAGTGGCGGGCTGGTCGGCATGCTCGAGCACGGGTGCATCGGCAACAGGAAGATAGAGCGTGAAAGTGCTTCCCGCGCCCTGTGCGGTCTGTACATCGATGGCTCCGCCGATCTCGGTCATGATCGCGTAGACCAGCGCCAGGCCCAGACCCGTCCCTCCGCCCGGATGCCCTGTAGTGAAGAACGGCTCGAAGATATGCTCGAGCACTGCCGGGGCAATGCCTTGGCCGGTATCGCGAACGGCCAGCGCCACGTACCGCCCCTCCGGCAGTACGCCGTGGGACACCACCTTGTCGTCCACGCTCTCGAGCTGCTCGAGCGTTACCTCGAGTGTTCCGCCGCCGTGCATGGAATGGGCTGCATTGGTGCACAGGTTGGTGACGAGCTGGTGCACGTGAGTCGGGTCAGCGACGATCATGCTTGGTTGCAGCGGCAGATGCGGGTGCAATGCAATGTCCGCCGGAAGTGCGGCGCGTACCAGTTGGAGCGTGCCGCGTACCACATCGACGACATCCACCAGGCGTGGAGTGCCGCGGGTGCTGCGGCTGTAAGTCAGGATCTGTTCTATCAATCCGCGTCCGCGGTCGGCGGCGGCGAGGATGCCCGCGATGTGTCTGCCACGGACCTCGCCGTCGTTCGCGCTGGCCAGGGCGAGGTTGCCGTAGGCGAGAATGGCGGACAGTATCCCGTTGAAGTCGTGTGCGATGCCGCCCGCCATCGTACCGATCGCCTCGAGCTTTTCGGCCTCGCGCAGCCGTGATTCGAGCTTCGCGCGCTCGCCTTCGGCAAAGCGCCGCTCGGTGATGTCACGGTAGATCGCGTAGCTGGCGATGGGCCCCGTGACCGCGACGATCGGCGCGGACAGTGCGGAGACTGTCAGCCGCGTCCCGTCGCTGCGCTGACGCTGGGTCTCGGTGCTGACGTGCTGTCCCTCGTGCACCGCCCGGGCCATTCTCAGCGATTCCTGCTGCAGATCCGCGGGCACGATCAGGGATTCGAGCGCATGCCCCAGAGCCTGCTCGGCGGTATAGCCGAACAGCCGCGTGAACTCGCGATTGACGCGAGCGATGCGGCCCCGCAGATCGAGCATGGCGATGGCTTCGGGCGCGCTCTCGATCAGCTCGTCCAGGGAAGCGGTCTGGACGCGCAGCTGTGCCTCGGTCTGTTCGCGCCGGCTCAACTGGCGAAGCAGCAGCCACATCAGAAGCGCGACGCTGATGCACAGCGATGCGGTGCGCGCCGCGCTATGCATGGCCTGTACATACCAGGGGGCGAGAAGGGTCGACTTCGGCGTGCTCAGACCGACGGCGAAGGGAAAGCCGGGCACCGGCTGCGCTGCATAGACGCTTTCGGAGCCATCCGTCGGGTCGGTCAACAGCCGTCCAAGGCCCGGACTGGACGCGAGGAGCTGCTGGTAGATGGGGCTGCCCGGGAACGACCCGCGGTCGCGGGCAGCGGCGACGGGGTGCTCGACGAGGGGTTGGGCGTCGCGACCCAGCAGTGACACCCGGCTCCCCGGTGGCAGATCCAGGCTGGCGTAGAAACGCCGGAAGTACTCCAGATCCAGGTAGGCCACCACGAGTGCTTCGGCAGCGCCGTTGGCGGCCGGCAGGTAGCGACTCAGCGCAACCGTCCGGCTGCCCTCGCTTTGCAGAAAGAACGCGGTGCTTGCATGCAGAGCGTCGGAGCGGTCGTGGGCCAGCGAGCGCAACTGCTCGCGGACGACATCCGGCATGTCGCCCATGCCGGCGGCAGCGGATTCGCGTCCAGCGCCGAGGGAAGCGGACACCAGTACCAGGTCGCGAATCTGCGGGAGATGATTGAAGCGCTCGGGCAAGTGAGGATAAGGCTTCGCGTCCGGGGAGGTCCGCGGAAGCGCGCGCGCCGTGCGCACTTCCTGCAGGGCGAGATCGACCAGCGCGAATGCGCCGGCGGCCTGCTCGGCAAGCAGGCGCACCGCGGTTCCCGCCTCGCGTTCACCGCTTTCCAGAACGATCTCGAGTCGCCGCAGTACGTCGTAGACCTGAAATGCGCTCATGCCGACGATCACGAGCGCACCGGCGCCCCATACCGCCTCGCGAAGATTGAGGCGGCGCAGGCGGGAAAGGAGAGGTTCTGTGCTCACGAGGGCAACCGCGGGTCTCCCACTTCCTGACAACGAGCAGCGCAGTATCCACCAGACGCTGGCGCTATACTAATCGGGCGTTCGCGCCTTCGCGAACAGCGAAGTCCCGGCCAGATGAATGATCACATTCTCATCGTCGATGACGATCCGCACATCGGCAAGCTCGTCGCCGAATGCCTCGCCGAGTTCGGCTTTCGCGTGTCGCGCGCGATCGACGGGAGCGGCATGGACCAGATTCTCGAGAGCGAACGCGTCGATCTGCTCGTGCTCGATGTGCGTCTGCCAGGTGAGGACGGTCTCACCCTGATGCGTCGGCTGCGAGGCAGATCCGCGGTGCCGATCATACTGCTCACCACGCGCAGCGACGAGGTGGACCGGATCCTGGGGCTGGAACTGGGTGCGGACGACTATGTCACCAAGCCTTTCAGTCCGCGTGAACTGCTTGCCAGGGTCCGCGCGGTGTTGCGGCGCACGCAATCCAAACCTCTCGACACGGTGGACGACGCGCCTCCCGCCTTGCGCTTTTCCGGCTGGGAGCTCGATGCCCGCAGCGGTCGTCTCAGTTCCCCCTCGGGAGAGCGAGTGCTGTTGACGCAGGCCGAAGGCCGCCTGTTGCACGCATTCCTCAAGGCCCCGAGAAGAACCTTGACGCGCGATCAGCTGCTCGACTTGAGCCGGGCGCACAACGACGACGTGTTCGACCGCAGCATCGACGTGCAGATCCTGCGGCTGCGGCGCAAGCTCGAAGTCGACCCGAGTCGTCCGAAGCTGATCAAGACCGATCGGGGCGTAGGCTACTTCCTCGATGCCAAGGTCGAAGCCGTGGGCGGCAAGGAGCAACTTCACGACCGATGACAAGACGGCAGTGGGCACCGATGGGTCCCCCGCCGACTTCCCTGCACAGGGCGCATCGCCGAGCAGGCATCGGGTAGACGGAACGTTCTCCGGACCGATCCGCACGTGCCGCTCCGGAATCCGCACGGGAATCAGCACATGCCTTCGCTCATGCGAGTCGAGCAGTTTCCAGCTACGACCGGACTCGGCGTGAGCGCGGGGCCCGGGAAGAGTGCTGCTGCGCATTGGAACGGACAGGGCTAGAGCTGGTGCATCACGGCGCCTATCTTTCTTACCCTGCTGTCCGCGTCGACCGCACTCAGTACGGCCATTACACGCGACAAGCTGCCGGCGACGGTGAGTTCGACCTTGCCGGTCGACGTTGCCGGGGTTGCATGGATTCTCAACG
>JADZGB010000015.1 GCA_020854105.1 Burkholderiales bacterium | reverse complement strand
CGTGGTCGAGGTGGAGCTTCGCTCGGGCACGCGACTGCGCTTCGAGGGCGAAGCTGCGCGGGTGGCGGTTGATGTGCTGGTGGCGCGGGTGCGCTGATGTTTGGCGCAGGCGTTCGTGCGTTTCTGTGCGTCGAGCCCGTCGACATGAGGAAGTCGATCGACGGACTCTCGCAGTTGGTGGGGCCAGTGTTCTCGGCCGATGCGTTCGGCGGTCAGGTGTTCGTCTTCGTCAGCCGCCGCCGCGACAAGGTGAAGCTCTTGTGGTGGGATCGGCACGGCTTCTGGCTCGCGTACAAGCGGCTCGAACGCGGGCGGTTCCCGAAGCCCGATGAGATCGCACGCGGTGCGCTGTCCTCGGCGGAGCTGATGGCGTATCTGGAAGGCATCGACCTGAACCGCGTGCGCCGGCTCTCGGCGGTGCGCGCTTCGCGCGTGGCGTGATCGCGCGCGACGCGCATTCGACGAGGCGATTCTGTCAACGCGGGCGCGCATTGCATCGTTGAGCGAGGATGCATGCGCTCTCGCCGTTCGACATCCAGAAGCTGCCCCGCGATGTTGACGCCCTGCTGGGTGTGATCGACCAACTGCACACCCAGTACAGTTCGATCCTCGCTTCCCTGCATCAACAACTGCAAACGCTACGACGGCTTCACTTCGGGGCGAAGAGCGAGAAGCTCACGGGTCAGCCGGAACTCTTCGGGGAAGTGCTCGACCTGCCCACCCCGCCGGTCGAACAGATCGAGGTCAAGTACAAGCGGGCGCGGCGCGGCCGCCCGGCGCTGCCCGAGCACCTGCCACGGGAGCGCATCGAGTACGACCTCACCGACGAGCAGAAGGCGGCGTTCGATTCGGTCGAGCGCATCGGCGAGGAAGTCAGCCAGACGCTGGAATACACGCCGGCGAAGCTCAAGGTGATCGAGCACGCGCGCCTGAAGTATGCCTGCCGCAAGGACGGACACTCCACGATCCGCACCGCCCACGCCGAGCCCTCGCCGCTGCCCAAGAGCAACGCGGGGGCGAGCGTGATCGCGCAGATTCTGGTGGCCACCTTCGTCGACCACATGCCGCTGTACCGCCAGGAGCGGGCCTGGGCACGCGAAGGCGTAGCGTTCCCGCGCTCGACGCTGTGCGAGTACAAGCTTGGCGGCGCAGAACTGCTCGCGGTGCTGCGCCCGGCGCTGATCGCGCACGTGCTGGCCGCCCCGCGGGTACATGCCGACGACACGACGCTGCCGCTGCTCGAAGGCGGGCGAGGCAAGACCCGCACCGCGCGCCTGTGGGGCTATCTTGGCGCCGGTGCCCGGCGGGACGCGGTGGGCTCCTGGGTCGAACACGCTCCGGCGGTGGTGTTCGAGTTCACCGAGTCGCGCGAATCGGTGCATCCGGCGCGCTTCCTGAAGGGTTATCGGGGCTACCTGCAGGCCGATGCCTACGCCGGCTTCGATGCGCTCTACCAGGGCGGCGCGATCGTCGAGGTCGGCTGCTGGGCGCATTGCCGGCGCAAGTTCTTCGAGGTCGCCAAGGCGCAGAAGTCGCCGGGGCTGGCGGCCGACGCGGTGGCCTGGATCGGCCAGCTCTACCGGATCGAGAGCTCGATCCGGGGCAGCCCGCCCGATCAGAAGTTCGCCGTGCGCCAGCAGGAGGCGGTACCATTGCTCGATGAGTTCCGGCGCTGGCTGCAGGGGCACTTCCCGAGCCTGCTGCCGCAGTCGCCCCTGGGGCAGGCCTTCGGCTATGCGCTGCGCAACTGGGACGCCCTCGTGCGCTACACGCAGGACGGCGTGCTGGTCCCGGACAACAACCTGCTCGAATCGGCGATCCGCCCGATCGCGATGGGTCGAAAGGCGTTCCTCTTCGTGGCCGCTGAGCGGGCGGGGCACGCGGCCGCCACGATGTACTCCCTGATCGGCACCTGCCGGCTCAACGGGATCGAGCCCTACGCCTACCTGAAGGACGTGCTGCGCCGGCTGCCTGCGCAGCCCATGACCCGGCTCGCCGAACTCTTGCCCTTCCACTGGCAGCCCGCCGCCTGAGCGAACCGGATCGGCGGTAGGATCACGGCTTCCCGCTGACTGCCTCCCTACCCCCGACGATGTCCATGCCTCTGGAGCTGCGCGCGCTCATGAGCGCGCTGGAGAACGCCTCCAACCTCGAACTGCTGCAGCTTCGCACCGCGATCGCGCACCTGCTGGAGAACCCCAAGCGCATCCTTGCGATCCGGCAGCGGCTCAATACCGGGATGCCGGTCGAGTTCTGGAGCCTGCGCGACCGGAGCATGCGCCGCGGGCGCATCGCGCAGTTCAAACCCGACCAGGTGCTCATCCACCAGGACGGCGGCGGTTACGCCTGGGTCGAATACGCAGCCCTGGTCGTCGACGACCTGCAGGCGGCGCCCGCACCGCCGCCGCGGCCCACGCTCACCCGCGAGGACTTCCACACGGGCGACACCGTCGGCTTCGAGGGGCGTGATCTCATCGAGCACATCGGGACCATCGTGCGGATGAACCAGAAGACCGCCACCGTCGCCTGCAAGGAAGGTGAGTGGCGCGTGTCCTACTCGCTTCTCCATCGCATCGTCGAGATCTGACCAAAGCGCCAGAACTACCGCGCCGGCGTCAAGACGGGGATTTGGGGACGCTTACGATGGCGAGCACGCCTCGGCGTTCGTGGACGTGGGTGCGCTCAGGACTCGGACTTCGACGACGCCGCGGCTCGATCTGAGGCTGGATCTCGGTGATGGTCTGGTGCTGCACCTGGTGCGGCGCTGAT
>JADZGB010000014.1 GCA_020854105.1 Burkholderiales bacterium | reverse complement strand
CGCAGCGCGACAGCGCGTGGAAGGTCGTCAGCGCGATGGCCATGTGGGAGATCTGCTCCGGTGTGAACTCGTGCCGCAACCGTTCCGCGAGCGCTGCATCGACGCGGCCGGGCGTGCGCAAATACAGGTCCGCAAAGGCGAGCACGAGCTTCTCGCGCTCACTCAGCCGACTCGCCGCAAAGTCATCGTCGATCTGCGCGACCTTGTCCTCGCTGAGACCATCCGCACGCGCGATGTCGTATCGCACACTCTTGCAGAATACGCAGTTCACGGTGCGCGCATTGCGCAGCCGGAGCATTTCCACGATCGCGGGCCCCACGCTGGCCCGGTGCCATATGGCCTCCTGCAGATCTATGATGGGCTGCAGTGTTTCAGCAACGAGGCCGAGACTGCTGTCCCGGATGACATGGCCGGTGGGCCGTGCCGGCACGCCGGCGCGCAGCGCGTCAGCCATGAGCGCTCTCCGTCGCGAGCAGTGGACCGAGCATCATGCCGAGACGGATGCGGCCGTCGATCACGCCGAGTGCCTCGATCAACGCGACGAGTCCGGTCTCCCCGAAGTGCGCCTTCACGGCTGCGGCCAGCTCGTCGGTGATGGCCTGCGGATCCTGGCCATAGACTTCCGCAAACTCGAGCGCTGCGTGCTCGGCGGACGAACGGGCTCCTTTCAGGTCTGCGCGGACCCCTGAGGGCGGCTGCGCCCGGAGCTCACCCGGTGCCCCGTGCAGCTGTGCGAGACGCAGCCGGCAGAGTTCGAGCACGCGGGCCGGTACGTGCGGCTGGCGCCACACGGCCTGCCACAGTGCCTCATGGCGCCGCGCCAATTCACTGCCTGATCGGCTCAGGACGGTGGCCACTGCGGTACTGTCGAGGTGCATGCTCTCTTCCTGGCGCTACCGCAGATGAATGTCCACGCGTTCGATGCGACCGCCACTGAAAGCATAGCCGGGCCCGGCCTCTTCTGGATAACGGCCGGCCGCCGATCCCATGTCGACACCAACATCGAAGGTTTCGTTGATCGAGAAGAACTTCGGTGGTGTGGCGGCCATGCGACCTTCGATCTGCGGCAAGCCGTCGACTTGCAGGCGCACCGTGCCGCCCTTCGCGTATCCACCTCCATCGTAGTCGAAATCGACGCGCACGACGTGACGACCGGCATCGAGCCGCGCATCGCTTGCGAGTTCGAGCGCACCGGCCTCGAAGGCGCGATAGGCAAACACCGGCCGGCCCTGCACATCGAGATAGAGCGACCAGCCTGCCGGCGCTCCTCCCATGGTGGCGATGACGCCGCGCGCGCGCGCGCCCGGCGCCTCGATCGTGGCGGTGAGCGTCCAGGAGCGGTTGAAGATGTTCGGCGCATCGGCCTCCGGCACCACGGCGCCGGGGTAGTAAGTGAACTCGGTGCGCCCGCGCGTGAGGCTCGGCAAGTTCGCATTCAGCACCTGACCTCGGAGCGGCAGCACCTGATTGCGCTGCGCCTCCCGCATGAAGAGCGCCTGCAGCGCCTCCAAGCGCTGCGGGTCCTGCGCGGCGAGATCATGCGCCTGGCTGAAATCGTTGCGCAGGTCATGGAGTTCCCAGGTGTCCGCCTCGAAAGGTTTGCTGTCGCGCGAGATGACTTGCCAGGGCAGACGCTCATGAAAGGCCGATGCCATCCAGCCGTCGTGATAGACGGCGCGATGGCCGTAGACTTCGAAGTACTGGGTGCGATGGCGCTCGGGAGCCTGCGCATCATCGAAACTGTAGACGAGGCTCGTGCCATTGAGCGGCTTCTGCCGGATGCCATCGAGCATCTCGGGAACGACGATCCCGGCGGCCTCGAGGACCGTCGGCAGGATGTCGTTCACATGACCGAACTGGCTGCGCAGACCGCCGTGATCCTTGATGCGCCTCGGCCAGCTCACGACCAGCGGATTGCGCGTGGCGCCGAGATGCGAAGCCACCGTCTTCATCCACTGGAACGGCGTGCTCATGGCCCACGCCCAGGCGGCCGGGTACTGGGCATAAGTATCGGGTCCACCGAAGCTGTCCAGCCTGCTCAGCGTCCTGGCGCGGTCCTCAGGCAGCCCCTGGATGGCGCCCATGTAACTGATGCTGCCCTTGAGGCCGCCCTCCGCACTGCCGCCGTTGTCTCCGACGATGTAGATGAAGAGCGTGTGGTCGAACTCCCCCACGTCCTTCAGTGCCTGCACGAGGCGCCCCACCTGTGCATCGGTATGCGCGAGGAATCCCGCATAGACTTCCATCAGACGCGCGGCAATCGTCCTTTCATCCGTACTCAAGCTATCCCAGGCGGGGAGCCCCGCCGGGCGTGGTGTGAGGTCGGTATTGGCCGGAACTACACCGAGTTGCTTCTGACGCACCAGAATCTGCGGCCGGATCGCGTCCCAGCCTGCATCGAAGTGGCCGCGATACTTTTCGATCCACGCTGGCGGCGCCTGCAGCGGCGCATGCGTCGCACCCGGCGCGAAATAAAGGAAGAAGGGCTTGTCAGGCGTGACCGAATGCTGCGCCTGCATCCATTCGATCGCCCGATTCGCAAGATCTTCCGTCAGGTGATAATCCTTGCCCTTCGGGCGCAGAACGGGTGTCGTGCCCTCGAGCAGGGTCGGCTCGAACTGATCGCTCTCGCCGCCGAAGAAACCGTAGAACTTCTCGAAGCCCTGACCCGTGGGCCAGCGATCAAAGGGGCCCGATTGCGAGATCTCCCAGTCCGGGGTCTGGTGCCACTTGCCAAAGGCCGCAGTGTTGTATCCGTTACGAAGCAACAACGTGGCGATCGTCGCGGCATCCGCTGCGTGCACACCTTTGTAGCCAGGCCGCTCGTCGGCGGAATTCATCACGGCACCGATGCCGACCGCGTGGGCGTTGCGCCCGGACAGCAGAGCTGCCCGGGTCGGCGAGCAGATGCCGGTCGTGTGGAAACGGTTGTAACGCAGCCCTTCGCGGGCCAAGGCATCGAGTGCCGGCGTCTCGACCGGGCCGCCGAAGGTCGAGGAAGCCGCAAAGCCCACATCGTCGAGCAAGACCACCACGACGTTCGGGGCAGCTGCGGGCGCCTGAACCTGCAGCGGTGGCGCAGGCGACGCGGCGACCGAAGCCGCGAACAGGAGGACGACGCCCTGGGCAATACGAAGCATGAACTTTTCTCCTGCCAACTATGGCCGATCCGCCGACACCACTCCGGGAACCACCTGTTCCACGGTCAGCTTGCGGATCTCCCCTGCAAAGCGTCCCTCGTCCGCATAGTCGTCGGTAACCGGCGTGCTGCGGTCAAACCCGACATCGAACGTATCGGTCATCTCCACGGTGCGCACGATCGT
>JADZGB010000013.1 GCA_020854105.1 Burkholderiales bacterium | reverse complement strand
CCCGCTCCAAATCGATAAAGCCGGCCTCGCGCCGGCTTTATCGATTTGAAGGATGTTTGGGATTCCACACGGGTTCGACAACCGGAAGTCCGGTGGACTTCCGGTTGGACGCCGACGCGCACCAGCGCGTTGGCGGTCCCGAGGCAACGCGTTGCCGAGGGATGCGCGTCTCGCAAGTGCCTGGATAACGGAAAGCACTGGTAACTCGATTACCAATGAAGTTCAAGGGCTGAGTCTCACTGGTAATCGAGTCTATAATTACCTGGAATAATGGAAGAGAAGCGTTCCCCGGTGGGGCGGCCGGGCTTCAAACCCGGGAAGAATCGGCAACCGGTTCTTGGTGGGTTCGACTCCCACTTTCTTCCGCCATTCTTGTCTTGCGCTGAGCCAAGCCTTTGCTCGATTCACACCGCCGCAATGCCAGGTGAGGCGAACAAGTTGGGCTGTCGCAGTCGATGACCGTCGTCGACGCGACGGGTGAATCCGATCCGATCGAAGAACTCCAGGATTTGAATCGCGAGCTTGCGGCCGGTGCCGATATGGTCACGGAAGGCGGCGGCTGTCGCTGACCCCTGCTCGGACGCCAGCCGGCGAACAATATCGGCCAGATCGGCCACCGCTTGCCGGGTGAAGTAGTGGTCGTGCGCTACCGGATAGACCTCGCCGGCGCGGGCAGCGTGCTGCAGGAGGCGCCGCACGCGCTCTTCTTCAAGAGCCAGGGTGGAGGCAATGTCGCGAACCCGCGGCGGGTGAAACGCCGCGGCGCATAGCAAAGGCTCGACCCTGTTCCACAAGCTACGCTCGTCCCCGGTGAACTCGGCGCGATGTCCGGGCGCATGCAGCCACGGACCGCTCGCCTGGATGCTTCCCGCAGCTACCAGTTCATCGATCAGATCCTCGAACGCAGCCTGGGGGAGCGCTGGCATGGCCAGGTTGCGTAGCCGCTCGCGTCCGATGCCGATCATGTCCGGTGCCTGCGCGTGCTCCGCAGCGATCGCGTCCGTGGCCCTGCCAAGCAGTGTGCGCCAGCCTTCGGCGGCGAACGCGAGCCTTTGCCCTTCCGAGCCGGCCAGCCGCGCCCCCGCTGCCCGGGCCAGCTCATCCGCTCGTGCCGGACGCAGATTCCAGGTTCGAGCGAAGTCCGACAACGCGAGGCCAGATATGCTGATCTGGAGTGCGCACCGCAGTGCCTGCTCCGCTCCGGCTTCGATCCAGCCTCGCAGAAGCGTCAGTCGTTCCGGCGTGCGGCGCCCGCGCGCGGGCGGAAACGGATCGAGCACGACGCCGCCTCCAAGCGTGCGGGTGGCGGACTGATCGCGAATGACAAAGCGATCGCCATGCAGCGTACCGATCGGGCTGTCCAGCACGAGTTGTGCGAGAGCCGACTCGCCCGGGTGCAGGTCTGCGGACTCGAGCAGTGCCACGCGAGCCATCACTTCCGCCGCCGCGATGTGCAGGTGCACCGGCGTCCAATGACGCAGGGCACGTGCTTCGCTGGCGAGCAGTGTGAGCGTTGCGTCGAAGCGCTGAGTCGGTGCATGCAGTGCGGTGTCGAGAATCCAGTCTCCACGCTGCACTTTGCCAATCTCCAGGCCATCACCCACCAGACTCAGCGCACAGCGCTGGCCGGCCGACCCTTGTGTGGCGAGCCGATTCTGCGCGTGGATCGAGCGCACACGCACGCCGATGCCCGACGGCGAAAGCTTCAGGCTATCGCCGGTGGTGACCGTTCCGGAGAACACGGTTCCGGTCACCACTGTGCCGGCGCCAGCCAGGCTGAAGCGGCGATCGATGGCGAGCCGGAATCGGGCGCCCGTTCGACATGGAGCCGGCCGCGCACATTCAGATTCCAGGTGCGCGCGCAGTGCCGGGACGCCTTCGCCGGTCAAGTTGCAGATCGAAAAAACGCGTGCGTCCCGCAGCGCGCTGCGGGAGAGCAGCGCGCTGCGGGAGAGCAGCGCGCGGATCTCGGCCTGTGCTTCCACGACGCGCTCGGGCGTCACCACATCGATCTTGGTGAGCGCGACGGCGCCGCGATCGAGGCCCAGGAGCTGAAGGATCTGGAGGTGCTCTCGAGTCTGAGGCATCGGCCCGTCGTCCGCCGCGACCACCAGCAGCACATAGTCGATGCCGGTGGCGCCGGCGAGCATGTTGTGCACCAGCCGCTCGTGGCCAGGTACGTCGACGAAGCCGAGCGGCGCGTCGCTTGCAAGCCGTGCATATGCGTAGCCGAGATCCAGCGTGATGCCGCGTGCCTTTTCCTGCGGCAGCCGGTCCGCGTCCATGCCGGTGAGCGCCTTGACCAGCGAGGTCTTGCCGTGGTCGATGTGACCGGCAGTTCCAATGATCATGTCAGGCAGGGCGGCAGGCGACAAAGCGCCGCGCGTGGGTCAGTTCTCGCGGAGCCACGGCAACTGCTGCACGAAGGCGGCCTCGTCGTCCAGGCAGCGCAGGTCAAGCCATAACGCGCCTTCCTGCACTCGACCGATGACCGGCAGCGGCAGCTTACGCAAGCTTGCCTCCAACGCCTTCAGTGCAGTGCCCGAGCCGCGGCCCTTCGTCATCGGGACAAGCACCAGTGCCAGACTGGGCAACCGATCCACCGGGAGGGAACCGCTGCCGATCTGGCTCTCGCAGTCACGCAACCCTGCCTCGGCCCGTCCGGCCAGCGCATTTTGCATTGGCACGAGCAGCCGCTCTCCGAGGCCCGTCAACTCTGCTCGCGAGCGCGTGAGCAGGCGCAAGGTCGGCAGATGCCGCGCGAGCGACTCCGGCGCGCGATATAGCCGCAACACCGCTTCCAGCGCGGCGAGCGTCACCTTGTCGACGCGCAGCGCCCGCCGCAGCGGGTTCTCGCGAATGCGATCGATCAGCTTCGCGCGGCCGACCAGGATGCCCGCCTGCGGGCCGCCGAGCAGCTTGTCCCCGCTGAACGTGACCAGGTCGGCGCCGGCCCGGATCGATTCGGCGAGCGTCGGCTGACTCGGCAATTCCCAGCGGCCCAGGTCGAGCAGCGCCCCGCTGCCGAGATCGACCATTAGCGGCAGACCGCGGCCGTGCGCCAGGGTCGCCAGGTCGCTCTCGGCGACCGCTGCCGTGAATCCCTGCATCGCGAAGTTGCTCGTGTGGACTTTGGTCAGCAGGGCGGTCTTCGGTCCGATGGCGTGCTCGTAGTCATCGAGATGGGTGCGATTTGTCGTGCCCACTTCGACGAGCTTGACGCTGGCGCGCGCCATCACGTCCGGGAGTCGGAATGCCCCGCCGATTTCGATCAACTCGCCGCGCGAGACGATCACCTCGCGTTTGTGTGCGAGCGAGTTGAGCGCGAGGAGCACCGCGGCAGCGTTGTTGTTTACCACCGTCGCCGCCTCGGCGCCAGTCGCCTCGCGCAGCCAATCCTCGACCAGTTCGTCGCGCTCGCCGCGCGTTCCGGACTCCAGGTCATACTCGAGGTTGACCGCACTGCGCATCGCCATCACAGCCGCTTCGATCGCTGATTCAGGCAGCAGCGCGCGACCGAGGTTCGTGTGCAGAACGGTGCCGGTGAGGTTGAACACGCGGCGCAGCCGCGGCGCGGCCGCGGCTGCCAGGCGCTCCCGCAGCTCCGACTCGAGCCACCCCTCGCCTGGTGGCCAGGCTGCTTCTGGCGTCACGCCCGCCACGATCTGTCGCCGCTTGTCGTCGAGTATCGAGCGCACTGCAGCGCTCACCGCGCGCCGTCCGAAGCGAGCAATGAGCGCGGGGACGAAGCCCAGAGTGAGCACGCGGTCCACCGACGGCAGCGCGGCTGCGCCTGGTCGTGGCGCCAACAGCGAAGAGGGGAGCGGCTCGTTCAAACGCGCCTCACGCTGCTCCGGGCACGAACAACAGATTCGGTCCGACGCGATGATAGCCTTCCTCGTCGACGAGCATGTCGAGCGCCAGCGTTGCTAGGTCGTCGGCGGCCGGCACGGCGCTGGTCTCCTTCTCCAGGTAGAAGATTTTCAGATATGTGTGGCACTCATCGCAGCACTCGGCTTTCACCGCATCGCCGCCGCCGTCGATACCCAGATAGGAGATGCCCTTGGTCGAGGCGCATGCGCTGCACTTGACCCGCACCATGTGCCATTCGGTTGCGCACAGCGAGCACACCAGATAGCGCAGGCCGTAAGCCGCACCGTCGATTCGCACGACGCTGGCGACCGGGTGCGATCCGCACAGGGGACACAATCGAGTGGCGATGGGCACGCCCACTGGCCCGCCGATCTGCAGCGCGAGCTTGGCCCAGTACACCTGCAGTGCCGCGGCGACGAAAGGCGCTTGTGCGGCATCGACCTCGGTGAAGGCGCCGGCCAAGAGAGCATCGGCCGCTGCTTCCAGCCTGGCATCCTCGCTGTGCAGCAATGCTTCGACGCTGGAATTTGCGGCCGGCGGGAGTGCGGCTGTGTCCACGGCTCGAAGCATGTCGTACAGCATGGTGCGCCATAGCGAATTGCGCGGGTGCCCTTCCGGGGAGAGCGGCGGCATGGCGTGCTCGAAGCAGTGCGCAAGCACGTCTTCGCTGGGCCGGGGCAATGCAGGCGCACCGCGCAGCGCGGTGTGCTGGGCCGCGCTTAGCGCTGCAGCCCAACGCAGGTAGGGCTGCCACGCCCCGGAACGGGCGAGCTGTTGCAGCCGCTCGGCCCGTTCCGCGAAGACAC
This sequence comes from Burkholderiales bacterium, assembly GCA_020854105.1. GTDB lineage: Bacteria > Pseudomonadota > Gammaproteobacteria > Burkholderiales > SHXO01 > SHXO01. The sequence continues at coordinate 28,944 of JADZGB010000013.1, read as the reverse complement.
CGGCTTGTACCGGCCGAAGGTGGGGAATCTCCGCGATGCGGCCCCCCGCAGAGCCGTCGGTAATTGTTCGCTGGCTCATCGCCTCTACTGCCGCTGCCCCGTGACGTGCCGGTACCAGCCGGGGTGGTGCTTGCGCGCCCAGTCGGCAGTGACAGTGCCGCGAGTCATGGCGCGCATGGTGCCCTTGACCCAGATGGCGGCGTACACGTGCACGATGATCCCGAGGACGAGCACGAAGGCTGACACTGCGTGCAGCAGCAGCGCCGCGCGAACGAGCGTGATGGGAAAGGCGGGGGAGAAGTACGGCCTCCAGATCACGATGCCCGTCAACAGCAGGAGCACGAGACAGGCGACCATTACCCAGAACAGGACTTTCTGTCCGCCGTTGTAACGACCCACCTCGGGCAGACGATCCTCGCGGTTGTTCATCACGTCGCGCCACTGCGCCAGCCACCGCCGGTCGTCGCGATTGACCACGTTGTGGCGCCAGAAGCGCAGGGACAGGGCGGCGAAGGATGCGAACATGACCGCGCCGATGAACGGGTGCAGGATGCGCGTCCAGGGTCCGCCGCCAAACAGGTCGGTCAGGAAGAACAGGGCGGGATGGAATAGCGCGAGCCCGGAGAGCGCGAGCAGGATAAAGGTGATTGCGACCAGCCAGTGGTTGGTACGGTCAGCGCGGCTATTGCGCTCGATCAGGCCGGGTTGTGTCATGGCTTTCCTTGTCCTCGTCGGTGATCTCGTTGGGGCCGACGCGAATGTAGTGGAAGAACGCGCCGAGCGCTGCCAGTCCAAGCGCGGCCAGCGCGATGGGCTTGCTGATCCCTTTCCACAGGCTCACCAACGGGCTGATCTTCGGATCGTTCGGCAAGGCGTAGAGACCGGGCTGATCTGCGTGCTGCAGCACGTACATCACATGCGTCCCGCCGACGCCGGCCGGGTCGTACAGCCCCGCGTTCTGAAAACCGCGTTCCTTCAGATCGGCGATGCGCCCGTTGCCATGCTCGATCATGTCTTCCTTGGAGCCGAACACGAGTGCGCCGGTGGGGCAGGTCTTGATGCACGCGGGCTCGAGCCCCACCGCGACGCGATCGGAGCACAGCGTGCACTTGTAGGCCTTGGAGTCCTTCTTCGCGATGCGCGGAATGTCGAACGGGCAGCCCGCCACGCAGTACCCGCAGCCGATGCAGTTCTCCTGGTGGAAATCGACGATTCCGTTGGCGTACTGAACGATCGCGCCGGGCGCCGGACAGGCCTTGAGGCAGCCCGGATCCGCGCAGTGCATGCAACCGTCCTTGCGGATCAGCCACTCCAAGCGGCCCTGCGGCTCGGTCTCGAAGAATCGCATCACCGTCCAGGAGCTCTCGGTGAGGTTCTGGGGGTTGTCGTAGCTGCCGGTGTTCTCGCCCACCGCATCGCGCAGGTCGTTCCACTCCATGCATGCGGACTGACAGGCCTTGCAGCCGATGCACTTGCTGATGTCAATCAGCTTGGCGACTTCGACGCCTCGTCGTACGCTCGACAGCGGCGTGGTCGTGGCAGAGCGGGCTCGGATATCGAGCGATTGGAGTGCCATGATCCCTCCTACGCTTTGGCCACGTTCACCAGGAATGCCTTGAACTCGGGCGTGTTGGTATTCGCGTCGCCCACGAATGGCGTCAGGGTGTTGGCCAGGTAGCCCGGTCGCGCCTCGCCTTTGAAGCCCCAGTGGATCGGGATGCCGATCTGGTGCACTGCCTTGCCCTCTACGTCGAGGCGCTTGAGGCGCTTGGTGACCACGGCGACAGCGCGAATCTCGCCGCGCTTCGACCACACGCGCACCTGGTCGCCGTTGGCGATGCCCTTCTCCTTGGCCAGGTCCTCGCCGATTTCGACGAACTGCTGCGGCTGCAGGATCGCGTTGATCTTCGCGTGTTTGGTCCAGTAGTGGAAGTGCTCGGTCAGGCGGTAGGTGGTGGCCACGTACGGGAAGTCCTTGGCCGTGCCCATGGCCTCCTTGTCACCCTTGAACACCCGCACCGCCGGATTGTTGCGCGCCAGCGGGTTGTCGGGGTGCATCGGGTTGTTCTCGAGCGGGGATTCCATCGGCTCGTAATGCTCGGGGAACGGACCCTCGTTCATCTTATCGACCGCGAAGAAGCGCGCAATGCCCTCCGGGTTCATGATGAACGGGTTCATGCCCTCCTCGGGCGGCGAGTCGGCCTTGAAGTCGGGCACGTCCACGCCGGCCCACTTCTGCCCGGTCCACGCGATCAGCTCGCGTCTGGGATCCCAGGGCTCGCCGGCGGGATCGCACGAGGCCCGGTTGTAGAGGACACGGCGGTTGGCCGGCCATGCAAACGCCCAGCCGAGGGTGCTGCCCAGCCCGCTGGGATCAGCATTGTCGCGCCGGGCCATCATGTTGCCCTTGCTCGTCCACGCCCCAGTGAAGAGCCAGCAGCCCGCCGACGTGGAGCCGTCGTCGCGCAGCTGGGCGAAGCTGTCGAGCTGGTCGCCAGCCTTGGCCAGCACGGTCTTCGGGTCCTTCGGGTCGGTAACGTCGCCCAGCGCCTTGCCGTTGAACTCGCGCGCGAGCTCGTCCGGCGACGGCGACTTCGGCCGCAGATATGGCCAGGTCAGGTTGAGGATCGCATCCGGGAATGCGCCGCCGTCCTTGCGGTACATCGCGCGCAGGCGCGTGAACAGCTCGGCGATGATCTCCGAATCACCCTTGGCCTCACCGGGCGGCTCGGCGCCCTTCCAGTGCCACTGCAGCCAGCGACCGCTGTTGACCAGCGAGCCGTCGTCCTCCGCGAAGCAGGCGGACGGCAGCCGGAACACCTCGGTCTGGATCTTGGTCGAATCGACTTCGTTGTACGGCCCGAAGTTCTTCCAGAACTCGGAGGTCTCTGTCGCGAGCGGGTCGATGATCACCAGGTACTCGAGCTTGGACAGGCTCTCGACCAGCTTGGCCTTGTTCGGGAACGATGCGAGCGGGTTGAAGCCCTGGCAGATGTACCCGTTGATCTTGCCGTTGTGCATGTCCTCGAACACCTGGAGGACATCGTGCGGCTTGTCCAGCTTGGGCAGCCAGTCGAAGCACCAGTTGTTTTCCTTGGTGGCCGCGTTCCCGAACCACGCCTTCATCAGGCTGACGTGGAACCTCGGGTAGTTGGACCAGTAGTTCAACTGGTTGGGGCGCATCGGCTTGGGCGTGCGCTTCTCGATGTAGGTCTCGTAGTCGGCCTCCTTCTCCGAGGGCAGCGTCATGTACCCGGGCAGCAGGTCGGTCAGCAGCCCCAGGTCGGTCAGGCCCTGTATGTTGGAGTGGCCGCGCAGCGCGTTCAGCCCGCCGCCGGCCATGCCGACGTTGCCCAGCAGCAGCTGCACCATTGCCGCGGCGCGGATCATCTGCGAGCCCTGCGTGTGCTGCGTCCAGCCCAGCGCGTAGAGAATCGTCATGACGCGATCCTTCGCGCTGCACTCGGCGATCATTTCGCAGATCTTCAGGAACTGGTCCTGCGGCGTGCCGGTAATGCGAGTGACGACCTCGGGCGTGTAGCGCGAGTAATGCGCCTTCATCAGGTTGAAGACGCAGCGCGGGTGCGTGAGCGTGGGGTCGGTCTTGACGTACCCCTGCGCGTCCAGCTCGTAGTTCCAGCTGGTCCTGTCAGCGTACTTGTGCTTGTCGGTGTCGTACCCGGTGAACAACCCGTCCTTGAAGCCGAAGTCTTCGCGCACGAGGAAGCTCACGTCGGTGTACGCCTTGACGTACTCGTGCTGAATCTTGTCGTGGCTGAGCAGGTAGTTGATCACCCCACCCAGGAAGGCGATGTCGCTGCCCGCGCGGATCGGGGCATAGTAGTCCGCCACGGCGGCCGAGCGCGTGAAGCGCGGATCGACCACCACCAGCTTCGCCTTGTTGTGGGCCTTCGCTTCCGTGACCCACTTGAACCCGCACGGATGCGCCTCGGCGGCATTGCCGCCCATGATCAGGACCAGGTTGGCATTCTTGATGTCAACCCAGCTGTTGGTCATCGCGCCGCGACCGAACGTAGGGGCAAGACTTGCCACCGTAGGTCCGTGTCACACACGCGCCTGATTGTCGAATCCCAGTATGCCTAAGCTGCGGACAACCTTGTGAGTGATGTAGCCGGTCTCATTCGACGCAGCCGAGGCGGCGAGCACGCCGGTCGTGAGCCAGCGGTTGACGGTCGCGCCCTCGGCGTTCTTCGCCTCGAAGTTGCGGTCGCGGTCTTCCTTCATGTGACCGGCGATGCGGTCCAATGCCTCGTCCCAGGAGATCCTCTTCCACTCGCTGGAGCCTGGCATCCGCACTTCCGGGTACTTGAGCCGGGAGGGTGCATGGACGAAGTCGAGCAGTGCGGCGCCCTTGGGACAAAGCGTTCCGCGGTTCACCGGGTGATCGGCGTCGCCCTCGATATGGACGATCTCGGCATGCGCGTTCTTGGCACCGTCGCCGAGGCCGTACATGATGATCCCGCAGCCCACCGAGCAGTACGTACAGGTATTGCGTGTCTCGGTGGTGCGCAGTAGCTTGAATTCGCGGACTTCCGCCAAGGCTGCCGTGGGCGCGAAGCCCAAGGCCGCCAAGCTGGAGCCGCCCATCCCGGCCGCGCAGACCTTGAAGAACTGGCGGCGGGAGACATTGACACTCATAGAGTCGGTCTCCGCGGTTGTGTTGAACAGCGCTCTGACTTCGCAATGCTACTCCGAATGACGGGATGCGCAACCACGGTGGCGCCGCGCCAGAAGTGCAGGAAAACGTCGCAGTGCTTTGGCGCTGTGCTTGCACGTCCAGACCAGGGTGTATAGTGGATCCATGCTTCGTCGCCTGATCCTCTGCCTGCTGATGCTGTGGCTTCCGCTGCAGGGCTTCGCCGCGCAGACGATGACGTTCTGTCGGCACGATCTGGCCCGACTCGGAGGGATGGCAGATGCCTCGGGTACTGCGCTTGTCGGCGTGCTTGCATCCGGTCATCAGGACGCACTCGAGCACGGCGTGCCGCCCCACCAGGCCGGCACCCACGCCAAGGGCCTCCAGTGCAAAAACTGCGGATCGTGCCGTCTGGCGTGTGCCGCAGTGCTCCCTACGGCGGCGGCAGGCTTCGTGATTCAAGCCGTAGCCGTTGCTCCCTCTCTACTGACGCCACTCGCACCCGCAAGCGTGGTGCTGGACCTGCCTCATCCGCCCCCTCTGCCGAGCCTCTGACGCCAAGGCCATCCTGCCGTGGCCGCAGCACGGTTCCATCTTGCTCGCCGCGCCCGGGAATCAGGCGTTTCCGGCCATGGTAAGGAGTACCTTTTTCTCACGAGGAGGAGATATGAAGATCTCGCAACTGGCAGTGGCAGGGCTGCTGATCGCCCTGGGCGGTGGAGCGCTGGCTCAGCAGCCGGCCAACGACAAGGATCAGCAGGAAATCATGCAGCGCATGCACGAGCGTATGCAGACCATGCAGAAGGAGATGGACAGAATGCGGGCCAGCAAAGACCCGCAGGAACGCCATCGCGTGATGCGCGAGCATCACAAGCACATGCGCGAGCAGATGCGCGACATGTGCAACGCCGACATGATGATGGGCATGGTGCCGGATGCGGACAACTGCAAGGACATGCGGGGCATGCATCGGAAGAAGTAGTACCGGAGGGCGACCACGTCGGGAGCCGCGCTGCATCAGGGCGCGGCTCCCACGGGTCTAGCCGCCTCGCGGATCACCTGCCCCGCGCGGTACGGAACCGCACCGCGATGGTCAGGCCGACGAAAATGTCCGACCACAGGCTGCGCATCGAAGCGCTCGCTGCCGTCGAGATGCTCTTGTCCGATGTTCATCCCGCCGGTATAGCCGATCGTGCCGTCGATGACCGTGCTCTTCCGGTGGGATCGATCGCGCGCGCGAGCCACACCGCGGCGAACAGCGCGGCGAGAACGGCGAGGTAACGGCCATGGGAGATCATGCAAGCACGCTACTTGGCATGTTGGCATCCGGTCGAGCGTCATCGGCGGCAACGCTGAGCTTCAGCGTACCCGAGGGCGAAGCGGGAGTGCGCGACAGCCCGCCATCGCGATCACCCTGGCACCCGGCCCAGTATCGCCGGACTCGGTGAGCCAGGCGCCCTGACTCCTTGCCTGATGCCAGTTGGATCGACCGATCGCACTCGTCTTTCGTCGTACCGTACAATCGCACGACTGACGAAGCGGAATCCTGCGCAATTGAACCGTGCGAAAACCCGTATCGGTCTCGCCCTCGGCAGCGGCTCGGCCCGCGGTTGGTCGCACATCGGGGTCATCCGCACGCTGGAGCAGGCGGGCATTGCGCCTGACATCGTCTGCGGGACCTCGATCGGCGCCGTGGTGGGTGCGGCGTACGCCGACGGCCAACTCGATCGGCTGGAAGCCTGGGTGAGAACGCTCACCTGGCAATCCGTCGTCGGGTTGCTCGACCTGACGCTCGCCAGCGGCGGCCTGATCGAGGGTACGCGGTTGCTCGACTTCTTCCGTTCGCACTTCGACGACAAGGACATCTCTGCCCTCGGGAAGGCTTACGGTGCGGTCGCGACCGAGCTCTTGACCGGGCGCGAGGTCTGGCTGCGCGAAGGCTCGGTGATGGACGCGGCGCGCGCGTCGATGGCCTTGCCCGGCCTGTTCACACCCAAGCGACGCGAAGGCCGGCTGTTGGTCGACGGCGGTCTGGTGAACCCAGTACCGGTCTCGCTGTGCCGCGCGATGGGCGCGGACATCGTCATCGCCGTGGATCTCAACTGGGATCTGCTGAGCCATCACGCGGTCGCGGCACCGAAGACGACATCGGACGACGAGGCCTCGACGAGCGCACTTACGTCGCTCCTGGACAAGCTCCCGTTCTCGCTCGGCCAGCTGCGCAGCGGGCCGGTGGAAGCGACCGCGTTGCCGAGCGTCCTCGACGTTCTCGGCATCAGCCTCAACATCATGCAGTTGCGCGTCACCCGCAGCCGCCTCTCCGGCGAGCCCGCGGACGTCATGATTCGGCCGCGATTGGCAACTTTCGCCTTGATGGACTTTCACCGCTCGGATGTCGCCATCGAGGAAGGACGGCGCGCTGCAGAGCTCGCGCTGCCTTTCCTGGGAGAAATTCTCGGCGCGTGAGGTCCGTCGCGTCGAGATGCAGATTCACCAGATAGAGCTTGGTTCCGCCACGGCGCTCATCCCGAGCGCAGGCACCGCGATCCCGCCCGAACGACTCATCACCTGAAAAAGCGTGATCGCCACGACCACGGCGACTTACCGGCTTCGGCAGCATCCTGCGGATGTCGTGGGGTATCGGGCTGTGCGGCGTGCAGGGTCGAGCTTACGCTTGATCAAAACGACCCGACAATCGCCATGGCTGGACGAACGTCGACGGAGCGCGGTATGCCGGGCGGACATCAGCGGCGCCTGTCGCCGACGTGCGTGCCCGACGGTCGTGCGATGATCGTCTGTCGCTCGCCTCGCGCGAGAGATCGAACGTTCACGGCCTGGGGGTGGCCCTCCAGGCAAGTGTTGGAGCACCTACCTGGCAGAGAGGTAAGGTGGGTCCGTGCCAGGCTGCATCGCGAACCTCGAACAGTCGCGTATTCCCGTGGCGTAGCTGCGAAGGTTCTTTCCGTCCGGATCGAAAACGCGCACGACCGCGCGATTGTCTTCCTCGCCCCAGGCGGCGCCGCGTCCGTGGGTCGTTTCACGTTGTCGGCTACGCCCGATCCGGCTCGCACTGGAGCGAACATGCCTATCACGATGAGCCACATCTCGCCTCACACCCCGATGGGATCGATGCTGGTGGCGGACGGCGCGACATTCCGTGTGTGGGCACCGCGCGCGCAGGACGTGTATCTCGCCGGCAGCTTCGCGGATGAACAGGTCTGGAGCGCGCGGTCGGATCATCGATTGACACCAGACGGTCGCGGATACTGGAGCGGGTTCCACCGCGGTGTGCGCGAAGGCGATCAGTACAAGCTCTGGGTGGTGGGGCAGGGATCTTCCGGCTTCAAGCGGGATCCGTACGCGCGCGAACTCTCCTCGAGCCCGCCATACCCGGCCAGCAATTGCGTGGTGCGCGATCCCAACACCTATCGCTGGCGCGCGACAGTCTGGCGGCCTCCCCCGTACAGCGATCTCGTTCTTTACCAGCTTCACGTCGGCACGTTCGGCGGTACCGATCCCTCCCGCCACCCCGGAACGTTTCTGGACACGATCGCACGTCCGGGATACCTGCGCGATCTGGGTGTCACGGCGCTCCAGCTGCTGCCCATCGTCGAGTTCGCCTCTCCGCGCAGCCTCGGTTACGATGGCTCGGACCTCTTCTCGCCCGAGATGGACTACACGCTGGAGGGCCCGGCCGCACACGCACACCTGCAAATGGTGAACGGCGAGCTGGCGCGTGTTGGCGCCGCGCTGACGACGCGTGCGGAGATCGAGGTTCCGATCAATCAGCTCAAGCTGCTGGTCGATCCATGCCACCTAAATGGTATCGCGGTGATGCTGGACGTGGTGTACAACCACGCCGGCTACCAAGTGCGCGACATCAGCGATAGCCTCTACTTCTTCGACCGCGCGGCGGGAACGGATCCGAACAACAGCCTGTACTTCATGGACCGCGATCACACCGGCCCGGTGTTCGCGTTCTGGAACGCGCAGGTGCGCCAGTTCCTCGTCGACAACGCGGACTTCTTCGTTCGCGAGTATCGCGTCGATGGCTTACGCTACGACCAGACCAGCGTCATCGATACCGAATCTCGCGGTGCGGGCTAGATGTTCCTGCAGCACTGCACGGAAACCGTTCGAAACACCAACGCCGCGGTCTGCCAGGCCGCGGAGTACTGGCCGCGCAATCCGTTCGTCACGGAGAGCCCGTCGATCGGCGGGGCGGGATTCGACGTGGCATGGAACGATGGTTTTCGCGAGTCCGTGCGCGCGGCAATCGCGTCCGCCTCAGGCGGAGAGAACGCGTTCGTCGACCTCGACTGGGTCGCCCGCGAAATCGTGAATCCGGGCTTTCGCGATGGCTGGCGAGCCGTGAACTGTCTCGAGAGTCACGACGAAATCTATCGCGATCGCGAGCCCAGGGTCGCGAGGCTGGCGGACTCCTCGAACTCGCGCTCCTGGTACGCGCGCAGCCGATCGCGCGTCGGGGCGGCGCTGGTGCTCACGTCGCCCGGCATGCCGATGCTGTTCATGGGCCAGGAGATCCTGGAGGACAAGAACTGGAGCGACGATCCGGCGCACCATCCGAACACGCTGATCTGGTGGGACGGGTCGTCGCGCGGTGAGCAAACGATGATAGATATGCATCGCTGCGTGCGCGATCTCGTGGGATTGCGCCGCTCTTCGGAGGCGCTTCGATACGGGAAAACGCGTGTCTTCCACGTGGACCTGCCCGGTCGCGTCATCGCGTTCCATCGCTGGGTCGAAGGCATCGGCGCGGACGTGGTGGTGGTCGCTTCGCTGCGCGATCGCACTCACTACGATTATCGTATTGGTTTGCCGCGAGCCGGTGCCTGGCGCGAATTGTTCAACACCGATGTCTACGACCACTGGGTCAATCCCCGGGTGGCGGGGAATGGCGGGCTCATAGTCACGACGTGTCGGTCCGGGCAGGGCTTCGCTCAGTCCGCGGCTCTGGTCGTGCCGGCCAACGCGGTTCTCGTGCTGATGCGGGCCTGAGGCATTAGACCCCGGTTTTCGCCGGGCGACGACGGTTTCGATGCTGCGGTGCCGGCCGACGGTACTGCTGCCCGCCTTCAACCGTGAGATCATCTTCCTGGTACAACACCATGCCACGAGCCGCCGGCCACGCCCGACACATGGGCTCTCGCCGCGCGATCGTGCTCCGCAATGTCCGAGCCTGAGGAGTCGCCAATGGGAGCGTCGAGCGCAACACTGCACGAGAGTGCGGAGGTACTGAAGCCCGAAACGATCGATCGGCACCGTGCCATCGTCTCGCTGATGGAAGAGCTGGAAGCGGTGGACTGGTACGACCAGCGGGTCGAAGCCGCGCAGGACGAGGAGTTGAAGGCGCTTCTCGCGCACAACCGCGACGAGGAGAAGGAGCATGCTGCCATGGTGCTCGAGTGGCTGCGCCGGCGCGACCCGGCCTGGGAGCAGCAGCTGCGTACCTATCTCTTCACCGACAGGCCGGTGCTCGAGGTGGAGGCTGCGGCTGAAGCGACACAGGAAGAGCCCGGCGGCAGGCAGAGCGACGGCTCGCTGGGCATCGGCAGCCTGCGCGAAGGAGGCAGGCGATGAACGACCTGTTGCGGGAACTCGCGCCAGTCTCGGGCGCTGCCTGGCAGGAGATCGAGACAGAGGCCAGGCGCACCCTCGAGACGATGCTTGCGGCACGCAAGCTCGTGGACTTCAACGGGCCGCTCGGCTGGGACGCCGGCGCGGTAAACCTGGGCCGCACCCGCTCGCTCGAGCATGCGCCGCAGCCCGGCGTCGAAGCGCGGCTGCGCAGGATGCAGCCACTCGTCGAACTGCGCGTGCCGTTCGAACTTTCCCGCGAGGAACTGGAAGCGGTGACGCGTGGCGCGAAGGACGTCGGCCTCGATCCGGTACGCGAGGCAGCCCGCGCCGCGGCCCTTGCCGAGGACCGTGCGGTGTTCCATGGCTATGCCGAGGCCGGGATCAGCGGCATCGTGGATGCCTCGGCGAAGAGCAGATGCTCGATCACCGAGGATTATGGCGCGTACCTCGGCTCCGTCGCCGAAGCTCTGCACAAGCTGCGCGTCGGCGGCATCGGCGGCCCGTACGCCATCGCGCTCGGACCGCGCTGCTTCACCGGGCTGAGCAAGACCATGCTGGGGGGCTTCCCGGCGCTGGAGCAGTTGCGGCGCCTGCTCGATGGCCCGATCGTCCCGGCGCCCGCGGTGGACGGCGCGGTGCTGCTGAGCCTGCGCGGAGGCGACTTCGAGCTCACCGTCGGGCAGGATTTCTCGATCGGCTACCTCGATCACACGCCGCACACAGTGCGGCTCTACCTGCAGGAAAGCATGACGTTCCGCGTGCTCGCCGCGGAAGCGGCGGTGCCGCTCGCGTACGTGTCCAGCTGAGCCTGCTGCGCCGGACAGGAGCGGCTGTGATCGTCGACGCCGGCCCGCCGCATCCCGCCCCGAACCCGAACGTCGGCGGCGCGACCGGATTGTCGTCGCGCCGCCACTCGCGCGCCGCACCTTACCGCAGCAACCCCCTCAACGTATCCTTGAGCTGATCCTGCGGCCGCTTCGGTGCGGCCTGCTGCGTCTGTTCACCGCCCGCGGCATCGTCCGGCTTCTGCTCCTGTTTCCCGCCCAGCAGTTCCTGCAGCTTCTCGCGCGCGGCCCCCTCGACCGCCTCGCGCCCCGCCTGCTTCGCCGCGTCGAGTCGCTCCTTGGTCGCGCCGCGGACCATCTGGCTGAACTCGACCTCGTACTTCAGGGCGTCGAACGGGCCGCTCACACGCACCGGCACGGTCAAGCCCTTGAGCTCGGGGCGATCCGCGCCGCCCTGTCCGGTCATGCTCGCGACCACCGAGGTCTTCACCACGTAGTTCATCGCGTTCTGGGGGATGTTCACGTCGCCGCTGCCGGTCACGCGCAGGAAGGGCGACTTGAGATCCAGATCCTCGTTGTGCGCGACCCCGTTGCGAACGACGAAGCTGGCGGTGAGTTCGGAGAAGTCGGTCTTATCCTTCGCGCTGCCGCTGCCCTCCACGTCGCCAGCATTGAACAGGGACTTCACCCGCCGCACGGCACCTGCGAGGTCGACGCCCTTGACTGCGCCGTCACGCAGTTCGATACGGGCCGTTCCATTCAGAGCGCGCTTGAGATCGTCGACCCGGGCGCCATGCGTGACGAGATCGAGCACCACCGTGCCTCTGCCCTCGAGCACGTTCTTGTCGGCCGCATCGCGCAGCAGCGGTCCGATCTGCACGCCGCTCAGGGTCTGCCGGATCGCGAAGCGGTTTGCGTTCGCATCGATGGTCGCGGACCCCTTCACACTGCCCTGGTACAGATTCGCACCCAGCGGATCGACGCTGAGCCTGCCGTCCTTCGCGCGCACGTCCACCCGCACGTTGACTGCCTTGACCTTGCTCGCCTGCAGCCGGCCCACTCGCAGCGTGCCTCTCAGGTCGAGCGGCTTCAGTGCCGACAGGTCGATCGGATCTTCCTTCGCCGCGCCCGGCTGTTTCGCTGCGCTGCCAGCGCCCGCCTGCGGCTGTTTGCCTGCCGCGGGTGAAGGCTCGGGGGGCAGGTAGCGATCCACGTTCAGCGCATCGATGGCGACGTCGAAGTCGTACGCCGGCTTGCCGAAGCCGGTCATGCCAGCCTTCGCCTTGATGTTGCTCTCGTCGAAGCGCGTCACGAGATCCATGGATACCCGCTCCTTGCCGAGGTCGGCGCGCGCCGAGCCGTCTATCGGCACCTGCACCGTCTTCTGCGGCATGGCGGGACTCGTGACCGTGAACCGTCCCGCGAGCTTCTCCAGTTCGAACACCTTCGACTCGAGGTTGCCAGCGACTGGCGTGCTCAGCTCGCCCTTGATCGCGTCGTCCTGCTGGCGCAGGTCGACCGCGAGCGAGAGGGCCGCGACGCGCAGGGCCTTCGCGTTCCCCTGCACGCCGGCCAGTCTCAGGTTCACGTCGCCGTTGCGCCGCGGGCCCTTCAGCGTCGCCGTGATCTCCGCGGACTCGCCGCTTGCCTGCTCGGGCGTGAGGTCGAGTCTGGGTGCGCGCAGATCAAGGCGCACGGCGTCGTCCTCGATGCGGCCCTGCGCAGTCACGGTCAGACCGTCGATCAGCACACGGCTGTCGGCAAGATTCAGGCGCAGCCCCGGCGCCTGAACGGTGCTCGAATCGAGCTGCATGCCGGCGATCGTGCCGCTCGCCGACAGCTTCAGCTGCTCCACCTGCAGCGCCTGCGGCGAGGATTCGACCGCCGGCGCAGTCAGCTCGACGCTGTAGGCGTCGCCGCCGCGCCGTGCCTTGCCCTGCAGGTGCAAGCCAGAGACCGCCACGCGCCCGGTGTCGCCCATCGACTCGATGTCTCCCTTGACGGATACGGCGATATCGGTGAAATCCAGGGCGCTGCCCTCGAGCGTCGTCTCCATGCCGGCGAACCGGAAGCGCTGCGTCTGCAGATCGAAGTCCAGCGTGCCGTCGACCCGAGTGCGTGCGTCGAGCCTGGGCTGGGCACCCTGCACGGCCGCAGCCAGATGCACGTCCACCGGCTGCTTCTCCACGACGCGCCCGGTCCGCAGTTCGCTCAGGTTGACGGTCACGTCGTTGCCGGTGGTCGCGTCCTGCCAGCTCACCTGCGCATCCGAGACGTGGATGCCCTGGACGTCGAAGTGGATCGGCCTTCCCGGCTGCGTGGGCTCGGACGGCTCCGCCGACGGCTCACCCGGCCGCAGGAGATCGTCGAAGTTGGTGCTGCCGTCCGCGCGCTTGAGCAGCTTCGCGCGCACGCCCTGGATGCGGACCTGGTCCACCACCACGTCGCGTGACAAAAGCGGCAGCAGAGCGACGTAGACCTCTGCGGCGTCCACACCGGCGAACTCGCCGCTCCCGTCGCGCTCTGCCAGGGATACCTTCTCCAGCCGCGCCCCGACCTTGGGAAAGAGCTTCAGGCCGATGTCGCCGATGGCGATGTCCCGCCCGGTGCGCTCCTTCACCAGCTCGACGATGCGGGGACGGTAGTCGTTGGGATCGAAGGTTGCCGCGAGAATCGCTGCGGCGACGATCAGCAGTACGACGACGGCTGCAACCGCGAGCAGTACATACTTGAGCAGGCGCATTCTGATCCGTTCCTGGAGTGGCGAATTCCTCGAGGAACCGCGGTGGCCCCGCCTGATCCCTCGCCTCGGGACAGAGTATGCGCGCTCGCCACCGGTGTCGCTGGCATCGCGGCTCTGGATGTCCGCGGCATCCTGCTTGCTCGCCGAAATCGATGACCACGCTCACGCTCGCGGTCGGCACGGCGATCCTGCTCGGCATCGCCGCCTATGCGCAGTACCGCATCCCCCTGCAGACTGCACGGCCGGCGAACGCGCTCATCACGCGCGCAGTGCTGCTCCTGGTCGGCGCCGCCTTCGGATACTACTGTGCACGGTTCGCCCTGACGCGCATCGACTCGTACCTGGCCTTTCTGAGCGGCCTGGGTCTGGTCCATGTCCCCGCGGCAGCGATTCTGTTCCTGAAGCGGGTGCGCCGCGAGGAGAAATCGTGAACACCGGCTACGTGCCGGCGCTGGAGGGCCGATTCAGGCTTCCTTGGCTGGTTCCCATCCGGGTCCGCGCGGCCCGCGTCCGCATGGCTGCAGGTAGCTCTCGAACTGCTGCGTGGCATGGCTCCAGCTGAAGCGCTCGGCGACCGCGCGCGCTGCCGCGCGCTCGATCTTCAACGCCTCCAGGCAGGCGGTGCGCAGATCCTCGTGCAGCACGCCGCCGCCCGAATCGCCCACTACATCGAGCGGTCCGGTGACAGGATAGGCGGCCACCGGCAGGCCGCAGGCCATGGCCTCGAGCAGCACCAGGCCGAAGGTGTCGGTCCGCGAAGGGAAGACGAACACGTCCGCCGAGGCATACACGTCCGCCAGTTCGCGCTGCTCCAGCACCCCCAGATAGTTCACCTCCGGGTGATTCGCGCGAAGCCTCGGCAGCGCGGGGCCGTCCCCCACCACCCACTTCGAGCCCGGGAGATCGAGCGCCACGAAGGCCTCCACGTTCTTCTCGACCGCGACGCGACCGACGTACAGAAAGACGGGCGGATCGCTCTTCAGCCGCTGTACGCGGCGGAAGCGGAACACTTCCAGGTCCACACCGCGCGTCCACTGCACCACGTTGCGGAAGCGCCATGCCTGCAGGTCCTTCACCACCACCGGCGTGGGCGCCATCACCGCGCGGGACGGCGCATGAAACCAGCGCAGGAACGCGTAGGTCCACGACAGCGGAATGCCAAAGCGCGCGCGCACGTACTCCGGGAAGCGCGTGTGGTAGGCGCTCGTGAATGGCATTGCACTGCGCATCGCGTACGCGCGGGCAGCGAGGCCCAGCGGCCCCTCGGTGGCAATGTGCAGCGCGTCCGGCGCGAAGTCGCGGATGCGGCGACGCAGCTTGGCACCCGGAAACAGTGAAAGCCGGATGTCCGGGTAGGTCGGACAGGGCAGGGTGCGGAATTCCAGGGGCGTCAGGATATCCACCTGGTGCCCCCTCGCCTCGAGCTCTCGGCGCGTGGACTTCAGCGTGCGTACCACGCCGTTCACCTGGGGCTCCCAGGCATCGGTGACGATGAGGATCTTCATGCCGGCGAATCCTGGCGGCCCAGGGTTGCGCAGACGTGACCGTCGTGCGACACGCACATGACATGGCCACTTTTGTCATCTGCGCGCAATCCCACGTCCGTACGCTGCGCGCATGACACGAGTGCGCAGCATCTTCCTCTCCGACATACACCTGGGCACACGAGCCTGCCAGGCCGAACGGCTGCTGGCATTCCTCAGGGAGCACGAGAGCGAGTACCTGTTCCTGGTCGGAGACATCATCGACTTCTGGGCCATGGGTCGGCGTGGCGTGTACTGGACCGCAGCAATGAACACCGTCGTGCAGAAGGTTCTCAAGCGCGCGCGCGCCGGCGTGCAGGTGGTGCTCGTGCCGGGCAACCACGACGAGGCCCTGCGCGACTACGTGGACAGCACCTTCGGAAGCATCCGGCTGCATCGCGACTACGAGCACACGGGCGCCGACGGACGCCGCTATCTGGTCCTGCATGGCGACGAGTTCGATGCCGTGACCAAGTACCACAGATGGCTGGCGGTCCTCGGGGATCACGGCTACGCGTTCCTGGTACGGGCGAACATCCTCCTGTCGGCACTGCGCAGGCGGTTCGGCATCAATGGCTACTGGTCGCCGGCGGGTTACGCCAAGCGCAAGGTGAAGAAGGCAGTGAATTTCATCTGCGACTTCGAGGAATCAGTCGCGCGCAGCGTGAAGGAGCGCGGACTCGATGGCGCGATCTGCGGACACATCCACGCGGCTGCGATCAAGCAGGTCAACGGAACGGCCTACGTCAACTGCGGGGACTGGGTGGACAGTTGCACCGCGATCGTCGAGCACCTGGACGGGCGAATGGAACTGGTGCAGTGGACGAGCGCGCGCTCGCCCGTATTCGATGCCGACGACGAAGTGGAGGCGCTGGCGCCGCTGCCTGACAGCGTGCTTGCGGCGATGAACATCGCCGAGAGCGAAACTGCGCAGGAGTCCCTTCGCTCAACCCCTGGATTCCGGCTTTCGCCGGAATGACGGACCCCTCGTCGGCTTGCGCCGGAATGACGAGCGTTGGCCTTCGTCTGAATCACGAATGTCGGCTTGGCGGGAACGACAAGACTGCCATCCATCGCAACAGCAACGTGCCGCCCTCCGCAAAAAAGTCGCCCGCCTGATCGGATCCCGGCTGTCGCCGGAACCAGTCTGAAGCGGGCGCAAGAGGGGGAAACAGATGAAGCACCGTCCCGCTACACCGACGCCCGGCCGCGCGTCCGGGCGAACAGGCGCGGCACCAGCATCGGCACGCGTGCCCGATACAAGCGGTAGTCCTCGCCGTGCGCCGCGATCAGATCGCGCTCCTCGAACTGGATGGCGATGAGGATGTAGGCGGTAGTGGCGAGTGCGAACACCAGGTGCGCAACCGTCATGGTGGGCGTGGCCCAGAAGGCGAACAGCCAGCCGACATAGAGCGGATGGCGCACCAGCCGGTACGGTCCGGGCGTGACGAAGCGCAGGTGGGTGTATGGCTGCCCGCGCAGGTGAAGCCATACCTGCCGCAGTCCGAACAGGTCGAAGTGGTTGATGAGGAAGGTGGTGGCGAACACCAGCGCCCATCCGAACGCGTACAGCGCGTACAGGGCGACCCGCCCGTCCATGCCCTGCACGTCCCAGACCACACCGCCCATCGGCTGCCAGAACGCGAACAGGAGCAGGAGCGCGACGCTCGAGAACAGGACGTAGGTGCTGCGCTCGACCGGTTCGGGCACGACGCGGGTCCACCAGCGCTTGAAGGCAGGACGCGCCATCACGCTGTGCTGCACGGCGAACAACCCGAGCAGCAGGGTATCGATGGCCAGTGCCTGCCACAGCGGCAGGCGGGGACTTCCGTCGAGCGTGGTGGGAACCAGGAATCCCCCGATGAAGCCGATGGCGTACAGGGCAGTGCCCAGGAAGACCAGATAGGCGAATACGCCGTACGCGAACATCGCGCCGCGTTGTAGAAATTTCATATCGACTCCTTTGACAGAAGTGAATCGATGGGACCGGGCGAATCAGTCCCAGCGCATGTCCATCACGCGGCGCACGGCATCGGTCAGCGCGCTTGAACCGAAGTCCTCGCCGTCCGCGCCGGCGGTGGCGAAGCCGGCTGCACGCGCAGCGTGGCGAGCCCAGGCCTCCTGCTGCGCCGCATCCAGCAGGTCACCGGGCTCGCTGCCCCATTCCTCTGGGTCGGCGCCGACGTCATCGAGATCGAGGAATACGCCTGCTTCGGCGCCCAGCGGATCCTCCTCATTGAACTGGCTATGCATGTTCTCCTCCTTACGTCCTGCGGCAGACGGAAGTCGTCCGACACGGGATCAAGGCTACGCAGCGCGTGTATTGGCACGTTGTCATGCAGGAAACAGTTTGTTTCCGTGTGTAACAGCGCGTGCGGAAAAGCATTGGCGCGGTCTATACTTTCCGCTTGCCCCCGGAGGGCCGGCGCAGCACGGGCCGGCAGCATGCGATGCCTACCAGCGAGCACGTTCTCGTCGTCGATGACGATCCCGCCGTTCGTGGCCTGATCGTCGAGTATCTTTCCACCCACGGCTACGAAGTCACCGAGGCCGAATCCGGCGAGGCGATGCGTAGCGCCATGACCAAGGCGCTGCCGGATCTGGTGCTGCTCGACATCAACATGCCGGGCGAGGACGGGCTAACGCTCGCACGTCAGCTGCGCGCGCGTTTCGATGTCGGCATCATCATGGTGACCGGGTCGGGCGACGTGGTCGATCGCGTGGTCGGCCTGGAAGTCGGTGCCGACGACTACGTGACCAAGCCGTTCGATCCGCGCGAGCTGCGCGCGCGCGTGCGCAGCGTCCTGCGCCGTCTGCAGACGCACTCTCCCGAGAACAACGGCGCGGCGCCATCCGCCGGCCCGCGCCGGCGCGTGCCGGTGGGCACCTGCGCCCTCGACCTCGACACGCACCAGCTGTTCGCCGCCGACGGACGCGAGATCCCGATCACCAGCATGGAATTCGATCTGCTGCAGGTGTTCAGCGAGCATCCTCAGCAGGTGCTCTCGCGCGACCGGCTGCTCACGCTCACCCGCAATCGCGAGTGGGAGCCGTTCGATCGCAGCATCGACATCCGCATCGCGCGATTGCGCAAGAAGATCGAGGACGACGCCGAGCACCCGCAGGTGATTCGCACGATCCGGGGCGCGGGCTACATGTTCGTGGCAGGACGGGCCTAGGCTTCCGCGCCTTTAGGGGAGAGTCGGATACGGGCTGATGAGAGCTTCGTCATTGCGGCGCGAGTCCACGAGATCCCGTCATTGCAGCGCAAGCCCACGGACCCCGACATTCCAGCGAAAGCCCACCAGATCCCGTCATTCCGGCGAAAGCCCACCAGACCCCGTCATTCCGGCGAAAGCCGGAATCCAGGGGTTGCGTTCCGCTCTTTCCGTTTCGCTGGGTCCCGGTGTAACGCCGCAGTTTCGATTGTTTCAGGCGCGTAACCGGGGCTGACCTGGGTACGAACGAAGCATAGACTGGGATCATTCAACGCTTCCCCCATCGCCATGCGCCAGTTCAGCCGAAACGACCCCGAGTACGAGCATCTGATCGCCTCGACGTCCAAGGCGGTCGTCATACTCGATCCCGATCTCAACTTCGAAGATTGCAACGAGGCGGCCGCCTTGCTGTTCCGCTGCTCGCGCGGGTCGATGCCGGCGCGGTGCGCCGCGGATTTCCTGCCGGCCACGCAGCTGGGCGGCATCGACTCGGTGGCCGCCATGCATCAGGCCGCGCGAGCGGCGCTGGCCGACATTCCACAGAGCATGCTGTCGCAGCTGCTTGCGGCGGACGGCGCCCCGTTCGAGGGCATCGTGCAGTTCGAGGCCGTGCGCCTGGACGGCACCCCGCGCATCGTCGCCCGCATCCGCAACATCTCCCCGCTGCGCGAGGCCGAGCAGGCCCTGAGCGACAGCGAGGAACGCCTGCGCCAGGTGCTGGAGAACACCACGGCAGTGGTCTTCATCAAGGACCCGGAGGGCAAGTATCTGTTCGTGAATCGCCGCTTCTGCGAGATGTTCGGTCGCACGCAGGAGGAGCTGCACGGCGCCCACGACGTGGATCTGTTTCCGCCACATATCGCGGCACAGCTGCGCGCGGACGACCGGCGTGTGTTCCAGCTGCGCGCGGCACAGGAGATCGAGGAAGCCCTCGTCGTCAACGGCCAGCCGTGTACCTACATGGCGATCAAATTCCCGCTGCTCAACGGTGCGGGCGATCCCTACGCGGTGTGCGGCATTGCCACCGACATCACCGGCCGCAAGCGCTCGGAAGCCGCGCTGCGCAGTGCAGCACTGGCGGTATCCACCGCCGAAGGCGATGCCCTGTTCCAGGAGCTCACCCGCTACCTCGCCACCACGCTGGGCGTCGAATGTGCCTTCATCGCACGCTGTTCCACGCCCGAGAACGACCGCGTGCGCACGCTATCCATCTATGCCGACGGCGCATTCGAGCCGGCAATGGAGTACGGGCTGCCCGGCACGGTATGCGGCACCGTGGTTGGACAGGAATTCCGATTCATCCGCGATGGCGTCCAGCGCGTGTACCGGGACGACCCCACGTTCGTGCACCTGGACATCCAGGGCTACGCCGCCTATCCCATGAGCGATTCGTCGTCGCGGCCACTGGGCCTGATCGCGATCATGTCGCGGCATCCGCTGGGCGACCGCGGTCTGATCGAGTCGATGCTCAAGATCTTCTCCGCGCGCGCCTCTGCGGAGATAGAACGCCAGCGCTCGGAGGAAGCGCGCCGCGTGTCGGAAGCGAGCTACCAGGCGATCTTCGAGGCAGCCGAGGATGCGATCTTCGTGCACGACTGGGACACGGGCGCGCTGGTGGACGTGAACCCCAAGGCGTGCGCGGTATATGGCTACAGCGTCGATGAACTCATGCGCCTGACCGTCGGCGACGTCAGCTCCAATGTCCACCCCTACACCCAGGAGGAAGCAATCCGCCTCATCAACCAGGCCAAGGCGGGCACGCCGATACGCTTCGAATGGCATCGCAGGAACCGCGACGGCAGTCTGCACTGGGATGAGGTATGTCTCAAGCCCGTAGTCATTGCCGGTACGCGCAGGGTGCTCGGATTCTCGCGCGAGATCACGGAGCGCAAGCGCGCCGAGGATGCGCTGCGCAACGCCGCGCTGGCGGTGTCCGCGGTGGAGGGCGACAGGATCTACGAAGACCTGGCTCGCCAGCTGAGCGTCACTCTCGACCTGGATCTTACCTTCATGGCGGTGTTCGCCGACGAGGAGCGCACGACGCTGAGCGCGCTCGCGTTCTGGTGCGACGGGCGTCCAATCCAGAATTGGACCTATGCGGTGAAGAACACACCATGCGAGACAGTGGTCGGCAACGAATTCCGCGCGTACGCGGAGTGCGTTCGGAAGCTCTTTCCGGGCGACCTGTCGTGGCCCTTCCCGGCCGAGAGCTATGCTGCGTTCCCTCTGTTCGACCGCGACGGCAATCCGCTGGGGGTGATCGGCACGGTGGACCGGGAGCCGCTGCGCGACGTCGCCCTGATCGAATCGGTACTCAAGATCTTCGCCGCACGCGTGGTGGCGGAGCTCGAGCGCGGCAGCGCGGCGGAAAAACTGCGTACGAGCGACGAGCAATATCGTGCCATCTTCGCGGCATCGGTGGACGGGATGGTCGTGATGGATGCCGACGGCATCATCGTGGATGCCAATCCCGCTTTCCTGTCAATGCTTCGCTACTCGCGCGAGCAACTGGCCGGCGCGCGTCCCGGCGACGTGCTGTCTCCCGACAGCCCCGAGGTGTGCAACCAGCTGGCGCTCACCGTCATGACTGGCGGACCGTTCCACCAGGAGTGTCACGCGCGCACGGCTGACGGAGAACTGGTCGACATCGAGGTGCGCGGCGCGCAGATGCACTATCACGGCAAGCCGCACCTGCTCGCGATCGTGCGTGACATCACCGCTCGCAAGCGTGCCGAGGCCGAGCGTGCGCAGCTCGAGGCGCAACTGCGCCAGGCGCAGAAGATGGAGGCAATCGGCCATCTGACGGGGGGCATCGCGCACGACTTCAACAACATCCTGACCAGCATCATGGGCTATCTGGTGCTGGCCACCGAACGCCAGGTCGACATGGGCGACGCGAAGCTCGGCAAGTACCTCGATCAGGCACAGCTGTCCGCGAGCCGCGCGCGCGACCTGATCCGCCAGATGCTGACCTTCAGCCGCGGCCAGCGCGGCGAGCGCAAGCCGACCGCCCTGCCAGGCCTCCTGAAGGAATCGGTGAAGCTGCTGCGATCCACCCTGCCCTCTACCGTCACACTGCGAACGATCCTCGACGAGGATGCGCCCGCCGCGCTGATCGACGGCGTGCAGATGGACCAGGTTCTCATGAACCTGTGCATCAATGCGCGCGACGCGATGCAGGGCGCCGGCACCATCCGCCTGTCCCTGCAGCTGGTCGAGAACATCGAGCATGACTGCGCCTCGTGCCGCAAGCGCGTACGTGCCGGACACATGATCGAACTGTCCGTGCAGGACACCGGCGCTGGCGTGGCGCCCGAGGTGCTGGAGCGCATGTTCGATCCCTTCTTCACCACCAAGGCCGTCGGCCAGGGCAGCGGCATGGGGCTGGCGACCGTGCATGGCATCGTGCACGAGCACGGGGGCCACATCTTGGTGGACACGGCGGCCAATCGCGGGACCACCTTCCGAATCCTGCTGCCTCCGGTGGCACAGGCGGCCGCGGAGACGAGCATGCCGACCATCGCAAGTGGCGCACGCCACAGCCGCGATCGGCTGAGCGGACGAGTGCTGCTGGTCGATGACGAGCCCCTGGTGCGCCAGTTCATGAGCGAACTGCTCTCGGGCTGGGGCCTGGAGGTGAACGCGCACGAGAACGGCATCGCCGCGCGGGAAGCCATCGAGCACGAACCGGACCGCTACGATCTGGTGATCACCGACCAGACGATGCCCGGCATGACCGGACTCGAGCTCGCCTGCTCGCTGCTCGAGCTGCGGCCCGGTCTGCCGGTCGTGCTGTACACCGGCTATGGCGACAATCTGCAGAGCATGGATCTGGAGCGTTGCGGCGTGCAGGCGGTCCTGCCGAAGCCGGTCGACGCGGCGGCGCTGCGCGAACTCGTGGTGCGGATGCTGACGCCGGCTGCAGCGGCAGCGGCATCGTAGACGCGCGTTTACGCTACACGGTCACTTGCTGCAGGTGCCGCCCCAGCGATTGACGCCCAGCTTCCCGCCATCACTAGCGGCGGGTTGCCACCAGCCGCTGCTCTGGAGATCCGCGTACTTGCCGGTGCCTCCCGTGGATTTCCACGTGCCCTTGTCGCTGCCCGCCGGCAGAGACCAGTCGATGCTCGCAGTGTCGCCGTCCTTGTCCTTTCGCAGGCAGTGCCCCAATCCACTTGTCTTTCCATCTGGCGTGGTCAGCAGCGTCCCGCTGCACTCGCCCATCATCAGGTTGTATATGTGCTTTGGATCGTCGGTGACGAGGATGTCGCTCGCGCGCGAAACAATCATTACGTGACCATCGGCGAGCTTGGTGGACTCCAGAGAGATGTTCACATGTGTGTTGTAGCCGGAACAGTCACGGGCATGCACTGGA
The DNA here is from genome assembly GCA_020854105.1 of Burkholderiales bacterium. GTDB lineage: Bacteria > Pseudomonadota > Gammaproteobacteria > Burkholderiales > SHXO01 > SHXO01. The sequence continues at coordinate 6,042 of JADZGB010000013.1, read as the reverse complement.
AGGGCCGCGGTGAGCGACGCTGCTGCGAGGGCGAGCACGAGGAATCGTTGCTTCATGATAGCCGAACTCCTTTCTTGAGGGGCAAGGGAACGCCGTTCGGGTTGCTTCAAGCGCGTGAACGACTGCGGAACCTTAGCATCCGCCTATGTACGGATGACTTACTGAAGGTGTATAGAACCCCACCAGAGAGGTTCGCCTGGCGCAGACGGCTGCACCGGGCCCGCCGCATGGATCCAGGCATGTCGAGGCAGATCTCGCATGGAAGTCGTCGAGAACGGGACGCCGTGCCGGTTCCAGGGATCGACGCGGAGACGGTGCGGCTGCCTGTCCCCCGCGTCATCCGGTGAGAGCCGGACTGCGGCCCAGCCGCAGGCTCCCGCCGGCCCGGCGTCGGCGAGTGCTAGAATTTCCGCAACATGATCGCTCTGACCATCAACGGCGAGACGCGCCGATTCGACGAAGCACTCACCGTCTCGCAACTCATCGAGCGCCTGGAACTTTCCGGCAAACGCATCGCGCTGGAGCGCAACGGCCAGATCGTGCCGCGCGGCGCGTTCGACGAGGCGCGCCTGGCGGACGGCGACCGGCTCGAGATCGTGGTGGCAGTCGGGGGCGGTTGATTCTCACTCTTCCGGGACGCGGCCGCGGCGCCGCGCGACAGGTGGCACCATGGAACCTCTGATCATCGCCGGCAAGGCGTACACCTCGCGCCTGCTGGTGGGCACCGGCAAGTACAGGGACTTCGACGAGACGCGGTGCGCCATCGAGGCGAGCGGGACGCAGATCGTCACTGTCGCCATCCGCCGCACGAACATCGGACAGAACGCCGACGAGCCGAACCTGCTCGATGCGGTGCCGCCGTCGAAGTACACGCTGCTGCCCAATACCGCCGGCTGCTACAGCGCAGAGGACGCAGTGCGCACGCTGCGGCTTGCGCGCGAGCTGCTCGATGGGCACTCGCTGGTGAAGCTCGAGGTGCTCGGCGATCCGCACACCCTCTATCCGAACGTGATCGAGACCATGGCTGCGGCGAAGACCCTGGTGAAGGAGGACTTCGACGTGATGGTGTACACCTCGGACGACCCCATCATCGCCCGGCAGCTCGAGGAGATCGGTTGCTGCGCGATCATGCCGCTGGCGAGCCTGATCGGCTCGGGCATGGGCATCCTCAACCCGTGGAACCTGCAGATCATCATCGACAACGCCAAGGTGCCGGTGATCGTCGATGCCGGCGTGGGCACCGCGAGCGACGCCGCCATTGCCATGGAGCTGGGCTGCGACGGCGTGCTGATGAACACCGCGATCGCGGCAGCCCAGGATCCGGTCCTGATGGCGAGTGCGATGCGGAAGGCGGTCGAGGCCGGTCGGGAGGCTTTCCTCGCGGGGCGGATGCCGAAGAAGCTGTACTCGGCCGCGGCCAGCTCACCGGCGAGCGGAATTATCGCGTCGATGAAGGGCAAGGCGGCGTAGGGCCGTTTGCCGAGCTTCGTGCTTCCCGATGCGCGGTAAGCCCGGGAGCAGAAGATCCAATTCGTTTCGCTGGGCACCGGCTTTCGCCGGTGCGACGTTTCTCGCGAGCCGGCGCCCGGCCAGTACCCGACTCTCATGTCTCACGACGACGCTTCCCGCTTCACGGAACCTTCCCGCCACATCCGCAGCTACGTGCTGCGCCAGGGCCGCATGTCGGTGGCGCAGACACGCGCGTACGAGACGCTGCTCGCACAGTTCGCGCTGCGCTACCGTGCCGAGCCGGTCGATCTCGACGCGGCATTCGGGCGCCGCGCGCCGAAGACCCTCGAGATCGGCTTCGGCATGGGTGAGACGACCGCGTCGATCGCCCACGCACACCCGGACATGGACTACCTGGGGATCGAGGTGCATTCGCCCGGCGTGGGCAGCCTGCTCAAGCAGATCGCGGACCTCGGATTGAGCAACGTGCGCATCGTGCAGCACGATGCGGTCGAGGTCGTCCGGCACATGCTCCGATCGGGCTCCCTGGATGCGATCCACGTGTTCTTCCCGGACCCCTGGCCCAAGAAGCGGCACCACAAGAGGCGGCTGATCCAGCCGCCGTTCGTGGCGCTGCTCGCTTCGCGCCTGAAGGCCGGAGGCTACATCCATCTCGCGACCGACTGGCACGAGTACGCCGAGCAGATGCTCGACGTTCTGCGCGGCGAGCCGCTGCTCGCCAACACGGTGGACGCCTACGCGCCCCGCCCGGCCTATCGCCCGTTGACGAAGTTCGAGCAGCGCGGACTGCGGCTCGGGCATGGTGTCTGGGATCTGGTGTTCCGCAGGGTGTAACCGGCGGCTTCCGCCCTGTCGCGCCGATCAGCACGGCCAGGGAATGCACCTTAATGCCGGTGACTACGGTTTTTGCGTCGCCAGCACCGTAAAACCCTCGCCGATCAGCGAGCGATCGATCCTTCCGGTCAGGCCTGCGGTCCTCAGCAGGCTCTCCTGTTCCTCACGCGTGGGGATCACGTTGCCCCACAGCAGTTCCTCGAAGCCGGTGTGCAGCGGAAACCTGAATTCGGGCCTGCGTGCCTCGTCGAGATTCGAGGGATAGGTCTCGTCCACGATCACCATCCAGCCGCCCGGCTTGAGCGCGCGCGCGGCATCGTTCACGACCGCAGGGCGAATGTCCTTGCCGATCTCGTGCAGCACCTCGACCATCACCGCGGCGTCGAAGCCGGCGGCGGGCAGATCGGCGAGCGAGCCGTGGCGCGCCTGCACACGATCGCCCAGATTCGCCCCGGCGATGCGTCCGTGCGCGATGGCGATGCTGGCTGCGTCGATGTCGATGCCGACCACGTGCGCGGCGGGGAACGACTTCGCGATCTGCACCAGCAGGTTGCCGGTGCCGCATCCCACCTCGAGGATCGTCCCCCCGCCAGACAGACGCTCGTTCAGGCCCGCCAGCCCCGGCAGGATCTTCTTTGCCGTGATGACCTGCAGGCCCCAGGTGGAACTGGCGATGGCGAGATTGAACGCGTCGCCGCGTCCCTGGAAGGGCACGTACCTGCCGGTGCGAAACGCTTCGAGGCAGTGCATGAAGTCCGGGCCGGCGAACTGCGCGCCGAGTTGCACGTACCCACCCAGGTAGCGCGGATGCGAGGGCGACGCAAGGATGACGTCGAGGAACGGAGCGAGCCTGAAGCCGCGACCCTCGGCGTCGAGCAGTTCCATCCCATAGGCCGTCGTGCACCAGCGCTCGACGCAGGATTCCTGCAGGCCCAGCTTGTGCGCGAGCTGGGCGGGCGTGGTTCCGGGAGATTCCGCCAGCGCCTCGAACAGGCCCAGCTGCACGCCGATGTGCATGAGATAGATGGTATTGAAGCCGCGCCGCCACTCGAAGATGCGGGCGACCTGGGTGTCGGCAGTTACTTCGTTCCGAGCCATGCTGATCTCCTCCAGTGAGCGGCAGTATAGCGGGCGGAGAAGAAGCGCCCGTCTGTTGGAGTTGGGTCACGGCGTGCGCCGGGACGACGGGCTTTGCGTCATGCCGGCGGGCGCGGGCATGCACAACCCGTGCGTCACTCCGTCAGGAACATCTGCAGCAGCTCGTTCAGGAAGCGCTGGCCCTTCAGCGTTGGCCGCGCGTTCTCGTGATCGCGCTCGACCAGTCCCAGCGAGCCGGCCCTGTCCAGCGTGGGCAGCAGCAGCGTGCGCGGCAGGCTGGTGCGCTCCTCGAACATGCGCAGCGGAAAGCCGCCGGTGAGGCGCAGCGCATTCATCATGAACTCGAACGGCAGATCGGCTGGCGCCACGTCATGCGCTTCCTGCACCGCGCCCTCTCCCAGCGCACGCTCCATGTAGTCGCGTGGATTCTTCCAGCGCGTCTCGCGGAAGATGCGTGCAGGCAGGCTGATCTTGGCGTGTGCGCCGGCGCCGATGCCCAGATAGTCGCCGAAACGCCAATAGTTGAGGTTGTGCCTGCACTCGCGCCCCGGCCGGGCGAAAGCGGAAATCTCGTAGTGCAGGTAGCCGGCCGATTCCAGGCGCGCCTCGATCGCCTCCTGCATGGTGGCGGCGATTTCGTCGTCCGGCACCTTTGGCGGGAAGCGATGGAACCAGGTGTTCGGCTCGATCGTCAGATGGTAGGCGGAGAGGTGGGTCGGCGCCAGCGCGATCGCCTGGTCGATGTCGGCGAGCGCCTGATCCAGGGTCTGACCCGGCAGCGCGTACATGAGGTCGAGGTTGAAGTTGTCGAAATGCCGGTGCGCGATCTGCACCGCGTGCAGCGCCTCGTCGCGGCCGTGGATGCGCCCGAGCGCCTGCAGGTGCGCGGGATCGAAGCTCTGGATGCCGATCGACAGCCGATTCACGCCGAGTGCACGGTACTGCGCGAACTTCTCCGCCTCGAAGGTGCCCGGATTCGCCTCCAGCGTAATCTCCGCGTCGGCCAGCAGCGGCAGGCGCGCACGGATCATGGAGAGAATGCCGTCCAGCGCGCGCGCCGAGAGCAGGCTCGGCGTGCCGCCGCCGAAGAAGACGGAGACGATCCTCCGCCCCCAGACGTCCGGCAGCGCGCGGTCCAGGTCGGCGGTCAGTGCGCCGAGGTAGCGCGCTTCGAGATCGGCGGCCAGCGTCCGAGCGTCGCCGCCGCGCAGCTCGTGCGAATTGAAGTCGCAATAGGGGCACTTGCGCACGCACCAGGGGACGTGCACGTACAGAGCGAGGAGCGGAAGCGTGCTGAGCTTGATCCCGCGCGAGGGGGAGTCAATGGAAACGCCGGGCATTGCGCGACAAGAGCCAGGACTCCAGCGCATCGACGCTGGCCGAACGACATTCTACCGCCACGCCACCAGGGCTATGCGTCCAGCGGGCTGCGTACTCCTCGCCCGCCGCGATTGAGCACGTGCGTGTAGATCATGGTGGTGGAGACGTCCTCGTGGCCGAGCAGTTCCTGCACCGTCCGGATGTCGTATCCCGATTGCAGCAGGTGCGTGGCGAAGGAATGACGCAGGGTGTGCGGAGTGGCCGGCTTGGTGAGTTGGGCATCGAACACGGCCCGCCGCATGGCGCGTTGCACCGACTGCTCGGCGTGGTGGTGTCGGCGCCATTCCCCGGAGCGGGGATCCCGCGAGATCCGATCTGCAGGGAAAACGTATTGCCACTTCCACTCCCGTGCCGAAGTCGGATACTTCCGCGCCAGCGCAAACGGCAGGTAGACCGCACCGAATCCCGCGCGCAAGTCGGTCTCGTGCCGGCGCTGCGCCTCCTCCAGCTGGACGGCCAATGGCTGGAACAGGCTGGCGGGCAGCATCGTCACCCTGTCCTTCGCTCCCTTGCCGTCGCGCACGAGGATCTCGAGGCGCTCGAAATCGATGTCCTTGACGCGCAGCCGTACCCCTTCCATCACGCGCAATCCGGACCCATAAAGCAGCCGGGCGATCAGCCCGTCGACTCCGGACATGGCACCGAGCAGACGCGTTACTTCCTGCTGCGTCAGCACGACCGGCAGCCGCCTGGACTGCCTGGCCGATTCGACGTTGTCGAGCCAGGGCAGCTCGATTTCGAGCACCTGCCGATAGAGAAAGAGCAGCGCACTCCTGGCCTGGTTCTGGGTCGACGCCGATACCTGCCCGGCCACGGCGAGATGGGTCAGAAACGCCTCCACCGCCTCCGGACCGAGGTCGGCGGGATGCCGCTTGTGGTGGAAGAGAATGAATCGCCTCACCCAATCGACATACGCCTGTTCAGTACGTATGCTGTAATGCTTCAGGCGAATCTTGTCCCGCACCCGGTCCAGCAGCCGAGGCTGCGGCGGCGCAGCAGATGACGTACTTGCCGGCGCATTGGGACGCATATATCCATCCGCTGTATGGACACACAGGTACTTATTGTGGACCGCGTCGACTTATGCGTCAATATGACGTTATTGTTTGCTTCGTTTAGGATAGCCACTTTTAGTTCGGCGTAAGGCCGGCGAGCCGCCGGCCACCGGAGTATCATCCGAGCATGAAAGTAGCCACCGGTAAAGTTGTTCATGGCACCGTGAAGGTAGACGATCCTCAGTTGGAGGACGGTACCGAGGTG
>JADZGB010000012.1 GCA_020854105.1 Burkholderiales bacterium | reverse complement strand
GGTGGTAGACCTCGCGGTAGGTCATGGTGTCGGTCCAGGCGAGGTCGAAGACGTTGTCGACGCCCTGCAGGTACATCGCGAGGCGCTCCAGTCCGTAGGTGATCTCGCCGGCGACCGGCCGGCAGGGGATGCCGCCGACTTCCTGGAAGTAGGTGAACTGCGTCACCTCCATGCCGTTGAGCCACACCTCCCAGCCCAGTCCCCAGGCGCCGAGCGTGGGGTTCTCCCAGTCGTCCTCGACGAAGCGGATGTCGTTGCTGCGCAGGTCGAAGCCGAGCGCGGTGAGCGAGCCGAGGTACAGGTCGAGGATGTTCGCCGGCGAGGGCTTGAACACCACCTGGTACTGGTAGTAGTGCTGCAGGCGGTTGGGATTGTCGCCGTAGCGCCCGTCCTTCGGCCGGCGGCTCGGCTGCACGTAGGCGGCCTTCCACGGCTCCGGGCCGAGCGCGCGCAGAAAGGTCGCGGTGTGGCTGGTCCCCGCGCCCACCTCCATGTCATAGGGCTGCAGCAGGGCGCAACCCTGCTTGCCCCAGTACGTCTGGAGCGTGAGAATCAGATCCTGGAAGTTCATGATCGGGTACGGGGCGCGCGGCGACCCGCGGGGAATCCGGAGAACGCGGATTCTACTGCGTTTTCCCGCGCGTTCCGGCCCTCGGCCGAGGGAGGAGAGGCAATGGGGATGATGGGCGGACTGCTGCGCTCGCTGCTGGCGCTGTCGGTGGTGTCGGCGGGCAACGCCGTGGCGGCGGATGCAGGAGCGCTGGTGGGCGTGTGGAAGCTGGTCGAGTACAGCACGACCGATCCCGACAGTGGGGAGCGTTTTCACCCGTTCGGCCGCGATGCGACCGGTTATCTGATGTACACCGCAGGCGGGCGCATGTCCGCGCTGCTCCAGGCGGAGAACCGGCCGCGCTTCTCCGGCGGCAACCGCATCAACGCGCCGGTCGAACAGCGGGCGGAGGCGTTCTCGAGTTCCACCGCGTACATGGGCCGCTACACCTTCGAAGGCGCGCGCGTCATCCATCACGTCGAACTGTCCACCAATCCGGACTGGGTCGGTGCGGATCAGTTGCGCTATCCCAGGCTCGAGGGCAACCGGCTGGTCATCACCACGCCGCTGCTTCCCACCCGTCCCGACGGGAAAATGCGCGAGTCCACGCTGGTCTGGGAGAAGGTCGAGTAGCCAGGCAGGATCAACCGGGTGCGCCACCCTGGCGGCCCGGTTCCGACATCAGACCCGGCCTCGACGTCAGGGGCGGCGCCGGATCTGTCAGGCCGCGCGCGCCGACCGATCGGTGCTGCCCTACCGCGGCTTCCTGGCCGCGGCGGCCTTGAGTTCCTCGATCTCCGCTTCCAGCACGTCGATGCGCGACTGCATCTGGTTGAGCATGCTGTTGACGCGTCCGACGTTGAAATAGCTGACGTTCTCGGCGGGGGCCTCGAAGGTGTTGCCGTATACCAGCCACGAACCGTCGTAGAGCCTGACGTTGCGGAAGCCCAGTTCCTCGAGCACCGCCGCGGTCACCGAGGAGCGCGAGCCGCTCTGACAGTAGACGATGGTTTCCTTGTCGGGATCGAGGGCGGCATACAGCGCCTTCAGCTCGTCGCGTGGCTTGAGGCTCATGCCGTCCTTGTTCTGCACCAGCCTGCGCTGCAGCTTGCGCGGGGTGTCGGGATCCACCCAGTTGTCCTCGTAGGGGATGTTCACCGCGCCGGGGATGTGGCCGCCGCGCAGCGCGCGGATGTCGTCGCCGCTGAACTCCCTGGCGGTGCGCGCATCGACGATCTGCACCCGCGGCTTGCCGATGGCTGCCACGACTTCCTGCGTGCCGACCATGCGCGCCTCGCGCGGCGCGGCCTGGAACGCCACCGCAGGCAGCCGGGATGCGTCGCTGCTCACCGGCCTGCCGGCTGTCTTCCAGTCGTCGAAGCCGCCGTGGTACACGCTCACGTCGGACGCCCCCAGATAGCGCAGCACCTGCTGCGCGAAGTAGGCGCCGGGCATGCCCTTGGCGCCGTACACGACGATCGCCTTCCCGGGATCGATTCCCAGATCGCCGAGCATCTGCTCGAGCTGGCCCACGGGCAGCAGATCCTCGTTCTTGCCGTCGCGCAGGACGCTCTGCGGATCGTCCATGTTGACCGCGCCCGGGATGTGGCCGCGCCTGTAATCCTCCTGGCTGCGCGTATCCCACACGATCGCCCCGCGCGCGAGCGCCTGCGCGACCTGATCGGTGTCCACGATAACTGCGAGGGCGTCGCGCCCCGGCACGAGCAGTGCGAACAGGCAGACGAGCGTCAGGAACGGACGGGCACGTGGACGACAGGGCATTTCGGGCTCCCGGAAGAGTTCACTTGCGCGACTGCAAGTGTAGCTCGCGTGTGCGCCGTGAGACCGCGGCCAGCATCGCGCAGGCGAGTGCCAGCACCGGCCAGTTTCCCCAGCGCACGTACGGGGTGGCGCCGGCGAAGCCCCGTGCGCTGCCGTGCACGGCGGTGGTCTCGAACTCGGGCGCGGCGGCGCGCACCCGGCCGCGCTCGTCGATCATCGCGGTCACGCCGGTGTTGGTGGCGCGCAGCATCCAGCGTCCGGTCTCCTGTGCGCGCGTCTGCGCCATCTGCAGATGCTGCTCCGAGGCCCAGGAATCTCCCCACCAGGCGTCGTTGGTGAAGTTGGCCAGCATCGTGGCGCGCGGCAGCTGCCGGATGATCTCCTCGCCGAAGGCGTCCTCGTAGCAGATGTTCACCGCCACCTGCTGCCCGGCGACGGCGAGCGGCTGCTGCACCGCGTGGCCGCGGGAGAAGCTCGACATCGGGATGTTCATGCGCTGCATGATCCAGGTGATGAACGCCCAGTCCGGGAAATAGTCCCCGAACGGGACGAGATGATGCTTGCGATAGCTCTGAGTGGGGGCGCTGCCGAGACTGATCACGCTGTTGTAGTAGCGTGGCGCGGTGCCGGCCACGTACTCCGGCACGCCCACCAGCAGATCGCCGCCGTTGGCGCGCGCATGTTTGGCGAGCAGCTCGAAATAGCCGGGTGGCACATCGACGTCGAGCACCGGCACGGCAGTCTCGGGCAGCAGGATCAGGCGGCTGCTGCTGGCGTGCGTGAGCTCCAGGTAGGTCTGCAGCGTGTCCCGGAGCTGCTCCGGGCGCCACTTCAGATCCTGGTCGATGTTGCCCTGCGCCAGCGTGACGCTCACCGGCTCGCCTGCAGCATGCGTCCACTGCCAGTGCTGCGACGCCAGCGCGGGCAGCCACAGGGCGAGCAGGCCGGCCAGGGCCGGCCACGTGCGTGCGTGCCCGCGGTTCACGGCCAGCGCGAGCAGTCCCGCACTCAGTGCCGTGGCGAGCGACACGCCGTACACCCCGAACAGCGGTGCGTAGCCGCTGAGCGGCCCGGCCGGCGACTGGGCATAACCGACGATCAGCCAGGGAAAGCCGGTGAACATCCAGCCCCGCACCCACTCGCCGAGCACCCATGCCGCCGGAAACGCGACCAGCAGGCGGCCCGCCGCCCCGGCGCCCAGCCGTCCGGCGAGCCAGGCGGCCACGGCAGGGAACAGGGCCAGGTAGGCACAGAAGAATCCGGTGGCGAACATCGCCAGCGGCACGCTCATCCCGCCGTAGCGGTGCATGCTGACGAAGACCCAGCTCACGCCCGTGACGAACCAGCCGAAGCCGAACGCGTAGCCCAGTGCGAAGCAGGCGCGCGGGGTCGGTGTGCGTTGGAGCATCCAGGCGAAACTGCCGAGCATGAGCAGCGGCAGCGGCCACAGGTAGAAGGGCGCGAATGAAAAGACAGTGCAGGCGCCGAGCAGCGCGGCGATACCCGCGCGCAGCCAGGGTGTTCCCCCCAGGGACGTCCGCTGCAGGGATGCCCGCCGCAAGGACGGCGATGGCGGGCCGGCGTTCACTCCGCCGGCGGTATGCGCGATACCAGCAGCGCGTGCAGGCGGCGGCCGTCCGCGCGCTGCACGCGAAAGTGCAGGCCCTCCAGTTCGATCTCCTCGCCGCGGCGCGGCAGGTGACCGAAGTGCGACAGCAGCAGACCGCCCACGGTGTCGAACTTGTCGTCCGGGAAGCGCGAGCCGAAGGTGGCGTTGAAATCGGCGATCTCGGTCCGCGCACGGACACGGTAGCTGCCGTCGCGTGCGGGCTGGATGTTCGCATCGGTCTCGTCGAAGTCGTACTCGTCCTCGATCTCGCCGACGATCTGCTCGAGCACGTCCTCGATGGTGATCAGGCCGGCAACACCGCCATACTCGTCCACCACCACGGCCATGTGGTTGCGGTTGCGGCGGAAATCGCGCAGCAGCTCGTTCAGGCGCTTGGATTCGGGAATGAACAGCGCCGGACGCAGCACCTCGCGCAGGCTGGTGGCCTTCTGCGCCACGCAGCGCAGCAGGTCCTTCGCCAGCAGCATGCCGACGATGTCGTCCTTGTTCTCCCCATAGACGGGAAAGCGCGAGTGGCCCGATTCGATGACCTGGGCGAGCACGCGCTGCAGGTCCTCTTCCACGGCCACCATGTCCATCTGCGCACGCGCGATCATGATGTCGTGCACCTGCAGCTCGGACATCTGCAGTGCACCCTCGATCATGCCGAACGCGTCGGCGTCGATCAGATTGCGCTCATAGGAGGAACGCAACAGTTCCACCAGCTGTTCCCGGTCCTCCGGGGCGCGCATCAGCATGGCGCCGATGCGTTCGAGCAATCGCGGTCTAGGGTGAGGGTCCATCTTCGATCATGGCAGCTCTGGAGGCCGTGTCGTTCGGCGTCTCCGCGGCCGGCAGGTAGGGGTCAGGGTAACCGAGTCGCATGACGATCGCGCTCTCGCGCGCCTCCATCGCCTGCGCCTCGTCGTCGAATTCGTGATCGTAACCGTGCAGATGCAGTATTGCATGCACGACCAGATGCGCGTAATGAGCCTCCAGCGGCTTGGACTGATCGAGCGCCTCGTTCTCGATCACCGGGGCGCACAGGACGATGTCCCCGCACAGCGGCATGCCCGGCATGGCCGGCTCGCCGTAGGCGAAGGTCAGGACATTGGTGGCGTAGTCCTTGCCGCGGAACTGCGCGTTCAGCCGGCGTCCCTCCATCTCGCCGACGATACGCAGGGTGAGCTCGGTGTCGCGTTCGAGCGCCGCCTGTGCCCACTGCCGCAGCCGCGCGCGCGCAGGCAGCGCGTGTCCCTTCGCCGCCGACTGCACGCTCAGGGTGAGCCTAGCCCCGCGGCTGCCCATCGTTGGAACCGGAGCGCGCCTGTGCCTGCTGCGAAGCGGCTTCGTACGCATTGACGATGCGCGCCACCAGCGGATGCCGCACCACGTCCTCGCTGGTGAAGCGGGTGAAGGCGATGCCGCGCACCTCGCGCAGGATCTCCTGTGCGTCCACCAGGCCGCTGCGCTGGCCGCGGGCGAGGTCGATCTGCGTCACGTCGCCGGTGATGACGGCCTTGGTGCCAAAGCCGATGCGCGTGAGGAACATCTTCATCTGTTCTGGCGTGGTGTTCTGCGCCTCGTCCAGGATGATGAACGAGTGGTTGAGCGTGCGCCCGCGCATGTAGGCGAGCGGCGCCACCTCGATGCTGCCGCGCTCGAACAGCTTGCCCACCTTCTCGAAGCCCATCAGGTCGTACAGGGCGTCGTAGAGCGGGCGAAGATAGGGGTCCACCTTCTGCGTCAGGTCCCCCGGCAGGAAGCCGAGGCGCTCACCTGCTTCGACCGCCGGGCGCACCAGCACGATGCGCTTGACCGCGTCGCGCTCGAATGCGTCCACCGCGCAGGCCACTCCCAGATAGGTCTTGCCGGTTCCCGCCGGGCCGATGCCGAAGGTGATGTCGTGCTCGCGGATCTGGCGCAGGTACTGCACCTGGTGGGGGGTGCGTGCGTGCAGGTCGCGCCGGCGCGTGATCAGCGCCGGCTCGGCTTCGGTTTCGCTCCCGCGCGGATTCGATACCTCGATCAGGCCGAGCTGCACGTCTTCCACGTTCAGTCCGGTCGCGGCCTCGTCGTAGAAACGGCGCAGCGCCTTGGCGGCGAGTTCGGCCTGCCGCTCGCTGCCGGCGATGGTGAAGTGCTCGCCACGGCGCGAGATGTTTACGTCGAGCGCCGACTCGATCTGCTTCAGGTTCTCGTCGAGCACGCCGCAGAGATTGGCCAGCCTCTGGTTGTCGACCGGGGTGAAACTGATTTCGGCGGCCGCTTTCAAGCTTCGCGCACGACGACTTCGCCGCGCAGGGAGTGTGGCAGCGCCGCCCTGATGGCGACATCGGCCATGCTGCCGATCAGCCGTGGCTGACCGGCGAAGTTGACCACGCGGTTGTTCTGCGTGCGTCCGGACAATTCCTCGGGATCCTTCCTTGCCGGGCCTTCGACCAGCACGCGCTGGGTGCTGCCCACCATGGCGTGGCCGATGGCCTGCGCCTGTGCATCCAGTTGCCTCTGCAGCCGCTGCAGGCGTTCCAGCTTGACCTCCTGCGGTGTGTCGTCCGGCAGGCTCGCAGCCGGCGTGCCGGGGCGTCTGCTATAGACGAAACTGAAGCTCGCGTCGAAGCCGACCTCCTCCGCCAGGCGCAGCGTCGCTTCGAAATCGCTCTCGGTCTCTCCGGGGAAACCGACGATGAAATCGGAGGCGATGCACACGTCCGGACGCACGGCGCGCAGGCGCCGCACGATGGACTTGTACTCCAGCGCGGTGTAGCCGCGCTTCATCGCCATGAGCACACGGTCCGAACCGGACTGCACCGGCAGGTGTACGTGACTCACCAGTTGCGGCACCCTGGCATAGGCGTCGATCAGGCGCTGCGTGAATTCCTTCGGGTGCGAAGTGGTGTAGCGAATGCGCTCCAGGCCGGGCATCTCGGCGAGATACTCCAGCAGCAACGCGAAGTCCGCGATCTCGCCATCCGACATGCCCCCGCGCCAGGCGTTCACGTTCTGGCCGAGCAGGGTGATCTCGCGCACGCCCTGGTCCACCAGGCCGGCGACCTCGGTGAGCACGTCATCGAATGGCCGCGACACCTCCTCGCCGCGCGTATACGGCACCACGCAGAAGCTGCAGTACTTGCTGCAGCCCTCCATGATGGACACGAAGGCACTCGGGCCATCCTTGCGCGGCGGCGGCAGGTGATCGAACTTCTCGATCTCCGGGAAGGAGATGTCCACCTGCGCGCATCCGCTGTGCCGGCGCGCGTCGATCATGCCCGGAATGCGGTGCAGGGTCTGCGGACCGAACACCAGATCGACGAACGGCGCGCGCTCGACGATCGCGGCCCCCTCCTGGCTCGCCACGCAACCGCCGACGCCGATGAGCAGGTGGGGGTTGGAATGCTTGAGGTGGCGGACGCGGCCCAGATCGGAGAAGACCTTCTCCTGCGCCTTCTCGCGCACCGAGCAGGTGTTGAACAGCACGACATCCGCCTCCTCGGGCGAGGCCGCCGGCTCCATGCCGTGCGCGGCCCGCAGCACGTCCGCCAGCTTGTCCGAGTCGTACTCGTTCATCTGGCAGCCGAAGGTGCGGATGTAGAACTTGCGCGTCATGGGGTGGCCTGCACGGCCCTCTTCTTCGCCGCGGCCGCTTCCTCGGGCGTGAGCAGCCACATCTGCGCCACCTGTCCGTGCATGTCCAGCTTGTACAGCACGTGCCCGGTGGCACGGATCGTCGACGGCATGACGATGAGGTTCTGCGTGTTGTAGATGTGCGCGCCCGGCGCGAGGCGCAGAGTCTCCTTGCCGATCTGGGCGACCGGATAGGCGAAAGCCTTCAGCTCCCCGTGGCGGGCATCGGCCGGCAGCTGCACCGGACGCGCCTGCTGCGCGAGCGCGGATGCCGGGCCGAGCAGACCGAGCATGGCCAGGGCGAGAGCGGCGCCTGCAAGCCGGATCGCAGAAAGCCGGAATGTGGCGGACAAATGATGGAGACAGCGCATCGAGGCGTTGGAGTGTGCGGGGATCATTCTAGCAAGCGGGCGAAAGCGGCGGCGGGCCGCGCCGGAGCCACGGGATGTAGGCTACAGTGCCGTTATCGGTCGGTCGCCCGCGAGGCTGAGTTGGGCGGGAGGCCGCCGCGAAGGGCCGGAGACGCCGTACCGGGAATCAGTGCCAGAAATCACTGGTGGTGATGGGCGGACTCGAACCGCCGACCTAGGGGTTATGAATCCCTCGCTCTAACCGCCTGAGCTACATCACCGGGTTCGCTTTCCCACTTCCGCGAGGGCCGGAAGGTTACTGACCGGGGTGGGGACTGTCAAGGCGCGTCCGCGCCGCATCTACCCTCAGCGTGCAGGGAGGAAGTTTGCAGGAGCAGGAGTTCGACGTAGTCGTCATCGGGGGCGGGCTGGTGGGAATCAGCCTGGTCGCTGCCCTCGATGGATCCGGGTTGCGCATTGCACTGGTGGATGCAGCGCCCGCCCCCCCGGGGCCTGCACGTCCGGCGGATCCGGACCTTCCGAAGGACTGGGATGTCAGGGTCTATGCCATCAACCCCGGCAGCGAGCGCTTCCTGACTTCGATCGGTGCCTGGCCCGGCGCCAGCGATCGCATCGCACCGGTGCTCGGGATGCGCGTGCGCGGGGATGCTTCGGGCGGGCGCATCGATTTCGATGCACGCGAGGCAGGCACGGCGCATCTGGCCTGCATCGTGGAGAGCCGGCTCCTGATGCAGGCTCTGGGCGAGCGGCTGGACGCCATGCACGATCTGTTCCGCTGGCGCTGCGCCGGGGCGCAGTTCGAGCTCGAGGACCGGCGCGCGCTGCTGCATCTGGACAATGGCACTGTCCTGCATGCGCGGCTGCTGGTCGGAGCGGACGGTGCACGTTCCTGGCTGCGCGCGCAGGCGGGCATCGCCGCCAGCGTGAAGCCCTACGGCCAGACCGCGGTGGTGGCCAACTTCACCTGCGCGAAGCCGCACGCGGGTCTGGCCTGGCAATGGTTCCGGCCCGACGGGGTGCTCGCGCTGCTGCCGCTGCCGGGCCGGCGCTGCAGCATGGTGTGGTCGGCGAACGCGGCACTGGCCGACGAACTCATGGCGCTGGATGCCGGACAACTGGCGTCGCGGGTGACCCAGGCTGCGGGGGAGACGCTCGGACCGCTGGAGGTCCTCACCGATCCTGCCGCCTTTCCGCTGCAGCTGGTGCGGGTATCGAGCCTGGTGCAGCCGCGCCTTGCCCTGGTGGGGGACGCTGCCCATAATCTGCACCCGCTCGCCGGCCAGGGCGTGAATCTCGGCTTTCAGGACGCCCAGGAGCTGGCGCGGGTCTTGCGCGACCGCGGCGCCTGCCATGATGTCGGACAGCACCGGCTGCTCAGGGCGTACGAGCGCGCACGCCGGGAGGACATCCTGGCGATGACCCTGGCCACGGACGGACTCCAGCGCCTGTTCGGCCATTCCGCCGCGCCGCTCAGGTGGATCCGCAACGGCGGACTGACGCTCGTCGACCGGGCGCTGCCGCTCAAGCGGTTGCTCATCAGGCAGGCGCTCGGCTGACCGATAACCTCTCTCACCCACGCAAGGACGCACGATGGTCTTTCGAATGTTGTCTCTGGTCTGCGGCGCGGCACTGCTGTGCGCAGCGTGCATGGCGGACGCCAACGAGAACGCGGTGCGCAAGGCGTTCGCCGCCAAGTTCCCCGACATGCCGGTGCAGTCCGTGACCCGGCTGCCCTATCTTGGTCTGTACGAGATCGTGGTGGGCGAGGATGGCGACATCCTGTACGCGGACGAGAAGGTCGAGTACCTGGTGGATGGCAACATCATCTCGACCGCGAAGATGAGCAACCTCACCAGCGAGCGCAAGCGCAAGCTCTCCTCCGTGCCCTTCGACGATCTGCCGCTGGATCTGGCGTTCAAGCGAGTGAAGGGCAAGGGCGAGCGCAAGATGGCCGTGTTCTCGGATCCCGACTGCCCCTGGTGCCGGAAGCTCGAGGGCGAACTGGCGAAGCTGGACAACGTCACCATCTACATGTTCCTGTACCCGATCGAGTCGCTGCATCCGGGTGCGCCGGAGATCTCGAAGAAGATCTGGTGTTCCCCGGATCGCCTCAAGGCCTGGGACGACTACATGAATCGCAAGGTCGTGCCGATGGCCGATGCGAACTGCCCCAATCCGGTGGACAAGCTGGTCGACTACGGCCGCAAGAAGCGTGTCAACGGTACGCCCGCGCTGGTGTTCGCCAACGGCGAGCGGGTCGGCGGATATATCCCGGCAGCCGAGATCGAGAAGCGTCTGTCCGGCCGCAAAGAGGACTGAGCCGGGGCCGCCCGCCGCGGACCCGCGCCGCACACCGTCGTGCACAGCGAGCGCACCCGCCTGACGGTCTGCCTGGGCGTCTCGCTGCTTGCACACGCGTTCGTGATCTTCGGTCTGATCATGCGCCCGCCCTCGGCACTGAACGTCGGACCGCGCGCCTTCGTTGCGCAGCTGGAGAGCATCACGGCGCAACCGGCCGAGCCGCAGGCCTCCGCGCCGCCGCTCGAGCCGGAGTCGCCCGAGCCGGAGTCGCCCGAGCCGGAGTCGCCCGACCCGGCGCCGGCACCGGAAACCCAGGCGCCTGCGGCCGGCACGGCGGCAGCGTCGGACGGAGGGACGCGGCCCGGCCCCGACGGCGCGGGCGGATCGGAGCACGAATCCTCCGCCCTGCCGGAGATCGAATCCGAGGCCGCGATCGACGACACGTGGTACCCGGCCAGGCAACTCGATGTGCTGCCGGTGGCGCAGGTGGAGGTCGAGCCGCGCTATCCGGAGGCAGCGGCTGCCCTGTCCGTCGGCGGAGAGGTCACGCTGCTGCTGCTGGTGGACGAGCTGGGCGAGGTACACGAGCGCTCGGTGGTCGAGGCCAACCCGCCCGGCGTATTCGACGAGGCGGCGCTTGCCGCGTTCCAGCGCGTCTTCTTCCAGCCGGCGTTGAAGGACGGCCGTCGCGTGCGCAGCCGCGTGCTGGTTACGCTCACCTTCAACCCCGAGAGCATCGAGCCGGCGGACACGCTCAGCGCGCCGCCGGATCCGCAGTGAAGCCGCGCGGCAGCAGGATCCACATGCGCCCGCTCTGGCGCATGCGTCCGGCCTGCCTGCCGGCCTCGTCGCCCGAGCCCCAGTAGAAATCCCCGCGCACGCTGCCCTTGATGGCGCCGCCGGTGTCCTGGGCGATCATCAGCCGGTTCAGCGGCACCGTGGAGTTCGGCTCGGTCGTGCTCAGGAAGACCGGCGCGCCGAGCGGAATCGCGCGCGGGTCCACCGCCAGACTGCGACCCGCGGTGAGCTCCACCCCGAGCGAACCGGGCGGGCCGTCCGCATCGGCACTCAACTCCCGGAAGAAGACGTAGGACGGATTCTCCTGCAGCAACGCTTCGAGCCGGCCGGGATTGCGCTCGCCCCAGGCGCGTATCCCCTGCATCGATGCCTGATCCAGGGTCAGCTCGCCGCGCTCGACCAGGAGGCGCCCGACGGACACGTAGGCGTGGCCGTTCTGGTCGGCGTAGGAGACGCGGATCGTGCGCCCGTCATCGAGCATGACGCGCCCGGAGCCCTGAACGTGGAGGAAGAACACGTCGACCGGATCATCGATCCATACGATCTCGCGGCCGTGCAGCGGCGCCTTGCCGGCCTCGATGTCGGCCCGCGTATGGTAGGCGACGACCCGGCGGCCATCCAGCCGTCCCCGCAGCCGCCGGCCCTGCAGGTCGGGATGGGCCCCGGTCAGATCCACCGTGAGCATGTCCGGCGGCGGCTGATGAATGGGATGGCGATAGCTGCCGGCACGGGAGCGGCTGCCGCGCAGCAGCGGCTCGTAGTAGCCGGTGATCGTGCCCTCCATGGTCCCGTCCGCGTTGCCGAGCGCGAACGGCTCGAACTGTGTCTCGAAGAAGGCGCGTGCGGCGGCGGGATCGCGCGCATCCACCTGCACCGCCTGTTCGCAGGCCGCACGCCACGCGGTCTGCATGCGCAGCTTGTCGCATCCGCGCAGGAAGGCCGCGAGCGCCTCGTGCGGTCGGTCGCGCGGCCAATCGGGCAGTGCGGCGAAGGACGCGGGCGACAGCCGTGACAGGTCGATCGCGGGTGTGCCGGTGCCGGGCACCGGAGAAATCACCACGGGAGCGGGGGTGGGGGCAGGTTGCTGCGGCGCTGGCCCGGGCGTGCCGGTGCGCTCGGGTACACTCGAGCAGGCGCATAGCATGGCCGCCAGCGCGGCACGGCACGGCACACGATGGAGGAACGAGGCAATGATGTGGATGGCGCTCGAGATCGCGCTCGGGCTGGCGTTGTTCATCGGGATCGTCTGGTGGACCCTGCCGAAGAAGGACAAAGGCTCGAACGACAGGCCGGCGGAGTGAGCGCCCGCCGGGCACCGCTCAGTGCAGCACGCGCGGCATGCTCAGGGTGAATTGCGGGATCGGTGCGTCGAACCCGATTCCGTCCTCGGCCATCATCTTGTAGGAACCGCGCATGGTTCCCACCGGTGTCGCGATGGCCGCTGCACTGGTGTACTCGAACGACTCGCGCGGCTGCAGCAGCGGCTGTTCTCCGATCACCCCCAGGCCGCGCACTTCCTGCACCTGGTTGTCTGCATCGCTGATCAGCCAGTGCCGGCTGAGGAGGCGTGCAGCGACCGAGCCCGTATTGGTGATGGTGATGGTATAGGCGAACACGAAGCGTCCTTCGTCCTCGTCCGATTGGTCGGGCACGAAGCGCGAGCGCGCCTCCACGGTGATTTCGTACTTCTTGCTCATCTCGCGAGTGCACACGATTTTTCGGTTTCGGACAAGCCGGGACCAGCGATTGAGGCGAACAACCCTCTCTGCTGGCGCTGGATGCCGGCTATCGCCGGCATGACGTGAGATTCCGTCGTCCCGGCGAAAAGCCGGGATCCAGCAGAAACAGAATGGCGTGAAGCACCGCACCTGTCTCCGAGGTGGCGCGGGATTGCGGCTACAATCGGTGCATGTCCTTCGGCAAACATCGCATCGCTGCCAGCATCCTGTCGGCCGACTTCGCCCGCCTGGGCGAGGAAGTGCGCGCCGTCGTCGATGCCGGTGCCGACATCGTCCACTTCGACGTGATGGACAACCACTACGTCCCCAACCTGACCATCGGCCCGATGGTTTGTGCCGCGATCCGGCCGCACACGCGCGCGCTCATCGACGTGCATCTGATGGTCAAGCCGGTGGACCGCATCGTTCCCGACTTCGCCAAGGCCGGCGCCGACATCATCAGCTTCCACCCGGAAGCCTCCGAACACGTGGATCGCACCATCGGGCTGATCCGGGAAAGCGGCTGCCGACCGGGCCTCGTCCTCAATCCCGCGACGCCGCTCGACTGTCTGGACCACGTGCTGAACCAGCTCGACCTGGTCCTGCTGATGTCGGTCAATCCCGGCTTCGGGGGGCAGAAGTTCATCGAGTACACGCTGGACAAGATGCGCGCGGTGCGCCGGCGCATTGACGACAGCGGCCGTGCAGTCTGGCTGGAGGTGGACGGCGGTGTGAAGGTGGACAACATCGCCCGCATCGCGCAGGCGGGTGCGGACACCTTCGTCGCCGGCTCGGCGATCTTCGGCACGTCCGACTACCGGGCCACGATCGACGGCATGCGCGCCGAACTCGGCAAGGCCTGAGCGTGCGGTGCGGACGGACCCGCGGCGGCGGCCGGTGAGGCCGCGGTTCGCGGTGCGGGCAGTCGCCTTCGACCTCGACGGCACCCTGCTGCACACGCTGCCCGATATCGCCGTCGCGTCGGACCGCATGCTGCGTGAACTGGGGCATCCGGCGGCCGGCGAGGCGCTCGTTAGCGGGTACATCGGCAACGGCATCCCGCGCCTGGTCAAGCGCCTGCTCACCGGCGAGCTGCGGGGCGAACCCGCGACCGGCGACTTCGAACGCGCGCTCGAGGCGTTCATGCGCCACTACCGGGCCACTTTTCTAGCCACCCCGCAGCCCTATCCGGGGGTGCGCGAGGGTCTGGAGCACCTGCGCGCGGCCGGGTTGCAGCTTGCCTGCGTGACCAACAAGGCGCGCGCGTTCACCGAACCGCTGCTGGAAGCGACCGGGCTCGCACGCTTCTTCCCGCTGGTGCTTTCCGGTGACAGCCTGCCTTCGAAGAAGCCGGATCCCGGACCACTGCTGCACGTCGCGCGGCACTTCGGCATTGCGCCTCCGCAGCTGCTGATGGTGGGCGATTCGGACAACGACGCGCGCGCGGCGCGCGCCGCCGGCTGCCCGGTGGTGTGCGTTGCCTACGGCTACCGGGGCGGGATGGCACTGCGGGAGCTCGGCTGCGATGCTATAGTCGATGATCTCCTTGTCCTGCAGCGGCTCGTCGACGCCGCTGCCTGAACACCGGTCATGATCACCGCAACTCCGCGAAGGGTGCAGGAATACGGCAGGGCGCAACGGACGCTGCGCATGGGCTGGCGCTGGCGGCGCCCGCTCACGCTCGTCTGATCCGTCCGTCGCCGCCGTTCGTCACCTCGATTTCTCGCTGGAGTCACAGCATGACCGAATCCGAGTTCAGGCAGTTCGCTGCCCAGGGTTACAACCGCATTCCGCTGGTGCTCGAGACCTTCGCCGATCTCGACACGCCGCTGTCGGTCTACCTCAAGCTCGCCAACCGGCCCTGGTCCTACCTGCTCGAGTCCGTGCAGGGCGGCGAGCGCTTCGGCCGCTACTCGTTCATCGGCCTGCCGGCGCAGACCCGCTTCGAGATCCGCGGCCGGCACTGCAGCGAGTACCGCGGCGACCAGATCGTGCAGCAGGCCGAGCACGCCGATCCGCTGGAGTACGTGCGTGCCTTCCAGGCCCGCTACAAGGCGGCACTGCCCGAGGGCCTGCCGCGCTTCTGCGGGGGACTGGTCGGCATCTTCGGCTACGACACCGTGCGCTACATCGAGCCGCGGCTGGCACATGCCGACAAGCCCGATCCGCTGGGCACGCCCGACATCCTGCTGCTGCTCTCGGAAGAGCTGGCCGTGGTCGACAATCTGTCGGGCAAGCTCTACCTGATCGTGTACGCGGATCCGGCTGTGGCCAACGCGTACGAGCGCGGGCTCGAGCGATTGCAGGAACTGGCGCGCGAACTGCGGCGGCCGTTCGCCATTCCGGAGGAAGTGCCGATGCCTGCCGGGCAGGTCCAGCTGGAGTTCGCCGAGGAGGACTTCAAGCGCGCGGTCGAGCGCGCCAAGCGCTACATCTTCGATGGCGACATCATGCAGGTCGTGCTCTCGCAGCGTGTGAGCCACGCCTTTCCGGCCTCGCCGCTGTCGCTGTACCGTGCGCTGCGCGCGCTCAATCCCTCCCCCTACATGTTCTATTACGACATGGGCAGTTTCCAGGTGGTCGGCGCCTCGCCCGAGATCCTGGTGCGCCTGGAGGCCGGAATGGTGACGTTGCGCCCGATCGCCGGCACGCGTCCGCGTGGCGGCACGCGTGAGCAGGATCTCGCGCTGGAGCAGGATCTGCTGGCCGATCCCAAGGAGCGTGCCGAGCACGTGATGCTGATGGACCTCGGACGCAACGACGTCGGGCGCGTGGCGCAGGCGGGCAGCGTGCGCGTGACCGAGAACATGGTGGTCGAGCGCTATTCGCATGTCATGCACATCGTGTCCAACGTGGACGGCCGGCTCAGGCCCGGGCTGGACGCAATCGCGGTGCTCGAGGCCACGTTTCCCGCCGGCACGGTCAGCGGCGCACCGAAGGTGCGCGCGATGGAGATCATCGACGAACTCGAGCCGAGCCGCCGCGGCGTCTATGCCGGCGCCGTCGGCTATCTGGGCTTCAACGGCGACATGGATCTCGCGATCGCGATCCGCACCGCGGTGATCAAGGACGGCAGGCTGTACGTGCAGGCAGGCGCGGGAATCGTCGCGGACTCCATTCCCGCCAACGAGTGGCAGGAAACGCAGAACAAGGCGCGCGCGGTGCTGCGGGCGGCGGAGATGGCGCAGGCGGGACTGAACACTGCCAAGCCGGCGTAAGCGCCAGATGCGCAAAAGAACGTCAAATCCCTTGCACACGGCACACGATTGAAGGAATCGAGGTCGCGGTCGATAACCGGGATGTCAAACAACGGTGTGCCGCCATGCTGCGATCGGGTACGAACCAGGGCTCCTCGGAACATCTAGCCAAGTGGGAGCGCGATCAGGCGCCGTCGGCCGCGACCGTGGTGCGGTTGCTCAACATGCTCAAGTCCGATGCCGACTTGATCGAAGTGGAGCGCGAACTCAAGCGTGAGCCGGTGCTGTCCTACCGGCTCCTGCGTTTCGTGAACTCGGCTTCCGCCGGGTTCCACAAGTCCATCTCCTCCTTCCGCCAGGCCGTGGTCATCCTCGGCTACCACCAGCTGCATCGCTGGCTGGCGGTGCTGCTCGTCACCACCGCCAAGAACGGCGAGCGCACGGAAGTGGTGCGCTCCTGCCTGGTGCGCGCCTCCTTCATGGAGACCCTGGCGATGGGGCAGTCGATCACGCTGACACTGGCCGACCAGTGTTTCATCGTCGGCGTGTTCTCGCGCCTGGACGAACTGCTCGGGCAGCCACTGGTCTCCGCCATCGCGCCGCTCAATCTCTCCTCCGAAATACGCGCAGCACTCCTCGAACGCAGCGGCGAAGGCGGCACTCTGCTGGAGCTGGCGATCGCGATGGAGGCCGGCAACAAACTGCACGCCGGCGAGTTGCTCGGCAAGGTCAAGGTTTCGCCCCTGCTCGCCGAGCAGAGCTACGAGGCGGCCCTGTCCTGGGCCGACAATCTGCCAGTCTAGTATCGGTCTGTTGTAGTTGTGCCGTCGAGGCGACGTCCTACGTCGCCAGCGTCACGATACTTTCGGCAGCCCTGCTGCTCCTGCCTCTCGAAACGGTGCCTGTCGATTCGCGGCTCGGAAGGAACGCGCGTCTGCATAACGGGCCTTGCGAGAGCGATTCCCTGTCGAACCAGATGAGTCCCGCGCGTCGAGCGCTACCTTGGCGCTGAACTGCTGAACTGCTGAACTGCTGAACTGCTGAACTGCTGAACTGCTGAACTGCTGAACTGCTGAACTGCTGAACTGCTGAACTGCTGAACTGCTGAACTGCCTTCATGGCATTAAAATATGCCCGGAAGCTGTTCTATCTCTACTGCATCCTGTCCGGGTGGCGCCGTGCAGATTAAGCCAATACCTGAAGTCGACGCACCCGCGCTGCTGCAAGCACTTCTCGGCAGTGGCGAGACGAATAAGTGCGAGTTCAAGCGTGTCAGCGGGAAGATGGTCTCCAAGGCTTTGGAGACCATCTGTGCGTTCGCGAACACGGAGGGCGGTGTGCTGGCGCTGGGAGTGGCTGATCTCAAGGAGGCCACGGGTCTGGCACGCCTCTTTGGCGTGGAAGAGAATGCGGAAGCCGTAGACGAGTTTCAACGAAAGCTCATCACCGAACTCGAGCCGAAGCTCGACAAGGTAGATCTGATGCGCCTCGACTGCCGGTTGCACAGCGGCGTCGCGGCTGATCGGCCGGGGCATATCCTGCTGGTGCGAGTGCCTCAGAGCCAAAGAGTGCATTCCCTGCGGCATGGCGGTACCTTTGCCCGGCTGGGCTGCGGCAATACGCAATTGAATGCCGAAGAAGTGGTTCAGCTCAGCTATCGTCGTGGCGTGCGCAGCGCCGCCTCGGAGCCGGTGCCTGTAGCGCTGGACCGTCTAAGAACCGATGCTTGGTAGCGATTTCTGGAACGACGTGGACCGCTTTCCGGCACGTTTTCCGATCAGCTGCTCAGCATAGGGTTGGCTGTGCAGGTCAATGCAGAGGTGCAGCCGCTTCGCGGAGCGGTACTGTTATTCGCCGATCAGCCTGGAAGCTTGCTGGCTGTGCATGGGACACGAGCCGACCTACGCATTTTCGTTTACGACGGAAAAGGGGTCGTGTCCGGTGCCACGCCCAACCTTCGCAAGGCACCGCAGACCATCCGCGGACCATTGATCGATCAGATTGATCACGCCGTGGAGGCGGTGATGAATGAACTGGCACAGGGCGTGACATTGCCAGGTAGTGGGTTCAAGACGCGACATGTCTACCCGGAGCGCGTGGTGAAGGAGGCGGTAGTCAACGCAGTGGTCTATCGCGACTATCGACTCAATCGAGATATTGCCGTGCGAATATTTGACGATCACATCGAGATCGAGAGCACCGGCGTTCTACCAAGCGGCATCACCCCTGCCAATATTCACCGCGCCGGATCGAAAGCGCGCAACGACGTGCTGGTTTCCAATCTTCGCGACTTCCCTGTCCCGCCAAACTTTGACGCTGGCGAAGGCGTGAAGATGATGTTTGCCGAGATGGATCGCGCAAAGTTCTACCCCCTGCAGTACCGCGAGAATACCCAAGTCGCCGTGGAAAGCGTGACAGTTGTTCTCCTGAATCACGAGCGTCCCAGTGCGTGGGATGAAGTCAGCGACTGGGTGGATCGCAACGGCTCCATTGCGAATTCAGACGTGGTGCGTATTGCCGGCGTGGATACATTGCGAGCTTCCAGGCTACTGGGTGCCTGGCGCGAGCAAGGCCTTCTCATTCCTCTGCCGGGACGAGGCAAGCGCAATATGGCGTACACCAAGCCCGCATCGCGGAGCTACGACAATGAGAACGGATTGTTTTCAGATCTGGTGGAAAAGAATCAATAATCGAGAAGAAAGTTATTGTGGATCAAGGCGCTGTCCCTGCAGTTGCTATCAGGGCATGCGACTGGTGGTGGCCGGTTCATGCGCTTGGCTGGACATTTCAATGCTGCTTGATTTGTCCTTGGACGAGGGTGCTCGGCGGGATCGTGTCTGTGCCAAGTAACCGACCCTGAAGGGGAGTGGGAAAGCTCCTTCGCCGCGGATCTCTTAGCGGTTCTTTGCAGCGTCCGCAGAAAACAACCCTGATTGCTCTAAAGTGAAACTAAAAAACAGGTCGTTACGCCGCCGCTTGTTTAAGATGCCCGAGCCATTGCAGCCTGGTTGCCTGTGGAGTTAATGGCGCATTAACCAGCGCTTGGTCGTTTGCCCGCCATGGGACAATGTCCAGTGCCGAGTGCCGCTAGCCGGTCCTGGCGGGCATAGTGTTGAAAATCAATGGGTAATCAAATGGTCCTGATGATCGATAACTACGAATGTCGTCCGCCGGGGGCTTTGGACGTCCAGAGAAGTAGCGTAAGTTGTTGATTCGCACGGGTTGAGCGTCTGATGAGGTCTGCGGCAAGCTAGACCGAGCCACGGC
>JADZGB010000011.1 GCA_020854105.1 Burkholderiales bacterium | reverse complement strand
CGACCGCGATCTTGCCGATGTCGTGCCGCAGCGCCGCGTAGGCGGTGCCGGCCGTCCAAGCCTCGGCCTGGGCGGCTTGCGCCTCCGGCGTGGCGCCGGCGGGCCGCAGATGCGACTGCCGCAGCTTGAGCGCGTCGGCGACGATCTCCAGGCCGTGGTCCAGCATGCCGCCCGGATAGGCGTGGTGATGGGCCTCCGACGCGGGGAATTGCTGGACCAGCTCGGCGTAGCGTTCCAGCGGGGCGAGGTACAGCGTGGCGAACTGCCGGCGCGACAGCGAGGTGCGCTGCCAGATGTGTTCCAGCAGCTTCTGCCGGCGCCGCGTCGCCAGCAGCGATGCGGCCGGCTCCGGCCGCATCAGCCCTTTGCCGGGCTCGGCGGGAGGTTTGGGTGCTGCGCCGGCGGCGGGCGGCACCCGTTTGCGTTGGAACAGCGAGAGCATGGCGAACCCCGGATGGCGGGCGGGTCGGGGGAGCCTTTTGGCCTTTTCGGGTAGGGCCATTCCCCTTGGCCCCATTCCCTTGCCCCTTCCCCAGCCCTTTGGCCTTTAGGAAGCTTTTGGGTATAGGGGCAGCAACGATTTGACGCCACGATCAATACGACACAAGGCTATCCCGACAAGCCGGAAGCGCTGCGTGCCCGCTGTGGCGTCTGGCCCAGACCGACCAGCAAACTGGAGGGCCTCAAGCGCTCTCAGTAGTTCGCCATCGTGCGCGCCCGACCCCGGGGCATGGAGCTGGGATCGTGGCGCGCGGCGTTGGCGCGGTGGTCGTAGGATGTGCCGGGGCGCTGCTGAAGAGGTCGGCGTTTGCTTGGTGCCGTGAGCCCGTTCAGTAGTTGGACCCGCAGTCCTGCGAGCACCCCGGAATGTCGCAACGGGCGGCAACGCCCCGAAGCACGGCTAGTAGAGTTCGACGACGAGGACTGCCTGCGGCGCCCCGCAGCCGCAAGGAGGTTCTCATGCAAGTGCTCTATACGCGCTGCGCGGGGCTGGACGTGCACAAGGACACCGTCGTGGCCTGCGTGCGCTGCGTCTCGCCACCGATGCATGAGGAGGTGCGCAGCTTCGGCACCACCACCTCGGAGTTGCTCGCGCTTGCTGACTGGCTGGCCGAGCACGCCTGCACTCATGTGGCAATGGAAGCCACCGGCGTGTACTGGAAGCCGATATGGCACGTGCTCGAAGGCGAGTTCGAACTGGTGCTGGCCAACGCGGCACACATCCGCAACGTGCCGGGACGCAAGACCGACGTCAACGATGCGATGTGGATCGCCGATCTGCTTGCGCACGGCCTGATCCGCTCGAGCTTCGTGCCCCCGCAGGCGATTCAGCAACTGCGCGACCTCACCCGCACGCGCAAGCAACTGGTGCGCGAGGTCTCGCAGCACTCGCTGCGCATCCAGAAGGTTCTGGAGGACGCCAACCTCAAGCTCGGCAGCGTGCTGTCGGATGTGCTGGGCAAGAGCGGTCGCGCGATGCTCGATGCGATCGTGGCCGGCCAGACCGATCCCGCCGCGCTGGCCGCCCTGGCGCAGGGCACGGCGCGCAACAAGAGCGCCGAACTGCGCGAGGCGCTGCGCGGGCGCATCACCGAGCATCACCGCACGATGCTGCGGCTGCACCTGCAGGTGGTCGATGCCTTGCAGCGCACGCTGGCCGAGTTGGATGCGGCCGTGGGAAAAGCGCTGGCGCCGATCCGACAGCGCGCCCGCCTGCTGACGACGATGCCGGGGATCTCTGATCTGACGGCCAACGTCGTGGTGGCGGAGATCGGCGTGGACATGTCGCGCTTCCCCACGGCCGGGCACCTGATCTCGTGGGCCGGTCTGTGTCCGCGCAGCGATGAAAGCGCCGGCAAGCGCCGCAGCACCCGCGTGCGCAAGAGCGGAACTTGGATCAAGACCGCGCTGGTCACCGCCGCCTGGGCGGCCGTACGCGTGAAGACCAGCTACCTGCACGCCCAGTTCCTGCGCATCAAGGCCCGTCGCGGCGCCAAGAAGGCCATCCTCGCGGTCGCCGCCTCGATGCTCACCGCAGCGTTCCACATGTTGCGCGATGGCGTCGAATACGACGACCTCGGCGCCAACTTCCTCGACCGCCAGGACAGGGCCAAGACCATCCGCCGTCTGCTCAAGCGGCTTCAAGACCTCGGCTGCGACGTCCCGATCGAGGCAGTACATGCAGCTTCCTAGTAGTAGCCGTCGTTCTGGTCCATCTCCACCAGCCAGGAATAGATTCCGCCCAGCAGCATGAACACGCTGTCCATGACTTCGGAGAGATGCCTTACGTTGACGTGTCGTAGCTCGGGGAGTGACACCTCGCCCTTCTTGGTCGTGGGGTATCGGAAGGCGAAAGAACCGGGATCGACGGTATTTGGTGGCGGCCAGCGCGGGCCTGGCTTGTCAGTTCGTCGGAACGCCGTAGCGTTTGAATAGCGCCTCGAAGAAGGCTTTCACGTCCGCCTTGGCATCGGGCGCCTGCAGCTCCGCGGCCCCGAAGCGAAAGACTTCATAACCCGCGAGCTTAAGTTCGCGGTCGGCCCTGACCATCTGCGCATAGCGCTGCACGTCGGCGCTGCCCGCGGTGTCTGCGTAGTGATGCTTGCCATCGACCTCGATGACGACCCGCACACCCTGTGGCAGCAGGAGCAGGAAGTCCATGCGAAAGCGCAGAAGCGCATCCAGCCCTCGCTCCTTGACCGTGCGTGGGTCCCAGTGCAGCCATACTTCCGGCAGCAACGCCGGCAGGTTCGGCACCGCACTGCGGAACCCTTCGAAGAAGGCGTCGAACAGCAGGGACTGCGGCGGGGAATTGCGGGGCAAGCTGGCCTTGAGGCGCGCGTACAGTGATCGCTTGGCCTGTGTGGCATCAGCGATCTGCTCGGTATCGCTCCACCACTGCTGCAGGTCGTTCCAGCGCAGCCCGTCGTTGCCGATGGGCCGGTCGTAGACGAGTACCTTGTCAGCATTGGTGACGATCTCGACGTCGTTGTCCAACGCGTCGCGGAAGCGCAGGTCGGGCTTGTCGGGCGAGGCGAAGATGAGATTCTTGGGCCGGCCCTTGGTCGTCGCGTGCAGTGAAACCAGGGAGAAGATCGGGTAGCCGCCCTCTGAATCGGTCTCGCGTAGCTCGACGCCGCAACTGCGCAGCGGTTCATTGACGCAGGCTACGAAGTGACGTTGTGCGGCCTCGTCGGGTCGCACGTCGGCTGAAGCCAGCCCCTCCAGAAACAGCGCAAAGCGCCGGTCGGAAGCGTCATAGGCGCCCAACTGGTCGAACAGCGTTTCGGCTGGCCAGTCCTCCGGGTTGCGATGGACATGCTGCTGAATTTCAGCGCGCAATCCCGTGGGCTTCCCGCCGAGCAGGTGCATCCAGTCATCGGCATCCAATATCCACAGCCGCTCCAGCAAGTCGTCGAACCTGCGGGTATCCCCATACAGGTCTTCGCTATTGAGCCTTCGCGCGACCTCGCGCCGATACCGCTTCGGGATCGGTGGGCATGCACTGTCGCTCCAGAGGATGTCCTGAATCTGGTTGCGCGTAGTGGCATTGGGCGGGTGACGCACCAGCAGCTTGCGTGCAACCGCAGGCAGGTCGGTGTCCGCTACCGCGTCAAAGCTGGAGGTCATGCGCTCGCGCTTGGAACCGTCGGCGGCGGGCGCCGGCAGCCCCAATTCTTCGCAAAGCGTCGGCAGCATGGTATGCGTGCCGGCGTCTTTCAATCCCGTGACGAGCGGTTCCAGCAGCGTGCGAAGTTGCGCGTAGTCCATCGGGTGTGACTCAATCTCGCAGCGCCATTGCGCGCAGCAGCGCGTCGATCTGCCCGAACGCATCCTGCTGCCACTGTTCGGGCGTGCGATCACCCAGCGCATGCGTGTCTTCGACGAAACGCCTCACACAGGTGGGACCGTGCCCCTCGAAGGCGTCGAACTTCTCGGCGATATGTCGGAACCCACGTTCACCGCTTGCATGCCCCAGTAGTGGGCGACATTCCTGTGCCAGCGCCTCGATCCCACCAGGGTAGTTCCGCACGCAGTAGTAGATGTCGTAGGCGTCCTTCTGCTTGTAGCGGCCAGCCAGCGCATGGCCCTTCATTGCCAGCAAAGCGGGGATGGAGCACACCGCGATCTCCACGCGGTTCGTCCCTCCGTCCGGCATCGGCCCGGCCACAGCCACCAGTTGATAGAACCGCATCGCCAGGTCGGCGCCATCCGCCCGTTGCACGGCGAAATCGCTGATCAAGGGCGGATCGTTCTTGACGATTTCCGCGTCGCGCGGCATCAAGAAATCGACCACGACATCGATCGCTTCCCCGCCATCTCGCGCGGGAACCTGGCGAACCAGTTGAAAGCGCCGAAGTCCCTCGCGCTGGGCGTATCCATGGCCTTGAAGCGCGCCGATCAAGGTGGCGTACTCGCCGTCACCGAGTGCTTCCGCGTCCAGCCCGACGTCCACGTCGAGCGTGCCAACGTGGGGCATGTCCTCGTTGGCCAGCAGCAGCCAGGGAACCGCGCCGCCGATGATGGCGAACTTGCCCTTGAAGCTGCCGAGGATCTGGCCGATCTCGATCAGCACGGACTTCACGGCCGCGGTCGTGCGGTCGTCGTACTCGGCCGCCGACTGCGGTTCCTTCGGGGGTGTCATTTGGGCCATGAGAGTCTTTCCTGTCGCAAGTGGTCGGCAGCCTCGGCGCCGCGCTCGCCGGCAATGGAGAGATCGAGGTAGGTCTGAACCGGGCTCGTGCAGACCGCGCCTGGTGCAGGTTCAACGGTGTCGGCAAGCAGTCCCAAGTCCTTCGGCACGGTGACGACCACGTTCTCTCCCTTCGCGGAGGGCGTGAGCTTCAGCGCTGCCTGGAGCTTGCGCAGACCTTCGTCGTCGGCGAAGAAGTAGTGCGTGCCGGTGCGCGCATAAGGAGAAAGCCACTGCGCCGCCGAGAACGATGCGAAGGCAGCACGTCCGGGACCTTCGTCGGCGCGCAGAGCGCTTCGAGCCGTGTCTTCGAGCGCACTGCCATGGAGCGGCGTATAGAAGCGCAGCCGCTCACCTGGTGGCGCGGTGTAGCTGTCCCGCCAAGCGTCCAGCAGTGCATCGGGCTCCGAGAGGACCAGGCCATCGTCCGAGGCGCGCGCCCATTCCCGATCAATCAAGCCGGTGCGCACATTGCTGACGTGTCCAAGGCTGACCCCGGAGATTTCCGACAACTCAGTGACCCGCCATGCACGGCCGGGCTCACGCAGCATGGCGCGCAGCACCTGAGCAGATTTCGGCCTGAACAGCGACTTGAGTTCGCGTTGTTCGGCCGCGGGCTTGTCTGCCACTACCCGCTCGATGAACACGCCACCGAAGGCGATCCGGGCGTTTCCCTCCAAGTCGAGATAGCCGACGCCCTTTTCTTCGCACAACTGCCTCACCGCGGGTGAGATGTAGGGGGCGATGAAGACGGGCGTTGCCTCGGGGGCTCGGTGCGCAACGTAGTTCCGCAGTTCCAGCAGCACAGGCCGGGCATACCGCGGTTGCCCGTTCGACTTGTACTCGCAGATGAGCAGGTGCGGGCGACCGTCCACGAGCAACCGGGCGATCAGGTCTGGCTCCCAATCGCCGGACATGGCTTCGGCGTCGATGCCTTCGATCTGAAGGATCGGGACCTTCGCAAGCAACGCGCGCAGCGCCTCTCCAGCTCGCACCTCTGCTTCTTTCATCGATTTAGACTCTTTCAGCATACGCTGAAAATACCATATTTCCTGAAAACAGTCCGCTTGGCTTCACTCTTTTTGGCTTCTTCAGCAACTGCTGAAACACGCCAGACGACTGAAAATCACTCAAAAGTGGTCTTGTCGCGAGCGAGCCTCCACTCTCCTTGACAGGTAGTCGTGTCTGCCGTACATTTGTACGTATATACGGCACATGACCGGCACACTGGAGATTTGCATGGTACGCACTGAACGACTGGAGCTGCGCGTCGACGAAGACCTGCTGCAGCGCATTGATGACTGGATGGAGCAAACCGGCAGCGCCAACTCGCGCTCGGATGCTTTTCGCCAGTTGGTGGACATCGGGCTGGGAGCCATGACGGGCAAGACAGTCCACCTGAGCGCTGGCGACAAGCTGAACTTCATGCTGTTGCGCGACATCGCCAAGCACCTGAAGGTGCCCACGGAAACCGATGTCGACCTCATGGCCGAAGTCATCTATGGTGGCCACTACTGGGCCCCTGCCTGGGAGATGCAGGGGCTGTTTCACAACCACGCCGATCGCCCCGCGGACGTGTCCCTTGTCGTCAATGTCCTGGACATGTGGAGCTTTATCGAGGAGCGAGCCGAAAAGCTCGACCCCGATGACCTGGAGAAGGTGAAGGCGGCAAACTACGGGCATGTGCCCAAGTTCGCCGGCTTCGATGGCAACAACGAAGCTGAACTGATGAGCATCGCGAGCTTCCTCGTCGAGAAGATGAATCGTTTCGCGCGCTTCAAGGGACGGGACTTCAACTCGCACAGCCCCTCGGTCGCCCGTCAGCGTCGCATGGTTGCTGCATTCGAGCCGATCCGCTCAACCCTGGACCTGGGGCGTCAACTAAGCGCCAGCCAGATCATCGAAATCCTTGAGGCGGGCCGCGCCTGAAGGGTGCAAAGTATCTGAACAACAGTCGAGGGAAGACGAGACGCTATAAACCAACATGAGGTCGCCACCGTGAAGACCGCCGCACAGACCACCTTCGCAGAACGCCTCGGCCGGACACTGGGCCGGGCGTGGAGAGGCTGCGCGAGTCTGGATCGGCGGGCGCAGGGCTGGCTGCTCGCGCGGGGATGGGCGCCTGGCGCTGCCAAGGTTGCGTTGCTGGCCGTCAAGCTCACTGCCCTCGGTGTGCTGGCCTATGTCGCGTTCTGGCTGGCGGTACTTCTCATGCTTGTCACGGTCGCCGGTGCTTGGGCGGCTCGAAACCATGACCAAGCCGATCATGAGGAATGGGCGATCGGGGATCAGGCCGAGCACAAGCGCAGTCCTTTCTACGACCCGATCAACTACGACGACGATCCAGACCCGCGCTTTGACGATGAGCGGTAGGCCCGCCGCTACCTGGCACCGCGGATGACGGTGCCGGCTCCCTTCGATCCGGCTTGCCCTGCAGACTTGGAGCCTTCAGACAGTCCCTGCAGCGCGTTACCTGCCCGCACGCCTACCCAACCCAACGCAGTGACCCAAAAGGCAGGCAGCACGATGAACATCGTCGCCATGACGAAGTTCAGCAGCATGTCGCCGAAGGCGTTGTTCAGGCCGATCAGCGGATCGAAGTTGCTGTGCGGCCGGTTCGCGCCGAACCCCCAGCCATAGAGCGCGTCGAGGATCGTGCTGTCCAGCCAGCGCGCGAGCTGGAACCAGAAGT
>JADZGB010000010.1 GCA_020854105.1 Burkholderiales bacterium | reverse complement strand
CTGGAACGCTATGCCGAGCTGGTCCAGCAGTTCCCGGCCTCCGAAAGCCACCACCACGCCTATCCGGGCGGCATGCTGGACCACGGCTTGGAGATCGTGGCCTATGCCCTCAAGCTGCGGCAATCGCATCTGCTGCCCGCTGGTGCCACACCGGAGGCGCAAGCTGCCCAGGCCGAGGCCTGGACTGCAGGCACGGCCTACGCCGCCCTGCTGCACGACATCGGCAAGATCGCCGTCGATCTGCACGTCGAGTATGCCGACGGCAGTATCTGGCACCCTTGGCACGGGCCGTTGAAGCAACCCTTTCGCTTCCGCTACCGCCCAGCGCGCGAGTACCGCCTGCACAACGCCGCCACCGGGCTGCTCTATACCCGTCTGCTCGATCGCGAAATCTTCGACTGGTTGAGTGGCTATCCCGATCTCTGGGCTGCGCTGCTGTACGTGTTGGCCGGCCAGTACGAACACGCCGGCACGCTCGGCGAGTTGGTCGTTCAGGCCGACCAGGCCTCAGTCGCCCAGGAACTCGGCGGCGACCCGAGCAAGGCCCTGGCCGCGCCCCGGCACGCGCTGCAACGCAAGCTGTTGGACGGCCTGCGCTATCTTCTGAAAGAGGAATTCAAGCTGAACCAGCCCCAGGCTTCAGATGGCTGGCTGACCCAGGACGCGCTCTGGCTGGTGAGCAAGACCGTCTCTGACAAGCTGCGGGCACATCTGCTGTCGCGGGGCATCGACGGCATTCCGGCGAGCAACACGGCGGTGTTCAATGTGCTTCAGGACCACGGCATCGCCTTGGCTACGCCGGACGGCAAGGCGATCTGGAAAGCCACCATCATCAGCGACACCGGCTGGTCGCACAGCTTCACCTTCCTGAAGCTGTCGCCGGCGATGATCTGGGAGGCAGACGAGCGCCCGTCGTCGTTTGCTGGAGCAGTGAGGGTGGAACAGAGCATCGCCACCGAATCGGAGCCGGTTCGCGACGATGGAGAGGCCGTCGCCGGCGGGGCCATGAAAGCGCCGGTGAGTCCAACGACGCTACTCGTTACACCGATCACGGAATCGACGGTGGAGAGCACCGACGCATTGCTCGGGCTGCTCGACATCACGGACGCACAGAGGCCGGATGCGGCGGAAACGACAGCGCCATCGGCGCCGGTGACGAACATGGAAACTGCCGGCGGTGCAGCCACGCCAGACTCGACGACGCCTGACGACGCCATGATCACTGCCGACCAAGTCTCCGGTGAGCATTTCATGGACTGGCTAAAGCGTGGCATCCGGAGTCGGAAGCTGATCATCAACGACGCCAAAGCTCTGGTGCATACCGTGGCCGATACGGTCTACCTGGTCAGTCCCGGCATCTTTCAACGCTATGCGCAGGAGCATCCCCAGACCGCTCTCCTCGCCAAGCAAGACAAGGTGGCGGATTGGCAGTGGATACAGAAGCGCTTCGAGAAGCTGCACCTGCATCGCAAGCAGGACGACGGCCTGAACATCTGGACCTGCGAAGTGACGGGGCCACGCAAATCACGGCGGCTGCACGGCCATCTGCTGGAAGATCCGCAACGACTTTTCGATGACGTACCACCGAACAACCCGTATCTGTCGATCGTTCGACGATGAGACGAAATCGGTTCACGGGGCTTCACCAGCGGCACCGATCGCCAATCTGGCATGGTGCTTGTCGCTACGCCACCTGGAGCGGAAACCATTCGCCTTCCTTCACGTCTGTGGACACGACCATGATGGCCTTGTCGAGATTGTCTGCCGTGACGGCCTCGATGGCGGACCGACGGCCCAGCGCCCCACGCGGTTTCAGCAGCGCGTGGTAAATCTTCCAAGGGTCTGCGTCCCTGTTCAGCTTTAGGACGGCTTGGATCAGGGCATGCTTGTGCGGGTCGAGATGCCAGTCCGGCACACGCTGGCCTCGGTTGCCGACGTTCAATGCCAGCAGGTTTCCGGCCCTGACCTCGTAGCTGATCCAGCGGCGGGACTTCCCCGCCAGCCTCGCGTATGCGGCGACCGGCAGGTTGTGCGGTGACTCGAAGACATCGATCAGCTCCATCCGCTCGCGCTGGACATCGGAAAGCGGCTGCGCTGCTGGCTGTGGCAAGGTCACAGCGGAGAGTCGATGAGCGGCAGTGGTAACCAGCGGCACCGCATCCCCAGGCTTCGTGATCAGCAGGATCGGGGAGGCCGCGGTCGTCTTGGGAGGCTCGGCGCCGTTTGCCTGTTCGTTCGTGACCGCGGATACACCTTCCACGTGAATGGTCAGGGGCATGCTGGCCGCCTCCACCATGTTCTGCTCGAAGAGATCGAGCCGGTCGGCCCAATCCTGCATCATGCGTCGGCGCTGCTCGACGTACTCGGCATGGTTGTAGGTGGCGCTGGTCTTGTTGGGATCGACGTGCGAGAGCTGCGCATCGACCCACTTGAGGGGATAACCGATCTCGTTGAGCGCGGTGGACATGACAGCCCGAAGGCCGTGCCCGGTCTGCAGGTCGCGATAGCCCATGCGCTTGAGCGCGGTGTTGAGCGTGTTCTCACTCATGCGCTTCTTCAAGTCGTAGTCGTGCCGGAATAGATAACGTTGCGCCGGTTTGAAGTGGTCCAGCAGATGCCGAACGATCTCGATGGCCTGCGCTGACAAGGGCACGATGTACGGCGGGATGTCCTGCGGCTTCTGCCGCTTCCTGCGCATGTCCGTCTGCAACTGCTTCACGATCTCTGGCGGGATGATCCATAGCCCCTGGTCCAGATGGAACTGATCCGGTGTCGCCAGCCGCAGTTCGCCTGTGCGCACGCCGGTCAGAAGCAGGAACCGCAGTCCAAGCTGGGTCTGCAACCTGCCGCGATACTTGCGCAGCCGCTGCAACAGCTTCGGCAGGTCGGGCATACGCAGGAACGGGTTGTGGTTCACAGGCGGCAAGGGCACCGCGACCACATCGAGATCGGACGCCGGGTTGTACTCCAGGTCCGGCACGACGACCAGCGCGTAACGGAACATCTGGTTGAACCAGGTTCGCACCTTCTCGGCGACGGACAGCGCTTTGCGCCGCTCGATTCTGGCGATCACTTCCAGCAGATCGGGGCGCTTGATCTCGTAGATCGAGCGCTTGCCCAACAAGGGCAGAACGTCCTTGTCGAAGATGCGCGGGAGCGTCGAGGACGTGCACTGCCGACCCTTCTTGAGACTGAGTTCGCGGTGGGCGAACCACTGCTTGTACACAGCCTCGAAGGTGTGCTCGCCAGCGA
Source organism: Burkholderiales bacterium (assembly GCA_020854105.1). Classification (GTDB taxonomy): domain Bacteria; phylum Pseudomonadota; class Gammaproteobacteria; order Burkholderiales; family SHXO01; genus SHXO01. The sequence continues at coordinate 213,264 of JADZGB010000010.1, read as the reverse complement.
GCTTGGCAGCGGCACGCTTCTGCTTACGGTGGACACGCGGGTTGATGCCTTTGGCCACCAAGGCCCGAGCTGCGTCCCGCAGCGCGCGAGCTTCGAGTAGCGACACCTCCGGATAGGTGCCGAACGACATCCGCTTGCGCTTGTTCAGCCAGTAATAGCGGAAGTGCCAGCTCTTTCCACCGTTGGCGGTGACGGCCAGATACAAGCCCAGCGTGTCGTAAAGGTCGTAGGCCTTGCCGGTGGCTTTCGCGCGCCGGACGGCCATGTCTGAGAGCACCATGCTCTGGCTCCTGAATGAGCTTCAGGAACCGGATAGTTATCTCGTCAGCCGCGCTCCTCCAGCAACAATCCGGAAGCCGCCGTACCCGTGAAAATGGGCCCAAAAATGGGCCCAAAAGTCCCGGATTCAGGCGGATTTCGATAGACGGCTCTGGAACATCAAGTCACGAAAAACTTCGGTCGTGACAACAACTTACAGCGCTTCCTGGCCGTCCACGGAATTCCGCGGAATGATGCAGTGGAGCGGGCGATGGGAATCGAACCCACGTCTAAAGCTTGGGAAGCTTTCGTTCTACCATTGAACTACGCCCGCGCAGGACGGATTTTACTCGTTTCGTCCACACTGCGGTGCCTTGGCTTTTGCACCCGGATCCATCCACCGTCGCTGCGACGCGAGCCGGAGCCCAAGCATCATGCTGCTGTGGCAGGCTTGTCGGTGCCCCTCCCGGCATGGCACGCTCGCGGCCATCGTGACCGACACAGACACTTCCTTCTCCGCCCGCGTCATCGCCTGGCAGCGCCGGCATGGACGCCACGGTCTGCCCTGGCAGCACACGCGCGATCCCTACCGCATCTGGCTGTCCGAGATCATGCTGCAGCAGACGCAGGTCACGGCAGTGGTGCCGTACTACCAGCGTTTCCTGGCGCGCTTCCCTGACGTCGCGGCGCTCGCCGCCGCGAACGAGGACGCGGTGCTCGAGGGCTGGGCCGGCCTGGGCTACTACGCGCGTGCGCGCAATCTGCACGCGGCGGCGAAGGCGGTCGCGGCGGCCGGTGGCTTCCCGCGCACGCGCGAGGCGATGTGCGAACTGCCCGGGGTCGGCCGCTCCACCGCTGCGGCCATCTGCGCCTTCGCCTACGGCGAGCGCCAGGCGATCCTCGACGGCAACGTCCGGCGCGTGTTCGCGCGCCACTTCGGCATCGAGGGCTATCCGGGCGAGCGACGCGTGGAGCAGACCCTGTGGACGATGGCGGACGCGCTGCTGCCCGAAACCTGCATCGAGGCCTACACGCAGGGACTGATGGATCTGGGCGCACGGGTGTGCGTGCGCAGTGCGCCCAGATGCCCGGCGTGTCCCCTGCGCGAGACCTGCGTGGCGCTGCGCCAGAATCGCACCGCGCAACTGCCCGCGCCGCGTCCGGCCAGGGCTCTGCCTCAGCGGGAGACGCACATGCTGGTGCTGCGTGCGTGTGGTGAACTGCTGCTGGAGAAGCGGCCGGCGCCGGGCATCTGGGGTGGCTTGTGGTGCTTCCCGGAGGTCGACGGCCAGCGTGCCCGCGAGGAAGCCAGGGCCCGTTTCGGCCTCGACGTGGAGGCGTTGCACACGCTCGGCGTCATCGACCACGGCTTCACCCACTTCCGGCTTCGCATCCATCCGCTGATGGCCGACGTAGCGCGTGTGCAGGCTGCCGAGGAACCCGGCCGACTGTGGCTGACGCCGCCCGATGCCCTGGGTGCCGCGGTGCCGGTGCCGGTGCGAAGGATCCTGCTGATGCTCGCTCGCCAACCGGCTGCAGCCGGTACGTGAGACGAGGGCGGATGACCGGGTCAGGCCGGGTCGGTGCCTGGCGTGCCCCAGCGCGGCATCAGCGTGTGCGCGATGCGCAGCTGGTCGAGCACGCGCGCGACGACGAAGTCCACCAGGTCCTCCACCCGCTGCGGGTGATGGTAGAAGCCGGGATTGGCGGGCAGGATGACGGCGCCCGCGCGCGCCAGCCGCAGCATGTTCTCCAGATGGATGGCGGAGAACGGTGTCTCGCGCGGTACCAGGATCAGCCGGCGCGATTCCTTGAGCATCACGTCGGCCGCGCGTTCGATGAGGTTGTCGGACAGGCCCTGTGCGATCGCGGCCAGCGTGCCCATGCTGCACGGGCACACCACCATCGCCTCCGGCGGGTTCGAACCGGATGCGACCGGCGCGAACCACTCCTCGCGCCCGAACGCGCGCAGCTGTCCGGGCGCCGCGTGGAAGCGCTCGGCGAAGAACGCCTCGGCATCCTTCGCGCGGCCCGGCAGGGCCAGGTCCATCTCCTGACGCGCGACGATCTGCGATACCCGCGAGTACAGCAGATGCACCTGCGCACCCGCGCCCAGGAGGCACTCGAGCAGGCGCACGCCATAGGGCATGCCCGACGCCCCGGTGAATGCCAGCGCGACGAGCGGGCTCACGGCGTCGGCGTCCCGGGTGGCAGCACTGCTGCGCGTTGATCGTCCTGGAGGAGCAGGGGATCGGGCAGGCGCAGCGGCGGCGTCTCGCCTGCTACCGGCGCCGGCGCGCGCATCGCGTCCACCTGCGCGCGCAGTTGCGCAAGACGCTCCTCCAGTCGTGCGATCTCGGTGAGCAGTTCGTTCTCGTTCATCCGCGCCGGATCGGGACGCGATGCGGCGGACTCCATCGTGCGCTGCGTCGCGTCCGCGGCGGGCTCGGCCACCGGTTTCTCCGGCGGCCGGTCAGGCGTGCGCCGCCCCACGTTGCGCGAGCGCTCGCGTGTCACCAGCGCACACATCGCACCCTCGAAGCGGTCGCCCAGCGTCTCCGGGATGATCGGCTCGGGCGCTGCCTCCGGCGTGTACACGTTCTCGAGCACGCTGCCGTCCTGGGCGTAGAGCAGATAGCCCAGCGTGCGGTGGTTGTGCAGGGCGCAGTCGATGCGTTCGCGGTACATGGCCGTGGCGGCGAGCCCGTTGCGCGTTGCCTGCGCAGGCCGGAACACCACGCGCCGCCAGTAGGTGATCAGCTCGCCGTCGATGGCGAGCTTGGCGCGATCGTAGTAATGCTCGTGCTGATCCTTGACCGCCACGCGCGTCCAGTCCGCCGCGAGCGACGGCGCGGGCAGGGCCAGCGCCGCGAGCGCCAGTCCGGCGAGCAGGGCGTTCATGCGCGCAGCTCGCGATGACGAACCAGCACCGGCAGCGTGCTGCGGAAGTGCCTCGCCATCGTCTCCACGAAGTACACCGAACGGTGACGCCCGCCGGTACAACCGATCGCCACGGTCAGATAGCTGCGGTTGTCGCGCACGAAACACGGCAGCCAGCGTTCGACGTAGCGCGTGATGTCCTCGAGCATGGAACAGGCGTCCGGCACCTCTTCCATGAACGCGATCACCTGCCGGTCGCGCCCGGTGAGCGGGCGCAGCACCGGATCGTAATGCGGGTTGGGCAGGCAGCGCACGTCGAACACCAGGTCGGCATCGAGCGGGATGCCGTGCTTGAATCCGAAGGACTCGAACAGCAGCGTCAAGCCCACGCCGGGCAGGCCGGCGAAGTCCTTGACCCAGGCCCGCAGGGCGTTGGTGGACAGCTCGCTGGTGTCGATGCGGTGCGCCTGTGCCACCACGGCCTGCAGCATCTGGCGCTCGGCATCGATGCACTCGGGCAGCGTCAGCGTCTCGTCAGACAGCGGGTGGCGGCGGCGTGTCTCGGAGAAGCGCTTGACCAGCGTGTCCGTGCGCGCATCCAGGAACAGCACGCGCAGATCGATCTGGCGCTTGCGCAGGTCGGCGATCGTGGCGGGCAGCTCGCGCAGCGTGGCAGGACCGCTGCGCACGTCCACGCTAACGGCGATGCGCAGATAGCCGGTGTGTTGCAGGAAGTCGACCACCTGTCCAATCAGGTTGGCCGGCAGGTTGTCAACGCAGTAGTAGCCGACGTCCTCGAGCACGTTGAGCGCCACGCTCTTGCCCGAGCCCGACATGCCGGTGACGAGGATGACACGCATCGGGCCGCTGCCGCCGCCCAGGCCAAGCTCACGTATCTCGGCCAAAGTGCTGCTCCTGGCGCCTGATGAAGTCCTGGGTGCTGTCGATGCCGCGCAGCTGCAGGACGTAGTTGCGCACGGCCGCCTCGACCAGCACGGCGAGGTTGCGCCCCGCCGCCACCGGCAGCACCACCTTGCGGATGTCCACGCCCATGATTTCCTCGAAGCTCGCCGTCAGCGGCAGCCGCTCCAGTCCCGGGATCACGCCGCCCACCGGACGTTCGAGCTGCACGATGAGCTTGAGGTTCTTGCGCACGCGCACCGCGGTCTCGCCGAAGATGGTGCGGATGTTGAGCATGCCCAGTCCGCGCACCTCGAGGAAGTCCTTGAGCAGCTCCGGCGAGCGCCCCTCGAGCGTCTCGGGCGCGATGTGGTACAGCTCGACCACGTCGTCGGCCACCAGTCCGCTGCCGCGTGTGATCAGTTCGAGCGCCAGTTCGCTCTTGCCCACGCCGCTGTCCCCGGTGAGCAGGACCCCCATGCCAAGCACGTCCAGCAGCACGCCGTGGCGCGTGACGAATTCCGCCAGCGCGCGGCCGAGGTAGGTGCGGATCACCCAGATGATCTGCAGGCTGGGCAGCGGCGAGGCGATCAGCGGCACCTGCATGCGCGCGGCGAACTGCCGCAGGGCAGGCAGGACAGGCTCGTTGTCCGCCACGATGACACAGGCTAGCCCGCTCTCGTGCAGCCGCGTGAAGGCCTGCGCCCGCTCTGCCTCGCTCATGGTCGCGAAGTAGGCGGCTTCGGTGCGGCTGAAGATCTGGATCCAGTTCGGATGGTAGAAGTTCAGGTGCCCGATGATGCCTTCGTTGGACTGGTTGATGTGGCGCGTGTCGAGGGCGGCGTCGGTGTGGTGCTCGCCTTCCAGCCAGGACAGTTGCAGCGCTTCCTGGTTCTCCCTGAACAATTCGGAAACGCTGATCCGCGGCATGATCGCTCTACAGCGTCGAACGCCAGGCGGCGATGAGGCGCTGCGTGGCGGCCGCATCGGGGGCGCTGCCCAGATCGGCTCGCATGGTGCGGTCACTCAGCATCTGCGCCAGTTCGCCCAGGATCTGCAGGTGCAGTTCGGTAGACCTCTCCGGTACCAGCAGCACGAAGACCAGGCGCACCGGGGCGTCGTCGGGCGCGTCGAAGGGCACGGCCGCGCGCGCGCGCAGGAAGGCCCCGACCGGTGCGCTCAGGCCCTTGATGCGTCCATGCGGGATGGCGACGCCCTTACCCAGGCCGGTGGAGCCCAGGCGCTCGCGCGCGAGCAGGCTGTCCAGGATCTGCCCGCGGCCGATCCCGGCCTGGCCTTCGAGGAGGCCGGCCGCCCGGTCGAGCAGCTCACGCTTGTCCCGGGCCGGCACGTCCAGCAGAACGTGGGACGCGGGCAGCAGGGTGGCGAGCAGGCTCACGGGGTGACGCCTGCCCGGGGAAGAAGGCCCATCGCGAGTCCGGCGCAGCGCGTGATCCGGGCGGCAGTTCCGTCCGGCGCACCGGCGCGGCGCTCACTCGACGACGCGCTGCCTGCCCGCTCCGTCGTAGCGCTGGCTGACCATCTTCTCCTTGTGCCGCAGGATCTGCCGATCCAGCTTGTCGACCAGTCCGTCGATAGCGGCGTACATGTCTGCATCGATGCTCTCGCAGAAGATGTCGTTGCCCGGCAAGTGAACATTTGCTTCGATGCGCTGCTGCAGCTTTTCAACCGACATGATGACATTAACGTCGATCACCTGATCGAAGTGACGGGTGATGCGCTCCAGCTTGGACGTCACGTAGCCACGGATCGCCGGCGTGATCTCCAGGTGATGCCCGGTAAGTTGCAGATTCATCGGCCGCTCCTGTTCTGGTATTGATGGGCTGACCACGACGTCTGCGGCACGACCCTAGCGGATATGGCCGTGCTCGGCAACTGCGCCGGGGCGCGGGTGCCGCTGCGAGGCCGCTGCGAGGCCGCTGCGGCGTGGTCAAATCGACTTCCTGAGATTGACCGGGAGGATCTGCAAGGATTCCCGGTACTTGGCAATGGTGCGGCGGGCCACGACGATGCCCTGCTTGCCGAGGATCTCCGAGATCTGGCTGTCGGACAGGGGCTTGCGCGTGTCCTCCTCGGCCACCAGCTGCTTGATCAGCGCCCGGATGGCGGTGGCGGAGCAGGCGCCGCCGGTCTCGGTGGTCACGTGGCTGCCGAAGAAGTACTTGAGTTCGAAGATGCCCCGCGGGGTGAGCATGAATTTCTGGGTGGTCACCCGCGACACGGTCGATTCGTGCAGGCCGAGGGTGTCGGCGATCTCGCGCAGCACCAGCGGGCGCATGGCGACCTCGCCGTGCTCGAAGAAGTGGCGCTGGCGGTCCACGATCGCCTGCGATACGCGCAGAATCGTGTCGAAGCGCTGCTGTACGTTCTTGATCAGCCACTTCGCTTCCTGCAGCTGCCCGGCCAGCTGCTGCAGGCTGGCATCGCGGTTGCGGTGCAAAATGTCCGCGTACATGCGGTTGATGCGCAGCTTGGGCATCGCGTCCGGGTTGAGCGAGGCGCGCCACATGCCCTTGACCTTCTTCACCACCACGTCGGGCACGATGTAGCGTGCTTCCTCGTCGGAGAAGCTGCCGCCCGGACGCGGATTCAGGCTGGTGATGAGCTGCTGCGTGCCGCGCAGGATGTCGTCGGTGCACTTGAGCAGCTTCTTGAGCTTGGAGTAGTCGCGTACGGCCAGCAGGTCGAGGTGCTCGCGCACCAGCGTCAGCGCCTCGCAGCGAAACGGCGTGTCGGGCGGCAGCGCGTGCAGCTGCAATGCCAGACACTCGGACAGGCTGCGCGCGCCCACGCCGGCGGGCTCGAGCTGCTGGACGTGCTTCAGTCCGATCTGCAGGTCGTCGAGGTCGATCCCGATCTCTTCGGGCAGCATCTCGGTGATCTCTTCCAGCTCCTGCGTGAGGTAGCCGTCGTCATCGAGCGTGTCCACCAGCAGGGTGACGATGCGCTTGTCGCGCTCGGACAGCTTGAGCAGATTGACCTGCCACAGCAGATGTTCGCGCAGGCTCTGCGAGGTGGCCGCCACCTGCGGGAAGTCGGAATCGTCGTCGCCGTCGTGGCCGCCGTAGCTGCCCGAGTCGTCGCGCAGCCAGTCGATCTCCGGCTCGCGATTGTCCTGTCCTTCGCCTTCCTCGCTGGTGGAGGAGGTCGTGGTGGTGGCCGTGGCAGCGGGGGCCTCGGCCGCGGTGTTGATCATGCTCACCGGCTGCGGTGCGGCCTCCTCCTCGCTGCCTTCCTCGCGCTCGAGCAGTGGATTGTCCTGCAGGAACCGCTCGATCTCCGAGTTCAGCTCGAGAGTGGACAGCTGTAGCAGGCGGATCGATTGCTGGAGCTGGGGCGTCAGCGTGAGATGCTGCGACAGCTTGAGCTGGAGGGAGTGCTTCATGAGGGCTTGAGGCGTCGCTGGTGATCCGGCTCGGGCAGAGGATGTGACACTGTCGCTAGAGTCGGAAATGCTCGCCGAGATACACCCTTCTCACGCTTTCATTATAGACGATCTCGTCTGGCGCCCCGGACGCCAGCACGGTGCCGTCGTTGATGATGTAGGCCCGGTCGCAGATTCCGAGGGTTTCCCGCACGTTGTGATCCGTAATCAGCACGCCGATCTGCCTTTCCTTCAAGAACCGGATGATGCGCTGGATGTCGAGCACCGCGATCGGATCCACGCCTGCGAACGGTTCGTCCAGCAGGATGAAGCGTGGATGCGTCGCCAGCGCCCGCGCGATTTCCACGCGCCGCCGCTCGCCGCCCGACAGGCTCACCGCCGGGCTGTTGCGCAGATGGGCGATGTGCAGGTCGTTGAGCAGCACCTCGAGCTGCTCCTCGATCGCGTCGCGTTCGTCCAGCCGCAACTCCAGCACCGCCTTGATGTTCTCCGCCACCGTCAGCTTCCGGAAGATGGAGGCTTCCTGGGGCAGATACGCCAGGCCCATTCGCGCACGGTTATGTATCGGCATCCGGTTCAGATTCTTTTGATCGAGAATGATCCGGCCGCCGTCGCTCGCGATGAGCCCGACGATCATGTAGAAACAGGTGGTCTTGCCGGCCCCGTTCGGGCCCAGCAGCCCGACGACCTCGCCGCTGAGCACCTGCAGGGACACGTCCTTGACCACCGTGCGCGCCTTGAAGCGCTTGTGCAGCTGCTCGACCCTCAGCTCGGACCGCGGCAGGACGCCGCGGCCCTCCGCCGCGCTCAGGGCTGCCATTTCGCGGCTCCCCGCGTTCACCGGGCGCCGACGCCCGTGGAGGGCCGCAGCGGTACCGGCGCGGCCGCGCCGCCGGCGTCCTCGCGCCTGCGCTCCGGCAGCACCGATTCGCCATCCCTGCGCTTGGGCTGGATCACCGCGCGCACCCGGCCCTGCGGATTGGCGGTACTGGCAGCCGCCGGTCCGCCGCCGATCACCTGGTAGTACTCCGTGACGGCGTCATAGGAGATGTAGTCGCCCCTGACCTCGTCGACGCCCTTCTTCACGTGGGCGTTGGTGAACAGCTGCACCTTGTCCTGCTTGCCGTCGTACTCCATGCGCTCGGCAAAGCCCTCGATGTACTCGTCGGTGCCTTCGCGCTTCTGCCTGAAGTGGGCGGGACGGCCGAACGCGATGGCATGGTTGAAGCCCTCGGCGTCCTGACGCACGAACACGCGATCCGCGCGCAGGGTGAGCGTGCCCTGGGTCATGGTGACGTTGCCCTCGAACACGCTTTCCTTCTTCTTGTCGTCGATCGACAGGCGGTTGGCCTCGATGTTGACCGGCTTGTCGCGGTCGGCCAGCTCCGCCTGGGCGCAGGGCGACAGCAGCACGGCCAGCAGTGCGATCGCGTGCGGGCGCAAACAGGCGGGTGTACGTGTCATGGGCGACGTTCGCCGATCGCTTCAGCGGGGCGGACGGCGGTCCCAGGGGAGGGCTGCCTTGGCTGGCGTCTCCAGCGTGCCGCGCACATTGGAGAGCAGTTTGACCGTGCGAGTCTCATTGTTGAATTCTAGGCCAACGGACTTCACGGTGCTATTGCCCTTGATCAAGGTCACGGCCTTGTCGGTCTTGGCCAGATTCGCATCCGGGATGACGTGCAGGAAGCTGGTGAGCATCGTCATCTCCTCGCGCTCGTGGCTGGCCGGCTGCTTCACCACCACGTCACCGATGAAATAGGCATGATCCCCGTCGCTGGAAAGCCGACCCTCGTTGGCGCGGATGGTGAGCGGCACGCGATTCTCGTCGAAATGGGTGAGGGTGGGGGCATCCAGCACCGCCTGCGTGTCCCCGGCCCGGTAGTGCGTCATGCGCTTCGCGTGCAGGACGTAGCGGGGATGGCCGCTGAGGTCCATGCGCGTTGCGTGCACCTCGTCGACGATGAAGTCCGGACGGTCCCTGCCAGCGCTGGCGGTGCCGTCCTGCACCGGCTGCACGCGCTGGTCGAGCCAGTAGCTCAGACCCGCCAGTCCGGCCAGCAGGAGGATGGGCGCATAGGCGAGCCAGCGGTCCTTCAACGCAGGTATCGTTCCAATGCGCGGTCCAGCTTGTCCTGCGCCGCCAGGATCATCTCGCACACCTCGCGCACCGCGCCGCGGCCGCCACGTCGCTGCGTGACCAGATGCGCGTTCGCCTTGACCGTCTCCGGCGCATCCGGCACGGTCGCGGCGAGCGCACAGCGGCGCAGCAGCGGCACGTCCGGCAGATCATCGCCCATGCAGGCAACGCTCTCCGGGGGCAGCCCGGTCTCGGCCAACAGGTGCTCGAACGCGGCCAGCTTGTCCTCGGTCCCCTGCACCACGTGCGCGATTCCCAGCTCGAGTGCGCGCCGCTCCACCATGGGCGAGCGGCGGCCGGTGATGATCGCCACCGCCACGCCGCCGTCCTGCAGCAGCTTGATGCCCAGTCCGTCCTGGATGTCGAACGCCTTCACTTCCTCGCCCGCGCTGGTGTAGTGCAGCGATCCGTCGGTCAGCACGCCGTCCACGTCGAGAACCAGCAGGCGGACCGCTCGCGCCCGTGCACGTACCGACTCAACGCGCGACGCGGCGCTCAGAGGACACCTGACTTGAACAGATCGTGCATGTTGAGTGCCCCGATCAGGGACTGGTTCGCGTCCACGACCAGGATCTGGCTGATCCGGTGCTGCTCCATCAGCCGCACCGCCTCCACCGCCAGGCGCTCGGCCTGGATGGTGCGCGGATGGCGGCCCATCACCTCGTCCACGCTGACCTGGCGCAGGTCCACGCCGCGGTCCAGCGCCCGCCGCAGGTCGCCGTCGGTGAAGATGCCGGCCACCGTGCCCTGGGCATCGAGTACCGCGGTCATGCCCATGCCCTTGCGCGAGATCTCCAGGATCGCTTCCGAGAGCGGCGCCCCGCTGTGCACGGCGGGCATCGCCTCGCCACTGCGCATCACGTCGCTCACGTGGGTGAGCAGCCGTTTGCCCAGCGCGCCGCCGGGATGCGAGCGCGCGAAATCCTCCGTGCCGAAGCCGCGCGCCTCCAGCAGCGCCACGGCCAGCGCATCGCCGAGCGCGAGCGCGGCGGTGGTGCTCGCGGTGGGCGCCAGGCCGAGCGGGCAGGCCTCCTCCGCCACGCCGGCATCCAGATGCACGTCCGCTTCGCGCGCGAGCGACGAGCGCGGGTTGCCGGTCATGGCGATGATGCGGGCCCCGCGCCGCTTCGCGAGCGGCACGATCGCCACCACCTCGGCGCTCTCTCCGGAGTTCGACAGGGCAATCATCACGTCCTGCGCGGTGATCATGCCGAGGTCGCCGTGGCTGGCTTCTGCCGGATGCACGAAGAAGGCGGGCGTTCCCGTGCTCGCCAGGGTCGAGGCGATCTTGCTCGCCACGTGGCCGGACTTTCCCATGCCGCTCACCACCGTTCGCCCGGTACAGTCGAGGATCAACCGCACCGCGCGCTCGAAGCGCTCGTCCAGGCGCGCCGACAGCGCGGCGACCGCCTCGGACTCGATGCGCAGCACGCGCCGGGCACTGTCGAGCGCGGTGGTCGGGGAGGGGTTTGCCGATGTTCCGGTGGGGGATGTCATGTGGGCTGGGCCGCGATGTACGCAGCGGCGCCGTACGGTCGCGCCGCAGTATACCCGTCTCGCGCCGCCGCTCCACGAACTGCGCGGTCGAACGCGGCGTCAGAACCCGGCGCCCGGCGCGGTTAGGTAGTCCAGTTCGCCGGGGGTGCTGGACCGGCCGAGGATGGCGTTGCGGTGGGGAAAGCGGCCGAAGCGCTCGATCACTTCGTGATGGCGGTGCGCATAGTCGATCGCCTCGTCCAGCCAGGGATGACCGCGCAGGGACTCGAACAGTTCCACGGAGCGGGCCTGATGCGCCATGTCCTCGCTGTGTTCGAACGGCAGATACAGGAACATGCGCCGAAGCGCCGGCAGGGCAAGGTCGAAGCCCTGCGCGATGGCGCCCTGCGCGACTGCAAGGGCGCGCGCGTCCTGGGCGAACGCCGCCGGCGTGTCGCGGAACATGTTGCGCGACAACTGGTCGAGGAGCACGACCAGCGCCAGCGCACCGTCCGGCGTGTGGGCCCAGTGGTCGAGTTCGCCGGCCGCGGCGCGCGCGTGCGTGCCCGCGAAGCGCTCATGGCAGGCCCGGTCGAAGGCCGGATCCTTGGCGAACCAGATCTTGCGCGGCTGCAGGGGCGTCTCCATGCCGAACCAGAAATCGAGGAGTTCGGCAGCGTCAGGGGGCAGGCGGTTCGTGGTCATCGTATGGTGCGTCGCAAGAAAAACTCTGGGAGTTCCTGTGGGTACACGTCGCAATTTCCGCGACGATGCAGTGCAAAAGAGCCGTCCGCACGCCGTTTCCGGGTGTGGCGCGGACCCCGGTGAAGTGCTAGGGTACCGCTCGGTCCGGATCGCAGCGTCGGCCACACGACGCGTCCGGCAGGAATCGAAGGGGGAGGAGAACTCTTTCGATCAGGGACGGGTCGCCGGCGCAGCGGCTCTGCCCGTGCAGCGACACTGCAGAAGCGGTCAGGACGCTTGTCGGGACAACAAGGTAGTCGACAACGGCGCTTCGAGGTAGGGAATTGCGGCGGCCCCGGGCCGCCGCTTTTTTTGTTGCGGGTGCGGCTTCGCCGGCACTGGCGACCGGCATCGATTGGACCGGTGGCCGGAAGCAGCGCCCCGGTCTCCCTCCCCATGCACGGCCGGTGTCTCGCGCATCCTGCCGAGTACCTGCCGCATAGGCGGCCGCAATGCGAATGGTATTGTCCGAGTCGGCAATGCCGGGCGCGATCCAACCGCGCACGTGGGAATCAGCGCTGGCGCGCGCGTGCCGCGGGCCACTGCAGCATCGGCAGCGCACCGATCACCACCGTAGGGCAGCCGCGCTCGCGCTCCATCAGGCGGGCGATCTTGAAGCGGGCGTCGAAGGAAGGGGCCTCGATCCACTGCAGGCCGAGCACGTTGCCGCTGCGTCGGACCACACGCGCCACGAATCGCTCGGCCTCGGCCGGATCGCGGGTGAAGGGGATGGTGAGCGCGACCTCGTCGCCCTCGAACTCGATGCCCGCCTCGAGCTGAATGCGCGCCCCGTCGGCCGACACCTCCAGCAGGCGCACCGGCATGTCGCGATCCGGTGTCTCGACCAAAGCCGGCTCGCTCACGCGCGTGCGCTCGGCCGCGCGTCGTTCTGCGGTGTCGGAAGCCGGGCCCGGGCGTTCGTGGGTCTGGGCCGCCTCGGCGCTGTCCGGTTCTCTGTTCATGCGGCGGAACATCTCGAAGTATCGGTCGATGACCAGGGCCGGGCTCGCTGCGGTCCCGGCTGGCTCGCCAGCCACCAAGCAGGAAACGCTCCATCATCCCGGCCGATCCGCGCGCGCAGCGCGCAGGTGTTCGCGTCCGTTCGATGCGTCGCGCACGGGCAGGGACAGGGCGCGGCGGTGCCGGTGAGACCTGTTCGGACGAGGCTAGCCGCGAACCAGTTGCAGGAACTCCTTGCGCGATTCGGGATTGGTGAGGAAGGTCCCGCGCATGATGCTGTTGATCATGTGGGATTCGTCCTTCACGCCGCGCCAGTGCATGCAGAAATGGTCTGCCTCGAGCACGAGGGCGAGTCCCTCCGGGCGCAGGCGCGACTCCATCAGGTCCGCGAGCTGCATCATCGCCTCCTCCTGGATCTGGGGCCGGCTCATGATCCATTCCGCCATGCGCGAGTACTTCGACAGTCCCACGAGGCTCGACGACTCGCTGGGCAACACGCCCACCCACAGCTTGCCCAGGATCGGCACCAGATGGTGCGAGCAGGCGCTTCGCACGCGGATCGGGCCGACGATCATCAGCTCGTTCAGACGCTCGGCGTTGGGGAACTCGGTGATCTGCGGCATCGGGTAATAGCGGCCACGGAAGACCTCGTGCACGAACATGCGCGCCACGCGCCGCGCCGTGCCCCGCGTGTTGTGGTCGCCGGACGAGTCGATCACCAGCGCGTCGAGCACGTCCTGGAGCCGCTGCGCGACCTCCGCTTCCAGGCCGTGCAGCTCCGCCTCTGCGTCGATGAACTCGGCAATGTTGTCGTTCGCGTGGAAGCGACGGTTCGCCGCGATCAGCCGCGCGCGAATCCGCGCCGACACCCTTGCTTCCTCCTCGTGCGCCATGCGTCCCTTCTCCTTCGTTGCCGATTGCGAGTGTACGGTGTTTCCGATGTGCAGCCGTGCGCCATGGCCAGTGAAAATACTACCCGCACCCCGCGCCGATATCCCTCCATCAATCATCATTCACCCATCACCCATCACCCATCACCCATCGCCATCACCCGTCATCAATCACCAATCACGCCCAAACACCGGGCGCTGTGCTTGCCGCTACTCCCGCGTGGGCATCCGCCCCGCACGCGGGAGCGGGGATTGCTCCTCCCCTTTCGTGTCGATATGTTCGGGCCCAGCAGTAGAGGAGACGATGATGAAAGTGTTGCGTGTCTTGGATTCCACGGGTGATCGCGTCATCGAGTTCGACGAGAGCGACGCGACGCTCACCGCACAGCGCGAGGCCAAGGCGCTGTTCGAGTGCATGCTGACGTCGGGCTCGGTCGCCTTCAAGGTCAATCGCGGCGAAGGCCGCGTGGACGAGAAGGTGGCCGACTTCAACGCGCTCGAGAACGAGACGGTGATCGTTCCGCGCGTGGTCGGCGGTTGAACCAGTGCAGGCGCGCGGCAGGTTCGCGCGCCTCTCCTGGAGCGATCCGACGTCTGCCATGCTGGAACTGATCAGGCGTTGGAGCCGGGCGTTGCGAGGTATGCGGCGCGACGGCCAGCCCGAACTCCTGGATCTGGCGGACCGTCGCGATCTGGCGCTCGATGCACGCTGGATCGGCGATGCGGCGACCGCTCGCTCGCGCGTATCCGAGGCGCGCGCGCGACGCCTGCTGACGCGCCTGCTCAGCGCCCGGCAGTTGCACGAGCTGGACAGGCACGGCTGCTTCACCGTGCGCGTGCCCGAGCGGGGCACCTTCTGCATCCTTCCGCGCTCGACCTTCAATGTCATCCATCTGCAGACGGGAAACCTCTACTGCTGCACGACCGAGGCGTTCGTGCCGCTCTCCGATCTGATGCTTGCGCAGAAGCTGCTCCTGGAGAACGATCCCGATCGCTTCTTCGCGGCTGCCAACTGCCGTCCCGAGACCTTCTCCGGACCGCAGGAACAGCTGCTGCGTCGCGTGCTCAGCGGAGAAGCACAAGAGCCGCGCGCCGAACGTTCGCTCTGGTGAGAGGCCTGGTGCCCGGGTCCGCCCCTTGCCGATATCTGGCCTTGTGAGGCGGCGCACCGGCACGGGGCGCCGTCATGTTGATCGAGACGAACGAGGATCCAGACCATGACACCATTGAACAGAAGCATCCGGGCGATCGGTACCGCAGTCGGCCTGTCCGTCGCGCTGACCACGCTCGCGCAGAACGAGAGCGCCACCACCACGCCTGATCCGGACCGTCCCAGCGCCCGGAACGAGGCGCAGACACAGGCGGGACGCGACGCGATCATGCGCGACCTGCGCGTGAGCGAACTGATCGGCATGGACGTGCGCAATGCCAAGGGCGACGACCTGGGCAAGATCAACGACGTGGTGCTCGACGTGAACAACAACCGGGTGCACTACGCGATCCTGTCGTTCGGCGGGTTCGCGGGCTTGGGCGACAAGCTGTTCGCCTATCCGGTGCGCATGTTCCAGCTGGGACAGAACGAGCGCAGTCTCATGCTCAACGTGAGCGAAGAGCAGCTCGAGAACGCGCCGGACTTCGAGAACCCGTCGTTGCGGCGGAAGCCGGGATCCGGATGGTCGCGAAAAGCCTTATTGGTTTTCGCTGGGCCCCGGCGTTCGCCGGGGCGGCGAGGGGGGTGCCGTCATTCCGGCGGAAGCCGGAATCCAGCCATACCGACATGCCGCCCCGGCCTTGACCGGGGCGTCCTCCTCACTCCAGCCTGAACACCACCAGCTGATCGGCCTCGTAGGTTGTGCCGTCGCGCTTGAACTTGTACTGGCGCACCGCTTCCAGCACGGATTCGTCGAACACGCCGGGCGGCTCGGCCAGCATGATCACGGCGTTGGTCACGCGCCCGTCGATGTCCACCGAGAGCCGCACCTTCACCTGGCCCTCGATGTGCTGCGCCACCGCGTCTTCCGGGTACTTCGGCTTGACCTTGCGCACCGGCTTGACTTCCTGGAACACGGAGGGCATCGGTGGCGCTTCCACCTCTTCCTCCTGCGGCTCCTCGGGCTCGGGCTCGGGCGGCTCCTCCTTCTTCTTCTCGGGGTCGGGCTTCTCCGGCTCCGGTTCCGGCTTGGCGACCAGGATCTTGGGCGTGGGCGCGTTCGGCAGCGGCGGCGGAAGCTCCACCTCCACCTGCTTGATCTTCTCGAGTTCCGGCTTCTTCTTCTCCGGCGGGGGCGGGGGCGGCAGCACTTCGGGCGGGGGATCCAGCCGCACGTTCATCACCGGAGTGGGCGGCGGCTGCGTCAGGCCGAGGAAGGACCAGTCGACGCCGAACACGAAAAAGGGAAGCCCCAGCTCGATCAGGGCGGCGACGAGCAGCGCCTGCCAGAACGGCAGGCCGCGCGCCTCGTCCTCGTCCGGCTGTGCCCACAGCGCGCCCCGCGCGCGCCTGGTCTGCTCGGTCATTTCCTGGCGGCGGCTTGGGTCGCAGGTTTCTCGGCCTTCGCGGCGATGCCCACCGAGGTGATGCCGGCACCGCGCACCGCGTCCATCGCCGTGAGCAGGGTCTGCAGCGAAGCATCCTTGTCTCCGGCCAGTACCACGTCGATGGCCTTGTCCTTCTTCAGTTCGACCAGCCGGGCCTTGAGCTGCTCGCCGCTCAGTGCGGTGCCGTCCACCACGGTCTCGCCGTCCTTGGTCACGCCGATGGTGATGGTGGAGGTCTTCAGTTCCTGGGTGGTGGCCGAGCCGGGCAGTTCCATCGCCACGCCGGTGCCGGCGATCATCTTGAGCGTGATCAGCACGAAGAACACCAGCAGGAACATCATGATGTCGATCATCGGGATCACCTCGACGCGCGGGCGATCCGTCTCGAAGTAGTTGCTGCGGCCCTTGCGCATCACGCCCTCCGCGCGACGCCGATGTCGGTCACCTTGCCGGCGTGGGCCTCTCGCACCGGCACGCCGTGATGCGCGGATCCGCCGCCGTGCAGGCGGTTGATCACCATCACCTTCAACTGCTCCATCTGGTGCAGGGCCAGACGCCCGCGCTTGTTGAAGTAGTTCAGGAAGGCCACGGCGAGGATGGCGATGAGCAGGCCCACGCCGGTCGCGACCAGGGCCTCGGCGATGCCGCCGGTGACCATCTGCGCGGCGGCGCCGGCCACGCCGCCCTCGCCCAGGATGTCGAAGGCGTGCACCATGCCGATGATGGTGCCGAGCAGACCCATCAGCGGGGCCAGGGTGACCGAGCTGTCGAGGACCCACACGTTGCGGTCGATCTTGGGCATCTGCCACATGATCGCCTCGTCGATGTGGCGTTCCATGGTGTCGGCGTCCTGGCCGCGCGAGGCCAGCGCCGAGGAGATGATGGAGCGCTGCAGTGAGCCCTCGTAGTGGTCGGCGAGTTGCTGCAGCTTCTCGACGTTCTGGTAATCGACCAGCTGCAGATCGTGCTCCATGGCACTGCCAGAGCGCAGTGCGCGCCGGTAGAACACCAGACGTTCGACGATGACCGCGATGGTGACGAGCAGCAGCACGCCCATCAGCGGGATGAGCCCGCCGGACTGGATACTCAGTTGAACGATATGGTCGAACATCGCCTCGCTCCTGTTTTCTGATCGTGCCTGGCGTGACGCGTCACGTCAGGGGTCCATGGGTACCGGCGGATAGAACGGGATGCCGTAACGCTCGCACAGGCGCTTGATCTCCCCGCTCTTGAGCATCTGCGCGAACGACTCGTCGATGAACTGCAGCAGTTCGGCTTCCTTGTTCTTCACCACCCAGGCGCTGTTCCAGCGCATCTCCGGCACGGGCACGTAGCCCCTGGCCATCTCGAACTCGGCCTCCGGGCGCTCCAGCTTGGCCTGCGAGATGGAGCCGGACCAGATCATCGCGGCATCGACCTCGCCGCGCACCATCGCGTCGATCACCTGGTAGTTCTGGAAGAAGGTCGAGTGCGGAATGCCGTTCTCCTCGGCGTACTCGCTCATCGGCGAGTAGGCCGGAACGCCCACCTTGATGTTCTGCGTCTTGGCGTCGTCCAGGGTGCGCAGCCCCTTGGCCGAGCCCTGCGTGACCAGCACGAATCCGGTGGACATGAACGGCGAGGTGAAGGAGAGCTGGTTCGGCTCCATGTGATGGTCGTCGCCGGAGACGGTCAGACCCAGCACGATGTCGCACACGCCCTTGTTGATCGAGCGGCTGTAGGCGCCGCCCGGCCCGCCGGGTCCGAAGCGCGTGACCATGTTCACCCACGAGATGTCGACTTCCCAGCCGTGCTTCTTGGCGATGATCTGCAACAGCTCGATCTCCAGGCCGGGGGGCTCGTTCTTGCGCGCCGTGCGCGAGAACGGCCAAAACCAGCCGTCGGCGCAGGCCATGATGCGGCCCATGCCCTTGATGCGGGTCATCGCGTCGACGGTCTTCAGTTCCTCCGGCACGGCGGTGGGGGGGAAGTCCTTCATGCCCGCGCGGGACAGCCTGTCGCTCAGCGGATCGAACACCTCGGGCTTGGTGTAGCCCATGCGCGCCTTGCGATGGCGGGCATAGACATATTCGGGCTGCAGGTCGAACACGTCCTGCGCGACCGCGCCGATGCTGCCCGCGAGCGTGGCGGCGATGAGCAGGAGGTGCGCGGCGAGGGACAGCGGGCGGCTGCGGCGGGAGAGCGCTTCGACTTGCAAGATCAGGAGTGGTGAGAACCCCGGTAGGGCGTTGTCCCGCCCGGCAGAGGACGCATCCTATAGCAAAATGCCGGGTGCGCACCAGTTGATGCCCCGGGCACGGGACCGAGTGCAGGGGCGCTTGCGGCGCATGCGAGGGCGGGATGGCCTGCCCCGGGCTGCAGCGGCGCCAACGCCGTGTGTCGAGGAGGAGTGGAATGGGAATGGCAACGGGATGGGTGCGAATCTGGCTGGCCGCCTTCGGGCTGGGTGCATGCCTGCAACATGGTGCGGCTGGCGCGGTGAGTGTCGAGGAATTCGGTGCGATGGAGCCGGAGCAGGTGCTCAGGCTGCCGGCGACCGAGGCGCTCGCGGTATTCGGCTGGAGCGCGCGCGAGTTCCGCTTCGTGCTGGAGAATTCGCTGATCGATCTGCGCTACCTGTACCAGGCGCCGTCCGGGCAACCCTCGGCCGGGCTGATCCGGGCAGTCAAGGCGTTCCAGCGCGACCTCGGGGCACGGCCCACCGGGGAGATCCTGGTCGGCCAGTTCATGGACTTGGTGCAGCGCACCAACGAGTTCTGGCAGACGCCGGTGATTCCCGGACCTGCCTACATCGTGGACAAGGGCGAGGTGGTCAGCGCCGAGGGCAGCTGGCATTCGGCGCAGGTGCGCGAGGCCGATCCGATCCAGAGCAGCAGCATCCGCTGCTATCGGAGCGCGAACCTCTGTTCCATGGTCACCGCCAAGCTGGTGATGTCGGCTGACGAGTCCGGCTGGTTCCACAGCTCGGTGAGCGACCTGGGGCTGCACGCGCAGGACTGGACCGTGCGCGAATGGACCCCGCACGGCATCGTCGCCGAGGACCGCTCGGCGCGCTGCGCCGAGTACGTGCTCACCATCGACATCGCGGGCGACCAGGTGACGATGCAGCGATCGGTGGTGGCCGGCGGCGACTGCGCGCAGGCGCCGGTCACTGCCAGCTTCCGCCTGAAGGGTGGCTACGAGGTGGCCTCACCCTATTGGGAGGCGCGCCAGGCGCGGCTGCTGTCGCTGCGCAGCCCGGCGTTCCAGGCCCTGGTCAAGCGCGTGCAGTCGCACCGGGTGTCCGCGCCCGCTCAGTGATGGATGCGCCGCTCGATCAGGCGCGGCAGCGTGCTGCGGTTCTTGTGCGCGCGCTCCCGCCCTGCAGCGCCGAGACGTGCTCGGGACTCTCGTGGCGCTCCAGCCGGTCGCCTACCTCTCGCACGCCGCGCACGCGCCGCACGATGCGCAGCAGCGCCTCGGACTCCTGCGCCAGCACCGGGCCGGACAGCTCGATCGCGCCGCGATGGGCCGACACGCGGATCGCACGCGGGTGCGAACTGCAGCGGCCCAGCTTGCTGCGCACGCGCTCGACCAGCACCCGATCGGGGATGTCGCCGGCAGGCATGGCACGCCAGCCGTGCCCCGCGCCGCGCGCCCGGTTGCGCAGGTCGCGCAGGGCGGCATCGGCACCGCGGCGAAGGTGACGCGCGCGGCTCGCTGCCTGGTCGCGCACCAGGGCCCGGCGCCGCCGCCCCTGCCCGGGATCGAACAGATACATGCCGGCCGCGCCCAGCGCCAGGCCCGCGATCGGAAGAAAGGCCATGGTGATCCTCCGTGCCGTGATGTCGGAGCAGTCTCCGATGGGCAGAATTCGCAATCGCCGTTCCCGTGCGCAACGAACTGACCGTGCTCGAACTCGGCGGTGCACCGGAGGCCGAGGATCTGCGCGAGTAGCGTAAGCCTTCCCGCTTCCTTTACGACGATCCCCATGCGCATCGCAGCGGTAGGCGACATCCACTTCGCCGAGGACACGCGTGGCACGCTGCGCCCGCACTGGAGTGCGCTGCACGAGTGCGCCGACGTGTTCCTGCTGTGCGGCGATCTGACCAATCTCGGCACGCCGGCGCAGGCCCGGGCACTGGCCGAGGAGCTGGACGCGGTACGGGTGCCGGTGGTGGCGGTGCTCGGCAACCACGACTACCACGCGGGCTCGCCGGAGGCGGTGCGTGCGGCGCTCCAGGACGTGGGCGTGACCGTGCTCGAAGGCGAGCACACCACGCTGGAACTGGACGGGCGCACCCTGGGCATTGCCGGCTGCAAGGGATTCGGCGGCGGCTTCGCCGGTGCCTGCGGGCACGCCTTCGGCGAGCCCGAGATGAAGGAGTTCATGTACGTCACCGAGCGCGCTGCCGGCGCACTCGACAACGCGGGTGCGGACCTGGCCATCCACGGCCACGAACACAGCGGTGCCCAGAAGGGCATCACGCCGCGCGGCATCTCCGTGCGCAATGTGGCCATGCCGCTCATCCGCCGCCCGTTCGCCATCTTCACGCTGGACTCGGCGCGGCCGGCGCAGTTTCGCGAATCGGCGCCGGCAGCGGCCGGCGCCCCCGGTGCATGAGTGCGGCGCTGCCGCACGCGGCGCGCGCCGCCGGCCTGGATCCGGCGACGAGCCGCTGCTCGCCGCTCTGCTCACCGTGTTCGCCTGGGCCGCGCCGGGCCGCGCCAGGGCGCTGCCGGAGCGGGTGTTCGAGCGCCTGCGCCTTGCGCAGCCTGCAGCCGGTCCGCCGCTCGATGCCGCGCGCATCGACCGGCTCGACACGCGCCCCTGGTTCCTGCCGCACGGCTGAACTCCTCTTGCGCCGCAGCATGCAAGACTGCACGCCGTTGCACGGCAAATCTTCTTGCAGCGCCAGCACGGTGGTATTCTCCGGGCCCGCACCCTTGCACGAGTAAGGACATGGCACGGTCATGGCTGGCTTCCTAGACAAAGAGCGCATCGTCGCCGGACCCGGTTTCAATCGCTGGCTGGTGCCGCCCGCGGCGCTGGGCATCCATCTGTGCATCGGGATGGCGTACGGTTTCTCGGTCTTCTGGAAGCCGCTGCAAAGTGCGCTGGTGGGCGAGGACGGCAAACCCCTGGCCGCATGTGCAGCCGGCGCCACCACCTTCGGCGAGAAGCTCGAAGGCACGGTGCGGGCCCTGACCGCCACGGACTGCAACTGGACGCAGTTCGACCTTGGCTGGATGTACACCCTGTTCTTCGTGGTGCTCGGGGGTGCCGCGGCGCTCTGGGGTGCCTGGCTCGAACGCGCCGGTCCGCGCAAGGTCGGGGTGGTATCGATGCTGTGCTGGTGCGTCGGTCTGCTCCTGTCCGCCTATGGCGTCTACATCCACCAGCTGTGGCTGATGTGGCTCGGTTCGGGAATCATCGGCGGCATCGGGCTCGGCCTGGGCTACATCTCGCCCGTCTCCACACTCATCAAGTGGTTCCCGGACCGGCGCGGCATGGCCACCGGCATGGCCATCATGGGCTTCGGCGGCGGCGCGATGATCGGCTCGCCCTTCGCCACGCTGCTGATGCAGCAGTTCGCCAGCCCCGGAGATCCCGGGGTCTGGCAGACCTTCGTGGTGCTCGCGCTCATCTATGCAGCATTCATGTCCTTCGGCGCGCTGCTCTACCGGGTGCCGCCCATCGGCTGGCGCCCCGAGGGCTGGGCGCCGCCGGCCGCGACCAACGGCATGATCGCCCGAGGGCACGTGCACCTGAGGAACGCGCACAAGACGCCGCAGTTCTGGCTGCTGTGGATCGCGCTGTGCATGAACGTGTCGGCCGGCATCGGCATCATCGGCGCGGCCGCGCCCATGCTTCAGGAAACGTTCGGCGGGGTACTGATCGATCGACCCGAACTGAACTGGGTCGACATCCGCGCGGACGAGGGCCTGCGCAATGCGACCGCCGCCATCGCCGCCAGCTTCGTCGGCCTGATCTCGCTGTTCAACATCTTCGGCCGCTTCGTCTGGGCGTCGTCTTCCGACAAGCTCGGACGAAAGCGGACCTATGTCGTGTTCTTCGTGCTCGGTGCCGCCCTGTACGTGCTTGCCTCGTACGGCGCGGACTGGAAATCCCTGGCGGTGCTGGTCGGATCGTTCTGCATCATCGCCTCGATGTACGGCGGCAGCTTTTCCACCGTCCCGGCCTACCTCGCCGACCTGTTCGGCACGCAGTTCGTCGGGGCCATCCATGGCCGGCTGCTCACGGCCTGGTCCACCGCCGGCATCGTCGGCCCGGTGGTGGTGAACTACATGCACGACGTGCGCGTGGAGGAGAAGGTGCCGTTCGACCAGATCTACGGCCCGATCTTCTTCACCCTGGCCGGCATGCTGCTGGTGGGCTTCGTTGCCAACCTTCTGGTACGGCCCGTCGCCGAGAAGTGGGTGATGACCGACAAGGAGCTGATGGAGGAGAAGCGCCTCGCGCACGAGGCGGCCACCCTGTCCGAATCGCCGGTCATCGGCTCCAGGGGAGGCCTGAGCGGGGGTGCGCTGCTTGCCTGGGCCGTGGTCGGCATACCGCTGGCATGGGGCATCTGGATGACCTTCGTCAAGGCCATGCCTCTGTTCAGCTGACCCGGCTGCACCGACGCTGCATCGTCGGGCGCTGCACCGCCGGGCAACGCACCTTCGGGCGCCGCGCCGCCGGATGCCGCGCTCTGCACGGAGCCGTGAGTTCGGGCGCCGTTCCATTTGACACTGTTCCGTCGGACACCGTGCTTGCCAGTTCCCCCGGCGCGGCGTTAATCTTCCTGCTGTGCGCGGCCGGGCCGGTACGCGCATCCTGCAGATTCTGCCGGCCCATCGTTGAAGTTCTCGCAAGCGTAAGGAGGTATTGCATGAACTGCGAAAACTCCCCAAGCCGTCTCGTCCCCGAGTCGCTCTCCCCGGTCTAGCGGCGCTCTCTCGGCTGTCTCGCGCGGGCCTCTGTCCGCCCGCATACGTCACGACTGCGTCCGTAGTCCGGTGCCGCCCGCGGCACCGTGCCATGCGCCGCACGCGCGCGCCTGCCTGCGCGCATGCAGGAGATCGACATGAAGGAATGGGGCTTGTATCTGTGGTTGGAGGATTCCCGGCGCTGCGCCGTGCGCGAGGGCCGGGACATGGGGGCCACGCCGTGGCCGGTGCGCTGCGTCCCGCCGCTTCTCGCGGTGCTGGGCGCCTGCGCGCTCACTGTGCTGACGCTGTAGCGCGCACCCTGCGCAGGACGGACAGCGGCGGCGGCTCGATCGCCGCCTGCTGGTCCGGCCGGATGTCGAGGGCCTCGAGCGTGCGCGCGAGGTCCGCCAGCGCGGCCTCGCGCCGGCGCACGAAGGTGGACGCGAAGCAGCGCCAGAAGGTCCAGCCTGCGCGCTCGAGCACACGCTGGCGGCGCACGTCCGCACCCCACTTGTCCGGGCCGTGGTGCTTGTCGCCGTCGCACTCGATGGCCAGCCGTGCCTGATTCGCGCCGTCCACCACCAGGTCGATGCGGTAGGCGCCCACCCGCACCTGCGGCGTGACGCGATAGCCGGCACCGGAGAGCCAGTCGTAGATCTCGCGCTCGAGCGGCGACTCGCACGCCGCGCGCTGCCCGGCGCGGCCCTCGTCCTGTCCCTGCAGCGGAAAGGGCGCGGCGAAGTGCTCGATCAGCCGCCGCCGCAGCCGGTCCGACTCGGGCAGATCGTGCAGCTGCACCGAGCGCACCAGATACATGCGGTCGCGCGCACGCGATGCGGCGACGTTGAAGCGCTGGGCGAAGCTGTCGCGCGCGAGCGGGGCACCGATGTCGTTGGGCGCGCAGACCATGGTGAGGAACATGACGTCGCGCTCCTTGCCCTGGAAGGTGCGCGCATCGCCGCAGGCGATCTGACAGCGCTGCAGGATCTCGGGCCCGAGTTCCTCGCTCAGCATGTCCCAGATGCGCAGCGGCTGCTCGTCGCCCAGCAGCGAGACCACGCCGATGGTGCGGCTGAGCATGCGTGCATCGCCGAGCAGGTGCTTGATCTCGTCGACGATGAAGCGCGCCTCCTGCAGGTTCGCCTCGCCCCTGCGCTCGCCGTTCTCGACCAGCACGTCGATGAGCGGGGGATCCAGGCGCGAGGCGAGCGGCGGCAGGCGCAGCGGCAGCAGTTCGCCGTGGTAGAACTCGCGCCGCGAGTATTCGATGATCGGTGCCACGCAGCGGAAGTGCTCCCTGAGCATGACGCCGCTGCGGGCGAACACGACCTTGGCCAGATCGTAGATGGAGCGGTCGGCCGACATCTGCGCACGGTACAGGGGTACCTGGTCCGCGAGATGGCGCTGCATGAGCGCCTTGATGCGCTCCTCTTCCATGCCGATGGCCTCGGGCGCGACCTGCCGGTCGTCGCCCACGATCAGCAGCTTGCATCCGCGGAAGATGGCGGGCAGGGCGGACAGGTCGGACTGCGAGGCCTCATCGATCACCACCAGGTCGAACATGCCCATGCGTGCCGGCAGCGTCTCCGACACCCGGTAATGCGGCATGATCCAGCACGGCACGGCGGCGTGCGCCTCGGCCGCGGCCTCGCGCGCGTCCTGCCGGTAACGCGCGGCGCGCTTGCCGGTGCCCTTGCCAATGCGCTGGATCGCATTCAGGTAGGCCTGCAGCGCAGCGCGCGTGCTCGGCGAGGTGTTGCGCGCGAGCTGCAGCCAGGTGCTCCTGACCACCAGATCGCGATAGGCGCGGGCCAGATCCTGTTCCAGTTCACCGCGCACCCGCGTCAGGCGGCGGAACTCGTTCTGCGGATCGATCAGCGACAGGTGCGTGGCCAGGCAGCGCAGACGCCAAGCGTGGCGCCAGTCGCGCGGGACGAGCCGCTCGTCGTCCGCCTCCGCCGGCTGCAGCAGCAGGCGGGCGTACTGCGGCGCGCCGGACTGCGCGATGCGCTGCGTCACCGCGGCCACCGTCTGCAGCCAGGGGGCGAGCCGCTGCAGGCGCACCAGCTCCGCCATGGACGCGCCCCACGCGGCCAGCAGCTGGCTCTCGTCCACCTTCGGATTGCCGAGCATGTCGTTGACGAACACGCGCAGTTCCTCGACCACGCGTCCACTGCGCCCCTCCAGCGCCTTCTGTACGCGCGCCTTCGCCACCCACACCTCGCCCAGCCGCTGCGTGCTCTGCTGATGCGCCACCACGCGCTCGAGCTGGTCGAAGGCACTGTCGTTGTCCGCCACGCGCGCCGCTGCCGGCCAGGTCGGGAACAGCGCACTCGTGCGCGCAGCGAGCTCGAGCTCCGCGGCGGCGAGGTCGCGTGCGCTGCGGTAGGCGCGAACCTGGTCCAGCGCCGCGATCGCGCGCTGGGGCTGTGCCAGGTCCACCGTACCCAGGCCCAGATCGGCGGCGAGCGCGTTCCAGCGTGTGCCGAGCTGGCGCAGGCGCTGCTGCAGATGCAGGAAGCCGAGCACGTGCTGCCAGTCCGCGGTGTCGGCGGGCACACGGCCGTCCACGCTGATGGACTCCACCGCGCGCCTGGTCTCGGCCTTGCCGAAGCCGCCCATCAGGCCGAACGCGCGGCGCCCCGACGCCAGGTTCTGCACCGCCTGCATCAGTTCCGCGTCCTGGTCGGCGCCCGCTGCTGCCTCCACCGGCCGCGCCAGGAAGGCGGTGCGCAACTCGCCCGCCCCGGCCAGTTCCTGCGCCAGGCGCTCCAGCAGCTTGAACTCGTCCGCCTGCGGTGCACTGCGCAGGCGCGCGTGCAGCGGTGTGCCGGCGCGCACGCCGGGATCGAGCGTCCCGGCACGCAGGGCGCGCACGCGCGCCAGTGACTGCGCCAGCTGCGCCAGGGCCGCTTCGGCCCCGTGCGGCAGTTGCGGCAGATCGGCGCGTCCCTGCGCATGCATGCGCGCGAAGCCGGCCAGTCCCTGGTGCATGGCCAGCAGCGCGCCCGCCTCCGGGAAATCGGAAGCGTTCGGCAGTTCGTGCGCCACGTACTCGATGTCGGCGCCGAGCTGACGCCGCGCCTCGCGCAGCCGGTCCATGTCCTCGTCCCCGAAACGCGGCGCGTACTGCGGACCGATGCCCAGCGTGTCGGGGATCCACTCGTACTGCCCGGCACGGTCGATGATCTCCTGCGCCGCGTCCATCGGACTCAGGCTCTCGCCGTCGATGTCGATGCGTGCCTGGTTCAGCCGCGCCCAGCGACCGATCTCGGTGTCCAGCCGCGACAGGCGCGCGTGCAGACCGTCGATCGCCTCCTCGATCCGTGTCACCTCGGCCGCGAGCGCGGCCTGGTCGAGCGACTGCACCTCCGAGGCGATGCGCTGCACCGATTCCTCGAACTGGCGGATGCCTTCGTGCTCGCTGCCGAGCAGGGAGATGGCCAGCGGGCGGATCGGCTCGGGCAGGTTCTCGCGCAGCACGGCCAGCGCCGGCTCCTTCATCGAGGTCACCAGCACGCGCCGGCCGGTGGCCAGCCAGTGGCAGATGATGTTGGCGATCGTGTGCGTCTTCCCAGTGCCGGGCGGACCCTGCACCACCACACCGTCGTGTGCCTCCAGCAGCTGCACGATGCGCAGCTGCTCGTCGTTGAACGGCTTCGGAAAGTACAGGTCGCTGGCGCTGCCCTCGACGTCCACGCCGCGCGGCGTGGTGGCGGTCGACACGCCGCGGAAGCGCGGCAGCTCGACCGGGGCAACCTCGCCGGAGGGATCGCTCACCAGCGCGCGCACTGCATCGGGCAGTCCCTCGTCACAGCTCATGTCCTGCAGCGCGCGCCGGTACTGCTCCAGGTCGTGCACCAGCAGATTGCTGCTGCGCGGGCGTGCGAACAGCACCCAGCCGTCGGTCACGCGCAGCGGCAGCGGTTGCTCGGGCGCGCCGCTGCCCACCAGCGCGAGTTCGCCCGCACGCCGCTCCGCCGGTGCCAGCGCAGCCAGGAGCGCGGCGATCGCGGGCTCGTAGGTGGCGGGGTCGAACGGCGATATGCCCTGCGTGTGCAGCAGCGCCTGCCGGCCTGCATGCTCGGCGCGATGCGCCGCGGCCCGCTCGGCGCCGTTGCGGTCGAGCGCGGCGTAATAGTCCAGTTCCACGCGCGGATCGGTATCGCGCGGGCGGATCTCGACCGCACCGGTGCGTGCGTCCACGGACAGGTCGACCAGCTGCGTTACGAGCGGATAGGCCGCCGGCGTGCCGGGCAGTTCCACCACGCCCAGCCCCAGGCCCCACACCAGCTCCACGGGTGCCTCCAGCAGGGCGCCGGACATCTGCTGGTGCAGGGTGAACAGCCGCACGTACAGGCGCGACTGGCGGCGCCGGCGGCGCTCGCCGTCGGCCCACGGCACCCAGCGATCCTCCATGTACGCGGCGTACTGCTTCTCGACCTGCGCGCGGAATGCATAGTCGTGCAGCGCCACGCGTGCTTCGGGCAGGATGGACGGCTCGGGCTGGCTGTCCACGCCGTCCGGTGCGAGGCGAGCGTCGCGGTGCGTACCGGCAGCGATCAGGGCGGCGCCGTCGACGCCATCGACTAGCTTGGGTGCGACCAGCACCGCCACGCCGACCGCCAGCCACGGCGCCAGCCACGGGTCGTCCGGCCTGGGAGGAAGCTCGGGTCCCGGCGGGCGCGACACCGACAGCCAGATCTCGTCCTCGCCGTCGGCGCCGGCGTCGTTGAGCCGGCTGCCGTCCACTGCCGCGAGCTGATGCTCGAACAGCAGGAACATGCCGTGGTCGGTAACGTTGGAGACGACCCTGCTGCGCGCGCGCGCGGTCTGCGCGACGTAGTCGATCAGCGCCCGGAGGCGTCGCTTCCTGGGAGTCGTCGCGTCGGCGACGACGGAGTCTTGACGCAGCATCGCGGGGCCCGCCGGAACCCGTCTCTCGGTGCGATCTTGTTGGAGTTCGGAGAGACGCACTGCGCCTCAGGTCTCGGCAGGCACTTTACCACCGGCATGTCCGGAAGGTAAGCGATGACAGGCGCGTGGGCGCATCATCGCCGTCCCGCTCACGCCGGACTGCGCGCATCCTTCGGCCGCCCGTCGATGTAGTGCTTGAGCACGGCGTAGGCGAACCCGTTGGCGGGCGTGGGTAGGTTCAGCGCACGTCCCATCTGCACGACCCCGCCCGCCAGCCACGGCAGCTCCAGGCGATTGCCGCGCTCCAGATCACCCAGCATGGAAGCCACCATTTCGCGCGGCAGCCCGTCGACCCGCTGCAGCACGCGCTCGACCAGGTCCGGGTCCAGCCCGACCCCCTTGGCGCGGCCCACCGCGGCGACCTCGTCCATCACCTGCCGCATCAGCGCGCGCGTATCCGCGTCCTCGCGCACCGGTCCCAGCGGCAGGCGCGTGAGCGCGGTCATGGAACTGGCCGCGACGAGGAACACGTACTTCTCCCAGATCGCCTTCTGGATGTCGTCGGCCACCTTGTAGGCGAAGCCGGCGCGCTCGCACGCCTTCTGCAGCGCCTGCACGCGCGGGGTCACGCGACCGTCCAGCTCGCCGAACTGCAGCAGGGCCATGCTGCCGGTGTGGCGGATGACGCCGGGTTCCTCGATCACCGCGGCGATGTTGGCGACTCCGCCCAGCGCGCGTCCGCGCCCGTACACCGCCACCACCTCGTCCACCGCGATCACGCCGTTCTGGAAGGACACCACCGCGGTATCCGGCCCCACCATCGGCCGCGCCTGCTCCAGTGCCTCGCGCGTGGCCCACAGCTTCACGGCGATCACGACCAGGTCGCACACCCCGACCTCGCGCACATCCGCGCTCGCCTGCACCGGCCGGACCAGCACGTCGCCGTTGCCGCTCAGCACCTGCAGGCCGCGCGCGCGCATGGCGTCCAGGTGCGCCCCGCGCGCGATGAACCACACGTCCTGTCCGCCCGCCGCCAGGTGCGCCCCGAAATATCCGCCGACACCGCCGGCGCCCACCACCGCGATCTTCATCGCCTCTGCCTCATCGTCTGTAATCCAGGGAAGGCGCAGATGCTAGCGGTTTTCCGTGACGCGCGGCTGCTGCCGGTCCCGCTTCCAGTTTCTCTCCTGGGGCGACGGATGCGATTACACTCACGGGTCCGATCGCACCGACGAAGCATGCAGACGATGAACGAACCGACGATGAGCACCGGCCCGCTGGCCGAACGCATGGCGCAGATCGAACCGTTCCACGTGGTGGTGCTGGTGACACGCGCCAAGGAGCTGGAGGCGCAGGGGCGCGACATCGTCAACATGGTGATCGGCGAGCCCGACTTCGTCACGCCGCAGCCGATCCTCGACGCAGGCGTGGCTGCGCTGCAGTCGGGGCAGGTGCGCTACACCCCTTCGCTCGGTACACCGGCCCTGCGCCAGGCCCTGTCGGACTGGTACCGCACCCGCTACGGCGCGCAGGTGCCGGCCTCGCGCGTGGCGGTGACCAGCGGTTCCTCCGGAGCGCTGCTGCTGACCATGGGCGTGCTGCTCTCGCCCGACGACGAAGTGCTGATGCCCGATCCGGCCTATCCGTGCAACCGCCACTTCACGCGTGCCATGGAAGGGCGCGCAGTCGGCGTGCCGGTCGGTCCCGACACCGACTACCAGCTCACTGCAGAGCAGGTGGCGCGCCACTGGTCGCCGCGCACCGTGGCAGTCATGGTCGCCACGCCCTCGAACCCGACCGGCACGCTGCTGCCCTTGGCCGAGTTGCAGCGCATCCACGAGGTCGTGCGTGCAAGAGGCGGCGTGCTGATCGTGGACGAGATCTACCACGGCCTCACCTATGGCGAGGAGGCGCACAGCGCGCTCGAGTTCACCGACGACGTGTTCGTCATCAACAGCTTCTCGAAGTACTTCTGCATGACCGGCTGGCGGCTGGGCTGGATGGTGATGCCGCAGCGCTATGCCGCCGCCGTGGAGAAGCTGGCGCAGAACCTGTTCATCTCCAACTCCGACATCGCCATGAAGGCTGCGCTCGCCGCCTTCACGCCGCGGACGCTGGCCGAGTGCGAGGCCAACCGCCTACGCTTCCAGGCGCAACGCGACTACCTGCTGCCGGCGCTGCGCGAGCTGGGCTTCGACATCCCGGTGACCCCGCAGGGCGCCTTCTACGTCTACGCCAACTGCAGCCGCGTTACGCGCGACAGCTACGGCTTCTGCATGGAACTGCTGGAACGCGCCGGGGTGGCGGTGGCACCGGGTATCGACTTCGGCGACAACGGCGCAGGCGAGCACGTGCGCTTCTCCTATCCCAAGCCGGTGCCCGTGCTGCAGGAGGGCGTGCGCCGCATCCGCGAGTTTCTCGGCCGCAAATAGGACAACGATGAGATCGACCGCCATCACGCTCGTAGCCCTGGCAGGGTTGCTTGCCGCCTGTGCCGCATCGCCATCCCGGGTGCAGCAGGATATCGAGGAGATGAAGCCCCGGGCCGCCGAAGCGGCGAAGGAGCGCGCGCAGAGCGATCTCGCCTGCATTGGCGTCCAGACCGAGATCCTGGAGCACGATGCGGGCGACATCGGCAAGGCCTACGGCCTGAGCCGCGTCGAGTACACGGTGCGCGCGGCAGGCTGCGGCCGCAGCAGCATCTACCGGGTCGCCTGCACACCCAGGAGCGTGTGCAGCGCCATGGCCGACAGCGGTCTGGTCGAGCGCCAGTAGGACGGCGGGCGCCGGTCACCCGGGCGGTGCGCGGGCGGTCCGAACGATGCGCGGCTGCGGCGGTCCATCTGACAGATGGCCGCCGCTGCGTACAGGAGGAGAGTTCGACGGTGCGCGCCTTCGGCCGTGCCCTGGAGAGAGCGATGAAAACGGCATTGTTGATCGCCGCGCTGCTGACGGGGTTTCCCGTGGCCGCGCAGGAAGCACACCCCGGCGAGGACGAGACCTTCTCCGACGTGCGCCCGGGCGAGATCTCGACCGACCCCGCCAATCTCATCGAAGGCGCCAGGCGTGGCGACGTGCGCGCCATCAACAACCTCGGCCTGCTGTGGGCCAGGGGAATCGGCGTGGACGCGCCGAACTTCCAGGAGGCCATCCGCTGGTGGAAGGAAGCGGCCAAGCGCGGCTACTCACTGAGCATGAACAACCTCGGCCTGCTGTTCGCGAACGGCCACGGCGTGCAGCAGAGCTACGAGGAGGCGCTGAAGTGGTGGGAGATGTCGGCAGAGCAGGGTGATGCCTGGGCCATGAACAGCATCGGCGACCTGTACGAGAATGGCCACGGCGTGACCCAGAGCCATGCCGACGCGCTCGACTGGTACGAGCGTGCCGCCGATGGCGGCGACGGTCTGGGCATGTTCAACCTGGGCAATTTCTACGAGAACGGCCTGGGCGTGCAGCGCGACCTGGGGCGGGCGCGCGACTGGTACGAGCGGTCCGCCGACAAGGGCATCGCCGTCTCCATGCATCGTCTGGGCATGATGACTTCGGAGGGGCGCGGCGTGCCGGCCGATCCCGCCGAGGGCTACGCCTGGCTCAGCGTCGCCGGCAGGTACTTCGGTCCCGAGGACGCCCAGGATGCGGCGCGCAACCAGAGTGCGATGGAGGGCCTGGCCGGCCGCCTTACTGCGCACCAGAGCGCGCGCGCGAAGGAGATCGCCGCCAACTTGCAGGCGCGCATCGAGGAACGGCGCAGGATCCGTCCGTCCGGACCGGCCCGGCCGGGCGAGCACGCGACCTGAGCCGGTCGCAGCGCGCCAGAGCCCGCGACCCCCGTGCTCCACCTCACCGATGGCGACTGCGCCGCGCAGGCGCTGATCCTGGGCGGCATCGCGCCGCACGACATCGTCCCCTGGCGCGACGTCCTGCACGAAGGGCCGGTCCCGGCCGGCCTGCCGCTGGAACAGCTGTCCGACGTGCGCGCACGGTTCCTGGCCGAGAGCGGCAGCGGCGATTACGAAGGCATACGTGCCCTGTTCTACGAGCGCGACGTGCGCCTGGCCGGCAGTCAGGCGGAGGACGAGGTCGTGTGCTGGTTCGAGTCGGATCTGTACGATCAGCTGCAACTGCTGCAGCTGCTCGACTGGTACGCCGAGCACAGCCACCGGCCCATCCGCCTGTCGCTGATTCAGCTGGATCTGACGCCCGAGGGCGGGTTCGAGGCGCTCGGTGCGCTCGCTCCGCCTCGCGTGCACGCGCTGCAGGCGCAGCGGCAGACGGTGACGGAGGCCCAGCTCGGGGTGGCGCGGCTCGCCTGGGCAGCGTTCCGCGCACCCAGTCCGCTGCAACTGGAGCGGCTGTGGCGGGCGGGCGAGCTGGCGGTGCTGCCGTGCCTGCCGGAGGCGGTGCAGCGGCTGCTGGAGGACCTGCCCTGGGTCGGCACCGGGCTGTCCCGCAGCGCGTACACGGCGCTCGAATGCCTGGCGCCGAAACCGATGAGTGCGGGCGCATTGTTCCGCGCGGTGCAGACGCGTGAGCACCGTCCCTTCCTCGGCGACACCTGGTTCTGGCGTGTCCTCCGCTCGATGGAGGCCGGTCCGCAACCGCTCGTCGCACGCGAGGGGCCGGTGGTGGCCGAGCGCGGTGTCGACCAGGGGCTGCTGAGGCTCACGTCTCTGGGGCAGGCGCTGGTCGACGGCCGGCACACCTGGTCCGGATCGCTGGAACGCTGGTGGGGTGGCACCCGGATGACGCCGCGTGGTAGCGTCTGGCACTGGGATGGAGCGCATCGGCGCGTCGTCGCGGGGTGAAACGGTGGAGTCTGCGCAGGCACGGTCCATGCAAGAAATCCGGCACAGCAGCCGATCGGCATCCGCCGGCTTCGACACAGGCTGCCGCATAAGGCGGGTGGGGGAGCTGACCAGAGGGGTTGCCATGTCCAGCTTCCGCATTTTCGCGCTCGGCCTGATCGGCCTTCTCGCCCTGTCAGTCAGCGGCGCCCATGCCGCCGGCACGGGCGGGATGTACAGCGCCTACCAGGGCGAGGATACGTTCGCCTTCAACCGCGCCTTCGACATCTCGGAGGCGGCCAGCCTGGACGAGGTGGTGAAGACGCTCAGCCGCGCGATCCGCCAGCTGTCGCGCTACCGCGTACCCAAGGAAGCGCCGAGGATCTATCGCGTACCGAAAGCCGAACTGGAGAACTACGTGTGCGGCACGCACTGCGCGATCCAGGCCTGGTATCGGCCCGGCGACGGCATCTTCCTCGACGACACGCTGCGGCCCGAATCGAACCTGTTCCACCGCTCGATCCTGCTGCACGAGTTGGTCCACTACTTCCAGGACCAGGGCGGCGAGTACGCCGACATGGCACCGTGCGATCGCTGGTTTCACCGCGAACTGGACGCCTACAACGTCCAGAACCGCTACCTTGGCGTCATCGGCCATCCGAGCCGGGTCGCCTACGCCGGTGACAACTGCGTCAACATGGAAGCGAAGGCACGCGCCAACGGCGAGGACGAACCGGCCCAGGCCTATGACGGGATCAGAGGACGAGTAAAGCCGGACATGCACTGACGCGGCGCAGCGCGCGCGGCGGAGGTCATGGGGTCGTCGTCCCGGCCAAGGCCGGGGTCCAGCGAACAGCGAGAGGGCAGTTCTACAACCCGGATTCCGGCTTGCGCCGGAATGACGGGGATGCACCTCTTCCCCGAGAAAGCCGCACCCCGAGTGCTTGAATCCGGGGACCAGGACCCAGGGCGGCCGCCTCAGTAGCTGCCCGACGCCTTCGGAGCGGCCTTGCCCGTGCGCATCTCGCTCACCGCGCTCTTCGCGGCGGCGGCGAGGAAGGCGTTGTCGGCCAGCAGCGTGACGAACTGGTAGCCAATCGCGATCATCTCGTGCGCCATCTGCGTGGAGCCGCAGTGGATGCCCGCGGGGATGCCGTGGCGCTTGCCGGCTTCGGCGATCCTGCGGATGGCATCGAGCACGGTCTTGTCGGTGGGCGTGCCGGAAGGCGCGCATCCCAGCGTGATGGCGAGGTCGTTCGGGCCCACGTACAAGCCGTCGAGCCCGGGCACGGTGAGTATCTCGTCGAGGCGCTCGACCGCCTGCCTGGTCTCGATCATCGCGATCGCGAGAACGGTGTCGTTGGCGTGCGCGTAGTAGTCCGGACCGCCGTACCAGCCGGCGCGCACCGGACCGAAGCTGCGATAGCCGGCCGGTGCGTAGCGGCAGGCGCCGACGAAGCTCTCGCACTCCGCCCGGGAATTGATCATCGGGCAGATGATGCCGTAGGCGCCGGCATCGAGCAGCTTCATGATGATGCCCGGCTCCAGCCACGGCACCCGCGCCAGGGGGATGGTCGGCGTGGTCGAGATCGCCTGCATCATCGCCACCGCCGCCTGATAGTCGACGAGCCCGTGCTGCAGGTCCACCGTGAGACTGTCCCACTGTGCCTGCGCCATGTTCTCCGCCGCCACCGAACTGGGGATGCCGCACCAGCCGTTGATGACGGCGCCGCCCTTGTTCCAGATCGTCCTGACCGTGTTCTCTCTCATCTTCTCCCGCGCTCCCCTGTGCGTGTCCAGACGCGGCTCCGGCGCCGCGGCAGCGGCACATGATAATTCAAAGCCCAATTTCGAAACGGGGCGTTTCGAATCGACTAGAATGCCCCGCTCTTGCCGAACACACACCCACGCATGGACGCTCTTCTCATTCCGGCCGCACGGCTCCAGAACCTGGTGCGCGACATCTTTCAGTCGGCAGGCTGTCCCGCCGACGAGGCCGAGCGCATCGCGCTGTACCTGGTCAAGGCCAATCTGGCCGGACACGACAGTCACGGCGTGGTGCGTGTGCAGCGCTACATCCAGATGAAGAACGACGGCCTGATCCACGCCGGCCGCGAGGCCACGGTGGTGGTCGACACGCCGGTGATCGCGGTGGTGGATGGCCAGTTCGGCTTCGGCCAGACGGTCGCCCCACGCGCGGTGGAGATCGGCATCGCCAAGTGCAAGGCGATGGGCCTCTCCGCGGTCGCCTTGCGCAACGCCGGTCACATCGGCCGCGTCGCCGACTGGGCCGAGATGGCCGCCGTCGAAGGACTGGTTTCGGTCCACTTCGTCAACGCAGCGGGCAGCGTGCTGGTGGCGCCGTTCGGCAGCTTCGAGCGGCGTTTCTCCACCGCGCCGTATTGCGTCGGTGTGCCGGTGCACGACGGCGAACCGGTCGTGCTCGACTTCGCCACCTCGCTCGTGGCCGAGGGCAAGGTGCTGGTGGCGAGCCAGGGCGGCAAGCCGATCCCCGGCGACGCGCTGATCGGGCCGGACGGGCGCAGGAGCGACGACGCGGCCCTGCTCTACGGCGACTACCGGAGCACCGGCAAGCGTGACATCAAGGCCGGCAACGGCGCGTTGCGCACCTTCGGCGACCACAAGGGTTCCGGGCTCGCGCTGATGTGCGAACTGCTCGGCGGCGCGCTCACCGGCAACGCCTGCGCCACCCCCGGGCGTCCCTTCGCCAACGGCATGCTGTCGATCTACATCGACCCGAAGGTGCTCGATCCCGAGGGCATGTTCCCGCCCGAGGTCGCGCGTTATCTGGACTTCGTGAAGGGCGCGAAGGCCGCACCGCCCGCCACCGAAACCCTGCTTCCCGGAGAACCCGAGGCACGCACGCGCGTCAGGCGACTGGCCGAGGGCGTGCCGCTGCCGGCCGAGACCTGGGAACTGTTGCTGCAGACCGCGAGCAGCGTGGGCCTGGAGGTGCAGCGCTGAGGCTTTGAATGGGTTTCACCGCGAAGGACACGGAGAAAGACGAAGAAAAGCGAACCGCATTCGCCACAGAGGACACAGAGTGCACAGAGGATCGCCGAGGAAAGGCAAGATCATGCTCGTTTTCGAAGTTCCTCTGTGCACTCTGTGTCCTCTGTGGCAGGAGCTGTTCGCAGTTCTTCATGGCCATTCGTGCCCTCCGTGGTAGACGAGTTTTCTTGAACGTAGAGACGAATCCGATGGCCAAATACAGAATCGCAGTCATCGCCGGCGACGGCATCGGCAAGGAAGTCATGCCCGAGGGCGTGCGCGTGCTCGACGCCGCCGCGCGCAGGTTCGGGATCG
Organism: Burkholderiales bacterium; assembly: GCA_020854105.1. Lineage (GTDB taxonomy): Bacteria > Pseudomonadota > Gammaproteobacteria > Burkholderiales > SHXO01 > SHXO01. Next base: position 177,132 of record JADZGB010000010.1, on the reverse strand, counting down.
ACCTGCACTTCGATCACTTCGACTGGAGCTGCGACAACTACGACAGACACGGCTACTGGATGCCGCCCGACTGGCGCGACAGAATCGGCGGCCACGACTGCATCTTCTTCGGTGCCACCGGCTGGCCGGCGCGGGTGCCCGACCACGTCTCGCTGTGGGACTCGCTGATCAAGTTCCGCAAGGGCTTCGACCAGTACGTGAACCTGCGTCCCGTGCGGCTGATGCCGGGCGTGCCGTGTCCGCTGGCGAATCGCAGGATCGGCGACATCGACTACTTCGTCGTGCGCGAGAACACCGAGGGCGAGTACTCTGCGGTGGGCGGGCGCATGTTCGAGGGCACCGAGCGCGAGATCGTGATGCAGCAGACCACCTTCACCCGCAAGGGCGTGGACCGCATCATGAAGTACGCCTTCGAGCTGGCAATGAAGCGAGCGCGCAGGGAGGTGACCTCGGCCACCAAGTCGAACGGCATCGCCATCACCATGCCCTACTGGGACGAGCGCTTCGCGGCGATGGCGAAGAACTACCCGCAGGTAAAGACCAGCCAGTACCACATCGACGGGCTCACCATCCAGATGGTGCTCGACCCGCAGCGCTTCGACGTGATCGTCGCCTCCAACCTGTTCGGCGACATCCTCTCCGACATCGGACCCGCCACGGCCGGCACCATCGGCGTGGCGCCTTCGGCGAACATCAACCCGGAACGCGAGTTCCCCTCGCTGTTCGAGCCGGTGCACGGCAGCGCGCCCGACATCTACGGGAAGACGATCGCCAATCCGGTTGGACAGATCTGGTCGGGGGCGATGATGCTCGACCATCTGGGCCACCCGGAAGCAGGCAAGGCGATCGTGGCGGCGATCGAGAAGTGCCTGGTGGACGGCCCGCGTACGCCCGACGTGGGCGGCAAGGCCAGCACCGAGGACATGGGCAAGGCGATCGCAGCAGCGATCTGAAATAGACCGAGCAGCACACACCACGAGGAGACTGTCATGGCAGAGGAAACCACCCACAACGGAAGCTGCTTCTGCGGCGCTGTCCAGTTCACCGTCACCGGCGCGCCGGCGGCAGAGGGCTATTGCCACTGCGATTCCTGCCGCCAGTGGTCGGCTGGCCCCGTCAACGCCTTCAGCCTGTGGAAGCCCGAGGCGCTGAAGGTCACCGGCGGTGCGGAGAACATCGCCACCTACAACAAGACCGAGCGCAGCTTCCGCAAGTGGTGCAAGAAATGTGGCGGGCACCTGTTCACCGACCACCCCGGCTTCGGGCTGGTGGACGTCTATGCGGCGGTGATCCCCACGCACAAGTTCGAGCCGCACCTGCACGTGTTCTACGAAGAGACCAGGCTGCGGATCAAGGACGGCCTGCCCAAGTTCAAGGACATCCCGTCCGATTTGGGCGGCTCCGGCGCCACGTTGCCGGAGTAGCGGCCGCCTGCCAAGGGCGCTCCGGTCCCCGGTGACCGGTTGCGCCCGATACCGACGCGGTCGGTATCGGTCAGCACCTGATCGCCGGTCCCGGCTCGATCCAAGGGCAGGATCGCCACCCGGCATCGAATCGAGCATTGGCGCCTGCCGGTGCCCGACCTTTCCTGCGGCGACAGCGGGACTGCACGCGAGGGCATCACCTTCAAGCAGATCCCTTACGCGCTCGAGGTGTAGCGATGCGGGATGCGCTGAAGGTCATCATCATCGCGGGGCCGAACGGCGCGGGCAAGACCACCTTAGCCCGCGAGTTTCTACCGAACGAGGCGGGCTGCCCGGTGTTCGTCAATGCCGATCTGATCGCTGCTGGACTGGCACCCTTCGCGCCCGAGACGGTGGCAGTGCAGGCGGGTCGCCTGATGTTGCAGGAACTTGCGCGGCACTTCGCGGCCCGCGAGAGTTTCGCTTTCGAGACCACGCTCGCCGGGCGCGGCTACGTGCACCACATCCGCGCCTGGCAGGCGGCGGGCTATCGTGTCAAGCTCATCTTTCTGCAACTCGACAGCCCCGAGGAAGCCATCGCGCGCGTCGCACAGCGCGTGCGGCAGGGCGGACACCATATCCCGGAGGCGACGATTCGCCGTCGCTTCGCGGTCGGTCGCGAGAATTTCGAGCGCGTGTATGCCCCACTGGTGGACGCCTGGGCCCTGTATGACAACGCGGGGGCCGCACCAATATTGCTGGACTGGAGTGAAAAGCCATGAACGAACGACCGATCGAAACGGCGCAGGACGCCGACCTGCGTCAGTCCGCGCAGGCGATGCAGCGCGCCGCTGCGCGTGCACGCGAATTGGCGGCACGAACGGGGACCGCGATCGTCATCAGCCGTGGGGGCGTGATCGAGGAGACCCGGCCCGACGAGGCGGTTCCAGCGCAGGCGGTGCAGGAGCCGCCCGCACCCCATGCCGGCAAGCCATGACCACATTCGCGCCCAACACCTACCAACAGCAGGTTCTCGGCAGGGTCGATGCCTGATTCCAACGCCTGCCACGAACTGCCGCCGCCGCCGATCGCCTTGACCGCCACAACGGAGCGCCTGTGGGGCCGTAGCAGTGCGTACCACCTGATGTCGGGTTTCCCGGATCGGGTCACGGCTCACCAATGCTGCCTTCCGGCACCTACGCCAGATGCCGCAGCGGATGCGCGTGCGCCGGCCACGGGCTCACGAAGTAGTCGTGCACCATCTCTTCGGTGACCTCCTCGATCGAGGCGGGATTCCAGCGCGGGGCGTGGTCCTTGTCCACGGCCAGGGCGCGGATGCCCTCCACGGTCTCGCTGGCGGTCCCCGGCCGCAGCTGAAAGCAGTTGCGCACCAGGTCGCGCTCCATGCGCAGGTTGTCCGCGAGCCCCATGCCGCGGCCGCGGCGGATCTGCTCGAGAGTCACGCTCAGCATCAGCGGCGAGCGCCTGCGCAGCCCCTGCAGCGTCTCCTGCGCCCACGGGCCGGGATCGGCCTGCAGCGAGGCCATGATCTCCGCCACGCCCGCTTCGCAGAAGTGGCGATCGATGTCCGCCAGGCGCGAGGCCAGGTGCGGGGCGGGCGCGGCTTCGACCTGGGCGCGCACCAGCCGCAGCCAGTCGGCTTCGGTGGCGATGGTGGCTTCGCCGATCGCGGCCAGCAGCGAGGCGAGCCGGGAGGCGGGCAGGTAGCTGTCCGCCAGGCCCCAGGCGATCGCATCCCCCGCGCCGATCACCTGGCCGCACAAGGCGAGGTATTCGCCGACGTGGCCGGGCGCGCGCGAGAGGAACCAGCCGCCGCCCACGTCGGGGAAGAAGCCGATGTTGGTCTCGGGCATCGCCATCTTCGTGCGCTCGGTCACGATGCGCACCGCCGCACCCTGGCTGATGCCCATGCCCCCGCCCATCACCACTCCGTCCATCCAGGCGACATAGGGCTTGGGGAAGCCGTGGATCAGATGATTGAGCGCGTACTCCTCGCTGAAGAAATCGTCCAGGCGGGCGTCGCCGGTAATTGCCGCCTGGTGGAAGAAGCGGATGTCGCCGCCGGCGCAGAAGGCGACACCCTTGCCTTCCTGGACCGCGCCGCGCACGAACATGCCCTTGATCTTGGGCTCGTTGCGCCAGGCCAGCAGCAGGGTCGTGATGTCGCGGATCATCGGCAGCGACAGCGCATTGAGCGCGTTCGCGCGATCGAGCGTGATCAGACCGATACCGTTGCGGATCTCGGCGAGGACCTGCCGGTTGGAGACGAGGGCGGGCAGCGGGAGGGTCATGGGTGCGGTGAGTGAATGGCGAGGAGGGCGCGATTATCGCATCGCGCATCACCGCGTAGCCTGTCCGGTATCCGGGGGCGGGCGCCGTTGCCGGTACAATCCTGTTTTACCGGCCTCATTCGATGCACTCAGAAGACTCCCAGGGCTTTTCCGCGCTCGGCCTGAACGAACCGATCGCGCGCGCACTCGCCGAACTCGGCTATGAAGTTCCCACGCCGATCCAGGCGCAGAGCATCCCGGCGCTGCTCGCCGGCCGCGACCTCATCGGCCAGGCCCAGACCGGCACCGGCAAGACCGCCGCCTTCGCGCTGCCGCTGTTGCAGCGGCTCGACCCCAACCTTGCCGCCACGCAGGCCCTGGTGCTCACGCCCACGCGCGAACTGGCGATCCAGGTGGCCGAGGCGGTGCATGCCTATGCCAGGCACCTGGGGCGCGTGCGCGTGCTGCCGGTGTACGGCGGCGACTCGATCCAGAAACAGGTGGCGCGGCTGCGCGCCGGCGTCCACATGGTGGTCGGCACACCGGGACGGGTGATGGATCACCTGCGCCGCGGCACGCTCGATGCCGGGGCCCTGCACAGTGTAGTGCTCGACGAGGCCGACGAAATGCTGCGCATGGGCTTCATCGAGGACGTGGAGTGGATCCTCGAGCAGACACCGGCGCAGCGCCAGCTCGCCCTGTTCTCGGCAACCATGCCGCGCGAGGTGCGGCGCATCGCGCAGAACCATTTGCGCGAGCCGGTCAACGTCGAGGTGCGGCACAAGACCCTGACCGTGCCGTCCATCGAGCAGTTCTACATTCAGGTCCCGCCCACCCAGAAGCTCGACGCGCTCACTCACCTGCTGGAAGTGGACGCCGCCAGCGAGGAGGTGGTCCTGGTGTTCGCGCGCACCAAGCTGGGCGCCGCCGATCTCGCCGGGAAGCTGCAGGCGCGCGGCTACGCCGCCGAGGCCATGCACGGCGACATGAACCAGCAGCAGCGTGAGGCCGTGGTGCGACGCATGCGCGGCGGCCAGGTGGAGATCGTGGTCGCCACCGACGTGGCCGCGCGCGGACTGGACGTGGAGCAGGTCGGGCGCGTGATCAACTTCGACATTCCCAACGATCCCGAGTCGTACGTGCACCGCATCGGCCGCACTGGTCGCGCAGGACGCGCCGGCACCGCCATCCTGTTCGTCGCCCCGCGTGAGACCCGCATGTTGCGCGAGATCGAGCGCTACAGCGGGCAGCGGATGAAGCCGAAGAAGGTTCCCACCCAGGCGGATGTCGCCGCGCGGCGCATGGCGCTGTTCAAGCAGCGCCTGATGCAGGCGGCGCAGGAGGAGGGACTGGAACCCTACCTCACGCTGGTGGAGGAACTCGCGCAGGAGAGCGGACGCGACATGGCGGAACTGGCCGCCGCCGCCGCGCGCATGGCTGCCGGCGAGAAACCCCTGACCGTCTCGCTCGAACCGCCGGTGGAGGAAGTCGCGCCGGGCGAGCCCGGCATGGTGCGCCTGTTCATCGCCGCCGGCCGGCGCAGCGGCGTGCGTCCTGCCGACATCGTCGGCGCGATTGCCAACGAGGCCGGAGTTCCCGGGCGCGAGATCGGATCGATCGACATCTACGACGCGTTCACCTTCGTCGACGTGCCCGAGCAGTACCGCGAACAGGTGCTGCAGAACATGACCCGAGTGCGCATCCGTAACCAGCCCGCGAACCTGCGGCTCGCCACGGCACGCGACGCGCAAGCCGGAGAGCAACCGGCGCCTCGCGAGCCGACTCGCAAGGGCGGCTTCGGAGCGGCCGGACCGCGGCGCCAGGGTGGCGAACGAGGCGCAGAGGAGGACGGCACCCGTCCTCTCCGGCGCACGCCGGCGCACGCCAACAAGCGCTGAGCTTCGCACCGGCACGTTCGCGTACTGGCGCATGCGTATCTGGGTCGATGCCGATGCCTGTCCCGCGGCGGTGAAGGAGATCCTGTTCCGCGCCGCGGAGCGCTGCGAGGTGGAGGTGGTGCTGGTGGCGAACCAGCCGCTGCGCGTGCCGCCCTCACGCTTCGTGCGCTCCATCCAGGTGGAGCGCGGGTTCGATGTCGCCGACAACCGCATCGCGAAGGAAATCGCCCCGGAAGATCTGGCGATCACTGCCGATGTCCCCCTGGCGGCGCTGGTGGTGGAGCGCGGCGCGCAGGCACTGCATCCCAGAGGCGAGCTCTACACCGCGGCGAACGTGCGCGAGCATCTGACGATGCGCGATTTCATGACCGGGCTGCGCGACAGCGGTGTGCAGACCGCCGGACCGGCGCGCATGAGCCAGTCGGACCGGCAGGCGTTCGCCAACCAGCTCGACCGGCTTCTCGCTCGGCGCGCGCCGCAGTAGGTTCCCGCGTGCCCGATAGTAACCCTCGCGCGAACGCTGGCCGATTTCGCCGAGCCGTGCACGCGCGTTGTCCGCCGTGTCGGTCGCACGGTCGCGCATGGAACTCATCTCACCGCGCGCACGCTCGCTCATCGCGGCGGTGCGCTCACGGATGCGCTCGCCGGCGACCCCGGCATTCGTGCGCAGCGTATCCATCGTGCCGATTCCGCTCTCGTCCATGCCCATGTCAGTGGCCGTCGCGCTGTCGAAGTGCTGCGAATGGCCCCGCATGCGGCTGTTCTGCTGTCCGCATCGTGCGGCGCGGTGCCAGGTTCTCGGGGTGGAGGTGGTTGCGGCCGCTGCGGATCATGGCGTAGCCGATCGCGGCAATGATCGCGCCCACGAGCAGCGGTGCCAGCCAGGGCGCCTGGTCCGGCGGCAGCATCAGCGCGACACCGTTGACCACGGCCTGGAGCACCAGCAGCAGGCCGGCGAGGATGATGGCGGCCCCGATCGCGATCGCCACCAGCGCCTTTTCCGCCGTGGAGATCTTCTGCGACACCTCGGCACGCGCCAGCGCGATCTCCTGACGGATCAGTTCGAGCGTCTCGCGCGTGAGATCGGAGAACAGGGTGGGAAGGGACTTCTCGGTCTTATCCATCGACATGGCTGCCTCCAGATGCGTTCGAACTGGTGAAGGAGGTGGGCGCGCCGGCCTTCTCCGGTCCGCTGCTTCCCTGTGGATGCGACCAGCCCTCGGCGCCCGCATCCGCGCGGTCCGCCGGCGGGCGGGATTGCCACACCGGTTCGCCCTCGCTCCCGGACGCCGAACTCTTCATGAAGCGCGCCGGCAGGAAGTCGGCGAGCATCGAGCCGCCGAAGAACGCTGCCGGCGAGCGCCGCGCCATGTCCTGCGCCTGCGCGATCAGGCCGTTGAGGTCCTTCTCGCGCAGCTGGCGTCCGAAGGACTCGAGACGCTCCGCTGCCATCTCCACGTAGCGACCGGTGTGCGCGCGTCACCGCCCTGCAGTTCACGCGCGCCGCTGCGCACCGCCCGTGCCATCTGCTCCACGCGCTCTGCTGCCGCCTCCTTCTGCCGGGAGAGCATGCTCCTGCCCTACCCTGCTCGGCGGCGTGCGCGGTGCTCTCGCGTGCCTGTTGTCCGATGTCTGCCATGACGCTGCCTCGTTCATCCGGGGGATGCGTGAGCGCCGCAAGCGATGTGCCGTGGAGGCGCGACGGGTGCAACGGGCGTGCACCGGCACCGCGGGCGCGTCAGCGCATGTCCGCCGCGCAGCGGAAGCCGATGTCCTCGCCCCGATGCGAAGGGCTGGCGTGGAAGCGCCGCGTGCCGAGCAGCCGGTCCGCGGCGTCGTAGTAGCCGCCGCCGCGGATGATCCTGTCCGTGCCGGCGGCCGGACCGGTGGGGTTGCGGCTCGCTGCCGGGTCGATGCCTTCCGCGTACCAGTCGGCCACCCACTCGGCTGCATTGCCGGCGAGGTCGTGGACGCCGGCGGGGCTCGCGCCTGCCGGGTGCGATCCGACCGCGGCCACGCCCTGGTACGGCTCGTCTGCGCTGCGCGCTAAGCGCGCACGCCGAGCATCGGGTTCGTCCCCGCCCCACGGATAGCGGCGCGCGTCGCGCCCGCGCGCGGCGGCCTCCCACTCGGCCTCGGTGGGAAGCCGCCGGCCGGCCCACGCGCAGTAGGCCCGCGCGTCGTGCCAGCTCACGCCGATCACGGGCAGTGGTTGCGCGGCCAGCGACTCGCTCCAGTACTCCGGCTGGTGTGCATGGCCGGTAGCCTGCAGGAACTTCGCATACTGCGCCGTGGTGATCTCGTGGCGATCGATGCGGAATGCACCGAGCGAGACTTCGCGCATCGGCGCGTACTCGTCGTCGCCGAGCGTGTAGCGTCCTTGCGCGATGGGAACGCCGATGCTGCCATCGGCGTGGCGCACCTCACCGGTGGCATCCGGCCGCAGCAGCCGCTGAGCGCCGCTGCCGAGCAGCACGAGCGCCACCGCGCCGGCAAGCACCCTGCGCCGGATGCGCCTGGTGCGCCGGACCGCGAGGCGGTGCACGGCATCGGCCACCTCTGCCGTGACATTTCCCTGTGCATCGAGCAGCGTCACCGAGCGCAGATAGGCCGGCACCTGTGCCAGTGCGACGGGTTCGATCAGCACCGGCAGTACGCGGCCGTCCGGGTGCTTCCACCTGCGCTGCGCGAACCCCAGCTCGCTCAGGGTATAGCGCTGCGGCTGCACGGATTTCGCGCTGACCAGGAACACCAGCAGGTGCGCACGTGCGATCGCACGGCGCACCCGGTTGTCGTACTCGGCGCCGGGAGCCAGATCGTCGCGGTCGAAGAACACGTCGTGGCCCTGCGCCAGGAGGGCGAGGTTGATCGGCTCCGCGACCGCGCGATCCTCCGAGGCGTAGCTCAGGAAGATCTTCACGTGCGGACGTTACCGGCGACAGCGCATGCCGTCCAGCGCTGCTGCGCTGGTGCAGGGCCTGCCTAGGCGCTGGCGCCTCGCGCCATGATCCAGTCCTGCCCGGGGCGCGGGCCGGGCTCCCCCGGTGTCGGCGGCGTAGGCCCGGGTCGCGGCGGCACCGGATCGGTCATCGGCCGCGGGTCCGGTCCTGGATCGGGATCGGGGGCCGGCGGCTGCGGCTGCGGTCCGGGGCCGGGCGCATCCGGCGGGATGACCGGGGGCTGGTGCGGCTGGCCGGGATCGTCCCGTTGCGGAGGCGGATCGCCTACCGGCACGGGCTGCTCGGGTACTTGCATGACGGCTGGAATGCGCGTGCGGGTCTCGATGCGGCGCAGGCACGCACGCGGCGTTCCCGCTCATCTGGCGCGCACCGCACGCTGCACCGCTGCGTACGCGAGCAGGTAGCCGGCCGCACTCCACGACTGCAGCGGCATGCCGCGCAGGCGTGCGCTGCGCCCGTGCAGCCACTCGTTGAACTGCCAGTTGCCCAGCCGGTTGGCGCGCGCCAGCTGCAGCAGCTCGGGCTGCGCTGCCCGCGCGCCTTTCCACTGCGCCAGTGCCGCCACCCAGAATCCGCCGACGAAGGGCCAGATGCCCCCGTTGTGGTACTGCCAGGCGAGGTTCTGCCGATGGCGGTGCATGTAGTCACGCCACAGCGGGTCGTCCTGGCGTATCGGGTCGACCACCACACGCACGGGATAGGGCCGGTGCACCTGCGCGCGCGTCAGGGCGTCGAGCACCCGATGCGCCGTGTGCGCATCGGCCAGGCCGGTGAGCAGCGCGAGCAGGTTGCCGAACACGTCGCCTTCCTCGCCCCAGAACGAGAAGTTTACGAAGCTCAGGTACAGCTCGCGATTGCGTGCACGCCGCAGGACGTAATCGTTGAGCAGGCGCGCGCGCCGGTACTCCGCCAGTCCGGCCGAGAACGGGTGGAACAGCTGGTTGCAGGAGGCGTGCGTGATGGACGCGTGGGGCAGCCGGAAACGGCGCTTGACCAGATGCCACAGGGCGTTGGTATAGAGCACGAAGCCCGAGCGCGGCATGATGTCCGCCCAGTCGCTCGCCTCCGGCTGCATCAGCAGACGGAAGTGCGGATGCTCCTGGCAATGCAGCCAGTGCAGCGCGCGGGCCACGGGCCGGCGCAGCCGTTCACGCAGACCCGGGTGCACGCTGCGGTCCAGGTGGTCGACCGCGATCAGCCACCACAGGGTCGAATCGATGCAGCCGAGGTACCAGAAATCCGCTTCCCGGCCCGCGGCGGCGACGAACTTCGGCATCTGGCCGTTGGCGGCCTGATGCGCGGCCAGCGTGAACAGGCCGCACGCTGCGCGCCGCTGCAGGGCGGGTTCGCCCGAGACCGCCATGCCGAGCGCGCAGATGGCCGCGTCGCGGCCGAAGATCGCCGTGTAGTCGCGCCGGCGGGCGCGCGCACCCGGTGCTGCGGCTAGAATGCCCTGCGTCGAGTCGTTGGCCGCCAGCACCTGCACGGCGCGGACGCGGCAGGTCTCGATCAGGGCCGAATCCGCGTCGGACAGGGTCGGAGGACGGGTGCGCATGCGCGCAGTCTACGCACGGAACGGCGCTTGCTCCACGGCCTGCTGGCCGGGGGGCATTGCAGCAACGCGGCGAGGGGGACGCGAAATGGCGCAGGACATCAACGACGAGAGTGTGCAGCGGCTGGCGGCGGTGTTGCGACAGGTCGCGTTCCGGGCCGACGAGCTGATCCAGGCGGTGCGCAAGGAGGGCGGCGATCGCCACATGGCCTCGATCCGCCGCCTCGACGTGCAGTTGCGCCGCACCCAGCAGGACCTGGAGGCACTCGAGCGCCGGCTGTTGCATCGCGCGCGCTCGGCGCTGCACACGGCCGACCGCGCCTGCCACGATCATCCCTACGCCACGGCATCGGCCGGCGTCGTTCTGGGCGCGGCCCTCGGACTGCTGGTGGGCCTGGTGCTGGCGCGCCGCTAGCGCCTCTTACACCGCCACGTCGGCGGCCACCGGCAGGTGGTCCGATGCCAGCGCCGCGCCGCCGCGTACTGCGGCGACCCGCACCAGGCGCGAGCGCGGATGGACCCAGATCCTGTCCAACGCGAACAGCGGCAGCCGTGCGGGAAAGGTGGGCGGCGACGGCGTATAGCCGAACCAGTGGTGCAGCCAGCGCAGGGGACGTCCCCACAGGAACCACTCGTTCAGGTTGCCCATCAGCACCGTGAGCCGATCGGTCTCCCCGTCCAGGATGCGCAGCAGCCGACGCATCTGGCGGCGCCGTTCGCGCGGGCGCAGCCCCAGGTGGGTGCTCATCACACGCAGAGGCGCGCTGCCGGTCTGCAGCAGGGCGTCGATGGCACCGCGCGGCTCGTGCCGGCCGATGCTCAGGTCGATCAGCCGGGTGTCGAGCAGCGGCAGGCGGTGCAGCAGGGCGTTGCCGTAGTGGCCGTCGCCGCGCAGCATGGTCGGGCCGGCAATGGCCGAGTAGCCCAGCGCCTCGGCGAAGCGGTCGAGCAGGTGCAGGGCCTCGCGCGAGTCCCACAGCAGCTCCTGCAGCGCGATCACATCGGCATCGAGGCGATGCAGCACCTCGAGCCCGCGTTCGGGATGGTACTTTCCGTCGCGTCCCACGCAGCCGTGCACGTTCCACGTCGCCAGCCGCAGCGGCATCTCATGCGTTGCCGGTGCCGGCCGAGCGCCGACGCGCCAGCCAGGTGTGCACGCCTCAGGCGCCGACCGCGATGGCGGCGATCACGGCCCCGAGCGTCGTCAGGGTGAGCAGCGACGGCTGCCGCACCGCGGCCAGCACGCGGTCGGAGAACAGGGTGATCGCCACGATGCCGGGCAGCATGCCGATCAGCGTGCCGAGCATGAAGTGGCGCATGCGGATCTGCGAGGCGCCTGCAGCGAGATTGATCACCGTGAAGGGCGCGATCGGCAGCAGCCGCAGCGTGACGATCGCCAGCAGTTCGCGCCGCTCCAGCCGGTGGTTCAGGCGCGTCAGGCGCGGGCCGGCGATGCGGCGCACCACGTCGCGGCCGAGGATCTGGCCGACGCGGAACGTGGCCGCTGCGGCGATGAGCGAGCCGGTGCGCGCACGGGCCTGCGCCACCTCCCGGGCCGTGACGCCTAGGTGCTCGGCCACCAGCCGGTGGCGCAGCTCGAGCAGCTGCGCGCCGTTGCGTGGCTCGGTGGCCTCGATCGCCAGATCGCATTCGGTGTCGTATCCCATCGAGCGGTTGTTGAGATTGGCCGAGCCGATGCGCGCGAAGCGCTCGTCCACGATCATCAGCTTGCTGTGCAGATCGATGCACGCCTGGCCCAGGCCGTCGGCGTGCGGATACGCCACGCGCAGCCGCCCGTGCGCGTCGGCTGCGCGCAGCGCGTTCACCGCGCTCACGCGCAGCGCCGTCATGGTGCTCTCCTCCAGCCAGCCGTCGCCGTGCAGGCGCGACAGGATCACGATCTCGGGGCCATCGGGCTGCTCGAGGCGCGTGGCCAGCGCCTGCACCACCGCAGGCGCGGTCAGATACTGGTTCTCGATGTAGATGGTGCGGCGCGCTGCGGCGATGGCGTCCAGGTAGAGCTGCTTGATCTCCTGCACCTGCACGTTGCCGCCGTACTCGGGCTGGGTGCGGGCGATGCCCACCGGTGCGTGGGACAGATCGGGCGCGACCGACAGCGGCCAGGGATCCTCCTGCGTGCGCACTCGTGTCCCAGCGCGCGCTGGTGAGATCGAGTCCGCCGACGAAGGCGACGCGCTCGTCCACCACGACGATCTTCTGATGCTGCGAGCCGCCCAGCGGATGGTCGCCGTCGAAGGCGATGTGCAGGCGGCGGTGGCGGCGCCAGCCGTTGGCATATGGCGGCGGCAGCTCGCGCATGGCCGCGTACAGCATCGCGAAGTCCCAGTCCAGGACGCGCACGTGCAGTGCAGGATTGCGTACCAGCGCTGCGTGCAGCAGTTCGCCGAGGGCGATCGGCCAGCCGTCGTGAGGATCCTCGGGCAGCAGAAGCGTGCGGCTGTCGATGTCCCAGGCGATGATTAAGATCGAGCGCTGCGCGCGCTTGACGGCGTCGCGAAATGCCTGGAAGTACGCATCGCCGTCGACGAGCCAGGCAATGCGCTCGGCGCGGGTGAGGCGCCAGCAGTTGCGTCCCGGCGCGAGAATGCGGGCCGCGCGCGGCTGCGCGCGCGGCAGACGGGCCTGCTCGCGCAGGCGGGCGAGGCTGGGATTCTGGGTCTGGCACTCTGTCATGCGCTGGACGGTTGGCAGGCGCGGATGCGGGGGAACGCCGCGCTCGCTCGCGCCGCCGCATCGATGGCCCGGTGCCGTCGATCCGCATCCGCCGTGCCGGGATCCCCGGCCGGGGTGCTAGCGCTGCGCGCGGACCTCCAGCGGGGCGGCCGCGCGCAGCGGAAAGGCCCGCGCATTTCCGGCCTTGTCGGCGCCCGCATACACGGTGAGATGCGGATACGGAACCTCGATGCCGGCCTCGTCGAACGCGCGCTTGATGCGGCGCAGATACTCGCGCCGCACGTTCCACTGCTCGATGGGAACGACCTTGAAGCGGCAGCGCAGGATCACCGCGGAGGCCTCCCAGCGTTCCACACCGACCATCTCGACCGGTGCGAGGAAGCGCGCGGAGAATGCGGGATCGGCCTGCAGCGCCTCCGCCACCGCACGCATCACACTGAGCGCCTCGTCCACGTCCTCGCGCCAGGCGACCCGCAGGTCGATCACCGACTGTGCATAGTCGAGGGTGAAGTTCGACACGATGGTGATCTCGCCGTTGGGCACGAAGTGCACGTTGCCGTCGTAGTCGCGCAGGCGCACGTAGCGCAGCGTCACCTCCTCCACCAGCCCTGCCTTGCCGGCGATATCGACCACGTCGCCGAGCCGGATCTGGTTCTCCACCAGGATGAAGAAGCCGGAGAAAAAGTCCTTCACCAGGCTCTGCGCGCCGAATCCGATCGCGAGCCCCACCACACCAGCGGCGCCGAGGATGGGTGCGATGGAGATGCCCAGTTCGCTCAGAATCAGCGTGGTCGCGATCAGTCCGACGACGACGGCCGAGACGTATCGGAACACGCGGCCCAGGGTGTCGACGCGCTTGGCGTGCTCGAGCGTGTCGGCGCGCGTCTTCAGGTACAGCCGCGTACGCTGAATCAGGCGCTCGGTGATGCTCATCATCAGCATGGCGAGCAGCACGATGACGAGCACGTGCGCGATCGAGCGCGCCAGCGGCGCCCACTCGCGCCAGGACAGTGGAATCATTTCCATGGACAGAACTCCTGACAGCAGAACGGATGAACGAGTGTGAGAGCTTACCCGGGGTCGGGCACCAGCACGCTGACGGCAAAGCCGGCCAGCAGATCGCGCACGGGCAGGCGCCGTGCGGTGGCGCCGGCCGCGAAGCGCCGGCCGGTGAACAGATCGCGCAGCGCGTGCGCCGGCAGCGGATCGAGCAGGATGCAGGTGTCGCCCCACGCCTGTGGCGCGGGACGCTCCTGCGCCTCCTCGAGCAGCGCCGAGGCAAGGCGCGGCACGATCACGATCAGCCAGTCCACGTCCAGGCGGCGTGCGAAGGCGCACAATCGATGCGCGTGCTCTCCTTCGCTGGCGAGCGCGAGGTAATCGCCGTCGCGCAACAGCGCCTCGCGCGCGCGTCGCAGTCCCAGCAGCCGCTGCGTGACGAACAGCTTCGGGCACACGCCCCCTGGCGGACCGGCGGCATCGTCCCCGATGCGCGCCAGCATCGCCGCCAGCCGCTCGTACTCCACGGGCCGGCGGTTGTCGGGGTCCACCAGGGAAAGGTCGAAGCTCTCCGTTCCGCGATAGATGTCCGGCACGCCCGGAACGGTGAACTTGATCACCGTCTGGGCGAGGCTGTTCAGTGCGCCCGCGCGGGCCACGCGCTGCTGCAGAGGAAGGAAGTCGTCGAGGAAGAGATTGCCTTCCCGGTGGCCGAGCAGGGCCTCGACGAACGCGGTCAGCGCCTCCTCGTAGGCCAGGTTGACGTTGATCCAGCTCGATTCGAGCTTGGCCTCGCGCACTGCCTTGAGCATGTACTGCACGATGCGGATGCGATAGACCTCCAGGGCGGTGTCGTCCACGTCGACGCCGTTTACGTCAAGGCCGGGGAAGCTGCCGATCAGCGTCTGGTACAGCAGGTATTCGTCCTTGCGCGAAGGGGCTTCGCGGCCGTCGACCTCGCGCTTGCGGCTGCGGTTGATGCGTGCCCAGCGGCGCAGGGCCAGGCGCCACACGCCCGGCATCTCGGAGAGCACGTCGATGCGTGCACGCACGTCCTCAGAACGCTTGGTGTCGTGCGTCGAGGTGGCCAGCATGGTGTGGGGCCAGTCGCGCCGGCGCACCTGGTTCGCACGGTGGAATGCGTTCAGGGAGATGCCGAAGCGTCCCGGGCTGCCGCCCACCTCGTTGAGCGAGAGCAGCGGCACGTGGCGGTAGAACGCGGTGTCTTCCACGCCCTTGGCAGCGACCGGCGCGGTGAACTGCTGGAACCTGCCGGTGAAGGCCAGCATCCTCTCGGCCATGCCGGCGGGAGCCCGGGGGGACGGCTGCGCGATCAGCACCGAATGCAGCAGATCGAACACGCTGGTGTCGGCGGCCTGGGCGTGCTTGCGCGCGCGACCGATTGCCCAGTCGATGGTGCGCTTGTCCGCCGGGCCGGCGCGGCTGCGCACGTAGGTGCGGTAGACCGGGAAGCAGGCCACCACCTCGACCAGTGCCTGGCGCAGCGCGCTCAGGGTGAAGTCGCGTGTGCGGCGGTCCGCGTGCGCGATGCGCAGCAGCCGCGTTGCCAGCACGTTGAGTTCGCTGGCCAGTGCGGTGCGCATGATCAGGCGCTTCGCCTGGTAGGCCGTCTCCTCCCAGCCGGCTGCATCACCGGTGAAGCCGCGATAGCTGCGCTCGATGCGCGAACGTGCGCGGGCATCCACGAACAGTCCGTTGACCACGTTGGCGAAGCGGTAGCCGGTGGTGCCGTGCACCGCCCACGTGCGGGGAAGCTGCTCGTGGGCGGCGGTGATCTTCTCCACCAGCAGATAGACCGGACGTGCGTCCTCGCCTGCCGGCACGCCGCGCACGGCGGCGACACGATCCTGCAGCTGCCGGAAGTACCCGGCCGGATCGTACAGTCCGTCCGGGTGATCGATGCGCAGCCCGTCCACCTTTCCCTGCGCGGCCAGCTCCAGCACGCGTGCGTGCGTGGCCTCGAACACGGGCTCCTGTTCGACGCGCAGTCCGGCGAGGTCATTGATGTCGAAGAAGCGGCGATAGTTGATCTCGTCGGAGGCCACGCGCCAGTAGGCAAGGCGCCAGGCCTGGCGCTCGAGCAGGGCGTGCAGCGCGTCGAAGCTGGAAGGCTCTCCGGGATTGCCGTTGAATGCGCGCAGCGCGGACTGCACGCCTTGGGCGAGGGCCGCGTGTGCGGCTGCGAGTTCCGCGAGCCGGCGCTTGTGCACGTTCTTGTCGCGAGCGCGCTCGATACGTGCGCCCGGGTCGGTCGCGTCGTGTGCGGGCAGGTGGGACAGCGCGGCCATCAGGCTCTGCGTCTGCGCGCGCGCGTCGGCAGCGAGGGCCTGCGCCGGTGCGAGGCGCAGCGCGCACTCCAGGATGTCGGGATAGCAGCGCGGGTCCACGGGGAAGCGGTGCTGCCAGTACCAGACACTGAAGCCGCCCTCCTGCGCTTCGAAGCCGAGCCGCAGTTCCCCGCGTTCGAGCACCAGCCCGTAGTGATCGTCCAGCACCGGCAGCAGCACGCGGCCGGCGAGCACGCCGTCCAGGGGATCCCAGTCGATGTCGAAGAACTGCGCGTGCAGCGAGGCCTGGCCGTTCTCCAGCACGTCCAGCCACCAGGCGTTGTCTGCACCCATCACGCCCATGTGATTCGGCACGATATCGATGATCTGGCCCATGCCGTGCGCGCGCAGGGTGGCGACGAAGTGTTCCAGGTCGGCTTCCTGCGCGATCTCCGGATTGAGCGCGTCGTGATTCACGATGTCGTAGCCGTGCGTGCTGCCAGGGCGCGCGCGCAGGTAGGGCGAGCAGTAGACGTGGCTCACGCCCAGCCGCGCCAGGTAGGGCACCAGCGCGCTCGCCTGGCGCAGGGTGAAAGCCTGGTTGAGCTGCAGGCGATAGGTCGCGCGCGGGATGACCGCGGCTGTCTGCGCGCCCGTGCGCGGCAGCGGCTGCGGCGCTGCGCCGCGCAGCGCGTGCAGGCGCTCGCACAGCGCCACGAAGCGCTCGTCCCCGGGCCAGTGCTCCAGCACGAGCGTAAGGCGCCGGCGCCAGTTCGGATACCGGTCGGTGGTTCCGGGCAGATTCATCTGCTCGCGCATGCCCAGCACGTCCTCCATCTGCACCAGCAGCACCTGGGAGGGCGTGCGCGCCAGCAGCGAGTGCAGCGCGAGCGAGAGCGCCGGTGTCATCTCCGGCAGCGACTGCGGGTCCACCGTCGCGCCGGGCGGCAGCAGGCCCTCGCGCTCCAGCAGCAGGAGCAGCCGCGCGCGTGCCTGCGCCCGCGCCACCACCTCTTCCTCGCGTGCCTGCCGTGTCGGGAACAGGCCGAGCGCATCGCGCACCATCACGTCCCGGCCTTCCCAGTAGCCCGCCAGTGTCGGCAGGTCGTGGGTGGACGCGGCCACCAGCGCCTGCGCAGGATAGGCCGATGGCGGATCGAAGAAGCCGTTGGCGTCGCGCTCGAACAGAAGCAGGCGATAGGACAGCACGCCGAGGGCAGCGAGCCTCTCGCGCAGCGCCTGCGGCACCGTACCCAGGTCCTCGCCCACCACCATGCAGCGCTGGTGCTGGCTCTCCAGCGCCAGCAGGCCGAGCAGGTCCTCCAGCGGATAGTGCACGTAGGCGCCCTCGCGCGCGTCCCCGCCCGGTGCGATCCAGTACAGGCGCATCAGTGCCATGACGTGATCGATGCGCAGCGCGCCCATGTGCCGCATGCAGCGGCGCAGCACCGCGATGAAGGGTGCGTAGGCATGCGCGCGCAGGCGCGCCGGGATCGGCGGCGGCAGCCCCCAGTTCTGCCCGTTCGAGTTGAACGCATCCGGCGGCGCGCCGACGCTCGCATCGAGTGCGTACAGATCCTGGTGCGCCCACGCCTCGCTGCCGCCGCGGTCTACGGACACGGCCAGATCGCCGTACAGCCCCACGCCCAGTCCCAGCGCCTGGGCGCGCGCGGCCGCCTCGCCCAGCTGCACGTCCGCCTGCCACTGCAGGTACTCGAAGAACTGGATGCGCACGCCGTGCTCGGCGCGGAAGCGCGCGACCTCGGGAGAGGACGGATCGTGCCAGACCTCCGGCCACGCCGGCCAGCCCCATGCGCCAGGGTGTTCGCGGCGCATGTGTTCCTGCAGTGCCTCCCACAGCGCGTGGCGGGCGAGGGCCTCGCCGCCTTCCTCGACGAAGCGGGCGAAGCCGCGCCCGCGCGCGTCCGCAGCGTGCGCGTGGAGCGCGCGGAAGCTCTCGTGCAGCAGCGCCAGGACCTGCAGCTTGAGCGTTGCCACGGCCGGATAGTCGACCAGTTCCACGCCGCGCAGACGCTGCAGTTCGGCCTGGAATCCGGGGGAGTGCACCAGCGCGCGTGCCCGTTCGCACTCGCGCATGTCCTCGATGCGCTCGACGTCCAGATAGAGCACGTTGAGAAACAGCCGGCTGGAGGGACTATAGGGACTGGCCTGCTCGGGGCGGTCGAGGAACAGGGCGTGCAGCGGGTTGAGTGCGACGACGTTCGCCCCGCGCGCCGCCCACTGTTCCAGCAGCACGCCCAGGTCGGTGAAATCGCCGATGCCCCAGTTGCGCTCGGAGCGCACGCTGTAGAGCTGTACCGACGGTCCCCACACGCGGCCCTGGCCGGCAAGCGCAGCCGGCTCGAAGCAGCGCTCGGGCGTGACGGCCAGCACGCTGTCGGACAATGCGGTGGTGCCCTGCATCAGACGCAGGCGGTGATAGCCGGGCGCCAGATCGGGCAACAGCACGCGGTGCTCGACCTGCGCATCCTCGCCTGCCGCGGCGCCCGCTGCGCGCAGCGGCTCGCGCCGCTGCGTCCCGTCCTGCGCCTGTACCTGCAGTTCCAGTCCCGCCTGCGTGAGCGCGCCCGGCAGGCGCAGCACCAGCGGCTCGCCCGTCTGGCCGCCACGGCGCACGACGATGCGCGGCAGCAGCCCCGGCGTGGGATCGGATTCGCTGCGCATGCAGCCGATCAGCGCGCGCAGCGTCTGCGCGGAGGCCGCGTGCCATTCGCCCCAGATGTCGTGAAAGCCCGCTGCAAGGCCGTGCCGGGCGGCCAGCGCTTCCAGCGCGGCCGCTTCATCCATGGGCGCTGCCCAGCGACCACACCACGCACCAGGGCGCCAGCGCACTTCCCGTGTGCGCCGCCCCGAATTCGGGGTGGGTGGTGTAGAGCAGCCGTCCGCCGGTGTGCATCGGCCGTGTGGTGGACGTCGGGCCGAGATTGGCGAGAAGGCGCAGCACGGCGCCGTCGCCCATGTGCCAGCGCACGCAGATCTCGCCGTGCGTGCCGACCCCGCCCTCGAGCGAGCGGCATCCCGGCAGGCGCGGGATGATCTCGCGATGGCGCAGCCCGAGCAGATGCCGGTACAGCGCGAGCCAGCCGCGGTGCGGCTCGTGCTGCGCCATGGCGAGATCGAGGCGCGAGCGCTCGAAGGTGGCCGGATCGCAGGGATCGGGGATGAGCAGGCGTGCCTCGGGATCGTGGAAGCGCTGGAAGTCGGCGAATTCCCGGCGCCGGCCCTCGCGCACCTTGGCCGCCAGCTCGGGATCGAACTCGCAGAAGAACAGGAAGGGTTCCGGGGCGTTCCACTCCTCGCCCATGAACAGCAGGGGCACGTGCGGGCTGAGCAGCAGGATCGACACGGCGGCGCGCAGTGCCGGCGCCGGTGCCAGGCGGCCGATGCGGTCGCCCAGCGCGCGGTTGCCGGTCTGGTCGTGGTTCTGCAGGAAGTCCACGAAGGCGGTGGGCGGCAGGTGCGCGCTCGGTTCGCCGCGCAGCTCGCCGCCGCGGGAGGGCGAGGGCTCGCCCTGCCACGCGAAACCCTCGGCCAGGGCGCGCGCGAGCAGGCGCGCAGTGTGGAAGTCATCCCCGGCGTCGACGTAGTCGCGGTAGTAGCCGTCGTGCTCGCCCGTGATGGCCGCGTGCAGGCAGTGATGCACGTCGTCGTTCCACTGCGCGTCGAACGCGGCGGGCCGGCGTGCGGCATGGCCGAGCAGGTGCGCGCTGTTGCGGTCGTCCTCGAGGATCAGATGCACGTGCCGTGCGCTGCCGAAGCGCGTGCGCACGGCCTGGGCGATCTCCTCGAGAATGCCCGGCTGCGAATCGTCGGCGATGGCGTGCGCCGCATCGAAGCGCAGGCCGTCGAAGCGGTACTCCTCCAGCCAGTACATGACGTTGTGCAGGTAGAAGTCGCGCACCGTGCGGCTGCCCGGCCCGTCGAAGTTGATTGCCGATCCCCACGGCGTGCGGTGGCGCTCGCTGAAGAAGTCCGCGGCGTAGGCGTGCAGGTAGTTGCCCTCGGGCCCGAAGTGGTTGTAGACCACGTCGAGCAGCACCATCAGGCCGTGCCGGTGCGCGGCGTCGACCAGGCGCTTGAGGTCCTCCGGCGTGCCGTAGCGCGCATCCGGTGCGAACGGCAGCACGCCGTCGTAGCCCCAGTTGCGCGTGCCGGGAAAGTCGGCGACGGGCATCAACTCCAGCGCGGTCACGCCCAGTTCGACCAGATGGCCGAGGCGGTCCTGCAGCGCACCGAACGTGCCCTCGCCGGTGAACGTGCCCACGTGCACCTCGTAGAGCACGGCCTCGTGCCACGGCCGCCCGTGCCATTCGGTATCGGACCACTCGAAGCGCGCCGGATCCACCACCATGCTCGGCCCCTGCACGTCGTGCGGATTGAAGCGCGACGCCGGGTCCGGTACCTCCAGCCGTCCGTCGACGAGGAAGCGGTAGAGATCGCCGTGACCGACGCCCTCGACGGTTCGCTCGCACCAGCCGTCGGCATCGCGCGCCATGTCGAGGCGGCGCACGCCCTGCGGTGCGCTGCACAGCAGCTCGGCGCGGCTGGCCGTCGGCGCCCACAGGCGGAAGCGCGTGGCGCCGTTCTCCAGCGCCTGCGCGCCGAAGGGCATCGGGTGGAATCGCTTCATTGCCCGGCGGTCAGTTCGATCAGCAATGCCAGCGAGCGGCCGTGCAGCGCATAGCGCACGTCGCTGTTGAACCTGCCGTCGACGGTGAGTCCGCGTTGGAAGGAGGTATCGACGAGCACCTGCCATGCCGAACGCTCGTGGAGCGCGGGCAGCATGAAGTCGATGGCGTCGTGGTGCGCGTTGAGCAGCAGCAGGATGTTGTCGTCGTGCAGGGCATGCCCGCGGCGGTCGGTCTCCAGCAGGGAATCGCCGGCCAGGTAGAGCGCCATGCTGCGCGCGAACTCCTGGCTCCACTCGTGGTCGGTCATCTCGACCCCGTCGGGGTCGAGCCAGAGGATGTCCTTCACCCCGCCGCGGATCGGCCGGCCCTGGAAGTAGCGGCGCCGGCGGAACACCGGGTGCTCGCGGCGCACGCGGATCATGCGCTGGACGAAGCGCACCAGCTCGGGATGCCGGGTGGCTGCCTCCCAGTCCAGCCAGGAGATCTCGTTGTCCTGGCAATAGGCGTTGTTGTTGCCGCCCTGGCTGCGGCCGAACTCGTCGCCTGCGAGCAGCATGGGCACGCCCTGCGAGAGCATCAGCGTGGCGATGAAATTGCGGGTCTGGCGTTCGCGCAGCTCGATCACGGCGCCATCCTCGGTCGGGCCCTCGACACCGCAGTTCCACGACAGGTTGTGCGTGTGGCCGTCGCGGTTGTCCTCGCCGTTGGCCTCGTTGTGCTTGTCGTTGTAGCTCACCAGGTCGCGCAGGGTGAACCCGTCGTGGGCGGTGACGAAGTTGATGCTGGCGAAGGGCGTGCGTCCGCTGCCCTCGTACAGGTCGCTGGAGCCGGTGAGCCGGCGCGCGAACTCGCCGATCAGCCCGCCGTCGCCCTTCCAGTACGCCCGCAGGGTGTCGCGGTACTTGTCGTTCCACTCCGCCCAGCCCGGCGGGAAGTTGCCGACCTGGTAGCCGCCCGCGCCCACGTCCCAGGGCTCGGCGATCAGCTTGACCTGCGAGAGCACCGGATCCTGCGAGATGACGTCGAAAAAGGTGCCCAGCCGGTCCACGTCGTAGAGCTCGCGTGCCAGGGCCGAGGCAAGATCGAAGCGGAAGCCATCCACGTGCATCTCCTGCACCCAGTAGCGCAGGGAATCCATGATCAGCTGCAGCACGCGCGGATGGGTGAGGTTGAGCGTGTTGCCGGTGCCGGTGAAATCCATGTAGTAGCGCGCGTTGTCCGGCGACAGGCGGTAGTAGGAGGCGTTGTCCACGCCGCGGAAGCACAGCGTGGGCCCCATCTGGTTGCCCTCGGCCGTGTGGTTGTAGACCACGTCCAGGATCACTTCCAGCCCCGCCGAGTGCAGCGTCTTGACCATCGTCTTGAACTCGCTGATGCGGCCGGTGGCGGAATAGCGCGTATCCGGTGCGAAGAAGCCGATGGAGTTGTAGCCCCAGTAGTTGCGCAGCCCGCGCTCGACCAGGTGACGGTCGTCGATGAAGCTGTGCACCGGCATCAGCTCGACCGTGGTGATGCCCAGGCGCTGTAGGTGATCGATCACCGGCGCCGTCGCCAGCCCGGCGTAGGTGCCGCGCAGCGGCTCGGGAACCAGGGGATGGCGCATGGTGAAACCGCGCACGTGCAACTCGTAGATGACCGTGTCGTGCCAGGGGATGCGCGGCGGCCGGTCGTTGCCCCAGGTGAACGCCGGGTCGACGACCCGGCACTTGGGCACGCCGGCGGCATTGTCGCGCCGGTCCATGGAGAGATCCTCGCGCCGCGAGCCGATGCGGTAGCCGAAATGCGCATCGCTCCATTTCAACGTGCCCTGCAGATGCTTGGCGTAGGGCTCGATGAGCAGCTTGTGGGGATTGAAGCGATGGCCTTCCTCGGGTCGGTAGGGCCCGTGCACCCGGTAGCCGTAGAGCAGGCCCGGACGCGCCTCCGGCAGATAGCAGTGCCAGATCTGCTCGGTGCGCTCGCGCAGTTCGATGCGCTGCAGTTCGCGGCGGCCGGACGGATCGAAGACACACAGCTCCACCTTGTCCGCATGCGCCGAGAACAGCGAGAAGTTGACGCCTTCGCCGTCCCAGGTGGCACCGCGCGGATACGGAGAGCCGGGCCAGACTGCATTGATCGGTGCGGCCAAGTGGATCCCCCCGAGTGGAGTCTCTCAGTGGAAGCGTGTGCTCTGCGGCATGTAGGAGCCCTTGGGCAGCACGACGATCCCGGAGCCGGTGGTGAACCACCGGGCGCGGTCCTGCTTCGGGTCGAAGCCGATGGCGGTTCCGGGCGGGACCACGTTGAAGCGGTCCACGATGACGCGGCGCAGACGCGCGCCCCGTCCGATCAGCGTGTGGTCCATGACGATGCATTCGCCGACCTCGACGTCCGCCGCGATCACCGCCTTGGAGCGCTCCGCGGTGAGCGGCGCCAGGCGGCTGCCTTCGCCACCGGCCGGCACCATCGCCAGCACGTTGGTGGAGTCATGGCTGCTCATCGCGATCCTCCCTGCGTCCGGTGGGCCACCATCTCTCCAGCAGCGCGCCTGCCCAGCGCTGTCCGCCCAGGCCGAAGGCGAGTGCGAAGGCCAGCACCACGCCGCCGAGCAGGATCAGGAAGGTGAGGCGCACGATGCCGCCACCGACATCGAGCACGTCCAGGCCCACCAGCACCACGAACACCACCACCGCGTACTGCGCCAGCCGGCCGAGCAGGTCGGCGTCCTGGATCTGCGCATTGCGCAGGTACACGGTGAGCGTACCGCCGACGAAGCGCGCGAAATACAGGCCGATGGCGAGCACCACGATGGCCAGCGCCACGCGCGGCAGGAAGGCCAGCACCCGGCCGAGCAGCTCCGTGATGGTGCCCAGCCCCAGTCCGTTGAAGGCGATCACCAGCGACAGCACGATGGCGATCCAGTAGGACAGCCAGGCCAGCAGGTCGGCCGTGTCGCCCTCGACCCCGCCCTGCTCGAGAAAGCCGTCGATGCCGGCGCGACGCGTCAGGACGTCGAAGTTGATCGCGCGCAGCGCGCGCTGCACCGCGAAGCGTAGGGCCTTCGCCAGCAGCCATCCCGCCAGCACGATGAGAAGTGCCATGCCGAGGCGCGGCAGATAGGCGCCGATCTGCACCAGGAAGGCGCGCACCGGCTCGAGAAAGACGTCCACTCTGTCCATCGGACCCTCCGTGTCAGGTCGCGCCAGGATGCGGCGTGCTCACGCCGCACCCGCCTGGCGCAGGAGCCCGCGCAGCGGGACGGCGACCCACGCCGGCCGGTTGTCCAGCTCGTAGCGCAGTTCGTAGAAGGCCTTCTCGAGCTCGAACAGCGCGATCAGCGCGCGCATGTCGGCGAAGTCGCGGTACAGATGGCCGCCGGCCGTGGCCTGGGCATAGGCGTCCAGGAACACGCGCCGCACCTCGCTCTCCCAGGCGCGGCCCAGCGCCTCCAGGCGCGAGGAATCCTCGACACGCTGCGCGCTCGCCTCGCGCACCGCGCACGCCTGTGCGTAGTCGAACGAGCGCAGCATCCCGGCCACGTCGCGCATGGGAGAGTGCTTGGCGCGGCGCTCGTCCAGGCTGCGACCGGGTTCGCCCTCGAAGTCGGTGATGACGAAGTCGTTGCGGCTGATCAGCACCTGGCCGAGATGGTAGTCGCCGTGATAGCGGGTCTTCACGGTCTGCACGTTGTCCGGCGCGGACGCGTCGATGCGCGCGAGCAGCTCGTTGCGCACCGCGATCACCTCTGCGCCGGGCGTGCGGGCCTCCTCCGGCAGCTGCGCCTGCTCGCGTTGCAGGCGCTCCAGCGTGGCTTCGGCCTCGCTGCGCGCGCGCAGGCGCCAGCGCTGCAGGTCTTCCGGCGTCGCCGGCTCGGGGTCGAAGGCCGGATCGCCGCTGCGCGTGGCCAGGGCGCGATGCAGCTCGCCGGTGCGCGTGCCCAGCGTGTGCATCAGCGCGAGGTAGACGCCGTGCACGTCCGGCGGCAGCGGTTCGGTGGCGCTGCGCTGCGCTTCGAGGAAGCGCCTCAGGTAGTCGAGCGTGCTGTCCCAGCCGTCGCCCTGGTTCTCGACGTAGCCCTGCAGCAGCGCGAGCGTGGTGGTGCTGCCATCCGCGCGCACCAGCTCCAGCGTGCCGGCGAGCGGGACGGCGTTGCGGAAGCCGGCCACTGCGGTGAGAAAGCGGCCCATCTCCAGTTCCGGGTTGACGCCCGTGCGCAGGCGCCGATAACCCTTGAGGAAGAAGCGCTGTCCCAGACTCACCGTGGTGTTGCTGCTCAGTGCCTTGGGCATGTGCAGCGGCAGACTGCGCACCTCGTGTCCGCCCAGTTCCGCGAACGCCTCGGTGCTGCTGAAGCGCAGCGTGGACGTGCCGGCTGGCAGGGTGCGCGAGCTTCCCATCCATTCCACCAGGGTCTGGCAGAACGCCTGGTCGGCGAAGGCGTCGGCCAGCACGCCGACGTTCGCCTGCTGGCGCACCCGCGCGATCACCGCGGGCTGCAGCACCCGCACGCGCTCCTCCTCCTGCTCCCAGGCGAGGGTGAGCGGCACGAAGTAGCGCGCGGTCTCCGCGGCACCGGTCACCTCGGTCACCGCCAGCAGGGAGTGGTGCCCGCCCGTGTCGATCTCGACGTGCTCGACCAGCGCGGCGCGCGTGATCGCCTCGCCCTTGGCGGCGTACCAGCGCTGCCGGGCAATATAGCGGGGAAGCGCGGCGGTCTCGAGACTGTCGCGCACGCGCTCGGCCATGCCGATGCGCCACGGCACCACGCGGTCGCGGAAGAAGGTGTTCCAGCCGTCGAACAGCACCAGCACCGGCAGGTCCTCGGGTGCCAGGCGCTCCTCGTGCCACGACGGCGCCGGTGCATCGGCAGTGAGGCGGAACCAGTAGAAGCCGTGGCTCGACAGGCTCAGCAGGTAGGGCAGATCGCCGATGGGCGGGAAGGCCGTCCGCCCGACCATCTCCACCGGCACCAGCCCCTTGTACGCGGACAGGTCCAGTTCCACCGGCTGCGCCGAGCGTGCCATGTTCGCCACGCACAGGATGACGTCGCCTTCGTGCTCGCGCAGATAGGCAAGCACCTTGCGGTTACCCGGCTTGAGGAAGCGCAGGGTGCCGCGCCCGAAGGCGCGCGTGGTGCGGCGCACCGCCAGCATGCGCTTCATCCAGTTGAGCAGCGAGGACGGATCGCGCGACTGCGCTTCCACGTTCACCGCCTCGTAGCCGTACACCGGGTCCATGATCGGCGGGAAGTACAGACGCTGGGGATCGGCGCGCGAGAACCCGGCGTTGCGGTCGGGGCTCCACTGCATGGGCGTGCGCACGCCGTTGCGGTCGCCGAGGAAGATGTTGTCGCCCATGCCGATCTCGTCGCCGTAGTAGATGATGGGCGACCCCGGCATGGACAGCAGCAGGCTGTTGACCAGCTGGATGCGGTGGATGTCGTTCTCCATCAGCGGCGCCAGGCGCCGGCGGATGCCGAGGTTGATGCGCGCGCGCGGCTCGGCCGCATACATGCGGTACATGTAGTCGCGTTCGCGGCTGGTGACCATCTCCAGCGTCAGCTCGTCGTGATTGCGCAGGAAGATGGCCCACTGGCAGGCGTCCGGAATGTCGGGTGTCTGCCCCATGATCTCGACGATGGGGTGGCGCTCCTCCTGCGCGATGGCCATGTAGATGCGCGGCATCAGCGGGAAGTGGAAGGCCATGTGGCATTCGTCGCCGTCGGCGAAGTAGTCGCGCACGTCCTCCGGCCACTGGTTCGCCTCCGCCAGCAGCATGCGGTCTCCGTAGTGCGAATCGAGCGCGCGGCGGATCTGCTTGATGACGGCATGCGTCTGCGGCAGGTTCTCGTTGCTGGTGCCCTCGCGTTCGCACAGGTAGGGAATGGCGTCGAGCCGCAGGCCGTCCACGCCCATGTCCAGCCAGTAGCGCATGGCCCGCGTAACCGCCTTGAGCACGTGCGGATTGTCGAAGTTCAGGTCCGGCTGGTGGCTGAAGAAGCGGTGCCAGTAGTAGGCGTTGGCCAGCGGATCCCAGGCCCAGTTGGAGCTTTCGGTGTCGGTGAAGATGATGCGCGTGCCCGCGTACCTGTTCGGGTCGGCGCTCCACACGTAGTAGTCGCGCTTGTTCGAACCGGCCGGCGCGCGGCGGGCCGCCTGGAACCAGGCGTGCTGGTCCGAGGTGTGGTTGACCACCAGTTCGGTGATCACGCGCAGGCCCCGCTTGTGTGCCTCGCGCACGAACTGGCGGAAGTCCTGCATGGTGCCGTACTGGGGGTGGACGTCGTGATAATCGGAGATGTCGTAGCCGTCGTCCTTGCCGGGCGACGGGTAGAAGGGCAGCAGCCAGATGGCATCCACCCCCAGGTCGCGGATGTAGTCGAGCTTGCTGGTGAGGCCGGGGAAGTCGCCGATGCCGTCGCCGTTGCTGTCGAAGAAGGCGCGCACGTGCGCCTCGTAGATGACCACGTCCTTGAACCACAGGGGTGGGCGCAGCGGCGAGGATGCCGCCTGCGGCAGCGCGCCGACGATGCTCGACTCGCGGTCCATGGTCAGCCTCGGGCAGCGCCGGGGCGCGCGTTGCGAACCGGGCAGGAAACGGCCTGCGCCGCTCCCCGTCCGGCCCGCGCGTCGAACGCCTCGATCGTGGTCATAGGAAGTAGTCGAAGTCGTGCTCGCGCCGCACGCGGCGGCGCACGCGCAGCACGTGCGCCGGCCCCTGCGTCGGATCCAGCGCGACGTAGTTGCGACTGCCCTGCCACAGGAAGCGCGCACCGGAGAGCAGATCGTGCGCCTGGAACGCACGCGCGGGCTCCACGCCGAGTGCGTCCAGATCCAGCTCCAGCCAGCCCGACTGCGCATGGTGCACGTCGAGATTGGCCACGATCAGCACGCAGTTCTCGCGGTCCTCGCTGCACTTGCTGTAGCACAGCAGCGCCTCGTTGTCGACAGGGTGGAAGCGCAGCGACCAGTCCGACTGCAGCGCCGGGTTCTCCCGCCGCACGCGGTTGAGCAGCGCCAGATACGCCTTCAGGCTGTCGGCGCGGTCGAGATCCCAATGGCGCTGCTGGTACTTCTCGGAATCGAGATACTCCTCGGAACCGGGCTCGCGCGGCGCGTGTTCCATCAGCTCGAACGCAGGCCCGTACACGCCCCAGCTCGCCCCGAGCGTGGCGGCGAGCACGGCGCGCAGCATGAAGCCGGGCCGGCCGGTGTACTGCAGGTACTCGGTCAGGATATCGGGGGTATTGGGCCACAGGCAGGGGCGGAAGTATTCGCGTGCATCGCCCCGCGTGAGCTCGGTGAAGTAGTCGATCAGCTCCTGCCTGGTGTTGCGCCACGCGAAGTAGGTATACGACTGCGTGAAGCCGAGCTTGGCCAGGCGGTGCATGACCTTCGGTCGGGTGAACGCCTCCGACAGGAAGATCGTGTCCGGGTGGGCGGCCTTCACCTCGCCGATCAGCCACTCCCAGAACGCGAACGGCTTGGTGTGGGGGTTGTCGACGCGGAACACGCGCACGCCTTCGGCGATCCAGAACTCCACCACGCTCCTGAGCTCGTGCCACAGGGCGCGCCACTCGGGCGATTCGAAGTCGAACGGATAGATGTCCTGGTACTTCTTGGGCGGGTTCTCCGCGTACTGGATGGTGCCATCGGGCCGCATCTGGAACCACTCCGGATGCTGCGCGACGTAGGGATGATCCGGGCTGCACTGGAAGGCGATGTCGAGCGCGATGTCGATGTCCAGCGCCCGCGCACTCTCCACCAGCCGCCGCAGATCCTCCAGGCTGCCCAGCAGCGGATGCACCGACTTGTGCCCGCCCTCCGCCGCGCCGATTGCCCACGGGCTGCCGGGCTCGTCGGGCTGCGCCTGCACGCTGTTGTTGCGGCCCTTGCGATGCGCCAGCCCGATGGGATGGATCGGCGGCAGATAGAGCACGTCGAAGCCCATCGAGGCCACGTAAGGCAGCCGTGCCTCGCAGTCGCGGAAGCTGCCGTGACGCAGCGGATCCGGCGAGGTCGAGCGCGGGAAGAGCTCGTACCAGCTGGAGAAGCGGGCGCGCACGCGATCCACCGTCACGGCAAGCGTGCGAGGAAAGTGCGCGACCAGGCCGGGGTCGGGATGGGCGCGCATGAGCGCGTGCAGCGACTCGTCCTCGGCTGCCCGATAGCGCGCCTCTGCGCCCGCACTCTCGTCGCGCAGCCGTGCGGCCCAGTGAGCGAGCGGGTCCGAACGCGCGCGCTGGGCGGCTGCCTCCACCATTTCCGCGCCGCGCTGGAACTCGACGCCCAGATCCTGTCCCGCCGCGCGACGCTTGACCAGGTCGCGGCGCCAAGTGTCGAAGTGATCCACCCAGGCCCGCACGCAATAGAGCCAGCAGCCCAGCGCCGTGACGGTGAAGGAAGTGCGCCAGCGATCGTTGCCCAGGGGCTGCATGAACACGCCGTGCCAGCCTTCCTCGTCGCCGCGGCGGAACACGAGCTGCGCCGCGACGCTGTCGTGTCCGTCGGTGAATACGTCCGCCTCGACGTGCACGCGCTCACCCAGCACGCGCTTGATCGGATGGCGTCCGCAGTCGACCTGGGGCGTCACGTTCTCGATGACGGCGCGCACGTGCCCGCCATCGGGCGGGGAAGGCGGCGCTGCGCGATCGGTGTCGAGCGATTTGACCGTCATGCGCTGCGGACCAGGAAGAGCACGCCCAGCGGAGGCAGGCGCAGGTTCAGCGAATGGAAATGGCCGTGCGCGGGCAGCGGCACCGACTCGACGCTGCCGCCGTTGCCCTGGCCGCTGCCGCCGTACAGCCCGGCATCGCTGTTGAGGCACTCGCGCCAGGCGCCGGCGGTCGGAACGCCCAGCCGGTAGTTCTCGCGCACCATCGGAGTGAAGTTGCACACCACCAGAACGTCCTCGTGCGCGCCGCGTCCCTTGCGCAGGAAGGCGATCACGCTGTTCTGCGTGTCGCAGCAGTCGATCCACTGGAAGCCTTCCGCGGCGAAGTCCAGCTCGTGCAGCGCCGGCGTGCCGCGATAGAAGGTGTTCAGGTCACGCACCCAGCGCTGCACGCCGGCGTGCATGCCGTGCCCGAGCAGATGCCAGTGCAGGCTGCCCTCGTGCTGCCATTCCGCGTGCTGGGCGATCTCCCCGCCCATGAACAGCAGCTTCTTGCCGGGATGCGCCCACATGTAGCCGTAGAGCGCACGCAGGTTGGCGAACTTCTGCCATTCGTCGCCCGGCATCCTGCCGAACAAGGATCCCTTGCCATACACGACCTCGTCGTGCGACAGCGCCAGCATGAAGTTCTCGGTGAAGGCGTACCACAGGCTGAAGGTGAGCTTGTCGTGATGGTACTTGCGATAGATCGGATCCTGCTGGAAGAAGGCGAGGGTGTCGTGCATCCAGCCCATGTTCCACTTCAGGCCGAAACCGAGGCCGCCGCGCCAGGTCGGTCGCGACACCTGCGGCCACGCGGTGGACTCCTCGGCGATGGTCTGCGTGTCGGGATGATCGCGATAGGTGGCCTCGTTGAAGGCACGCAGGAAATCGATTGCCTCGAGGTTCTCGTTGCCGCCGTAGCGGTTCGGGATCCACTCGCCCGGCTGGCGCGAGTAGTCCAGGTAGAGCATCGAGGCCACCGCATCGACCCGCAGCGCGTCCACATGATAGCGCTCGAGCCAGAACAGCGCGCTGCTGCCGAGGAAATCGCGCACCTCGGCGCGCCCGTAATTGAAGATATAGCTGCCCCACTCGGGGTGATAGCCCTGGCGCCGGTCGGCGTGCTCGTACAGATAGGTGCCGTCGAAATAGGTCAGGCCGTGCCCGTCCTGCGGAAAGTGCGAGGGCACCCAGTCCAGGATGACGCCGATGCCGCGCTGGTGCAGCACGTCGACGAGGTACATGAAGTCCTGCGGCGTGCCGTAGCGCGCCGTGGGTGCGAAGAAGCCCGTGACCTGGTAGCCCCAGGATCCGTAGAACGGGTGCTCCATGACCGGCATGAGTTCCACGTGCGTGAAGCCCATATGCGCGACGTAATCGGCGAGTTCGTGCGCCAGCTCGCGATAGGTCAGGTGGCGGTAGCCGTCCTCGGGATTGCGCCGCCAGGATCCGAGATGCACCTCGTAGACCGACATCGGTGCATCGAGCGCGTTCGCCGCCGCACGAGTGCGCATCCACTCGCCGTCGTGCCATTCGTAGTCGAGAGTCCATACGACCGAGGCCGTGCGCGGGGGCAACTCGGAGCGGAAAGCGTAGGGATCGGCCTTGTCGAAGGACTCGCCTCGGGCCGAGAGCACCCGGTACTTGTAGCAGGCGCCCTCGCCCACGTCGGGGACGAAGGTCTCCCAGATGCCGCTGGAATCGGCGCGCGCCGACAGGACGTGCGATTCTCCGCTCCAGCCGTTGAAATCTCCGATGAGGGCCACCCGCCGGGCGTTCGGCGCCCATACGCGGAAACTGGTGCCGTGGCGGCCGTCCTGGGTGCCGGGATGCGCACCGAGCTTGTCGTGCGCGCGGAAGTGAGTTCCCTCCCGAAACAGGTAGACGTCCTGCTCCGTCAGCATGTCCAAAAGCGCCTCCGGTTTGTTCGGATTGACGTCGGCTGGCGCCGCCACGCGGCGTCATCCGCGCGCCGGCCGCACGCGGCAGGCGCGGGGAGGCGGCCGACTCTGGCCGTCAGCACGCGGCGTTCCCGGCGACAGACTCCCCCGGCATAACGCGGGCGCGAGGCGGAAGGCCCCGTCCGTTCGGCTGGATCCCGGCTTTCGCCGGGACGACGGAGGCTTCGCCAACGCCGTGCCCCAGCGCAGCACAGACCAGCGTAGAACAGACCAGACCAGCGCAAAACAGAAAGAACTTCGCGCTACCTCCGCGGGCGCGTCCGTACGCTACAGCACCGACCAGCCCGGCGCTTCGCGATCCAGGACGCGCTTGAGCGCCGCGAAATGCAGTTCCGACTGCTGGCGTTCGCCCTCGATCGCCGCGCAGGTCTTCGCTGCCATGGCTTCCTCCACCAGCCGCAGCGGACGCCCGCTGCCCAGTGCCATCACCTGCACCATGCACGAGCGCTCCAGATAATAGAGATCGTCGAAGGCATGGTCCATCCGTTCGCCGCACACCATCACGCCGTGATGGGTCATGAACACGATGTCCTTGCCCTGCATCGCGTTGGCGATGCGCGCGCCCTCGTCGGCGGCCAGCGCCGGGCCGCCGAACTCCATGTCATAGGCGACCCGCCCGTGGAAGCGCATCGCATTCTGGTTCGCGCGCGTCTCGAGCGTCGGGTTCTGCAACAGCGTGAGCGAAGTGGCCCATGGCATGTGGGTATGGAGAACCGCCTTCTTCCTCGCCACGCGGTGTACGCCCAGGTGGATGAAGAACGCGGTCGGCTCGACCACGTGCCTGCCGTCCACGATCCTGCCCTCGGCATCCACCACCATCAGATCCCCGGGGGTGATCTCCGACCAGTGCAGGCCCTGCGGATTGATCAGGAACTTGTCCGGCTCGCCCGGCACTTCGAGGCTGAAGTGGTTGCAGACTCCCTCGCTCAAGCCCATGCGCGCCGCATTGCGCAGTGCTGCGGTGAGATCGATGCGCGCCTGGCGCATGTCGTAGGGCCTGGCCGACGACTGCCGTGTGGCGATGCGTCTGGTCTCGCTGATGTCCATGCGTCTCCTCCGGCGCATCCAGTCGCTCATTGTAGAGCCTGGCGGGACGTGCGTTGGTTCTATTCAGGGCCGCTCATTCGTCGGCGCGCCTTTGCACAGGAGCGCTCGCCTCTGCATCAGCATCGATCAGCGCTCTCATCACCTCGTCAGCCGCCGTGACGAGCCGAAGGACACTCTCCCGCGTGAACTCACGTAGCTCGGGTTCCACGCGCTCCACGCTCACCATCCAGCCCTCTTCGGTTCGCAGCACGTAGCCCCTTCTCGCGAGCTGCTCCAGCTTGCGCCGGACTGTCTCGCGCGGGAGGCCTGTGATCTGGGCCACATCGCGCAACTTCATCGGACGCATCCTCCGCTCGTAATCGGGCACATATCCATCGCGTCTCAATATCGCGGTGGGCATGCTCCCGGGCGGCAGCAGATGTGCGACGTTCTGGTGCGCAAGCACCCCCCAGATGACGAGCTCGATGTAATCGTTCTCCACCAGCAGGCGGCCGGCGCGGAGCATATGGTCAACCAGAAATCGGTTCGTTATGAACGCGACAATCGAGAACGCACGATCGAACGAATCATGGAAGTCGTCAAGCGCACGCAGCGATTCGACCTTTGCGAGATAGTGTGGTTTCACCTGAAACCTGCTTAAGAGGCTTTATTGTTATGCCCAAGATGGGCAGAAATCTTGATAGCCAGTCTTCCAATCGCGTGCGAAGCAGCATAATTTACAGCTTTTCATCGATGATGCGAACAGGATGGGTGGCGAATATGATCAGGACGGCATTACTCATCGCGGCTGCAGGCCTGCTGTGCGTCAATGCCCTCGCGAAGGCGCAGGGTTCCTCTGAGGCAAAGCGTCTGGGCGCTTTTGCCGGCGCAATGCAGTACTGCGAGGACCGCTACGACGGGAGCGAGCGCCGTTACCGCTGGGCGCGGATGCATGTGGCGAAAGAGGTCGAAGGGATGAAGCGTGACGATCGTCGCGACGCCATCATGGCGCGCGACTTCGCAAAACGGCGCGGGCAGTTCCTCGGGAACAAGCTCAACGAGCGCGAATGCGATCAGCTGCTTCGGACGAGCGAATGGAAGCGATTCCGTGAATGACCACGGTCGCGGGCAGGGACTACACTCCGGCGCGGGCGAGGCCGTCCGTCGCCTGATCGCCGTTCCTGCACTGATCGTCTCATGCATGCAGGCGGCTTTAGCCGTCGCCAGTGACCCGGCGGCGATGCGCGAGATCGCACGGTCAGCCTACGTCTGGGGATATCCCACCGTCGATCTGTACAACATACTGCACGGGCAGGCGCTCGATCCACACTCTCCGGAGTTCAAGGCCCCTCTGAATCATGTGGGTCACGTGCGCGACGTTGCCTCGCCTGACGATCAGGCCGTCATCGCCCCGAACGTCGACACACCATACTCCTACGCCTGGCTCGACCTGCGCGCCGAGCCGGTCGTGGTCACCGTTCCGCCGTTCGAGGCTGACCGCTACGTCTCCCTGCAGTTGCTCGACCTCTACACCTGGATCATCGGCTACGTCACGCCTCGCACGAACGGCCACGTCGGCGGCGACTTCCTCATCGCGGCGTCAGGCTGGAGCGGTGACGTTCCAACTGGGATCCGCGAGGTCTTTTATTCGCCTACCACGCTTGCGCTCGCTTTCTTTCGAACACAGCTGATGAACGCAAGTGACTTGCCGGCCGTCCACGCGCTGCAGGATGGCTACCGCGTGCAAACGCTCTCTGCATACCGAGGGAGGGTGTCCCCGGTGCCGGCGCCGATTCCTCCGCTCGTTGCTCCTGTAAATCTGCGGCGGCATCCCATCAGCAGCGGTTATTTCCGCGTGCTCGGTTGGATGCAGCAGTTCATGCCGGTCCTGCGGGAGGAGGTGGATTTGAGGCGATCGTTCGAAGCGATCGGAATTGTACCGGGCAGGGTGTTTTCGACATCCGATGCAGCCGATGCGGAGGCCATGCTCTCGGGGATGCGCGATGGCCTGGAGGAAATGAACAAGCGGGCGCGTCGCGTGCGGTCATCGGCGGAGTTGTTCGGGACGCGCGAATTTCTCGGTAACGATTACACCACGCGTGCGGTTGGTGCCATGCTGGGTATCCTCGGCAACGCAGCGGAAGAATTTCTCGGCGTCGGTTACGTTGCCGACGCGAACGGCGGAGCTTTCGACGGGCGAAAGCGATACATCCTTCGCCTCGAAGCTGGACAATTGCCGCCGGTGGATGCGTTCTGGTCGATTACGGCATACACGCCGCAGCGGTTGTTGTATGCCAATCCGCTGAAGCGCTACGTGATCAACTCGCCGATGCTTG
Organism: Burkholderiales bacterium; assembly: GCA_020854105.1. Taxonomy (GTDB): domain Bacteria; phylum Pseudomonadota; class Gammaproteobacteria; order Burkholderiales; family SHXO01; genus SHXO01. The sequence goes on along the minus strand of JADZGB010000010.1, from coordinate 142,438 downwards.
CCATACTCGAACGTGATCCGGACGGCAGCATTGCGCTTTATATACAACACGAGTCTCCGGGGCATGAGCACGAGAGCAACTGGCTACCGGTTCCCGCGACGGCCTTCGGCTTGACGTTCCGGACTTATCTTCCCCGGGACGCTATCCGCAACGGAGATTGGCGAGCACCGCCCGTCGTGCCGGAGCCCTGAACGACTTTACGCATCTGCGAACTGTGGTGCCCGGGAGTTGCTTCCGAATGCCTTCAAATGGCCTAGTTTAGTTCCTTGTCCGTGTAGTACTTCGTTCCGGCGGCGGTCAATTCCAATGCAAGGCCGCTCTTGGTGAGTTGGTACATCTTGACGTCCGGTGCGACGTTGATCGCCGCCTGCGCACTGCCGCCCTTGTTCTCGAGCTTCGCAGCGGCCGTGCCCTGGCCGCTGAACTCCCAGCCGGATGTGACGAACCTCCGTAATGCGCTGCGGTTCCCGAATACGAACACCACGCTGAACCGCTTGACCCCGAAGCCCAGACCGGCCTTGAGTTGAACCATCTTCATGAAGGTTTCATTCTTCGACGCCTGCTCGTAGACCACGCCTTCTCCGCCTCCTCCTCCGAGGAGAAACAGCTTCATTCCGAAATTGCTGAAAACTCCGTACCCTGCGGCATGCTCGATCACGTCCTTTGACTTCGGATCCAGTGCGTACAGGCGCTTCAAGGTTGTTTCAGCTATCTGCCTGACATCGGCCCGCTTGATTTCCTTCGTGTCGTCCTCGGCGTCGGCCTGCCTGCTCAGCGCGAGCGCACCGGCGAGCAGCAAGCCACCTCGGATGATCTTTCTTCGCGTGTTCGCTGGACATTGCTCCATATTCTCTTCTCCTATGCAGTCAGCCGGCCAGCGTCTGCTTTCCGGATTGCATCGCAAGCATCAGAAGCGGCACGTCACATTCACGAAACCGCCCCACCAGGTCTTGGCGTCTGACACCAGCGCCTTGACACCGCTTTGCGGGATGGCGGCCGCGACCCCCCAGGTGAGGAAGAAATGCTGGCTTAATACACGCGTATGCTCCAGATAGAACTCTTGCGACAACGCGCGCTCGGGAAATCCTGTCACGAGTACCGGCCCAGAGTCGGTAATTTTCAGCCGTGCCGCCTGGCCATACTGGACGGGGCTGTTCGCTTGCTCGGCATGCACGTTCCAATATGACAGGTTCACGAAGTCGCGCTCGCTTATGATCAAATCCAGGCGAATTCGGTGGATGACGAGATTCGAGTTGTAGAAAGCGAAGGAGCCGTTGCCGCCCGAGGACCAGGTGTCGGGTGCCCCGTCATAGAAGAGGGAGTCGAAGCGCTCCAGGCTGCTCGTTCCGGGATCGTCGCCGGAGAATACGCGTGGCGAATAGCTGATCCTGGGCGAGAAGGGCAGTTTGCCGAAGCGGTAACCGATCTCGGCACCGAAGCCGTGTGCCTTCATGTCGATCCGGTCGTTGCGCTGAAACGCGGCTTCACCGAGAAAGGAGAACCCGGCCAACGGTCCCGCTGAAGCTTCGTATCGCCAGTAGAGATCGACGGATTCCAGGCCATCGCGGCCGCTGTCGATGATGACCAGCGGGGCCTTGGGATAAGGTGCCGATGAAGAGAGCACCTTGAAATAGGCCGCACCTAACGCGCTGTCGGGTCGCGAGGCCCATTCGAAACGTCCACCCGCCAGTTTAGTGCCCGTATCGCCCGATTTCAGCTCGTTGGCGTCAAGATAGAACGCTTCGACCGTAAATCCATGCAGGGAAGCGCGCGCGATGCCGGTCATCTCCCAGGCTCGCCGCGGAGAGAGGATGGCTGCGCCGCGCTCGAATCCATTACCGGCCCCCACGGACAGCAACAGGCCCTGTCCGAGCTTGTATGGCTGCGCACCTGCCGAAGCATCGACAGCGAGACCGCTCTGGCTGGTGGCGCGGAGGCCCAGGTATGCATCTTCGAGCAGCACGCGTCCGGTGTTGCCCTGCAGGAAGAGATCATCGTCCAAAGTGCCGGAGCCGAGCATGGAAGCGCCGCCGTACGCACTCAACCCCGGAGACATCGTCCACTCACCCTTCATAAAGGGCTTGGCATATGCCTCCAGCCAAGTGTAGGACTTTGCGTAACCGGAACTCGGCGAGAATTCTTGGGCCAGTCCCCAAAAGGCGTGATACTCGGTGGTTCCTTGCGCAGCGGCCTCCAACCCGAACGTCACTGGCGACTGCGGTGGCTGCGAGGGCTGCTGCGCCAGTGCCACGTGAAGGCTGCCGCCAAGCATGGCTGCTGCAGCAGTTGCCAGTAAAGCCGGCAAGCGGACATGACATACCGTTCGTGCAGCGCTTCGATGGCGAGGCGGCGTCTCCATCGCGTGTGCGGCGGATGGATGAGAATGGGCTAATGCCATTTTCATCGGAAGATATAGCGAAAGTTGACGCTCAACTTGGAATCGCGTGTGCTGTCCAATGCCGAGGTCCCGACGCGCGCAGCAATGGCCATGGACGGAGAGAGCATCGTCCCCGCTTCCGCTTCCATATCCAGAAGGTTGGTGCGCGCCTCGTGGTCACGGGTGTACTTGAGATCGCCCAACACCCACCAGCCCTTGTGTGACGTGATGGCTGCGAGCAGGCGAGGCTGGCTCTGGTCGATGTCGGGGCGATCGTTGTCGCCTGCGATTGACCAGATGTGCTTGTAGCCTGCGTATACGAAGGCGGTCTGGGAGAGCGCCAGAACTGCTCCGACCACCGGGTTGACCTGCCACTTGCCCGAGCCCAGCACGTCGTCCCCGGCCGTCGGAGCGATGAGCTCGGCCGCGGCGATGTAGGCGAGCAAGCCCTGGCTATTCACGTAGCGCAGGCGAAACTGTGCGTCTCCCATACCCGATTCGGTGAGACCCGGCGCCTCGAACCGGAGCAGCGGCAACTCGATGTTCGCACCCCAGCGCGCGTCGAGCGCGCGGTCGAACCTGAAGCTCAGGCTGTGGATGCGCACGTCCCCCTCGAACGCCTCGCGACTGTAGATCAGGTCGATCTTGGTGATGTTGTCCTTGGGGTTCACCCCCTTCGGGGTCTGGTCGTCCTGCTCCTGCCCCGATGCGTCGGCGAGCAGCGTGACTGACGCGATCATCGCAATGAGCATGCGGGCGGCAGGACATGGCATATTGACAACTCCTGATCAAAAATGGTGAAGCCTATACCAGCATGCACAACAAATGCTATGGTACTTTACCCAATCTGGGAGAATCCATGCTGACACTCGGATATCGCGCCTATTTTGGGCGCGACCTTGGTGCGCCGGCATGGGCGAATCGTTAGGATCTTGCGACAGGCGCCCGGAGGGCCGGGTGCTGATGCCATAACATGCGCCGGCAAGGTGTGGTGGCGCTGCCGCAATCCCGGCCGCTCGGGGGGAAGCGTCTTGTCGTCCACGTTGGTTCCCGTCAACACGCTGCGGCCGCTGCCTCCGGGGCGCGCCTATCGTTTTCACACGATGGTCAAGCCTGCCGGAGCGCTATGCAATCTGGACTGCACGTACTGCTTCTATCTGCACAAGACCGGGTTGCTCGGGCATCGACCGAATGCGCGGATGGATGAGGCCACTTTGGCGCAGCACATCCGTCAGTACATCGAGGCCAATACGGGAGAGGAGGTAGTCTTCTCCTGGCAGGGCGGGGAGCCGACTGTCATGGGTCTCGCGTTCTTCGAACGGGTCGTCGCCTTGCAGGCGGAGTACCGCAAGCGCGGGCAGCGCATCGAGAATGATCTGCAGACCAACGGGATTCTTCTGGATGAACAATGGGTGCGCTTCCTCCAGCGGAACCGGTTCATGGTGGGGCTGTCGATCGACGGTCCGCGCGCGTTGCACGACAGGTATCGCGTCACCAGGGGCGGGGCGCCAACTTTTGATCGGGTGATGCGCGCAGCCCGGATGCTGAGCGATGCGCAAGTGGCCTTCGCTGCACTGTGCGTGGTCAACCGCGACGTGGCGCGCAGCCCGCTCGATGTATGGCGCTTCCTGTCGCGGGAGACCGGGACGTGGCGCGTGCAGTTCACACCCTGTGTCGAGCCCAGGTGTTTCGCAGAAACGGGATCCGCTCGGCTGAAATCCAACGCGCCTTCACTGCCTGGCAGCGCGCCTGCCAGGGCCGGAGAGCCGGATTCGGTCGTCACGGACTGGTCCGTCGATGCCGGGGACTACGGCGCATTCCTCTGCGCCGTGTGGGACGATTGGCTGGCACAGCACTTCGGGCGCGTGCATGTGAACGTGTTCGAGACGGCGGTGGCGCAGTCCCTCGGGATGCCGGCGCAGACCTGCGTGGCATCGCCCGTCTGCGGGAAGGCGCTCGCGCTCGAACATGACGGAACCCTGTACGCCTGCGACCATTTCGTCTATCCGGAGTATCGGCTGGGCGACATCGGGCGCGTCCACGAGGGCGACTTGGCGTTTTCGCAACGGCAGGTGTCCTTCGGACTCGCCAAGCGCGACACGCTCCCCGCATACTGCCGATCCTGCGAGCACCTCCATCTCTGCTGGGGCGAGTGCCCGAAGAATCGCCTGCTGTCCACGCCCGATGGAGAGGCGGGACTGAACTACCTATGTTCCGGACTCAAGGCATTCTACGGCCGAGTCGCACGCGACATGCCGGAAATCCGGCGGCGCCTCGGCGCTCCCGCCCCCCATCCCTCGTCCGTTCCCGGAGCTGCATCATGAAGATCGAGCCCAAGGTCTCGCGCACCATCGCTGCCGCCGCTGTCGCGGCCGCATTCACGTCGTCGGGTTCGACGCTTGCCCAACAGCGTCCGAACATTCTCGTCATCATGGCCGATGACGTTGGATACTCCAATGTCGGGCTCTACAGCCACGGCATGATGGTGCCCACGCCCAATATCGATCGCATCGGGCGAGAAGGCATCCTGTTCACCGATCACTATGCACATCCGAGTTCGACCCCGGGGCGCGCTGCATTCATCACCGGTCAGCTGCCGATACGCACGGGCCTGACGACAGTGGGAATGCCCGGCTCCCCGATCGGCCTCGATGCGCGCGATCCCACCCTCGCCGAGATCCTGAAGACGTTGGACTATCGCAGCGGCCAGTTTGGAAAGAATCACCTCGGCGACCGCAACACGCATCTCCCCACCGTGCACGGATTCGACGAGTTCTTCGGCAACCTCTACCACCTGAACACCGAGGAGGAACCGGAGCTGCGCATATGGCCGCAGGATCCCGCCTTCAACGCGCGCTACCTGCCGCGCGGAGTCCTCGATTGTGTTGCCGCTGCTGTCGATGACACCGCCGTGGACCCCCGCTTCGGACCATGGGGCGGGCAGCGCTGCACCGATACCGGTCCCTTGACATCCAAGCGGATGGAAACGATCGATGAGGAGTTCCTGGCTCGGACGAAGCGCTTCATTGCCGATGCGGCTGACCGGAAGCAGCCCTTCTTCGCCTGGTACAACTCGAGTCGCATGCACATCTACACCCACCTCAAGCCGGAGTCGCGCAACCTGGCCAGCGAGATCTCCTCCGAGTTCGATATCTATGGCAGTGGACTGATGGAGCACGACGGGCACGTCGGCCAACTTCTGAAACTGCTCGACGACCTGAAGATCGCCGACAACACCATCGTCGTCTATACCACGGACAACGGGGCGATGGTGTCGTGGTGGCCGGACGGCGGCGCCACCCCGTTCCGGGGCGAGAAGGCGACGACCTGGGAAGGCGGCGTACGCGTTCCGCTTCTCGTGCGTTGGCCTGCACGCATTGCGGCTGCCAGTGTCTCGAACGGGATTCAAACGCACGAGGACCTTTTCACGACGCTCGCCGCAGCGGCCGGCGCAGGAGACGTGCGTTCGCAATTGAAGGCCAGCCACGATGTCTGCATCGACGGGGTCGACAACCTGGCGCACTGGACCGGTGCAGTCCCATCGGCGCGGAGCGTGGTCTATTACTACGATGAGTCGAAGTTCACCGCCGTGCGAATTGGCCCATGGAAATCACACTTGCAGGCGCGCGAGGGGTTCTTCGACAGCCACCGGCCCAGCGCGCTCGTGTTCAACCTGCGGATGGATCCCTACGAGCGCCACGACGGACAGAAGTCGAACGATCTCGCGATGCGGATGGGCATCGCCTTTGGTGGGCAGATGCTCGATGCGGTTGGTGCGCACATGGCATCGTTCAAGGAGTGCCCGCCGAGACAGAAGGGCGGCTCGCTGCTCGTCGGACAATGAATCAGGTTTCGCGTGTCGGGTTCAATGTCTATCAGGGGCGCATCGCCATCCAGGAACGAAGCTGGAAGCCCAACCACATCATTCTGAAGTATCTTCTGCCTTCGATCTTCCTCGTCGCTTCGTTCGCGGCGGCTGGTGTGAGCGCACAGACTGACGAGCAAGCCCGTGCCTTCGCGAGGATGGCTGACGAGGCCGCCGAAGAGGAAGCGTACGCGATGGGAATCGATGCGTATCTTTATGGTTACCCGCGCGTCGAGATGGCCCGGCGCATGCACAACGAAATGCATCGGGTGCGAGAAGACCAGGTCATCTATGCGCCGGTCAACCGCTTCTATTACTTCGACCGCTTGGCCAGACCGGGTGACGGACGGGTAATCAAGGCACCGAACAACGACACGTTGTACGGCTCGGCCTATCTCGACCTTTCGGCGGGCCCCGTGATCCTGCGCGTGCCGTCCATGGGAGAGCGGTACTACGTTGCCCTGGTCGTGGATGCGGCGGGAAACGTCAATACGCGGATCAGCCGAACGGTTTCCGGTCCCGGCGGAGTGGACTACGTATTTGCCGGACCCGGCTACCGGGGGACGGTACCGGCAGGCGCCCAGGTGCTCCAGCAGACGGCCAACGACCTCTGGCTGTTGATGCGCGTTGCCAGCACAGGCGGCGACGACGAGGCAGCGGCCGCGCAGATACTCAAACGCTTCACGCTGCGGGAGTTCGATCAGGCGCCAGGGGCGCCGGCGGTGGGAGCCAACTATCCGGTTGATGACCTGCCTGTCACCGAACCGCTCGAGCCCTTCAACGGCCTCGGGTTCTTTTCCGTTCTCGATCACATGATCGCGAGGAATCCCGTGCCCGCCGACTATCAGGGATTGCTGCTGCGCTGGCAGCGGATCGGTTTGGGGAGCGGACGTTACGATCCAGATGGACTGATGCCCCCGGTGCGAAGAGGTCTCGAGCGGGCAATTGTTGCCGCAGAGAGAATCGTCGTCGCGGCGCAGTTCGGCATCGCGAACAACGTGAACGGCTGGAACTACTCCGACAAGATCGGCAGGATCCGCAACGACTGGGCACTGAATGCCGCCATTGCCCGAGGTGGCTACGGCAATTTGGCCGAGGATTCGGTCTATCACCAGCGCAGTCTGGATGACAACGGCCAGCCGTTGACCGGCGAACGCGAATACACGATGACGTTTGCGCAAGGCAAGCTGCCTCCGGTCGGTTCGTTCTGGTCGATCACCGCCTACGATCAAAACAGCTTCGATCTGATCGAGAATCCGATCGGGAGATATTCCTTCGGCGACCGGACCAAGGGTGTCGTGCGCAACTCGGACGGATCATTGACCATCGCGATTCGGCACGACGCACCGAAGGATCCGATTCTGAGAGCCAATTGGCTGCCCGTCGGCGAAGGGCCGTTCTATCTCATCATCAGAACGTATGACCCTGCACCCGAGATTGCGGCCGGAACATGGGCACCTCCGCCGGTGATCAGGATCGACGACTGAATTGCCCGCCGGCCCAACCTTGGTGACGCATCGTGCGGAGGCCATAGAGTGGACATGCGCGGAACGAGTGCGTCGAGCGCGCAGGGCGAGGAAGGCTCCGCGAATGTCGGGCGGCTCGAGCCGATTCAGCGGCCCGTGTATTTCGACGCCGCCCGTGTCTTCTCGCGATGCTGCTGGCACGCGATGCAGCGCTTTGCAGTGGGGTAGGCTTCCAGTCGCCTGGGGTCGATGGGCGCCTCGCAGTCGATGCACACGCCATAGCGTCCGGCCGCCAGGCGCTGCTCCGCGGCGACGATGTCGCGCACTTCGCCGACGTCGCGGATCACCTCGGATTCGGTGATGTCGCGCAGCAGGCTCGCCACCGACTCGTCGGCGGCGTCCCCGCCTTCGCCCAGAAGCTCGGCATACTGCTGCCGCGATGAACCTGCCAGCGCGGTGCGGATTTCCTGCAACAGGAGGGCCTTGCGTTCGCGTATGCGCTCGCCCAGGTGCAGAAGCTGTTCCTGCGTCAGAGTGCTCATGAGGGTAAGGTATCTCCTGCGGTGCCGTGAGTCTTGATCTGGGTCAAAGCCTGCTGAACCCATCCCGGAGACTGGCGCGCATTGCGGAGGTCGAAACAGGATGCGACTCAGCCCGGACAACATAAGACTCAAGCGCGCGTACGAGGTTCCGGCGCGAACCGACGGTACCCGCGTCCTGGTCGACCGTCTCTGGCCGCGAGGCGTGCGCAAGGAACAGGCCGCGATCGACGAATGGGTCAAGGAACTGGCACCGAGCGCGGCGCTGCGGAAATGGTTCGGGCACGATCCCGAACGGTGGCTGGAGTTCCGGCGCCGCTATGCGCAGGAGTTGAGCGGGCACGCCGAGGCGCTCGACCGGCTGCGCGCACTTGCCCGCAATGGCCCCGTCACGCTGGTGTATGCCGCACGCGATCAGGTCCACAACGATGCGGTGGTGCTGCGCGAGATCCTGCTTCACGGCAAGGTGTGACCGGGATGCATGGCGGGGTGATTCGAAGATGAAGCCGTCATCCCGGCGAACGCCGGGATCCAGCCGAACCGATCAGGCCTCTCGCCTCTGCAGTGCAGCGGCGTCGATTGCGGGCGTGCGTATCGGGTGCGCCTGCTCGTATGCGCGTGCGGCGCGCAGCACCTTCGCATCGGCGAAGCGTGCGCCGACCAGTTGCATCGCCACCGGCAATCCGTTGGAGGCGAAGCCGCACGGCATGGTCGCTGCCGGCTGCTGGGTCAGATTGAACGGATAGGTGAACGGCGACCACTGCCACCAGCGTTCCATGCCCGACGCCGGGGGCACTTCGTGCAGCGTGGGAAACGCGGTGGTCGCCAGCTGCGGCGTGACCAGCAGATCGTAGCGGCGATGCAGTTCGCTGAAGCGGCGCGCGAGCGCCTCGCGGCGCTTCTCGAGCACGCGGTACTCCAGCGCACTCAGATCGAAACCCGGGGCGGCCAGCTCGAGCAATGGCGGGTCCACGAGCGCGCGCTGCGCGGGTGTCATGGGTTGCACGCCCATGGCCAGCGCCACCGACCAGAATGGAGCCATGATGTCGATCGGATCGGTCATGGCGAAGTCGACCTCCTCGACCCGTGCGCCGAGGCGCTCCAGTTCCCCTACGCCGCGATCGGTCAGCTCGGCCACTTCACGGTCGACCCGCGCGTAGCCCAGTGTTCTGCTGTAGGCTACGCGCATGCCGCCGATGCCGTCCTCCAGGCCGGCTCGGAAATCGGTGCCTAGCGCGGGCCCGGCGTAGAAGTCGCGGAACTCGTGGCCCGCGATCACGGTGAGCATCCGCGCAGCATCGTGCACGGTGCGCGCGATCGGTCCCTGGTGCCATAGCGTGCCGGCAGGCGGATGCGGATGCACCGGCACCACGCCGAAGGTGGGCTTGAAGCCGAACAGGCCGCAAAAGCCGGCAGGAATGCGGATCGAACCCCCGCCGTCGGTGGCGAGGTGCATCACGCCCATGCCCAGGGCCGCTGCGACCGCGGCGCCACCGCTGCTGCCTCCCGGCGTCATTGCGGTGTTCCACGGGTTCACGGTGACCCCGCTCAGCGGGCTGTCGGTCACGCCCTTCCAGCCGAACTCGGGCGTGGTGGTCTTGCCCAGGATCACCGCTCCCTGCTCGCGCATGCGCGCGACCGACGCGCTGTCCTCGTCCCACGCCTGGTCCGGATCGACGGTTCGCGAGCCACGCCGGGTCGGATGGCCTTTCACCAGAAGCAGATCCTTGACCGTGGTCGGCAGGCCGTCGACCAGTCCCAGCGGCTGGCCGTGCCGCCAGCGCACCTCGGATTCGTGCGCCGCCCGCAGTGCCTCCTCTTCCATCACCAGGACGAAGGCGTTGTAGACCGGTTGCAGCCTGTCGATGCGCTCCAGTGCTGCGCGCGTCACTTCGACCGGCGAGAGCGTCCGCTTCTCGTAGCGCTCGACGAGTGCGTTCGCGCACAGCGAAAGGATGTCGTCTGCCATCACCATTCCAGGTATGCAGTCCAGGGTAGAGGAGACGTGCGCAACGAGCCGGGGCCGCAGGCAGCCGCAACGGCGCTCCGGGCGCCGGGGGCTGCCCGCTCCGCCGGCTGTCAGGCCTTCCTGCCCTTCATCGCTTCCAGCACCGCCTGCGGGGTGATCGGCATGTGCCGCACGCGCGCACCGACCGCGTTGAAGATCGCGTTGGCCACCGCCGGCGCCACCACCGTCGATGCCGGTTCACCCACTCCGACCGGATGCCGGCCCGACTCGATCAGCTCGATATCGAATTCCGGCACGTCGACCTGACGGATGGGCAGGTACTCGTGGAAGTTGGTCTGCTCGATCGCGCCGTTCCTGTACGTCAGCCGCTCCGACATCACCTGGCTCGTGCCCCAGAGTGCCGAGCCCATGATCTGCGCCCTGACGTTGTCCGGATTGATCGCGATGCCCATGTCCATCGCGATGGTGAGCTTGTTGACGCGGTACCTGCCCGTGGCGGGGTCGACCGCCACCTCCGCCACGCCTGCGACCCACGTCGGACTCTGCCGTTCCTCCGCAGAAGACACGGCCAGTCCCAGCGCGGTGTTCGGAGGCAGGCTGCGTGCGCCCCAGCCCGCCTTGCCGGCCGCGACCCGCAGGCAGTTGGCGAGGCGCAAGGCGCCGCCCACGGTGCCGGACTCGTACGGGATCCAGGTCTTGTCCTGCGGCCATGGCAGCGAAATCCACAGCTGGTCCATGTAGTAGTCCGATCCGGTGCCCGGCGCATAGCCGCTGTTCGGGATGCCGCGGTTGCCGCCCTTGCCGTTGAGCATCGCGAGACGGAACTCGAGCGGATCGCGTCCTGCGGCATGCGCACACTCGTCGATGAAGGACTCCACCACGAACATGTTGTAGGAGTTGGACACCGTGCGCAGCGCGCTCGCCTGCACGGCCCAGGTGGTGCGGTCGCTGTTCCAGGCGCGCACGCGGTGGTTGGGCAGGTGGTACCAGTGATCGCTGCCGCCGATCGACCACTGGTCGATGTCGGCCTTCTTGCCGTCCACGGAGTCGAGCTGCAGCCAGTCGGTACCGTTGTCGAACTGCTTGCCCACGGCGAAGCGCGGTCCCATCCAGCCGCACACGATGTCGTGGTTCATCGCGTCGAGCCGGTCACCCCTGATGCCGGCCTTGAGCCGGTGGAAGGTGGGCGTGCGCGGGAAGCTGGTGGCGAACTGCGATTCCCGCGTCTGGATCAGCTTGACCGGGCGGCCCAGTTCCTTCACGCAATACGCCGCGGCGAGGATGTCGTCGTAGTCCTGCTTGCCGCCGAAGCCTCCGCCGAGGATGTACTGGTGCACGAACACCTTCAGGTCCTCGGGCTTCCTGCCCAGTACCTTGGACAGGTAGGCCGTCAGCGTCATGCGCGCGAAGGAGGTACTCTGCGTGCCGATGTGCACGTGCCAGCTGTCGTCCGAGCCGTGCTGCACCACGCAGTTGAACGGTTCCATCGTCGCGTGGCAGACCATGTCGGTGGTGTACTCCGCGCTCACCGTCCGGTCGGCGCCGGGGATGGCCTTGTCGACGTCGCCCTCCAGCACCCAGGCCGCGCTCTTCTCGGGCTGGTCGGCGATCGAGGAGAATTCCTCCATGATGTCGCTGAGGCTGAGCTCGCCGTAGGGTCCGGGGTCGGCTTCGATCCGCAGCGCCTTCGCCGCCTTGACCGCGGCGGGGAAGGTCTCGGCCAGCGCCACCACCCAGCCGGTGCACTTGCCCATCGAGTCGTCTATCTTCACCGCCTTCAGGAAGCCGGGGATCTTCCTCGCGTCGCTGTCGTCGATCGACCGCACCTTCGAGGCATAGCGCGTGCGCGGCGGCACCAGCGAACCGTAGGCCATGCCGGGCAGGAACACGTCCATGCCGTACTTTGCCTGGCCGTTGGTCTTCATCGGGATGTCGAGCGCCGGCAGCGACTTGCCGATCAGCCTGTACTGGCTGCGCTGCTTGAGCTTCACCTGCCTGAAGTCGTCCGGATAACTGAACTTGCGCTCGAGCTTCACCTTCTGCAGGATCTCGCCATAGCCGATCGAGCGGCCCGACGCCTGGTCGATCACGCGGCCCTGGTCGGCATGACAGTTGGCGAGCTTCGCGCCGAGCAGTTTGCAGCCGGCTTCGGTCAGGGCGATGCGTCCCAGCGCGCCGGCGCGCGAGATGCGGTCGAACTCGGTGGTGACGCTGCCGCTGTTGACCGTGTACGCCAGACCGTAGACCCCGAAGTTCTCCACGCTCTCGAGCGGCGTGTCGAGCCTGACCTTGTCCCACGGCACTTCCAGTTCGTCCGCGATGATCTGGGCGAAGGCGGTGCCGATGTGCTGGCCCATCTCGGCCTTGACGATGTGCATCGTCGTCGTGCCGTCCGGGGTCATGGTGAACCAGATCGACGGCGTGTAGCCGGTGACGGCCATCGCGGCCTCGGCCTCCTTGCCGCCGGGAAGGCGGGGGCCGACTCCGATGCTGAGGAAGGCGCCGCCGGCGAGCACCGTCGAGCGCACCAGGAATTCGCGGCGGGTCACGCCCTGTTCTGCGGTCTTAGCCATTGCGGATCTCCTTCATCAAGGTCGCGGCCTTGCGCACCGCGCCGACGATGCGCGGATAGGTGGCACAGCGGCACAGGTTGCCGTTCATGCCCTCGACGATCTGTCTGTCGGTGGGCTCGGGATTGGCGGCGAGCAGCGCGGCCGCCTGCATGATCTGGCCCGACTGGCAGTAGCCGCATTGGGGAACCTGCAGGTCGATCCACGCCTTCTGCACCGGATGCGAGCCGGCCGGATCCAGGCCCTCGATGGTGGTGATGACGGCGTCGCCGACTTCGCCGACCTTGACCATGCACGAGCGCACCGCCTGGCCGTTCAGGTGCACGGTGCAGGAGCCGCACAGCCCCAGGCCGCAGCCGAAGCGCGTGCCGGTGAGCCGCAGTTCCTCGCGGATCACCCACAGCAGCGGCGTGTCGGACGGTGAGTCGGAGAAGAAGCTCTGGCCGTTGATCTTGAGTGTAGGCATGGCGGTCTCCTGTTCGAGGTCAAGGAAGAGGGCGCTCCCGCACCGGCATCGCTGCCGCCGCGGGAGCACCGGGTTTCGCATCGAGGCTGCGGTCTTTCATGTCAGTCATCCGGTCGGCAGGCGCTGGCTCGCCATGAAGTTGTTGAACGTGGCTTCCGCGATGCGGTACCACTGCGTCTGCTCGTAGCGGAACTTGCGCCACGACGCATAGAACTTCGCGAACACCGGATTGCGCGCGGACTCCTCGTCGTACAACGCGTTGGCTGCCGCCAGCGCCGCGACCAGGATGTCCTTCGGATACGGGTGCAGCTGCACGCCCTGGCTGACCAGGCGTGCAAGCGCCTGCGGATTCTTCGCGTCGTAGCTCGCGATCATGCGCACGTTGGCTTCCGCCGCCGCCAGTTCGAACGCGGCGCGATAGGAGCCCGGCAGCCTGTCCCACTCGGTGGCGTTGACCACGAAACCGATGCAGGAACTACCCTCCCACCAGCCCGGAAAGTAATAGTGCGGGGCCACGCGGTGGAAGCCGAGCTTCTCGTCGTCGTAGGGGCCGACCCACTCCGCCGCGTCGATCGTGCCCTTCTCCAGCGCCGGATAGATGTCGGCGCCCGGGATGGTCTGGGCGACGGCGCCCAGCCGCGCCGCGATCTCGCCGCCGATTCCGGGAATGCGCACCTTCATGCCCCGGAACCCGGCCAGGTCGTGCACCGTGCGCCGGTACCAGCCGCCCATCTGCGCGCCGGTGTTGCCCGCGGGGAAGTAGATGCACTCGTGTTCGCGGTAGAGCGCGCGCACCAGATCCAGGCCGCCGCCGGCATACAGCCAGGCGTTGTGCTGGCGCGCGTTCAGGCCGAAGGGCAGGGCGGAGTCGAACGCGAACGCCTTGTTCTTGCCGATGTAGTAGAAGCCCTGTGTCTGGCCGCACTCGATCGTGCCTTCCTGGCAGGCATCGAGCACCTGCAACCCCGGTACCAGTTCGCCGGCCGCGAACACGCGGATCTCGAACCGTCCGTCGGTCAGCGTCCTGACCCGTTGCGCCAGCGACTCGGCTCCGCCGAAGATGGTGTCCAGGCTCTTCGGAAAGCTGCTGGCCATGCGCCAGCGAACGCTCGGCATCGACTGCGCGGCGGCAGGAGCGGCAAGCGCCGCGGCGGCGGCGCCCGAACCGGCGGAGGACAGGAATCGGCGTCGGTTCATCTCACCTGTCCGGCTGGCGATCCGGTTTCAGCTCGAACAGCGTCGGCGGAAAATCCGGGTTGTCGAGGAAGGGTGTCTCGATCGGTGCGGCGACGCCCTCGTGCCGCTGGCTGTCCCGATGGTCCGCCAGCTGCGGAAAGGCGATCAGCAATCCCACCATCAGCAGCTGGATGCAGACGAAGGGAATGGCACCGCGGTAGATGTTGCCGCTGGTCACCTCCTTCGGCGCCACCCCGCGCAGGTAGAACAGCGCGAAGCCGAACGGCGGGTGCATGAACGAGGTCTGCATGTTCACGCCCAGCAGCACGCCGAACCACACCAGGTCGATGCCCAGCTTCTCCGCCACCGGTGCGAGCAGCGGGACGATGATGAAGGCGAGCTCGAAGTAGTCGAGGAAGAAGGCGAGCACGAACACCAGCAGGTTCACGGCTACGAGAAAGCCGATCGCCCCGCCCGGAAGCGAGGTCAGCAGACGTTCCACCCACAGGTCGCCGTCGACTGCGCGGAAGACCAGACCGAACACGGTCGAGCCGATCAGGATGAACATCACGAAGCACGACAGTCGCGTGGTGCTCTCCAGCGCCTGGCCCAGCACCCTGCGGTCGAGCCGTCCCTCGAGGGCAGTGAGGACGAGTGCGCCGGTGGCGCCCATCGCACCGCCTTCGGTCGGCGTGGCCACGCCCAGGAAGATGGTGCCCAGCACCAGGAAGATCAGCACCACCGGCGGCAGCAGCGACACGGCCACGCGGCGGCCGAGCCGCATGCCGCGCAGCGTCCGGGCGTGCGGCGGGAGCGCCGGTGCCGCCGCCGGACGCACGACCGACACGATCAGCACGTAGGCTGCATACATCGCCGTGAGCAGCAGTCCGGGGATGAGCGCGCCGCGATACAGCTCGCCGATGGAGCGGCCCAGCTGGTCCGCCATCACGATCAGCACCAGCGAGGGCGGTATGATCTGGGCCAGTGTTCCGGATGCGGCAATCACGCCGGTGGCCAGGCGCTGGTCGTAGCCGTAGCGCAGCATGATCGGGAGCGAGATCAGCCCCATCGAGATCACCGAGGCGGCGACGATGCCCGTCGTCGCCGCCAGCAGCGCCCCGACGAAGACCACCGCGTAGGCGAGTCCGCCCCGTACCGGCCCGAACAGCTGACCGATCGTGTCGAGCAGTTCCTCGGCCATTCCGCTGCGCTCGAGGATCAGACCCATGAAGGTGAAGAAGGGGATCGCCAGCAGGGTCTCGTTCTGCATGATCCCGTAGATGCGCTGGGGCAGCGCCTGCAGCAGGCTGAACTGCAGCAGCCCCGCCTCGATGCCGATCAGGCCGAACAGCAGTCCGACCGCGGCCAGCGAGAACGCGACCGGGTAGCCGACCAGCAGCAGGATCACCAGGCCGGCGAACATCAGGGGCCCGATGTTGGCCGCGAGGAAGCTCGTCATGCGTCGCGGGCGCCATTGCGAGGGCGTTCATCGGAAGCTTCCTGTTGCGCGATGGCGGCGACGGTGATGGCGTGATGGGGCAGGCGTCCCTGCAGCGCCGCCGTGATCTTCACCAGCTGCGACAGGCCCTGCAGCAGCAGCAGGAGAAAGCCGAGCGGGATGAGCAGCTTGACCGGCCATACGGCGAGCCCGCCGGCGTTGAGCGAGATCTCGCGGTTGGCAACCGAGTCCAGGAAGTAGGGCCAGCCGTAGCGCACGACCAGCAGCGCGAACGGGATCAGGAACAGGGCGGTGCCGAGCAGTTCGATCCAAAGGCGCGCACGCACCGGCAGATGGACGTGCAGCACGTCCACCCGCACGTGGCTGTTGCGCAGCAGGGTGTAGCCGGCCGCGAGCAGGAACACCGCGGAGAACAGATACCACTGCGCCTCCAGGAATGCGTTCGAGCTGATGCTGAACAGCTTGCGTGACAGTGCGTTGAAGGCGCTGACCAGGGTCATCACCAGGATCAGCACGCCCACTGCCCGTCCCAGGCGCAGGTTCGCCGCGTCGAACGCCAGGGCCAGCTGCAGCAGACGATTCATTGCGTCTCTCGGCGATGCATTGCGACGGCCGGCATGCCGGCGCGATGGATTGTGTCGGCCGTGCGCGTGCGGCGCATCCGACCGAGGGAGGATTAGGCTAAGTCCGTTCGCACGGACCGCGCATCACTCTTTCGGGTGAGAACGGAACGCGACAACTGCCCCGAGGAATGCGCAGTGCGCCGACCGGCCGTTGCCTGGCGAGGACGCGGCGTGCTCAGAACTTGATGAGCCCGCGCTTGGCGGCCAGCGCGAGCGCCTCGGCGCGACTGGTGGCGTCGAGCTTCACGAACAGGCTCTTGAGGTGGCTCTTCACCGTGCTCTCGGTGATGAACAGGGACTGGCCGATCGCGCGGTTGCTCTTGCCCTGCGCGAGCAGAGCGAGGATCTGCACCTCGCGCTCGGTCAGCGTCTCCTCCTGCATGCGCTGCGCCAGCTTGGCCGCCACGCGTGGCTGCAGATAGGCCTCCCCGGCGTGCACCGCGCGGATGCAGCGGAACAGCTCCTCCGGCTGCACGTCCTTGAGCAGGTAGGCCTTGGCACCCGCGCGCAGGCCGGCGTAGATGTCCTCGTCGTGGTCGAAGGTGGTGAGCACGATGATCGCCGCGCCCGCGTCCTCGGCGCGGATGCGCCGTATCGCCTGCACGCCCTCGACCTTGGGCATGCGCAGGTCCATCAGGGTGACGTCGGGACGCAGCGCGCGCCACATTCGCACGGCCTCGTCGCCGTCGCCCGCTTCGCCCACGACGCTGGCATCGTCCTCCATGTCGATGATCGCCGCCAGTCCGCGCCGCACCAGCGGGTGATCGTCGGCGATGAGTACGCGGATGCGTGCCGCCGCGGCGGCGTGCGGATCGAGCGGCTGCGGGGCGGCGGGCATGCCTGGGCTCAGCGCAGCGGCAGACTGGTCTCGACGCGGGTGCCGCGTCCCGGACCGGCTTTCACGCTCAGCGTGGCCCCGATGCGGCGCGCGCGCTCGTGCATGCCGATCAGGCCGAAGCCGTCGTGGTTCGCACGCGGATCGAACCCGCGCCCGTCGTCGACGATGACGAGCGTGACGTGCTCCGCCGACCAGGCCAGGCGCATCAGCACGCTGCCCGCCTGCGCGTGCTTGAGCACGTTGGTCACGCTCTCCTGCGCAATGCGCTGCAGCTCGGCCTCGGCATGGCGGTCGAGCAGCACCGGTTCGCCCTCCAGTTCCAGCGCCGCCCTCACCCCGCTGGGCTCGAAGCGGCGTACCTGCGAGCGCAGCGCCTCGGACAGCGAGGCCGGTCCGGACCCGGGGCGCAGTGCACGCACCGACATGCGCGCCTCGTCCAGGCAGCTGCGCGCCAGGTCGCGCGCATGTCCGATGTGCTCCAGCGCGGCGCCGATGTTGTGCTTGCGTACGCTGCGCGCGGCCGCCTCCAGGTTGACCACCACGCCGGTGAAGCCCTGCGCCAGCGTGTCATGGATGTCGCGCGCGATACGGTTGCGTTCGCCCAGCACGGCCGCCTCGCGTGCCTGCTCGCCCAGGCGGGCCATCTGCACGGCGAGGGTAGCCTGGCCGGCGAGCGCTTCGGCGAGATGGATCTTGCTCTCGAACTCCGAAGGATCGGCGCGGCTGCTGCGCACGCAGATCCAGCCCACCGTCTCGCTGCCCAGGACCATGGGCACGGTGAGCAGCGTGCGTACACCCAGGGAATTGATGTAGGCGCGGTTCTCCTCCGGCATTCCCTGGACCGTGCCGCTGAGCACGTAGGTCTCCGGGTGCTCGACGGGAAAGGTGGACACGCCCCGGCCGCCGATGGGCAGGGGCTGGACCACGGCAGGGTGCTGCGACTCCTCCGCCGGCAGGATGCGCGAATCCAGATACTCGAGATGCAGCCGGGTGGTGTTCGTCGCCGGATCCGGGAACCAGAGCGTGCCGCCCACGCCCTCGAGCTGCTGCACCGTGACCTTGAGGACGTGGCCCAGGAAATTGTCCAGGTTGGACTCCGCCAGCATGCCGAGCGATTCGATCAGCATCTGCGACTGGCCGCGCGCCAGTTCCTCCGCCAGCCGGTGCTGGATCACCTCGCGTTCGAGCGTACGGTTGATCTGTTCCAGCTGGCCGACACGCGCCTGCAGCGCCGCGGACAGCGGCGACGAACCGCACGGCGGCACCCCATCGCCGCTGGCGAGGGTTTCCGGTGCGACGCTGCGCGGTTGGGCGGGCATGCTCGACGCGAGAGGCGGGAAGAGGCCAATCTATACTGCGGTGCCGGGCACGCGGTCAACCCTTTTCCGGGGCCGCCGCGTTTCATGTCTCGTTGTCCGTCCCAATGGAGACCACATGAAGAGAATGCTTCGCGTCAACGCGCTGCTGGCACTGTCCGGCCTGTCGGTGGCCGCCGCCCAGGCGCAGACACCGGTTGCCAACGCCCTCACCATCTACAGCAGCACGCAGGCCGGCGGCATACCGCCCGAGGTGTTCCGCTCCGGCGGCCAGCACGGCTACGCCGTGCCCGGCTATGCGGTGGTGCGTCACGAGCGGCCGATGGATCTCGCGAGCGGGCGCAACGAACTGCGCTTTACCGACGTGGCCGGCCTGATCGACCCGACCACGGTGTCGTTCAAGTCGCTCACGGATCCGGACGGTACGCGCGTGATCGAGCAGAACTTTCAATTCGACCTCGTGGATACCGCCAAACTCCTGGAGAAGTACATCGACCGCGAGATCATCGTCGAGCAGGCGCGCGGCGAGAGCGTGGAGAGCATCGCCGGCACCCTCCTGTCCACCTCGGGCGGGCTGGTGCTGCGACTGGCCGACGGCAGCGTACGCACCATCACCCAGCACAGCGGGGTACGGCTGCCGAACCTGCCCGGCGGGCTGATCACGCGCCCGACGCTGGTGTGGGACATATCCGCCAGGCAGGCAGGTGAACATCTGGCGCGCGTCGCCTACCAGACCGCCGGCATCACCTGGTGGGCCGACTACAACCTGGTGTTCGCGGAGGGCAAGGACGCCAACAGCTGCAAGATCGATGTCGGTGCCTGGGTGAGCATCCTCAACCAGTCCGGTGCCTCCTATCCGGAAGCACGCATCAAGCTGATTGCCGGCGACGTGCACCGCGCACCGCCGCCCGTGCAGGCGTCGCGGCTGGCGCGCGTGCCGATGGCGGCAGAGGCGATGGCCGATCAGGCCAAGGGCTTCGAGGAGAAGGCGTTCTTCGAGTACCACCTGTACACCCTGGGTCGGCCCAGTTCGCTGCCCGACAACTCGACCAAGCAGATCGAACTGTTTCCGCAGGTGAGCGAGGTCGCCTGCGAGCGCACCCTGGTCTACCAGGGTCAGGACGCGTTCTGGGGCTACGGCGGCGCGCCCTACACCGAGCGCAGCTTCGGCGTGACCGGCAACAGGAAGGTGGACAGCTACCTGAGCTTCAGGAACGACAAGGAGGGCGGCATGGGCGTGCCCCTGCCCGCCGGCCGCGTGCGCGTGAGCAAGCTCGACAGCGCGGACGACACGCTCGAGTTCATCGGCGAGGACCGCATCGATCACACGCCGCGCAACGAGAACGTGCTGCTCAAGCTCGGCTCGGCCTTCGACGTGGTGGGCGAGCGCCGCCAGCTCGACTACAGCGTGGACAGTGCGCGCAGGACGATCACCGAGGAGATCGAGGTGAAGCTGCGCAACCGCAAGGACGAGCCGGTCAGGGTGGTGGTGAAGGAGCGGCTGTACCGCTGGTCGAACTGGAGGATCCAGTCCAGCACGCACCAGTGGCAGAAGCAGGACGCCAACACCATCCATATCCCGGTGACGGTGCCCTCGGACAAGGAAGTGGTGCTGCGCTACACCGTGCGCTATTCCTGGTAGCCGCTAGGCGGCGCGGGTGTCCGCGATACGTTGCACGCGGTAGCGTGCGATCTCGTAGCCTGCGCCGCGCGCCATCACGCGCAGCGGCTGCAGGCGGTAGCGCTGGTCGTAGGCGCGCATCTGGCACGGCGTGCCGGTCGAGAAGCTGCCGGGGCGCAGCAGCAGGCTGACCTCGTTCGTCGCGTTGTCGCGCCCCGAGAGCAGCACGCCCGGCATGCTCTCTCCGGGCACGGGCTGATCGTCGCTGCCCAGCGGCAGCAGGGTCACGCCCGCACCGCCATGGGCGACGATCTCGATCCCTGCGCGACGGGCGTTGGCGTCCGCGCGCGAGAGGCGGCGCACGATGCCGGTACGCCAGGTGCGTTCGCGCTCCTTGCGTAGCGCGATCAACGCACCGACCTCCAGCCAGCGCCCGTTGGGACTGGCCACCAGTGCGTGCATGCCGCTGGTGCTCTCGTCCTCGAGCTGCCACTGCTCCTGCGCGCTGACGAAGGGATAGTCGGGCGTGAGTCCCGAGACGTTCGCCGCGACTTCCGCGAAGTCGTGCACGACCGTCACCTGCAGGCTGTTGCGGCGGCGCTGATGGCGGCGCAGCGGCAGGGTCGGGCCCCAGTGGCGGATCAGGTGGCGCACCGTGGCCAGCACGGTCTCGGCGTCGAACTCCTCGATCAGGCGGCGGGTGGAAGCGAGCGGCTCCTGCTCCTCGATCTCGGCCTCGATCTCCTTCAGATGCTCGAGCGCCTGACCGGCGCCGAAGGCGCGCACGGTCGCCGTCAGCCGCGTGTCACGTTCGATGCGACGCGGGCCGGTGTCGGCTGCCAGGTCCACACAGTGGCGCAGCGACTCGGCGGTGTGGCTGGCCAGGACGAAGTGACGCGCGCTGCCCGACACCAGCCGGTCGGCGATCTCGATCTGCTGCGCCAGCAGCGCCTGCGGCGAGGCCACGGCGAGCAGCAGGACACGCAGGAATTCCTCCTCGACGCAGGAATCGCCCTGCGCGTTCCGGTACGGATTGACGCGCGCGCGCGCGATCCCGCCGGCCTCTGCCAGGGTGTAGAGCGCGCCTGCCTCGGCCCACTGGTGCGGCTCCGGCGTGCTGTAGCGCAGGTGCTGCCACTTCATGCGCGCCGCATACACGCGCATGGCGCGCGCGGCGATCAGCGGCAGCATCGGCTTGAGATCGATCGAACCCTGCGTGCCGGTCTCGAACTTCGACAGGCAGTGGCGATAGCCCAGGCCCACCTGCTCGAGGTAGCCGGACACGCCGCGCCAGACCTGCTCTTCCTGGAACTTGGTGAGCCTGGTGTGGCGGGCGAGGTAATCGCGCGCCACTGCGCGGAAGTGGCTGCGCCCGCCGCGGTCGAGGAGGTCGACCACGTCGTACGCGTCGGTCGGCGTGGCCTCGTCGGCCGCGCGCATCCGGTCCAGGTGGCCGGACAGTGCGCACAGCGACACCAGGGGCTCGTTGCGGGGCAGTGCCAGGATCAGGGCGTTGGCGGCGCTGACCGGGTCGCCGGAGCGGTCGCCTTTCTTGTTCTTGCTCAATCCGAACATGGGGAGGGCTCTTGGAATTCGCCACCCGGAAGCAAGGGCCGGGCCGGATTGGGTGCGTGCTATTCTCGACGCCATGAACGCGACCGATATCGAAGCCGCCGCCGACCGCATCCATGGACACGTGCGGCACACTCCCATCCTGGAACTCGAGCCCGACGCGCTGGGCTGCGGGGCGCAACTCGTTCTGAAGCTGGAATTCATGCAGCACACCGGCGCGTTCAAGGCGCGCGGTGCATTCAACCGGATCCTCTGCGCACCGGTGCCGGACAGCGGCGTGATCGCCGCCTCGGGGGGCAACCACGGTGCGGCCGTGGCCTACGCGGCGCGGCAACTGGGGCGCCGGGCCGAGATCTTCGTGCCGGAATCGACCCCGGACGTGAAGGTCGACCGGCTTCGGCGATACGGCGCGCGCGTGGTGCTGACCGGGGCCAGCTACGGCGAGGCGTGGGCGGCAAGCCAGGCGCGCGCCAGGGAAAGCGGCGCACTGGAAGTGCACGCCTACGATCAGCCCGAGGTGGTCGCGGGGCAGGGCACGCTGGCGCGCGAGTTCGAGCAGCAGTGCCAGGGCCTCGATACGGTGTTCGTCGCGGTGGGCGGCGGCGGTCTGATTGGTGGCGTCGCGGCATGGTTTGCCGGCCGCGTGAAGGTGATTGCCGTCGAACCCGAGCGCTGCCCCACGCTGTACTGCGCCATACGCGACGGCGAACCGGTCGACGTCGAGGTCGGGGGTATCGCCGCCGACTCGCTCGGCGCGCGCCGCATCGGACGCATCGCCTTCGAGGTCGCGCAGCAGCACGTCGACAGCGTCGTGCTGGTGAGCGACCAGGAGATCCGCGACAGCCAGCGCGCACTGTGGGACAGCGTGCGCGTGCTGGTCGAGCCGGGCGCGGCCGCCGCACTTGCGGGGCTGCGCTCGGGCAAGTATCAGCTCAGTGCGGGCGAACGGATCGGCGTCGTGGTGTGCGGCGCGAACACCGATCCGACGAAGTTCGTCGCGTAGGTCGCGCCGGAAGGCCGAATCCACACGGACCCCGTCATTCCGGCGGCCGGAATTCAGAGGTTTGCGAGAGGCCTGATCCGTTTCGCCGGGCCCCGGCCCCCGGATTGAAGCACTCCGGGGCAGGGTCCGCCGTGGCGACGAAGGTTTGGCATTACGGCGAAGGCGGAATCCACCGCCGGCATCCGGTCCTAACCCTTCTTTCCCTTGGCCTCCAGGAACTTCTTCATGGCGGCCTGCGGTTCCCCGCTGCGATACGCCTCCTTCTGCATCTGCTTCGCGCTCGCCAGTGCCGCGTCGAAGCCGGGCTGCGTCAGTTCGCGGAAGCGCTGTTTGGTCAGCCGCAACGCCGTCGTGCCGAGCTTCGCCAGCTCGTGTGCAACGCTCATCGCCCTGTCGAGCACCTGCTCGCGCGGGACGAGGTAGTTGATCAGCCCGATCTCGTAGGCGCGCTGCCCGGTGATGAGTTCGCCCGAGATGGACAGTTGCTGATTGAGCGACAGCGGCAGGTGCTGGGTCATCAGCCAGGAGCCGACGATGCTCGCCAGACCTGCCCTGATCTCGGGCTGGCCGAGCTTCATCTCGGGATAGCCCACGCGCAGATCGGCACACAGGCCGATCTGGTATCCGGCCCCGGCCGCCACGCCGTTCCATGCGGCGATGCACGGCTTGTCGAGATCGCGCACCGCCTGATACATCGCATGCTGGCGGGTGAGCCAGTCGTCCACGTCGTCGATGGTGTACTGCATCGTCTCGGCCAGATCCTGCCCGGAACAGAATGCACGCTCACCGGCGCCGGTGATGACCACCCCGCGCACGCCGGCTTCGGCGCCGAGCGCATTCAGCGTGGCGATCAGTGCCTCGCGCATGGCGCGGTTGACCGAGTTGAGCGAGTCTGGGCGGTTCAGCCGCACCAGGGCGATATCGTCGTGCCGGTCGAGTTCGATCTCGTGCATGGGGGTGCTCTCGTGGGCCAATCTGGCGGGTGACGGAAGTATTGCACGACGGTTGCACACGGGCCCGGCGATAGAATGCATGCATGCGCGTGCACCACCCCTCGTCGCTTGCCGACATTTTCCTGGCATTTCTCAAGCTGGGCGTGACTTCGTTCGGCGGGCCGGTGGCCCACCTGGCCTTCTTCCGGGAGGAGTTCGTCGGCCGCCGCCGCTGGCTGGACGAGGAGACCTACGCGGATCTGGTGGCGCTGTGCCAGTTCCTCCCGGGACCGGCCAGCAGCCAGGTCGGCATGTCGCTCGGCATCCTGCGCGGCGGTCTGCCGGGAGCGCTGGTGGCGTGGCTGGGCTTCACCATGCCCTCCGCCATCCTGCTCATCCTGTTCGCGGCCGGCGTGAAGGCATTCGAGGGATGGCTGCATACCGGCGTGCTGGACGGGTTGAAGATCGCGGCGGTGGCGGTCGTGGCGCAGGCGCTGTGGTCGATGGCGCGCAGCCTGTGCCCGGACCGGACGCGCGCCGCCTTCGCACTGCTCACCGCCATCGGACTGCTGCTCTGGCCGGGCTCGCTCATGCAGGTCGTGTTCCTCGTCCTCGCGGCATTCGCCGGCTGGGCACTGATCAGGATCGAGGAGGCATCGCCCGCTCCCCCGCTGCACGTGCCGGTGTCGCGCAACAGCGCGATTGCCGCGTTGGTGCTGTTCGCCGGATTGCTGGTCGTGCTGCCGCTGCTGGCGGGCGCCGGGACGTCGCAGGCCCTGGCGCTGTTCGACAGCTTCTATCGCACCGGTGCACTGGTGTTCGGCGGCGGTCACGTGGTGCTGCCGCTGCTCGAGTCGGAATTGGTTCCGCCCGGCTGGATCAGCGCCGACTCCTTCCTCGCCGGCTACGGCGCGGCGCAGGCGGTGCCGGGCCCCCTGTTCACCTTCGCCGCCTATCTGGGCGCCGTCATGCAGCCGCAGCTCGGCGGATGGCTGGGCGGCATGCTGTGCCTGGTCGCGGTGTTCCTGCCATCGCTGCTGCTGGTGATCGGCGTGCTGCCGTTCTGGCATCGCCTGCGTGGCAACGCATCGGTGCGCAAGGCACTCGCCGGCGTGAACGCCGCGGTGGTCGGCCTGCTCCTCGTCGCCCTGTACGATCCTGCATGGGTGAGCGCCGTGCGCTCCGCGCAGGAGTTCGCCCTCGCGCTCGCCGCCTTCCTGCTCCTGGCGGTGTTCAGGCTCAGTCCCTGGCTGGTGGTGCTGCTCAGTGCCGCGGGCGGCGTGCTCCTGCGGGCGCTGTGATCGGAAGGCTGTGATCAGGCAGCCGTGATTGGATAGCCGTGATCAGACGGCCGTGATCGATGGCCGGGATCAGACGGCCGGGATCAGACGGCCGGGATCAGACATAGGCCAGGCCCTGGATGACCGGATGCTTCGCCAGGAACGCCTCGTCCACCTCCACGCCGATGCCCGGTCCTTCCAGCGGTGCGACGCAGCCGTCGCTGCCCACCGTGTAGGGTGTGCTCACCAGTTCGTCGCGAAACCTGTTGTCCTTCGACACGTCGCCCTCGAAGTAGCCGGGATTGTCGATGGCGCACAGGAAATGGATCGACACCGCCATGTTGATTCCCGTCATCGACGAGTGCGGGTTGATCGGCAGCTTCCACCCCGACGCCATGTGCGCGATGCGCAGGCACTCGGTGATGCCGCCCGATTTCGACAGGTCGGGCTGCAGGATGGTGATGACGCGATCCTCGATCACGCGATGGAACTCGAAGCGCGTGTAGTGGTTCTCGCCCGCGGCCAGCGGCACGCTGGCGAAGGTCGAGGCCTGCGCATAGCTGGCGTGATCGTGCGGCGGGAATGGCTCCTCGAGCCAGCCCACGCCCAGATCCTCGAACGCCGGCATGGCCCGGCGCGCGTCCTTCACGGTGTAGCCGATGTTGGCGTCGACGAGAATCACGATGTCCTCGCCCAGCGCCCTGCGCACCGCCTCCACGCGCGCGATGTCCCGGGCGGGCGTGTCACCCACGCGCAGCTTCACCGCCCTGTAACCGGCTGCCACGTGCGGCTGCGCCTCGGCCACCAGCGCCTGCGGATCCTGATAGCCGAGCGAGACCCCGCCCGCGTAGGCCGGTACCCGCCTGGAGCGCCCGCCGAGCAGCTGGTACAGCGGCACGCCCAGCGCCTTGCCGCGGATGTCCCACAGCGCCTGGTCGATGCCCGAGATGGCGAGTGAGGCGCCAGCACCCATTCCGTGACTGGCGAGCTGCTTCTCGTACATGCGCCACCACACGCCCACCACGTCGTGCGCGTCCTGCCCGACGACCAGTCCGCGCAGCGTGTTGTCGATGAGATGCGCGACCGATCCGGGCGCGCGTCCGTGGTGCGCTTCACCCCATCCGACCAGGCCGCTCTGCGTGGTGACCTTGACGATGACCGCGTCGCGCTTGACCGCGCGGCCCACGCCCAGCGTCACGCTGTTCTTCGGATCGACCGGAAAGGAGGTCGGGTAGGCCTTCACGTCCACGATGCGCAGCGAGCTCTCTCCCATGACGTTCTCCGTTCTGTCATGACCGCACGGTAGCATGTCGAGCGTCTCGTCGCCCCGGCGGAGGTCCGGGCACCGGAGAAGAATCAGGTGTCGTGCACCGGGATGA
Organism: Burkholderiales bacterium; assembly: GCA_020854105.1. Classification (GTDB taxonomy): domain Bacteria; phylum Pseudomonadota; class Gammaproteobacteria; order Burkholderiales; family SHXO01; genus SHXO01. Next base: position 115,987 of record JADZGB010000010.1, on the reverse strand, counting down.
CCGAGGCTGCGCATCCGATACCGGTGGTAGCATCTGCCCTCCCCACGAGCATGCGAGCCTCGAGAAGACATGTCGGACGCTCCTCTCCCCGTTGCCATCGTCACCGGCGCCGCGCGCGGCATCGGCTTCTCCACCGCGACCGAACTCGCGCGCAAGGGCTTTCGCGTCGCGCTCGCCGACCTGGACGTCGCGGCGCTCAACGTCGCCGGACAGCGCATCGGCGAACTGGGCGCCTCGTGGATGCTGCTGCCCGGTGACACCAGCGACTTCTCCGGCGTGCAGCGGCATGCCGAACGTGTGGTCGAGCGCTTCGGCCGCATCGACTTGCTGGTCAACAATGCCGGCATGTCGCAGCCAAAGCGCCTGCTCGACATCACCGAGGAGGAGTGGGACCGCACCATCGACGTCAACCTGAAGAGCTGCTTCAACTGGTGCAGGGCGGCAGTTCCCGCCATGCTGGTACGAGGCGCCGGGCGCATCGTGAACGTGTCCTCCGTGAGCGCGCACACCGGCGGCGCGCGGTCGGCGGTCAGCAAGTTCGCCTACTGCGCCTCGAAGGCGGGCGTGCTCGGGTTGACGCGCGGCTTGGCCAAGGAGCTGGCGCCGCACATCATGGTGAATGCCGTGTGCCCCGGGTCGATCGAGACGCAGATGACCGCGGGACTGATCGCCGCGCAGCGTGAAGCGATCGTGCGGTCCATTCCGATGGCGCGCGTGGGCACGCCGGAGGACGTCGCGGCGGTGATCGTCTTCCTCGCCACGGTGGAGCCGAACTATCTCACCGGCGAGATCATCGACGTGGACGGCGGCCAATGGGTGAACTGAAGCCGGGCGACGAGCGGAGCCTGGCGCAGGGGCGCAGCCCGCTGACCAGCCGCAAGGCCGTCACCGCGGCGGTGATGGGCAACCTGCTCGAGTGGTACGACTTCGCCGTCTACGGCTACCTCGCCACCATCGTCGCGAAGAACTTCTTCCCGCAGGAGGACGAGAAGACCGCACTGCTGTCCACCTTCGCCACCTTCGGCGTGGGCTTCGTGGTGCGCCCGCTCGGGGGGATCCTGATCGGGCGGCTAGGCGACGTGCGCGGACGCAAGGCCGCGCTCATGCTGACCATCTTCCTGATGGCCTTCGGTACCGTGCTCATCGGCCTGATCCCGACCTACGGCAGTATCGGCCTGTGGGCGCCCGCGCTGCTCGTTGCCGCGCGCCTGCTGCAGGGCTTCGCCGCCGGCGGTGAATGGGGCGGATCGACCGCCTTCATCGTCGAGTGGGCGCCCGAAGGCAGGCGCGGGTTGTACGGAAGCTTCCAGCAGTCGAGCCTCGCTGCGGGGCTGCTGCTCGGATCCGGCATCGCGGCACTGTTCAGCACCGTGCTCACGCCGCAGGACATGGAGTCCTGGGGCTGGCGCATCCCCTTCCTGCTTGGCGGCATCCTCGCGCCCGTGGGCATCTACATGCGCCGCAACATCGACGAGACGCCCGCGTTCCGCGAGGCACGGACGCAGGTGTCGGACGACGCGCTGCCCTCGCCCGTTTCGCTCGCGGCGAAAGCCTTCGGCTTCACCGTGCTGTGGACCAGTTCCTACTACATGATGCTCACCTACATGCCGACGTTCACCCAGAAGCACGTCGGCCTTACCCGCACCGAGGCGCTGTGGTCCAACACGCTCGGGTTGCTGGTGCTGGTGATCGTCATTCCCTTCGCGGGGGCGCTGTCCGACCGCGTCGGCCGCAAGCCGCTGCTGCTGGCGTGCTGCCTCTCCTTCGCACTGCTGTCGCACCTGCTGTTCGACGCCATGGTGGCGCAGGGCACGCTGGCCGTGGTGATGGCGGTCCAGGTGCTGTTCGCCTGCATGATCGCTGCGTTCTCTGGTCCCGGTCCGGCCGCCATTGCGGAGATCTTCCCCACGCGCATGCGCTCGACCTGGATGTCCGCCGGCTACAGCCTGGCGGTGGCGATCTTCGGCGGCTTCGCCCCCTTCATCGCCACCTGGCTGATCGGGCGCACCGGCTCGCCGTTGTCGCCGACCTGGTACGTGATCGGCGCGGCCATCGTATCCACCCTGGTCATCGCGCGTCTGCCCGAGACCGCGCACGAGGAACTCGCCTGAAACGTCGGGCTGCAGGAGGAGATGTGCAGATGAGTGACAGGGAACTCCAGCCCTGGCAATGGCCCGAGGCGCACTGGCGCAGGCTGCTGAACCAGGTACGGGCCGGGCGCCGGCTGGCGCCGGCGACGTGGCCGGACGGCGCGCGCTGCGCGGTGGCGCTGTCCTTCGACTCCGATCACGAGACCAACGAGCTGCGTGACGGCGGCAAGTCCATCGGCCGCATGGCCTGGGGCCAATACGGCAATCGCGTCGGCGTGCCGCGCATCCTCGCGCTGCTGAGGAAGTACGACGTGCGCGCGAGCTTCTACGTGCCGGCGGTCGTGGGCCTCACCTATCCGGACGAGCAGCGCGAACTGGTCGCCGAGGGCCACGAGATCGGCATCCACGGCTGGATCCACGAGCTCAACTCGGTGCTGCCCTACGAGAACGAGCGCGACCTGATGCTGCGTGCGGCCGACACGCTCGCCCAAATCACCGGCGTGCGGCCGGTGGGGCTGCGCACGCCGTCGTGGGACTTCAGCCCCGACACCCTGCGCATCGAGAAGGAGATGGGGCTGCTGTACGACTCCTCGCTGATGGCCGACGAGGACTGCTACGAGCTGCTGCTCGACGGCGAACCGAGCGGCATCGTGGAAGTGCCGGTGGAGTGGGTGCGCGACGACGCCGTGTACTTCATGATGCACCGCTTCCAGGGGCTGCGGCCGTACACGCCGCCGGCGGACGTGTTCGACGTCTTCCGCCGCGAGTTCGATGCCGCCTGGGAGGAAGGCGGGCTGTGCCAGCTCACCTTCCATCCGCACATCGTGGGATATCGCTCGCGCATCTGGATCGTGGAGGAGCTGATCCGGCATGCCCGGGCGAAAGGGGACGTGTGGTTCGGCACGCATGCGGAGGTGGCGGCATGGGTGAAGGGACAGAGCTGAAGTGCGGGTCAGGGTGGACGATAGTGGCGTGGCGCTGCTGCACCTTCCAAGATCATCGCACCCTCGCCCCCGGTTCGCCGGCTTTTTTCAGCGCGCGGCCAGCGGTGAGGTCGCGATTGCACTTTCCGCTATCACGCTAGTCGAGGTGCTCGCCGGTCCCATCGGCCGGGAGAACGAGGTCCTCGCCGAGACGTATCGAGCGGCGTTGACCAAGGGAGCCGGCTGGACGGTCATGCCGGTTTCCGAGGAGATCGCCATTGCGGCCGCGCGCTTTCGCGCGCGTCATCGACTGCGCTTGCCCGATGCGATCCAGCTTGCAACGGTGGTGGTGTCAGGTGCCTTTGCTCTCGTCACCCATGACCGCGATTTTCGAATGGTGCGGGATGTGCGGGTGATCGGAGGTCAATAGGCAGTCGATTTTCGTCATCGGTACACCATCCGCTGGATCCGTCTGGCTACGCTGCAGTGCCGTGCAGACGGCGTCTCGGAACTGTGGGATGTCCTGCGAGCGAAATCGGCGAATACAGTCAGACGGTCTTTTCCCTCATCCTCAACACTGAAATCTGGCCAGTCCGGAAGAAGACGACGGTGAGCGGCCAATTGGAAGTCAATAGTCCGATGATTGGAAATTGGCGGGCCATGGTCTGAAAACTTGACTTCTGGATGGCGTTGAGTTGCTGTCAGCATGCTGTCTAAATCTACCCCTGACCCCGCCGCCGCTCGACTGCCTCTGCCAGCATCTCCAGGATCTGCACGGAGTCGTCCCAGCCCAGGCAGGCGTCGGTGATGCTCTGGCCGTAAGCCAGCCGGGCCGGGTCGTCCCTGCCTGCCGTGAAAGCCTGCTGGCCGCCGACGAGATGGCTCTCCACCATCACGCCGAAGACGTTGCGTGAGCCGTTCATGACCTGTCCTGCGATGTCGCGGGCGACCTCCAGCTGGCGCTGGTGCTGCTTGTTCGAATTAGCGTGCGAGCAGTCGATCATCAGCGCCGGACGCAGCTTTGCCTCCTCGAGTCCGGCACAGGCGGCGGTGACGCACTGCGCGTGGTAGTTGGGCGCCTTGCCGCCACGCAGAATCAGGTGGCAATCGTCGTTGCCGCGCGTCTCCACGATGGCGACCTGACCGTTCTTGTGCACGGACAGGAAGTGGTGCGCGCGCGCAGCAGCCTGGATCGCGTCGGTGGCGATGCGGATGTTGCCGTCGGTGCCATTCTTGAAGCCGATGGGCGCGGAGATGCCGGAGGCGAGCTCACGATGCACCTGGCTCTCGGTGGTCCGCGCACCGATCGCGCCCCAGGCCACCAGATCGCCGATGTACTGCGGAGAGATGACGTCGAGGAACTCGCTGCCGGCTGGCACGCCGATCCTGTTGATGTCGATCAGGAGCTGTCGCGCGAAGCGCAGGCCTTCGTCGATGCGGTAGCTGCCGTCGAGGTAGGGATCGTTGATCAGCCCCTTCCAGCCGACCGTCGTACGCGGCTTCTCGAAGTACACGCGCATGATGATCTCCAGCGCGCCGGCGTGGCGCGCGCGCTGCTCGACCAGGCGGCGCGCATACTCCAGCGCCGCGACCGGGTCGTGGATCGAGCACGGCCCGATGATGACCAGCATGCGATCGTCCCGGCCCTGGATGATGCGGCGCACGCGCTCGCGGGTGTCGGCCACCAGCGCCTCGACCGGCGTGCCGCGGATCGGGAAGAAGCGGATCAGGTGGTCGGGAGGTGGCAACGTGGTCACGTTGCGGATCCTCTCGTCGTCGGTGCGGGAAGTCTTCTCGACGGACCCACGGCCACCTTCGGCGGCATTTGCGGATACGGCATGCATGGCATTGGTACTCCTGATCGTCAACGTTTGCCGGGCTCGCCGGTTCCGGCCGGACAAAAAAAAACCGCCGGGGCTTGCCGGCGGTTATTCTGGATTCGGTGTCGCTCGTGTGTGGTTACGCGCTTGCCTCTCCTCCGCCGATGCGGTGCGAGAACCAAAAGTGGTAGCCAAAGCAGGCGAACAGGATCATGCCGGCGACTGTAGCACGAAGACGCATGGAGCCGTCAAGCGGGCGACGGCCTGGCATGCATGCGGACTGTCGATTCTGAACGGAGGTGAACTTGAAAGGCAGAGACTACAAGGTGGTGGACGTGTTCACCTCCAGGCCTCTTCTGGGCAACCCGGTCGCCGTGGTCCTCGACGCGGACGGGCTGGATACGTCTACCATGCAGCACATCGCCCGCTGGACCAACCTGTCCGAGACCACCTTTCTGCTGCCACCCACTACAGCCGACGCCGACTATCGTCTTCGGATCTTCACGCCGCGCAGCGAACTGCCGTTCGCGGGGCATCCCACCCTGGGCAGTGCCCATGCGGCGCTGGAAGCGGGCAGGGTGCAGCCGCGCGGCGGACGCTTCGTGCAGGAGTGCGGCGTGGGCCTGGTGGAACTCGCGGTGCACGGCGAAGGGGAGCGGCGTCGCCTCAGGTTCGCCCTGCCGCCTGCGGTGGTGAAGCCCCTGAAGAGCGCCGATGTCGATGAGCTGGAAGCGATCCTCGGTCACGCCGTGGTCCGCGAGGTGGCGCCAGCCATGGTCGATGTGGGGCCGGTGTGGATTGTCGCGCAGCTGTCCAGCGTGGCAGACCTGCTGGCCCTGAAGCCGGATTTCGCCCGCTCTGCGGCCTTCGAGCGGCGCCTTGGTGTGACCGGCGTCACGGTGTTCGCGCCACACGCATCCGGCGACGCGGGGATCGAGGTTCGTTCCTTTGCCCCATCCTGCGGAGTCGACGAAGATCCGGTCTGCGGCAGCGGCAATGGCAGCGTGGCGGTGTTCCAGCGCGAGCGCGGATTGCTGCCCGCAGCGGACACGGCCTACATTGCCGCGCAAGGCCAGTGCGTGGGCCGGGACGGGCGCATCGAAGTCCGGATGGATGCCGGCGGACGGATCATCCTGGGTGGTACGTGCGTCACCTGCATCGACGGGACACTGCGATGCTGAACACGCCATTGCGCGATGCTGCCGATCGCATCGTTGCCTGCCCTGCAGTGCGGAGCCGAGCTGCATGAATCGTATCGCCAATCCGGACTTCGCCAGATCCGTTGCTGCCAGCTTCGACAGGCAGAGCGCGATGCATCTGATCCGCGCCACCCTGCCCGTGATCGAACACGGACGCACCGAGATTCATGTTCCGCACTGGGATGGCGTGGAGCAGCAGCACGGTTTCGTTCATGGTGGCGTGGTCGGCATGATCGCCGATTCGGCTGGCGGCTTCGCGGCGATGACGATGGTACCCGCCAACGCGTCGGTCCTGACCGTCGAGTACCAGTTGAATCTGGTGACGCCCGCCGACGGAGAGCAACTCGTCGCGCGCGGGCAGGTGATCCGACCGGGCAGGACGCTGATCGTGACCAGGGCCGACGTGTTCGCGCTCCGAAACGGGCAAGAGACGCTCATCGCGCTCATGCAGCAGACAATCATGGTCATGCACGGGAAGGCGGAGAAGTAGAAGCCGGAATTCAGGTTGCGAACCGCCCTTTCGTTCGTGCTGCGCCCCGGCTTGCGCCGGGGCGACGAGGTCACTACAGATCCAGCACCACCCACGCCGGATCGTGATCGGAGCCGTCTCCGCCGTGCCGGGTTCGCCGGTCGATGTGCGCCGATCGCAGGCGCGGAGCGAGCGCCCTGGACAGCCAGATCTGGTCGAACAGTGCATATTCGGGTGATGCTGCCCCCTGTGGATTGAATCGATGCGTCCACGCCATCGTTGCGGGGCCCGGGCCCTGGCCAGGCGTCTCCGGCTTGGCGGGGCGTGTCTCCACGGGCTTCGCGAGGCCGTCGAGCAAGGGCTCGCCGTCGGCTACGAGCATGGGTGCCAGATCCGGGCTGTCCGGAGGGTCGTTCATGTCGCCGACGAGCATGTATCGCGCGCCGCGCCGTTCCTCGGCGGGGAGGATGCGGGCGATCGTCTCCGCCTGCCTGCGCCGGCGCAGGCTCGCACGTACCGCGCCCGCCTCCTCGTCCACGCCGGCGGCGACGTAGTGGCTCTTCAGATGCGTGTTGTATAGCGTTAGAAGCCTGTTGCCCTGCGCATCCAGCACCCTGACGGCGACGAGGTCGCGGCTGAAGACGCGCTCATTGGGGGCGTCCGGGTGACTGGCAGTCTGATACGAGACGATCGGGCCGAGAGGAAGCTTGGAGAGAACGGCGACGTCGATCATCCGTGGATCGTTACCCTCGATCAACGCGAGGTGCTGATAGAGACCGCCCAGGTGGTCGCGGTTGAACGCGCGCAGGATCTCGATGTGCTCTACCTCCTGCACGGCGAGAACGTCGATGTCCATCCCCCGGATGCGCCGCGCGATCTGCGCGGTCTCGCCCGGATCCTTGGCCTTGACCAGACGGCCCATGAACGTGCGCGCCTGTACGCTGCCCGGTGCGAAGGTCAGCTCTATGCCGCCGGCCTCGTGCGGAGGCAGGGCGGCGATCTCCGCCTGGAAGTTGTAGCGCGAGAACAGGTTGTTCAGATTGAAGGTGCCGACCGAGAGAGGCATTGCGCGCGCTCCTTGGCGTGTGAGTACGAATGAATGGCGCTGCCGACCCGGCCGCGCGCGAAGGCGGCACCGGTCGGTCCTGCAGCCCGCGGTCGATCTTCCATTGCCTGGCGTGTTCGGTCAACTCGCGCCAGGATCGCCCCTCGGCAAGGCTGCAGAGTATCGTCGATCGCGCTACGCTAGGCCGCTGTCAGCACGGCCGGCACGACAAATATGCTGACCCACACGAGGAGGAGACGCACGATGAAATCACGTAAGCGGTGGTTGGCAGTTGCGGCTGCGCTTGGGTTCGGACTCCTGGCAGGACAGACGAATGCCCAGATCGCCAAGAACGTCGCGGCGAAGAGCCCATGGGGCGCTGCCGACGAGATCGGCACGCTGAACATGATGACGGAGGCGTCGCGATTCGACGTTCTGCGTCGCATCGCGAGCGGCAGGATCTACGATCTCGCGGTCGATCTGTTCGTGGGCATGCCGACCTGCTGCGCACCGTTCGGCGATCCTACCTTTCAGATCTTCATGACCCACACGCCTGCGCGGGATCCGAGCAAGGAACTGCTGTCCTACTCGGGCGACGCGGTTTCGATGTACACGCACACGGGTACCCACATCGACGCGCTCAACCATTTCGGGCTGCGTGGCCAGATCTGGAACCAGGTGAGCGCCAGGGATGCGCTCGGCGTGCGGGGGTGGACCAAGTCGGGCGTTGACAAGTATCCGCACATCGTCGCACGCGGCGTGCTCATCGACGTCGCCCGCTCGAAGAGCATGACGCACCTGCCCATGTCCTACGCGATCACCGTTGCGGACCTGCAGCAGGCGCTGAAGGCGCAGGCAACGACGCTGCGTCCTGGCGACGTGGTCCTGATCCGGACCGGCGTCATGAAGCTGTGGCCCGATGAGGCCAAGTACCGCCTGGCCGATCAGCCGGGACTGAGCCTGGAAGCCGCGCAGTGGCTGGTGGAAGGACAGAAGGCCATGGTCGTGGGCGCCGACAACTTCGGTGTGGAGCACTTCCCGTCCAAGGATCCCGAGAATTTCGTGCCGGTGCACAGCTACCTGCAGGCGGAGCAGGGCGTGTCGCTGCTCGAGGCGATGTGGCTCGAGGAATTGTCGACTGATCAGGTGTACGAGTTCCTGTTCATCGCATCGCCGCTGAAACTGCGCGGCGGAACCGCATCGCCCCTGCGTCCGATGGCGATTCCGGTCAAGCCGTAGGGGAGGGCGGGGCTCGCGCCGGGTCGCGACCTGCCCCGGGACGGCGGCAGGAACCTAGGCTGCCTGCTCTCGCAGCTTTCCCGGCCGCAGCGTGTGCCGTTCGATGATCGGCTTCAGTTCCGGCTTGATGTACTTCTCGCTGTAGCCGTTGAACAGGTGGCCGAGCAGGCCGCGATCGAGGTCGCTGGTGCCCATCAGCCAGTCGGCGATGGGGAAGGTGAGGTTCATGTTGCGGTCCATCATGATGCCCTGGTCGTGGTGGGCGGTGTGGTGGCGCCGGATGGTGTTGACGAACGGCACGTTGCGCACGAACCAGTTCTCGTGGACGTGGCAGCAGTAGTGGAAGGTCTCGTAGATCAGGTACTGGCCGACGATGGTGACGATCAGCACGTAGCCGGCATTGGGGTTGATCAGCCAGCCCAGTGCCAGCGCGAACGGCGCGCCGAGGCCGATGAACGTGATCAGCGCCCGCCAGGGAAAGAAGATGATGCGGAACTCGCGCGCGGAATCGACCGTCATCTCGTTGTTGGTGAAGTACTGGTGATGCTGGCGGGTGTGCCGATCGTAGATCGCGCGCAGTGCCCAGACGTCGATCAGCCGGTGCATCACGTACTTGTGGATCCACCACTCGAACAGGTTGGAGAACGCGAAGACCGGGATCACCAGCGCCCACTCCCAGGTCGCGTTCTGCATGCGCATCAGGCACCACGCGATCACCGCGATGCCCACCGCGTACATCACGCCCACGTGCACCAGGCCGTTGTACAGCGGGCTGATCTGCGACTTGTACTCCTCGCGGAACTGGCGCTGGCGGTCGCTCATCATGATCGGATCCTCCTGACGGGCGACACTCTACTCCGCCGTGCCAAGTCTGGCGCGCTGCGCTGCACCATCACGCCCGCGCGGTTCGGGCAGGAAGGGCAGCGAGCGTGCGCCGGCAACCGATCGGACCGGGCTTTTGAGAACGGTCCCGAGCGCCATGCACCTCACTGCGGGCTGCCTGGCGGCTGCATGCGGCGTTCGCGCAAGATGCGCACGATCTTCAGGATGGAGAAGGTCATCAGCGCGAAGCCGGTACCGGCCACCATGCCGGCGACGTCGCGGTCCTTGAACTGCGGGATGACGTGCGACAGGTCCATGAGCAGGCCGGCAAGGCCGATAGCGGCCAGGAGCGTGCCCACGAGGTCCATGACGATCAGCTGTGGAGGGATACGCACGTCACTCGACCTTGATGCCGCGTTCACGCACCAGCCTGCCCCACTTGGCCGTCTCCGACCGGATCAGGTCTCCCATGCGTTTCGGTGTGCCGCCCCATGCGGCAAGATCGATCTGTTCGAAGCGCTCGAGCACCACCGGATCCTTCAGCAGGTCGTTGATCACCTGGTTGAGCTTCGCCACCACCGCCGGCGGCGTCTTCGCCGGCGCCATGACGCCCCACCACGGCTCGACGACGAAGCCGCGGAAGCCGGCTTCCTCCATCGTTGGCACGTCGGGCAGCAACCTGGAGCGCTTCGACCCGGTCGTGGCGAGCGCGCGCAGCGCGCCGGACTTTACGTGCGGGAGGATGGACGGCGCGTTGTCGAAGTACAGGTCGATCTGGCCTCCGCGCAGATCCACGATCACCGGCGCGGCGCCCTTGTACGGCACGTGCGTGATTTCCACGCGAGCCATCGCCTTGAACAACTCGCCGGACAGGTGGGGCGAGGATCCGAACCCGGCCGAGCCGTAACTGAGCTGATCGGGCCTGGCTTTGGCCACTGCGACCAGTTCCTTCACCGTCTTCGCCGCCATGCGCGGATTGACCACCATCACGTTCGACACGCCGCCCACCAGGGCGACCGGGACGAAGTCCCGGGCCACGTCGTAGCCGGTCCTGGCGTAGATGCTGCCGTTGATCGCGCAGGTGCCGATCGTGCACAAAGACAACGTGTAGCCATCGGCCGGCGCGCGCTTGACCAGCTCGGTGCCGATGTTGCCGCCGGCGCCGGCCCGATTCTCCACGATCATCTGCTGGCCCAGCCGCCGGCTCGCGTACTCCGCGACGATGCGCCCGACGATGTCGGTAGTGCCGCCGGCGGGGAAGGGCACGACCAGCTTGATCGGGCGTGCGGGATAGGACTGCGCGTGTGCACTCGCCGCGCACAGCGCGACCAGGGCAGCGCACAGCCAGGCGCGAGCGCGCGAACTACGTTGCATGCTTCCTCCAACGACTCGACGTCGTCAACCCACACCCGGCAGGAGTTCCACCGCCACCACGCGATACGCGGGGCGGTAGGCGTCGCGGAACGCCTGCGAGTGATGCACCGCCGGGTAGCCCTGCGCGGCGATGTCGTCGAACCATGTGCTCACCTGCGCGCGCGTGAACGCAATGCCGCCGGCCTCCGCCAGATCGCCCAGGCAGGCGCAGAACCGGGCCAGCTTGTCGGGCGCCGCAGGACATACCTGCGGCGTGCGCACGAAGGCGTCCGCCAGCGCACCGATTGCGTGTTCCCGTGCGATGTACGGACGCAAATACACCCGCGCCAGCCGCCCGTCCGGCGAGATTCGGTCCACCAGCGGTTCTTCCGGCGCCGCGACCAGCGACCGGCACTCGCTCTCCAGGGCCGCCAGCGCCGCATCGCGATTGCTGACCGCGTGCCCGGCGCCCAGCGCAGCCTGGTGCAGCAGCTTGTAGATGTCCTCCAGCTGCATGAGCGGGTAGCGCTGCAGGTGCTGGCCCAGCAGCTGGCCGATGAATTTCATCCTCGTGTCTCCTCCGTGCCTAGGTTACCGGGGACGGCAATCCCTGTCACGGCGGTAGAATTCCGCGCAGTTCGTCCCGGGAGCTGCCATGGACACACAACTCGAAGTGATTGAACAGGCGAAGACCAGGCTGCTGGATCTCGCCTTCCAGTTCGGACCCAAGGTGCTGGCTGCACTGTTGATCCTGGTTGCCGGCGTGATGGTCGGACGCTGGGTCGGGAACATGATGTCGAGCATGCTCGAGCGCATGGAACTGGACATCACCATCCGCCTGCTGCTCGTGCGCATCGTGCGGCTGGTCGTGCTCGTGCTGTTCGCCATCATGGCCCTGCAGAACCTGGGCATCGAGCTGCTGCCTCTGATCGCCGGCCTGGGCATCGCCGGTGCGGGCGTGGCGCTGGCGATGCAGGGGGTGCTGGGCAACCTCGCCGCGGGCCTGACCATCATCTTCACTCGGCCGTACCGGGTGGGCGAATACATATCGATCGTGGACGAGGAGGGTGAAGTGAAGCTGATCACGCTGTTCAGCACCACTTTGCTGCACCCCGACCTGTCCAAGGTGATGATCCCCAACCGCAGGATCGTCGGCGAGATCCTGCACAACTTCGGGCAGATGCGTCAGATCGATGCGGTCGTCGGCGTGGCCTATGACAGCGATCTGGACCGGACGATCCGCGTCGTGCGCGAGGTGCTGGCCGCCAACCCGCGCGTGCTGCACACGCCGGAACCGTTGATCGCCGTGACCGCGCTGGGCGACTCGTGCATCGAACTGTGCGTGCGCCCATGGGTGAAGGTGCCCGACTACACGGCCGCGGCCGGTGAGATCAGGCAGGCGATCATCGAGGCGTTCCGCGCGCAGGGCGTGGCCATACCCCTGCCGCAGCGCGAAATCCGGCTGCTGGAGCGCGCCGCCTGAGGCCCTCTCTGCGGCGCGATCGCAGGATCTTCTGCCTGCCCCGCGGCCGCCTGCCCGGGACGCGTCGCCCGAAGCCTCACGCCACGGCGCGGTCCCAGGCGCGCTCCGGAGCGGCGTCCCGGGCCCTCGACAGAACGGTGCTTGCCAGACGCTGTGCCAGCGCCGCCGTGCGCCCGTCGTCGTGCAACGGGTTGTACTCGGCAATCTCCAGCGCGCACAGGCGCGCATCCGCGGAATGTGCGGCGAGTGCGGCGAGCAGGGCCCCGGCACGCAGACCGCCGGGCACGGGCGTGCCCACGCCCGGTGCATCCGCCGGATCGATCGCGTCGAGATCGATGCTCAGGCCGAAGCCCGCCGTGCCGCGCGTGGCGATGGCGATGGCCTCGTCCAGCGCGGCACCGAGCCCGCGCCGCTCGACTTCGTCGATGTGGATGACGCGAACGCCCAGGCGCGCGAGCAGCGCCGCCTCGCCGTCCTCGTAGCTGCGGATGCCGACCAGGCACAGATGCTCGGGGTGCAGCGCAGGCGCACCGGCCAGTGCGGACAGGCGTGCGTCGCCATGGCCGAGCAGGCAGGCGAGCGGCATCCCGTGCAGATTGCCAGTCGGGGAGGTGGACGGCACGTGGGCGTCCATGTGCGCGTCGATCCACACCAGGCCCAGCGCACCGCGCGTGCGCAGCGTGCGAGCGGCGCCGCTCCAGGTGCCGATGCCGCACGTGTGGTCCCCGCCCAGCACCAGCGGAAAGTAGCCGCTGCGGCCGAGGCGGTGCACGTGCTGGGATTGAAGCGAGCAAAGCTGGCGCACCGCCTCGAGCGGAGCGAGTCCGTGGCTGGTGCGCAGTGTGGCGTGCCACTGTGCGGGCACGCCGGCCTGGTTCAGGTGCGCGGTGAGGCCGCGCGCGCGCAACGCGTCGGGGCCGCGCTGGCAGCCCTCGTCACCGGCCCCTCGGCCGGTCGCCACTCCGATGATTCGTACCTGTCCGGACACCGCACAAACCCTCCTCGCATCGCGTTGCCGTTGCGGACCGATTAGAGGGATGTGTGCGCGAAACGTTCACGCGAGGACCGCGACGTTCGCCGCACCGGCAGGCGGTGCGGCGGCAGCGGCCGCGCAGGGCGGCAGCGCACGCCGCCCGACGGCGTCAACGAACGACGAGCACCGGCACCTTGGAGTGCGTCAGCACCTTGGTGGTCTGGCTGCCGAGCACGAGGCCGGCCAGGCCGGAACGTCCGTGCGAGGCCATGAAGATCAGATCGCATCTTTTCTTCTTCGCCGCCGCTATGATCGCCTCCCAGGGCGCGATGCTGGCGAGGAAGTAGGGCTCGAACTTCACCCCGGCCGCGGCCGCCTGCTTCTCGATCCAGGCGAGGTGCTTCTCCGCGGCCTTGCGCGCGTTCTCCTCGAATTCGTCCTGGGACAGCACGCTGGGCGGGATGTACTCGCTGTACATCATGGCGCGGTAGTCCTCGGGCGCGAAGAACCCGACCACGCTGGCGCCGATCGAGCGGGCGAATTCGATGCCGCGCTTGATCGCCTTCTTCGACAGGTCGGAACCGTCGGTGGGCAGCAGGATCTTCTTGAACATCCTTGTCTCTCCTCGTGCGGGTCGCCGGCACCTGCTCCGGCACGCGCAGTGTGCCGCATGCCTGCCCGGTTCGCTTGACTCAAATCAACCAGCCGCGCGCCCATCCGCTGCGATGCTTTGACAGGCCGGTGCCCGATGCATTAGCGTTGGCGCCCCCGCTGCGCTCGCGGCCGTTCACGTACCCGGATGCCCATGCACCCACGCCCATTGCAGAGCATGTCCTCGCCCAGTCCGAGCCGGCGCCGCCTGCTGCGTGGTGCTGCCGCCGGTGCGGCGCTGGCGGCAGCCGCCCCCTTGCGCGCGCAGGCCGAACCCATCCGTATCGGCGTGCCGACCGCGCTGAACGATCCGGACGGCCGCGACACCGTGGACGCCGTGCAGATGGCGGTATCGGAGCTCAACGCACAGGGCGGCCTGCTCGGCCGGCTGCTGGAAGTGAAGGTGGGCGACGAGACCCACGATCCGGCCACCGGTGCGGCGGTGATCGAGGCGCTCACGGACGATGGCAGGGCGGACGTGCTCATCGGCGGCCACACCAGCGGCGTGACCCTGGCGCAACTCGAGCGCGTGGCGGCTGCGCGCAAGGTGTTCCTGAGCTGCGGCGGGGCCTCGCCCGCCATCACCCAGCACGTTCTGAAGGACTACGCGCGCTTCAAGTACGTGTTCCGCGTGCACCCGGTGAACGCGGCGCACCAGGCGCGGGCGCTGGTCGAGTTCATCGCCGGCTTTCTCGTGGACGAGATGCGCTACAACCGCATCGCGCTGGTGGGCGAGGACGACAACTGGGTCAGGAATCTCCTGCCCGTGCTCGCGCGCAACGCATCGGCAGTCGGGGCCGAGGTGCGGCTCACCGAGATCGTGGACCGCTCGACCAGCGATTTCACGCCATTGCTGAGCAAGATCCAGGCGAGCGGCGCGCACTTCGCGCTGACCCTGTTCGCGCGCATCGCATCCGAGCGCTTCGTGCGCCAGTGGGCGGGCAGCGGCGTGGCGGCGCTGATCGGCGGCATCGACGCGCGCGCATCGCGCCCGGATTTCTACGCCGCCGCGCAGGGCGATGCCCGCGGACAGATCGTCGCCGGCTTCGCCCTGCGCGCGCCGATCACCGCACGCACGGTGCCGTTCTGGGACGCCTTCGTGGCCAGGACCGGCCGCCCCGGACCCGCGCACGCGGCAATGGGAGCGTACGACGCGGTGCACCTTTATGCGGATGCGGTGCGCCGGGCGGGCACGGTCGAGGCCGACGCGCTGGTGGAGGCCCTGAAGAGCACCGATCATGTCGGCGTGACCGGACGCATCCAGTTCGACGAGGGCCACGACGTGAAGGCAGGGCCGGGCCTGGCCAACCTGCTGTTCTGGCAATGGCAGGACAACGGCGAGCGCGTGGTGCTGTGGCCACGCGAACTGCGCAGCGGCAAGCCGTTCGTCCCGCCGCTGCGCCGGCGGCCCTGAGCGCCGCGCCGCGCATGCCGCTCTGCTACATTTCCACTGCGCCGGACTGAGCGCATCCCATACCGACAAGTCTATTGCCGATGTCCGCTCCCGGGCCCCTCACTTTCCGCCTGTTGCGCCTGCTCGCTGACGGAGAGTTCCACTCCGGCGAGGAACTGGCGCGGCGGCTGCGCGTGTCGCGCAGCACGGTGTGGAAGGCGCTGCACGCGGTGCAGGACTGGGGCGTGACCCTGTTCAAGGTCAATGGCCGCGGCTATCGGCTGGTCACGCCGGTGGATTGGCTCGATGCGCAGCTGGTGTGCGGTCACCTGGGACAGGCCGCCGAATGCATGCGCATCGAGATCGTCGATGCGGTGGACTCGACCAATACGCTGCTGCTGCGACGGGCCCTGACCGGGGAGCCCGGCGGCCTCGCGGTGGCGGCGGAGCTGCAGACCCACGGGCGCGGCCGCCGCGGCAGGCCATGGCATGCAGGGCTGGGAAGCGGATTGACCTTCTCGCTGCTGTGGCGCTTCGAGCAGGGCGTGGGGGCGCTCGGCGGCCTGAGCCTCGCGGTGAGCGTCGCCGTACTGCGCGCGCTGCGCGAGCTGGGCGCGGACGAGATCGGGCTGAAGTGGCCGAACGACCTGCTGTGGCGCCACCAGAAGCTCGCCGGCATCCTGATCGAACTCGAAGGCGACGCGATGGGACCGAGTGTCGCGGTGATCGGCATCGGCGTGAACGTGGTACTGCCGTCCGAGGTGCGCAACCGCATCGATCAGGCGGTGTGCGATCTGGCGGGCATGGGCCTGCGCGTCGAGCGCAATCGGTTGCTGGGTCGCATCCTCGCCCACCTGGTGCAAGTCCTCGAGGTATTCGCGACAGGGGGATTCGCCCCGATGCGCCTGGAATGGGAGCGCGCGCATGCGCTCGCCGGGCGCGAACTCATGGTGGCCCTGCCCGACGGCGGAGGCGAAACCGGCCTTGCTGCCGGCGTGGGCGATGACGGTGCGCTGCTGCTCGAGACGCGCAGCGGCCTGCGCCGGCTCTATTCCGGAGAAGTCAGCGTCCGGCCCTTGCAGCCGGACCTGCGCAGCGCCTGAGCCGCCCATGATCCTCGTCCTGGACGCGGGCAACGCGCGCATCAAGTGGGGGCTGTGGGCGGACGGTTTCGTCGCCCACGGCTCCATTCCCAGCGAGCGGGCCGCGCAGCTGTTCGACGCACTGCACGTGCACGCACGGCCCTCGCGTGCGATCGGATGCAATGTCGCCGGGCCGCAGGTGCGCCAGCACGTCGAGGCCGCGCTGCAGGGTTGGCGCATGCCGGTGGAGTGGATTGCGAGCCGCGCGGAACAATGCGGCGTGCGCAGCCGCTATGAAGATCCAGTGCAGCTCGGCAGCGATCGCTGGGCGGCGCTGATCGGGACGCACGCACGCCGGCTCGGCGACGCGGTGGTGGTGGACTGCGGCACGGCGGTGACCGTCGATGCGCTCGCCGGCGATGGCGAGTTCCTCGGCGGCCTGATCCTGCCGGGCATCGCGCTCATGCAGCACGCGCTGGCCCGGGGCACCGCGGAGCTTCCGCTCGGCGGCGGGGTGTTCGAGCCGTTTCCGCGCAACAGTGCGAACGCCATCTACAGCGGCGCGGTGCAGGCGATCTGCGGTGCGATCGAGCGCATGCGCACGCTGCTGCTCGCGCGAGGCGCCGATCACGCCAGCGTCGTCCTCTGCGGCGGCGATGCGCAGGTGGTGGCGCCGCTGCTCACGCCCGCACCGCTGTTCGCGCCCGCTCTCGTGCTCGAGGGCCTGGTGGAGATCACGCGCGCATGAGGCTGCTGCTCTCGGTGCTGATCGTCGCGAACCTCGTGCTGGCCGGGTACGGATTGCTGCGCGTCACGTCGCGACCCAGCCAGCACCGGTCCGAGCTGGTCAACGCGGATCAGATCCGCATCGTCCCGCCTCCGCCGCCGGCGCAGTCGCGTCCGGCCGCATGCCTGACCTGGGGAAGCTTCGCCCCGACCGAACTGGACGGCGTGCGCGGCGAACTGGAGCAGGCCTTGTCACCCGGGCGCTGGAGCGAGGCGCGGGTGCAGGTGATCGCGGGCTGGTGGGTGTTCATCCCCGGCACGCGGGACGAGGAAGAGCTGGGGCGCCGCGTGCGCGAGCTGCGCAGCCTGGGCATCGAGGACTACTACGTGATCGCGACCGGCGGCGAGCTGCGCAACACGATCTCGCTCGGCATCTTCAAGACCGAAGAGACCGCACTCGGCTTCCTGGACGGCCTGCGCAGTCGGGGCGTGCGCAACGCGCGCCTGGGCGCGCGCGATCATCGCATCACGCAGACCGTGTTCGTGGTGCGCGACCCCGACGTGGGCGTATCCTCGAGGCTGGCGGAACTGGCGCTGCGCTATCCTGGTACCGAACTGAAATCGGGCGCCTGTCCGATGGGCGAACGCTCGGACCGGCCGCAATGAAACGCTCCAGTCGAGCAAGGGACGGCAGCGCGGGTCTCAGTGCCCGGCATGGACTGCGGCCTCGTCGACGTCCAGGGGCCAGAGCCGGTGGGCGTCGAGCAGGAGGAGGTAGCGCACCTCCTGGCTGTTGGCCTGGGCCGTGATTGCGGCGAGCCGCGCCTCCAAGGCCAGCCGGCGCGCAGCCAGCACTTCGGGCAGGCCCGACTCGCCAAGCTGATAGGCGCGTGTAGCGAGGTCGGCATGTCGGCGCAGGCCGTCGGCCGCCAGTCGCATGCGCTGCCAGTTCTCGTAGCCGGCGTTGACCTGCTCGACCGCCGCGGCGGTCTCGACGCCCGCCTGGCGCAGGATCACTGCCTCACGTGCCCGCGCCTCGGCAAGCTGGAACACGCTGGCTTCGCTCGCCGCGCGCCGCGCCGAACCGGGCAGCGGCACGCTCACGTAGATGCCTGCAACCTTTTCGTCACCGCCGAACTCGTTGCCGTAGCGCACGCCCAGCGTGGGGTCCGGGCGGCGGTCGGCTCGCATCCGCGCGCTGCTCAGTGTGCGCCGCTCCACCTCCGCCCGTGCGGCCGCCAGCTGGTGGTTGTGCGTGAGCACCCGTTCGCTCCAGTAGTCGATGCCCTGTTCCATCGGCCGCGGCTCCACCAGCGTGGCATGCTCGGGCGCGGTTATCGCCGGAAAGCTGCGCACCAGCGTGCTGCGCGCCGTCGATTCGCGCGAGCGCGCCTGGATCCAGTTCGCTTCGGACTGCACCGCAGCCGCCTCGGCCAGGTCCAGCTCCATCTTCGGGGCATCCCCCGCCCGTTCGCGCTTCTGCACGGCGGTGGCCTGCTCGCGCGCCAGCGCGGCCTGCTGCCTCCACAGGTCGAGCTGTGCATTCTCCTTGACCCAGGCGAACCACAGGCGCAGCAAGGTGCGGCCGGCCTCGTGCATGGCATCGCCGGCGCCGGCCTGCGCGACCTTCACGCCCTGGCTGCCCAGCTGGCGGTCGAGCGCGGCCTTGCCGGGCAGGCGCACCGGGCGCTCCAGGGCCATGGACCACTCGCCGTAGGTGTCGTGCGGATCATTCACGCGGCGGCGCGCGGCGTCCGCACGCAGGGTGAACTCGTAGCTGCCGGCGGAGAGCGCGCGCGACTGCGCGCGCTCGAAATCCACGCCGCTCAGCGCCGCCTGCACGCCGGGATCGCCTGCGAGCGCCGCAGCCACCTGCGCCTCGTGCGGCAGATCCGGAAACTGCTCGCGATCCTGCTGCTGGGCCCCCACGCTGCAAATGACCAGAGAAAGCGGCAGTGCCAGAAGTGCTCTCATGCGAACCTCCCGAACTCGAGCACCGGGGTGATCCAGTACGCGATCTCGTCGCTTGGCAGATCAGCGCGCAGCTGATCGAGCAGCACCCTGGCATCGTCGTGTTCGAGAACGAGCTGGGCATAGCGTCGCCCGGCGCGCCCGCGCACCAGTTCGGCCGCGGTGCTCTCCTCGTGCATGCGTCCGTGCCCTTCGATCTGGACGGTGGAGAAGCCGTCCACCCATTCCGGGTGGTCCAGAAGATGGTCGACGATGTGTTCCTCCAGTGCGTGGGGAAACGACAGCGTCAGGCAGCAATCGGGGGTTTTCATGCGCGGACCTCTTGGTTCGATCGCGCGGCGCGCGCCTCGGGCACGCCGAACCTGCGATACAGAATGGGAAGGACGATCAGCGTGAGCGCCGTGGAGGTCACCAGTCCGCCGATCACCACGATGGCGAGCGGACCCTGGATCTCGGAGCCCGGCCCGCTGGCGAACAGCATCGGCACCAGACCCATCGCCGCGATGCTGGCGGTCATCAGCACCGGGCGCAGCCGCCTGCGCGCGCCTTCGCGAATCACCGTCTCGAGCGGCATGCCCTGCGCGCGGAGCTGATTGAAATACGAGGTCATCACCACGCCGTTGAGCACGGCGATGCCGAGCAGGCCTATGAAGCCGACCGAGGCCGGCACGCTCAGGTACTGTCCGGATGCCCATAGCGCGACGATGCCGCCGACCAGCGCGAAGGGAATATTGGCGAACACCAGCGCGGCCTGTCGCACCGAACCGAACGTCGCGAACAGCACGATGAAGATCAGTCCCAAGGCGATCGGCACGACCAGCGCGAGGCGCGCGGCGGCGCGCTGCTGGTTCTCGAACTGCCCGCCCCAGGTGACGGTGTAGCCCATCGGCAACTCCACCCGGGCCGCCACCGCTGCCTTCGCCTCGTCCACGAAGCCGACCAGGTCGCGGCCGGTCACGTTTGCCTGCACCACCGCATAGCGCGAGGCGCTTTCCCGATCGATCTTCACCGGGCCATCCACGCGCGTGAGTTTCGCCAGCTGCGACAGCGCGATCCACTCGCCGGGCGCCAGCGGCACATCGAGCGCACTGAACAGCCCCGGCGAGTCGCGTACGCGATCCTCTCCGCGCAGCAGCACCGGCGTGCGCCGCGCCCCCTCGATCACCGTCCCCACGGGCACGCCTTCGAGCTGCGCGCGCAGGTACTCCTCGATGTCCGATACGCTCAGTCCGCGATGCCCGGTCTGGAATCGATCGATGTCGACCTCGAGGTACTGCACGCCCTCGTTGGTCAGGGTCAGCACGTCCTGGCTGCCGGGCAGCTCCTGGAGTACGCTCTCGATGCGTTGCGCCAGGGCATTGAGGGTGCGCAGATCGGGGCCGAAGATCTTCACCGCCAGGTCACCGCGCACGCCGGTGAGCATCTCGGATACGCGCATTTCGATCGGCTGCGTGAAGCTGTAGGCAATGCCGGGGAAGCGGGTCATCACCTGGCGCATCTGGTCGATCAGCCACTCCTTGTCCTGGTTGCGCCACTGCTCTCGCGGCTTGAGCGACATGAAGGTGTCAGTCTGGTTCAGGCCCATGGGGTCGAGGCCCAGTTCATCGGCACCCGTGCGCGCGACGATGCGCGTGACTTCCGGCACCTCGGCCATGATCGCCTTCTGGATCGCCAGGTCGCTCTCCAGGCTGGCCTCCAGGCCGACGGACGGCAGCTTCTCGAGTTGCATGATCACGTCGCCTTCGTCCATTGCCGGCATGAAGGTCTTGCCAGTGAGCAGGTACGCCCCGATGGCCGCGAGCAGCAGCGCGCCTGCCACCACGAACACGGTCCTCACGTGCGAGAGCGACCACTCCAGCGCCGGCTCGTAGATTCCCAGGAGCTTGCGTACCAGCCACGGATCCTCGTGCGAGGGCTTGACGATCAGATAGGAGGCGATCACCGGTATCACGGTCAGCGCAAGGACCAGCGAGGCCGACAGCGCGAACACGATGGACAGGGCGACCGGCTTGAACAGCTTGCCTTCCAGGCCCTGCAGCGACAGCAAGGGCAGGAACACGATGATGATGATCGCAACGCCGGATAGAACCGGGACGCTGACCTCGCGCACCGCCCTATAGATCACGTGCAGCCGGGGCAGTGCGCGCTTTTCGTGGGCGAGCTGCGTGACGACGTTCTCCACCACGACCACCGCCGCGTCGACCAGCATGCCGATCGCGATCGCCAGCCCCCCCAGGCTCATCAGGTTGGCGCTCATCCCGAACTGATCCATCAGGATGAAGGTGGCCAGCGCGGCAAGCGGCAGCGTCATTGCCACGACCAGCGCCGCGCGGATATTGCCGAGGAACAGCAGCAGAAGAAGGACCACCAGCACGATGGCTTCGAGCAGCGCCGTGGTCACCGTGCCCACCGCACGCTGCACCAGCGTGCCGCGGTCGTAGAAGACCTCGACCTTGACTCCGGGTGGAAGGCTGGCGGCGAGCTCGGCGAGCCGGGCGCGCACGCCCTCGACCACCTGCCGTGCATTGGCGCCGCGCAGCCCCAGCACCAGTCCCTGCACTGCTTCGCCCTGTTCGACGGCGGGACCGTCCAGCGATCCGGTGCGCGTCACCGCGCCATAGCGCGTCAGACTGCCCGATCGGACCGTGGCCACGTCACGCACGCGCACGGGTACGTGATTGCGCTCGGCGATCACGATGGAGCGCAGGTCGTCGAGGGTCTTCGCGCTGCCCTCGATGCGCACCAGCAGCGACTCCTCGCCGTCGGCGAGACGTCCTGCGCCGTCGTTGCGGTTGTTCTCCTCGAGTGCCGTGCGCAGTTCGGACAGCCGGATGCCGCGTGCCCGCAGTGCTGCCGTGTCGGGTACCACTTCGAACACGCGCACCTGTCCGCCGAGCGAATTGACGTCCGCCACACCGGGCAGGCCGCGCAAGGCCGGCCGGATCACCCAGTCGAGGAGACTGCGCCGCTGCGCCTGGTCGAGATCGCCGCCCTCGACCGTGAACATGAACATCTCGCCCAGGGGCGTGGTGATGGGCGCCAGTCCGCCGCCCGCGGATGCGGGCAGGACCTGCTGGATGTTGCCCAGCCGCTCCGAGACCTGCTGCCGGGCCCAGTAGATGTCGGTGCCGTCGGCGAAGTCGATGGTGATGTCGGCGATGGCATATTTGGACGTGGAGCGCAGCATGCGCTGATGCGGAATCCCCAGCATCTCCAGCTCGATCGGCATGACGATGCGCGCCTCGACTTCCTCGGGTGTCATCCCGGGCGCCTTCATGATGATCTTCACCTGCGTGGACGACACATCGGGGAAAGCGTCGATGGGCAGGTCGCGCAACGATTGGATGCCCAGCCCGACGAGCAGCAAGGTCAGCACCCCGATCAGCAGCCGCTGCGTGAGCGCGAATTCGACCAGTCTGTCCAGCATGGTCATTCGCCTCCCAGTCCCAGCATCCTTGCCTTGAGCGCGGCCGTTCCCTTCACCGCGACCGCGGCGCGCGCATCGAGCGTCGCGCGCACGGTGTAGCTGGATTCGGCTTCGTGCAGCACGCTGACAGGCACGGGCCGGAAGCCGCCTGTGCTGCGCGCGAAGACATAGGACTGATTGCCCTGGCGGACCAGCGCTTCCCGCGGGACACGCCATGCGATGCCGGACCCGCCCACGCTGCTGGTCACGTTTACCTCGACGCGCTGGCCAGGCCGCAGGTTCTTCGCATTGAGCGTGATGGAGGCGCGCAGCAGCACCGTCTGGCTGTCGGGATCGACGCTGCGACCCACGGCGACCAGCTTGCCGCTCGCGTCGGCGGCCGGTACGCGCACCGCGGCGCCCTCGGCGAGGGTGGCCGCGTGCGCCGCCGGCGCGTGGATCTCGAGCCAGAGCGGATCCAGGCGCGCCAGCCGGTAGATCGGGGCGGCGCCCTCGAGCCGCTGGCCGACGGTGGCCAGCTGATCGAGGATCACGCCGTCGGCGGGCGCATCGAGCGTGAACGAGCTGCCGATTGCGCGCGACTTGCGCAGGCTGGCGATCGCTCCGTCCGTCATTCCCATCAGACGCAGCGCCTGGCGGTGCTCGTCGTAGGACGCGGCGGCACTGCGGTCGGCGACCTGTGTCGCGCGCAATCGGCTCTCGGCGATGATGCCCTCGTCGAACAATTGCGTGTCACGCCTGAGGTTGCCCTGAGCCAGCGAGCGCTGGGCGTCGGACTGCAGGAAAGCGCTCTGCGCTTCGGCCAGCTGCGGGCTTCGAAGGCGTGCGAGCGGCTGGCCGCGCTTGACCTGCTGGCCGACCGCCATCGACAGCATCTCCACGAGTGCAGGCAGCGGTGTGCTCACCACGTGCATCTGGCTGTTGGGCACGACCACGGTGGCGGTCAGCGAGGACACCGCGGTCTCGCGTTCGGCGACGGCGGGGGCGGTGACGATGCCCAGCGCGGCAATCTGATCCGGCGTGATCGAGAGTTCCTTCGCGGCAAATGTCGTGAGCGCCGCGGCCAGCAGGCCGGCGGCGGTGACGAGGCGTTTCATGCGGTCTCCTTCAACGCGCGCATGGGCGCGCATCTTCGACTACGGCCGGCCACGGGCGTCAGGGCGCGCGCGGCGTCATGCGAGCGTCAGCCGCGTGTGGGCGGGGCAAGTGCGGGCGGAAGGAGACCAGCGATGCGGCCGGAAGACGGCTCGGCCACAGGCGTGACCGGCGTCCGGGCGGCGGACTTCCGCGACATCGCGTGTGTGCTCACGGCAATGGCAGGCGTGAGCGTCCACACCAGAATCGACTGGCGCCGGAACGAGTCGCCCACGCCGATCGAGGGAGAGTCGGACGCGGCGGCTTTCTGCAGCACCTGTGCCTTCGCCTGCCAGTGCAGGTCCGGCAACCGCTCTGCGGTGACGGCGGTGACATGGAAATGCGCCAGCCGCGCTTCATGCGAGAGTCCGCCGACATGCCCGTGCAGAAACGGCTGCAGCCCTTGCAGCGGCAACAGCAAGGCAATCAGCAGATAGAACAGGCGGTTCGCCATTCCCACCGATCCTCCAGGACAGGCGCTTATACTAGACGTCGTGCACCACTGGCTGCTTGATGTGCATCAAGAACCGGATGGCTCGGACCGCAGCGTGCCGCGCCCCTGCTGATCCAGCGTCAGTTCGACAGTGCGCTGATGGAACCGGGACACGCCCGGCCGGTGGGCGATGCTGACGATCGTGGAGTGGGTGAGCCGCCGCGCCAGCAGATCGTGCAGTTGCGCCTGCGAATCCTCGTCCAGGGCCGAGGTCGCCTCATCCAGAAAGAGCCAGTTCGGCCGCAGCAGCAGGGCGCGGGCGAACGCCACACGCTGCTGCTCGCCGCCCGACAGCTGCATGGACCAGTTCGCCTCCTCGTCCAGGCGTTCGCCCAGGTGGGCCAGGCCGACATCGGCCAGGACCTCCTTGATCTGCGTATCGGAGAACGCGCCGCTCAGCGCCGGATAGCACAGCGCGGTGCGCAGGGTGCCGAGCGGGAAGTACGGGCGCTGCGGCAGGAACAGGGCGCGGAAATCGTGTGGCAGCCGCACCGCTCCCCGGCCGAAGGGCCAGATTCCCGCGATCGCGCGGAACAGCGTGCTCTTGCCTGCGCCGGATGGCCCGCGCACCAGTATCCGCGCGCCGGGCTCCACCGACACGGTGGCATCGGCCAGCAGGGTGCGCCCACCGGGCAGGAGCAGATCGACGTGCTCGATGGTCAGCGCTTCCCCTTGGCCGGGCACGGTCGCGACACCCGGGTTGGTGGCGCGCTCTGCCTGCGCCCGGACGACCGAACGGTGAAAGCCGGTGAGCCGGTCCACCGTCGCCTTCCAGTTGGCGAACAGCAGATAGACGTTGATGAACCAGCTCAGCGAGCCCTGCACCTGGGCGAAGGCGCCGGCGGTCTGGGTCAGGTCGCCGAGGGTGAACTTGCCCGAGAAGTAGCGTGGCGCCGTCACCAGGTAGGGAAACACGATGGCCGCCTGGTTGTAGCCGTAGCGGAAGGTATTGAGTAGCTTGATACGCTTCATTATCGCCCACCAGTTGTCGGCGACCTGCCTGAAGCGCGCGCGGAAGCCTTCCAGTTCCCCGGGCTCCCCGCGGTAGAGCGCCACGCCTTCCATGTTCTCCCGGAAGCGCACCAGGTTGTAGCGGAAGTCCGCCTCGTAGCGCTGCTGGTCGTACTGGAGCGGGATCAGGTGCTTGCCGACCTTGTGCGTGAGCCAGGTACCCACCAGCGCGTAGGCGAGCGCGACCCACACCATGTAGCCGTGCAACTCGTAGGTCTGGCCGCTCCAGGTGAACTCGAGCGCCCCGGACAGGCCCCACAGGATGGCGAGAAAGGCGAACAGCGTGACCACCGCATTGAGCCCGCCCAGGACCAGGTCGAGCGTGCTCTCGACGAACAGCTTGAGGTCCTCCGCGATGCGCTGGTCGGGGTTGTCGGTGCCGTTGCCGGTCAGCTGCATACGGTAATAGGTGCGTTCGTGCAGCCATTCGCGCATGTAGCGGTCGGTGAGCCAGCGCCGCCAGCGGATCTGCAGCCACTGGTTGACGTACACACTGTAGATGTAGAGCACGATGTAGATGGCGGCGAGGACGGCGAACCTGCCCATGAGTTGGAAGAACGCCCGCTGGTCCTTGTTCTGAAGCGAATTGAAGAAGGCGTTGTTCCAGCGGTTGAACTGCACCTCCATGTAGACCAGGGCAAGCGTGAGGCCGACCACGCCGAGCAGCAACGCCCAGGCACGGCCCTTCTCCTCGGAGGTCCAGTAGGGGTGGATCAGCGCCCACAGGTCGCGCCAGAAACCGGGTCGGGTGTCGAGCATGGTGGGAGGGGAAGCGCGCTGCGCGCAGATGGAGTTGGATCAACTGCGCCGGATGCGCGCCAGGGTTGCCGTGGTGGAACGCTCGTGCAAGAAGGGGATCGAGTGCACCTGCCCGCCCCAGGCCAGCACTTCGCGCGCACCCACGATGCGCTCGACCGGCCAGTCTCCGCCCTTGACCAGCACGTCGGGATGCAGTACCTGGATCAGCTGCAGCGGGGTGTCCTCGTCGAACCAGCTGACCAGGTCGACTGCGCCCAGCGCCGCGACCACGCTCAGGCGGTCCGCGAGCGGGTTGATGGGCCGGCCGGGGGCCTTGTCCAGGCGTCGCACCGAATCGTCGGAGTTGAGCGCGACGACCAGCGCAGCGCCGAACTCCCGCGCCTGGGCGAGACAGGTGACGTGCCCGCGGTGCAGGATGTCGAATACACCGTTGGTGAACACCAGGGGCCGCGCGAGCCCGCGTGCGGCCTCCGCGGCGTGCGCCGGCGCGACGATCTTGCGTTCGAAATCGACAGCGTCCATGAGTATCGCGATGATACCGGGCCGGACGCGACGGCAGCGGCCTCGTGCGGCCGTGCCGGCGGTCAGACCGCCGCGCCGAGAGCGGCCGCGCGGCCGGCGAGCGCCTTGCGATAGCGGTTCAGTTCCTGCACGGTGGAGAAATTCTCTTCCAGCAGTTGCGACAGGTTGCGCAGGATCATCTTGACCACCTGCGATTCCCACACCCGGTCGAACGAGATCTGCCGGTCTAGCCAGTGTTCGAGCCACTGCGGGTCGGGCAGCCGGCTCTGCACCGTATCGCGCGGATACAGCTGCTGATTCACGTGCAGGTTCGTGGGGTGCAGCGCCTTGGCGCTGCGCTGGCTGCTCGCCATCAGCATGCCGATGCGGGAGAAGGCCGCGCGGGCGCGGTCGCCGCACTGGCGCACGGCGCGCTTCATGTACTGACGGTAGGCCCCGGCGTGCCGTGCCTCGTCGCGCGCGATCAGGTCATAGATGTGGCGGATGACAGGCTCGGTGTGCCACTGGGAGGCGCAACGGTACCAGTGATTGAGCCGGATCTCGCCGCAGAAGTGCAGCATCAGCGTCTCCAGCGGCGGCGCCGGGTCGAACTCGAAGCGCACCGCATGCAGCTCCTCCTCGCTGGGGACCAGGTCCGGCCGGAATCGCCGCAGGTACTCCATGAGCACCAGGGAGTGCTTCTGTTCCTCGAAGAACCATATCGACATGAAGGCGCTGAAGTCGCTGTCGTGCCGGTTGTCGCGCAGGAACATCTCGGTGGCGGGCAGTGCGGCCCATTCGGTGATCGCGTTCATCTTGACCGTGAGTGCCTGCTCGTCGCTGAGCCTGCACGCGTCGAAGCTCTCCCAGGGGATGTCGCGCTCCATGTTCCAGCGCAGCTCCTCGAGCGACTTGAACAAATCCGGATACAGCATCTCGCTCATGCGCGTCGACCTGGTATGAAAGGGTGTGGGTTCGATGCCGGGCGACGCAAAGCGTTCCCGCCGCCTGGTCGGTACCCGCCGCAACGTACGCGGATCGTCATGGGCGCGGAACTGCCGCATGCAGGTACCGCGGGCGCCGTCCCCCGATGGGCGCCGTCCCCCGATGAAGGCGGCGCAGTATAGCAGCCGATCACGCCGGCGTGCCGAGCAGGCATCGGTGCGCCGGGCGTAGGTGCGCAGGGGATCGGTGCTTCGGGCATCGGTGCTTCGGGCATCGGTGCGCGGGTCGCTCGAGCGCGCTGATGCAGCCCGGGTGATCGGCCTCATCGGGCCGGTGCCCTGGACAGCCGTTTGACGAGGGTTCGGATACGCCACTAATCTTCCGTCCTCGCCGATGCCTCGGACTGACCCGATGCGCGGCCGATCGCCGCGCGTCGTTCCGCCCCTTCGATCGGATACATGCTCGATTGCATACTGGTGTGGTTCCGGCGCGACCTGCGGATCGACGATCACGCCGCGCTGTCCCAGGCGCTGGGCCGGGCGAGCCGCGTCTACTGCGCCTTCGTCTTCGACACGGAGATCCTGGACGCACTGCCCGATCGGGCTGATCGCCGCGTCGAATTCATCCTGGACAGCGTGCTCGAGCTGCGGGCAACGCTGGAGACCCTTTGGCGGCGGCCTGATCGTCGAGCACGCCCGCGCGCGGACCTGCATTCCTGCCCTGGCGCGCAGACTCCGGGTGGAGGCAGTGTTCGCCAACCGGGATTAGGAGCCGCTCGCGATCTCCCGTGACCTCGAGATCGCCCGCACGCTGGCCGCGGAGCGGATCGGGTTCGAGACGTTCAAGGATCAGGTCGTGTTCGAGCGCGACGAGGTGATGACGCGCGCCGGCACGCCGTTCAGCGTGTTCACGCCCTACAGGAACGCCTGGCTGGCGCGGCTGGACGGCGCCGCGCTGCGCGCGCATCCGGTGCGCGAGCGGGCAGCCGCGCTCGCCCGCAGCTCGGATGCCGGGTCACCGTCGCTGGAGGTGCTCGGCTTTCAGCGCACCAATCCGAGGGACCTGCGCATGCCGACCGGGATGGGCGGCGCGCGTACGCTGTTCGACGAGTTCATGCAGCGCATCGACCGCTACCGGGAGCAGCGCGACCTGCCGGCCGTGAGGGGATCCTCGTACCTGTCGGTTCACCTGCGCTTCGGCACCATCTCCATCCGCGAGCTGGCGCGCGCGGCGCACGCGCGCGCGGGGGGTGGCGCGGCGGCATGGCTGTCGGAACTGGTATGGCGGGAGTTCTACTTCATGATCCTGCACCATCACCCCGGGGTGGTGGATCGCGCGTTCCGCGCCGAGTACGGCGGCATCCGCTACCCCGGGGACGCGTCGTACTTCCTCGCCTGGTGTCAGGGGTGCGCCGGCTACCCGCTGGTGGATGCCGGGATGCGGCAGCTGGATCGCACCGGCTACATGCACAACCGCCTGCGCATGGTGACGGCGTCCTTCCTGGTCAAGGATCTTCTGGTGGACTGGCGCCATGGCGAGCGCCACTTCGCGCGCAAGCTCAACGACTACGACCTCGCTGCGAACAACGGCGGGTGGCAATGGGCCGCCTCCACGGGCGCGATGCACAGCCCTGGTTCCGCATCTTCAATCCGGAAACGCAGTCCGAGCGCTTCGACCCCGACGGCCGCTTCATCCGCACGTACGTGCCCGAACTCGCCGGCGTTCCGGACCGACACATCCACGCACCATGGAGGATGGGGCCGATCGAGCAGCGGGCCGCCGGCATACGGATCGGGACGGACTATCCCGAGCCGCTGGTGGATCATGCGCAGGCGCGCGTCCGGGCCCTCGCCCTGTACCGGCGCGCGCCGGGCTGAGCGAAGCTAGGGCTGCTGGATCTCGAACACGCGCACCACCTTCTCCACTCCGCCGGTAGTGCGGGCAACCTCCGTGGCGATGTCTGCCTCCTGCGCCGAAACCAGCCCCATCAGGTAGACCACGTTGTCGCGGGTCAGCACCTTGACGTGATTGGCCTGGACGTTCTTGGCCTTCAGCAGGCCGGTCTTGACCTTGGACGTGGTCGCGCTGTCCGCGGCCTTCTGCTGGGTGGTGGTGGGGGGGCCGACCTGAATCTCGTTCTGCACGTTGCGCACGTTCTCGACGCCGCTCGCCAGCGCCTCGATGTCGCTGCGGATGTCGCCGTTCGGAACCTCGCCATTGAGCAGCACGAAGCGGTTGTAGCTGGTGCCCCGCACGTCGACTCCGTTGGTCTTGCCGTACTTCTTGCTGATCTCGTGGGCGACCTTCAGCTCGATGTTCTGGTCCTCGACGAACACGCCGGTGGTGCGCCGGTCATCGGCGACGACGGCTGCGGTGCCCACGCCCGCGACGAGGACCGCGGGGCAGCCCTGCAGCGCGGGCGTGACCGCCACGATGCCGAGGAGGATTGCGGTGTTCTTGATGTTGATCATGTCTACTCGACTCCTAGCAGGATGCAATCGATCGCGTCGCACAGGCAGTGCAGGCACAAGATGTGGACCTCCTGAATGCGCGCCGTGTTGTTGTGCGGGACGCACAGATGGATGTCATCGGCCGCGAGGAGTTCCCCGATCACGCCGCCGTTGCGGCCGGTGAGGGCGATGACGTTCATCTGCCGGTCGTGCGCGGCCTGGATTGCCTCGACGACGTTGCGCGAATTGCCGCTGGTCGAGATGGCCAGCAGCAGGTCCTGCGGCTGGCCGAGGGCGCGCACCTGCTTCGAGAACACCTGCTCGAAGTCGAAATCGTTGGCGATCGAGGTGATGGTGGAGGCGTCGGTGGTGAGTGCCATCGCTGCCAGGCCCGGCCGGTCGGCCTCGAAGCGGTTGAGCAGTTCCGCCGAGAAGTGCTGCGCGTCCGCGGCGGAGCCGCCATTGCCGCAGGCGAGGATCTTCCCTTCGTTCATCAGACACTGCACCATGCGCTCGGCCGCCTGCGCGATGGGTACCGCCATCGTCCGGCCCACCTCCGCCTTCAGCTTCGCGCTCTCCGCGAAGTGCTTCTGCACGCGCGACACCAGATCCATTGCCTGCCGTCCCCTTCAGGTCGCGCGGATTATTGCACAAAGGTCGCGGCCGCCCGTCGTGGCCGCTGATGTCATTCGCCGAACGCGCCGCGGATCCACTGCACTTCTCCGCCGGGTCCGACGAGGATCGCATCGAAGCGGCAGGGCGGCGTGCAGCGGCGGCCGGCCAGGAAATGGCGGGCCGTGGCAACCAGCCGGCTGCGCTTGCGTGCGTCGATGCTCTCGGCCGCGCCGCCGTAGGCGAGGCTGCGGCGCTGGCGCACCTCGACGAAGACGATGGTGTCGCCGTGCTCGAGGATGAGATCGATCTCGCCCAGCCGGCAGCGGTAGTTGCGCGCGCGCAGCTGCAGCCCCTGTCCGAGCAGGAAGCGCAGGGCGGTTTCCTCTGCCGCCGCGCCCCGCCCGGTCATGCTCAGGGCTGCCGGGCGTCGAACACGCGCGTCGTGCCCTGCACGAACTGCGCCGCCACCGGCTCGCGCAACAGGCGGCTGTCGCGGTCCATCGTGATGCGCCCGGTCACGCCGTCGAGGCTGGTAAGGCTCGCCTCCATGCGGATGAGGTCGAGCGCGATGCGGTAGGCGTCGATACCCATCGCGTAGAAGCGCTGCATCTCCATCGGCATGAGCGAAGCATCCGGATGCGCATAGCTGAGCACGGCGGGGTGGTCGGGCTGCAGCAGCCAGGGCATGTCGACGAAGACGACCCCGTTGAGGTCGATGCGCGCCAGCGGCTCGAATCCGGCGTGCAACAGGGACGTTCCGTAGATCGGCACCGACTGGCCGAGGTAAGATCGGGCCAGGCGGCCGAGCTGGGCATCGAGAGCCAGGAACACAACGTCGGCGCCGGCAGCCGTGGCGGCCTCGCGCAGCTCGCCGAGCACCGACGGGTCTGCGGAGATTTCCTCCTCGCGAGCGATCTCTGCGCCGTGGCTCGTCCACTCCTCCGCGAACGATTGCGCCAGGCGGCGCGACAGCGTGTTCTGCGAGAACACCACCAGCGCGCGTCCCAGACCTTGCGCCCGGGCGAGGCCTGCCACGTGGCGCGCCTCGTGCTCGACCTGCAGGCCGAACACGAACAGGCCGGCGGGCAGGGAGATGTCGGTCTCGGGCGCGTTGAGGGCGAGAGTCGGAACCGGCAGTGCGCCGGTGGCCGCCAGCGCCGATACCGCGCTGCGCGTGAGCGGGCCGATCACGAAGCGCGCCTGCTTGCCGATGGCATCCTGGTAGACCCTGGTCACGTCCTGCGGATCGTCGCTGGTGGCGTACAGCGCGATCGGCAGGCCCGGTTCGTCCTGCACGCGCTGCGCTTCCCACACGCCGCGCCGCACGGCATCGGCGGCGCGCACGAACGGTCCGGACCTGGTCGGGAGAAGCACGGCGATGTGCGGGGTGTATGCCGCTGGCGCGGGCTGATCCTCGGCGGCGGCGTTGGCCGGCGCGAGCGCGGCCAAGTATAGTAGCGTGAGGAGCAGCGACACGAGAGCCGGAACACGTTGCATAGCGAAACCAGCGCGCCGAAGGAGGCCGCATTATATGTCGTGGCCACCCCCCTCGGTAACCTGCAGGACATCACCCTGCGTGCCATCGAGGTGCTCGAGTCGGTCGATCTGATCGCGGCGGAAGACACGAGGGTTTCGCGGCGTCTGCTCAACCACCTGGGCGTGCGCACCGCGCTGACTGCGGTGCACGAGCACAACGAGGCATCGGCATCGGCGCGCGTGATCGAGCTGCTGCAGCGGGGCGGATCGGTAGCGCTGGTGAGCGACGCCGGGACGCCGGCGATCAGTGATCCGGGCGCGCTGCTCGTGCGGCGCGTGCGCGACGCCGGGCTGCGGGTGGTGCCGGTGCCGGGGCCCAGTGCGTTGACCGCGGCGCTGTCGGTGGCCGGACTGGCGCAGCGCGAATTCCTGTTCCTGGGTTTCCTTCCGCCCCAGGCGGCCGCGCGGCGGCGGGCGCTGGAAGCGGTGCGCGGCCTTGCCTGCGCGCTGGTGCTGTACGAGGCGCCGCATCGCGTGCGCGAGTGCATCGGCGACCTCACCGATACGCTTGGCGGGGCCCGCGAACTGCTGGTGGCGCGCGAGCTGACCAAGCTCTTCGAGCAGGTGCATGCCTGCCCGCTGGCAGAAGCGGGGGCATGGTTCGACGCGGACGAGAACCGCACGCGCGGCGAGTTCGTGCTGGTGATCGGGCCGCCGCCGACCGCGCAGGACGGCGCCCTCGACGAAGCGCTGCGCGTGCTGCGCCTGCTGCTGGCCGAACTGCCGCTGCGGCAGGCGGTGAAGCTGTGCGCGGAGATCACCGGCGTCAAGCGCAACCTGCTGTACGAGCGCGCGCTCGAACTGAAATCCGCCGAGGGCGCACCGGACTGAACATCCCACACACATCCGCATGGACACCATCGAGATCATCCAGCCCGACGACTGGCACGTTCACCTGCGCGACGGCGACCACATGCGCGCCGTGCTGGCGCATACCGCAGCGCGCTTCGGGCGCGCCATCGTGATGCCGAACCTGAAGCTTCCGGTGACGAGCACCGAGGCGGCGGCACGCTACCGCGACCGCATCCTGCAGGTACTGCCCTCGGGCGCGCGCTTCGAGCCGCTGATGAGCCTCTACCTCACGGACAACACGCGGCCCGACGAGATCCGGCGGGCGCGCGATGCCGGCTTCGTGCACGCGGTGAAGTACTACCCGGCGGGTGCGACCACCAATTCGGACTCCGGCGTGACCGATATCGTGCGCTGCGCCGATACGCTCGAGGCGATGGCAGAGGCGGGCATGCCGCTGCTCGTCCACGGAGAGGTCACCGATCCGCAGGTGGACGTGTTCGACCGTGAACGCGTGTTCCTGGAGCGCACCCTGGGTGCGCTGGTTCAGCGGCTGCCGCGCCTGCGCATCGTGCTCGAGCACATCACCACGGCGGAGGCCGCGGCCTTCGTCCGCGCCGCACCCGAGAATGTCGCGGCCACGATCACCGCGCATCATCTGCTGCTCAACCGCAACGCCATCTTCCAGGGCGGCGTGCGGCCGCATCACTACTGCCTGCCCGTGCTCAAGCGCGAGCGCCATCGACAGGCGCTGGTCGAGGCCGCCATCTCGGGCAGTCCGAAGTTCTTCCTCGGCACCGACAGCGCTCCGCACGCCCGCCACACCAAGGAGAACGACTGTGGCTGCGCGGGCGTGTACACGGCGCACGCGGGCATCGAACTGTACGCGGAGGCGTTCGACGCGGCGGGCGCGCTCGACAGGCTCGAGGGCTTTGCCAGCCTGCACGGCGCGGACTTCTACGGCTTGCCGCGCAATACGCGCCGCATCGTCCTCGAACGCCGGCCGTGGAGCGTGCCGCAGGAGTATGCCTACGGGGAGCACCGGCTGGTGCCGATGCGTGCCGGCGGCGACATCGGGTGGGCGATCGCTTGAGCCGCGACGCAGGGCGCGCACACGACGCGCTCGCGATCTTCGCCTGGCTGTCGATCGCCGCGGCGCTGGCAACCATCGCGCTGAAGAGCGCCGCGTGGTGGTTGACCGGCTCCGTCGGTCTGTTGTCCGACGCGCTCGAATCGACCGTCAATCTTGCCGGTGCGGTGATCACGCTGGCGATGATCCGCCTGTCCGCGCGGCCGCCGGACGAGAATCACGCTTACGGCTACAGCAAGGCGGAGTACTTCGCGAGCGGCTTCGAGGGTGCCCTCATCATGGTGGCTGCGATGGCGATCGCGGCGGCGGCCGTGCAGCGCC
Source organism: Burkholderiales bacterium (assembly GCA_020854105.1). Taxonomy (GTDB): domain Bacteria; phylum Pseudomonadota; class Gammaproteobacteria; order Burkholderiales; family SHXO01; genus SHXO01. The sequence continues at coordinate 81,677 of JADZGB010000010.1, read as the reverse complement.
TGCTGGCGCCCGCGCCGCTGGAGCAGCTGGGCATCGGCCTGCTCGTCTCCGGCGCGGCCGCGGCGATCAATCTGGCGGTCGGCACGGTGCTGATCCGCGCCGGGCACCGGCACGATTCCATCGCCCTGGAAGCCGACGGGCGCCATCTGCTGACCGACGTGTGGACCTCGGCCGGCGTGATCGCCGGGTTGGTGGCCGTGGGCGCCACCGGATGGCTATGGGTCGATCCGCTGATTGCGCTTGCCGTTGCGCTCAACATCGTCTGGACCGGTTACCGCCTGCTCAGGCGCTCCGCGCTCGGCCTGCTCGACCGGGCCCTGCCCACTGCTCAGCGCCAGGCCATCGCCGCGGTCCTGCACGGGCACGAGGCGCGCGGCGTGCAGTTCCACGCGCTGCGTACGCGGCGGGCGGCAGGCCGCTCGTTCATCTCGGTGCACGTGCTGGTGCCGGGGCTGTGGAGCGTGCAGAAGGGCCACGACCTGCTGGAGGAGATCGAAGCCGATCTGCGCGCGGCGGTGCGCGGCAGTTCCGTGATCACGCATCTGGAACCGATCGAGGATCCGGTCTCGCACGAGGATTACGAGCTATAGCAGGGCGCGGGGAGAGGGGCTGTGAATTCGTCCAGCATCCGTCGCGGTGACGCATCGGAAATGCTAGGATGCCGGCGTGAAGTCGGTCGGGCAGTCGCTGCTACCCGCGTGGTAGGAGAGGAAAGTCCGGGCTCCGCAGAGCAGGATGCCGGCTAACGGCCGGGCGCCGAGAGGCGACGGAAAGTGCAACAGAAAGTACACCGCCGATGGCCTGCCCCGCGCAGGATCAGGCAAGGGTGAAACAGTGCGGTAAGAGCGCACTACCCCCGCGGCAACGCCGGGGGTTGGCAAACCCCATCCGGAGCAAGACCAAATAGGGGAGCGATAGCGTGGCTCGCGCTGCTCCCGGGTAGGTCGCTGGAGCGTGCAGGCAACTGCACGCCTAGAGGAATGACTGCCGCGGGTCCGCCCGCACAGAACCCGGCTTACAGACCGGCTTCACACCAGCACCTGTGCGCATCCCGGCGCGCCATTCTAGAAACAACCTTGACAGGCACTCCTAATTGCCTGTTTTGACGTTTCAAAAAATTCCCAGATCGAAATTGAAGGATTCGCCTTAAGTCCCTGTACCGCCACAAAAAAACCCGATATTTCGCTTGACCCGTGCAAAGCGCTTCAATATAGTGCAGCACGGTGGGGGAGAGTGGGGTGCGGTGGAGAAATCTGCCGTGCGGGGAGATAAAAAAGTGTTTCGCGGCGTCACCAATCTGACGGTCGACAGCAAGGGGCGTCTTGCCATGCCTGCGCGCTATCGCGAAGCGCTCCTCGGCCGCGCCGAGGGAAGGCTGGTGGTCACCACCGATTCCCCCGTCTGCCTCCTGATCTACGCGGCGCCCGACTGGGAGCCGATCGAGGCCAAGCTGATGGGCCTATCGTCGTTCGATGCTCGCATCCGCGATCTGCAGCGCCTGCTGGTCGGTTACGCCTCGGAAGTGGAACTGGACGGAACCGGCCGCATCCTCATACCCGCGCCCTTGCGCAAGTTCGCCGGCATCGACAAGGACGTGGCGCTGGTGGGCCAGGGCCGTCGCTTCGAGTTGTGGGACGTGGCGAAGTGGGATGCGCAGATCGGTCGGGCGGTGGAACTGGCCGGCAACGGCATGCCGCCGGAACTCGAGGGGTTCTCTCTCTGAGCCCCCTCGCCCACCTTCCGGTGATGCCCGGCGAGGCGGTGGACGCCCTCGCGATCAAGGCCGCCGGACTCTACGTGGACTGCACCTTCGGCCGCGGCGGACACAGCCGCGTGATCCTCCACCGGCTCGGTCCGGACGGCGCGCTGCTCGCGCTGGATCGCGATCCCGAGGCGGTCCGCGCCGCAGCCGGGATCGACGATCCGCGCTTTCGCATCGTCCACGCACGCTTCGGCCGGCTGCGCGAATGCGTGCTGGCGCAGGGCTGGACCCGGGTGGACGGCATTCTTCTCGACCTGGGCGTGTCCTCGCCCCAGATCGACGAGGCCGAGCGCGGCTTCAGCTTCCGACTCGACGGACCGCTCGACATGCGCATGGATACCAGCAGCGGTCCGAGCGCGCAGCAGTGGCTGGCACAGGCTGCGGAAGACGAAATCAAGGAGGTGATCAAGACCTATGGCGAAGAACGGTTTGCTGGGCCGATTGCAAGAGCGATTGTTGCGGCTCGATCGCGGGGCGCTGTGCGCACCACCGGGCAACTTGCCAAGATCGTGGGTCAGGCCGTCCGTACGCGCGAGCCTGGGCAGGATCCGGCGACGCGGACATTCCAGGCTATACGGATTTTCGTCAATCAAGAGCTTGAGGAACTGTCGCTAGCGCTCGACCAGGCGCTCGGCCTGCTCGCCCCGCAGGGGCGGCTGGTGGTGATCAGCTTCCATTCGCTGGAAGATCGCCTGGTCAAGCGCTTCCTGCGCACCCACTCGCAGTCCCCGCCGGTCCCGCGCGGCATGGCGGTGCGGGAAGCGGACCGCCCGCGGCCGCTGTTGCGCCTGGTGGCGAAGGCGCAGCAACCCTCGGCGCAGGAGGTCGCCGCCAATCCGCGCAGCCGCAGCGCGATGCTGCGGGTCGCCGAAAGGCTGGCGGCATGATGCGCCTCAACCTCATCCTGTTCGGCGTGCTGGTTCTGTGCGCACTCGGGCTGGTCACCGCCCAGCATCAGGCGCGCAAGCTGTTCATCGCACTCGAGAGCGAGCAGGAGGCAGCCAGGCAGCTCGACGTCGAGTGGGACCAGCTCCAGCTCGATCAGAGCACCTGGGCCATGCACTCGCGCGTGGAACTCATCGCCGCCAGCGAGCTGGCCATGAAGGTGCTGCCGTCCGAACGGGTGCGCATGATCGCCGTCCCGGTCGCGCCAGTGCCGGTGCCGGTGCCGGTGCCGGTGCCGGCTCCGGCGCAGGAGCCGAGGCCGTGAGGCCGGTCAACCCTGCACTGTCGCTGCGCCTGCCCATCGGCCGGGCGCGCGTGCTGCTCGCCCTCATGCTCGCCGGATTTGCCGTGCTGACCGGGCGCGCGCTCTACCTGCAGGTCCTCGATCGCGAATTCCTGCAGCACGAGGGGGCGCTGCGCTACGCGCGCTCGCTGGAGCTGAGCGCGCACCGCGGGCGCATCACCGACCGCAACGGCGAACTGCTCGCCATCTCCACACCGGTCGAGTCGGTGTTCGCCAGCCCGCAGGACGTGCGCATGAGTGCCGCGCAGCGCCGCCAGCTCGCCGCCCTGCTGGGCATGACGGACGCGCAACTGCTGCAGCGCCTGCAGGCCAAGACTCGCGGCTTCGTCTATCTCAAGCGGCACCTCGCGCCGGACGCGGCAGCGCGCGTGGTGCAGCTGCGCCTGTCCGGCATCGGTTTGCGCCGTGAGTACAAGCGCTACTACCCGGCCGGCGAGGTGGCCAGCCACCTGCTCGGCTTTACCGACATCGACGACCGCGGCCAGGAGGGCATCGAACTCGCGTACGAGGATCGGCTCGCAGGCCAGCCCGGCAGTCGCAGCGTGATCCGGGACCGGCTGGGCCGGGTGATCGAGGCGGGCGATAACGTGCGCCTGCCGGTCGAGGGCCGGGACCTGGCGCTGTCCATCGACAGCAGGCTGCAATACCTCGCGCACCGCGAACTGAAGGCAGCGGTAAAGGCGCACGGCGCGAAGGCAGGGGCCATCGTGGTGCTCGACAGCCGGACCGGCGAGGTGCTCGCGCTGGCCAATGCACCCGACTACGACCCCAACACCCGCGCACTGCGCACGCCCGGGCGCACGCGCAATCGCGCCATCACCGACCTGTTCGAGCCCGGCTCCACGCTCAAGCCGTTCACTGTCGCCGCCGCCCTGGAGGCGCGTCTGGTGCGTCCGGAAAGCCAGGTGCAGACAGCTCCCGGCTATCTGGTCGTCGGCGATCGGCGCATCCGCGACGCGCACCCTGCCGGGCTGCTCACCGTGTCCCAGGTGATCCAGCGCTCGTCCAACGTGGGGGTCGCCAAGATCGCCCTCGCCATGCCGCGCGAGAACCTGTGGCAGCTGCTCACCAGGGCCGGCTTCGGCACGGCGCCGCAGGTCGGCTTCCCCGGCGAGGCGGGCGGACGGCTGCGCGACTTCGAGCGCTGGCGCCCGATCGAGCAGGCCACCCTGTCCTACGGTCACGGCATCTCGGTGTCCCTGCTGCAGCTCGCGCGTGCCTACACCGTGTTCTCCGGCGACGGGGTGCTGCAGCCGCTGTCGCTGCTGCGCCGCGACGCTGCCGTCGCGGGTGCGCCGGTGATGTCCGCGGGAACGGCGCATGCGGTGCGCACCATGCTGGAGACGGTGGTGCAGCCCGGCGGCACGGCGGTGCGTGCACAGGTCATGGGCTATCGCGTGGCGGGCAAGACCGGCACTGCCCACAAGCTCGAGGGCGGGCGCTACGCCCCCAACAGCTACGTGTCGTCCTTCGTCGGGATGGCGCCGGCGTCGGATCCGCGCCTGGTGGTGGCGGTGATGATCGACGAACCGACCAAGGGGCAGTACTACGGCGGCGTGGTGGCCGCGCCGGTGTTCAGCGCGGTCATCTCGGAGGCGCTGCGCACGATGCAGGTGCCGCTGGACGCGCCGACCATGACCCTGCAGCCCGTCGACACCGCGACGGAGGCAAAGGAAGAAGTATGAGCGTGGCGCACCCGGCCGACCTGACCGCGCTCGACGCGCTCGGCGTGCGTCCGGCCGGCGTGCGCGCCGACAGCCGCGAGGTACGCGCCGGGGATCTGTTCGCGGCCTTCCCGGGCGAGCGCAGCGACGGCCGCCGCTTCATCGGGCAGGCGCTGCGCGCGGGGGCGGCCGCCGTGGTGTGGGAGCGCGCCGGCTTTTCCTGGGACAGCCGCTGGCAGGTGCCCAATCTGCCCATGGAGGACGTGCGCGGCAAGCTCGGTTTCATCGCCGATCGCGTCTACGGGCAGCCCTCGCGCCGCATGTGGGTGGCGGGCGTCACGGGCACCAACGGCAAGACCTCCTGCTCGCACTGGATCGCGCAATCGCTCGGACGCTGCGGCCGTCGCACGGCGGTGCTGGGCACGCTCGGAAACGGATTCCCCGGCGCGCTGCGGCCCGCCATCCACACCACGCCGGATGCGGCATCCGTGCACGAGTGCCTGTCCGAACTGCTCGCAGGCGGTGCGGCCGGTGTCGCGATGGAAGTCTCCTCCCATGGGCTCGAACAGGGCCGGGTGAACGGCGTGGCCTTCGCGGCTGCGCTGTTCACCAATCTTTCCCGGGACCATCTCGACTACCACGGGACCATGGAGGACTACGGTGCGGCCAAGGCGAGGCTGTTCCGCTGGCCCGGCCTGAGGCACGCCGTGATCAACCTGGACGACGCCTTCGGTGCCCGGCTCGCCGCATCGCTCGACCGCTCGCGCGTGCAGGTTCTGGGCTACGGCCTGGGCAAGGGCGACATCGCCGGGCACAGGCTCGATCTCGGCCGGCACGGCCTGACGCTCGAGATCGAGACACCGTGGGGCCCTGCGGCGATCCGCAGCCGCCTGCTCGGCGGGTTCAATGCATCCAATCTGCTGGGTGTGCTCGGCATCTTGCTCGCGGCCGGGCTGGATCCGCGCGAGGCGGCCGAGTCGCTGGCCGAACTCGAGCCGGTTGCCGGACGCCTGCAGCAGATCCAGCTCCCGGGCAGGCCCACGGTGGTGGTCGACTACGCGCACACGCCCGACGCGCTCCAGAAGGTGCTCGAGACGCTGCGCGGCGTGCTGCCCGCGGGCGGCAGGCTGATCTGCGTATTCGGCTGCGGCGGCGAGCGCGATCCGGGCAAGCGACCGTTGATGGGCGAGGTCGCCACACGGCTGGCAGACAGCTGCGTGATCACCAGCGACAACCCGCGCGGCGAGGATCCCTTCGAGATCATCCGGCAGATCGTCGCGGGCGCGCACCCGAGCTACGCGGTCGAGGAAGACCGCGCCGGCGCGATTCACCGTGCCATCGCGTCCGCGGCGCCGGAGGACATCGTGCTCATCGCCGGCAAGGGTCACGAGCCGTACCAGGAAATCGGCGGCATGCGTCTGCCCTTCTCCGACTTCGACGTGGCGTGCGCCGCCCTGCACGCGGGGGAGGCCTGAGCATGCTCGACCTGGACCGTGCAGCGCGTGACATCGACGCCGGACGGCGCGGCCCGAACGTGAGTTTCCACGGCGTGACCACCGACAGCCGGCAGGTCGCGCACGGCGACCTGTTCGTCGCCCTGCGCGGCGAGCGCTTCGACGGACATGCCTTCGTCGACCAGGCGCTGGCGGCCGGAGCGGCCGCCGCGATGGTAGACGATGCACGGGGAGTCATCACCCACGACGCGGCGCTGATCCTGGTCGATGACACGCGGCGCGCGCTGGGACGGCTCGCCGCGGCCTGGCGCGCACGCTTCGCCCTGCCGCTGGTCGCGATCACCGGGAGCAACGGCAAGACCACGGTGAAGGAGATGATCGCCGCCATCCTGCGCGCCCATGTGGGCGATGAGGCGGTGCTCGCTACCAGCGGCAACCTCAACAACGACATCGGCGTACCCCTCATGCTGCTGCGCCTGCGCAGCCACCATCGTTATGCGGTGATCGAGATGGGCATGAACCACCTCGGCGAGATCCGCTATCTCAGCGAGCTGTCGGCGCCCACCGTGGCGCTGGTCAACAACGCCGGCACCGCGCACATCGGCGAACTCGGCTCGCGCGAGGCCATCGCGCAGGCCAAGGGCGAGATCTACGAAGGGCTGGACCGCGGCGTGGCGCTGATCAATGCGGACGATGACTTCGCCGACTACTGGCGCGGACTGAATCGGGCACGCACCGTGGTGGATTTCGGCATCGACCGGCCGGCCACGGTGCAGGGTCGGGTGGAGGGCGACGTGCTGTCGGTCTCCACGCCGGGCCAGAGCTATCGCGTGCGGGTGTCTCTGCCCGGACTGCACAACCTGCGCAATGCACTGGCCGCCTGCGCGGTGGCGCACGCGCTCGGTCTGCCCGACCAGGCAGTGGTCAGCGGACTGAACCAGGTCGAGGGTGCCAAGGGCCGGCTGCAGGTCAAGGCCGGGGTCGCCGGCGCACGCGTGATCGACGACACCTACAACGCCAATCCGGACTCGATGCGCGCGGCCATCGCGGTGCTCGTCAGGGAGGCGGCGCCCCGCATCCTGGTCATGGGCGACATGGGTGAGCTGGGCGCGGATGCACCGCGGCTGCACGAGGAACTGGGCGAGGAGGCGCGCCGCGCCGGCATCGAGCACCTGTTCGCGCTCGGTGATCTGAGTGCGGGGGCGGCACGCAGCTTCGGCCGCCAGGCGCGCGCGTTCCGGGATCTGGACGTGCTGTGCCGGGAACTGACGCCGCTGCTCGCGCCGGGCGTCACCGTGCTGGTGAAGGGTTCGCGCTTCATGCGCATGGAGCGGGTGGTGCAGCGCCTGCTGGACGGGCCGGATCACGACAGGGAAGGTCACTGACATGCTGCTCCTGCTCTCGCAGTGGCTCGCCCAGGACATCCGCGCCTTCAACGTCATCAACTACATCACGCTGCGCGCGGTGCTGGCCACGCTCACCTCGCTGGTGTTCGCGTTCCTCGTCGGTCCGATAATGATCCGCAAGCTCACCGCCTACAAGATCGGCCAGTCGGTGCGCGATGACGGTCCGAAGACCCACCTGGCCAAGGCCGGCACCCCGACCATGGGCGGTGCGCTGATCCTGATCTCCATCGTGGTCAGCACCCTGCTGTGGGCGGACCTGTCCAACCGCTTCGTCTGGGTGGTTCTGGCCGTCACCCTCGGATTCGGCCTGGTCGGCTGGGTGGACGACTACCGCAAGGTGGTCTACCGCAATCCGAAGGGGCTGTCCGCGCGCGCCAAGTTCCTGTGGCAGTCGATGATCGGTCTGGGTGCGGCCGGTGTCCTCGCCTTCAGCACCGATCTGCCCGCGCAGACCGAGTTCATCGTCCCGTTCTTCAAGCACGTCGCGTATCCGCTCGGCGTGTGGGGCTTCATCCTGATGACCTACCTCGTCATCGTCGGCAGCAGCAACGCGGTGAACCTCACCGACGGCCTGGACGGTCTGGCCATCCTGCCCACCGTCATGGTGGGCAGCGCGCTGGGCGTGTTCGCCTACGTCGCCGGTCACGCGGTGTTCTCGCGCTATCTCGGCTTCCCGCATATCCCCGGAGCCTCCGAGCTGACCGTACTGTGCGGCGCGCTGGCCGGCGCGGGACTCGCATTCCTGTGGTTCAACGCCTATCCGGCGGAGGTGTTCATGGGCGACGTCGGTGCGCTGGCGCTCGGCGCGGCGCTGGGCACGATCGCCGTCATCTGCCGCCAGGAGATCGTGCTGTTCATCATGGGCGGGGTGTTCGTGATGGAGACGATGTCGGTGATGCTGCAGGTGGCCTCGTTCAAGCTCACCGGCAAACGCATCTTCCGCATGGCACCGCTGCACCACCATTACGAGCTGAAGGGCTGGAAGGAGAATCAAGTCGTCGTGCGCTTCTGGATCATCACGATGATGCTCGTGCTGGTCGGCCTGTCTACGTTGAAACTGCGATGAATCACGCCGGCAGGAAGGTTCTGGTTCTTGGACTGGGCGTCACCGGCCTGTCGATGGTGCGCTGGCTGGTGCGGGCCGGAGCGCGCGTGCACGTGGGCGACACCCGTGCCGCACCGCCGTGTCTGGCGCGGCTGCGCCAGGAACTGCCTCAGGTGCAGGTGAGCACCGGCGCCTTCAGCGCAGCCCTGTTCGAGGACATCGACCTGATCGCGCTCAGCCCGGGACTGCCGATGAACGAGCCGCCGGTGAGCGAGGCGCGCGCGCGAGGGGTGCCGGTGGTCGGAGACATCGAACTGTTCGCGCACGCCCTGCCGCTGCGCCGGGCGACGCGGATCGTCGCCATCACCGGCTCGAACGGCAAGAGCACGGTGACCGAGATGGCGGGCGCGATGTGCCGCGCAGCCGGCCTGGACACGGTGGTCGCCGGCAACATCGGACTGCCCGTGCTCGACGCGCTGCAGGAGATGCGCCCGGACGCGGCGACGGACACGCCCATCGCGTTCGTGCTCGAACTGTCCAGCTTCCAGCTGGAGGCGACCTCGAGCCTCAACGCGCACGTGGCCGCCTGCCTGAACCTGAGCGAAGATCATCTGGACCGCTACGCCGGCATGCCCGAATACGCGCGGGCGAAGGCGCGCATCTTCCGCGGGGACGGCGTGCAGGTGGTCAACCGCCAGGACGAGTGGACGCGCGGGATGATCCTGCCCGCTCGCCGCGTGTTCACCTTCGGCCTGGATGCCCCGGGTGGCGCGGATGACTGGGGGCTGGTCGGAAGCGGCACCGACATGTGGCTGGCGCAGGGCAGCGAGCGCCTCATGCCGGTGTCGCGCCTGCGCGTCACCGGCCTGCACAACGCGGCCAACGCGCTTGCCGCGCTGGCGCTGCTGCGCGCGGTGGACCTGCCGTACCCGACGCTGCTGGAGGCCTTGTCGCGTTTCGAAGGGCTGCCGCACCGCGTGCAGAAGGTGGCGGAGATCGACGGCATCACGTTCTACGACGACTCCAAGGGCACCAATGTCGGCGCCACCGTGGCTGCCCTCAACGGCATGCGCCAGAAGGTGGTGCTGATCGCGGGAGGCGACGGCAAGGGCCAGGACTTCTCGCCGCTGCGGCAGGCGCTGATGCGCCAGGCAAGGGCGCTGGTGCTCATCGGCCGCGACGCCGAACGCATCGCCGAGGCGGTGGAGGGCGTGGACGTGCCCATGCTGCGCGCTCGCGACATGGACGAGGCGGTGCGTGCCGGCCACGAGCAGGCGCGCGAGGGCGATGCCGTCCTGCTGTCTCCCGCGTGCGCGAGCTTCGACATGTTCCGCAACTACGAGCATCGCGCGCAGGTCTTCGTGCAGGCGGTGAACAAGCTGGTGGCCCACACATGATCGGCATCGCCGCCGCGGCCCGCCCCTCCAGTGCGATGCGCGATCACGACGAGGCGCTGATCTCCCTGGGCGTGCTGCTGGTCGGGATCGGGCTCGTCATGGTGTACTCGGCATCGGTCGCGCTGGCCGAGAGCGGCCGCGTCGGCTCGTCCAATCTCGCCTTCTTCCTGCAGCGCCATGCCGTGTCCCTGTGCATCAGCGCGGTGGCGGCGGTAATCGCCTTCCAGGTGCCGATGCGGGTGTGGCAGCAGGCCGCCCCCTACCTGTTCCTGCTCGGCGCGCTGCTGCTGGTCGTGGTGCTGATCCCCGGAGTCGGGCGCGAAGTCAACGGCAGCCGGCGCTGGCTGCCGCTGGGCTTCATGAACCTGCAGCCCTCGGAACTGGTGAAGCTGTTCGTGGTGCTCTACGCCGCCGACTACACGGTGCGCAAGGCGGCCTGGATGCACAGTTTCCGGAAGGGCTTCCTGCCGATGCTGGCGGTGATGCTGTTCACCGGCGCTCTGTTGCTGCGCGAGCCGGATTTCGGCGCATTCGCGGTAGTGGCTTGCATCTCGATGGGCGTGCTGTTCCTGGGCGGCATGAACTGGCGCCTGTTCGTCGGCCTGTTCCTGCTGCTGGTGGCCGGGTTCGTGGTCGTCATCGTCACTTCTCCCTACCGCATGCAGCGCATCCTGGGCTTCCTCGATCCCTGGGCCGATCCCTACGGCAAGGGCTATCAGCTCTCGCACGCCCTGATCGCCTTCGGGCGCGGCGAGTGGCTGGGGGTGGGACTGGGGGCGAGCATCGAGAAGCTGTTCTACCTGCCCGAGGCACATACCGACTTCCTGCTCGCAGTCATCGGAGAGGAACTGGGCTTCGTCGGCGTCACCGTGGTGATCGCCATGTTCGCCTGGCTCACCATGCGCGCCTTCGTGATCGGGGCGCGTGCGGCCAGGCTGGAGCGCTACTTCCCGGCGCTGGTCGCACAGGGCATCGGGCTGTGGCTCGGATCGCAGGCACTCATCAACATGGGGGTGAACCTCGGGCTGCTTCCGACCAAGGGGCTGACGCTGCCCTTCCTGAGCTTCGGCGGCAGCGGCCTGCTGGCCAACTGCGTGGCGCTGGCGCTGCTGCTGCGCGTGGATTTCGAGAACCGCGCGCTGATGAAGGGCCGCAGCATATGAGCGCGCGCAGCGTGCTGATCATGGCGGGCGGCACCGGCGGACACGTCATGCCGGGACTGGCCGTGGCAGACGAACTGCGCCGCGCCGGGTGGAGCGTCACGTGGCTGGGCGGGCGCGGCGGCATGGAGACCGAACTCGTGCCCCGGCGCGGTTACCCGATGGAACTGATCCGCTTCTCGGGGCTGCGCGGCAAGGGTCTGCCGCGCATGGCAATGCTGCCGCTCAACCTGCTGATCGCCTTCTGGCAGAGCGCGCGCGTGCTGTTCCGGGTGCGGCCCGACGTGGTGCTCGGCATGGGCGGCTACGTGACGTTTCCGGGTGGCATGATGGCCGCGCTGCTCAACCGCCCGCTGGTGGTGCACGAGCAAAACTCGATTGCCGGATTGGCCAACCGGGTACTGGCCGAGGTCGCGGACCGGCGCCTGACCGGCTTTCCGGACGCGCTGCGCAAGGCGCAATGGTGCGGCAACCCGGTGCGCGCGGAGATCGCCGGCCTGGCGCAGCCCGAACTGCGCTTCGCGGGACGCAGCGGCGCGCTGCGCCTGCTCGTGGTCGGCGGCAGCCTGGGTGCGCAGGCACTCAACGAGATCGTCCCGCAGGCACTGGCCCTCATCCCGGCAGCGCATCGTCCCCAGGTCACGCATCAGGCCGGTGCCCGGCACCTCGCGCAGTTGCGCGCCCACTATGCCAGCGCAGGCGTGCAGGCGGAGACCCTCGCCTTCATCGATGACATGGCGGCACGCTACGCGGCGGCGGACGTGGTGGTGTGCCGCGCCGGCGCGCTCACTGTCGCCGAACTGGCGGCAGCGGGAGTGGCCGGCATCCTGGTGCCCTTCCCGCACGCGGTGGACGACCACCAGACGCACAACGCGCGCTTTCTCGCCGACGCCGGCGCTGCGGTGCTGGTGCAGCAGAAGGATCTGGACGCGCGCGCACTGGCCGATCTGCTGCTCGGCTTCACGCGCGAGAAGCTGCTCGACATGGCGCGGCGCGCCCGCGCGCTGGCGAAAACCGACGCAGCGGCGTGCGTGGCCGGCGTGTGCATGGCGGCGGCGGCATGAGGCACAAGGTAAAGCGCGTGCACTTCGTGGGCATCGGCGGCTCGGGGATGAGCGGCATCGCCGAAGTGCTGCTCACCCTTGGCTACCAGGTGAGCGGCTCGGACCTGGGCGAGAACGCCGCCACCCAGCGCCTGCGGTCGCTGGGCGCGCGCGTGTTCCGCGGACACGATGCAGCGCAGATGCAGGGCGCCGATGTCGTGGTGGTCTCGACCGCTGTGGCGGCGGAGAACCCTGAAGTGGCGGCCGCGCGTGCCGGGCGCATTCCGGTGGTGCCGCGCGCGCTGATGCTCGCCGAGCTGATGCGCCTGAAGCAGGGCATCGCCATCGCGGGCACGCACGGCAAGACCACCACCACCAGCCTGATCGCGAGCGTGCTGGCCGAAGGCGGGATGGATCCTACCTTCGTGATCGGCGGCCGCCTGGAGGCGGCGGGAACGCACGCCCGCCTGGGCCGTGGCGAATTCATCGTGGTGGAGGCGGACGAATCCGACGCATCCTTCCTGCACCTGCAGCCGGTGCTGGCGGTGGTCACCAACATCGATGCCGATCACATGGAGACCTACGCGCACGACTTCGGCCGCCTGCGCCAGGCCTTCCTCGACTTCCTCCAGCATCTGCCCTTCTACGGCATGGCGGTGCTGTGCACCGATGACGCGAACGTGCGCGCCCTGATGCCGCTCATTGCCAAGCCGATCACGACCTACGGCCTGAACGAGGCAGCGCAGATCCGTGCGGCGAACATCCGCCACGAGGCCGGGCGCATGCGCTTCGTGGCCGAAGTCAAGGCCAACGGCGGACCGGCCAGGTCGTTCGACGTGCTGCTGAACCTGCCCGGCATCCACAACGTGCAGAACGCCCTGGCCGCGATCGCGGTGGGGCTCGAAGTGCAGGCGCCGGTGGACGCCATCGTACGCGCGCTCGCCGAGTTTCGCGGCGTCGGCCGGCGCTTCCAGCGCCACGGCGAGGTCGCGCTCGCCGGAGGCGGCAGCTTCACGCTGATCGACGACTACGGGCACCATCCGGCCGAGATGGAAGCCACGCTCGCCGCCGCGCGCGGGGCCTTCCCCGGACGCCGGCTGGTGCTCGCGTTCCAGCCGCATCGCTACACGCGCACGCGCGACTGCTTCGAGGACTTCGTACGCGTGCTGGCCAGCGTGGACGCGCTGCTGCTCGCGGAGGTGTACGCGGCAGGCGAGTCGCCCATCGTCGCCGCCGACGCACGCGCGCTGGCGCGTGCCCTGCGCGTCGCCGGCAAGGTCGAGCCGGTGTTCGTCGAGCAGATTGCCGACATGCCGGCTGCAATCCTCGATGCCGCCCGCGATGGCGACGTGGTGCTCACCATGGGCGCGGGATCGATCGGGTCCGTGCCCGGCCAACTCACGCAGGCAGCGGCACATGGACATGGCTGAACTGCGTCACCTCTCCACCGGCGAGCTGCGCACGGGCGAACCGATGCGCAAGCACACCAGCTGGCGTGCCGGCGGCATCGCTGCACGCGCGTACTTCCCGGCGGACCTGGATGATCTGGCCGCCTTCGTGCGCACGCTCGACCCGGCCGAGCCGGTCTGCTTCGTCGGCCTGGGCAGCAACCTGCTGGTACGCGACGGCGGCATGGATGGCACGGTGGTGTTCACGCATGGCGGGCTGAAGAGCATCGAACTGGAGAGCACCGGGGACGACGCGCCGCTGGTGTATGCGCAGGCTGGCGTCGCCAGCCCGAAGGTGGCGCGTTTCGCCTGCACCCACGGTCTGCGCGGTGCGGAGTTCCTCGCCGGGATCCCCGGAACGCTGGGCGGCGCACTGGCGATGAACGCGGGCTGCTACGGCAGCGAAACCTGGGATGTCGTCCAGGACGTGATCACCCTGTCGCGCGACGGCGTGCTGCGTACCCGTGTGCGGGACGAGTACGAGGTGGGCTACCGGCACGTCGCGCTGCGCACGCCGGCGGTGTACGAGGAGTTCTTCGTGGCCGCGCGCCTGCGCCTGCGCGCCGGCGACGGCGAAGAGGGCAGGCGCCTGATCAGGCGCCTGCTGGAGACGCGCATCGCCAGCCAGCCGCTCGACCAGCCCAATGCCGGCTCGGTGTTCCGCAATCCGCCCGGCGATCACGCGGCGCGTCTGATCGAGTCGTGCGGACTGAAGGGATACACCATCGGCGGTGCGCAGGTCTCGCGCAAGCACGCCAACTTCATCGTCAATCTGGGCGGCGCGAGCGCTAAGGACATCGAGCGGCTGATCGGGCACGTGCAGGCGGAGGTGGCGGCACGCTGCGGCGTCCGGCTGGAGCGCGAAGTGCGCATCGTCGGCAGGGAACCGACGCGATGAGAGCAATGCAGTCGAGGAATCGATAAGTGGATCCGAAGAGTTTCGGAAAAGTCGCGGTGCTGTTCGGCGGCCGGTCCGCCGAGCGCGAGATCTCGCTCATGTCCGGCAGTGCCGTGCTGCAGGCCCTGCAGCGCGCCGGCGTGGACGCGCACGCGTTCGATCCGGCGCAGCGCGAGGTGCTGGAGTTGAAGCGCGAGGGGTTCCAGCGCGTGTTCATCGCACTGCACGGCCGCTACGGCGAGGACGGGACGGTGCAGGGAGCGCTCGAACTGATCGGCATTCCCTACACCGGCAGCGGCGTGATGGCCTCCGCCCTGGCGATGGACAAGGTGCGCACGAAGATGGTGTGGGTCGCCTGCGGTCTGCCCACGCCGAAGTGGCGCGAGCTGGGTGCCGCCAGCGATTGGGACGGCGTCGCGCACGCGCTGGGGTTGCCGCTGATCGTCAAGCCGGCACGGGAAGGCTCCACGCTCGGACTGACCAAGGTGACGCATGCCGGGCAGCTGCCCGAAGCGTATGCGCTGGCGGCGCGCTACGACGCGATGGTCCTGGCCGAGGAATTCGTCGAGGGCATGGAACTGACCGCCGCCTTCCTCGGCGACCGGGCACTGCCGCTGGTGCGCATCGAGGCCCCGGAGGGCAAGTACGACTACCAGAACAAGTACTTCAGCGACGACACCAGGTACTACTGTCCGTGCGGGCTGGATGCCGCAGAGGAGCAGGCGATCCAGGACATGGTGCTGCGCGCGGCTGCCGCCCTGGGCTGCGCCGGCTGGGGTCGCGCCGATCTCATCCGCCGCAGCGACGGCAGCGTCTCGCTGCTGGAGATCAACACCTCGCCCGGGATGACCGGCCACAGTCTGGTGCCGATGGCAGCGAAGGCCGCCGGCATCGACTTCGACTCGCTGGTGCTGCGCATCCTGGAGATGGCGCATGTGGGATAACCACCGGCTGCTGAACCAGATCGCGACTGCGCTCTATCTCGCGGCCGCGGCGGCCATCGTGTATGCGCTGGGGATGGCGGCAATCCGCTCGCCGGCGTTCGCACTGCGCGATGTGGAGATCACCGGCGACACGGCACACGTGTCGCGCGCGCAGGCGCAGGCGCTCGCCGCGCGCGAGCTACACGGTACCTTCTTCACGCTGGAGCTCGAGCAGGCCAGCGCCACCTTCGAGAGGCTGGCCTGGGTGCGGCTGGCGCGGGTGCGGCGCGTGTGGCCCGACCGGTTGCACGTGACGCTCGAGGAGCACGTGCCGCTCGCGCGCTGGCACGACAAGGCGCTGGTGAACCTGCAGGGCGAGGTATTCCAGGCAGTCTCCGACGCGCGCCTGCCCACGCTTGCCGGCCCCGAAGGCACTTCCGCGGAGATGGCGCGCCACTATGCCGCCTTCCGCGACATGCTGGCCGCGGTCGGGCGCACCCCGGTCGAAGTGCGTCTGTCGGTGCGCCGCGCCTGGCAGGTGACGCTAGACGACGGCCAGGTTCTGGAGCTGGGACGGCAGGACCTGATGCCCCGCATGGCGCGCTTCGTTGCCGCCTACCGAACCATCGTCGCACGCGTCCCGCCCGGCGCGCGCATCGACCTGCGGTACGAGAACGGTTTCGCCATCCGCCAGCCGGGCCTGCGTTGGGGCGAGCAGCCCGCGTGAATGGAAGCGCAATGACCAAGCAGAAGGACAACAAGAATCTCATCGTCGCCCTCGACATCGGCACCTCCAAGATCGTCGCGATGGTGGCCGAACTCCAGCCAGAGGGCGGCTTCGAGGTGATCGGATACGGCAGCGCCCAGTCGCGCGGGCTGAAGAAGGGCGTGGTGGTCAACATCGACTCCACCGTCAACGCGATCCAGCGCGCGCTGGAGGAGGCCGAGCTGATGGCCGACTGCAAGATCCGCGAGGTCTACACCGGCATCGCCGGCAGCCATATCCGCAGCTTCAATTCGCACGGCATGGTGGCCATCAAGGATCGCGAGGTGACGCAGATCGACGTGGACCGCGTCATCGAGACGGCGAAGGCGGTGAACATCCCCACCGATCAGCAGATCCTGCACATCCTGAACCAGGAATTCATCATCGACGGGCAGGAGGACGTGCGCCAGCCGCTGGGGATGAGCGGCGTGCGCCTGGAGGTCAAGGTACACATCGTCACCGGCGCCGTCTCCGCCGCGCAGAACATCATGAAGTGCGTGCGCCGCTGCGGGCTGGAGGTGAAGGACCTGATCCTGCAGCCCCTGGCCTCGGCCACCGCCGTGCTGTCCGAGGACGAGAGGGACCTCGGCGTGTGCCTCGCCGACATCGGCGGCGGCACCACCGACATCGCCCTGTTCACCGATGGTGCGATACGCCATACCGCGGTCATTCCCATCGCGGGCGACCAGATGACCAACGACGTGGCCATGGCGCTGCGTACGCCGACCAAGGACGCCGAGGACATCAAGCAGAAGTTCGGCTGCTCGCTGCGCGAGCTGGCCGACCCGGCCGAGATGGTGCAGGTGCCGAGCGTGGGCGAGCGCGGTTCGCGCCAGCTGTCGCGCCAGACCCTGGCCGAGGTGATCGAGCCGCGCGTGGAGGAGCTGTACTCGCTGGTGCAGGCCGAGCTGCGCCGCTCCGGCTTCGAGGAACTGCTGTCCTCGGGGATCGTGCTCACCGGGGGCAGCTCGATGATGCAGGGCATGGTGGAACTCGGTGAAGAGATCTTCCACATGCCGGTCCGGGTGGGTACGCCCAATTACAGCGGCAGCCTGGCGGAGGTCGTGCGCAATCCGCGCTACTCCACTGCGGTGGGGCTGCTCATGTCCGCCGTCTCGCAGCACCAGCAGCAGCAGATGGCGCGCCTGCAGGGATCATCGATCAAGCACGTGTTCGAGCGGATGAAGAGTTGGTTTCAGGGCAATTTCTGATCGTGTTCGTATTCGGTTCAAGCAGAGACGTCGGTTCGGATTTCAATTCTAGAAAGGAGGTCAGACATGTTCGAGTTGGTTGATGTGCAGCCCCAGGAGGCGGTCATCAAGGTGGTCGGCGTCGGCGGTTGCGGCGGCAATGCGGTCGATCACATGATCGAGGCGGGAGTGCAGGGGGTCGAGTTCATCGTCGCGAACACGGACGCGCAGGCGCTCAGGCGCAACCGCGCGCCGATCCAGCTCCAGCTGGGCTCGACACTGACCAAGGGCCTGGGCGCCGGCGCCAATCCGGAAGTGGGCCGGCAGGCCGCGATCGAGGACCGCGAGCGCATCGTCGAGTTGATCGAAGGCGCGGACATGCTCTTCCTCACTGCCGGAATGGGAGGCGGTACCGGCACCGGGGCGGCGCCCATCGTGGCCGAGACGGCGCGCGAACTGGGCATTCTCACCGTGGCGGTGGTCACCAAGCCGTTCGTCTTCGAAGGCAAGCGCCAGCGCATCGCGCACGACGGCCTCGAGGCCCTGTCGCGCCACGTGGATTCGCTCATCGTCATCCCGAACGAGAAACTGATGCACGTTCTGGGAGACGACGTGAGCATGCTCGACGCGTTCAAGGCGGCCAACGGCGTGCTGCATGGCGCCGTGGCCGGCATTGCCGAAGTGATCAACTGCCCGGGCCTGGTCAACGTGGACTTCGCCGACGTGCGCACCGTCATGTCCGAGATGGGCATGGCCATGATGGGCTCGGCCAGCTCCACCGGCGCGCATCGCAGCGTGAGTGCCGCGGAGCAGGCGGTCGCCAGCCCGCTGCTCGAGGACGTAAACCTGGCCGGGGCGCGCGGCGTTCTGGTCAACATCACCGCCAGCGCCAGCCTCAAGATGAAGGAAGTGCATGACGTTATGAACACGATCAAGGGGTTCACGGCCGAGGACGCCACCGTGATCGTGGGCACGGTGATCGACGAGGCCATGGCGGACCGGTTGCGGGTGACCATGGTCGCCACCGGCCTCGGCTCCCCGGTGAAGGGCATGCAGAGCAAGCCGCTCACCGTGGTCAAGACCGGCACGGACATGCGTCCGGTGGAGATCGTCGAGGCGGTCGACTACAACCACCTCGACACGCCGGCGGTGATCCGGCGCAACCGGCAATCCACGATCGAGGCCATGCGCCAGTCGGGCGTGGATCTGCTGGACATCCCGGCATTCCTGCGCAAGCAGGCCGACTGACGGGCAGCGCTTCGGGGCAGGCATGGCGCTGGCAACTATTGGCTGATTGCTTGCCTCGATTGCTACAATTGCCGGTTTTCCCGGCCTGGAAGGCTCGAATGATCAAGCAACGCACGCTCAAGAGCATCGTCCGGGCGACCGGAGTCGGATTGCACACCGGCAGGAAGGTATTCCTGGCGCTGCGGCCGGCCGCCGTCGATACCGGCATCGTGTTCCGGCGCATCGACCTGGACCGGCCGATCGAGATTCCCGCCCGGGCCACCCTCATCGGCGATACGCGCCTGTCCTCGTGCCTGCAGCGCGACGGCGCTCGCGTATCGACGGTCGAGCACCTCATGTCGGCCTTCGCCGGGCTGGGGATCGACAACGCCTACGTCGATCTCACCGCCGAGGAAGTGCCGATCATGGACGGCAGCGCCAGCCCGTTCGTGTTCCTGATCCAGTCCGCCGACATCGAGGAGCAGAACGCGCCCAAGCGTTTCCTGCGCGTGCGCGAGAGCGTCGAGGTGATCGACGACGACAAGTGGGCGCGCTTCGACCCGTATGACGGATTCCGCATGGAGTTCAGCATCGACTTCAGCCATCCCGTCATACAAAAGGGGCGCCAGCAGGTCACGGTGGACTTCGCCAGCACCTCGTACGTGAAGGAGATCGCGCGCGCCCGGACGTTCGGATTCATGCAGGACGTCGAGCACCTGCGCGCGCAGGGCCTGGGTCTGGGCGGGAGCCTGGACAACGCCATCGTGGTCGACGAGTTCAGCGTGCTCAACCCCGATGGACTGCGCTACGACGACGAGTTCGTCAAGCACAAGGTGCTGGACGCCATCGGCGACCTGTACCTCATCGGCTACCCGATTATCGGTCGGTTCAGCGCACACAAGTCGGGCCATGCGCTGAACAACAGGCTCGTGCGCGCCCTGCTCGCGCAGGAAGCGTCCTGGGAGCTGGTGAGCTTCGCCCGCGAAGAGGAAGCACCCGCCTTCGTCGGACTGCAGGCCGCAACGGCGTGATCCGGGCGCACGGCCCGGTCCGCCGCCGGCTGCAACCGGGCAGCCCATGAGCCTGATCGCACTGCGCATCATCGGCTTCATCGTGCTGATCACGGTGGGTGGCTCGGTGGCCATGTATCTGTTCACCCAGGACCGGCGCTGGCTGCGCCTGGCCTGGCAGGTCTTCAAGTACAGCCTACTCGTGATCGCCGTCGTGTTCGCCTTCCTGGTTTTCGAGCGGCTGGTGCTGGAGGCCTGACCGCTCCTGCCCGCCCGCGAGGGCCCTGCACGCCTGGCGCAGCGGACCCTCCGGCAGGGAATTTGCCAGCTGTCGCCAGGCGGCCATCCCCGTCTCGTCCAGACGACAGGGACGTTCTGTCCGCACGCGCGGCTGTCGCGAAACGTCGACTACGATGCGCATCTCGCGCACCTGGGGGTCCGCCAGGCGCAATGCCCTGGTCAGTCGCGGCGCGAGCATGCGCAGGCGAGCGGCGGCCGCACCGCTGGCGGCCGCGACCACTGCTACCCCGTTCTCACAGTGAAGGACGCCGACACTGGCCGCCATTTGCGGAGGCAGGGCACCGTGCAGCGCACGCTGGAGGGCGGCGGCAGTCTCCAATTGCATGCTAATTGCTTTGATCGCCGGGACGGCGTTCAACAGGACGCCAACACGTCTGCTCGGATCGTTCATTGAGGCGGGCACAGGCACAGGCACAGGCGCAGGGGAGAGGCGTTGCACGTCATTCTAGTATCCAGCCGGTCCGCCCGGTCCCGTTCCTTCAGCATCAGCCGCGCGCAGATGGCGCTCGCGGCCTGTGCCGGATTCAGCTCGGCCTTGGTCGTGGCGATGGTGCTGAACTACCTCTCGCTGCGCTATGCCGTGGCCAACGACCATCCTCCGATGCGTCCCCTGGTGGCCGCACTCAAGGCCGAGGAGAGCCAGCGTGTACAGGCCTATGTCCGTGACGGTCTGCGCACGATGGCGACCAAGATGGGCGAGCTGCAGGCGCGACTGGCGCGCCTCGATGCGCTGGGCAGCCGCCTGTCCAGGAGCGCCGGCCTCAAGGGAGAGGAGTTCGCATTCGACTCTCCCGTGCCCGGCCGCGGCGGCGCGGATGCCGCCGCTTCGGCACGCGACTGGTCGCTGCGCCAGATCGGCGAGGAACTCGACCGCCTCACTGGCCACCTGGAAGACCGGTCCGACAAACTGCGCTTCCTGGAATCGACCATCGTCGAGCAGAGCGCGCAGGCGCTCATCACGCCCGCCCACTCGCCCATCCGGGGCGTGAGCTACTTCTCGTCGTCCTACGGATGGCGGGTGGATCCGTTCACCGGGCTCAACACCTTCCACGAAGGTATGGATTTCGCGGCAAACACGGGCGAGCCCATCCTGGCTGCCGGCGGCGGTGCGGTTGTCTACGCGGACCGCCATCCCCAGTATGGTAATATGATCGAGATCGATCACGGCAACGACCTCGTGACCCGTTACGCTCATGCTTCGAGACTGATCGCGAAGGTGGGCGATGTTGTACTTCAGGGTAGCAAGATTGCCGAAGTCGGCAACACGGGCCGATCTACCGGACCGCACTTGCACTTCGAGGTGCGCCACAGGGGAACCGCGCAGAACCCTGCGCGTTTCCTGCGACCACCCGGCTGATACGCGCTGTTGCGCCGCCTGAGGGGTGAAGGGTCAGGAATGGCCCCTCGCCCCTCGTGCTTTCTGCGGTCCGTGCGCCGACGTCGGGTATTCGTGATGCTGCTCTTCCGGGCACGGCGTCGTCGCCCCATCTGGACGACTGATGATTACCTCCCTTCTAAAGAAGGTTTTCGGGAGCCGCAACGACCGGCTGGTCAAGCGCTACATGCAGGCCGTGCGCGCCATCAATGCGCTCGAGCCCGACATGGAGCGCCTCTCGGACGAGGCGCTGCGCGGCAAGACCGAGGAGTTCCGCGGGCGACTGTCGCGCGGGGAGACACTCGACCAGCTGTTGCCTGAAGCGTTCGCGGTCGTGCGCGAGGCGGGCAAGCGCGCGCTGAACATGCGCCACTTCGACGTGCAGCTGGTCGGCGGGATGGCCCTGCACAACGGCAGGATCGCCGAGATGCGTACGGGGGAGGGCAAGACGCTGGTCGCAACGCTGCCCGCCTACCTGAATGCGCTGGCGGGCGAGGGCGTACACGTGGTCACGGTCAACGATTATCTGGCCAACCGCGACGCGACCTGGATGGGACGCCTGTACGAGTTCCTGGGTCTGGCCGTGGGCATCAACCTGCCCTTCCACGAGCTGCCCCACGAGGAGCGGCAGGAGGCCAAGCGCAAGGCCTATTCCGCCGACATCACCTACGGAACCAACAACGAGTTCGGTTTCGACTACCTGCGCGACAACATGGTGTATCAGATCGCCGAGCGCGTGCAGCGCAGGCTGAGCTACGGCATCGTGGACGAAGTCGATTCCATCCTGATCGACGAGGCGCGCACGCCGCTGATCATCTCCGGGCAGGCCGAGGACGTCACCGAGCTGTACATCAAGATCAACCAGCTCGTGCCGCAGCTGCAGCGGCAGGCGGAGGAGAACGGCCCTGGCGACTTCTCGGTGGACGAGAAGGCGCATCAGGTCCTGCTCACCGAGAGCGGTCACGAGCACGCCGAGGAGATCCTCACCTCGGCCGGCCTGCTGCCCGAGGGCACCAGCCTGTACGATGCCTCGAACATCACGCTCATGCATCACGTGTACGCCGCGCTGCGTGCACATGCGCTCTACCAGCGTGATCACCACTACGTCGTGGAGAACGACGAGGTGGTGATCGTGGACGAGTTCACCGGCCGCAAGATGCCGGGCCGGCGCTGGTCCGAGGGTCTGCACCAGGCGGTGGAGGCGAAGGAGGGCGTGCGCATCCAGCGCGAGAGCCAGACGCTCGCCTCGATCACTTTCCAGAACTACTTCCGCATGTACCGCAAGCTCGCCGGCATGACCGGAACGGCGGATACGGAAGCCTACGAGTTCCAGCACATCTACAGCCTGGAGACGATGGTCATCCCCACGCACCAGCCCATGGTGCGCGAGGACCGCATGGACCAGGTGTTCAAGACCCGGCGCGAGAAGCTGCAGGCGGTCCTCGAGGACATCGAGGATTGCTACGGGCGCGGACAGCCGGTGCTGGTGGGCACCACGTCCATCGAGAACTCGGAGGAGCTGGCGCGGCTGCTGCAGTCGCAGAAGCTGCCGCATCAGGTGCTCAACGCGAAGCAGCATGCGCGAGAGGCCGAGATCGTGGCGCAGGCCGGGCGCCCGAAGATGATCACCATTGCCACCAACATGGCGGGGCGCGGCACGGACATCGTCCTGGGCGGCAACCCCGAGCCCGAGATCGTGCGTCTGCGTGCCGACGATGGCGCGAGTGCCGAAGACACGGATGCCCGCGTCGCCGAGATCCGCATGCGCTGGCAGGACCTGCACGACCAGGTGATTGCCAGCGGCGGGCTGCACATCGTGGGCACCGAACGCCACGAGTCGCGCCGCGTGGACAACCAGCTGCGCGGGCGTTCGGGCCGCCAGGGCGACCCGGGTTCGAGCCGCTTCTTCCTGTCGCTGGAGGATCCGTTGCTGCGCATCTTCGCCTCCGATCGCGTGGCCGGCATCATGGAACGACTCAAGATGCCCGAGGGCGAGGCGATCGAGCACCCGTGGGTGACACGGGCCATAGAGAACGCCCAGCGCAAGGTCGAGGCGCGCAACTTCGACATCCGCAAGCAGCTGCTCGAGTACGACGACGTCGCGAACGACCAGCGCCGCGTCATCTACCAGCAGCGCAACGACCTGCTGGAGAGCGCGGACATCACCGAGACGATTGTCTCGATGCGAGCGGGAACCATCACCGACATGATCGCGTCGCACGTCCCGCCCGGAACGGTCGAGGAGCAGTGGGACATTCCCTCGCTCGAGCGCACGCTGGCCGCCGAACTGACCCTGAACCTGCCGCTGCGGGACTGGCTCCAGGAGGAAGACAACCTCGACGAGGAATCCCTGCGCGGACGGATCCTGCAGCGCGCCGACGAGCATTACGCGCAGAAGATGACCAGCGTCGATCCCGAGGCGCTGCACCAGTTCGAGCGTTCGGTCATGCTGCAGACGCTGGACAACTATTGGCGCGAGCACCTCGCGGCCCTCGATCATCTGCGCCAGGGCATTCACCTGCGCGGCTTCGCCCAGAAGAACCCCAAGCAGGAGTACAAGCGCGAAGCCTTCGAGCTGTTCTCCATGCTGCTCGACTCGGTCCGCAACGAGGTGACGCGCGTGCTCATGACGGTGCAGATCCGCACCGAGCAGGACGTGCAGAAGGTCGAGGAGCCGGTCGAGGTCACCAACGTGCGCTATCAGCACGCCGACTACGAGGAAGCGCTGGCCGAGGCGGACGCCGCGGAGGATGCTTCCAAGGGCAAGCCCGTGCAGCAGCCGTTCGTGCGCGGGGGACAGAAGGTGGGTCGCAACGATCCGTGCCCGTGCGGATCCGGCAGGAAGTTCAAGCAGTGCCACGGCCGGCTGGAGTAGCCGTGCCGAAAGTCAGCACCGTCTTTGCATCATGCCCGTCGGCCTGACCGCTCCGGCTACACACGCACTGCACGCCGTGCCGGGGGTTCGCCTGGGCATCGCACAGGCCGGCATCCGCAAGCAGGGCCGCAAGGATCTGCTCGTGCTCGCGCTCGATGAAGGAGCCACGGTCGCGGGCGTGTTCACCCGGAACCGTTTCTGCGCGGCACCCGTGCTGGTATGCAGGGAGCATCTGCAGGGCGCTCCGGTGAGGGCGCTGGTGGTCAACACCGGCAATGCGAACGCCGGTACCGGCGCGCGCGGGATGGAGGACGCCCGCACCACCTGCGCGGAACTCGCCCGGCTGATGGGCATACGCGCGGAGCAGGTGCTGCCGTTCTCTACCGGGGTCATCATGGAGCCGCTGCCGGTGGCACGGCTGCTAGCCGGCCTGCCGGCCTGCCTGGCCGACCTGCGCGAAGACAACTGGTTGTCGGCCGCGCAGGCGATCATGACTACCGATACGTTGCCCAAGGCAACTTCGCGCCAGATCCACCTGGACGGCCGCCGCGTGACCGTCACCGGCATGTCGAAGGGCGCGGGCATGATTCACCCGAACATGGCGACCATGCTCGGGTTCATTGCCACGGACGCCGCCGTGGACAGTACGGTCCTGCAGGCGATGCTCGGATTCGCGGCGGAGCGTTCGTTCAACGCCATCACCATCGATGGCGACACGTCGACCAACGACTCGCTGATGCTCATCGCCAGCGGTGCAGCGCGCAATACGCCAGTGCTCGACATGCAGGCCGAAGGTGGCCGGGCGCTGCTCGATGCGGTCACGCAGGTCGCCACGGAACTGGCGCAGGCCATCGTGCGCGACGGCGAGGGCGCCACCAAGTTCATCTCCATCCGGATCGAGGCCGGCCGCAGCCGCGAGGAATGCCGGCGCATCGCCTTCGCGATTGCCCACTCGCCATTGGTGAAGACCGCGTTCTTCGCCTCGGATCCGAACCTCGGCCGCATCCTCGCCGCCATCGGCTATGCCGGCGTCGATGACCTCGACGTGTCGCGCGTGGATCTGTTCCTCGACGAGGTGAAGGTGGTCACCGGCGGAGGCCGCGATGCCGCCTACGAGGAGGCACAGGGCCAGCGCGTCATGCAGCGCAGCGAAATCACCGTCCGCGTAGTGCTGGGACGGGGCGACGAATCTGCCACCGTGTGGACGTGCGACCTGTCGCACGACTACGTGACCATCAACGCCGAGTACCGGACCTGAGACCTGCGCGCCCGCACGTTCTCCAAACCACGGCACTGCACTCCCATGACCCCACTCGACAGCTTCCTGGCGCGCGCCGAGGCCATGCTGGCGCGCGTCGAACGCCTCCTGCCGCCCGAGGTGCCCGAGCCGGACTTCGCCGGCACGATCGCTTTTCGCTGGCGTAGCCGCGCGGGCGGCGGATTTCTCCAGCCGGTGGTGCAGCCGCATGCCATCCGCCTCGAGGATCTGCAGGACATCGACCGTCAACGCGACCTCGTGGACACCAACACCCGGCAGTTCGTGCGCCGCGTTCCCGCCAACAACGTGCTGCTGACCGGCGCGCGCGGCACCGGCAAGTCCTCGCTGGTCAAGGCGGTGCTGAACCGCTACGCCGGGGAAGGTCTGCGCCTGGTGGAACTCGACAAGCAGGATCTGCTGCACATGTCCGATGTCGTCGATCTGCTCGCACGCCAGCCTTATCGGTTCATCCTGTTCTGCGACGACCTCTCCTTCGATGCCAACGAACCCGGATACAAGGCGCTCAAGGCGGTGCTGGATGGTTCCATCTCGGCGACGCCGGAGAACGTGCTGATCTACGCGACCTCGAACCGCCGTCACCTGATGCCGGAGTACATGGCGGAGAACCTCGAGACGCGCTACGTCGGCGACGAGGTGCACCCCGGCGAGACGGTCGAGGAGAAGATCTCGCTGTCCGAGCGCTTCGGGCTGTGGGTCTCCTTCTATCCGTTCAGCCAGGACGAATACCTGGATATCGTGCACCATTGGCTGCGCCAGTTCGGGGTGCAGGACGTGGATGGCGAGGACGTGCGCCGTGAGGCCCTGCAATGGGCACTGCAGCGCGGATCGCGCAGCGGCCGCATCGCCTGGCACTTCGCGCGCGACTGGGCCGGACGCCAGGCCGCGGAGCGCTAGGAGCGCCAGTGTCACGGACGGCCGGCCTGGTGGAGGTCGCCGCGGCCGTCATCCAGCGGCCCGACGGCTCGTTCCTTCTCGGCCGGCGTCCCCCCGGCAAGGTCTTTGCGGGGTACTGGGAGTTCCCGGGCGGAAAGGTCGAGCCGGGCGAGGGCGTGGCGCAGGCCCTGGCACGCGAACTGCGCGAGGAGCTGGGGATCGAGGTCCAGCGCGCCTATCCCTGGATCGTCCAGCGTTTCGTCTACCCGCACGCGCACGTCCAGCTGCATTTTCATCGCGTCGTGCAGTGGCGGGGCGAGCCGCGTCCGCACGAGGAGCAGTTGCTCGCATGGACATCGGTCGACGACATGCGTCTGGCGCCGATCCTCCCGGCCAACGGTCCGGTGCTCAAGGCCCTGGCGCTACCGCACGAGATCGCCATCACCTGTGCCTCCGAACTGGGCGTCCCGGCTCAGCTGGAGAAGCTCGATGCGGCGCTGGCTGCGGGCGTGCGCCTCGTGATGATTCGCGAACGCCAGCTGCCGGACGTACAGTGGCGTGCGTTCGCCGCCGCCGTGATCGAGCATACCCGGGGGTGCGCGGCGAGGGCCATCGTCAACGACACGCCGGCGCGCGCCTCAATGCTCGCGGCCGACGCGATTCACATGAACGGCGCCGAACTCATGCAGGCCGCCCGGCGCCCCGATGCGATCCTGTGCGGGGCCTCCTGCCATGATGCCGCGCAGCTCGCCCGCGCGCAGGCCCTGGAACTCGACTACGCCATTGTCGGACCGGTGCTGCCCACACCCAGCCATCCACAGGCGCCTGGCATCGGATGGGAGCGCTTCGCGCAACTCATCGAGGGCAGCACGCTCCCGGTTTTCGCGATCGGTGGAATGCAGCGCAGACATCTGGAGCGCGCCTGGGAATGCGGCGCGCATGGCGTGGCGATGATGCGGGCGCCCTGGGCCGGCCAGGACGCCACGCCGATCACTCGGCGTCCTTGATCTCGGGCGGATCGGTTTCCGGAATGCGGTAGGACTCGGTCGCCCACTGTCCGAGATCAATCAGCTTGCAGCGCTCGGAGCAGAATGGCCGGAACGCGTTGGCCGGCGACCACGGCGCCGCTGCTCCGCAGCGCGGACAATTCACCATGCGCGGTTTGTCCTGCGCCATCACAGATTGCAGAAGATCAGCTCGAACGAGATGTCGTTCTGGCTCACGCGCGGGCGTTCCCTGCTTCCCCCGACGGTGAAGCGGATGTTCAGCGCATACTTGTTCGCGCTGACCTCGGGCACGCAGTCGTAGTCGTCCGCGACTCGAAGTCGCAGCAACTGCGCGATCCGCCCGCCCATCATCTGCTGGTACACGCCCTGCGCAGCCAGTTGCTGGCTGGCGCGGCCGCTCTCGCGCAGGATGCGCAGGATGATGCGCACGCCCTGCTGCAGCGGCAGGAACGGCGTGAGCCAGGCCTCGATCTCCTGGCGCCGCATGCTGGACGACTGGTGCAGCCAGTAGTGGTAGGAGGGAAGGTCGAACTCGCACACGCCGCCCGGTATGGCCGCGCGCTGCTTGATGCCCATCAGCCATTCGTTCTCGCGCAGTTCCTGGCCGGTCTTGCCGGGGGACTGCTGCAGCCCCTGCGCCGCGGCGTCGATATCGAACAGGATGCCGTTGAGCGCATCCTCGGAGATGGCCGGATTGCTGCGCAGCGCGCCCAGGCTCTGCCGCTGGCGCTCCAGCTCCTGGATCATGTCGGACTTGAGATCCGCGCGGCCGGCAACGTCGAGTATCTCGAACAGCGCGAGAAGCGCGGCGTGATGCTCCAGGCGTTCGTCGCGCTCGGTGAAGAAATGCACGCGCTCGTACAGGCTCTCCATCCGCAGCAGGGTGCGAATGCGCTCATTCAGCGGGAACTCGTAGCTGATCACGATGCGATGCGGGGCAGGCGTCAAGGGCCATGCGGCCGGGACGCCTAGGATAAACCAAAAGCGAAAGAGTGTTAGACGTGTCCGCCAGGCGACAGGTAGTGCGCGTGCAGCGCGTCGACCTGGGGGACCAGCGCAGCCTCGTCGGCACTGTTGTCGATGATGTCGTCCGCATGCGCGAGCCGCTGCGCGCGCGTGGCCTGGGCCTGCATGATGGCATGCACCTGCGTTTGCGCCAGCCCGCTGCGCTGCATCACGCGGGAGATCTGCACCGGCTCGGGGCAGTCGATCACCAGAACGCGATGCATGCCGGCGCGCTTGCCGCCGCTTTCCACCAGCAGCGGGACGACGAGCAGGACGTAGGGCGTGTCGAGCGCGGCCACGAGACGGGCCGACTGTTCCCGAATCATGGGATGCAGGATCGCCTCCAGGTCGTGACGGGCGGCCGGATCGGTGAAGGCCAGCTCGCGCATGGCGGAACGGTCGAGCGCGCCGTGGGCATCCAGATAGCCCGCGCCGAAGCGGGCGCGGATGGCGGCAATCGCGGCACCTCCGGGCGCTGTCAGCGTCCGCGCCACCTCGTCGGTGTCCACCACGCCGGCGCCGCGCTGCTGAAACAGTGCGGCGACGGTGCTCTTGCCGCTGCCGATGCCTCCGGTGACACCGACGACCAGTCGCGTGCTCACATGAAGCGCAGGTAGGATTCGTTGAGCTGCGGGCCGAAGAACAGGGCGAGCAGGCCGGCGGCGGCGAGATAGGGACCGAAGGGAATGGGAATCTGCCGACCCCGGCCGGCGAACAGGATGAGCGTGATGCCCACCACTGCGCCGACCACGGAGGACAGCAGGATAACCGCCGGTAGCATCTGCCAGCCGAGAAACGCACCGATG
The DNA here is from genome assembly GCA_020854105.1 of Burkholderiales bacterium. Classification (GTDB taxonomy): domain Bacteria; phylum Pseudomonadota; class Gammaproteobacteria; order Burkholderiales; family SHXO01; genus SHXO01. The sequence continues at coordinate 52,515 of JADZGB010000010.1, read as the reverse complement.
GCGGAGAGCAGCTTGAAATCGCCGTAGCCCATGCCTTCCTTGCCCGTGATCAGCTTGAACAGCCAGTATACGGACCAGAGCGAGAGGTAACCGGCGATCGCCCCGGCCACGGCCGTGTGGAGCGGCACGAAGACCCCGAACAGGTTGAACAGCAGGCCGGTCCATGCCAGCGGCAGAGTGATGTCATCGGGCAGCAGTTGCGTGTCGATGTCGATGACCGCGGCAGCGAGAAGCGCCCAGGCGAACAGCAGGCCGCCCGCGGTAGCCCACGAGAGGCCGAATTTCCAGCCGATCAGGCCGGACAGCACGCCGGCAGCCAGTTCGACCAGCGGATAGCGCATTCCGATCGGGCGACGGCAACGGGCGCAGCGTCCTCGCAGCGCCAGCCAGCTCAGCAGAGGAACGTTGTGCATGGCGCCGATGGGGGCACCGCAGCCCGGGCACGCCGAGCGCGGCGACACAAGCGTGTAGCGTGGCATCGCCTCCAGGCTCTTGCCGAGGCGCTCGAGCGTGGGATGCATGCCCTTGAGCGGCTCCGGCGCGCCCGCCTCGCCCGCCCAGTCCTTCATCACCTCCACCGCCTGCATGCGCCAGTCACGCCGCATCATGACGGGGAAGCGATGGACGACGACGTTCAGGAAGCTGCCCACGAGCAGCCCGAGCAGCGCACAGAGCCAGGGAAACACGGCAGGTTCAGCGAGGATGGCAGGCATGGAGTGGCGCCGAAAAGGAAGCGGGCGTGCCGGTGCAGGCCGTAGACGGCGCCCGCATCGCCACGCCCGCGCGGTTTGGTCGGGGCCCGGTCGCCGTCAGATGGCCTGTCCCATCTTGAAGATCGGGAGGTACATGGCGACCACCATACCGCCGATCAACGTGCCCAGAACGACCATGATGATCGGCTCCATCAGGCTGGACAATGCCTCGACGGCATCGTCCACCTCCTGCTCGAAGAAGTCGGCCACCTTGCTGAGCATGTGGTCGAGCGAGCCGGACTCCTCGCCGATGGACACCATCTGGATCACCATGTTCGGGAAGCAGTCGCTGTTCTGCATGGCAACGGTGAGGCTGGTGCCGGTGCTGACCTCCTGCTGGATCTTGCGGGTCGCGTTCACGTAGACCATGTTGCCGGAAGCGCCGCCCACCGAGTCGAGCGCCTCCACCAGGGGCACGCCAGCCGCGAACATCGTTGCCAGCGTGCGCGTCCAGCGCGCGATCGTCGCCTTGCGGATGATCGCGCCGAAGATCGGCAGGCGCAGGAAGGCGCGGTCCATGAACGCCTGCATCTTCTTCGAGCGCTTCCAGCTGTAGAAGAAGAACCAGAGGCCGCCGCCGATGGAGCCGAAGATCAGCCACCAGTACTTGACGAAGTAGTCCGAGACCGCCATGACGAAAAGAGTCGGTCCGGGCAGGTCGGCGCCGAAGCTGCTGAACAAGTCCTTGAAGGCGGGGATCACGAAGATCATGATGATCGCGGTGATGACGAAGGCCACCACGATGATGGAGATCGGGTAGAACAGCGCCGACTTGATCTTGCCCTTGATCGCGAGGACCTTCTCCTTGTAGGTCGCCAGGCGGTCGAGCAGACTGTCCAGGATACCGGCAGCCTCGCCGGCGCCGACCAGGTTGCAGAACAGCGCGTCGAAGTACAGCGGGTGCTTGCGGAAGGCCTGGTTCAGCGAGCTGCCCGTCTCCACCTCGGTCTTGATGTCGAGAAGCAGCTTGCTCACCGCCGGGTTGGCGTGGCCCTTGCCGACGATATCGAAGGCCTGCAGGAGCGGCACGCCCGACTTCATCATGGTGGCCAGCTGGCGCGTGAACAGCGTGATGTCCTTCTCGGTGATCTTGCCGCCGAAGCCGCCGCGCTGGCGCTTGACCTTGGTGACGTTGATGCCCTGGCGGCGCAGCGTCGACTGGACCACGGCCTCCCCGCTCGCCTTCATGTCGCCCTTGACCATCTTGCCGCTGCGGTCGCGTCCCTCCCAGGCGAACAAATACTCGCGGACGTCGCGACGCGCGGCTGTTGCGGTTGCTGCTGCCATAGTGGGACCTCCTGCTACTCGTTGGTTACCGCTTCGATCTCTTCGAGCGACGTGAGCCCCTGCTTCACCTTCAGCAGGCCCGACTGGCGCAGGTCGCGGATGCCTTCGCGCCGCGCCTGATCGGCGATGTCGATGGCATTGCCGTTGGTCATGATGATGCGATTGATCTCGTCGCTGATCGGCATGACCTGGTAGATGCCCACGCGGCCCTTGTACCCGGTGTTCTTGCACGCATCGCAGCCCACGTGCATGTACGGCTTCCAGCTGCCGTCCAGCTCGGCTTCCCGGAACCCGGCGCGCAGCAGCGCTTCCGGCGGGATGTCGGCCGGCCGCTTGCACTGGGCACACAGGCGCCGGGCCAGCCGCTGCGCGGTGATCAGGATCACCGAAGACGCGATATTGAACGGCGCGATCCCCATGTTCATGAGGCGGGTCAGCGTCGTGGGCGCGTCGTTGGTATGCAGCGTGGACAGCACCATGTGCCCTGTTTGGGCAGCCTTGATCGCGATTTCGCCCGTCTCGAAGTCGCGAATTTCGCCGACCATGATGACATCCGGGTCCTGCCGCAAAAAAGCCTTGAGTGCGGCAGCAAAAGTCAAGCCAGCCTTGTCGTTGACATTGACCTGATTGATGCCGGGCAGATTGATCTCGGCCGGATCCTCCGCCGTCGCGATGTTGATGTCCGGCTGATTCAGTATGTTCAGGCAGGTATAGAGCGAGACCGTCTTGCCCGAACCGGTCGGGCCGGTCACCAGCACCATGCCGTAGGGGCGCTGGACGGCATTGAGCAATGCCTCCTTCTGGTCCGGCTCGTACCCCAGCGCCTCGATGCCGAGCGTGGCACTCGAGGGGTCGAGAATGCGCAGCACCAGCTTCTCGCCGAACAACGTGGGCAGCGTGCTGACGCGGAAGTCGATCGCGCGGTTCTTCGACAGGACCAGCTTCATGCGCCCGTCCTGCGGCACGCGCTTCTCCGAGATGTCGAGCTTGGAGATGACCTTGATGCGCGAGGCGATCTTCTCCTTGATTGCCAGCGGCGGCGAAGCCACCTCGTAGAGCTGGCCGTCCATGCGGTAGCGGATGCGGTAGACCTTCTCGTAGGGCTCGAAGTGGATGTCCGATGCCCCGGAGTTGATGGCTTCGAGGAGGATCTTCTGTATGTACTTCACCACCGGCGCATCGTCGATGTCGCCGGGGGCATCGGGCTGCTGCGTGTCGACTTCGGCTTCGGCCAGGTCGGCCGTCATGTCCTCGTCGACCATGTCCTTCAGGCTCTGTCCGCTGTTCGCGACCAGCCTGGCGATCATCGCCCCGAGCTTGGTGTCCTCCACCACCACCGGCTCGACCTGCAGCCCGCTCTGGAACTTGATCTGGTCGATGGCTGCACGGTTGGTAGGGTCCGACACTGCCACGAACAGGCGGTTGCCACGCTGGAACAGCGGCAGCGCGCGCCGGGCCGGCAGCGCCTTGGTGTCGATGTGCTTGGACGGGAGGTGGTCCGGTTCGAATGCCTGCAGGTCGAGGTAGGGCAGGCCGAAGGTCTGCGCGGCGAACTCCGCGATCTCGGTCTGGTTGAACTTCTTTCCGGCGACCAGATGCTCGACGAAACCGACTCCCGCCTCGTTCGCGTGGTCCTGCAGCGCCGCGGCATCCCGCTCGGAGAGCAGGCCCTTCTGCACCATGGCGCGGGCAAGGCCGGAAATCGGAGTCGAACTCGAGGCTGCGGACATGCGTCGGGGAAGGCTGCTGCGCTGTATCGGTCTGGTCCGGGCGCTGCAGGCTTCCCCGAAAGGCGGGACTCCGGCCCGATGGGACCGGTCCCGAGCAGTCGAACGGGCCGGGGGCGCTGCGCGCGCTTTGCCGCTCTTTATCGACGTGGTGGAGGAAAGGTTTAAATGCGGGTCGTGCCGCTGCCGGCTAGAACCCGAGCAGCACTTCCAGGACGAACTTGCTGCCGATGTATGCCAGGACCAGGGCCATGAACCCGGCCAGTGTCCAGCGCAGGGCGGTACGGCCGCGCCAGCCGTAGATCCGGCGGCCGCCCAGCAGCGCGGCGAAGATGATCCAGGCGAGCAGGGCGAACACCACCTTGTGGGAGAAGCGCAGCGGGCGGCCGAACAACTCCTCGGAGAACAGCATTCCGGACCCCAGCGTCAGTGTGAGCAGCACGAAGCCCGCCAGGATGATCTGGAACAGCAGCCCTTCCATGCTCAGCAGGGGCGGCAGCGTGCGCAGGTAGGGCGGGAGGGCGCCGGCATGGAGGCGGCGTTCGAGCAGCGCCATCAGGAAAGCCTGCAGACTGGCAATGGTCAGCAGGCTGAATGCGAGCATCGAGATGAGCAGGTGCAGCCGGAAGGCGATGAAGTCGGTGTGGGGCAGCGGATGCGTCGACGGAAGGACGAGCGGGAGGAGCACCGCCAGGGCGGCAGTGCCGAGCACGAATACCTGGAGGCTGCGCAGCCGATAACGGAAGGTGCCCAGCCAGTAGATGAGCACCGTGAGCCAGATGATGGCCGAGATCGAATTGCCCACGCCCAGGTACATGCCGCCGCCGATGAAGACCGAACGCGAAAGCAGCCAGGTGTGCAGCAGCAGCGGCACCGCGATCGCCCAATGGAGCGGCCCCAGTTGCGTCCTGTCGTCCGGGCTGGCCACCAGGCTCCGGTAGATCGCGAAGGCAAGCAGGCCGTAGAGGGCTGCGCAGAGGAGATGCGGTAGAATTCCCGGCATGTGTGCTGAGTAGTGCGGCGACGCCCGGACGACTCTTCCGGCCCTGGTTGCGGCGCCACCCGCGCGAGTGCCTCCGAGTGTGCGACGCGCGCCGTGACTGTGACCGCTGTACGCGAGCCGCAGTCTACATCAATACCCTTCTGCCGCGCGGTCGCGGCAGACCGCGAGATCCACGGTCCAGACCCATGTTCGATTCCATCACCGGCAGACTCTCCGGAGTCATCAAGACTTTGCGCGGTCAGGCGCGCCTGACCGAATCCAACGTGCAGGATGCGCTGCGCGAGGTGCGCATGGCACTCCTCGAGGCCGATGTCGCGCTGCCAGTGGTGAAGGATTTCGTCGCACAGGTACGCACGCGTGCGCTGGGGCAGGAGGTGGTGGGCAGCCTCACCCCGGGCCAGGCGCTGGTCGGCGTGGTGCACGACGAGCTGACCGCGCTCATGGGCGCGGCCAACGTGCCCCTGGAACTCGCCGTCACACCGCCCGCGGTCGTGCTCATGGCCGGTCTGCAGGGCTCCGGCAAGACCACCACCAGCGGCAAGCTCGCCCGGGTGCTGCGCGAGGAGTCGCGCAAGAAGGTGCTGCTGGTGAGCTGCGACGTGTACCGGCCAGCCGCCATCGAGCAGCTGAAGACGGTGGCCGAGCAGGTGCAGGCCGATTTCTTTCCTTCCTCTCCCGATCAGAAGCCGCTCGACATCGCCCGCGCGGCGCAGGAGTACGCGCGCACGCACTACCATGACGTGCTCATCGTGGACACCGCCGGGCGCCTCGCCATCGACCAGGCGATGATGGAGGAGATCCAGGCGCTGCACGCGGCCCTGAAACCGGCCGAGACCCTGTTCGTGGTCGATGCCATGCAGGGCCAGGATGCGGTGAACGTGGCCAAGGCCTTCAACGACGCTCTGCCGCTCACCGGCGTGGTGCTCACCAAACTGGACGGCGACTCTCGCGGCGGCGCGCTGCTCTCGGTGCGTCACGTGACCGGCAAGCCGGTGAAGTTCGTGGGCATGGGCGAGAAGCTCGCCAACCTGGAGCCGTTCCATCCCGAGCGGATGGCCTCGCGCATCCTGGGCATGGGCGACGTGCTCTCGCTGGTCGAGGAAGCGCGCCGCACGGTCGACCTGCAGCAGGCCGAGAAGCTCGCGAAGAAGGTCAAGAGCGGCAAGGGCTTCGACCTCGAGGATTTCAAGCAGCAGATGATGCAGATGAACAAGATGGGCGGACTCAATGCGCTGATGGACAAATTGCCCGCGCAGCTGTCGCAGATGGCACAGGGCGCACAGGTGGACGAGAAGGTCGTCGCACGCACCATCGGCATCATCAATTCCATGACACCCGCCGAGCGCACCAAGCCGGAGCTGATAAAGGCATCGCGCAAGCGCCGCATTGCCGCCGGCTCCGGCGTGCCGGTGCAGGAAGTCAACCGCCTGCTGAACCAGTTCGAACAGATGCAGAAGATGATGAAGATGATGAGCAAGGGCGGCATGCAGAAGATGATGCGCGGGTTGCGGGGCATGCTGCCCGGCATGCGGTGAACGCCCGTGCCGGCAGTCGGTCCAATCTGGATCACGGGCCGTCCGGTCTCGCGTTCCTGGGAGAGCAATAGGATGAGGAAGCTGGTGTTTGCCGTTCTCGCCCTGCTGGCAATGCCGGCGCTAGCGATATCCGATTATGCGCGGGAGAAGCGCTGGGCCGATCAGATCCTGCCTTCGCTCATGATCGGCGAAGCAGTCTGGCTGCAGCAGGCCGAGGGCCACCAGTTCCTGGGCCTCTATACGGAGGCCGAGAAGCCTCGTGGTGCGCTGATCGTCGCGCACGGCCGGGGCTGGAGTCCCGACTACGAGCTGTACGGCATGCTGCGCATCAAGCTGGCCGAACAGGGCTACACCACGCTCGCCATCCAACTGCCCGTGCTCGGCGGCGGCGCCAAGATCGGCGATTACATACCCACCTATCCCGATGCCCGGGAGCGCTTCGAGCTGGCAGCGAAGTTCCTGCAGGACAAGGGCTACGACAACATCGGAATCGTTTCCCACAGCCTGGGTGCGACGATGGCCAATCACTACCTGATTAACGTGAACGAAACGCCGGTCAAGGCATGGGCATTCGTTGGCATCATCAACGGCCTGGAGGAGATGTTCCGCATCAAGATTCCCGTCCTGGACGTGTTCGGGACGAAGGATTGGGAGATCACGCAGGTCGGGGCATACGAGCGCAAGCGGCAGATCGACAAGGTACCCGGATCCCGCCAGATCGCCGTCCCGGATGCGCTGCACTTCTTCGAGGGCCGAGAAGACGACCTGGTCAAGGTGCTCACCGAGTTCATGGACGGTGTCTTCCACGGAGGTAGCCCGACCACCGCGTCCACCCGCTGACGGCTGCTGCACGGCTTGCCAAGCCTGGAAAAAAGGGCTTAAAATCGCCGGCTTCGCAAAATCGAGTGACGGACACGGTGGTGGTGACATGGTGGTGATCAGACTGGCCCGCGGCGGAGCCAAGAAGCGGCCCTTTTTCAATGTGGTCGTGACCGACTCGCGCAACGCCCGCGACGGCCGTTTCATCGAGCGCGTAGGTTTCTACGATCCCAAGGCTCCCGAGGGCCGGGAAGGGCTGCGCTTCGATCTGGCCCGTGTGCAGCACTGGCAGGGGCAGGGTGCCCAGGTCAGCGACACGGTCGCGCGCCTCATCAAGCAGTTCAGCAAGACCGCACCGGCGCAGGTCTCCGCGGCCTGATACGTTCCGCCCCGGCAGCCATGGCGGTCTCGTCCGCGTCCGGGCATGCAGCGCCCGGCATCCGGATGGTGGTCATGGGCAGGGTGGCAGGCGCACACGCCGTGCGCGGCTGGGTGAAGGTCCAGGCCTTCACCCAGCAGCCGGGCGGATTGCTGGCATATCGGATCTGGTGGCTGGGCCGCGCGGGCGAATGGCGGCCGGTCGAGCTCGAGGATGCCTCGGTGCACGGCCGCAGCGTACTGGCCAAGCTCGCCGGCTGCGATGACCGCGAAGGGGCTGCAGCCCTGCGCGGGCTGGAAGTCGCGGTTCCCCGGGACAGCCTTCCCGAGGGCGAGGCGGAAGAATACTACTGGGCCGACCTGCAGGGACTGCGGGTGCGGAACCAGGAAGGCGCCGAACTCGGCGTCGCGACAGGATTGCTGGAAACGGGTGCGAACCAGGTGCTCGTGGTGCAGGCGGAGCGGGAGCGGTTGATCCCCTTCGTCGAAGCAGTGGTCAAGTCGGTGGATTTGGCACAGGGATCGATAGTGGTGGACTGGGGGGTGGATTTTTGATTCACTTCGACGCCGTTACCCTGTTCCCGGAGATGTTCGACGCCCTGACGCGCTCTGGAATCACCCGCCGTGCGTTCGAGAATGGGGTGTACGAGCTGGTCCTGTGGAATCCGCGCGACTTCAGCAGCAATGCCTACCGGTCGGTGGACGACCGGCCCTATGGCGGCGGACCGGGCATGGTCATGATGCCCGAACCGCTGGAGAAGGCACTTAAGGCGGCACGCCAGCGGCAGAAGAGCTGCGGCGTGCATCGGTCGAAAGTGATCTACTTCAGTCCCCAGGGCATGGTACTCACGCATGATCGGCTGAGCGCGCTGCTGGAGGAGGATGGCCTGATCATGCTATGCGGCCGCTATGAAGGCGTCGACGAGCGCCTGATCCAGCGGCAGGTGGACATGGAGGTGTCCATCGGCGATTACGTGGTGTCCGGAGGCGAGTTGCCGGCGATGGTGCTGATGGACGCGCTGATCCGGCAGGTGCCGGGGGTGCTGGGCGGGCCGGAGTCGGCCGCACAGGACTCCTTCGTCAGGGGTCTGCTCGATCATCCGCACTACACGCGGCCGGAAGCGTACGAAGGCAGTGAGGTGCCGGCGGTTCTTCTCTCGGGCAATCATGCCGAGATCGAACGCTGGCGAATGAAGCAGGCGCTGGGGCGGACGTGGTCTCGACGTCCGGAGTTGCTGAAGGACATGGCGCTGACCGAAGAACAGTCGGTGCTGTTGGAAGAATACAAGCGCGAGATGCAGCGCTGACTGCGCGGCGCGCCATCGCAGGAGTCGGAACCATGGATTTGATCGCGAAAATCGAACAGGAAGAGATCGCCCGGCTGGGCAAGAAGGTGCCCGCGTTCGCACCGGGGGACACCGTGATCGTGAGCGTGAACGTCGTCGAAGGCGACCGCAAGCGCGTCCAGGCCTATGAAGGCGTGGTGATCGCCAAGCGCAACCGCGGCCTGAACTCGTCGTTCATCGTGCGCAAGATCTCCTCGGGCGAGGGCGTGGAGCGGACCTTCCAGACCTACTCGCCGCTGATCGCCAACATCGACGTCAAGCGTCGTGGAGACGTGCGGCGCGCAAAGCTGTATTACCTGCGCGAGCGCTCTGGCAAGTCCGCCCGCATCCGCGAGAAGCTGACCTTCGTGGACAAGACCGCTGCCGCCGGGGCATGATTCGGCGGCAAGTGCGCGAAGAGCGGCCTCACCGGGCCGCTTTTTTTTGGTCCGAGCGCTGAGCGGGCCGGGCCGTATTCCGGGTGATGCCGGGCTGTCGCCGGGCGATCAGACAGTCGCGATTGCTACAATGCGCCCGGGCTCCATACACCCAGGAATCGATCCATGCGGCGCGCCTTCCTGATTCACCTTGCCGCGGCCCTCGCGCTGCTGTGCCCGACTGCCGCGATGTCACAGCAGCGCATGCTCGCGATCGCGGCCGGCAACACCGGCGGGGTCTACTACCCGCTGGCGGGCGGCCTTGCCGCCCTTCTCACGAAGAGCGTGCGCGGCTGGCAGGTCACCGCCGAAGTCACCGGCGGATCGGTGGACAATCTGCGCCTGGTCGGTGCAGGACGCGCAGACCTGGCTTTCACCATGGCCGATGCGGCGTGGGATGCCTTGTCCGGACGCGACAAGTTCAAGGGGCGGCCGCAGCCGGTGCGCACGCTGATGGTGCTGTATCCCAACCGCATGCACGTCGTGACCGTGGAAGGCAACGGCATCGCCTCCATGGCGGACCTGAAGGGCAGGCGCGTATCGGTCGGCGCGCCGGGCAGCGCGACCGAGCTGATGGGAACGCGCTTACTCGAGGCCTACGGGCTGGACAAGACCATCAGGCGCGAGCGACTGGGCATCAACGAATCGGTCAACGCCATGAAGGATCGCAAGATCGACGCCTTCCTGTGGGCCGGCGGATTGCCCACCGCCGGCATCATGGATCTGGCGACCACACCCGGCACGAAGCTGCGCCTGCTCGACCACGCGGCTGCGGTCGACGGCATGAACCGCAAGTATGGTCCGCTGTACGTGAAGAGCCGTGTGCCGGCGAGGACCTACTCGGCGCAGGACAAGGACGTGCCGATCGCGATCGTCTGGAATCTGCTGGTGGCCAATGCGTCGATGTCGGACGAGGACGCCTACCGCATCGTCAAGACGCTGGTGGAGAACAAGCCGGCAATGACCGCCGTGCACAGGGAGGCCGAGCAGTTCGCGGTGGAGAACCAGGCGGGCGGCGGATCTCCCATCCCTTTCCATCCGGGCGCCATCCGTTACTTCGCCGAGCGCGGGGTCCAGCTCAGGTGAGCGGCGAGGCCGGCCCGGTGCACAGCGCCCGCCATGGCTGAGGCGTCGGGCGCGGCAGCGCACGTCCCCGAAGGCGTGAGCGCAGAGGGTCTGCGCACCGCGCGCGAGCTGGCCGAGCGGGAGGAGGGCGCCACCAATACCTTGCGCGGACCGCTCGGTCCCGCGGTGACGGTGCTTGCCGTAGCGATGGCGCTGCTGCATCTGTATGCGGCGTATGCGGTCGTGCCGGCGTTCATCCTGCGTCCGCTCCACGTGGGTTTCGTGCTCGCGCTCACCTTCGTGCTCTATCCGGCTGCAATGCGCTGGCGCAACCGGATGATGCCGTGGGATTGGCTGCTCGCTGCGGCCTCGGCGGCGGTCATCGGCTATATCCTGTGGGGCGGCGATGCGCTTGCCGAACGTGCGGTGTTTCCCGATCCGGATGACCTCGTCGTCAGCCTGGCGCTCATCCTCCTGGTGCTCGAGGCGACGCGCCGCACGTCCGGGCTGATCATGCTGTCGGTCGTACTGCTGTTCCTCGCCTACGCGCTGTTCGGCGCCTGGCTGCCTGCGCCGTGGACGCATCGGGGCTACGAGATCGACCGGCTCGCAGGCCATCTGGTGCTCACCCTGGAAGGCATCTTCGGGCCGGCGGTGGACGTGTCATCCACGCTGATCATCCTGTTCACGCTGTTCGGCGCGTTCCTGCAACAGTCGGGGGCCGGCAGGTTCTTCATCGATTTCGCGTTCGCGGCGATGGGACGCAGGCAGGATGGCGCCGGTCGCACGGTGGTTCTCGCCACCTTCCTGCTCGGGGCAGCCTCGGGAAGCGGCGTGGCCAACACGGTGACGGTCGGATCGGTCGCCTATCCGCTGCTGGCGAAGGCCGGGTACACCAGGGACGCGGCCGGTGGTCTTCTTGCCGCGGGAGGTCTCGGCGCGCTGCTCGCACCCCCGGTTTTGGGCGCGGCGGCATTCCTGATCGCCGAGTTCCTGAAGATCTCCTACCTCGACGTGATGCGCATGGCGGTGATCCCCGCCTGCCTGTACTACTTCGCGCTGTTCATGATGGTGCGCTTCGATGCCAAGCGCTTCCCGTCCGCTGCCGCCGAGGGTCCGCAGGATTCCCTGCTCGCGCTGCTGCGAGGCCACGGCTTCCACTTCCTCTCGCTGGTATCGATCGTGGTTTTCATGCTGCTCGGGTTCTCGCCGATCCTGGCAGTGTTCTGGGCGATCCTGGTGGCCTTCGCCGCCAGCTTCATGCGCAGGGACTCGGCGCTCACACCGCCGCGGCTCGTCGCCGCACTGAAGGCGGGCGCGATCGGCGTGCTCGGCGTGGCGGTCACCTGTGCGGCGGCCGGCATCATCGTGGGCGTGGTGACGCTCACCGGGCTGGGACTGAAGTTCAGCGGGATCGTGGTGTCCTACGCCGGCGGCAGTCTCGTCCTTACGGCCTTGTACACCGGACTGATCGTGTGGGTGGTCGGTCTGGCCGTGCCCGTGACCGCCTCGTACATCATCTGCGCCGTCGTGGCGGCGCCGGCGCTCGTCCACATGGGCGTGCCGGAGTTCGCCGCTCACATGTTCGTCTTCTACTACGCCGTGCTGTCCGAGGTGTCTCCGCCCACCGCGCTGTCGCCGTTCGCGGCCGCGGCCATCACGGGAGGCAATCCCTACCGGACCACCTTGCAGGCCTGGAAGTACACGGTGCCGGCATTCGTGCTGCCGTTCGCGTTCGTGCTGGAACCGGCCGGGGCGGGGCTGCTGATGCAGGGGCCGGTCACCCAGATCCTGCTCGGCACGGGCACGGCAGCACTCGGTGTGATGGCGCTGGCAGCGGGGTTCCAGGGTTGGCTGCTGCGCGAAGCGGGCGCGGTGCCGCGCGCGCTTCTCGTCGCAGGCGGCGTGTGTCTGATCTATCCGGCTTTGAGCGCGGATGCGGCAGGCGTCGTGCTGTGCGCGCTCGGCGTGCTGGCCCAGGCTGCCGGGCGGAGGGCGTGAGTTGGCTCTCGAGCAGTCCGATGCCGGCCGTGACCAGGGAGGGACACTGCTCGATGCCTTCATCGATGCCCTGTGGCTCGAGGATGGGCTGTCGCGGAACACGCTGGAGAGTTATCGGCGCGATCTGCGCCAGTGCGATCGCTGGCTGCGCGCGCACGGCGCGAGCGGCCTGCACGCCGCGCTCAAGCCCGATTTGCTGCGCTATTTGCACGCCCGCTTCGAGGCGCGTGCCCGATCCAGTTCCACCGCCCGCCTGCTGTCGAGCCTGCGGCGATACTTCGCGTTCCTGGTGCGCGAGCATGTGCGGCAGACTGATCCCACGAGCGACATCGAGGCGCCTCGGCGTGCGCAGCGCCTGCCCAGATCCCTGACCGAAGCCGACGTCGAGGCGCTGCTCGGGGCGCCGGACACGGCCGACGCACTGGGCCTGCGCGACAAGGCGATGCTGGAACTGCTGTACGCCAGCGGCCTGCGGGTGTCGGAACTGGTGTCCCTGAGTGCGGGGCAGCTGTCGCAGGACATGGGCGTTGTGCGCGTGCTGGGCAAGGGCGCCAGGGAGCGCCTCGTTCCCGTGGGCGAAGAGGCGCTGTACTGGGTGCGCCGCTATCTTCTCGAGGCCCGCGCGGCGCTGCTCGCGGGGCGTGTGAGCGAGGCGCTGTTCGTCACCGCGCGCGGCGAATCGATGACGCGACAGGCATTCTGGTATCTGGTCAAGCGCTACGCGGCCCGCGCCGGCATCCCGGCTGCGATCTCGCCGCACACACTGCGCCATGCCTTCGCCACCCACCTGCTCAACCATGGCGCCGATCTGCGCGTGGTGCAACTGTTGCTCGGCCACGCCGACATCTCCACCACGCAGATCTACACGCACGTTGCGCGCGAGCGGCTGAAGCAGCTGCACGCGCGCCACCACCCGCGCGGATGAAGCGCGCGTGCCGGGCTTCAGCCGCGCTGGCCGCGCTCGATCGTGACGCCGAGCCGGCGCACACCGCGTATCAGACCGATCTTGGCAACGCTGACCCGCACCCAGGGTGTGCTGAATTCCTGGAGCAGGATGTCGGCGATGTGCTCGCACAGGCGCTCGAGGAGTGTGAAGCGGGTCTGCGCCAGCGAATTCCGGACGCGATCGACCACCGCACCGTAATCGATGGTGTCGCGGATGCGGTCGCTGCGGCCTGCCACGTTGTGCGGAATGGCGAAGTCTATGTTCAGCTCGATGGTCTGCGGCATCTGCCGCTCCCACTCATGGTAGCCGATGGTGGTCTCGACGCGGAAGTCCTGGATGGAGATGGTGTCCATGGGGGGCTCGGTAAGCGTGAGCCGGATTGTAGAATAGCGCAATGAGTGTCCTTCTCGGCGCGGTCTTCGCCTATCTGCTGGGATCGGTTTCCTTCGCCGTCGTGTGGAGCCGGGTCTTCGGTCTTCCGGATCCGCGTACCTACGGCTCCGGCAACCCGGGCGCGACGAACGTCCTGCGCTCGGGAAGGAAGGCGGCTGCCGTGCTCACCCTGGTCGGGGACGCGGCCAAGGGCGCCGTGGCGGTGGGGGTGGTGCGTGCGCTGGGGATCGGCGATGCCGGCGTGGCACTCGCCGCCGTGGCCGCATTCGTGGGCCATCTCTACCCGGTCTATTTCGGCTTCAAGGGCGGCAAGGGCGTGGCGACCGCGTTCGGCATCCTCGTCGCGCTGAGCCCGGTGCTGGCGCTGGGCGTGCTGGCGACGTTCGCAACCGTGATCCTCGCCAGCCGCTACGTGTCCCTCGCGAGCGTGCTGAGCGCAGCGGCCGCCTCGGTGATCGCCCCCTTCCTGTTCGGCTGGGGTGCCATCACGGGAGCGGTGCTCGCCATGGCCGTCCTGATCGTCGTGCGCCATCGCGCGAACATCCACCGTCTGATCGCCGGCGAGGAGGCGACCATCCGCCTGCGCAAGCCGCGCCCGGCGCCGCTCAGGGAGCCGTCAGCGACTCGAGATCCCAGCGGGGTCGAACACTGAAGCCATAGTCGCCGGCGCTGCTGCTGGCGAGCCGGAGCGCACCCGCGAAGGCGATCATGGCACCGTTGTCCGTGCACAGTGCAGCCTCGGGGTAGTGCACCCGGATCCCCGTGGCGCCTGCCGCAGCCGAAAGGCGCTCGCGCAGGCGCTGGTTGGCGCCGACCCCGCCGGCCACCACCAAAGTGTCGAGATCGCTTGCCGCGCACGCGGCCAGTGCCTTGGCAACCAGCACGTCCACCACCGCCTCCTGGAACTCGGCCGCGATATCCGCCGTGGCGTGCGCCGCCTCGGATCGGCTGGCCAGGCTCACGGCGGTCTTCAGTCCGCTGAAGCTGAAGTCCAGCCCCCCGCCGCCCAACAGGGGGCGCGGCAGGCGCAACCGGCCCGGTTCGCCGCCGGCCGCGAGAGCAGCCAGCGCCGGCCCGCCCGGATAGCCCAGGCCGAGGAGCTGAGCGGTCTTGTCGAAGGCCTCACCCGCGGCGTCGTCCATGGTCTCGCCGAGGAGCGCGTACTCGCCCAGCCCGGACACGCGCATGAGCTGAGTGTGACCGCCCGATACCAGCAGGGCGACGAAGGGGAAGTCCGGCGGATCGTCGGCCAGCAGCGGAGATAGCAGATGGCCCTCGAGATGATGCACTCCCACCACCGGTACGCGCAGCGCGAAGCCCAGGGCGGTGGCGACGCTGGCCCCCACCAGGAGTGCCCCGGCCAGCCCCGGGCCTTGCGTGAAGGCAATGCCGTCGACCTGCCCGAGCGTGCGCGCAGCGTCTGCAAGTGCCTGCCTGGCAAGGGGAAGCACGCGCCGGATGTGATCGCGGGAAGCCAGTTCCGGGACCACGCCGCCGTACTCGGCGTGCATGCCGATCTGGGAGTGCAGGGCCTGGGCGAGCAGGCCGGCGCGATAGTCGCGCCGCCCGGTCACGTGCTCGTACAGCGCCACGCCGGTTTCGTCGCAAGAACTTTCGATACCGAGGACCAGCATTGCAGTCGATGCCTGGAATAGCTTGCCGGCGTGGCCGGAGAGAGGCTATAGTATGCGGCTCGGCCGGAATCGGCCCGCTCCGCCCCTCGATCAATACGCCATCAATACGCCGCCGCAGGCAGCAAGGAATTTCTGGAGAGACGCAGGTTTATGCCAACTGTTCGGGTCAAGGAAAACGAACCCTTTGAAGTCGCCATGCGCCGATTCAAGCGCACGGTGGAGAAAACCGGTCTGCTGACCGAGTTGCGCGCGCGCGAATTCTACGAGAAGCCCACTGCCGAGCGCAAACGCAAGCGCGCTGCCGCGGTGAAGCGCCACTTCAAGCGCATCCGCAGTCAGCAGCTGCCACCGCGCATGTACTGATCCGCCCTGCAGCGGGCACGCATTCCGAGGCGGCAGGTCCATCCTGCCGCCTCGTTGCTTTTGTACTTTGAAACGCCGGGGGTCGCCATGTCGCTGAAGGATCGCATCAACGAGGACGTGAAAACCGCCATGCGAAGCAAGGACACCGCGCGTCTGTCGGCGCTGCGCCTGCTGCTCGCGGCGATCAAGCAGCGCGAGGTGGACGAGCGGGTCACGCTCACCGATCCCGACGTGGTGGGCGTCATCGAGAAGATGCTCAAGCAGCGTCGTGACTCGATCGCCCAGTACGAGCAGGCAGGGCGCCAGGACCTGGCCGACGCCGAGAAATTCGAGGTGAGCGTTCTGCAGGCGTACATGCCGCAACAGATGTCCGAGGCCGAAATCGATGCAGCGGTGGCCGACGCCATTGCCAGATGCGGCGCGGCCGGTCCCCAGGACATGGGCAAGGTGATGGGGTTGCTCAAGCCGGCGCTGGCGGGTCGCGCCGACATGGGGCAGGTTTCCGCCCGGATCAAGGCGCAGCTGACGAAATGAGGCGGCGTCCGGACTGACGTGTCGCCATCCGCGAACCTATAATCCCTGACCCCGGTACCGCCGAGGGACGCCGGCCGTGGCGCACGGCAGGGCCGGCCTACAGGCGTCCCCGCGCGACCCGTACCCACGCCTCGAACCATGATTCCAAAGTCCTTCGTGCAGGATCTGTTGGGGCGGGTGGACGTCGCGGACGTGATCGAGACCTACGTCCCGCTCAAGCGGGCGGGCGCCAACCTGGTCGCCTGCTGTCCGTTTCACAGCGAGAAGTCGCCCTCGTTCACGGTGAGTCCGAGCAAGCAGTTCTATCACTGCTTCGGCTGCGGTGCGCACGGCTCGGCGATCGGTTTCCTGATGGAGTACAGCGGCCTGACCTACGTGGAGGCAGTCAAGGAACTTGCCCAGCGTGCAGGCATGACCGTGCCGGAGGTGCACGCCGACAGCAAGGGCGAATTCAATGCCGGGCGCGGCGAGGGTACGGCGGCCTTGGAGGAGGTGATGCACCGGGCGGCAGCCTTCTACAAGGTGGAACTGAAGCGCTCGGAGCGCGCCATCGGCTATCTGAAGGGCCGCGGACTGACCGGAGCGATCGCGGCGCGGTTCGGACTGGGTTACGCCCCTGCCGGCTGGCAGAGTCTGGCCGACGTGTTCGCCGACTACGGCGCGCAGGGGCTGGTGGACGCCGGGCTGGTGATCCGCTCGGAGGAGGGCAAGCGCTACGACCGCTTTCGCGACCGTGTGATGTTTCCGATCGTGAGCCAGCGCGGTCAGGTCATCGGCTTCGGGGGCAGGGTCCTCGAGGCGGGCGAGCCCAAGTACCTGAACTCGCCGGAGACCCCGCTGTTCGAGAAGGGCCGGGAGCTGTACGGGCTGTTCCAGGCGAGGCAGGGCATCCGCGCGGCCGGGCGCGCCCTGGTGGTCGAGGGCTACATGGACGTGGTGGCGCTTGCCCAGTTCGGAGTGGGGTATGCCGTCGCCACGCTCGGCACGGCAACCACGCCGATGCAGGTCCAGAAGCTCTTCCGCCAGACCGACGAGGTGGTGTTCTGCTTCGACGGCGATGCGGCGGGGCGGCGCGCCGCGTGGCGGGCGCTGGAGAACACCCTGGAGCAGCTCCAGGATGGCAAGCAGGTGAAGTTCATGTTCCTCCCTCCCGAGCACGACCCGGACAGCTTCGTGCGCGAGCACGGACGCGAACGCTTCGAGTCCGCGGTGGCGGAGGCTGTGCCTTTATCCAGCTTCGCACTGCGTGAACTCTCGGCCCGGGTGGACATGGGCTCGCCGGAAGGACGCACGCGTTTCCTGCAGGACGTGAAGCCGCTTGTGAATCGCATCGCCGCGCCCATCTTGGGAGTGATGTTGCGCAAGCGCGTGGCCGAACTGGCCGGCATGGAGCAGGGCGAGCTGGAACAGCGGCTGGGGCTCGCGCCGATGGCGCGCAAATCGGACGCGCCGGCACGCACCCCTCGCCGCGGCGCGGACCCCTATGCAAGGCTGCTCGAACGCCTGCTGGCGGCCCCGGCACTGCTTGCCGAGGTTCGAGACGCGAAGATGTCCGCACCCCTTCAGCCTAGCGCCGAGGCGCGCGCACTGTTCATCCTGGTGCAGGCAGCCGCGGAACTCGAGGGTGAGATCGGGGTGGCCGCCGCCATCGAACTGTTGCGCGCGGCCGACTGCGATGTTGCGCTGCAGCCGGTGCTCAAGGCGGTCGACGATCTGCAGCGCTGGAACTTCGAGGAGTTGCGCAGCGAAGTGCGCGACCTGATCGTGCAGATCCAGACCCGTCAGGTGAGCGAGGAGGCGCGGCGCACGCTGGCGGGCGTGCGTTCTCCGGGCGAACTGGACAACGAGGCGCGTGAGCGTCTGACCCGGGCACTTGCCCTGGGAAAGTCAGTCAAAACGGACTAAGTGCAGGATTCTTACGGTACAATGCCGAGTTTTTTTCGGCGCCCATCTCGGGGGATATCAGGCGGTCATGGCAAAGGAACCTAGAAGCAAGCAGGTGGAGGCGGCCAAGGCGGACGCCCAGCCCATCGACGCAGAGGCCCGTCGGGTTCGCCTCAAGAATCTGATCGTGCTGGGGAAGGAGCGTGGCTACCTGACCTACGCCGAGATCAACGACCACCTGCCCGATGACATGCTCGATGCAGAACAGATCGAGAACATCATCAGCATGATCAACGACATGGGGATCCAGGTGTACGACGAGGCACCGGATAGCGAGTCGCTCCTCATGACCGAGACCGCCACCCCGGTGCCCGACGAGGACGCCGCCGAGGAGGCGGAAGCCGCACTGTCCACCGTCGATTCCGAATTCGGCCGCACCACCGATCCGGTGCGCATGTACATGCGCGAGATGGGCTCGGTGGAACTGCTCACCCGCGAGGGCGAGATCGAGATCGCCAAGCGCATCGAGGACGGCCTGCGCCACATGATCCAGGCGATCTCGGCCTGTCCGACCACCATTGCCGACATCCTCGCTCTGGCCGACAGGGTGCAGAAGGAGGAGATGCGCATCGACGAGCTGGTCGATGGCCTGCTCGACCCGAACGCCGAGGAAATCATCGGCGACGAGGTCACCGAAGAGGCGATGGAAGAGGAACTGGAGTCGGAGGACGAGGAAGCGGAAGGCGAGGGCAGCGGCGTGCCGAGCGCGCAACTGCTGCAGCTCAAGGCCTCCGCGCTCGAGCGCTTCGGCGCGATAGAGCAACAGTATGCCAAGATGATGAAGGCGCTGCAGCGCAACGGGTCGCGCAGCAAGCCCTACCTCAAGGCACAGGAAGACATCTCGCGCGAACTGATGATGATCCGCTTCTCGGCGAAGCAGATCGAATCGCTGTGCGACAGCGTGCGCAAGCAGGTGGACGAGGTGCGCTCCTTCGAACGCGCGGTCATGGAGTTGTGCATCGAAAAGGCGGCGATGCCGCGCAGCCACTTCATCAAGGTGTTCCCCGGCAACGAGGAGGACCTCGACTGGGTGCGCCGCGAAGTGCAGTCGCGCAAGCCCTACAGCGAGGCGCTCTCGCGCTTCTCGCCGGCGATCATGGAGCAGCAGCAGCGCCTGATCGATCTGCAGAAGCGCGTCGGGATTTCGATCAAGGACCTGAAGGACATCGCCAAGCAGATGTCCACCGGCGAAGCGAAGGCGCGCCGCGCCAAGCGCGAGATGACCGAGGCGAACCTTCGTCTGGTGATCTCCATCGCGAAGAAGTACACCAATCGCGGCCTGCAGTTCCTCGACCTGATCCAGGAAGGCAACATCGGCCTGATGAAGGCGGTGGACAAGTTCGAATACCGGCGCGGGTACAAGTTCTCGACCTACGCGACGTGGTGGATCCGGCAAGCCATCACCCGCTCGATCGCCGACCAGGCGCGCACCATCCGCATCCCGGTGCACATGATCGAGACCATCAACAAGATGAACCGCATCTCGCGCCAGATCCTCCAGGAAACCGGTCTCGAGCCGGATCCCGCGCTGCTCGCGCAGAAGATGGAGATGCCCGAGGAGAAGATCCGCAAGATCCTGAAGATCTCCAAGGAGCCGATCTCCATGGAGACCCCGATCGGCGACGACGACGATTCGCACCTGGGCGACTTCATCGAGGACACCAGCACGATGGCGCCGGTCGAGGCGGCCGTCTACACCAGCCTGCGCGACGCGACCAAGGAAGTGCTGGACACGCTCACGCCGCGCGAGGCGAAGGTGCTGCGCATGCGCTTCGGCATCGAGATGAACACCGACCACACCCTCGAGGAAGTCGGCAAGCAGTTCGACGTGACGCGCGAGCGCATCCGTCAGATCGAGGCGAAGGCGCTGCGCAAGCTGCGCCATCCGTCCCGCTCCGAGCGGCTGCGCAGCTTCCTGGACGGCGAATAGGAGCAGGAGAAACGGCGACCGTGCGGTCGCCGTTTCGTTGTCCGGCGGCGCGTTCGTGCCGCCGCGGCAGTACGGGCCTGTAGCTCAGCCGGTTAGAGCAGAGGACTCATAATCCTTTGGTCCTGGGTTCGAGTCCCAGCGGGCCCACCAAAACCATCCCACCATAACCGTCCCACCATAACCATCAAGCCGCCTCTGCATCCCGCTTATACTTCCGATTGCCCGAAATAGGTCAAACTGTCCAGCTCCCGGGCTGGGCAGGCGCCGTCGGCTCACGGCGCATCAATCGTCCAGCAGAAGCGGGCCCGAGGAAGGGGCATGAAGCGTCGCGCATTCATCACGTTACTGGCAGCGGGCTCTGTGGCGGCATGCGCTCGGCCGGTTCACGCAACGATTCGCGGTCTTACCATGGGCACGCGCTACGCCGTGGAGTTGGCGGCGCCGATCGACGATGCCGTGCGCACACGTCTGGTCGGACTGATCGAGGCCGAGTTGGCCGCCGTCAACCGGGCGATGTCCACCTACGATCCTCGGTCGGAACTGTCGCAATTCAACAGGCGCCAGGATCTGCGATGGGCGCCTGCGTCACCGCGCCTGCTCGAGGTCCTCGACAGTGCATCGCGGATCAGCACTTCGACTCAGGGTGCGTTCGACGTCACCGTCGGACCCTTGGTCGACCTCTGGGGATTCGGTCCGCAGTACCGTACCCGGCGCGTTCCGGATGATGCTCTCATCGAGCGGGTTCGCGAAAGCGTGGGCTACCGGCATCTGCAAAGCGACCCATCCGCCGGTGCGATCCGGAAGCGACACCCCCGCACCCAGGTCGACCTGAGCGCCATTGCCAAGGGCTACGGCGTCGATCGCGTGGCCGCGATCCTGGATCGCCAGGGTGTCCACGACTACCTGGTGGAAATCGGCGGAGAGTTCCGAGCCCGGGGCACCACGGCGGCGGGAAGGCCCTGGCGGGTCGCCATCGAGCGCCCGGTGGAGGGACGACGCCTTCTGGGAGAGATCGTCGCCCTCGAGAACCGGGCAATTGCCACCTCCGGTACCACCAGGGACTTCTTCGTGCAGGATGGCCGGCGCTATTCGCACGCTATCGATCCCACCACGGCGCGGCCGATCGAACACGCGCCCGTGGCGGTGAGCGTGGTCGCCGATACGGCCATGCAAGCCGACGCATGGGCGACGGCGCTGCTGGTCCTCGGACCGGAGCGAGGGTACTCCCTGGCGCAGGCGCGCGGTCTCGCGGCGTTGCTCGTGGCGGCCTCCGCGTCCGGTTTCGATGTGCGTGTCACCGACGCGCTCCGTGGCCATCTTCTCGGCTGACATGCAATTGCGGACACACCGGGCCGAACCATGACGATGGGATCGTCATCCCCGCCGGGCGAGCACCGTGCCCCGGCGGCGCTTTTCTCCTGCCGTGCCGTCGGGGCGCTCGTCCTCCTGGCATGTCTCGCGCTCCTCGGCATCTCCGGATCCGTGTGCGCGCGCGAGCGGCCTGCCTGGCTCCAGCAGGACACGATTGACCGCCTGTTCCCCGAGGCCACCTACACCGGCCCGCGCTCTGGAGAACCGCCAGCCGTACCGGTATACGGCGCCGCGGGGGTGATCGGCTTTTTGTTCTCTACCGCCGAGCTGACCGACGTCGTCGGCTTCTCCGGTGCGCCGTTCAATTTCGTGGTGGGAATGGATCTGCAGGGAAGGATCGTTGGCGTCGTCCTCGTCGAGCACGCTGAGCCGATCATCGACTACAACTCGTTGGGTCCGCAGCTCTTGCGATTCATCGGGCAGTACGCCGGACTCGACCCGGGCGGCTCGGTAGCGCTTTCCGGCCGGGGCACGCCGGGCGGCATCGACGGCATCAGCTCGGCGACCGTGAGTGCTCGGGCGTTCAATCTTGCCATCGTGCAGAGCGCCCGCCTGGTGGCCCGCTCGCGTGGGCTCTCCTCCGGCGGCGGGGCGGCCGCCATGGTCGATATCGCGAGCTTCGAACCGTTGACCTGGTCGGAGCTCATCGCGGCCGGTGCGGTGAAGCGATACCAGATTCACCACGGCGGCAAGGCGGGCCCCGGCAGCCAGGATGTCGCCCTCGAGCTGCATGCGGCCGTGGTCACGCCCGCGTCGATCGGCCGCAATCTACTCGGCCCCATGCGCTACGGCGAGCACGTGGCTCCGCATAGTCCACAGGACCTGATCGTAGTGATCATGGGGAAGGGTCCCTACTCCTTCGTCGGCACCAAGGTGTTCGATACGGGCGCGTTCGATCGGATCCGCATCGAGCAGGGCGCACGCACGTTCGCGCTGAAGCGAGAGCCGAAGCACTATCTGTATCTGCCGTTCGTCCGAGCCGAAGGCTCACCGAAGTTCGACGAGATCGGCCTCTTCCGGGTACCGGCCGAGAGCGGGATCGATGTGCTCGCGCCATGGCAGCTGGTGGTCGTAGGCGAGGGCGTTGGTCCCGGCGGGCGAACGCGAGAGTTCAAGTTCGGCTACAGCCTGCCCTCCCGCTTCGTACTGCCACCTTCAGAGCCGTCCGCAATGGAGCCGCTCGAGGCGCCCTGGCGGGAGAGTTGGCGCGCACAGTCGGGCAACATCGTGGTGCTTGGCGTCGGTCTGCTGCTGCTCACGGGGCTGCTCGTCGCCATGCACAGGCTGACGCGTCACGCGCGTCTGCTGCAGACGTTGCGCGTCGGCTTTCTGCTCTTCACGCTGGTGTGGATAGGCTGGATCGCGGGGGCTCAGCTGAGCGTCATCAATGTCTTTGCATGGCTGCTCGGGCTGGTCAATGGCAACGGCCTGGCGGTGCTCCTCGCCGATCCGTTGTTGTGCGTATTGTTGGTGTTCGTGCTCGCGAGCTTCGTCATCTGGGGCCGGGGCGTCTTCTGCGGCTGGCTATGTCCGTTCGGCGCCCTGCAGGAGCTTTTGGCCAAGCTCGCCCGCGTCGTCTCCTTGCCCCAGTGGTCGCCGTCGTATCGGATTCATCGTGTGTTGTGGCGCCTGAAGTACGTATCGCTCGCGGTGGTGGCGCTCACCGCCCTGCACGGACTGCAGACCATGGCGGTCGCGGCCGAGATCGAGCCGTTCAAGACCGTCATCTCGCTGAGAATGGATCGGTCCTGGCCGTTCGTGGTGTACGCGCTGGTGCTTCTCGCCGTCGGCCTGTTCGTCGAACGGGCGTTTTGCCGGTTCCTCTGCCCGCTTGGCGCGGTGATGGCGATTGGCGGCCGGCTGCGCCGGTTCACATCGCTGAAGCGCCGCTCGGAATGCGGCAGCCCCTGCCAGCTGTGCGCAAGGCGCTGCCCGGTACAGGCAATCGCGCCCAGCGGTGCAATCAACATGGACGAATGCTTCTATTGCCTCGACTGCCAGGTCATTCACGACGACGCGAACGTGTGTCCGCCGCTGGTGGTCGAAGCAAGGCGCAAGCGCGAACTGGCCGTCGCGGCGCCGGCTCGGACCTCCGCGGCCGAGTGAGATCCGTAGGGTGTGGGCTCGGGCCGGTCCGCTCGGAATGCACCAGAATGCAGGGATGATCCGTACCCTCGTCATTCCGGCCGTCGTGCTCGTCGCCGGTGCAGCCGCCGCCGCTGCGCTGGCGGCGGCGGACGAGGACGTCGATGGCATCAGCGTGCAGTGCGTCGACCGCGATGCCTATGTCCAGCCGATTCCCTCTCTCGATCGTCGGCAGCTGCAGGCCTTCCAGCGCGGGCGCAGACACTTCGACAAGACCTGGGGCGCCGTCACTTCGCTCGATTTCGAATGGGGTCTGGGCCCGACCTTCAACGCCACCAGCTGCCTCGAGTGCCACGTAGGCGGCGGGAGGGGGCGCGCGCCCGAGAACGGCAGCCAGCCGCTGCTGTCGCTGCTGGTCAGGCTGTCCGTTCCGGGAGAGGGGCCGCACGGGGGACCGAACCCCGATCACGCCTATGGCGGCCAGTTCCAAACCGCCGGACTGGCAGGGCCGTTTCCGGACTTCGCGTATCACACGGCGCCGGTGCCGCCCGAGGCCTCGCTCTACATCGACTGGGACGAGCAGCTCGTCGCCTATGCCGACGGCGAGCAGGTGCGGCTGCGCGAGCCGCGTCTTCGCATCGAGAATCTGGCCTTCGGCGCTCTGCCGGAGGGTGCCATGTTCTCGTTGCGCATTGCCCAGCCCTTGCACGGGCTGGGGCTGCTGGAGGCGGTCGCGGACGACACGCTGCATCGGATCGCCGCGCTGCAGAAGACGCAGGGACTGAACGGCCGCGTGAACGTGGTGCGCGACGACGTGAACGATCGCATGAGCGTCGGGCGTTTCGGCTGGAAGGCCAATCAGCCGAGCCTGCGGCAGCAGATCGCCATGGCATCCCTCGAGGACATGGGGCTCACCTCGCGTCTGTATCGTGCGCAGAACTGCCCGCCGGTACAGACTCTGTGTGCGGCCCAGACACCGGGCAACGATCCGGAACTGGTGGCGACCGACTGGGACGAACTGGAATTGTGGAGCCGCGCCCTTGCCGTGCCGGCGCCGCGCGACACCGGCGATGCGCGGGTGCAGCGCGGCGCACGGCTGTTCGAAGAGGCGAAGTGTGCGCTATGCCATGTGCCGCAGATGCGAACGGCGGAGAGTTTTCCGCCGCTGCCGCAGCTTGCCAACCGCGTCATTCGTCCCTACACCGACCTGCTGCTCCACGACATGGGCGAAGGACTGGCGGACGGACGCCCGGACTTCCGCGCCGGCGCTCGCGACTGGCGTACGCCGCCGCTGTGGGGACTGGGGTTGTCCGAGACGGTAAACGGTGGCAGCGCGCTGCTGCACGATGGCCGCGCACGCAACGCCGCCGAAGCGATCCTGTGGCACGGCGGCGAGGCGCAGGCATCCCGCGAAGCATTCCGTACCATGCACAAGGCCGATCGCGACGCGCTGCTGCACTTTCTGAACGCGATCTGATCAGCCCATGCCGGGGAATTCGAGCGTGATGGCCGCGCCCCCGAGCTCGCCGCGGCCGATGCGCACCTTGCCGCCATACGCCTGGACGACGTCGCGCACCACCGCCAATCCGATACCGTGTCCCGGCGTGGACTGATCTGCACGCCCCCCGCGCTGAAGAACCTCCCGCGCGGCGCTTTCCGGAATGCCCGGGCCGTCGTCGTCGATGCCGAGCAGCAGTGCGCGCGCTTCGACGTGCGCATGCACGCGGATGCGGCCCGCACACCACTTGAACGCGTTGTCGAGCAGATTCCCGAGCACCTCGGTCAGATCGCCTTCGTCACCGCGAAAGCGCGCGTCGGGCGCGAGGGCGAGGTCGACCTCGACCGGCTTGTCGGCGTTCACCTTGCGTAACGCCGCCACCAGCCGTTCGACGGTGGGCTGGATGGAAAGGGGCACGGCCAGTGCGCTGCGGCCGGAGGCGGAGGCGCGCTGCAGGTGATAGGCGACCAGCCGGTCCATGCGTTCGATCTGCTCGTGCATCTCCTGCGCGCTGCCTGGTGTATCGCGCAGCTCGCCGCGCATCAGCGCCAGCGGTGTCTTCAGGCTGTGCGCCAGGTCGGCCAGGGCATCGCGGTAGCGCTGCTGGCGCGCGCGCTCGTGCGCGACGAGCCGGTTCAGATTGCCGGTCAGCCGCTCCAGCTCGGCCGGGTAGTCGCCGCGGATCTGTTCCTGGTCGCCGCGCTCGAGCCGCTGCAACTCGTCCGCCACGCTGCGCAGCGGCCGCAGGCCCCAGCGCAACGTCAGTCCCAGCGCAACGAGCAGCAGCAGGGCCGTCCCGCCCAGCCACGTGAACAGCGTCGTCCGGTACGCGGCGATCTGGTCCTCGAACGGGGCCAGATCCTCCAAAACCGTGAAGGTGAAGGGAAAGCTGCCGCCGTTGGTGGCCCAGCTCACGCCGAAGCTTTGCGCGAAGTAGGACTCTCCCTGCGTACCGTGCACGAGCGCGAAGCGCTGCTCGCCCGGACGCATGCGCGCCGCAGCAGGCGGCGAAACCGACAGTGACGAGCGCGAACGCCATACTTCGTTTCCGTCACGGTCCTGGATCCGCGCATACAGGCCGGACCCGGGCAGATCGAGGCGCGGCTCGGGCGTGCCGCCGGTGATGGACAGCGCACCGGAGGTGTCCACTTCGGCCGCAGCCATCAGCAGGTAGATCTGGGCGAGGAGGCGTTCCTGGCGCACGCTGCGCGCGCTGTCGCGGAAGGCATGCTCCAGCGCGAAGGCCGACAGTACGATGAAGATCACGAGCACGATGCCGGCGCTCATGGCGACTCGCATGCCGAGCGAGCGCCACACCTTCATGCGCCGGGGTTCCTGGGCGGTCGGCCGTGCATCGCGTCAGCGGGGTTCGCCGAGGACGAAACGGTAGCCGCGCCCGCGCAGGGTCTCGAGCGGCTGCAGCGTGCCATCGGGGTCGAGCTTGCGGCGCAGGCGTCCGACGAGGACCTCTATCACGTTGCTGTCGCGCTCCTCGTCGTGAGGATAGAGGTGCGCGGCCAGTTCGTCCTTGGACAGCACGCGCTGGCGCTCGCGCACGAGGTGTTCGAGCAGCCGGTACTCGAAGGAGGTCAGTTCCACCTCCACCTCGTTCATGGTCACCTTCTGCGCGCCGGTGTGCAATGCGAGCGGAGGGCAGCGCAGCACGTCTTGCGCCGCGCCCGCGGCACGCCTTAGCAGTGCCTTGAGGCGGGCGAGCAGTTCCTCGGGCTGGAACGGTTTGGTGACGTAATCGTCGCCGCCCGCCTCGAGGCCCTCCACCTTGTCTTGCCAGCGCGCACGCGCGGTGAGGATCACGATGGGAAGCACGCTGCCCTTCTCGCGCAGCCTGCGGATGACTTCGAGGCCGGACATGCCGGGAAGGCCGAGATCGACGATCGCGGCGTCGAATGGATACTCGCTGGCCAGGTACAAGGCCTCCTTGCCGTCACCCGTGGCGTCCACCGTATAGGCGTTCGCTTCCAGGCACCGGCGCACCTGCGCCTGGAGGGTGCGCTCGTCTTCGACCAGCAGGATTCGCATCGGCGGGACGGAACTCGTTTCAGCGCAACGCGCCCGTGTGCGCGTCCACGTAGACCACGCGCACTTCCCCGCGGCGCGTGAGGATCTTGATGCGATAGTCGTCGTTGCGCCGGCGTGCGTCCAGCACCTTGCCGCCGGTCGTGCGCTGCACGGTATCGATCGCTTCCTCCATGCTCACGCGCGCCGGACGAGTGACGGGGGAGGATGGTGCCAGCGTGCGCTCCTCCATGCGCGGCTCCGTCCCACGCCAGCGGCCGCGCTCGCGATCCGCGTGTGCGGGCACGCACAGCATGGCGAGCAGCGCGGGAATGCTCGCGATGAGCGCCAGTGCCGATCGGAACGTCTTCATGCGGAGCATGATGGCTCAGGCAATGGCAGGCTGCAACCGACTCCGCCCTGCGAGAGGGCCGGCTTCAGCGCTCCCAGCGCTCCTCGTCGATGTGACGGACTCCCGGGCGATCGTACCCGTCCAGCATGGGCTCGACGATGATGTTCACGGCCAGCCTGCGACCCGGGTCGTAGGGCAGGATGGTCGTGTAAGTGCGCCCGGCATACTCGTAGACCACCCGGTAGCCCGAGATGCGACTTTCCCAGTTGTCCACCACCCTGCAGCGGCGCACTTCGCGTTCGCCGTACTCCTCGTAGCCGCGTCCCCGGTCGGACAGGCGGTCGCCCACGATGGCGCCCACCGCCGCGCCCACTGCAGCGGCCGCCACGCGCCCGCTGCCCCTGCCCACGGTGGAGCCGAGCAGACCGCCGGCCACCCCGCCGATGATCGGCCCGGCCAGACCGTTGTCGGAACGTCCCTGGCGGCGGACTTCCGGCTCGTACTCGGAATAGCACTCCTTGCGCGGCACGTTCACCCGCTCGTACTGCGGATCGACTTCGCGCACGCGAGCGTAGTCCTCGAACCGGTCGGGGCCGCCCGCCATGGCAAGCGGCGGTGCGAGCATCAGGGCGGCAGCGAGCAGGGTCTTGTTCATCTCGTCACTCCTTCGGTCGTGGTTCGGTTGTCGAGCGCCGGTTCAGTGGATGCGGCCCTTGAAGATGATGGTCACTCCGTCGTCGTGGTACCGGTCCCAGTGGCGCCCGTAGCGGCTGTAGTGGTGGTGCTTCCAGGGCTTGTAGTGCCCGCGCCCCGGGTGATAGTGGTGGTGGCGATGGGACTGCCGGTGCCCGCGGTAATGACGGCCGTCGCTGTCGTACCGGTCGCGGTCGCGCCACTCGCGGCGATCGTGCGACCTGCGTTCCCAGCGATCGTCGTCCGCGCTCGCCATTCCGGCCGAACCGAGCAACACAGTTCCAAGTACCGCAGTCAGCAACAGGCGTTTCATGATCCGTTCTCCTTTCGCTCCCAGGAACCCCTCCTGGTGTGAGCGCAGATTACGTGGGCGGTGCTGAACGGAACCTGAACGAGAACGGCGGTGTGCTGGCGGCGGTTGCCGGGAACTGGCGAGCGCATGGCCTACAATGGCGCGAGGAGGAAACGGCAATGACGCAACAACCCGCGGGCGACCTGGTGGAGGTCGACGACCTGCACTTCGGCTATGGCGAGCGCAAGGTGCTGGAGGGCGTGCATCTGCGCATCCCGCGCGGCAAGGTGGTCGCCATCCTGGGCGCCAGCGGCAGCGGCAAGACCACGCTTTTGCGCCTGCTGGGCGGTCAGCTGCGGCCGGCGTGCGGGAGCGTGCGCGTGGACGGCAAGACCGTGCACCGCCTGGATACCGCGGGCCTGTATGCGTTGCGCCGGCGCATGGGGATGATGTTCCAGGCCGGTGGCCTGTTCAGCGATATCTCCGTGTTCGACAACATCGCCTTTGCGCTGCGTGAACACACCAACCTGTCCGAGGATCTCATCCGCGACCTCGTGCTGATGAAGCTGCACGCGGTGGGATTGCGCGGTGCACATACCCTGATGCCCTCGGAACTCTCCGGCGGCATGGCGCGTCGCGTGGCATTGGCGCGGGCCATCGCCATGGATCCCATGCTGATCATGTACGACGAGCCGTTCGCCGGGTTGGATCCGATCTCGCTCAACGCGATTGCCAACCTGATCCGCCGCCTCAACGATGCGCTCGGCGTGACGAGCATCGTGGTGACCTACGACGTGTCCGAATCGCTGAAGGTGGCCGACTACGTATTCTTCATCTCTGGCGGGCGCATCGCGGCGCATGGGACGCCGGCCGACATGAGCGCCTCGGACGATCCGTTCGTGCACCAGTTCATCCACGCCGAGCCCGACGGGCCCGTCGCCTTCCATTACCCTGCGGCGCGTCTCGACGCGGACTTTGCCCTGTCTGCGCCGGCGCGCTGATCCGCGCGCCTTCGGACAGGCCATCACGATCGCCAGAGCCGATCGACACGCCGTTTCCGGCATCGCGTAGAATCGCCGTCGTCACGAGGTGATCCGGTGCGCTGCGCGCACCGGATTTAAACGGGAAGCAGGTACGCGCGCCGAGAGCCGGCCGCCAAGCCTGCGCTGCCCCCGCAACGGTAAGCGAGTGCGGGCGCGCCATTCCAGGCCACTGTGCGGTCATCGCATGGGAAGGCGGCGCGTCATTACTCGCAAGCCCGGAGACCGGCCTCGAGGCGCGAGCGGAGACTCTGCGGCGGGCGGAGCGAGCGAACGCCGTCATGGTCCGGACCGGCGCTGCAGTCTCCCTTCACCACCCAGGCATGCGCGGAGGTGCGCATGCCAGAAGGGAGCCACGAACGATGAAGTATTGCCTGGTGCCGGCCGCCTGCGCGGTCTGCCTTCCCCTGCTCGCGGGTGCGGATGAGATTCCGATCGTCACCCCGCAGACCGTCGTCACTGCCACGCGCTTTCCCGAACCGGCCGGGGATGGCGCGCTCGACGCGAGCGTCATCACGGCCGAGCAGATCGCCGCCAGCCCCGCGACCACGCTGCCCGATCTGCTCGCGCGCGAAGCAGGGCTGTACGCGCGCGATCTCTACGGCAACGGCGGGGCGAACGCCACCGTCGACATGCGCGGCTTCGGTGCCACCGGCGGACAGAATACGCTGGTGCTGCTGGACGGCCGGCGCATCAACGACATCGATCTGTCCGGCGTCGAATGGGGCGTCATTCCCCTTGCCGCCATCGAGCGCATCGAGATCATCCGCGGCAGCGGTGCCGTGCTCTATGGAGGCGGCGCGGTGGGCGGCGTGGTCAACATCATCACGCGCAGCCCGGCAGGCGCGCAGCGCGCGCTCGACGCGCGGCTGCGCACGGGCAGCCTGGACACGCGCCAGACACAGGTGACCGGGACCCTGTCCGGCGAGCGCGCCGGACTGATCCTGGGAGGCTCCTATTTCCACTCGGACGGATATCGGGAGAACAACCGGAACGGCACCTACGCCGCCTATCTGGATGCGCGCTGGTTGGCAGAGGGCGGCAGCTTCTCTTTCAAGGCCGGGCTGGACGACCAGGATCTGCAGCTCCCGGGCGCGCGCCTGGTGGACAGCGCTGCGGGGATCGACGAGCTGGACAGTGATCGGCGTGGCACCTCCACTCCGCTGGACTACGCCGCGCGGGACGCCTGGCGTGCGGCGATCGAATGGGAGCAGAGGGCCGGCCGCGCAGACGTCAATGTCGGCCTCGGGTACCGCCGCAAGCAGCAGGACTCCTATTTCGACTTCGGCGGCTTTCCCGACTATCGCGAGGTCAAGCTCGGGGTGTGGTCGTTCACGCCGCGCCTGCGTGTGCCGTTGCTGGCCGAGCGCGCGACGCTCGTCGCTGGCGCGGACTGGTACCGCTGGGACTATGCAGCGGACATTAGCAATTCCGAAGCCAATATCGCACAGCCCATCAACCGGGTCGAGGCCGCGCAGGACAATCGCGCGGTCTATCTGCAGCTCAGCGTGCGTGCCACCGATAGCACGTCGATTACCGCCGGGTGGCGCTACGAACGGCAGAAGATCGAGGCGCAGGACCGCTACGATCCTGCCGCGCCGGGAGCGCTCTTCGGATCAGCGGCCCCGGCCGGCGAGCAGACCGAGCGCGAGCAGGCCTGGGAGCTGGCGTTGCGGCAGGCACTGACCGGATCGCTCGCCGCGGTGGTGCGGGCCGGGCGCGCGTTCCGTTTCGCCACGGTGGACGAGACCTATGAGTTCTCGCAGTCGTTCACCAGGCAGTTCCAGTTCCTCGAGCCGCAGACCTCGATCGGCTACGACGTGGGGATGGAGTATCGGACGGGCGCGCTGTTGGCGCGCGCAGCGCTGTTCCAGCTCGACGTCGACGACGAGATCCACCTGGACGCCTACAGCGCCGGCATCGGCAACACCAACCTACCGCCGTCGCGCCGCCGCGGCCTCGAACTCCAGGCGCGCTGGCAGGCGGCGCCGAACCTCGCCCTGTCGGGAGCGTACACCCACACCGACGCTCGTTTCCGCGAGGGCGAACTGCCGGCCTACGGCGCGAGCGTCGACATTGCCGGCAACCATGTACCCCTCGTTCCCCGGCACCTGCTGAACGTCCAGGTCGCGTGGCAGTTCGCGCGCGCGTGGTCGGCCACTGCGGCCGCGCAGTACGTGTCGAGCCAGTACATGGAGAACGACGAACCCAACAGCGGCCGGAAGATCCCCGGCTACGGCAGCGCCAACCTGCGCGTGGACTATCGTGCCGGCCCGTGGCGCATCATCGGGGTGGTCGACAACCTGTTCGACGAGGAGTATTTCAACTACGCGGTGCGCAGCCAGTTCACGCCCACCCGCTACAACGCCTATCCGCTGCCGGGCCGGACGTGGTGGGTGGGGGTGGAGCACCGCTTTCGATGAGGGCGGTGTGTGCCTCCCGCCGATGCCAGCTCGGCCAGATCGCCGACAAGCGCGATCAGCGCGCTGCCCACCTGTCAGGCCAGCTGGTGTCGTCCGGCCGCATCAGCGGACATCCTGCGCGGGTCTGCCCCACGAATCTCGCAGCGTCACGGCGCGGTTGAACACCGGTGCGCCCGGCCTGGAATCGACGCGGTCCGCGACGAAGTAGCCGTGGCGCTCGAACTGGAAGCGCTCCTCGGCCTGCGCGCCCTCGAGCGCCGGTTCCAGGTAGGCATGGATCACGCGCCTGGCATCGGGGTTCATGTCGTCCAGGAAATCGCGGCCGCCGGCGCCTGGATGCGGCACCTTGAACAGACGGTCGTACAGGCGGACCTCGGTGCGGCAGGCGTGCGCCGCGCTTACCCAGTGGATGTTGCCCTTGACCTTGTAGTTGTCGGCGCCCGGGGTGCCCGACCTGGAATCGGGGAAGTACTCGCAGTGCACTGCGGTGACATTGCCACCGGCATCCTTGTCCGCACCGACGCACTTGACCACGAAGCCGAAACGCAGGCGCACCTGGTTGCCCGGGAACAGGCGGAAGTAACCCTTCGGCGGATTCTCGCTGAAGTCCTCGCGCTCGATCCACAGCTCGCGCGTCAACGGCATGCCGCGCTTGCCCCAGTCGGGCTTGTGCGGATGGTTGGGCGCCTCGCAGGCTTCGCTCGCACCCTCGGGGAAATTGTCGATGATCAGCCTGACCGGATCGAGCACGGCCATGCGCCGCGGAGCGCGTTCGTTGAGGTCGTCGCGCATGGCGTCCTCGAGGACCGAGTAGTCGATCCACGAGTCGGCCTTGGACACGCCGATGCGCTCGGCGAACAGGCGAAAGCCCTCGGGCGTGTAGCCGCGGCGGCGCGCTCCCACCAGCGTGGGCATGCGCGGATCGTCCCAGCCATCGACGTGCCCCTCTTCCACCAGCTGGATCAGCTTGCGCTTCGACAGGACCACGTAGCTGAGATTGAGGCGGGCGAACTCGTACTGCCGCGGCAGCGGCCGCCCGAGTAGGCCCAGGTCGGCCAGGCGTTCGTTGATCCAGTTGTACAGCGGCCGGTGATCCTCGAACTCCAGCGTGCAGATCGAGTGGGTGATGTTCTCCAGCGCGTCGGAGATGCCGTGCGCGAAGTCGTAGCTCGGATAGATCGGCCAGGCATCGCCGGTCCGGTGGTGGTGCACGTGCCGGATGCGATAGGCCACCGGATCGCGCAGGTTGATGTTGGGCGATGCCATGTCGATCCTGAGCCGCAGCACGTGCGTTCCGTCAGCGAACTCGCCCGCGCGCATGCGCGCGAACAGTTCCAGGTTCTCCTCCACGCTGCGCGCGCGATGCGGGCTGTCGCGCCCCGGCTCGGTGAGCGTGCCGCGGTACTCGCGCATCTGCTCCGCGCTGAGGCTGTCCACGTAGGCCAGCCCCGCCCGGATCAGGGCCTGGGCAAACGCGTACAGGTGGGCGAAGTAGTCCGAAGCGTGATAGAGATGCTGGCCCCAGTCGAAGCCCAGCCATCGCACCGCATCCAGAATGGAATCGACGTACTCCGTCTCTTCCTTCACCGGGTTGGTGTCGTCGAAGCGCATGTGGCAGACGCCCCCGTAATCGCGCGCCAGGCCGAAGTTCAGGCAGATCGACTTGGCGTGACCGAAGTGCAGGTAGCCGTTCGGTTCCGGCGGAAAGCGCGTACGGATGCGCGCAGGATCCGTCGCTCCTTTGTCCTGCTCGGCTGCAGGGCCCGGATGGCCGACCCAGGTGCGGGTGGCGTACCTGTCGGCGGCCAGATCGGCCTCGACGATATTGCGGATGAAGTTGGTCACGTGGCCTTCGCTGCCCGGTGGCGGAGCCTTGGAGGGTGCTGACATGCGTCGGTCGAGGGAGATTGAGGATCGAGGATGGAGGGATTCAAGGGGAATTTTACCTGCACTGCAGGCGTGCGACGCCGGCTGGCTATACTGAGCGCTGATCCGAACACGCGGGACGGGCCCGTGCCCGCCGCCGGAGAACGCGAATGCTGCAGTACGGCTTCATTCGTGTACCGGGCATTCATGCACCGGACATTCGTGTACCGGAAATTCCTGCAGTTGGCACGGCAGAAGCACGCGTCGGCGCTCGCGCGCTGGCGAGCCTGTGCGTGCGCTTGCTGTTCGCTGCGGGCCTGCTGTTCGCCGGGGCAGATGCGCGCGCGGAAGGGATCCGCTTCGGCTACGCTCATGTAGATCCGTATTTCCACGCGGGTCCCGACATGATGGGCTGGTACATCCCGTTCGCTTACGGCCCCTGTCATCCCGCCGGTGGGTGCCTGACCTACGGCCAGTTCAGGGCCTGGGAGCGGCGCCGCGAGCGAGAGCGCGAACTGGGCCGCCCGCCGGACACGCCACCGCCGATGGGAATCGAGGCCTGGCACGGCTGGCCGGGCAACGCGAAGCGGCGCCTGCCCGAGGCAGACCCGGACAACGCGACGTCGCTGTACGGCGAAGCGGGTCGCGTGAAGGAGCAGTACGAGAGGAGCGGGGAGTTTCTGCCCGAGTTCCTCGAGGGTCGCGCACGTCCGCGTTGACGGGTGCGGCGCCTGCAGCGTCTTCCATGAAAGACTACGTCGACAGGAATCATCGCATGCCCCGCTTCGCCGCAAATCTGCACTACCTTTTCACCGAGGTTCCGTTCCTCGATCGATTCGCTGCCGCTGCGGCGGCAGGATTCCGGGCCGTGGAGTTCCAGGTTCCCTACGAGCACGAGCCGTCGCAGTTGCGCAAACGGCTCGATCGCCACGGACTGCGCATGGTGTTGTTCGATGCGCCGATGGGCGACTGGGCGGCGGGAGATCGCGGTCTGGCCGCGGTGCCGGGAAGGGAAGAGGAGTTTCGCGCCAGCCTGTCGCCCGCCGCCCGCTACGCGCAGGCGCTCGACTGCGATCTGGTGCACGTGATGGCCGGGGCCATCGGACCAGGGGTCGACTACGCGCTGGCCGAGCGCACCTATGTCGAGAATCTTCGTCACGCTGCCGACTTCTTCGCGCCTCTGGGCGTGCGCATCGTGATCGAGCCGATCAACCGCCGCCTCGGTATCGTGCAGGGCGGGCCCTCCTACACCACCGAGGGAATGCACGGCTACTTTCTCAACCATAGCGACCACGCGCGTCGAGTGATCGAGCAGGTGAACAGCGAGAACCTGTTCCTGCACCTCGACGTCTATCACATGCAGATGCTCGAGGGGCACTTGGCGGAGACGTTGCGCGCGAACCTCGATCTGCTGCGACACGTCCAGATTGCGGGAGTGCCGGGCCGGCACGAGCCCAACGTGGGGGAGATCAACTATCCCTACCTGTTCGAACTGCTCGACGAGATCGGCTACCAGGGTTGGGTCGGTTGCGAGTATCGCCCACGCACCGAGACGCTCGTAGGACTCGCCTGGGCGGAGCCGTTCGGGCTGGGCGCCGCGTCCAGGTAGGCGGCGCCCTGGGGCGACAGCGGTGGAGCGGGTGCGCAGGATGATTCGGTTTATCATCTGGCCCTCACCGCGGGCAGACCGGGTGTTGGACTCCGGCGAGGCAGCCCGCTCCGAACCAGATTCGCACATCGGAGGAGTGTAATGCGAGTGCGCGTTACTCTGGCCTTGCTGCTCGGCATCTGCGGCAGCGCATGGGCCGACTACGACAAGGGCCTGCAGGCCTGGAACAGCGGGGATTTCCGCGCTGCCTTCGATCAGTTCAAGCCGGCCGCCGAGCAGGGCGACGCCCGAGCCCAGTTCCACCTGGCGGAAGCGTACGGACTGGGGCGTGGCACCGTTCAGGACTACCAGGAGGCGCTGAACTGGTACCGGAAGGCTGCTGACCAGTCCCACCCCGAGGCCATGGAAAAGCTGTGTACCGCCTACTTTTTCGGCGAGAACATCATTCGCAAGGACGAGGCGCAGGCGGTGAACATGTGCGCGGGGGCGGCGGAGAAGGGGAAGGTGTATCCGGCTTTCCTGGCCGCCTATGCCTATGACTTCGGCAAGGGCGTGAGCGTAGATCCGGCCAAGGCCGCCGTCTATTACAAGATCGCCGCAGAGGGCGGCAATGCCGATGCCCAGGAAGCGCTCGGCCGCATGTATTTCTTCGGCCAGGGCGTTGCGCAGGACTACGCCGAAGCCGCGAAATGGAACCGCAAGGTGGCAGACGCGGGCAAGGCCTATCCCCAGTATCTGATGGGCTACATGTACGAATACGGCCGCGGCGTCGAGGCGAACGCCGAGGAGGCGGCCAGGTGGTACCGCAAGGCAGCCGAGCAGGGTGATGCCCGGGCCATGAGCGCCCTCGGCTATCTGTACTCGCAGGGGCGGGGCGTCGAGAAGAATGAAGCCGAGGCCCTGAAGCTGTATCTGGCGGCGGCGGAAAAGCAGGAAGCGTCCGTCTACCCGATGCTCGGCTACGCCTACTTCCAGGGTTCGGGCACGGCGAAGAGCGAGGCCGAGGCGATCAAGTGGTTCAAGCTGGCCGCCGCGCAGAACGACGCGCAGAGCCAGTACATGCTTGGCTATCTGCTCGAGCAGCAGAGCCACCATGCCGAGGCGGCCGAGTGGTACCAGAAAGCGGCCGAGCAGGGCGTGGTGGGGGCGCAGGAAAGCCTGGCCGGCCTGTACTTCAGCGGGCAGGGCGTGCAGAAGGATTACGCTCAGGCGGCGAAGTGGTACACGCAGCCGGCGGAACAGGGCAGCACCTATGCGCAGTACATCCTGGGCTACATCTACGAGGGACGCGAGGGCGTGACGGCCGATCCGAGCCAAGCCATCAAGTGGTACACGATGGCAGCCGAGCAGGGCGACGCGCGCGCCCAGCTCGCACTGGGCTATCTGCTGTCCGACGACAAGCTGGGCAAGACCGATCTGATGTCCGCTCACATGTGGAGCAACCTGGCGGCCGCCCAGCTATCGGGTGACGAGCGCACTGCCGCCGAACGCCAGCGCGAATTCGTCGCGACCAAGCTCTCGCCCGATCAGTTGATCAAGGCACAGCAGCTGGCACGAGACTGGAAGCCGAAGACCTGACGCCCTCGCGCGCCGGCAACGCCGCCGGCGCAGAGCATGCGCGCCGCCGATTCCGGCAGCGCCCGCCCCTTGCCTCGAACCCGTCCAGACCGGGCGCCTGCGCTACGCCCGGGGGCGGTTCGTTTCGGTACCGTTATTGCTTGCGGGCTTCGGCGAGGTGTGCCGATCGGCTCTTGTGTATGACCTTGTTTTCGGATGGAGTGTCTGGATGAAGCGGTGGGCGATGGTACTGGTGGCAGGCAGTGTGGCGATCTCCGGATGCACCAGCGACGGCAGTGCGACCGGGAAGCGGCCCATGACGCGCATGGAGACCGGCGCAGTGGTCGGCGC
The DNA here is from genome assembly GCA_020854105.1 of Burkholderiales bacterium. Taxonomy (GTDB): domain Bacteria; phylum Pseudomonadota; class Gammaproteobacteria; order Burkholderiales; family SHXO01; genus SHXO01. The sequence continues at coordinate 15,289 of JADZGB010000010.1, read as the reverse complement.
GATCGGCGGTGCCGCGGTCGGCGCGGTGGCGTACAAGAAGAACCGCACCAAGGGTGCGATCATCGGTGCGGTGGGGGGTGGCATCGCCGGCGGTGCAGTCGGCGCCTACATGGACAGCCAGAAGAGGGATCTGGAGAAGAACCTCGCGAAGGAGATCCAGGCGGGCAGCGCGCGGGTCGAGAAGATGGGTGGCAACGTCGTGCGCATCACCATGACCAATCAGACGGCTTTCGACGTCAACTCCACGCAGATCAAGCCGGCATTCAACAGCACCATGGACAAGCTCGCCGACGTGGTCGTGCGCTATGGCAAGACGACGCTGACGGTGGTGGGACACACCGACAACACCGGCAGCGCCGGCTACAACCAGCAGCTCTCCGAAGGTCGTGCGTTGTCCGTGGCCCGCTATCTCGAAGGCAGGAACGTCAATGCGCTGCGGCTCGCCACCTCCGGCAGGGGCGAAAGTGAACCGGCCGCGAACAATGCGACCGAAGCCGGACGTCAGGCTAACCGGCGCGTCGAGATCTACGTCGAGCCGGTCGTGGCGAGCTGAGCGCCGGGCAGGCGCTCACGCGTCATCGCGCCAGGCCTGGTAGTCCCACTCGAACAGGCGGTTCGACTCCGCAGGACCCCAGCTTCCGGCTGGATAGGTGTGGATGTGCTCGCGCTCCTGCGCCCATGCACGCAGGATCGGGTCGACCACCCGCCATGCCCATTCGACCTCGTCGAAGCGGATGAAATTCGTCTGATCGCCGCGCACGATGTCGAGCAGCAGTGCCTCGTAGGCATCGACCGTGCGCAAGCCCTCGCCGCGGTAGCTGGCGTCCATGCGGATGGTGCGCGTGTTAAGGCTCAGCCCGGGTTGGCGCGCCTGGATCTCCATTCCCATGGACTCGCGTGGCTGCAGGCCGAGGATGATCCAATTGGGCGCGGTATCCTCCAGCGGCGTCTCGCGGAACAGCTGCTGGGGCGGGTGCTTGAAGCGGATCGCGACGTGCGACTGCGACTGGTGCAGGCGCTTGCCGGTCCTGAGGTAGAAGGGCACGCCGCGCCAGCGCCAGTTGTCGATCAGGAACCTGGCAGCCACGTAGGTCTCGGTGATCGAACCCGGTTCGACGCCCTCTTCTTCACGATACGCCGGAACCGGCTTCCCCGACACGGAACCGGCAGCGTACTGCGCCCGGAATGCGTGGGTCGAAAGCAGGCGTCGCGGGATCGGCCGGATCGAGCGCAGCACCTTCACTTTCTCGTCGCGCAGGGACTCGGGCTCCAGCGCGGCGGGAGGCTCCATCGCCACCAGAGTGAGCAGCTGCATCAGATGGTTCTGCAGCATGTCGCGCATTGCGCCCGTGCGGTCGTAGTAGCCCGCGCGCGTCCCGATGCCCGTGCTCTCTGCGACCGTGATCTGCACGTGGTCGACGAAGTTGCGATTCCACAGCGGCTCCACCAGCAGGTTGGCGAAGCGGAACACCACCAGGTTCTGCACCGTCTCCTTGCCGAGGTAGTGGTCGATGCGGAAGATCTGCTTCTCGTCGAAATGCTCGTGCAGCAGACGGTTCAGAGCCTGGGCGCTCTCCAGGTTCTCGCCGAACGGTTTCTCCACCACGATGCGGTGCTGTCCGCGCGGCCGGTTCAGCCCCACCTCGGCCAGATTATGTGCCACCGCGGCGAAATCGCTCGGGCTGATTGCCAGATAGAACACCTGGTTGGCGCAGGTGCCGGTCTTGGGTGTGCCGAGTTCGGCGAGCAGCCGGCGGTAGGCATCCACGTCGTGTAGGTCGCCTTGCACGTAGCTGAAGCGGGCAGCGAATCTCGCGAACAGCTTCGGTGAGAAGCGCGCCGGGCGCTCGGAGCGCAGCGACTGCTCCATGTGCGCGGACCAGCTGGCGTCGTCGAACGCACGGCGGCCGAAGGCAAAAAAGTTCGTCACTTCGGGCAGGCGTCCGGCCGCCTCGAGTTCGAACAGGGCGGGGAGCAGCTTGGTCCCTGCCAGGTGGCCGGTGGCGCCGAAGATCACGAAGCTGCAGGGGTACGAGTCGTCGTCGGCCATGCTGGGCTCGGATGTACATGCCGCCCGCTGCCGCATCGGGCATACCGGGTGGAGTGGGACCTCAGGCGGGACGGCAAAAGGTGATCGACTGGTAACCGACCCAGCACCACGTCATGGCTGCCGGCGGATCTGCCTGCAGGTCGATGCGCCAGTCGGGCGTGCTACTGAACGGTCCGATTACGCGGTGCTCGGCGATGTCGCAGTCCCTGCCCAGGCCGTCGGGATGTGCGCTCGCGGCCTCGAACGCCTTCTGGCGGCGCATTTCCCACGCTCGCTGGAAGGCTTCCTGAGCGTCCTCGACGGCATCCTCTCCGATGCCGTTTCCGACCACCAGTTCATAGTGGAAGCGCGAGATGGGCGGACAGGCCAGCACGTCGACGATGCCTCGTCTGGGCGCCCCCTGCCTGTCGCGCTTTTCCCGTTTCCTGACCTTCATGTCCATGTCGGGGCGGCGCTCGTCTCGCTTGCCCATTCACTGTCTCTTTCGGTACTTTCCCGCGCGAGAGGTTCGCCGGCCCAAGCCACGTCGGGTGTCGCGCGCGACTGTAGAGGCGCGGCGGGCCGGCGTCAACGCGGTCGCAGGACGTCGCGCAGCAGGGCGATGCTGAGCAGGGAGAGCACGGCCCCGGTCAGCACATGCCAGAGGAAATGCGTACCGATCGGAAATCGGCCGCACCAAGCCTGGTCGCCCGTGCGCAGCACCAGTGCGACACAGAACAGGCCAATGGCGACGGCGAAGCCTTTGGCTGCCATGCGCCCGCGTGCGGCCAGCCAGCCGGCCATCGCGATGAGCCCGATCAGATATGGCGCATATGCGCCGGAGCGGTTCAGCCAGCCGGGCGGCAGCACTCCGGGCGTGAAGTAGCTCGCCACACCGAACGCCACGGCCGCGAGCAGCGCCGGCGCTGCCGGCACCGTGGCCGCGTGGCGAAGGAACGCATACAGAAACAGGCATCCGAACAGCAGGATGAACAGCTGGTCGGCGACGGCTGCCCAGAGCGTCGCCAGCGTGTGGAAAACGAGGCTGAACATGCCCACCAGGACGATCGACAGCGGCAGCATCCGCACCGAGACAGGAAGCGGCGCGGGCGAACTCCGGATCTGGCGCCTGGCCGCCCATGCGCCTGCGAAATAGGCCAGATTGGTGAGTGCGTTCGCCGGCTCGCCCCACAGGCCCCGGCCCATGCGTTCGCAGTACAGATCGATGAACTGGGTAAGTGGCACTGCCCAATCTCCGTGGAGGCCCTGTTCCGGTCCACGCGCATGCGTGGCATCGCACTGTTGCACAGGGTCGTGAGGCCCATCAAGGGCACGCCGCCCGATAGAGGCCATAATCGCGTTGTCCTTTCCTCGCACGAGCGACCATGTACGACCCGGACGACGTTTCGAATCCTCGACAGGCTGCATCGCTCGCCCGGGTGCTGGAGATCGATGGCCGGCGCAGGCGGTTGCTGCGCGGCGGCCTGAGCCTTGCAGTCACTTCCTTCCTGCCATATCCCGTATCAGCAGAACCGGCCCAGCCTGGCGCCTCGCCCCTGATCGGCTTCACCCCGGTTGCCGTCTCCCGCGACGATGCCGTCCACGTGCCACCCGGCTATGTCGCCCAGGTTCTGTATGCGTGGGGCGATCCCGTGTCTGCCGGCCCGGCCTTCCGCCCCGATGTGTCCAACTCGGCCTCCGACCAGGAAATGCAGGCCGGAATGCACCACGACGGCATGCACTACGTCCCGCTTCCCGGTGCCGAGGCCAGCGCACGCGGACTGCTGGCAATCAATCACGAGTACACGGACGACGGGCTGCTTCACCCCGGGGGCATGCGCGAATGGAGCGCCGAGAAGGTGCGCAAGAGCCAGGCTGCGCACGGGGTGTCGGTCATCGAGGTACGGCGGGCGCTGGATGGACGCTGGGAGGTGGTGCGTCCGTCCGGCTTCGCGCGGCGCATCACCGCGCGCACGCCGATGCACATGTCGGGCCCGGCGGCCGGTTATCCCTGGCTGCGCACGACGCACGATCCGGAGGGACTGCGGGTGCTGGGCACGTTGAACAACTGCGGTTGTGGCGCCACGCCGTGGGGCACCTACCTGACGTGCGAAGAAAACTTCCATTTCTACTTCCGGCACGCAGGCGAGCCGACCGCGGCGCAACGCCGCTACGGGATCGGCGCGCGCGGCGGCTATCGCTGGGAGGAGTTCGATGAACGCTTCGACGCCGCGCGGCATCCCAACGAGCCCAACAGGTTCGGCTGGGTAGTGGAGATCGATCCGTTCGATCCCGAGTCCGTACCGGTCAAGCGCACGGCACTGGGCCGTTTCAGCCACGAAGCTGCGGTCCATGCCTTGGCGCCCGACGGGCGCGTGGTCATCTACAGCGGTGACGACCAGCGCAACGAGTACGTCTACAAGTTCGTCTCGCGTGATCCGTGGGATCCGCGCCGGCCCCGAGCCGCGCGCGATCTGCTCGATCACGGCACCCTGTACGTGGCGAGGTTCGATGCCGGCGGGGCTGGCGAGTGGCTGGAACTGACGCACGGGCGCAACGGACTGACGGCCGAGAATGGCTTCGCCACGCAGGCGGAGGTCCTGATCCACGCGCGGCTGGCGGCGGATCGGGCAGGCGCCACCATGATGGACCGGCCCGAGTGGCTCGCGGTCCATCCCCAGCGCGGCGAAGTCTACTGTGCGCTCAGCAACAACAACCGGCGTGGCGCCCAGCCGCCGTCGGTGAACCAAGCCGATGGCAGCACGCGCCTGGCCAGCGCCAACCCGCCGGTGGACGCGTCCAATCCGCGCGCGGACAACGTCTATGGGCATGTCGTGCGCTGGCGTGAAGCGGGCGGGGATGCGGCGGGCAGGCACTTCCGGTGGGAAGTGTTCGTCCTGTGCGGCGACCCGACCCACCCGGAGGAGGACAGGCGCGGCAACATCAGGGGGGATGCGTTCGGGAGTCCCGACGGCCTGTGGATCGATGCCGGGGGCAGGCTGTGGATCCAGACCGATGTTGCACCCGGCACCCTGAACAAGGGCGCGTACGCCAACCTGGGCAACAACCAGATGCTGTGTGCCGATCCGGCAACCGGTGTGATCCGGCGTTTCCTTACGGGTCCGCGCGGCTGTGAGATCACGGGTGCGACCGGAACACCCGATGGCCGGACGTTGTTCGTCAACGTCCAGCACCCCGGAGAGACCCCGGGCGAGCGCGGGGATCCGACACGCCCAGGTGCCCTGAGCACCTGGCCGGACGGTGGGCGTCCACGCTCGGCAACGCTCGCTATCCGCCGCCGCGATGGCGGTGTCGTTGGAACCTAGCGCGGGACGCACTGTCTGTTAGGCGGTAAGGGCGAGCAAGTCCGGCGACTTGCACTGGCTGGGGAGCCATCCGGCCCACACCCAGTCCACCGGGTCGCGGCGCCACGCCGAACTGGCGATCCGCGACCTACGGCGGCGACCTTCGTCGCTCGCCCACGAAACCTAGGAGATGCTGATGAACTTGAAGCGCAAGTTGCTTCCGCTCGCCCTCGCCACGGCCTTCTTCGGAGCAGGCTGGGGCGTCTCTCACCTGGATGCATTGCCAGGCAACGTGCATGCGCAGGCCCAGGAACCGGCGCACACCACGACCGTGACCGGGCCGGGCCGTGCCGCGGTGGCGGTTCCCGATTTCACCTCGCTGGTCAAGCAGCATGGCAAGGCGGTGGTGAACATCCAGGTGGAACGTTCGGCGCCGGCGCAGGCGCCGCAGGCAGGTCCGGAAGGGCAGTCGCCGTTCCCGTTTCCGTTCCCGTTCCAGCCGCCCATGCCGGGCGCGCCGAACGCGATGCCGCAGCAGGCGCAGGGCTCGGGCTTCATCATCAGTCCCGATGGCTACGTGCTCACCAACGCCCACGTCGTATCCAATGGCGACGACATCAGCGTGCAATTGACCGACAAGCGCGAGTTCAAGGCCAAGCTGATCGGGGCGGACCGCCGTACCGACGTGGCGCTGCTCAAGATCGATGCCGCCGATCTTCCGGCGGTGAAGATCGGCAACGTCGACAGCGTGCAGGTCGGCGAGTGGGTGGCCGCGATCGGATCGCCGTTCGGCTTCGAGAACACCATCTCTGCGGGCATCGTCGGCGCGAAAGGGCGCTCCCTCCCGGCAGAGACATACGTGCCGTATCTCCAGACCGATGTCGCGGTGAACCCGGGCAACTCCGGTGGGCCACTGTTCAACCTGAACGGTGAAGTGATCGGGATCAACTCGCAGATCTACAGCCGCACCGGCGGCTACATGGGTCTGTCGTTCGCGATTCCGATCGACATCGCGATGGATGTGGCAAACCAGTTGCGTACCGCCGGCAAGGTCACGCGCGGGCGACTCGGGGTTCAGATCCAGGGCCTGACCCAGGATCTGGCGAAGTCCTTCGGCCTCAAGCAACCCAACGGAGCGCTGGTCGCGAATGTCGAGAAGAACAGCCCCGCGCAGAAGGCCGGGCTGGAATCGGGCGACGTGATCCTGCAGTACAACGGCAAGCCCATCGTCGATTCCAGCGATCTGCCGGTCGTCGTCGCCAGGACCAAGCCCGGTACCGAAGCGACGCTGTCGGTCTGGCGCAAGGGTGCCGAGCGCAAGATCAACATCACCGTGGGAGAGCTGGAACCGGAGAAGTCCATGGTCGCCGCGAGCAACGGCGAGGCGCCCGCGGGCAAGCTGGGAATCGGCGTGCAGAACCTGACGGCCCAGCAGCGTGACCAGCTCGACGTCAAGGGTGGGGTGGTCGTGGGTTCCGTGCAGGGCCCCGCGGCGCGCGCCGGTATCCAGCGCGGCGACGTGGTGATAGCGGTCAACGGCGAGGAGATCGAGTCGGCGTCGCAGTTCAATGGTCTGGTGGACAAGGCCCAGCCGGGCAAGCCGCTGGCCCTGCTGATCCAGCGCGGAGAGAATCGCATCTACGTGCCGGTGAACGTCGGCTGACATCCGAGACCTGGCATCCCGCCCGCTCGGGATGCTGGAAACAGACAAGGGGGCGTACATGCGCCCCCTTGTCTCTCGTGCGCCTCAGCCGAGCGACTGATGCGAGCGGCTTCGTTCAGGACTTGGACAGGCAGCTGCTCATGAACTTCTTGCGCTCGTCACCCTTGAGGCTCTTGGACTTCGCCTCCGCGTTGCACTCCTTCATCTTCTGCTGCTGAGCGGTCATCGGCTTCTCCTTGGCCGCTTCCGCGGGCTCCTCTGCAAGAGCCGGATACGACAGGGCGACCAGGGCGAACGCGACCGCGATGCGATGAAACATGACTTCCTCCCGTAAGTTGGCACGACGTCGAGCCGCCGCTGCTGCGACCCGACCGCCAGTGCCTGGAAGAAGCCAGTCACGACGGGATCAGGCCGCGGCAGCGTGCGGAGTGGGTGTCAGGGCCGGAAGGAGTCCGTTCGCATCGAACGGCAACGCCGCCGGTTCCGACACGATCTCGAATCGATCCGGGCGCGAACGAACCTCGCCCAGGAGCGACTCGGACACCTGGATCTCGGCGAGCTGCAGCGTGTTGCGTATGCGCACGATGCGGCAGTCTTGCGGCTTCACGCGGACCACCGTCTTGATGGCCAGCGCGATCGCTTCACGATCCGTGTTCATGATCATCGGAATGGCGGCACCATCCAGATTGCAGGACGTGATGATGTTCGCGTAGGTCGATGGGACGTCGAGTTCCCGGAACAGGCGCATGGTGATGACGTCTGCCGAGCCGATTCCAGTCGCGTTGCCCATGGTCTCGCGGGTGAGGCCGAGCACGGCGATCTTCTTGACCTGCGGTTTTGTGTTCCAGTTCACCGCGCGGCGGTTGCGCCCGGTGATGTTCGGGTCGAAGCCGGCGCCGCTGATGTTCTTGCCCATCTCGTCGATGACCAGTACATCGATCTCGTCGAAGCAGATCTGCGGCATGTGCTCCTTGGCCATTGCCTGCAGCCGCGGCTCGCGCGTGGCCAGTTGCTCTGCGGGAACGATCTCGATCAGCGCGGTTTCGTCGTACGCGTTCTCCACGATGCCAACCCCGAACAGCACGTTGCGCTGGCTGATGTTGATGTCACGCACCTTGGGCAGCAGTTCGGGGAAGCGGTCCATCCCATGCTGATGGTAGGTCGAGGCGCCGATGATCTTGCCGATGCCGATGGCGAGCATCTTGGTGAGCCCGCTCTCCGTGGCGCCGCGGAACGCGGTGTGCGGCTTGATGCGGTTGATGACGACCACCGCATCGGCTTCGGCCGCGTGCCGATCCATGTATACGGGGGTGCCGTCGTCCAGATGGCCTACCACGACCGTGTCCATGGTCGCCTTGATCGGCACGCCGGTGGATGCCTCGGTGATGCCGTAACTCTCGAGGACCTTGCGTTGACCTTCCGCGGTGGCGGCACCGTGGCTCCCCATGCACGGGAAGATGAAGGGCCGGGCTCCGAGCGCCCGCAGTTCCTTGATCACGGACTTGGCAATCTCGGCGATGTTGGCGATGCCCCGGCTGCCGCAACCGACTGCTACCGCCTGGCCGGCCTTCACGCGGCCGCGCACTTCGGGGCGCAGGAACTCGCGCGCGATGGCGCCGGGGATGTCGTGCAGGCGCTGCGCCTGGAATTTCTGGCGCACGTTGACCATGCGCGGGAGCGGAAAGTCGAGGCCGCCGGCGATGTTGACATCGATGTGGTCCGGGATCATCTGTCTACCCTTTCGGGATGGTGGCGATGGGCGCAGTCTACCAAAGGCAGTCGTGCCTCACGCTCCGCCGCGACGGGCCAGGGAATGGCGCGTGACTGGCCGGCCAGTACATGACTCCATCATGCGTGCGAGTATGCCACGCACGACAGATGAAATGCAAATGGAATAAATGACGCCGTTCAACCGGCCGTTCAGCCGGCTGGGCGATACACCGGCACGACGTATGGGCCTTCGGGAATGATCGCGAGCGCCGCATCTGCCGACTCCCGCACGCAGCGTTCGAGGGTTGCCTGCACGTCATCGATCACCCGCACGCCGGTCAGCGCGCGTACCGCCGGCGCCAGGCCGCCGGCATACAGGTGCACGGTCGCTGCGCGCATGGGCTTGAGCTGCATCTGCGTCTGCCATTCGTCGATGTCGGCGTGCGACTTGGCCTCGATATCGCGGTAGAAGCCCTCCGGCCCCTGCGCGATCAGCCGGCGCTGGGCATCGACGTACTCGGCCGAACCCATTCCCTCCGAACACTCGGAGAGCACGATGAGGTTGCCGCCCGGCTCCAGGATGTCCACCGGTGCGACCATGCCCTTCACCGTCTGGTAGTAGGTCTTGTCCAGCGGATAGCCGGCAGCGCTGGTCACGACCGTCCGGAAGCGCCGCGGCACCGGAACGCGGACATAGTCCTGGACGAAGGTCACCGCCTGCAGGTGGCTCGCGACGACTTCCCCGTAGTTGACGAAGGACAGCCGCCGATGCTCGTCCAGCACCACGTTGACGGCCAGCACCTCGCCCAGCATCGAGACGATCTCCATCTGCTCCCGGTGTAGGGGATTGCCGTCCAGCACGCAGTTGTCCGCGCGGGCATGCGACATGAAGCGTGCGCTGTGGAACGTCGTGATCGTCTCCGCATGTGCGATTCCGGGTGCGATGACCTTGCGGCCGCCCGAGTATCCGGCCATGAAGTGCGGTTCCACCAGTCCGGTGACGATCTTCAGGTCGGCCTGCACGAAGCGGCGGTCGAGCCTAACCACCGTGCCGGCGTGGGTGGTGCCGAGAAGGACATGGTCGGCGTCGTTGCGCGCGAAATGGTTCTCCACGCGCACGGTCTGCAGCACCCATGGGTCGCCCACCAGCTCTGCCAGTTCGGCTCCCTCGTTCGGACGGTGCAGTCCGGTCGCCACGAGGACCGTGATGTCCTGCGCACGCATCCCGGCATCGAGCAGCGTGCGCAGGATGCGCGGGAGGAGCAGTGCGTTGGGGACCGGACGGGTGATGTCGCAGATCAGGATGCATGCCGATCCCGCGCTTGCGGCGCGGGCCCGCAGCGCCGTCGCGCCCAGGGGTTCGGCCAGTGCCCGATCGACCGCGTCCGGCGAGGATGCCACGATCGGCATGGGTGGCTTGCGAATGACGCTGACGTCCCACTCGCCGCGGATCTGAATGGGGAATGTGCCCTTGCCGTAGCTGACATCGACTTGCATGCGGACCCTCAATTCGCTCGGTGCTGGACCGATGATGAATGTGGCTTCGGCCCGGTGCGTGCACGACTTGTGCTTGCCTGGACGCGCCGAAGCATGTCTTTCGTAAGTAATTGTATGGAAAACTTTCTATCCGGGCCTCGCCCGGCATACCTAGGAGCGTCCATGTTCGCCTGGCATAAGACCTTCGTCATCTCCGCCCTGGTGGTCGTACTGGGCGTTCCCCACGCTTTCGCAATGGATCAGGAACAGGTCCGCCGCGAGCCGACTTCCGGCGAAGTGCTGGTGGATGCCGTCATCGCCCGTCCGATCGGCCTGCTCACCACCATCGTAGGGGCCGCCGCATTCGTGGTGTCGCTGCCCTTTACCCTGCCCAGCAACAGCGTGGACCGGGCGAAGGAGGCCCTGGTCGTGACGCCGGCTCGTTACACCTTCAAGCGCCCGATCGGCCAGCTCGATTCCTGCGCCACCCTTCCGGAAAGCTGCAAATAAGACCCGCAGGGGCGATCCGTCCGGCTCGCCCCCGATACCACAACCGCCTGATAACACGCGCTAATCCGCCTGCCGCAGGGGTCGCGAGAAACATTCTCGGGAACGCCGCGGTGAGTGGCTCCAATCCGGCTATACTCCCGCCGCTGCTAGACGGACCGGCACCCTGACCGCGTCCGCCATGCGCGTTTACATCATAAGAAAACCTACCCTGAGGGAGGAGCCGTGGAAGTCTGGTCGCAGAATTACGACCCGTTCGGCAATACGATCCTGTCGACGCTGGTCTGCGCGATTCCTGTTTTGATACTGCTGGGCGGTCTGGGCATCTTTCACATGCGGGCCCACGTCGCCGCGCTTCTGGGTCTCGCGGCGGCGCTGCTGCTGGCCATGTTCGTGGTCGGCATGCCGGGCTCGATGGCGGCGAGTGCTGCCGGATTCGGCGTGCTGTTCGCCGCGACCACGATCTGCTGGATCATTCTCAATCTGATGTTCCTGTACCGGCTGACGGTCAAGAAAGGCCTGTTCACCGTCTTGCAGGACAGCATCGGCGGAATCACCGGCGACAGGCGCCTGCAGCTCCTGCTCATCGCATTCTGCTTCGGCGCCTTCTTCGAGGGTGCTGCCGGCGGGGGCACCCCGGTGGCGGTTACCGGCGCGATTCTGATCGGTCTCGGCTTCACGCCGCTGGCGGCATCGGGCTTGTCCCTGATCGCGAATACCGCTCCAGTGGCCTACGGTGGGCTCGGCACCCCGATCATCGTCCTGCACTCGGTCACGCAGCCGGAGAATCCTGATTACCTGCTTACCCTGTCGGCAATGGTCGGCCGGCAACTGCCCTTCTTCTCGGTCATCGTCCCGTTCTGGCTGGTGATCACGTTCTGCGGTTTTCGCGGCATGCTGCAGGTTTGGCCGGCAGTGCTGGTGGCCGGGCTGAGCTTCGCCATACCGCAGTACCTGATCTCCAATTACCACGGGCCGTGGCTCGTGGACATGGCATCCGCCATGATCTCGATGGTGGTCCTCGCGCTGTTCCTCAGCAAATGGAAGCCGCGCGAGCTGATGGTGGACGCGCGCGGACGCACGACCGTGCCGTTCGCGTCCGTGGCTACCTCCGGCCCCTCGCACGGCCATTCCCGCGAACTGGTGCGCAAGGCCTGGATGCCCTGGATCATCCTGACGCTGATCCTGTTCGTGTGGGGTCTGCCGCAGATCAAGGCGCTGCTCAACGTCAAGGGGCTCACGTACTGGGAATGGGCGATGCCGGGGCTGCATCAGGTGGTGCAGCGCGTGGCGCCGGCCGTGGCCGAGCCGCACACCGAGTCGGCCATCTGGAAATGGGGCGCGTTGACTGCCACGGGAACGGGCATCTTCCTGGCCGCGCTGATCAGCGGCTTCCTCATGGGCTACCGGCCCCGGGAGCTGCTCCGGGCCTGGTTCGAGACCTTCTCCTTGATGCGTTTCTCGCTCATCACGATCATCGGCATGATCGCCCTGGCCTACACCACGCGCTACTCGGGCATGGATGCCACGATGGGTCTTGCCTTCGCCAACACCGGATGGCTGTATCCGTTCTTCGGCACGCTGATCGGATGGGTAGGCGTGGCGCTGACCGGAACGGATGCAGGATCGAACGCGCTGTTCGGCAGCCAGCAGGTGATCACCGCGAACAAGCTGGGCATCGATCCCACCCTGATGGCGGCGGCAAACAGTTCAGGCGGGGTCATGGGCAAGATGATCGACGCGCAGAGCATCGTGGTGGCGTCCGTGGCCACCAATTACCAGGGCAAGGAAGGCGAGATCCTGCGCTACGTATTCTGGCACAGCATCGTGCTGGCCTGCCTGGTAGGTGGACTCGTCATGCTGCAGGCGTACGTCTGGCCGTTCACCACCATGGTGATGCGCTGAGCATGTAGCGGCGCGTCGGGCGGCCGCGCCCGCCCGACATCAATGGAAGCGGACCGGTTGGGTGAGCAGCGACTCGAACCGGCCGAGGAACTCGTCGACGATGTCGATGGTCGGGTCTTCCGAGATCAATCGCTCCAGCGAGAGCCGGAAGGCGTCCGCAACCTCGCCTTCCAGGTACCCGGTGACACCCAGGGTCTTGTCGATCAGTTCGTAGCCGTTCTGGCCCGGATATTCGACCAGGTGGTAGTGCTGGCTGTTGTAGACGATGTTCATGGCGCGCACACTCCCTGCAGGCCGCCCCGTGCCAGAATGGCAGGCGCTCCGGCGTGCATACGATCGGACAGGTGCCGGCCACGAGGCCGGTTTCAAGATCTGCCATCGGCACGCCTCAATCCTGATTCAGCAACTTTCAAGCCACCGGGGAAACGGCCCCCGACCAAGCGGAGACTGATCGATGGATATCGAGGACAACCTTCGAAAGCTGGGCCTGCGCCTGCCCGAGCCGGTGGCTCCGGCATTCCAGTACGTTGCAGTGGTGGTGGAGGATGGGCTGGCATGGGTGAGCGGCCAGATCCCCCGCGACGGCAACAGGATTCTCTACACCGGAAAGGTAGGGGCAGAGATCTCGCTGGAGCAGGCGCGGGAGGCGGCACGTGCATGTGTCCTGCAGGGCCTGAGCCAGCTGAAGGATGCGCTGGGTGGCTTCGAGCGCGTGCGCCGGATGGTGAAGGTGACCGGCTTCGTGGCATCCGCGCCGGGTTTCGTGCAGCAGCCCGGCGTGATGGATGCCGCCTCGGAACTGCTGGTGCAGGCGCTCGGAGAGAACGGCCGCCATGCGCGCAGCGCGGTGGGCGTCGCCGAGCTCCCGCGCGGAGTCCCGGTGGAGGTCGAGATGGTGATATCGATAGGTCGTTGACATGTGCGCTCGACCAGGCGCGCGCGGACGGGAGCACGGGAATGCAGTATCGGCGATTGGGAACGAGCGAGTTGTCGGTGTCCGAGATCTGCCTCGGCACCATGACCTGGGGCGAGCAGAACACCGAGGAGCAAGCGCACGAGCAACTCGATTACGCGATCTCCTGCGGTGTCAACTTCATCGATGCGGCAGAGATGTATCCGGTGCCGCCCCGCGCAGAGACACAGGGGCGCACCGAGAGCGTCCTCGGAACCTGGCTCAGGCGTCAGCAACGCTCGAAGCTGATCGTGGCGACCAAGCTCACCGCGCCCGGACGTGGCTTCGCGTGGGTCAGGGGCGGGCCGGTGGCCGTTGACCGGCGCAGCGTGCGCGAGGCCCTGGAAGGCAGCCTCGGGCGGCTGCAGACCGATTACGTCGATCTGTACCAGATTCACTGGCCCGACCGGTACGTGCCGTCGTTCGGGAAGTCGTTCTACGACCCCAGCCATGAGCGGCCCACCGTCCCCATCCAGGAACAACTCGAGGCTCTGGGTGAGCAGGTGCGCGCGGGCAGGATCCGCTACATCGGGTTGTCCAACGAAACCCCCTGGGGCGTCATGGAATTCGTCCGCCTCGCTCGCGAGCATGCCCTGCCGAAGGTGGTTTCCATCCAGAACGCCTATAACCTGCTGAACCGGACCTTCGAAGCCGGCCTGTCGGAGGTCCACCGTCACCTGGACGTGCCGCTGCTGGCCTACAGTCCGCTCGCCTTTGGCCATCTGAGCGGGAAATACCTGAACGCAGCCCTGCCCGCCGGTGCGCGCCTGACGCGGTTCCCGGCATTCGGCCAGCGCTACGCCCGGACCAATGTCCCGGAGGCGACGGCCGAGTACGCGGCGCTGGCCCGCAAGGCGGGCCTGTCGCCTGCCACGATGGCGCTGGCCTTCGTGCGCTCGCGCTGGTTCACCGCGAGCACGATCGTCGGCGCGACCTGCATGGCGCAACTGCGCGAGAACATCGTCAGCGCACAGGTGACGCTGGACGAGGCTGTTCTCGAGGGCATAGAGGACATTCACGTGCGCTACCCGCACCCGGCGCTGTGACGCTGGCCCGAATCACAATTGACAGTAGGGCTCTGAATCGCCAAAATCTCGGGTTTCGTTCGGAGGGGTTCCCGAGCGGTCAAAGGGAGCAGACTGTAAATCTGCCGGCCATGCCTTCGAAGGTTCGAATCCTTCCCCCTCCACCAGTACGCCGGCCGGGTCGTGTCCGGTGACTGGCAGCGCGGCCTTGCGGGGCAGGCGCTGCGATTGGTACGGGACAAGCAGGGCGTTGGAGCCTGTCGGCGGATCGGTCCGTTTCCTGGGCGGATTTGCCTGGTCGGAAGCGGTCCAGGTGAAAAGAGGCGGGTGTAGCTCAATGGTAGAGCAGAAGCCTTCCAAGCTTACGACGAGGGTTCGATTCCCTTCACCCGCTCCAGAGACTCGAGTTCCAAGGCGGCCGGGCGACCGTCCGCAGTGTTGTCGCAGCGAGGCCCATGTAGCTCAGTGGTAGAGCACTCCCTTGGTAAGGGAGAGGTCGCGCGTTCAATCCGCGCCATGGGCACCATTGACTTAATGCTCAGGATCGTGCCGATCGACGGCCAACAGACAGAACGACAGAGGATTCCGTAATGGCTAAGGGAAAATTCGAGCGGACCAAGCCGCACGTGAACGTAGGGACGATTGGTCACGTGGACCATGGTAAGACGACGCTAACGGCTGCCATTACGTCGGTGCTGTCGAAGAAGTTCGGTGGTG
>JADZGB010000009.1 GCA_020854105.1 Burkholderiales bacterium | reverse complement strand
GCATCCGAACATGCATCGCGAGGCACGCTCGCTGTGCGGGCCGCGAGCTAGCAGACGCCCACCGTGTACGCAACTGTCCTATGATGAGGACGATGCGGCGGTGTGAATGGATTTTTCTACAGCCTCGCTAGGTGATCTGAATGAGCCGTCGCAAGCCGAATCCGCAAGCAGTAATCTCGGTGGCCGAGGCGGAGCGGGCCATCTACATCGACTGCGAAGGGTTTGAAGAGCAATCACCGACTCTCGTCGGCATCCTCATCGACGGTGAACTCGAGCAGGTCGTTCTGGATCCGTACCTCCGTGCCGTTGCGGACGCGAGAGGACACCGCCTCTCCACATTGGAACGGGAGACAGTAAATCTGCAACAGCGCAGCACGAATGAATCGCGCGTACGCGCGGATGAGAACCTGTCAATGCGCCAGCGGCCTTCGGTCCGCTTGTTGGTCCCCTGCGCACTTCGCGCTGCGGCGGCTTCTGAACTCTGCGTTAGGCGCTCTACGGAGTGTTACGGTTTCGTAGACGATAAGGGAAAGGCATGGAGGGGCTTGCATGCGCACAACGACTTGGTACTCACTTCTCGCAAAGTCTGCAGCACGTTTCTGCGGAAGGCCACGCGTCTTCGTGGTGGCTCTTGTACTCATCTTGGCCTGGATTGCCACGGGCCCAATATTTCAGTACAGCGATACTTGGCAGTTGGTTATCAACACGGGAACCACCATCGTTACTTTCTTGATGGTGTTCTTGATACAGAACACGCAGAACCGTGACACCGAGGCCATACAAATCAAGTTGGACGAGCTCATCCGTGCCACTAAGGGAGCTCACAATGCGCTGCTGGATCTTGAAGAGCTTGAAGACGAGGCCCTTGAATCGTTCAGAATGCGTTATGAGGCGCTGGCTACCGCGGCAAGGGAAGATCTGGGTAGAGGAGATGAAGATACGGGCAGTCCGGAGCCATGAGCAGGCGAGCCTAACCACTTCCTGAAGCTTGATGTCCCTGTCGCGCCAACAGCGGCGCGCCGCTGAACTCTTGCGTTGGCGCGCGGGTCGAGATCGCCCATGGTCAAGCGAGAGAAACTGAGGACAGAGTCGACTGACTCTGCGGAATGCGAAAGGCATCACTCAGTGTCCTGTTTCGGTCTGCCGCACGGCGAGATCGGCCACGCGCACCCGAAATCGCCCGAGTCGGCCGCGGCCTTCTCCGAACGCCTTCTGCGTGCAGGCCTGGAGTGAACACGGTCCAGACGAAGCAGCGCCGGAGGCGGGGGACGATGCGATATCGAGCCAACCTGATCGGCACCCTCGGTCTGCTGCCTGGCCGTACTGGCCGTGGCGTGGGGCTGGTTCGACGCCGGCGGCCCGTGTGCCGACAGCCCGGGCCATGCGACGGCCGTGATCGCCGGCGCGATCGGACTGCTGTTTGGCCTTCCGGTGCTGGGGTCTTCCTTTTCCTGCTGCTGATCGGTTTCGGCGTCGCCTGGCACGACCAGGCCAATGGGATCTTCCGCCCGACGGTGGAACGCGCCGCGCTCATCGCCGCGACGGTCCTCGGAATCATGGGAACCCCCGCGCTTCTCTTCGTAGGGTGGATCCCGCGGATGAACGTGCGGCGCTGAAGCAGGGAGCCGGTCCGTCTCCAGTTACTTGCGTTCAAGCGGCCGAGACGGCACAGTGCCACTTCAAGTCAACTTGTAGTCAAGCGGCGTGTGAATGGACATCAGCGAAGTCGCACGGCAGTCCAGTGCGCCGGCCTCGACGTTGTGCTTCCACGAGGAAAAAGGTCTGATCGCGTCGGTCAGCCGGCGAGGTCTTCGGCGCGCGCTCGACTCCCGCGTGCTGGAACGGCTGGCATCGAACGAGCCGGGATTCGCCGCTGGCATTTCTCTCGACGAGATCGGGCGCATGCGTTCGGCCGCACACCCGAGACGCCGCCAGCTTGAGAAGTTCTGCTACTCCTGAGGCTTTCCTCTCTCGTTCGAGACGGGCGGTTCGTGTTGTCGCCCTCGTGGAAGCGCTCAAGGGCGTCATCGTCCTGTTGGCAGCAACTGGCCTACTGGCGTTCGTGCACGAGGACCTCAACGACCTGGCCGCTCGCCTGGTCGAGCACTCGCACCTGAATCCGGCGTCCAAGTATCCGCATATCTTTCTGGATGCAGTTGCGCATCTGCAGCAGCCTCGCCTGATTGGGTTGGCTGCGGGAGCCGGTGCCTATTCAGCAATCCGGTTGATCGAGGCGTACGGACTGTTCTGGGGTCGAGCCTGGGCTGAGTGGCTGGCCGCATTCAGTGGCGGTTTGTACGTCCCATTAGAACTGATGGAGCTTTTCCGTGAGCCTTCGGCGCTGGGCGTTGCTGTTCTGGCGGTGAACCTGGCAGTGGTAGCAGTCATGGCCTGGGCGCTGGTCCAGAGGCGGCGGCTTCATGCAAACGGTGCGATCTGACCCGTAGTTGCAGCGGACAGCCACCAGCGTGCTTCGCTTGCCGGTTCGTGCCGCTGAACCGCACCTCCTCCTCGGGATTGCGAGTCCGTGTGGAACGAGATAGAAAGCTCAATGCACGGTTTCGAATTGCCCCCACAAGAACGAACCGGACCTTGGCAGACGACTCGCGTTGTCGTTCGCTGAGCAGCACCTTCCGAAGGATTTCGATAGAGTCCTGGGCTACTTCCGCACACGCGGCGCCTACAGTCGGTTCAAGGAGCTGCTCAACGATCGCGGGGTGCTCGAAGAGTGGTTTGCATTCGAGAAGGACGCAACCGTCAGAGCGCTGCGCCAGTGGTGTGACGAGAACGGAATTCGAATCATTCCCTAGTCCACGGCCGACCTTCGGCCAGAGAGGAGACCATCATGTTCGTTACGCTGCTGCTGGTCACCTTCGCTGTCTCGATCGTGGTGGCGATCGTCGTCGCACGCATGTTTGCCAGGCCGATCGCCAGCATTCTCGAGCGAATCATCGCTGACGAGATCAGTGCTGCCTGGCTGCGCTACATGAAGTTCGCGATTCTGGTCGTCGGCGTATCCGCTGGCGTGCGGGTCTACGAACTGGAGAAGTACATCTCGCCGGCGCGATTCGACAAGGAAGCGCAGGTGCTCGAACTCACGCAGGAGCGATGGATTCTCGAGATCTACAGAACGATCATAGAAGCCCTGCAGGGAATCGCCTGGCTCCTGCTCGTCTTCTTCGTGTTTGCACTCATCGCCTATGTCATTGTCCGCATCGCGGAAATGAAACGTCCTCACCACACCAGCAAGGAAGAGCCGATGGCTTAGCCCATGGTCACGAATCGGTAGGCCTGGTGTAACCGTCCGTGCGCTATGCTGGCGACTCGAGTCCACCTGAGCAGTGGCAGGCTTAAGTGCGCGATCCCGCCCCTCTTCGAGCCAAACTCACCCGCCCGCGGCTGCATCAAGCCGTGGCGCGCGAGCGCCTGTTCAGCCTGATCGACGCCGGGCGTGCGCAACGCAATGCGCTGTGCATCGTCGGTCCGCCGGGGGCCGGGAAGACCACCCTGGTCGCCAGCTGGGCCGACCTCCGGAAGGTGCCTGGCATCTGGTATCAGGTCGACGCCGGCGATGCCGACCTCGCCACCCTCTTCCTCTATCTGGGCGAGGCGGCCACGCCCTTCATCCGCAAGGGGGCGCGACGGCTCCCCGCGCTCACGTCCGAGTATCTGCAGGACATTCCAGGATTCGCCCGGCGCTTCTTCCGCGACCTGTTCGAGCTGCTTCCCTCGTCGGCCTGCGTGATCCTCGACAACACTCAGGAAGCGCCCGCCGCATCGCCGTTTCACCGGATCATTGCCGATGCCGTCGCCGAAGTGCCGGCCGGGCAATGCCTGATCGCCATCAGCCGGCGCGATCCACCGGACTGCTACGCGCGTCTCATCGCCAACGACCATGTCGCCTTCATCGACTGGGATGCCTTGCGCCTGACGCTGGCGGAAACGACGGCAATCGTGAGCGCGAGGGCGAGCCTGCCAGCCGGCGAGGTCGAGAGACTGCATGCGGCGAGCGGCGGCTGGGCAGCCGGGCTCACCCTCATGCTGGAAGGCCGGCGGCGGACCGAGGCCCGGCCACACGAACCGCCGACCGAGCGCGCGCTGCTGTTCGGCTATTTCGCCTCTCAGATCTTCGAGCAGGTCCCCGCGCCGACACGGCGCTTCCTCATGCTGACCGCGCTGTTGCCGCAGGTGCCGGCAGCGCTCGCCCGCGAGTTGACCGGCGAAGCGCAGGCCTCGGAGATTCTCGAGGACTTGTACCAGAGGCACCTGTTCACACATCGCCGCAACGTGGCGGAAGCGACCTACTGGTACCACGCCCTGTTTCGCGACTACCTGCTCACCCAGGCCACCTTGCACTTCACGGCGCAGGCCTTGCGCGAGCACGAACGCCGCGCGGCCCGGCTTCTGGACGCCGCAGGCAGCTTCGACGAAGCCTTCGAGCTGTTCCGCCACGCCGAGGACTGGGACGCCACCGCACGCCTGGTCGGACGTCGAGCGGAAGCCATGTTGGCCCATGGCCGCGGGCAGACACTGCGAGACTGGCTCGACGCACTCCCCCCGGAGCGAGTCTCGCACACCGCCTGGCTGCGCTATTGGCGCGGCACTTCCCTGATCGCAGCCGATCAAGTCCAGGCACGCAGCGAGCTGGAGGCTGCCTACGCAATGTTCAGCAGCGACGGGGATCGCGAGGGACAGGCAATGTCCGCGGCCGGGGTGCTCGACACCTACCACTTCGAGTGGGCGAGTTTCGGCCCGATGGCCGACTGGGTGGCGCGGCTCGAACCGCTCATCGACCGCGGAATCCTGGCCGGCAAGCGGGAACGTGAGCTGAAGCTCTACGCCAGCATGCTGACGGGAATCTACTACGCCGTGCCTGATCACCCGAAGCTGCAGCAGTGCCTGGCCCGCGTCACCGAAATGCTGGACGAGAGCACGGACGCGAACACCAAGCTGCAGATCGCGAGCTTCCTGCTCGCCTACTGCAATCTCGCGGGCGATCTGGAACGAGGCAAGCTGATCCTGTCGCGTTGCGCTGGATCGATCGACTCGCCGCACGTCACGCCACTGAACGCGTTCTGGTGGACGATGCGCTCCGGCCATCTGCACTTCCATCTCGGCGAATTGCGCGCTGCCAGGCAGCTGTTCGACCGGGCGCGTGCAATCCTCGTCGAGTACGGCCTCACGGGCGTGCGCTCCGGCGCGCTGCTGCTCAACCACTACGAGCTCCTCCTGGAATGCAATCTCGGTCACCACGAGGCAGCAGCGCGCCTGATCAGGCAGACCGAAGCGCTCGCCCGCTCAACGCGCCCGATGGACACCTTCCATGTGGTCCACGCGCAGACGCAACTGGCCTTTCTCACCCAGGACGTCGATGCCTTGCGGCGCTGGGGCGATGCCGCCTGCCGGGCCGCACAGCCTGTCGGCATGCCCTATCTCACGGTGCAGGCCTTGCTCTACCAGGTGCATGCCTTCGCCGCGCTGGGCGAGGCCGATCGGCTGCACGACACCGTCGCCGAAGTGCGAGCGATCATCGACGGCACCTGCCTGGCATACTTCGAGTGCGAGCTGCGCTTCGTGCTCGCCTACCACGCTCTGGTTCACGGCCCTGGCCTGCACACCGCTGCGCAGGCCCGCGACGCGGTGCGCTACGCCTGCGAGCAGGACTACCACTATCCCTTCACCAATCGCTACGGATTCGCGACGACGGCCGTGCTCGCTGCATGCCTTCCCTGCGCCGGGAACGCCACCCAGCTCCACGAGGTCATCCGTCGCCTGCACATCCGCCCTCCATCGCTGCACGTTGCGCACTGGCCCTGGCCGATCCGTATCGAGTGCCTCGGAAGGTTCGCCATGGAACTGGACGGCGTGCCGCTCACCTTCCCGGGGAAGCAGCCCCGCAAGCCCCTCGCCCTGCTCGAGGCCATCATCGCGCTCGGCGGCACGGACGTGCCGCAAGGCGTGCTGGTCGATGCGCTATGGCCGGACGAGGACGGCGACGCCGGTCGCCAGACGCTTGGGGTCACACTCGTGCGGCTGCGCAAGCTGCTGGGGCAGCACGAGGCCATCGTGGTGGCCGACGATCGTATCGGGATGAACTGGTCGATCTGCTGGTGTGATGCCCACAGCTTCGAAGCGGAGATCGCTCATGCCCTTCGAGCCAGGAAGGACGCGGACGCGCACCTGTCGATGCTGGAACAATGTGCCGCGCTCTATCGTGGCGGCTTCCTCCCGGGCGACAGCGATGCCTCCTGGAGCATGCAAGCCCGCCTGCGGCTGCGCGGCCAGTTCGTTGCTGCCATCGAGGAGATCGGCCAGGCGCACGAGCGCCGGGAGCATTGGCAGAGCGCTATCGAGCACTACCGCCGCGGCGTGGCAGCCGACGATCTGGTCGAAGAGTTCTATGTCGGACAGATGCGCTGTTACGCTGCCCTGAACCGCCCGGCCGAAGCGCTCGCGGTGTTCCGCCGCCTGCGGCAGACCCTGTCGGTCGTGCTCGGCATTCAGCCCTCTGCGGCGGCGCACTCGCTTGCCTGCCGATTGGCGCAACGCTCGGCGATCCACGACCGCTGACACATCGGGCATCCGTAGAAGCCGTGTAGATGCCTGGGGCTTAGCATGGTCTCGCGCATTCGAGGCACGCAAAGCATGGTGGAGAATTTCTTCATCCAGATCTATCGGCGCGGAGAACAAGACCGCGTGCTCCACGGCACCGTCGAGCGCGTCGAAGACGGCAGCAGGCAGGCGTTCTCGACCGTCGACGAGCTGTGGCGTTGCCTGGGTGTCGCAGCTCGCAGGCGCAAGCGACAGCGCGTGGATCCGTCCGTGTGCATGAGCGCGCGCGATCCGGACAACGATTGACCTTTGCCAATCCAAGGAGTCGACCATGACAAGAACAGCAGCCATCGCCGTAGCCTTCGCGCTGGGCGCGAGCCTTCTCGCCCCTGCGCACGCCGAACGCGGCAGCTTCAAGGGCCACGCCGTGCTGAACAGCACTAAGTTCACCGAATACAAGGCGCTCGACGGGCATCCGATGAAAGGTGTGATGTCCGGCGAGATGGAGGGCCTCGTCTTTCACGACGGCGGCGACCGCGGCGTCGACCAGATGCTCGATCGCGCGCACTATCACGTCGCATGGGTCGGCGACGGCGGTGGCAGCGGCTACTGCCTGAAGACCTTCACCACCAAGGACGGCCATAAGCTGTTCGCGCGCTGCGACTCCAAGTGGTCCTCCACGGCGGTTACCGGCACCGTCACTCTGCTCGGCGGCACAGGACCCTTCGCAGGCATCAGCGGGAAGGGCAAGTTCAACTTCGTCTTCGTCACGCCGGTCGTCAACTGGGACGACATCGAATGGAATTGGGAGACACCCTGACCTCGCGACCCGGCCGGCCACCGCGACGCTGACCGGGCCTTCCTGAGCTCCAGCAGATCCGGCGGCGCGAACCAATCGCCGCCGACGCGTGCCAGGCGGCGGGCGACGGCCCGCCGGAGTACCGATCGCCAGCATTCTCGAGCGAATCGTCGCTGACAAGATCAGTCGTGCCTGGCTGGATACATGAAGTTCGCGATTCTGGCCGTCGGCGTATCCCCGGGCGTGCGAGTCTAGGACGTCCCTTGCCAGCCGAGTCCCGGGTAAGATGAAGCCACATGCCGGTTGCACCGTGGCACCGAAACAAGGGAGAACGCAATGGCTTCGAGAATGACACCGGGGGTTCTGGCGCTGTTCGTGGCTGTCGCCCTGGCTCAGGCGGCGCACGCGCGCGAGTACATGAGGAGCGACTTCTCTGGACAGCGCGGATTCTCCGACGCCGTAGTTACAGAAGGCGGAAGGATCGTCTGGCTGGCTGGTCAGGTTGCCGTGCAGGACGAGGAAGGCAAGTCATTGGCAGGTGATCTGCAAGGCCAGGCACGTGCGATCTTTCGCTCGATGGATCGCCAGCTGAGAAAGGCAGGTGGCAGTCTGCAGAATCTCACGACGATCACGGTGTTCCTGACCGATCCCCGGTATCTGGAGCCGCTCGCGCCAGTTCGAAAGGAGTTCTTTCCAGACGGCAATTTCCCTGCGAGCACGACGGTCACGGTCTCGAGCCTTGCCGCACCCGCGATGTTGATCGAGATCCAGGGAACCGCCGTGGTCGGTGACCGATAGGCCGACAGCGCGCAAGGCTCAACCGGCCAGCCGCGAGCCTGACTTGCGGCACGCTCAGTCTTTACACTCCCCCGGCTGCCGCCCATGCCGGCATCAGCGATGCGAGTCGATCGGAGGTCTTTGTGATTGCAGTGATCTTTGAAGTCTGGCCCGCACACGGGCGCACTGACGAGTACTTCGATCTGGCGGCCGCCCTGAGAACTGATCTGGAGCGAATCGACGGATTCATATCAGTCGAACGCTTCGAGAGTGTCACTTCGAAAGGGAAGTACCTGTCGCTCTCGTTCTGGCGAGACGAAGACGCGATTCGTACCTGGCGCAGTCTGGCAGGGCATCGAGGCGCCCAGGAGAGAGGGCGCAAAGGCGTATTTGCCGACTACCGGTTGCGAGTGGCGAGCGTGGTACGCGACTATGGAATGCAGGAACGCACCCAGGCGCCCAAGGACAGCCGGGATGTGCACGGTTAGCCCGTGCTTCGGGCCGGCTGCCAGCCGGCGTTTCCGGGGCGCTCGAACGTCGAGGACGAGGATGCTGGACAGTACGACATGAGCACGCTGACGACCCGGCTGACACGAAGCTGGAATCTCAGGCACCCTGTCGTGTCGGCTCCCATGGCCTTTGCCGGCGGCGGCCGCCTTGCTGCTGCCGTCAGCCGCAGCGGCGGGCTGGGCTTGATCGGCGGAGGGTATGGGGATCCAGCCTGGCTGGAAGCGCAGTTTCGAGCCGCCCATGGACATGCGGTCGGGGTCGGCTTCATCACGTGGTCCCTGCGCAAGTCGCCCTCCCTGCTGACGGATGTCCTCGTCCATAAGCCTGCCGCCGTCATGCTCTCGTTCGGCGACCCGCGGCCCTTTGCCGCGGAAGTTCGCGCGGCAGGTGCCAGGCTGATCTGTCAATGCCAGGACATGGAGCATGTGATGGATGCCGTCGACGTAGGAGCGGATGCCGTCGTCGCTCAGGGAGCAGAGGCCGGTGGACATGGCAAGCTGCGAGGCGCAATCAGCTTCATTCCCGAGGCAGCGGACTACATCAGGGCCACTGCTCCCGACACCCTGCTCCTGGCCGCCGGCGGCTTTGCGGATGGCAGAGGGCTGGCAGCAGCGTTGATGCTCGGTGCCGATGGAGTGCTGATGGGAACCCGGCTGTGGGCATCCAGCGAGGCTCTCGTGCATCCTCGACACCACGCCGCCATCATCGAGACAGACGGGGACGGGACCATCCGCACGCGGGTTGCGGACATCGCCCGTCAGCTTCCTTGGCCCAGGGGCTTTACCGCTCGTATCCGCCGCAATGCCTTCACCGATCGATGGCACGGGCGGGAGGAGGAACTGGAGAGCAAGGTCTCGGCAGAAGCTCCTCGCTATCGAACCGCGTTCGCGGAGGGCGACCCCGAGAACACCGGCGTATGGTTTGGCGAGGCCGCTGGGCTGATCCGTTCGATAGAACCCGCGGAAGCCATCGTCGAGCGTATCACCGCGGAGGCGCTGGCCTGCCTGAAGCGGTACTCCTGAATGGCAAGCCCGGACGCGCCGGGCACCTTCGGATGGAGCAGCGAAAAGGAGCTTGCGCAGGCATATGATGTCGAGGCCGCGGCGGCAACGGCCGCCACGGCAGCGATCTCCCATACCTGGAGGTTACACATGTACCTGCGAATGGTCTGCCTGCTCGCTTTTGCTGCAACAGCGTGGGCGCACGAGGATCCGGCGACGACCAGCGCCGCACCGAAGCCGAGTCGCGTCGTGAATACGCTCATGACGCAGAGCTTCGATGGATTGCCCGGACACGTGGCCCAGATCCTGACCGTGGAGTACGGACCCGGGTACGAGGCCGGCAGTCACACCCATCCAGGCTCCCTGTACGGCTACGTGCTGGAGGGCAGCTTCACGACGGAAGTGGACGGACAGCCGCTCACCACTTACAGCAAGGGCCAGACCTTCTACGAACCCCCGGGTGCCGTGCATCGGGTGTCGAGAAACGCAAGTGCCACCGCACCCCTCAAACTTCTCATCTTCATCGTCGGCGAGGAAGGCAAGCCGGTCGCATCACCGGTCAAGCCATGACGTCCTGAACCATGGTGGCCGCGACGCCGCACGCCTGCTCGCGAACGCGACCAGCATAGGGCGACTACCGGGCGGCGAGTACGCCTGCCATAGACGTAACCGCTCGGTTCGCATCCTCGCGACACGGAAAGGAGGAGCGCACGATGAACGAATCTTCCCTGCAGAATCAGATCGATGCGGCGCGCGCGTACGAGACGCTGTTCGTGCCCGCGCTGTTCGGGCAGTGGGCACCGAAAGTCGCTGACGCTGCGCGGACCCAGCCTGGCCATCGGGCATTGGATGTCGGGACCGGCACGGGAATCCTCGCGCGTGCGATCGCCGCGCGCGTCGGATCGACGGGGCGTGTCGCGGGCGTCGACCCGAGCGCAGGTATGCTCGCGGTAGCCGGACAGCTCGCGCCCGCCGTCGAGTGGCGCGAGGGCGTCGGCGAATCACTTCCGTTTGCCGATCGATCCTTCGACGCTGTCGTGAGCCAGTTCGCCCTGATGTTCTTCGACGACCGGCCTCAGGCCCTTCGCGAGATGCTTCGCGTCCTGACTCCCGGAGGACGGATGGCCGTTGCAGTCTGGGACTCGCTCGAGAGCATGCCCGCGTACGCGTCGGAGGTTGCACTTCTGGAGCGGATGGCCGGCCGGCACGCAGCCGACGCCTTGCGCGCGCCGTTCGTGCTCGGCAATCGCACCATCCTGGCCGCGCTGTTCTCGGAAGCCGGCGTGGGGGAATTCGACATAACGACCCATGAAGGGACGGCGCAGTTCCCCGGCATTCGGACCATGGTCGAAGCCGATCTGAGGGGCTGGTTGCCGGTGATGGGGATCACGCTGACCGAGGATGTGATCGAGCGCACACTTCAGGACGCCGAACAGAGCCTCGGTTCCTACGCGGCCGCCGACGGACGCGTTGCGTTCCACCTGTCGGCGCATATCGCCATCGCGGCCAAGCCCCGGCATGTCGCCCCGTGCGCCGCCTGACCATCGGACATTCAGCGGGCAACGCTGGCCGCCGTGTACTTTCCGCTGCTCGCCGATCTGGTGCTGGCGATCCATGTCGCGGTGGTGATCTTCGTCGTCGGCGGCTTCGGGTTCATCGTCGCCGGAGGTCTGTGCGGATGGGAATCTGCACGCGCACGCGGGTTCCGGCTCGCGCACCTTGCCGCGATCGCCGTGATCGCCGGGCAATCCTGGCTGGGCGCGCTCTGCCCCCTCACCACGCTGGAGATGTGGCTGCGCACGCAGGCGAGCCAGGACAGCTATGCGGGGAGCTTCATCGAGCACTGGCTGCAGTGGCTGCTCTACTACGATGCTCCGGCCTGGGTGTTCACCCTGGCCTATACCCTGTTCGGACTGGCCGTCGCGGCCGCGTGGCGGTGGTTTCCACCGCGAAGCCGGGCCCGGAGGTGAACGGGCGGATCTCGCCCGCGCACCTCCTCCCGGAATGACCCCTGCGGCACCCAGGCATGACCCGGCAATCCGGCCTCAGGTCTGCTCGCGGTATGCGCGAATCTGCTGCTGGAGCTCGTCCGCCCGCAGGCTCGTGTAGTCCTTGTTGATCTCGTCGCGCACACAGGCGTGGAGCTGCGGATCGAGCATCCGCCGCAACACACCGAGGAACTCGGGCGAGGCGGCCAGCACCAGCTGGCGGTAGCGGCCCTCGAGATGCGCCTGACGCAGGAAATCGGCGACTGCGCGCGCGAAGATCTCGGTCTGGTGCTCGGCCGGCGACTTGTTCGGCTCGTAGCCGCTGGGCTGCGTCGGGGCACCGACGCTGTGCCGGCTCTTCGACGCGGCACGCTGCCCGAGCGAGTCGGTCTCGGTATCCGCCGTGCGCAGGCGCACTGCGGTGTTCACCATGTCGCTGATCTCCTCCGGTCTTGCACCGGACTGGTGCTGAGAGAAGATCCGGGCCCGGCCGGCGTTTGCCGCAACGATCCAGGTGCTGTCCATGTCCATCCTCTCGGAAGTTGGGAA
This sequence comes from Burkholderiales bacterium, assembly GCA_020854105.1. GTDB lineage: Bacteria > Pseudomonadota > Gammaproteobacteria > Burkholderiales > SHXO01 > SHXO01. Next base: position 192,943 of record JADZGB010000009.1, on the reverse strand, counting down.
CGGTCGCATGAGGACGCGACAAGTAGCATTCCGGGCTGCATCCGGCCGACCTGGCTGTGCCAGCCAGCGTCACGCCTCGCGCAGACTCCGGGCACGGCAATCGGCCCCGGCACGCGGATACGCGACCCACCGTGTTGGCGGCCGGCTTGGTGGCGTTTATCCTTTCCGACCCCGCCATGGCCCATTACCACGCAACTGCCCTTGCCTGCCCTTCACGCTCGACGATGATTCACCAGATCCCGATCCACGTGCAAGAGCCGTGGCACATCGCCCGGGGGCAGGTACGGTTGTTCGACGGCGCCTGTCACCTTTGCGCTCCTGCGAGGACAGCTCCACCGCGCACAGGAGCGAAGCGTACCGGCGCGCAACGCGCCCGGGCTGACGGCCCGCCTTCAGGAGATCGACATGCTGCCCCATGAAATCCGATTCGACTGGCCGCTCGCATTCCGGATCGGCCTGGGCCTGTTCTGGCGCTGGCTGCTGGTCGGCGCCCTTCCCGGCATTCTCGTGCAGCAGCTGATCCGATCGGCTCCGCTCGCGGGCTTCGCCCTGCAGTTGCTGATCTCCTTCGTCGGACTGTGCATTGCGGCGAAGTGGCTGTTCGGTGGCGACAAGGTAGACTCCCGCATCCGCGCGCGACGTTCCGTGCGCGTCCACGAGGGGAGCACAGCAATGCCGAAGGGTTACTGGGTGGTGCGCATCGACGTGTCGGATCCGGAGGGCTACAAGGCGTACGTCGCCGCCAATGCCGAGCCATTCCGCAGGTACGGCGCCCGTTTCGTGGTGCGCGGCGGCAAGTTCGAGAACCCCGAGGGGAGCAGCCGCGCACGCAACGTCGTCCTCGAATTCCCGTCCTACCAGGCCGCGCTCGACTGCTACCGGTCGCCGGAATACCAGGCGGCCGTCAGGCTGCGCGAGCCGGTGGCCACCGGCGACGTGGTGATCATCGAAGGCTACGAGGGCCCGCAACCCGGCGATGCGTGAGCGGCCGCGCCGCTCACGAGCGGTCGATCGATACGCCCCATCCACCCGCATCGCCGTTCCCGTCACGAACGGGGATGCGTCCAAGGCGAGGAAGAGAACGGGTCATCGGTACTCGACGCGCACGCTAACGGAGTAGACTCGCCCTCCACGGGGCGCCGCGCATGACAAGCCCCGATGCATAACGGAGGCGGGAATGACGAGCTACGTCGAAGGCGCACTGGTCAAGGACGAGAAGATCCTGCATGTGGGGCGGGTGAGCATGTGGTCGCTCAGCGGTTTGATCCTCCTCGGCCTGGTGCTGCTTCCGCTGTTCGGATTGGGATTGATCTTCTGGATCGCGGCCTACATCCGCTACAAGACCACCGAACTGGCGATCACCAGCAAGCGCGTCATCGCCAAGTTCGGCTTCATCAGCCGCAGCACGGTGGAGATCAACATCAACAAGGTGGAAAGCCTGCAGGTGGATCAGTCGATGCTCGGGCGGCTGTTCAATTTCGGCACCCTGGTCATCTCCGGCGCAGGCAATCCGCAGGCACCGATCCCCGGGATATCCAGTCCCATGGAGTTCCGGCGCGCGTTCATGGAAGCGCAGGAACAAGCACGCAGCAATCCGTAGCATCGACGACGTCGCGCTCGGCAGCCGGCAGGCGCGATCTCCCCGCTGACGAGGCCGCGTGCGCACCTTCGCCATTGCACTGCTCTGCGCCATCCTGGCTGCGCTGATCGCCGCCTTCGGAGGAGACTGGGCAACCGGGCTGCACCGCGTGTCCGACTTCGAAGGCGGGCGCGGCATGCTGATCGTCTTCGTTCTGATCCCCGGAGCATTCCTCGCCGCCTTCATTCTCGGCGTCATCGTCGCCCGCCGCCTGCGCTCGCGCAGCTTCGGCTACGCACTGGGCATCGCGGCAGCCTGGACCGCCGGCATCGCGGGCGCAATCCTGGCTCTCTCCTGGCTCGGGGCGCCGGTCACGCCCACCATCGACGGTCATGCACTGGAACTGGATATCGAGGTGCGCCTGCCTGCGGGGCGCCATGCGCCGAAGGATGCGGAGGATCCGTTCCGGGTGACGGTCTACTCGGGCAGCGGCGAGAACAGACACTACGCCACGTTGCACTACGACAAGGTGTACCCGAGCGAAGGGCGCGACGTGCTGCCTGCCACCGGCCCGATCAATCTACGTCAGGGCAATCGGCGGCTGACCGTGACCATCGACGATGCCGAGCATTACTGGTTCGACCTGCCGCTGCGCGCACAGCCCACCGCAGCGGACGAAACATGGATCGAGTGGATGCCGCGGCCCGGTGAGCGCGGCACCGCAGACGTGCGCGGCACGGGCGGCTTCCAGGTGCGCTACCGGATCAGGCGCCTGCCGGCCGGCGAATAGCCCTGTACGGGACGGTCAGCCGGCAGCTAGAATCGCCCCCGAGTCGTGCTTGCCTGCCGCATACCGAAAATGACCGAGGGCGATCAGAACTCACGACAACCGGCCCGCGGAGCCACCTCCGACCGCCGTCCCATCGCTGCCCGATCCACGGGCTGGGCGCGGGCGTTCGCCGGCAGGCTGGTGCGCAGCCGCATCTCACCGAACCAGATCTCGGTTGCCAGCATCGGCTTCGCCGCGATCGGTGCGGGCGCCATGCTCACCAACCACCCGGCCGGGCTGATCGCCGCCGCATTGATGATCCAGGCGCGGCTGCTGTGCAACCTGTTCGACGGCATGGTCGCGGTCGAAGGCGGCCGGCAGAGCAGCCTGGGCGTGCTCTACAACGAGTTTCCCGACCGCATCGCCGATTCCCTGCTGCTGGTGGCCGCCGGCTACGCCTGCGGCATGCCGGGCTGGGGCTGGAGTGCGGCGCTGTTCGCGGCGCTCACCGCCTACGTGAGGGCCTTCGGCGCCTCGCTGGGCAACGGCCACGACTTCCGCGGACCGATGGCCAAGCAGCATCGCATGGCGGTGCTTACCGCCGGCTGCGTGCTGCAGGCACTCCTGCCCGTGCGCGGCGGCATCCTCGGCATCGCGCTGATCGTCATCAGCATCGGCGCGGCCATCACCTGCGGCACGCGCACGCATGCGCTGGTGCGCGTGCTCAGGCAGCGCACGGCACCGTGAACTGGTTCTTCCAGCTCCAGCGCGACGCCCTTCTGGCGCTGGTACGGGCAATCGTCGGCGCGACCGTGGCAGCGCACGAAGCGCCGCCTGCGCACACCGTCATCTTCTCCAATCACACCAGCCATCTCGACACGCTGGTGCTGCTGGCGGCGCTGCCCAGGGAACAGCGCAATCGCACGCGGCCCGTGGCGGCGGCCGACTACTGGAATGCGGGTGCGATCAGGCGCTACATGGCCCGCCGCATCCTCAACGTGGTGATGGTCGATCGCACTGCCGGCGGACCGGCTGCACTGGTGCCGCTGGAACAGGCGCTCGACCAGGGCTGGTCGCTGATCGTGTTTCCGGAAGGCACGCGCCGGCAGGCGCCTCTGCCCGGGCCATTCAGGACCGGGCTGTTCCATCTCACCAAGGCACGTCCCGCCCTGGCACTCACGCCGGCGTATCTGGAGAACATGCACCGCGTCATGCCCAGGGGCGCGCCGTTCCCGCTGCCGCTGCTGTGCCGTGTGCACCTGGGAGAGCCGGTGCGCAATGACGCGGGCGAGGACAAGGACGCCTTTCTGGCGCGCGCCCATGCGGCGGTGTGCGCGCTGGCGAACGGAACGCGCGCGGCATGAGCGAAGGCTTCGTTTCCATCGGCCTTCTGGTGCTCGCGCTCCTGGTGGTCGCCTCCGTGATCGGCTACGCATTGCATCTGCGCAGCGAGGGGCGCAGCGATACGGTCAACAACCTCAACGCGCGCATCCGGGCGTGGTGGGGCATGGCCGTGGTGATGTTCGGGGCCATGCTGCTGGGCTCCACCGTCACGCTGATCGTTTTCGCGTTCGCATCGGCGATGGCGCTGCGCGAGTTCCTCACGCTCACCCCGACGCGGCAGGCCGACTACTGGCCGCTGTTCATCGCGTTCTTCTTCGCCATCCCGATGCAGTACCTGCTGCTGGGCATGAAGTGGTACGGGCTGTTCTCGGTGTTCATCCCGGTCTACGTGTTCGGGCTCGTCTCCTTCGCCTCGGCGCTGTCGCAGGACACCGATTCGTTCTTCCAGCGCAACGCGATGATCCTGTTCGCGGTGATGGTGTGTGTCTACGGAGTGAGCCACGCACCGGGCATTCTCGTTCTCGACATCCGCGGATTCGGGGGGCGCAACGTCGAGCTGCTGTTCTTCTTCCTGTTCATCGTGCAGCTGAGCGACGTGCTGCAGTACGTGTTCGGCAAACTGTTCGGCAGGCACGCGCTCTCACCGCAGGTCAGTCCGTCCAAGACCTGGGAGGGCCTGATCGGTGGCGGCCTCTCGGCCACGCTGATCGGCGGGGCGCTCCACCCGATCACCCCGTTCGGCTTCTGGACAGCCACCGCTGTCGCGCTGCAGATCGTGGTGTGCGGCGCCCTGGGCGGTCTGGTCCTCTCGGCGGTGAAGCGTTCCCTGGGCGCGAAGGACTGGGGCAGTTCGATCGCGGGACACGGAGGCTTCATGGACCGGCTGGACTCGGTCACGTTCTCTGCCCCGGTGTTCTTCCATGTGGTGCGGTACTTCTGGACCTGAGGTCAGCCTATGGGCGCATCAGCGGCAAGGCAGCCCGAACGATGTCATCCGATGCAAGGGCGTGTGGTCTGTCATCGAGGGCAGCGGCAGGTTCGCCAGCGTACGCGGCGGCGGGCATTGGCACATGCAGATGAATGCGCAGGGCAGGTCGAGAAGAGCTCTTTCGTTGGCGCTGGGCACCCGCTTCCGCCGGGGCGACGGGAGATTCGCGCTGGGCCCTGGCGTTCGCCGGGGCGACCATTCGCGCCAGCCGTGCTAACGTGCACGGTCTGATCAGCGCGAGGAATCCACATGAACCGAACGGTCAACGCAGGCATCGCCGCGCGCATCGGCAGCTACAGCGACGCGGTGGATGTCGCCGCCAGTACGCGGGTTCTGCACACTTCCGGCACGCCGGGCGTCGATCCGGATACCGGCAGACTGCCTGCCGATTTCGCCGGGCAGGCGGAACAGGCGTGGCGCAACATCGAGGCCATCCTCGCCGAAGCAGGCATGGGCGTGGAACACATCGTCAAGCTCACGCAGTGGCTGACCCGGCGCGAGGACCTCGCCGCCTACCGGGACATACGCACGCGGCACCTGGGGGAGCACCGGCCGGCATCGATGCTGGCTTTCGTGCCGGGGCTGGTGTGGCCGGACATGCTCGTCGAGATCGAAGTCATCGCCGCCAAGTAGGCTTCCCATGCAGAATCAAGCAGGCGTCTCATGCAGACACGACTGACACAGGCATTCGGTATCCGCCATCCCATCGTCTCCGCCCCCATGGGGCTGATCTCCGGCGGCCGTCTGGCGGCTGCAGTGTCCGCCGCGGGCGGACTGGGGCTGGTGGGCGCGGGCTACGCCGGCCGGACCGCGTCCGAGCCCGACCTGAACGAGGAACTCGCCCTGGTGCGCGGCCACACCTTCGGCATCGGCTTCATCACCTGGGCGCTGGCGCGCGATCCCGGCCGGCTCGACGAGCTGCTCGTGCACCGGCCAGCGTGCGTGTTCCTCTCCTTCGGCGATGCCCGGCCGTTTGCCGCACGCATCGCGGCGGCCGGCGCGCGGCTGATCTGCCAGGTGCAGTGCATGCGCCATGTCGATGAAGCGCTCGATCTGGGCGCCTCGGTCATCGTCGCGCAGGGCGCCGAAGCCGGCGGCCACGGCGCCAGCCGGGCCACGCTGCCCTTCGTTCCCGAGGTGGCGGATCACCTCGCGAAGCGGTCCCCGCAGACGCTTCTGCTCGCTGCCGGCGGCATCGCCGACGGGCGCGGCCTGGCCGCGGCGCTGATGCTGGGTGCCGACGGCGTGGTGGTGGGCACGCGCTTCTGGGCCTCGCAGGAGGCACTCACGCCCGAACCGATGGTCGCGCGCGCGATCGCAGCCGGCGGCGACGATACGGTGCGCATCAAGTCGCTGGACGCACTGCGCGGGGTGGAATGGCCGGAGGAATTCTCGTTCCGTGTCGTGCGTAACGGCCTCACCGAGGCATGGGCCGGGCGCGAAGCGGAAGCGCGCGCCGCATTCGGCAGCATGCGCGAGGCGTATGCGCGCGCACGGGCCAGCCACGACCTGGACATCGTGGCCACGATCGCGGGCGAAGCCATCGGGCTGATCCACGACCGTCCCAGCGCGGGCAGCATCGTCGAGTCGATGGTGGCCCAGGCAAGGCAGCAGCTGGAACGCGCAGGCGCCTGGCTGAGGCAGTGAGCGTACGCGTGTGTACGCTGCGCGCGCCGTTCCTGCTGCTCACGCCGATCTGCGTGCTGCCTTCGTCTGCCTGCTCACGCCGATTCCGGTGGCAGCCGTGATGCTTCTGGGTTAATGTCCGACGCCATCGAGGATCGTCCGTCGTCGGCTCCCCCTGAAAGTCACTGAATGAGGATGTTGTTCAAGGCGGCTGCGCTCGCGCTGGGCGCCGTCGCACTCGCCGTCGGCGCGCTGCTGTACCTGGCGACCGACGCCCGGCCGCATGTCGAACGCGTGGTGGTGCTCACCCCGGCGCACATCGAGCGCGCCAAGCGGATCATCAAGGGTCAGTCACTGCGCCATATGCGGGCGGGTTCGCTGCAGAGCGTGCGCCTGCGCGCCGAGGACGTGGATACCGCGGCCAACTACCTCGTCGGCCTGTACGCCAGGGGCAGCGCCCACGTCCAGCTCGAGGACGGCGGCGCGCGCTTCCTGGTCAGCGCGCCAGTGTCGCCAATTCCCTCGCGCGGCCATGTCAACGTCACGGGCCGGCTGACGCAGACGCCGGATCTGCCGCGTCTCGAATCGCTGCGCATCGGCCGCGTGCGCGTGCCGGACGGGATATCGAACTGGATGCTGGAGCGCGCGCTCGAGCGGCTGCGCACCGACCCGCGGCGTCCGCTGCCGGTGGATGCGGTGCGTTCGGTGCGGTTCTGGCCGCGCGCGATGCTGGTCATCTACACCTGGGACAAGGCGCTGCCCCGGCAGCTCGGCGCCTCGATGGTGGGCGACGGAGACATCGAGCGTCTGCGCCCCTATCAGGCCCTGCTCGTGCAGGAAGCGCGCGCGTTCGGGCGCGGGCCGGTGTCGCTGTCCGTGCTGCTGCATCCGATGTTGCGCCTGGCGCACGCGCGCAGCACCGAACAGGATCCCGTGGCCGAGAACCGGGCGGCGCTGCTGGTGCTGACCTTCCACGTACTGGGCGAACGTCTCGGCCGCGTGGTGCCTCAGGCCGCAGCGTGGCCGCGGCCCGCCTGGCAGCGCATAACGCTCGCGGGCCGGTCGGATCTCGCCAAGCACTTCATGGTTTCGGCGGCGATCGCCGCCCACGCCGACACCGCGCTCGCCGACGCGATCGGCCTGTACAAGGAGGTCGAGGACGCCCGCAGCGGCAGCGGCTTTTCCTTCGACGATCTGGCTGCCGATCGCGCCGGCACGCGCTTCGGGGAGATCGCGACGCGGCGGGCCGCGGCATTGCAGGCGCGACTCGAGCCGGGCCTGACGGAAACGCAGATCCTGCCTGTGGTGGCCGATCTGCCGGGGGGCATGAGCGAGGCGCAGTTCCTGGAGCGTTACGGCGGCGTCGGCGCGCCGGCCTATCGCGAGATGATCGCGGAGATCGAGCGGCGGCTGGACGAGTTGCCGCTGCTGCGATAGAGGCAGTTCGTCAGCCCGCGGGGCAGCAGTGCAGTGGCAGAACTGCCCTGGTCTGTTGCGCCGGGACTACTGCGCCCCGGCCAGCTCGTCGCCTGCATCGCGGCCTCCCTGCGTGCTGTGCGCGGGCGCGCGGCCCGAGGTCTGTCCCTGCACGGTGGCCACTTCGCCGGCCTCGAGCAGCTGCTTCAGGCTACGCAGCGACTGTTCCACCATGCTCTGCGGCGCGCGTCCGATCAGTCGGGCCACGGCTGCGCCGAACGAGCCCGCCGGCGATACGTACTCGAGGTGCACGCGCACGATGGTGCCGCGGCCCGCGGGCGCGTCGCGGAGGGACACGCTGCCGAAGTTCGTGATGCTGCGGTTGGCCGTCGTGCGCCACGCGATCTCCTCGTTGGGCGTGTCGTGGGTGATCTCCGATTCCCACTGCACGCTGCCGCCATGCGGTCCCTCGACTTCCCAGTGCGAGCGCCGCTCGTCCAGCACCTGCACCTGGCGGATCCACGGCGCGAAGCGCGGCAGATTCTCCAGGTCGCGCCAGAAGCGGTACACCTCCTCGCGCGGCTTGCCGATCGTGAGGGCATCGTCGATGACGATCGTCTCCTTCACATCGACCTCGCTCGGGTGGCGATTGACGCGGATGTCGAGCGGTTCGAACATGGGATTGTTGCCGGTGTAGGCCTGGTACATCAACCAGGCCGCCACGCCGCCGGCGCCCCCACCCAGCACGCCACGCCGGCGCAGCCCCCAGGCGAGCAGCGCCATGCCGGCGGCAACGTAGCCCCAGCGATCCACCTGCATGAGATTGACTCGGTCGCGAGTCCGCATCGGAATTCTCCATCGGGGAGTGATGAACAGGAGGCGCGCCCCCGGATCGCCCGGGTCGCGCGTACGGTCATCGACGCTCAGCAACCCCCGTTCTCCCACCGTGCCCGCGGCATGCCGAAAGCACGGCGGCACCAGCATCGCGTCTGTCCATACCCTCGTGCGAGGGCAGGCCGGTTGTTCTCCGTGCCCTCTGTGTCCTCTGTGGCAGAAGCCTTTCAGAGCAAGCTGCATCACTTGCGTGGTGCGGCCGGGTCGCCGCGAACCTACGCCCGTCGAGATTCAGCAAGGGAATGCTGGACAGTCCAAGGTATTACTAGACAGCCTTGGCGGCGACCTCGACCGCCGCCAGCACTTCCTCGGGCGCGCTGTGATGCACCATGTGCCCGGCTCCCGGCACCAGCCGCAGCTCGCTGTGCGGAATGAGGCCGTGCACCCGCGCCGAATGCCAGCGCGCGCGCCACGCGGTCGCCCTCTCCCGCGATCAGCACGACCGGCATGCGCAACTCGGCGAAGCGCGGACCCAGTGTGGCCGCAGTGGGGATCATCATGGCAGTCTCGGCCGCAGCCGCCTTCAGCTGCCGCGGCCGCAACGCCATCCACACCGGGAAACCGCGAAAGCCCTCGCTGACCGGCGCGGGTCCGAAGCTCCTGCGCAGCAGAAGCGGATAGATGATGCGCGACAGCAGCGGCGAGACGGTGTGGCGCACGAGGTCGCCGATGAGAGGAATCGCCGGCGCGGACATGAGCAAGACGTCCAGCCTCGGCGTCGGGAAGTAGTAACCGGAGGCGAGTACCAGGCTGCGTACGTAGTGCGGATCCGCCAGCGCGAGGCGCAAGGCCACGAACACGCCCCAGGAGTGGCCGACGACGATGGGACGCTCGACCTTCAGTTGCCGCAGCGCCTCGCGCATCAGGCGCGCCTGGGCACGTGCCGTCCATACGCGATCCGCGGGCCGCTCGGAATGCCCGAAGCCGGGCCGGTCGATCAGGATGACGCGGTAGTCGTGTGCCAGTCGTGCCATCACGCCGCTGCGCTGGATCTCCTCGAACATCGAACCGTTGCCGTGGAAGATCACCAGGGGCGGGCCCTCGCCCTGCTCGACGTAGTGCAGGCGCACCCCGTCCACGTCGATGAACTGGCCCTGGGGCGGATTGTCGCGCTCGGCCTGGCGCACACGCCACTGCACGTAGACGGCACAGGCGGCGAGCAGGACGGCACCTGCCGACAGCGCAACGCGCTGACGATGGCGTGATCTGACAGATCGCATGAGCACACCCGGTCGGCTGGAAATGCCCGATGCGGGCAATGCGCGTTCCCAGCTCCGACCCGCTGGCCGATCCGGGCAGCCCGGCGGAGCCTTTCTACAGGAACGGCGCGAGCTGCCGCTCGGTCTCCTGCCACAGTGCCTCGGCGAGCGCCTCGTCCCGCGCGGCCTTCGAGGGCTGCGTCCTGCGGCAGTCGACGAAGTAACTGCCGGTCACACCGTCTACCTCTTCGGAGGTGGCGAGGTATACCGAGGTGCGCGCGCCCTGCTCCACGGATGCGCCGCGCATGCTGAAGGCAGCGCGCAGGAGCTTGGTGCCGATCACCCCGGGATGCAGGGCGTTCACCGTCACCGGCGTACCGACCAGCCTGCGTGCCAGCGCGGAAGTGAACAGCACGTTCGCCAGCTTGGAGGCGCTGTACGCACCGTAGCCGTCGAAGCGCCGGGCGAAGCTGAAGTCATTGACATCCAGGCGTGCGCCCTGATGCGTCATGGAGCTGACCACGACGATGCGGCCGGCCGGAGCCGCCGTGATGGCAGACAACAGCCGATGCGTGAGCAGGAAGGGGGCGAAGTGGTTCACCGCCATGGTCAGCTCGAAGCCGTCCGCGGTGAGCCGACGCTCGTGCTGATAGACGCCGGCGTTGTGCACGAGCACGTCCAGCACGGGTGCGTGCCCGCGCACCTGCTGCGCGAGCGCCACGACCTGCTCCATCACGGACAGATCGCCCCACACCGGTTGCGCGTGTCCGGGAGATTCCCGGGCCAGTTCGCGCGCGCGCGCCTCGGCCCTGGCCTTGCTGCGTCCGTGCACGAGCACCCGGTGGCCGAGCGCGAGCAGCTGGCGTGCAGTCTCCCGGCCGATGCCGTCCGTCGCGCCGGTGACGAGAATGGTCTTTGCGGTCATGTCGCGATCCTGGAATGTGTCGGCTGACCGGGGGCGAAAGAGTGCCTGGCCTGGACAGAGCGGGTTGAGGTTAGACTTGGCCTGACCGACTCTCCGGATTTCCGCTCGTGATCAACATGCTCAACCCGCCGCCCCGCACCGTCCATCTGAAGGACTATACGCCGCCCGCCTTCCTGATTTCCGCCATCGATCTCGACGTCGACATCCAGGAGGCCTTCACGCGCGTGCGTGCCAGCATGCGCATCGCACGCAACGCGGCAGCTGCCGACCGCCACGCGCCCCTGGTCCTGGACGGTGAGGATCTCGAACTGGAGTCGGTGGCGATCGACGGCCGCACGCTCGAGCGCAACGAATACAGGATGGATATCGGGCAGCTCACGCTCGAGCGCGTCCCCGACAGCTTCACACTGGAGACCCGCGTGCGCATCCTGCCGGCGCTGAACACCAGGCTGATGGGCCTGTACGCCTCGAAGGACGGGCTGTTCACCCAGTGCGAGGCTGAAGGGTTCCGCCGCATCACCTACTTCCTCGACCGGCCCGACGTGATGGCGCGCTACACCGCCACCATCCATGCCGAGCGCGCGCGCTATCCCGAACTGCTCTCCAACGGCAATCTGGTCAGCCGTGGCGACGAGGAGGACGGCAGGCACTGGGCCAGATGGGAGGATCCCTTCCCCAAGCCCTCGTATCTGTTCGCCCTGGTCGCCGGCAGGCTCGACAGGCTCGAGGACCGTTTCGTGACCGCCTCGGGTCGCACGGTAACGCTGTCGATCTACGTCGAGCCGGGCAAGCTCGACCAGTGCGGCTTCGCCATGCAGGCACTGAAGAAGTCGATGAAGTGGGACGAGGAGGTGTTCGGGCTCGAACTCGACCTCGATCACTACATGATCGTCGCAGTCGGCGACTTCAACATGGGCGCGATGGAGAACAAGGGACTCAACATCTTCAACACGAAGTACGTGCTGGCCCGCCCCGACATCGCCACCGACATGGATTTCATGCTGATCGACCGCGTGGTGGCGCACGAGTATTTCCACAACTGGACCGGAAACCGCGTGACCTGCAGGGACTGGTTCCAGCTCTCGCTCAAGGAGGGCCTCACCGTGTTCCGCGACCAGGAATTCGGTGCGGACACCTATTCGCGGCCGGTGCAGCGCATCCTGGAAGTGCGCCAGCTGCGCGCGGCGCAGTTTCCGGAGGACGCGGGACCGATGGCGCATCCGGTACGTCCGCAGTCGTACATGGAGATCAGCAACTTCTACACACCGACCGTGTACGAGAAGGGCGCCGAGGTGGTGCGCATGATCCACACGCTGATCGGCGCGCAGGCGTTCCGCAAGGGCATGGACCTGTACTTCCAGCGGCACGATGGCCAGGCCGTGACCACCGACGACTTCGCGCAGGCGATGCAGGACGCGAGCGGCGTCGACCTGACGCTGTTCCGCCGCTGGTACGACCAGGCCGGCACGCCGCACCTTCGCGTACGCAGCGCGTACGACGCGGCACGAGCGCGCTTCACGCTGACCTTGCGCCAGCGCACCGCACCGACCCCGGGACAGCCGGAGAAGCTTCCGCTGCAACTGCCCGTGGTGCTCGGACTGCTCGACGAATCCGGACGGGAGATTCCACTGCGGCTCGATGGCGAGCCGGGCGCGGCAGGCACCTCGCGCACCTTCTCGGTCACCGACAGCGAGGCGACGCTGAGCTTCGTGGACGTGACCAGCCGTCCCGTGCCGTCGCTGCTGCGCGGCTTCTCCGCGCCCGTGGTGCTGGATACCGATCTCGACGACGCCGACCTCGCGCACCTGATGGCGCACGACACCGACGCGTTCAACCGCTGGGAGGCGGGCCAGCGTCTGGCGCTCAACATCCTGCTGCGTGCCATTGCGCAGAGCCCTTCGGACCAGGGCCTGGACGTGCCGCCGGCGTTCATCAAGGCGTTCGAGCGCAATCTGGCCGATGCCGCGCGCGATCCCGCCTTCACCGCGGAGGCGCTCAGCCTTCCGAGCGAAGCCTATGTCGGGGAGCAGGTGGAGGTGGTGGATCCGGACGCGATCCACGAAGCACGCCTGCAGTTGCGCCGGCACATCGCGCAGAGCCTGCGCGGTGAACTGCTCGCGACCTACCAGGCGTACAACGTTGCCGCTTCCTACAGCCCTGATGCGGCGTCTGCCGGGCAGCGTGCGTTGAAGAACCAGTGCCTGTCCTACCTCATGGAACTGGAGGACGAGCCGGTGCGCGCGCTGTGCCAGCGCCAGTTCGACGGTGCGGACAACATGACCGATGCGGTGGCTGCGCTCATCGCCATCGCCAACAGCGACTGGAGCGAGCGCGGGCCGGCGCTGGAACGCTTCTACACGAAGTGGAACCACGAGCCGCTGGTGGTGGACAAATGGCTGGCGGTGCAGGCGAGTTCGCGCGTGCCGGATACGCTCACGCAGGTGAAGCGCCTCACGCAGCACCCGGCCTTCGACCTGAAGAATCCGAACAAGGTGTATGCGCTGATCCGCACCTTCTGCGCCAACCAGCGCCATTTCCACGCCGCGGATGGCTCCGGCTATGCCTTCGCGGCCGACCAGATCCTCGCGCTCGACCCGCTCAATCCGCAGATCGCCGCGCGCCTGGCGCGCGCGTTCGACCGCTGGAAGAAGTTCGATGGTACGAGGCAGGCGCATGCGCGCGTGCAGCTGACCCGCATGCGCGCCACGGACACCCTGTCCAAGGACGCCCTGGAGGTAGTGAGCAAGGCACTGGCATGAGCGGGCTGGCACCTCGGCTTCGCCCCGGCACTTCGCCACTGCTGGATCCCGGCCCCGGATCAAGGCATACCGGGGCAGGCTTTCACCCGCCGGGATGACGAGGTGTGTGGTTTGCGCGGGGATGACGATGGGTGTGGCGTGCGCCGGGATGACGAAGTGTGTGACTTGCCCGGCATGACGAGGAGTACCTCTCGCGCCGGAAATGTCAATGAAGGAGTGCACGCATGACGGAATCGAAGGAAGACATCGCCATCTACCATAACCCCCGATGCAGCAAGAGTCGCACTGCGCTCGAACTGCTGCGCGAGCGCGGGATCGAGCCGCGCGTGATCGAGTATCTGAAGACGCCACCGTCGCGGGAGCAACTGCGCGAACTGCTTGGCAAGCTCGGTCTGCGTGCGGAGCAGCTCGTGCGCCGGGGTGAGGACGTGTTCAAGACGCGGTTCGCGGGACGCGGCTTGAGCGAGGCCGAGTGGCTCGATGCCATGGCCTCCCACCCCATCCTCATCGAGCGGCCCGTTGTCGTGCGCGGCAACCGTGCGGTGATCGGCCGCCCGCCCGAGAAGGTGCTGGAACTGCTGTGACCGACCTGCTGGACGCGGCCATCGAACTGCCGCCCCGCACCGGGGCGGCGCAGCAGCTGTTCGTGCTGCTGCACGGGGTGGGCAACGAGCCCGGATCCTTGATGCCGCTCGCAGGCGCGCTGCGCGAGATCTTCCCCAGCTCGGCAATCGTCGCGCCGCGCGGATTCTCCCCGTTCGACAGCGGCCCCGGCGGACGCCAGTGGTTTTCCGTGCGCGGCATCGACGAGGAGAACCGTCCCGCCCGGGTCGCGGCCATCATGCCGCGGGTGATCGCGATGGTGCGCGCCGCACAGGAGAAGTGGAAGGTGCCGCCGATCGCCACCGCTCTGGGCGGGTTCTCTCAGGGGGCGATCGTCTCGCTGGAAGCGATCCAGGCCGAGGACGGGCTCGGCGGTCGGGTGATGGCGTTCGGCGGCCGCTACGCCACACTGCCCGATGTCGCACCGCGCTGGACCACGATCCATCTGCTGCACGGGGATGCCGACCGGGTGATGCCGGTCCGGCATGCGCAGATGGCGATGCACCACCTCGCCTCGCTCAACGGCGACGTGACGATCGACATCGCGCACGGCGTAGGGCACGAATTGCATCCGGCGCTGATCGAACGCGCAGTGGACCGGCTGCAGAGTCGCATTCCGATCCGGTACTGGCAGCGGGCGTTCGGAGGCTCGACATGACACTGCCGATATGGTGTCATCCGCAGCGAACGCGAAGGATCTTCCGACACTGCCGGGTCTGCCGATGCTGCAATCGTTCGCCATCCTGCTCGTCTTCCAGCTCATCGGCGAGGCCGGCACGCAGCTGCTGAATCTGGCCGTGCCCGGCCCGGTGGCCGGCATGGCTCTGCTGTTCACCGCCATCGCGCTGCGCCCGGGCCTCGGCCACGCGCTGCGCTCGACCACCAGCGGCCTGCTGCAGCACCTGTCCATGCTGTTCGTCCCGGCGGGTGTGGGCGTGATGCTGCACGCCGGGCGCATTCGCCAGGAATGGGTGGCGATCGTGCTCGCGGTGGTGATCGGCACGATCGTCACGCTCGCGGTCACGGCACTGACCATCCGCGCCCTTGCCGAACGGGCGCCGCTCGGGCCGGTGGAGACGGAAGACGAATGAAGCCGGCACTCACCGAGATCTGGGTCTACCTCTCGGCCTCGCCGCTGCTGCATCTCACGCTGACAGTGTGCGCCTACCTGCTGGGCGACTGGCTGTTCCGCCGTTCCGGTCGAAAGCCGATCTTCAATCCGGTGCTGATGGCGATCGTGGCGCTGGTGGCACTGCTCGTCCTTACCGGCACGCCCTATCCAACCTACTTCGCCGGTGCGCAGTTCGTGCACTTCCTGCTCGGGCCGGCGACCGTCGCGCTGGCGGTGCCGCTGTACTTCAATTTCTCGAAACTGCGCAGGCTGCTGATGCCGCTCTGCGTGGGGCTGTTCGCCGGCAGCATCACGGCCGCGTTGTCTGCGGTGGGCATCGCCAGACTGCTGGACGCATCGACCGGCACCATGCTCGCGCTGGCGCCGAAGTCCGTCACGGCACCGGTGGCGATGGGCATCGTCGAGAAGCTCGGCGGGCCGCCTTCGCTCGCCGCGATCCTGGTGGTGTCGACCGGCATCATCGGCGCCGTCATCGGCCCGACGCTGCTGGACTGGCTGAAGGTGCACGATCCGGCGGTGCGCGGCTTCGCCATCGGGACGACGTCGCACGGCATCGGGACCGCGCGCGCGTTCCAGGAGAGCGAGGAGGCCGGTGCGTTCTCCGGACTGGCGATGGGGCTGAACGCGCTGCTGTCGTCGCTGCTGCTGCCGGTGCTGCTGTATCTGACCGGCATCGTGTGAACGATGGGCGATGGACACCACGGTTCATCGCCCACGATTGCCTGTCTCAGGCGGGCGCGGTCTCCCGCTCGCCGAACACGTACCCGTCCATCGCGATCACCCCGAAGGTGACCTCGTCGGTGTAGCGATGCACCGGGCCGACGCCTGCCGCGCCGAGGGCGACGAACAGCGGCAGCAAGTGCTCGTCGGTCGGGTGCGCCCGCACGGCCTCCGGGGCCAGGGTGCGATAGTCGATCAACGCACACAGGTCGTGTTTCTCGAGCGCGTCGCGAACCCACTCCTGGAAGCCGCGCACGTACGCCGGTGCTTGCTCGCCGCGCATGCGAAACTCGCCCAGATTGTGCGTAAGGCTGCCGGACGCGACGATCAGCACGCCCTCCGCGGTGAGCGGCCGCAGCGCCTCGCCCATGCGGTAGTGATGCAGCGGACTGAGCTGCGGCTGGATCGACAGCTGGGTGACGGGCACGTCCGCGTCGGGAAACAGATAGCGCAGCGGCACCCAGGCGCCGTGATCGAGGCCACGCCTCGGATCGAGGTTCGCCGCGATCCCGGCTTGCTGCAGCAGCCCTGCCGCGCGCTGCGCCAGTGCCGGCGCACCCGGCACCGGATAGCGCAACTGGTAGAGCGGCTCCGGGAAGCCGAAGAAGTCGTGAATCGTGTCCGGCCGTTCAGCCGTGCTCAGCGTCGCCGGCTGCGTCTCCCAGTGGGCAGACACCATGAGAATGGATTCGGGTCTGGGAAGGCGCGGTCCGAGCCGGCGCAGCGCCTCGCCCGCTGCGCCGGGCTGCAGCGCCATGGTAGGGGCGCCGTGCGAGACGAATACCGTGGGCATGTTCATGTGTACGCTCCGTCAATGTGCCGCCCTCGCTCCCGAGGGCGGCGGTTCGCATGGATCTGCGTGCAGGGAAGTCATGCAGGCTGCAAGCGCGATGCGCGCTGCGCGCCCGTGCGCAGGGCATGGGCGCCATCGCCGAGCAGGGCCTGTGCGATGGCGGCGAAGGTCAGGAATACCGGATATTCCCATCCCCCGTTCGGCGCGGTGAACAGCCAGCCGTTGCCCCAGTGCGCACCTGTCGCGCCGAGCAGCACCGGCACGAGCGCCAGGGCCACCCAGCGAGACCAGATGCCCGCAATGAGCATGGCGCCGCCGACCAGTTCCATCGCCGTCACCGGATAGGCCAGCCATTCGGGCAACCCGAGCGAGCCGAAGAACTGCGCGGTGCCGGGCAGGGTGAACACCAGAACCTTCAGCAGGCCATGCGCGACGAACATCAGGCCGAGGCTGACACGCAGGATCAGGGCGGCATAGGGGGCGGTACGGGCGTCGATCATTTCCATCTCCTCGAGGGTTAGTTGCGAATTTGAGAAACTCCGCGGTGATTACCGAACTGCTGCGCGGATGAGTGCACTCTATTCGTTGCAGAATAGGAGATAAATACTTAATAATGCATTCCATCTATGCGTGTATGACATAAATAGATGGACCGCCTTTCTTCGATGGAAGCCTTCGTGCGGGTGGTGGAGAGCGGCAGCTTCGTTGCCGCGGCCCAGCGTCTGGGGATCTCGCAGGCGATGGTCAGCCGCTACGTGCAGGACCTCGAAGCGCGCCTGGGCACCCGCCTCCTCCAGCGCAGCACGAGGCGGCTCTCGCTCACGGAAGCAGGCGCCGCCTATTTCGAGCGCTCGCAGCAGGTGCTGCGCGACGTCGAGGAGATGGACGCGTCGGTTGCGAGCCACACCCAGCAACCGCGCGGAACCTTGCGCCTGAACGCACCGGTGGTGTTCGGCTCACGCCACCTGTCGCGGCTTCTGCCCGAGTACAGCGCGCGCTTCCCCGAGGTGACTGTGGATCTGAGTCTGAGCGATCGCTTCATCGATCTGGCGGAGGAAGGCGTGGATCTCGCCCTGCGGATCGGAACGCTGGGCGAGTCGAGTCTGGTGGCACGCCGCCTGTGTCCCGTCCGCCTGGTCATCTGCGGGTCGCCGACGTACTTCGCCCGGCACGGGCGCCCGCGCACCCCCGAGGATCTGGCGAAGCACAACTGTCTGGGCTACACCTATACGCGCGGCGGCAACGAGTGGCCGGTGATCGGTCCCGATGGGCCGGTGAACATTCCCGTGCGCGGGTCGCTGCGCGCCAATCATGGCGAGGTGCTGTACCGGGCGGCCATCGACGGTCTCGGCCTGGTGCTGCAGCCTACGTTCATCGCCGGCGAGGCGCTCGAGAACGGCCAGCTCGAAGCGGTGATGCCCGACTACCGGCCGGCAGAACTGAGTGCGTATGCGGTATTCCTGAGCCGCAAGTTCCTCAGCGCCAAGGTGCGCACCTTCGTGGACTTCCTGGCCGACAGGCTGGGGCCGGAACCTTACTGGGATCGCTGGCAGCACCGGGAGTGAGGCACCGGGACGACGAATCCGTCATGCCGGCCGAAGTCGGCGTCGGCCGCGCGTCAGCGAGATCAGGAACAGGCGCCGCCGTGGGCGCAGCCGAGCTCGGATACGTTCTCGCCGACGCCCCGCATATTCATCATCTGCGCCAGCATCGCGTCCATGGTCGCTGCATGGCCGCGGAACCAGTCGGCGATCTCCCTGGCGAGCACGCGGCCGACGTTGTAGTTCTGCTTCTCGACGAGGTGTCGGCGTACCTCGCGCATGACCTCGAGGACGCCCTCGTGCTCGGCCGTGTGGCAGTGCGCAGGCGGAAAGGCGATGGCGCGCATCCACTCGTTCTCCTGCTCGAAATGCGCAACCGTGTGAGCGTAAAACGCGTCCAACCGGTCCAGCATCTCGTCATCGCTCGCCTCGCCCAGGGCATTGAGCTGATCGACGAATTCCCGGTGCGTGTCGTCCATGCGCTCGTGCCCCAGCACCAGCCCGTCGGTCCATTCCAGCAACATTCCCCGCTCCTTCCACCTGTTCCCTGCGAATCCTACGCGAGCCGATGCCCGGTTCATTGATTCATCTTAAATGTCGGCCCAGGCACCAGGCAGTCTTCAGGAGAGCGGCCGTTTGAGCGCCCGCGCAAGTGCCTCGGCCATGGCGCCGCCGGGCGGCTTGGTCTGCTCCGTGCGCTTGGGGGATGCCGCGCCTTTCTGTTTCGCTGGGTCCCGGCTTTCACCGGGACGACGATTGGAGGGGCTTTCGCCGGGGCGGCGGGCGGAGGCGCTTTCCCCGGGACGACGGAAGGATTCGGGTCGCGAAGTACCTGGATTCCGGCTTTCGCCGGGACGGCGGTTGGAGTCGGGTCGCGAAGTACCTGGGTCCCGGCTTTCGCCGAGACGACGATTAGAGGGGCTTTCGCCGGGACGGCGGGCGGCGGGGCGATCGGCCGGCGCATCGTCCAGGCGCATGCTCAGCGCGATGCGCTTGCGCTGCAGATCGACCTGGAGCACCTTCACCTTGACCACGTCGCCCGCCTTCACCACTTCGCGCGGATCCTTCACGAACTTGTGCGACATGGCGGAGATGTGCACCAGGCCGTCCTGGTGCACACCGATATCGACGAAGGCACCGAAGTTGGTGACATTGGTCACCACGCCCTCGAGCGGCATCCCCGGCTGCAGGTCCTTCAGCTCCTGCACGCCCTCTCTGAATGTCGCCGTCCTGAACTCGGGCCGCGGATCCCGGCCCGGCTTCTCCAGCTCGCGCAGGATGTCCTGCACGGTCGGCAGTCCGAAGCGCTCGTCGATGTAGCGCTGCGGATCGAGGGATTTCAGAACAGCGGCATTGCCCATCACCTCGCGCACCGAGCGCTGCACCTGGGCGAGGATGCGCTCGACCACCGGATAGGCTTCCGGATGCACGGCGGATGCGTCGAGCGGGTTGTCTCCCTGCATCACACGAAGGAAGCCGGCCGCCAGCTCGAAGGTCTTCGGACCCATGCGCGCGACCTCGCGCAGCGCTTCCCGGTTGGGAAACGGCCCGTGTTCGTCGCGATGGCGGACGATGTTCTCTGCCAGCGCGTTCGACAGCCCGGAGATGCGCGCCAGCAGCGCCACCGAGGCGGTGTTGACGTCCACGCCGACCGCATTCACGCAGTCCTCGACCACCGCGTCCAGGCTGCGCGCGAGCCGGCTCTGGCTGACGTCGTGCTGGTATTGGCCGACGCCGATCGACTTCGGGTCGATCTTCACCAGTTCAGCGAGCGGATCCTGCAGCCGCCGCGCGATGGAGACGGCGCCGCGCAGGCTCACGTCGAGTCGCGGGAACTCCTTCGCGGCCAGTTCGGAGGCCGAATACACGGACGCACCCGCCTCCGACACGATGACCTTGGTCAGCCCGAGCGCCGCATGCCGCTTCATCAGCTCGCCCACCAGCTTGTCCGTCTCTCGCGAGGCGGTACCGTTGCCGATGCTGACCAGCCGCGCGTCGTGCTTCTCCACCAATGCCGCGAGCGTGGCGATGGCTCCGTCCCAGTCCTTGCGCGGTGCGTGCGGGAAGATGGTGCCCGTGTCCACCAGCTTGCCGGTGCGGTCGATCACCGCCACCTTCACGCCCGTGCGCAGGCCGGGATCGAGGCCGATGGCGGCGCGCGGACCCGCGGGCGCGGCCAGCAGCAGATCGTGCAGGTTGCGCGCGAACACGCGGATCGCTTCCTCCTCCGCCCGCTCGCGCAGTGTGGCGAACAGGTCGCTCTCGATCTGCCAGCCGATCTTCACGCGCCACGCCCAGCGCACCGTCTCCATCAGCCAGACATCGGCGGCGCGTCCCCTGTCGACAATGCCGAAGCGCGCCGCGATCATGCGCTCCGCGCTGGTCGGCTCCGGCCGCGTGCCGGGTGCCGCCTCCTCCAGTGCCTCCGGCAGCTCGAGCGCGACCCGCAGCACCTCCTCGTTGCGCCCGCGGAACAGGGCGAGCGCGCGGTGCGGGGGCACCGCCTGGAACTTCTCGGCGTAGTCGAAGTAGTCACGGAACTTCGCGCCCGGCTCTTCCTTGCCTTCGGCCACCTTCGATACCACGCGGCCGTTGTCTCGCAGATGCTCGCGCAGGCGACCGATCAGTTCCGCGTCCTCGGCGAAGCGCTCGGTGAGGATCTGGCGGGCACCGTCGAGCGCCGATTTCGTGTCCGGCACGCCGGGATTGCTGTCGCCCTCGGCATTGGTGAAGGCATCGCGCAGATACTTCGCGGCTTCGGTCTGGGGATCGAGCGTCGAGTCCGCCAGCAGCGCCTCGGCGAGTGGTTCGAGTCCTGCCTCGCGCGCGATCTGCGCCTTGGTGCGGCGCTTCGGCTTGTAGGGCAGGTACAGGTCTTCCAGGCGCTGCTTGGTGTCGGCATCCTCGACCCGTGCACGCAGTTCGGGACCGAGCTTGCCCTGCTCCTGGATGCTGGCGAGGATCGCGGTGCGACGTTCCTCCAGCTCACGCAGGTAACCGAGGCGCTCCTCGAGCGTGCGCAACTGCGTGTCGTCGAGGCCGCCGGTGGCCTCCTTGCGATAGCGCGCGATGAATGGAACGGTCGCGCCTTCGTCTATCAGCGAAACCGCGGCGGAAACCTGTGCCGCTCGCACGCCCAGTTCGACGGCGATGCGTTGCTCGATCGGGGGAAGCATCAGCAGAAAACGCGAGGAGGTCAAACGGACTGCGCACTATACGCGATCGACAGGGACGATTGGCATCGCAGGGAAGCGTCGGAGAAGAAGGGCCGTCTCGTTTTGCGCCGGATCCCGGCCTCCGGATCAAAGCATTCCGGGGCAGGCTTCGCCAGGATCCAGGCAGTAGAACTGCCCTTTCGCTGTACGCTCGGCCCCGGCGTGCGCCGGGGCGACGGGTGGGGCGGTACGCTGGGCCCCGGCCCCCGGATTCAGGCACTCCGGGGCAGGTTTCGCCGGGACGACGAGTACGTTGTCATTTCAGCAGGGCTGACCGATACGCGGCATCCAGCTTGCACGCCCAAGCGCAACGGCTCAGGGCTTTGACGCTACACTTTGCGCCGCCTCCCCACGTCCATCGAGACTGCGCCATGTCCGACATCCTGAGCAGCACCCACCTGACCCCTAACCGCTCGCAGCTGCCGATCTCCTGGTACTTCGATCCGGCCATCTTCGAGCAGGAGCGCAGGCTGGTACTCGACCAGGGACCGGGATATGTCGGCCACGAACTGATGGTTCCCAGCGAGGGCGACTACTACACGCTGGACTGGTCGCGGCACGGCAAGATGCTGGTGCGCAGCCCGGGAGGCGTGCACCTGCTCGACAACGTCTGCCGGCATCGCCAGTCGCTGCTCCTGGAGGGCCGCGGCAACGTGCGCAACATCGTGTGTCCGGTGCACAAGTGGACCTACGACCTGGACGGCAGGATGATGGGGGCACCCGAGTTCGACCGGAACCCCGACATGGGCCTGATCGAGACGCCACTGATCAACTGGCACGGCCTGCTGTTCAGGGGACCGCGCGATCCGGCCAAGGATCTGGCCGACTTCCCCCTCGCCAGCGAGTTCGACTTCAGCGGCTACGTCTTCGAGCGTGCCCACGTGGACGTGCTCGAGTACAACTGGAAGAACTTCCTCGAGATCTTCCTCGAGATGTACCACGTCGTACCCTACCACCCGGGCCTTCAGTACTTCGTCGACCCCGGCAACTACAAGTGGGGCTTCGGAGAGCGCTGGTCCTGCCAGATGCTCGGGATCAAGGACGAGTTCCGCAACCAGGTCTCGCCGCACTACACGCGCTATCGCAACGCGATTCTCCAGTACAGCGGCGGCGAGCTGCCGCGCTATGGCACGCTGTGGTGCATTCTCTATCCGAACGTCATGCTCGAGTGGTATCCCTACGGACTCGTGATCAGCACGCTCGTCCCGCTGGCACCCGAGCGCACCCTCAACGTCGTCGAGTTCTTTTATCCCGAGGAAGTCGCCTTGTTCGAGCGCGAACTGGTGGAGGCGCATCAGGCGGCGTATGCCGAGTCGGCGGCCGAGGATACGGAGATCTGCACGTGGCTGCATAAAGGACGCAAGGCCCTGTGGCTCAACGGACAGGAGGACGTCGGCCCCTATCACTCGCCGCACGAGGATGGCATGGTCCACATGCACGAGTTCCTGCGCCGACAACTCGGACAATCCTAGGGTGGAGGTGCGCATGCAGACGGGACGCTTCGGACGCCGGCTGGCTTACTCCGGTCTCACGCTCGCCGTCGTCTGCGTCATCGCGGCGATGCTCTCGGGCTTCGGCTACCAGGCCGGCCTGTGGCACTTCCGCACCGGTTTTCTCGTTCTGCGCACCGTGTTTTTCGTGTCGCTCGGCGCGGGCGTGCTGTCCATCCTCGGCATCCTGTTCTCGCGCGGCACCCGCTCGGCACTGGTGAGCGGCATTGCCGGCCTGGTGATCGCTCTCGGGTTCGCCTACGTGCCGTGGCAATGGAAGCAGACGCTGGACGCTCTGCCCTACATCCACGACATCTCGACCGACACGGAGAATCCGCCGCAGTTCGTTGCAGCCGCGCAGTTGCGCCGGGAGGGCGACCATCCGGTGGCCTACGACGGTCCGGACGTGGCGACAGAGCAGAAGAAGGCCTATCCCGACATCGTGCCGGTGATGTTCCAGGCACCGAAGGACAGGGTGTTCGAGGCCGCGCGCCAGAGCATCCAGGACATGGACCTGCAGCTGACCGGTGCCGACCTCGCCCAGGGACGGCTCGAGGCCAGCCACACCAGCTTCTGGTACGGCTTCACCGACGACATGGTCGTACGGATCACGCAGACCGCGCAGGGCGCGCGTGTGGACGTGCGCTCCAAGTCGCGCGTGGGCCGCAGCGACCTGGGCCAGAATGCCAGGCGCGTGCGCAGCTTCATCGCGCACCTGGAATCGCGTCTGAACTGATTCCATTTCGAGGCGCGGCGGTCTGCAATTGCTGCAGCCTGCCCGACTTTGCCTTAGACTGCGCAGCCTCCCGGGCGCGTTCGCGCCGCACAAGCACAAGCCCAAGAGAACCCCGTGCCAGTACCAATTCCGAGTTTGGCTCTCGCCGCAACGCTCGCACTCGCTGCCGCGTCCGCCTATTCGCAGGACCAGCCCGATCCCGCAGGTGCCACGCAGCCCGGACAGACGAGCCAGACGATGTCCGCGGAAGACGCCGCGAAGAAGCGTCTGGATCCGACCGACTTCCAGTCCCGCTTCGAATCGCGCTACGAGCACCAGGCACTGCACGAGGGCGGCACCCGCACGTTGTTCGTGCCGCGCCTCGAGTACGCCTTGTCCAGCACGCTGGCGCTGCGGCTGGAAACGCCCTATCTGTGGAACCGGGAAGACGGCCGTCCGTACGACCGCGGATTCGGGGATCTGGTGGTGCGTCTGAACTGGCGCGCGCTGCGCGGCGATGGCTATGCGCTCGTCGTGGGGCCCGAGCTGTCCCTGGACACCGGCGAGAAGGGAGTAGGCTTCGACATGACCGTGTTCCAGCCGGTCGTGTTCGGCCTGATCGACATGCCTTCCATCCAGTCGGTGTTCTTTCCCTCCGTCCAGCACTTCGTCGATATCGCGGGCAAGAACGACGTGAACATGAGTCTGTTCCGCACCAGCCTGCTCACGCGCCTGCCCAACCGCTTCTACACGTACTTCGAGCCGAGCCTGTACGTGAACTGGCGCGACGACAACAAGACCGCCGCGGCGTTCGAACTGGAGATCGGACGCGTGCTGACCAGCAAGCTGGCGGTCTGGGTGCGGCCGGGGGTGGGCATCGGCGGCAACCGGATCCCGTTCGTGCCCGACTGGAACCTCGAGATCGGGTTCAGGTACTTCCTGGATTGATCGATGCCACGGACATCGGCGCCTGTCCCACGGCGCGACCCGGCCGGCGTCGAAGCGGCGTACGCGGCGATCTGCCTCAGACTCTCAGCGGCTGCCAGTAGCCGGTGAGTTCGAGATAGCCCCGGCCGACTTCGCGTCCTTCGCGCATCGCCCGCACCGCGCCTTCCCAATAGATCGTACCGGTACTCGCACGCGAGTCGAGTTCCTGGTCGTCCATGAGCGGCTGCAGGACCCACTGCGCGCCGGCGGCGCGCACGCGCATGGCCACCGGGTAGTCCACGTTCGTGCGCGGTGAGCGCCAGGTGCGCAGCGGCTCGAACGCCACCTCCGCCCGGTCGAGGCTGCGGAAGCGGCCCCGCCCGTCGCGCAATCCGCCGCCGACGTAGAGCACCCCGCCGTCGCGGCCGCGAATGCGAAACAGCATGAGCGCGCCCCCATCGTGCAGGTTGATGCCGATCCAGTCCCAGCCCGCGGCCCGCTCGTCGAGGATGGTGCTCGACCACTCGTGGTCCAGCCAGGCGCTGCCGCGCACGGCCACCTGCCGTCCGTGCAGCGTCAGGTCGCCCTCGGTGGCCAGGTGTGGGCGGCTGTAGTAATGGCTCGCCTGCGCCTCGCGCTCGCCCTTGCGGCTGAAGCCTGCAACACCCTGGAGCATCGGCGCCTGCGTGGCGACGAAACGCAGCTCCATCCCGAAGGCTCTCGACACGATGCGGCTGCGATAGGTGTCGTGCTCCAGGACCAGCGACCAGTCGTCCAGACGCACGTCGGTGGTATGCGTGCCGGCCTCGGCCAGGCCCAGTCCGGCGCGGGCCGCGCGCTGGTCGTGCAGAAGACTGCCCTCGCGCGGGTCGGCCACGGCCGCGTGCGCGAACAGCAGCTGGCGCGGCGCGAACGGACTCGGATTGGCTTCCTGGAGCAGCGGACGGTTGCGGAAGAAGGTGATCTGGATGCCCAGGTCGCGCCCGGCGGGATCGGTCACCCATCCGGTGAGGTACCACCACTCGGTGCGATAGTCCGGGTGCGCGCCGTGATCCCGGGGAAACGACAGGCGGGTACCGCGCCGGACCGGCGCGTACTGCGCCCGTGCACCCAGGCCCAGCAGGGCCAGCGGCAGTGCGGCGAGCAGCTGGCGTCGCCGCATGCGCCAGCGCGCCGCGGCGTCATGACATGCGCGCCATGCGCGATGCCGGTTCACCAGTCCTCCCGCACCGCGCGCACGGCGTCCATGCGCAGCGCATGCCGGGCGCTCACTCTTGCGGCGAGGGTGGACAGGAGCAGCATCACGGCGCCGAAGCCCGCGAGTCCCAGCCACGGCATGTGCAGATCCATGCCCCAGTGGAACGACTGGCGGTTCACGACGTGGATCAGCACCAGGCTGATGACCCATCCCAGGAACGATCCCACCAGCAGTCCCACCGCGCTGATGAGCAGCCCCTCCGCAGTGAGCATGCCGGCCACCTGGCCACGCGTCATGCCCACGTGGCGCAGCATTCCGAATTCGCGCCGGCGCGCCAGCGCCTGCGCGGTGACGCTGCTGGACAGTCCAAACAGCCCGATCACGATGGCTGCCGCCTCCAGCGCATAGGTCGCTGCGAACGAGCGATCGAAGATGCCCAGACTCAGCTCGCGCAGTTCACCAGGCCGCGAGATCTCCAGGCGCTCGCCGCCGGGCAAGGCAGTGCGCAACGCGCTGCTGACAGCCACTGCATCGGCGCCGGGCTCGAACCACAGGGCAGCGTCGGTCACGCGCTCGTCGCCGCTCAGTTCCCGATAGAGCGCGCGCGGGATGATCAGCGCACCGTTCTGCCGCGCATAGTCGCGCCACACGCCGGCCACGATGAACGACGCCGGGCGGCCGGCGACAGGCAGCTCGACACGATCGCCGACGCGCATGCCGAAGACATCCACCATCATCTCGCTCACCCACGCCGCGGCAGCGCCGCCCGGCACGTCGAGCGCTCGCCCGACCAGCGGCAGGCGCTGGGCGGCCGCGCCGGGCTCGATGTCGC
The DNA here is from genome assembly GCA_020854105.1 of Burkholderiales bacterium. GTDB lineage: Bacteria > Pseudomonadota > Gammaproteobacteria > Burkholderiales > SHXO01 > SHXO01. Next base: position 166,278 of record JADZGB010000009.1, on the reverse strand, counting down.
GCGCCAGGAGGGTGACCGCCGGCCGGCGCGGGTCGAGCAGCAGCTGCTCCGCGCGCAGGAACTCCGCCCTGCGCACGCCGGCGAGCGAGGCGATGCGCTGCTGATCCTGCGCGTCGAGGAAGGCCGTGTCGCCTGCGACCCCGGCGCGCACGTACAGATCGGCGGGCAGCACGCGGTCCAGCCAGTCCTCGAGCGACTGGCGGAACGACGCGACCATGATGGCCATCGATACCGTCAGGCTGATCGCCGCGACTATGGAAGCCAGGCTCACGCTCGCCGGCCCGGGCGCGTTGCGCAACTGCGCCAGCGCGAGGGTGGGCGCCACACCGCCGGGCGCCGGCAGCAGGCGCAACAGCACGGCAAGCAGGCGCGGCAGCAGCAGGATGGTGCCGATGAGCATCAGCGCGATGGCCAGATAGCCGAACAGCGGCAAGTCGGCGACCGCAGGCTGCTGCACGCACACTGCCGCGAGCGCGAGCAGCAGCACACCGGGGCCAACCCGACCCAGGCGTGCAAAGGCGCTGCCCTCGTCGCCGGCCTTGAGTGCGGCAGCCGGACGTGCCCGCGCGGCCTCCAGTGCCGGCAGCAGACTGCCGAGCAGTGCCGCGCCCGTTCCCAGCAGGAAGAATACGGCGATGGCGCCCAGCTCGAGCGAGGGCGCGGCCTCGACGCCGCGGAAATGCCCTGCTCCGAGATCCGCACCGACGACGCGCAGTACGCCGGCTGCCAGGGCGAAGCCCAGCACGACGCCCAGCGCGGCGCCGGCCGCACCCACCAGCAGCCCCTCGAGCAGCAATTGCGCGACCAGTTTCCGGCGGGTGAAGCCGAGCACGCGCAGCAGTGCCAGCTGTGCGCGCCGGCGCACCACGCTCAGCGCCTGGGTGGAGAACACCAGCAACCCGCCGGTGAACAGGGCGACCAGGGCCAGCACGTTGAGATTGATGCGATAGGCGCGCGTCATGCGGCCGGTGGCCTCCACGGCGCTGTCCGGACTGTCCACCTGCACGCCTGCCGGGACCAGGGCCGCGATCGCCTCACGGGCCTGCGCCGGATCGGCACCGGGACGCAGCTGCAGGTCCACGCGCGAGAGCACGCCCTGGCGTTGCAGCACCCACTGTGCGGCGGCGATGTCCATCACCGCGACGCGCGCCCGCGTGCCCTGCGCCGGAAGCCAGCCCGCCACGCGCAGACGCACCTCGCGCATGCCGACCTGCAGCGGCAGCGCATCACCGATATCGAGCCCCAGCCACTCGCGCGCCGCCGGACTCAGGAACACCGTATCCGCGCGCAGCGCATCCATGAAGTCGTCTGCCTGGGCGAGCAGGAAGGGCTGGATGCGGGCCGCGCGAAACACGTCCAGCCCCACCACGCGCAGCGGCTCCTTGCGGCCGCTCACCTGTGCCTGCACCTCGAGCACGGGACTGGCGACTGCAACCTGCGGCAGGCGCGCGATGGCGGGATAGACGGATTGGTCGAAGCCCGATCGCGGACCGCGCACGCTCAGATCGGCTTCGCCCGAGAAGCCCTGCAGCGCATGTGCGAACTCGCGCACGGCGGCCCCGTTGACGATCTGCACCGCATAGCCCAGCGCCACCCCGAGCGCGATGGCGAACAGCGCGACCAGCACGCGCAGCCTGTCCTGCAGCAGCGGACCGAGCAGCAGGGCGGCCGGAGGCATCACCCGGCCAGCCGGAGCACGAAGCGCGCGATCGCCTCGAGCGTGTCCTCCTTGCGGTCCTTGTGCGGCGAGTGCCTGCAGTTCTCCAGCAGCACCTGCTCCACCGGCCCGTTCACCTGCGCGGCGATGGCGTCGATCTGGGCGGGCGTGCCGTACTCGTCGTCCAGGCCCTGGATCAGCATCACGGGACAGTCGATGCCCGCGAGATACTTCTCGATGTTCCACGCAAGAAAATCCGGATGCAGCCAGATGCCGTGCCAGCCCCAGAAGACTGAAGCGGCGTCGGCGTGGTACTTGGTCATTCGCGCAGCCAGATCGGTGGTGAGGAAGGAATCGCACGCCTGCGCGATGCCGATCAGCGCCATTTCCTCCACGAACACGTGCGGCGCCATCGCCACCAGGGCACGCACCGGCCGGATGCCGGATCCGGCGTGGATCAGCGCGATGGAAGCGCCGTCGCTGTGCCCGATCAGCACGGGCCGGTCGATGCCGAAGTGATCGAGCAGCGCGGGCAGCCGCTCCAGCGCCTCACGGTGCAGGTAGTCCACCGTGCGCGGCCCGGTGCGCGGCTCCGAGTGGCCGTAGCCCTGGCGCGAGTACACCAGCGCGGCGCAGCCGGTTGCCTCGGCGACGCGGTCCGGGAAGGTGCGCCACTGACGGGTCGAGCCCAGGCCCTCGTGCAGGAACACGAGCGTCGGATGCCTGGGCGCGGCGCGCGAGGCGTGCGGACGGATCCAGCGATGCTCGATGCGCTGGCCCGCGATGCGGGCGAACTCGATGTGGAAGGCGGGATCGGCGGGGACTTCCTGTTTCATCTTGGACCTCGTGCGCGCTCAGCCGCAATGATGTACCGGAACGCAGTTCTCGCTTCACCATGCTGCCTGCCCAGGCAGCCTGCACCACGTTGTCTGGCGCGGCAATCAGTAGGTCCAGCCGTCATGTGCGAGTGGCGCTGCGTTCAGTCGGGCACGTATGGAGGTCCAGCGGGGAAGGTGTTGGTTCATCAAGGCCAGGAATCGGTCGCCGTGCTTCGGCTCGATCAGGTGGACCAGTTCGTGGACCACGATATATTCGATGCACTCCACCGGCTTCTTCGCCAGTTCGGCGTTGAACCACAGGCGCCTGGTAACGGCTGTGCAACTGCCCCACTTCGTCTTCATCCGCTTCACGCTCCAGCCAAGGGGCTGGACGCTGAGCTTCATGCTCCACTTGTCGACCAAGGGGCCGACGACGGCCTTCAGCTGATCGCGATACCACTGCGCCAGCACGTCCTCCCGCTGCTCTCGTGTGGCGCCCTGCCGTATGAACAGGTCCAGCGACGCAATGCCACGCCTGGCGACATGTGCCTTGCCGTCGGTCTCCTGCACCCGCAGACGGCAACGTCGGCCGAACACGTAGTGGCTCTCGCCAGCCACCATCTCTCGCCGTGACTGGCGCGGTTGCTGCTCGAACTTGGAGCGTTGCAGCTCGATCCAGGCCAGCTTGTCGATGACTGCCAGCCGAACCGCTTCGTCGCTGATCACCAGCGGAGCCGCCACGCGCACCCGTCCGGTCGGCGGATAGACTCCCAGATGCAGATTCTTGATGTCCTTGCGGACCACTGTGACAATCAGGCCAGCCACCTTCATGGTGGTCTTGTCAGTACTCATTCTGATTCCTGGCCAGTTCGAGCACCTTGTCGGTCGCCGCCTCGATGTCAGCAGGCGACACGCCGAGTGAACCCTGCGGCGTCTCCTGCGCCTGCCCGGGCTGCGGCTCGACCAATCGCGCCGCATGCTGGGTCATGACGGCATGGATCGCAGCACGCACCCGCTTGAGCTTCATCGCGTTCGACCGCCAACCGTCCTGGCGACTCGTCTGCAGGGCCGCGTCGATGGCCAGGGTCAACGTGCCGTCCTTGCCGAGGTTGTTGTACAGCGCCCGTTTCGCCGGGGTATCCACGGCCGGCGGATAGCTCGCCGGCGCGCCTCCCGGCGTCGCCGCCGCCTTGGTCAGCGCCGCGATCTCGTCCAGGTACTTCTTGTAGTCGATCACCTCCTGGCGCCGCTGAGCGATCAGCGCGTCCAGCAGCTTCGACATCTTTTCGTAGTACGCCGGGTCCACCGGCGACTCCTTGACGATCAGGCGCCGAACGTTGTTCTCGATCGTCTCGGCCACGGCTGTCTGGCTTTTGCGGATCGAGGCCGGCAGCGAGTCGACCGCTGCAGCGCCCCGATCGACGATCAGCTGGACCAGCGACAGATCGTCGAACGCCGAGACCTTCTCGCTCTCCTCCGCACGGATGTAGGTGTCGATCAGGTATCGCATCGCCGGCTCGAAAGCCTTCAGGTCAACGTAGTCGCCGCTCGCCAGGCGCACTTCGTCGCGCACCTTGGTGTAGTGGTCCACCTCGAACTTGATCGTCTGCACCTCGGTCGCCGTATAGCCTGCCGCGCCGAGTTCGCTGGCCAGCGCCGCGTAGGTGCGCAGCAGCGCCGCGGCGTACTTGTAGAGCTTCAGCCGCCTGGGCTCGTTGGCCTTCAGCTGTTCGGCGTCGCCCGACTCCGCCGCGCAGAAGAAATGCATGTGGGCGGCGGAATCCCGGGGCTGCTGCACCGGCTCGCACAGTGCCTTGATCGCCTCGCGGGCTTCCTCCAGGTCTTTCCGTGCCTCGGCCAGTCGGTCCTTGAGCAGGCCCTTCACGTCGTCCTGGTCGAAGGCATCGAACGCCCCGCTGGTGTAGTCGCGCACCGCCCCTTCCAGCGACTTGAACAGATCCTTGTAGTCGACGATGTAGCCGTAGGGTTTGTCGTCGCCGTCCAGGCGGTTCACGCGACAGATAGCCTGAAAGAGGCCGTGGTCCTGCATCTTCTTGTCGATGTACAGATAGGTGGCAGGCGGCGCATCGAAGCCGGTCAGCAGCTTGTCCACCACGATCAACAGCTTGAGCTGCCCGGGCTGCTCGACGAAGCGCTTCTTGGCCTGCTTCTCGAACAGCTCGGCCTTGCCGGCCGCCGCGTCCTCGGGCTCGTTGAACCAGTCGGCCAGCATCTGCCGGTAGACCTGGAACTTGCGCAGGTTGTCCGTCTCGCCCTCGCCGGTGGCCTCGCCCTTGGCGTCGGCCGCGGTAGGCATGTAGCTGGTGACGATGGCGCACTTGCCCTTCAGTTCGGACTTCGCGAACAGCTCGTAGAACTTGCACGCCTCGTAGATGCTGCCGGCCACCAGCATCGCGTTGCCGTGGCCGTCCATCAGGCGCGGCCGGGTGCTCATGTCCAGCAGGATGTCGGCCACGATCATCGAAAGCCGCGACTGGCTGGAGAGCACGCGCTGCATCGTGCCCCACTTCTGCTTCAGCTGCGCCTTGGCCAGGTCGTTCAGGCCCTTGGTCTTGGCCTCGAACCACTCGTCGATCTTCTTCTGCGCGGTGATGGACTGGTCGATGTCGCGCGCCTCGTAGCGCAGGTCGAGCACCACGCCCTCGCGCACCGCCTGGTCGAACCTGTAGGTGTGGATGTAGCGTCCGAAGACCTCGATGCTGCGCGCCTTGTCGGCCTTGAGCAGCGGCGTGCCGGTGAAGCCGATGAACAGCGCGCTCGGCAGCAGCGCCTTCATGGCCTCGTGCAGATCGCCGCTCTGCGTGCGGTGGCACTCGTCGACGAAGACATGCAGGTCGCCCTGCGCCTTCCATCCCGGCGGCACCTTGCGCAGCGCCTCGACGAAGGCCTTGGTCGCTTCCGTGCCCGCCGCGCCTTCCTCACCGTCCTTGCCGCCGAACTTGTGCACCAGGGTGCAGACCAGCGATTCCTCGCTGCGGGCCAGCGTCTCGATCAGGTCGGCCCCGCTCTTCGTACGGTAGATGCGCTCGCTGACGCCGAGGAAGACCCTCTCGATCTGCTCGTCCAGCTCGGTACGGTCGGTGATGATCAGCACGCGGGCGCCGGGCCGGTTCTCGCGGATCCACTTGGCCAGCCACACCATCGTCAGCGACTTGCCGCTGCCCTGGGTGTGCCAGATGATCCCGCCCTCGCGCCGGCGGATGAACTCCTGCGCCGCCACCACGCCGAAGTACTGGTTCTGCCGGCACACCTTCTTGATGCCGGCGTCGAAGACGATGAAGTCGTGGATCAGCTGCAGGAAGCGGCGCTTCCCGCACAGCTGCAGCAGGTGCCGGTCCAGCAGGTTGGGCTCGCCGGCGAAGTCGCCCGTGTCTTCAACCCACGACAGCCAGTACTTCTCGGGCGTCTCGATGGTGGCGTAGCGCAGGCCTTCGGTGTCGTTGCCCGCCATCACCCACTGCATCGTCGAGAAGAAGGGCTGGATAAATTCCTTCTTCTGGTTGTCCAGGTTCTGGCGGATGCCTTCGGACACCGAGACCGTGGAGCGCTTCAGCTCCAGCACGCCAAGTGCGATGCCGTTGACGTACAGCACCACGTCGGGGCGCTTGGTATTGGCCTTCGCTCCACTGACCAGATCCCCACCGGGGACGGTCACTTCCTCGGCCACACCGAAATCATTCGCCAGCGGATCCATCCAATCCACCAGCCAGACGGTGACGGTGTTCTCGCCAGCCTCGGGCCGCACCTTCACGCCGTAGCGCAGCAGGCGGTAGACGGCGTGGTTGCGGTCGTACAGGCTCTTGCTGGTGTCGTTGGCCGCCTTGTGGAGTTCGAAGAGCGCACGCGACGCCAGCGCCTCGCTCACGCCACGTCTTGCCAGCCAGGCCTCCAAGGCGTCGGACTCGATGTTCGAGTTGCCCGGTCGGTCGATGCGATTGCCCAGGTCGGTGTAGCCCAACCGCTGGCTGAGCAGATTCAGCACCCGCTCCTGCGTCTTCTTCTCGATCTGGCCGACCGGCACGGCGCCCATCAGGCGTCGTCTCCGTCTGTCAAAGCGAGGTCGCCTTGCGCGTCCTCGGGCGGCCAGCGCCCGGTCTGGACGAGCTGCTCGTACCAACGGTGCATCGCGGCATCGTCCACCGCGTACTCGCCACGCGCCGACTTCCAGGCCAGCGCCGGCGTCCTTTCGCGCAGCGACTTCAGCGCGTTCTGCGCCTTGGCCACCGTGACCGGTGCGCCCGTCTTCTCGCGGTAGAAGTGCAGCGCCTCGCCGTCGTAGGGACGAAAGCGCGGCCCCTGCTCCAGCAGGCGCCACAACACCGCGCGCTCGAGCGGCCGCAGCGCGAGAAATTCGGACTCCATCTGCGCCTCGTCGTCGACCTGGCGCCGGCTCGCGGCATCGACCACGGCCTGCTCGAAGCGCCCGGTCAGGTCGGCCAGCGGGCTGAGCGACTGGCCCAGGGCCTCCATGAAGAACTGGGGGCGCTGGCCGAAACGCTCGAAGGCCTGCATCAGCAAGCCGGTATCCACCGGAGCCAGCTCCGGGCGCTGTGCCGTGATCAGCCGCGCCACGTGGTCGACGAAATCCTGGCCCAGCGGCGGCATGCGCGTGATCTGCGAGCCATAGAAGGGTGAGCCGTAGGTATTGACCAGCCGCAGCAGCTTGTCACGGTCCGAGCCCGACATCACCAGCATCAGGTTCACTTCACCCGGTCGGTTGAGCTGGTCACGGGCGGACTTCAGCGCCGACATTGTGGCTTCGCCGGCCTCGCTGGTCAGCGCATGCTGAGCCTCGTCCACGATCAGGGCCACCGGCGCCTGGGCGGCTTCGTGCAGCGCGCGCAGGGCATCGGGCAGCGTCACGCCGTCGATCTTGCCGATCTTGCTGACGTCGATCTTCAGCGCACCCGCGATCGTCACGCTGTCCAGCCCGGCTCTCTTGGCCGTCCGGCTGACCAGGCTCTGGTGCGGCACCAGGGCGCGGGCAATGGCATCCGCGATCAGGTCGCCCGGATCGCGCCGAGGATCGGCCCAGAGATCCACATAGGCCACGACCACGCCGGCCGCCTCCAGCGCCGGCTTCAGGTCGGCCTGCAAGAAGGTGGACTTCCCCGTGCGGCGCGGCGCGGCCAGGAACAGGCCGTTGTGCGCATCGCCGAAGACCACCTGGCCCCGCAGCGCCGCGACAAGCTCCTGGGCCAGGGCCTCACGGGGGAAGTGGATCACTTTATCTCTAAATATCGGAGAAGTAATAATTTATCTGAACAGAGATAAAAGTCAATAAGTGCTGGGACAATGCCTGCCGGGCGGTTGGGGTGAGCGCGGGCTATAGCCACTTATGCGGGCGTATACGGTTCAGACCGTATACATCCGGACGCTGGCCCGGCCGGACCGAACCTGGCGGCCGGTCACACCAGCCGGATCCGGCCCGTCAGCAGCGCCTGCATCATGCCCTGCTTGAGCTGGCGGGTCTTGTCGCGGCGGGCTTCGAGCGTAGCCAATTCGATGTCCATGTCGGCAAGAACCTTCCCAATGGCCACCTGCTCGTCCAGCGGCGGCAGTCGAACCGTGACTCTGCCGAGAGCGGCGGCACTGATGTGCACCACCGCATCGCCTTGCCCGAAGTTCGCCTTCTGCCGATTCACCTCGGGGGTGTTCAACGCATATCCCAGAAAGCGTGAGTCCACGCCGCGAGGCCGCAGGATGACGATGTCGCCTCCAGCGTAGGCTTCGAAGTCGTCGATGAACGCAACGCACTTGCCGATCTCCTCCTTGGTCTCACCCGAGCCGGCAAACAGGATGTCCCCACACTTGAGCTTCGTGGCCGTCGCCGCAACTGGGGGCGAAATCCAGGAGGTGATGCCGCGCACGATGTCGTGATGCGTGGTGTAGATCTCGCCGTATCGAATGCAGGCTATGGAGCCCGATTTGGCCTGATCACGAGTAACGCCTCGCCCCTTCAGCAGCGAGCCCAAACTTGCGAGGTTCCGGTCTTCCCACTGCCCTGTGAAGCTCTGAAGCCGAAGGCGCCCCGTCAACAACTGCTGCATCGCGGCCTGCTTGAGGTCGCGCTTCTTGGCGATCAGTTGGTCGAGCTTGGCAAGCAGGGCGTCAACGTCGCCGAGCGCTTCGGCGACGGCTCGCTGTTCTTCGAGCGGCGGGAACGGAATCTCCGCGTCGCGAACCTGAACCAGACTGATCTGCGGGTAAGCCTGTCCGGTCGTGATGGACGAGAAGTAGCGTCGCATAGCCGGCTGCGCCAGCACCTGGAACACAAACTCAGGTTCCGCATCCGACGCTGTGACGCGGATGCGTGCAATGTGCTGGTTCATGTTCGCCCTATCAACACCCCTGAGTCGGACGACACGGCCAACATTTCCAGTGATCGTGATCAGGATGTCGCCTTCGGTGGCTTCACTCCGTCGTAGCGCAGCGTGCGCCTCTTCGGAGATGAACATGGACTGAGTGAGATCGAGGCCACGCTCCGAGACACATTCGCTGCGAAGAAACAGAACCCCAGATCGCTCCCACCTGAACCCGTATGTCGTCGGCGTCGAGCCCTTAGAGATGAACGCGCTGATCTTGCGTAGCGGCCGAGTCGGCCACGTGGGATCTGATCCCTCTCGCCCGGCGCCGTCGGTCAGTAGCTGACTCACGGATGCACCATCCTCGCCAGATGCGCGTGTACCTTGGCAGACAGCGCATCCACCGCGCCGGTCAGATCGGGCAAAGGAGCCCCGTAGCGGTCAGCAAGTTCGCGGCAGCGCCGCGACAGCAACTGACTTACGCGATCTTGCTCGCCGGCTACAGCCGAAGCTACGGATGCCAGCCACTTGTCGTCGACGACAAGCGCCTTGACCTCATCGCCTGTTAGCTGCCCGTACTTCACCATCACCTTGGCGCCCAGCGCCTTCTGCGCTTCCTTCAGCTTCTTGCCCGCCGCCGTCTCCTTGTCGAACAACGCCTGCAGTCTCTCCAGCACCACGCGCTCGTCGTCGGCGTCCTCTTCACCGCGAATCTCGCGCAGGCGCTCCTTCACGGCCTTGGCCGTGACCTTGCCCTTGTCGTTCCTGGCCTCGTCCAGCGGCCCGCTGTCGTCACCATTGCTGGCGCCGTGCTCCTCGATCAGTTCCTCCAGCTCCAGCGTCACCGCATCGCGCTCGGCTTCCAGTGCATCCACCTGCGCCTGGTCTGTCGCGAAATAGCGCGCGATCACCAGGTGCTCGGGGATCAGGTCGACGTTCGGCTTGCCGTCGGCCAGCGCCTGCCAGCCATCCAGCGCGATGAACCAGGCATCGTCGTTCATCGTCTCGTCCCAGTAGTCCATCAGCCGCTGGTAGACGTCGTAGGGGTCGACGAGTGGCGCGCCCTGGAAGGCCGCGAGCAAGGCCTCGGACAAGGTCTCGATGAACTGCTTGGGTGAGTCGCCGGGCTCGAGGGCGACGAGCCCAGGGCGCTGCGCCGCGCGCCAGGCCTCGAAGCGCGCCTGCACCTGCTGCCGGAAGGCGCTGAACTCCGGGTGCCCGAAGATCGTGGCCTTCACCTGCTCGGGCTCCACCAGCAGCCGGCTGTAGCCGGGGCGGCCGGCGGATTCGAAGAGTTGCGCGCGGACACCGGGCAGCACCTGCCAGTAGGCAGCCAGCGCGTCCAGATCGCGGTCGGGGATGCCGCCCTTCAGGTGAGCCTCGATGTCCTGCTGGTCCTCGGGCTCGCTCGCGTCGATGTAGCGCGGCAGGTTCAGGTTGAAGTCGTTGGCCTGGATTTCCGCCACCGGGACCATGCGCGCGTAGCGCGGCTGCTCGAGCTGGCGGCCGAAGGTGTCGACGATGCGGTGCATGTCCTGCGCACGCAGCCGGTTCTTGTTGCCGTCCTTGATGAAGCCGCGGCTCGCGTCGATCATGAAGATGCCGCGCCGCCCCGCGCTGCCCGCCTTGTCCAGCACGACGATGCACGCCGGAATGCCGGTGCCGTAGAAGAGGTTGGCCGGCAGGCCCACCAGCGCCAGGATCACGCCCTGCTGCACCAGCTTCTTGCGGATGGCGCCTTCGGCGCCGCCGCGAAAGACCACGCCGTGCGGCAGGATCACCGCGCCGCGGCCGCTGCTCTTGAGGCTCGTCAGGATGTGCAGCAGGAAGGCGTAATCGCCGTTTTTCGGCGGCGGCACGCCCCAGTCGTGCTCCTTCAGGCCGAAGCGGCCGTACAAGTCGTTGGCCGGATCGAGCCCGCTGGTCCAGTTCTTCTGCGAGAAGGGCGGATTGGCCAGCACGTAGTCGAAGGCCTTGAGCCGCAGCGGGTTGCGCTCGTCCTTGAAGTGCGGGCTGGACAGCGAGTTGGCTGGCCAGATCTCGGCCGTCGGGCAGTCGTGCAGCACCATGTTCATGCGCGCCAGCGCCGAGGTGGCGTTGTCCATCTCCTGCCCGTAGATCGTCAGGTCGTGTCCGGTGCGGCTCCTGGCCAGATCGTGCGCCTTCAGCAGCAGCGAGCCCGAACCGCAGGTGGGGTCGTAGATCGTCTGCATGGCCGAGCTGGCGCGGTCCAGCCCGACGAGCTGCGCCATCACCCGCGAGACCTCGGCCGGCGTGTAGAACTGACCCTTGCTTTTGCCCGATTCGGTGGCGAAGTGCCGCATCAGGTATTCGTAGGCGTCGCCCAGCAGGTCGTCGCCTTCGGCGCGGTTGCGGCCGAAGTCCAGGCCTTCGAAGATGGCCACCAGTCTGGAGAGGCGGTCCACCATCTCGCGGCCCTTGCCGAGCTTGTCTTCATCGTTGAAGTCGGCGACGTTGATGGCGCCCTGCAGGCTGTCGTTGGCCTCGGCCAGCCTGCCGATGATGATGTTGATGCGGTCGCCGATCTCCTTGTCGCCCTTGGCGGCCACCATGTCGGCAAAGCGGGCGCCGGGCGGTACGTCGATCAGCGCCTGCGGGTCGGCGGCGTACTTGTCGGACACGTACTTGACGAACAGCAGCGTCAGCACGTAGTCCTTGTACTGGCTGGCATCCATGCCGCCGCGCAGTTCGTCGCAGGACTGCCAGAGCTTGCCGTAGAGCTGGGATTTCTTGAGGGCCATGGATTTCTTGTTGTCAGACGGCGCTGCGAAGCGGGCACGCGCTGCCGGCGTGAAAGCCGGCGTGCAGTGTAGCGGGCACGCCCGCGCAGCGCACGCGACCCTGCCCGAGTGCCGCGGCATGGGCGGGACGGGGTTTCGACAACCGGCCGGCGCACTGCACCGATGGGCCGATGAGCCGGGGGCGACGGAGCGGGGACGGCCCCGCATCGCCATGGAATGACAGGGAGATTGCGGGCGACTTGATCTACTTCAAATTGCCCCCTGCCCCAGGGCCGAACATGAACGTTTTGGCGCACCGCCGCCCCTCCAGGGAGATCCGCATGGCATCCGACAACTCGAACAGACCAGCCCGCACCCGGCGCAACCGCGCGCGGGCACCAGCCACGCCCCTGGTGCGCAGGCGCGGTGCGCGCAAGACCGATGCGGGCGACGTGGCACCGGCCGATACCGCGGAGGGCATCGAGCGCCATGTGGTGTCCGAGGCGGTGGCAGCGGCCCAGAATGCCAAGATCAACGCGGTACGGGACATCGTCGCCCATGCCCGGACCGGCGACGTGAACGGACTGGCGGATTCGCTCGGCGCGATCATGGCCGGCGCATCTCCGGACGACGCCGCCATGCTGCGCAAGGCGCTGGTGGAGTCGCCCACCGGCATCGTGCCGCGGCGCGATCCCGACGAAGAGCTGGCATCCGACTGGCGCGAGGGCGGCTACCCGTACAAGCATCTGCTCTCCCGCCGCAACTACGAGAAGCAGAAGTACCGGCTTCAGGTCGAACTGCTCAAGCTGCAGGCCTGGGTCAAGAACAGCGGGCAGAAGGTCGTGATCCTGTTCGAGGGGCGCGACGCGGCAGGCAAGGGCGGCACGATCAAGCGCTTCATGGAGCACCTCAATCCTCGCGGCGCGCGCGTGGTGGCGCTGGAGAAGCCGAGCGAGGTCGAGCGCGGCCAGTGGTACTTCCAGCGCTATGTCCAGCACCTGCCCACCGCGGGCGAGATCGCCCTGTTCGACCGCTCCTGGTACAACCGCTCCGGCGTCGAGCGCGTGATGGGGTTCTGCACGCCGGACGAATACAACGAGTTCATGCGTCAGGCGCCGGAGTTCGAACGCAACCTCGTGCGCAGCGATGTGCATCTCATCAAGTTCTGGTTCTCGGTGAGTCGCAACGAGCAGCGGCGGCGCTTCAAGGAACGCGAGGCGCATCCGCTCAAGCAGTGGAAGCTCTCCCCCATCGACATGGCCTCGCTGGACAAGTGGGAGGACTACACCAAGGCCAAGGAGGCGATGTTCTTCTACACCGACACGGCGGACGCGCCGTGGACGGTGATCAAGTCCGACTGCAAGAAGCGCGCACGCCTCAACGCGATGCGCTACGTGCTGCACCGGCTGCCGTACGCGAACAAGGACATCGACGCGATCGCCCCGCTCGATCCGCTGCTCGTGGGGCGCGCACACGTGGTGTACGAGCGCGGCGAGAAGCGGGTGACGGCACTGCTGTGATGGCAGACGACTGGCCGGTTCTGCGTGAACGGCCGGGAACGGCGGCGCACGCCGCCGCTCGCTCCCAGCCGATCAGTTCCCGGTCGGCCTGTTCCCGGCCGGCCTGTTCCCGAACGGTCTGCTCCCGGCCGGCATCCCCGGCGCAGTCCCCGGCCGATCAGTGGCCGGATACCTGGCGAGCGCTGAACTCACGAGCCGGGTTTCAGTCGCACTGGCCGCTCCACCGCACCGCGGCGGATTTCGGTCCGAGCAGCGAAGCCTCCCATCGTGCATTGCCCGTTGCCTTGGCGAACTTCCCGGTGCCGCCGACGATCCTCCAGGTGCCCTCGAGCGCGGTACCGGAGGGCATCACCCATTCTTCGTACAGCACGTCACCGTCCTTGTCGGCGCGCGCACAGGAGCCGCTCCCCTGCATGCGACCATCCGCGCCGATCAGGTACGCGCCTACACACTCGCCCGAGGCCATGTGGTAGGGCGCGCTCGTGTCGTCGCTTCTGATCGTGCTGGTGTGACGGTGCGTCGCGACTTTCGAGCCCTTCCCGATCTCCACTTCCTCCCAGTGCGTGGTGGAATTGAAGTTGGTGCCGGAGCAGTTTCCCGCCCAGCCGGCGAATGGCAATGCGAGCCAGACAGCGAGGATCGTGCAGCAGGCGCTTCGAACGATGTCCATGGAAACCCCCTGAGCAGTCGAGAGGGAACGAGACGCAACCGCGCGAGTGCGCCGACGCTGACGTTCCGAGCACGATGCTAGCGCGCCGACACTTACGGATCGTGTACGAACGAGCAGGCGAACGAGTATGCGGACGCGATCCACTGATCGCTCATGCCGGCATCGTATGCGGCCATGGCACGCTACCGGGTCGAGTCGGGCCGCCCGAGACCTTCTGGGCCGAGCACGAGGACGTGATCCGTGGACTGCGCCGCATGCCGGGAGTGCGTCACCAGGATCCCGGCTGACCTGCGCCCCTTGATCTGCTCGCGCAGGAGCGCGAGCACCTGATCGGCGCTGTCCGGATCGAGATTGCCGGTCGGTTCGTCCGCCAGCACCAGCGCCGGCTCGTGCACCAGCGCGCGGGCGATGGCCACCCGCTGCAGTTCGCCGCCGGAAAGTTCGCGCGGTGCGCTGGAGACACGCTCGCCCAGGCCCACTGCGTCGAGCATCGCGCGTGCGCGCCGCGTCGCCGTATGCGCCTGCGCGCCGAGCAGATTCAGCGGCAACGCGACGTTCTGCACCACGCTCAGGTACGGCAGGACGTGGAAGGCCTGGAACACGAATCCCATCCGCTCGCGCCGCAATCGCGTCAGCGCATCGTCGGACAGCCCGCCCAGCGCCACGCCATCGACCGCGATCTCTCCTTCATCCGGCACGTCGAGGCCGGCGATCAGATTGAGCAGCGTGGATTTCCCGGAACCGGACTCGCCCATGATGGACACGTAGTCTCCGGCCGCGAGATCGAGTTCGACGTTCCTCAGGACGGCCCGCACGCGTGCGCCCTGATAGCTCTTGGAGAGATTGCGGATGCGAAGCATGCGACGATGATAACCGCCCCGGGCACTGCATCGCGCCGCCGGTCCGGCTGAACGCCTGCATCCGGCTCACGTGCGGATCTGCGCCGAAGCTGCCTGGCCAACGCGCTGCAAGTCCGCCGACAGGCTCTGGCTGCGCGGCGAAGGCGACAGCCCGAGCAGCACCGACAGGGTCTGTCGCAGGCGGCGGAACACCTGCATGCCCTCGGCCGGTCGCTGCTGCGCGAGGTAGCAGCGCATCAGGCCCTGATAGAACTCCTCCGCCAGGTCGTCGGCGTCGAGTCCCTTGCGGTAGCAGTCGATGGCGCCGTCCATGTCGCCGGCAGCCTCCAGGCGCGCACCCGCGCGCTCCACGAAGCGGACGAAGCGGTCACGCAGCCGCATGCGCATCTGCATGCTCCAGCGCTGGCCCGTGTCCGCGGGCAGGAACTGGCCCCGGTACAGGGCCAGCACCCGGTCGATGAAGCGTCTGGCCGCCGCGTCGTCGCCGTTGTCGGGGAAGCGCTCCACCAGCCGCTCGAGGGCGAACGCATCCACCCAGCAGCGTTGCAGGTTGAGCGAGATCCTCTCGTCGGCGACCAGGATCGCATCCGCGCAACCGAGCAGCTTGCGCAGGCGGCTGACCGTCACGCCGAGCGCGTTGCTCGCTGCGTCGCCCTCCTCGTCGCTCCACAGCGCATCGATCAACGCCGCATACGGCACGTTCTGGCCGCCGAGGGCGATCAGCGCCTTGAGCAGTGCCAGGACCTTGGCGGGTGCCCGTGCACCGTACTCGACCGGAACGCCGTCGCGCATGATCCGGAAGTCGCCCAGGGCCAGAACCTCGATCGGCCATGGCCAGAACGGCACCAGCTGATCAGGCGCCGGGAGCCGGAATCGGCGGATCACGCTCTCCACGTACTCGGATTCGATGCCCGCTTCGAGCGCCCTGGCGCACAGGTCGACGAAGCCGGCGTAGCCGCGTTCGGGAAAGGTGTGGCCTCTGACGCGTGCGGTGCCGAAGGCGGCAGGCATGAGTTCGGGCAGCAATTCCTCCTGTCCGCCGCGCATCGCGGCCACCGCCTTGAGGAAGCCCGCTTCCGTCTGGAACCACGTGAAGCAGGTGCCATGCGTCATTCGGGCGACGACATCACAGAGCTCGCCTGTTTCGGCAAGATCGCCTTCGACGGCGCGGGTGATCGCGTGAAAGAGTGCAGCCTGCATCTGCACGTACGGCATTCCCGAGCGGTGCGCCGTTTCGTGCGCGATGGGAGCGAGACGCTTCATCTCGCGTGAATCTCCGGCGGATACCGCACGCTTGAGTTCCATTATCGTGACGAGGTAGGCGTGAACGGGACGTTCAGCGTTCTCGATCTGCGAGACTGCCTGGCGAACCGATCGCGCCTGCTGCCAGCTCCCCCGGGTCATGAGAATGTCATTTCTGTAGCTGGCGATCAGCATTCTCGCGGAGCGCAGCCCTGACAAGTCATGCGCCTCGATGAGCGCCTCCGCCGCGTCGAGCAGCGCAAGCGCATCGTGGTCCTGGCCCTCGATCCGAAAGTCGAACCAGGCACTGCGGACCAGCCACCACAGCTGATTGAGAGGCGTGATGCGACGGTCCACGAGGAGCGGACGGACGATCGATTTGACGGCCCTTCCTCGTGGCCCGTCCAATGCCAGGCTGGAGTACGTCATGAGGGACGTCGCGCTGCCGACTCGCAGATTCATATCAAGATCGGCCGACAGGAGGCTTCCAACCTTCTCCACGCAGTGCGTCAGCGCGCGGTGACCGGGCGTGCCGTAGAGCATCGCTATCAGAAGGCTGGACTGCACCTTGAGCTCCACTTCCGGTCGGCCCGGCAGCCGACCCCCGTCGATCAGCCGCTGCAGCCGGTCCACGCACTGCGACATCGGACTGAAGTCGGACCATTCGAAATAGATCGAATCGATTACGCCGCAGACAGAAAGCGCTACTCCGAGCGCGTCGCCGCGAACCTGGAATCCGTCCGCGGCCCGCTCGAACAGTACACGCGCCAATGCCTGGTCCTCCGCGAGATCGGCCTGACCCTGCCAGTAGTCGAACCACGGGTCGGCCGCGCGGACAGGCACCGGCAGCGCGGCGATCCACTCCTTCACGGTCCGGGCCCGGCCCTGTGCGAGCAGCACGGGCGCCTCGCGCAGGGCAAGGGAGGCTGCCTGCGCCCACGCGCTGGCCTGTCGGTAGAGCGCAAAGGCGTCTTCCACCTGTTCCGCCTTCTCCAGCAGCATCGCCGCCCTGCGTTCGAGCACAAGGCGCTGCGCGACCGGCATCTCGTCCGCTGCGCGTCGGCACAGGAAGGTCTGGAACAGCGCGTGATACTGGTAGGTGGCTTCGACGCCCGGACGCCGATGCACGAACAGATGGCGACGGTACAGCTCGTCGAGAATCGTTCCAGCGCGGTCGTTGCCGGTTAGCGCGCGCGCAATGCCGACCGGTACGCGCGGCAGGCAGGACGTCTGCAGAAGAAAGCGCCGCATATCCCCATCCAGCTGGTCGAGGATCTGCGCGGCGAAGAATCTGAACACGTTGTCGAGGTGGGTCACGTCGTCCGGAGGCAAGAGCTGCCCGGCGTTGCCGCGCTCGAGGAGCAGGGTGAGGCCCGCTGCCCACCCGCCGCACAGGGCGTGCAGGCGCTCCAGCTGCGCCGGGTCGCTGGAGCGCGTACCCGAAAGCGCACGGGTCTCCTCCATGGTCAGGCGCAGGTCGTCCCAGTCGAGCATCGTCACCGCCGAATTCGCCTTCAGGCGTGCGTAGCTGTCCGGTGGATCGTGCCGGCTGATCACCGCGAGCAGATTGCCGGGCGGCACCTCGGACATGGCCTCGGCCACTAGCTGATGAAACCGCTCCGACGGGCCGACTTCCTGGTAGTTGTCGAGGACCACCACGGCGGATTCGGGCAGTCGTGCGAACAGCTCGCGAAAGAACCGCCGCGCGAAGCTCTCGAGCTCGCCGCGATACTCGGGCGTCAGGAGCGGAAGTGGTGACTGGCGCCGTCGTCGAAACGGCTCCGCGCCAAGCTGAAGGTAGTAGAAGAAGGTGGACAGATCGGCGTCCCCGCTGTCCACCTGATACCAGATACCCGGCACTTCGCGCGAGTCGAGCCAGCTCGCGACCAGGGTGGTCTTGCCCGCCCCCGGCGGTCCCACCACGCACAGCCCCGGGCGCGTCATGGCATCGTCCAGGCGGCGGTACAGGCGCTCCCGTGCGGCCGCGCCATGCAAGCGAGGACGGCTCAGCTTCGCGACGGGCTTGCTGCGCAGCGGCATATACCGCACCCCCGGACGGAGGCTTTCATTCTAGTCGTGCCGGGGCGTTCGTGTCCGGAATCGACGCGCGGTCATCGCCCCCGCCTCCCGGATCGGGGGCCGCCGCGGGACGGGCATCGAGCAAGGACCACAGCTCGTCGCGATTGCGAAAGGGTCGGCGGCGACCCTCGCCGGCCCGCTCGACCATGCCGATCACGCTGCCGTCATCCTCGCGCCGGTACACGTGAACGATGTAGCTCTCTGGCATGGTCCCGGCCTGTCGACGGGAGTCAGGGCAGTTCCCACTCCCATTCGATGTCGTCCCAGTTCACCCGCTCGTTCACCGCGACGAAATTGAACTTGCCCTTCCCCTTGATCCCTGCGAATGGCCCGGTGCCGCCCAGGAGCGTCACGATACCGGCCGATCCGGTCGCGGTCGCCTTCCAGTCGCAGCGCGCGTGCAGCTGGTGCTTGTCCTTGGTGGTGAATGTCTTCATGCAGTAGCCGGAACTGCTACCCGCGTCCCCGACGTACTGAACGATGTAATGGGCACGGTCGAGCATCCTGTCGAGCGCCGCCCCGCCGCCGTTGTGGAAGATCAGCCCTTCCTGTTCGCCCGTGAACATGGTCTTGTAGGGATGGCCGTCCGGCGCCTTCATGTCGGAGTACTTCATGTTGAGCAGTACCGCATGCCCCTGGAAGTGACCGGATTTCTGTGCCAGAGCGGGCATGGATAGCGCCGCCAGCAGAGCCAGGCCGGCCGCAGCGATCCCCGATGTCCTCATCGACGCGAGCATCTCCTTCTCTCCTCGTTGGTGCACCCGCGGGTGCGTCGCAGAAAGGCTAGCGCGAGAAGGGTTACAGATAACCTACGGGAACGGCCAAGGACCGGGCTTCCGGTTCACCCGGGTTGAATCCTCGCGGGGCAGGTTCCGCCGGGGGACGGAGGTGGGAACTCTCGCCGGAGCGGCGGGGGTTGGAACGATATCGCGGTTCACTGGTCGGCCGGCATGAACTCCAATCGAGGTCCCTTCGGCACGATTCCCGTCGGATTCAGATGCCGGTGGCTCATGTAGTAGTGCCGCTTGATGTGATCCATGTCCACCGTCGCGGCGATGCCGGGGACCGCGTACAACTCCCGGACCAGGCGTGACAGGTTCGGGAACTCGGCGATGCGGCGCTGGTTGCACTTGAAGTGCACGTAGTACACCGCGTCGAAGCGGACCAGCGTGGTGAACAGGCGCCAGTCGGCCTCGGTGACCTGGTCGCCCACCAGATACCGCGATCGTCCCAGGATCTTCTCCAGCCGGTCCAGCGCGGAGAACAGCGCATCGAACGCCTGCTCGTAGGCTTCCTGCGATCCCGCGAAGCCGCAGCGGTACACGCCGTTGTTCACCCGCGTGTAGACGAAGTCATTGATCTCGTCGATGCGCGGGCGCAGCGCTTCCGGGTAGTAGTCCGTACGAACCGATGTGAACGCGTCGAAGGCCGAGCCGAACATGCGGATGATTTCGGCCGACTCGTTGCTGACGATGGTCCGCGTCTGCCTGTCCCACAGCACCGGCACGGTCACCCTGCCGCTGAAGCGCGGATCGGCGGCGGTGTACAGCTCGCGCAGGTGGCGGAAGCCGTTCACGGTGTCCGGAATGCAGCCGGGCCCGTCGCCGAACTCCCAGCCCTGATCGTGCATCACCGGCTCGACGATCGACACCGGCACGATGTCCTCCAGCGCCTCGAGGGCTCGGAAGATCAGCGTGCGGTGTGCCCAGGGACAGGCGAGCGACACGTACAGATGGTAGCGCCCGGCCTCGGCCGGATACGGCGTCGAACCATCCGCGCTGATGCGGCCGCGAAAGCGCGTGACGGTGCGGCGGAACTCGCCGCCGGTGGTGCTGGTGTCGTACCAGCCCGTGTGCCATTGCCCGTCGAGAAGATATCCGCTCATGTGCGTCGCGCCTCGGAATCGTCGATGATCACCCTGCCTGGACCATGTCGAACAGCAGCACCTCGGCCTGCTGCGCATGCCCCAGCCGCAGTTCCGGCTCGCTCTCTATCCGGGCACCATCGCCGGCAGTCAGGTGCTGTCCATTCACCTCCACGCTGCCGCGTGCGACGTGGACATAGGCTCGGCGGCCGCTCGCGAGGGGGTGGACGACCTCGTCCGCACCGTCCAGCACCGTTGCATAGACGCGCGCGTCCTGGTGAATGCTGACGGAGCCGTCGGCGCCGTCCGGGGACGCCACGAGCCGCAACCGGCCGCGCTTCTGCTCGACGGGGAAGTGCTTCTGCTCGTAGCTGGGCGCGACCCCGCGCCGGTCCGGCTGGATCCAGATCTGCAGGAAATGCACGATCGAGTCGGGCGAGGCGTTGTACTCGCTGTGCAGCACACCGGTGCCGGCGCTCATGCGCTGCACGTCGCCAGGCCGGATGACCGAGCCGGTGCCGATGCTGTCCTTGTGCTCGAGCGCACCCTCCAGGACATAGCTGATGATCTCCATGTCCCGGTGCGGGTGGCTGCCGAATCCCTTGCCGCCCTGCACGCGATCCTCGTTGATGACGCGCAGCGGTCCGAATCCCGTCTCGCGCGGATCGTAGTAATCGGCGAAGGAAAAGGTGTGATGGCTATCGAGCCAGCCGTGGTTGGCGTGGCCGCGGTCGGTGGCGCGTCGCGGGGTGATCATGTCCGTTGCTCCCGTGAGGTGGTGGGGAAACTCCCCTTGAGCGAGCAATATGGCATCCGCGTCGTCGAATGAAAGCGGATGTCTTTGATCGTCTCGTTCAGGGACGCCGAACGAGCGCGCTCACAACAGTGTGTCCGCCAGCCTGGCGGTGTTCTGTGCCACCCGCGCGAGGACTCCACGCTTGCGCCACTGCAGGAGATCGACTTCCTCGGAGTCCTGGAAGTAGCGTGCCTGCACGGCGTGCAGTGCCGCCACCACCCCGCGGTCGTACAGGAGCACGCTCACCTCGTTGTTCAGGGCGAAGGAGCGGATGTCGAGGTTGCTCGAACCGATGACTGCCACGTCATCATCGATGGTCGCATGCTTGGCGTGCAGGAAGTTGCCGTGATAGAGGTGGATGCGCGCGCCCGCGTCCAGCAGTTCCTCGTACATGGACTCCTGAGCCAGATGCACGATCGGCTTGTTGGAGTGGCGCGACACCACGAGATGCACGGCGACGCCGCGTTCGGCCGCCATCTTCATGGCAAGCAGGAAGGGTTCGTCCGGGACGAAATAGGGTGTGGTGAGCACCACACGATTCGCCGCTGCATGCATGAGGGCCACCATCAGCTGCTGGATGTTGCCATGGTGATAGCCCGGCCCGCTGGGCATCACCTGGGCCAGCACGCCGCCGCTGCTCGCCACCTCCGGCAGAAGCTGCTCCGGAGGATCGTCGGGCAGGCTTTCCGCCTCGTAGAAGCGGTCTGCCAGGAAGACGCCCTGCAGCTGCCGCACGACCGGGCCGGTGAGACGCGCCACCAGCTCTTCGTTGGTGAGGCGCCGATTCGCGTCGGGGTCGACGATATTCTGCGAGCCGACGTAGCCGATCTGCCCGTCGATGACCGCGATCTTGCGATGGTTGCGCAGGTCCAGGCGCACCGCCTTGCGTCCCCAGACGCGCGGCGGCATCACCAGCAGCGCCTCGATATCCATGGCGCGGAAGACCGGTGCAAGACGCCGGAACGCGAAGAACGAGCCGTAGCCGTCCGCGAGGATGCGGCACTTGACGCCGCGTCCGGTGGCCCGCTTCAGTGCCTCGATCACCCGCATGCCGGTCGCGTCGTCGCGGAAGATGTAATAGAGCAGGTGAACGTGATGCCTCGCCCCGTTGATGTCCGCGAGCATCCGCCCGATGCCCTCGCGATAGTCTGTCAGCAGCTCCACCTGGTTGCCCCGGCATATTCCGAAGTCGGCGAGCCGGTGCGCGAGCGTCACCGCAGGCCCGAAGGCAGGCGGCAATGAAGGCTTGGATACCAGCGCATCGCCCAGGATACGGGGCTGGAGTTCGCGCACCAGACGCGACACGGCGAACTGCATCTCCAGCCGCTGGCGCGGCAGGTAGGCGCGGCCGAAGATCGTATACAGGAACATCCCCGGCCAGGGAAGGAAGAAGATGAGCAGTAGCCAGCCGCGCGCCGCTGCAGGGCTGCGACGCTGGGGGACGTAGAACAGCATGGCCAGGCGGACTGCCCATTCGCTGATCAGGTAGAGGGTGCCCCAGCTCGGTTCCATGCCGTCATGACGGTTTCGACGTGCGATGCACGCGGATTATCACATCGATGACGCTGCGCTTCGACCGCGGGGCGCGTCGATGCCTTTGACGCCCCGGGGTGCTTTAACCCAGGGCCGGGGCCCAGCGCGACCAAAGGACAGTCACTTCCTGGATCTGGGCTTTCACCGGGATGTCGAACTCGACGGCTTTCGCAGGGATGCCGAGCAATAGCGCCGCTTTCGCCGAAATGCGCAACGGGCCTTCGCCGAAACGGCGAAGGCCCGTTGCCCTTATGGCAACTGCTCGCCCAGCGGGCGATGCGCGAGCCGCTCGGACTCGGGATCCTCGCCGGGATTGTGGATCCTGCGAACCAGCAGCGAGTAGGCGGTCGGAATCACGAACAGCGTGAGGAAGGTTCCGAGAAGCATGCCGCCCACGATGACCCATCCGATCGCGGAGCGCGCCTCGGCCCCTGCGCCCGACGACGTGGCAAGCGGCAGTGCGCCGAGCACGGTGGCGAAGGACGTCATCAGGATCGGACGCAGGCGCAGGACGGACGCCTCCACCACCGCTTCCAACTTCGACATGCCCTTCAGGCGCAGCTGGTTCGCGAACTCGACGATCAGGATGCCGTTCTTGGTGATCAGGCCCACCAGCATCACCAGACCGATCTGGCTGTAGATGTTCAGCGTGCCTCCGGTGCCCAGCTTGGCGTTGATCCACATCACCAGCAGCGCGCCGCACCACGCGAGCGGCACGGTGAGCATGATGACCAGCGGACCGACGAAGCTCTCGAACTGGGCGGAGAGCACCAGGTAGATGAAGATGACCGCCAGCACCAGCACGATCATCGCTTCCTGACCGCTCTCGCGGAACTCGCGCGACTGCCCGTCGAGGTCGGTGGCGGTGGCCTTCGGCAGTTCCTCCTCCACCACCTTGTCGATGTAGGCGAGCGCCTCACCGAGGGTCGAGCCGGGGCCCACGTTACCGTTGATCACGGCAGCACGCAGCTTGTTGAAGTGGTTCAGCTCCTTCGGCGCGACGGTCTCGCGGATGGTCACCAGATTGGACAGCTGATGCAGTTCGCCCCCCGCCCCCCGCACGTAGATGGCAGTGAGATCCGAGGGCTGACGGCGGTTGGCGTCTTCCACCTGCACCACCACGTCGTACTGCTTGCCCTCGCGCTTGTAGCGCGTCACGTCGCGCCCTCCCATGAGGGTTTCCAGCGTGTGTCCGATGGTCTCCATCGACACACCCAGTGCCGCCGCCTTGTCGCGGTCGATCTCGACGCGCAGCTGCGGCTTGTTCAGCTTGAGGTCGGTATCCAGGCCCACGATGCCGGGATACTGCGACAACCGGCCCAGGACCTTGCTGACATACTCCTGCAGCTGCTCGTAGCTGTTGCCGTAGATGACGTACTCGATCTGCTTGGACAGGAAGTTCTGGCCTAGCGACGGCGGGTTCACGGTGAACGAGATCACGCCGGGCAACCCGCCGAACAGCTTCGGCGTCAGTTCCTTGGTGATGTCGAGCTGGCTGCGCTCGCGCTCGTCCCAGTGCTTGAGCACGGCGAAACCGATGCCGAGATTCACCGGATTCGGACGGTCCAGGCCGGGCGCCACGACCTCGAAGAGCGTTTCGACCTCGGGAACCTCGTTGATCATCTTCCCGATCAGCTTCATGTAGCCGTCGGTGTATTGCATGGTCGAGCCTTCCGGCGCCACCGCGAAGGCCATGAACGTGCCGCGGTCCTCCACCGGAGAGAGTTCGGACTTGAGCTGCTTGCCGAGCCACACGGTGACCGCGAGCACGACCACGAACAGGACTCCGACGATCCAGCGCGCGCGCAGCGCACCGCGCAGCAAGGACCGGTAGCCGTTGTTCATGCCCTCGAACACGCGCTCGCTGAGCTGATAGATCGGGCTGTGGCGCGCGCCGCGCGGCTTGAGCAGCTTCGAGCACATCATCGGCGTGAGCGTTAGCGCGACGAAACCCGATACCAGCACGGCTGCCACCACCGTCATCGCGAACTCGATGAACAACTGCCCGGTACGGCCGGTCATGAACACCAGCGGCATGAACACGGCGGCCAGCGTGATCGTCATCGCCAGGATGGCGAATCCGATCTCCTTCGAGCCGACCAGCGCCGCCTGATATGGCGTCTTGCCATCCTCGATGTGCCGGTGGATGTTCTCGAGCATCACGATGGCGTCGTCCACCACCAGGCCGACCGCCAGCACGATGCCAAGCAGCGACAGGACGTTGATGGAGAAGCCCATCACGTACAGGAAGAAGAAGGCGCCGATCAGCGAGACCGGGATGGTGACGGCAGGAATCAGGGTCGCGCGCCAGCTCCTCAGGAAGATGAAGATGACCAGCACGACCAGGATCAGTGCCTCGATCATCACCTTGTAGACGGCCTGGATCGCCGCGTCGATGAACAGGGCGGTGTCCACCGCCACCTTCATCTGCATGCCCTCGGGCAGTGTCGCCTGCAGACGCGGGATGGTGGCCCGCACCGCCTCGGCGATGGCCAGGGTGTTGCCCACCGACTGCTTGACCACCCCCAGGCCCAAGGCCTCGTTGCCGTTGATGCGTACGATCTTGCGGTTCTCGTAAGGCCCGGGCCCGGCGTGCCCGATGTCGCGCAGGCGGATGGGATAGCCCCCGACCTCGCGGATGATCATGTTGTTGAACTGCTCGGCGCTCTTCAGGTCGGTCTCGGCGAGCACGGTGAACTCGCGCGAGTCGCTCTCGATGCGTCCGCCCGGCGAATCGAGGTTCTGCCGCTCCAGCGCGTCCTCGATGTCCTTCGCGGTCAGGCCCTGAGCGGCCATGCGCTCGCGGTCGAGCCACACGCGCATCGAGTACTTGCGCTCGCCGCCGATGATGACGGTGGCCACGCCCGGCAACGCCTTGAGTGGATCGGTCAGGTAGCGGTCGGCGAAGTCGGTCAGCTCCATCGGCGTGTGCCGATCGCTCGACAGCGCGATCCACATGATCGGCCAGGCGTCGGCCTCGATCTTGTTCACCACCGGTGTGTCGGCCTGGTCGGGCAGCAGCGCCGCGACGCGCGAGACGCGATCGCGCACGTCATTCGCGGCGGCCTCGACGTCGCGGTCGGTCACGAAGGTCACCGTGATCTGGCTGACCTCCTCGCGGCTCTGCGACTTGATGGTCTTGATGCCTTCGATGCCGGACAGGACGTCCTCGATCGGCGTGGTGATCACGCTCTCGACTACCTGCGAGGTCGCGCCCTTGTAGACGGTGCGCACCGACACGGTGGGAGGATCGATCTTCGGATACTCGCGCACCGTGAGACGATCGAACGAGATCACGCCCAACAGCACGATGAGCAGACTCATCACCGTGGCGAGAACCGGGCGCTTGACGGAAATCTGGGACAGAACCATGGGTCACCTCCCCTTGCGGGAGCAGAGCGGGTGCAGCCTCAGCCGCCTTTCTTTTCGAGCTGCGCTGCGGCACCGGCCGAGGCCGCAGGCTTGACCGCACCTACGGCCGCCGCACCTTCCTGCGCGGTGGGTGGGGGCTGGTCCGGCAGCACCATCACCGGCGCGCCGTCGCGCAGCTTGATCTGGCCTTCGGTGATCACCGTGTCGCTGGGCGACAGGCCGGTGACAATCTCCACCTCCCCGGGCCGGCGCGTGCCGAGCTGCACCTTGGTCAGCGCCGCCTTGCCATCCAGCACGCGGAACACGAAGTTGTCCTGACCCTGCGGCCAGATCGCCGGCTCGGGCACGAGCATGGCGTTCTTGCGCGTCTCCAGCGTCAGGCCCACACGCACGAACATGCCAGGCTTGAGCTTGGCACCCGCGTTGGGGACCTTCGCCCGCACCAGGAAGGTGCGGGTGCGCTCGTCCATCGCCGGCTCGATCGCATAGATCGATCCGCGGAACTCTTCGCCAGGGAAGGCGTCGAGCCGGACCGACACGTTCTGGCCCGGACGCACCTGCGCCGCGAATACCTCGGGAATGCGGAAGTCGAGCTTGATGGAGTCGAGGTTCTCGAGCCGCACGATGTCCTCGCCGGCCTTGACGTAGGCGCCGGGGCTGATCAGGCGCAGCCCCACCATCCCGGAGAACGGTGCGGTGATCACGGTCTTGCTCAGGCGCGCCTCGGCTTCCCGGCGCAGCGCCTCGGCGCGATCGAGGTTGTTCCGGGCAACGTCGAGTGCTTCCTGGGAGATGAACTTCTGGGCCAGCAGTTCCTTCGAACGCTCGAAGCGCTGGGTGTCGGTGCGGGCCTGTGCCTCGGACTGTGCGAGTTGCGCCTTGAGTTCGGCGGGGTCGAGGGTGACCAGCTTCTGGCCCTTTGCAACCCGCTGCCCTTCGTCGAAATGGATGGCCACGACGCGCCCGTCGATTTCGGGCCGGATGATCACGGCCTCGTCCGCGAGCAGCGATCCGACGGCGGTGAGTTCGCTGCGCACCTCCCCGAGCTTGACCTGGACCGCCTTGACCGGAAGACCCGGCGGCGGGCCGCCGGCAGCGGCTCCGGCGGGCTTGGCCGGGGGCGCCGGGGCTGCGGCTTGCTCCTCCTTCTTGCCGCAGGCGGTGACCGACATGACCAGCACCGCCACTAGCGCTACAGTACGAAAAGTAGACTTTTCCAAAGCGAATACCTCGAATGTCGGCCCCGGCGCAGGGTTGTTCTGGAGTGGCCTCGTGCCCGCGCCCCGGCTTATAGAAGGGGAATTCTAGCCCGATTTGAAAGTCCGTAGCACGAATTATCGAACGCGGCGTCTTGTTTCATGAAGCTCTCGCTGGATGGCCTGCTGGTGCTGGACGCGATCGCCCGCAAGGGCAGTTTTGCGGCCGCCGCCGACGAACTGCACCGGGTTCCCTCGGCCATCACCTACACGGTGCAGAAGCTCGAGCAGGATCTCGGCGTGCAGCTGTTCGATCGCAGCGGCCACCGCGCACGGCTCACCCCCGCCGGCGAGGAGTTGCTCAAGGACGGCCGGCACCTGCTGCGCACGGCCGTGGACATCGAGTGCCGGGTCCAGCGCATGGCCAGAGGCTGGGAGACGGAGCTGCGCATCGCGCACGACGACCTGATCCCGAGCGCGCGGCTGATGTCGCTGGTGGATGCGTTCTACCGCGAGGCTGCCGGCACCCGTCTGCGTCTGGCCGCGGAAGTGCTGGGCGGGTGCTGGGACGCCCTCGTATCCGGCCGGGCCGACCTGTGCATCGGCGCCCCGGGCGAGCCTCCGCCCGAGGCCGGCTACACCGTCCGCCACCTGGGCGACATCGAGTGGGTGTTCGCCGCGGCGCCCGCCCATCCCATCACGCAGGCCTCCTCGCCCATTCCCACCGCGGTGGTGATGGACCACCGCATCGTGACCGTGGCGGACAGCTCGCGCAGCCTGCCCCCGCGCAGCTCCGGCATCACCGGCGGCCCGGATTCGTTCACCGTGTCCACCGTTCAGGCCAAGCTGGAGGCACAGGTCGCCGGCCTGGGCGTGGGTTTCGTGCCACTGCACCTCGCTGCGCCCTGCCTCGCTGACGGCCGCCTGCTGCAGCTGCAGGTAGAGGAGCCGCGTGAACGCACGCCCCTGTACCTGGCCTGGCGTCCGCGGGACGCTGGCAGGGCGCTCAAGTGGTGGGTGGCGAAGCTAGAGGACTCGGCCGTGCGTGCTGCGCTCCTGGCACCGGCCGATCTGCCCGACTCGGGGTACAGCCATCACTGATCAGGCCGTTTTCGACTCGCTCAGGACGGCGGCGCACCCTCGTCCGAGCCGTTCCGCACGTTCGCCTCGCGCTCCATGGCAACTTCCTCGTGCACCTTGGCCATGTCGATCTCCCTTGCCCTCCCGAGGATCTCGTCCAGTGCCTTTCCCGGCAACGATCCGGCCTCGTGATAGAGGATCACCTTCTCGCGCATGATCATGAGCGTGGGGATCGAGCGGATGGCGAACATCCCCGCGAGTTCAGGCTGCTCGTCGGTATTCACCTTCGCGAACACGATGCCCTCGTGACGTTCAGACGCCGCCTCGAACACCGGCGCGAACGAGCGGCACGGGCCGCACCAGGGTGCCCAGAAATCGACCACGACCATGTCGTTGTCGGCGACCGTCTGGTCGAAATTGTCCTGAGTCAGGGTCAACGTGGTCATGAACAGGCTCCTGGCGCCATGCGCAGTGTAGCAGCGGGCCCGTGATCGCCCGTTCGAGAAGTCCGATGACAGCCATCGGAACAATGACGGCGTGAACGCTTGTCATCGCGGGCGCCTGTCGGCAGTATCACCGTGCACGGGCGCGGCCTGGAATGCCAGGCCAGTGCGCTTCAGTGGCGGGCTCGCTGCTGCCGGGAACCTCGTCGACCGCTTCTTCGCCTTCGATGGCCGTCCCGAGGACGTGCACCATGTACAGGGCGAGCGCATCCGTACGATCCGGCGCTGCAACTCCCGTTCCCCGTCCTGCGGGGCGCGCAGGATGTCCCGTCGGACAGAACGACAACAGGACGCATGGAAGCACTCGAGCATTTCTTCGCCACCTCGCCGTTCCTGAGTGGAATGCTGGCGAGCTTCCTTGCCGGCACGGTGGCAACCACGCTGGGCGCGCTGCCCATCATGGCGGTGCGGCGCCTGAGCGACAGCCTCACCAATGTCCTGCTCAGCTTCGCCGCCGGCGTCATGCTGGCGGCGACCATGTTCTCGCTGCTGCTTCCCGGCTATGACGCGGCGCTCGCGCAGTATGGAAGCCGGGCCGGCGCAGCCGCAGTCGTGCTGTCGAGCCTGGGAGCCGGCGGATTCGTGCTGTGGGCGGTGAACGCAACCGTGCCGCACGAGCACTTCTGTAAGGGCTGCGAGGGCGACAACACGCGGCGCCTGAGCCGCATCTGGCTGTTCGTCATCGCCATCGTGATCCACAATTTCCCGGAGGGGCTCGCGGTGGGCGTGGGCGCCGCCAGCGGCAGCCTGGCGACCGGTCTGGGCGTCACGCTCGGGATCGGGCTGCAGAACCTGCCGGAAGGACTCGCCGTCGCAGCGGGGATGATGGCGGTCGGCTACACGCGCGGTACAGCGTTCCTGGCCGCCTTCGCCTCGGGCGTGGTCGAGCCGCTCGGGGGCATCATCGGAGCGGGCGCGATGGCCTTCTCCGATCTGCTGCTGCCCTGGGCATTGGCATTCGCCGCGGGCGCGATGCTGTTCGTGATCAGCAGCGAGGTGATTCCCGAGACGCACCGCCCGGGCTTCGAGCGCGGCGCAACGGCCGCGCTGTTCACCGGTTTCGCGGCGATGTTCTTTCTGGCGGCGACACTGAGCTGAGGCCGGTCAGCACCGCCGGCCTGCCGGGTGTCAGCCTGCCGGCTTCCACTGCTCCACCAGTTGCTTGGACTTGCCGATCTGTTCGGGCGTCATCTTCTTCTCCAGCCGACGCACCTCACGCCGGGTATAGGCCGCATCGCGCTCGTTGGGTGCGCTCTTCTGCGCCAGCGAGAACCACATGTGCGCGGCGACGAGGTCGTGCGGCACGCCCTTCCCGGACTGGCTGAGGATGCCCATGTAGTACTGCGAATCGTAGTGGTTCATGTCGGCGGAGCGCCGCATCCACTTCATCGCTTCCGCATCGCTCTTCGGCACGCCGTAGCCGTTGTGGTGCAGGAAGCCGACGAAGTAGATGGCCCTCGGATCGTTCTCCGCGGCGGCCTTCTGGAACTGCTCCATCGCCGAGGTGTACTTGCCGGTCGCGTAGAGTTGCACGCCTTCCTGGTAATCGGCGCGCACGAGGGTGGGAAGGAGGAGGAATGCGGCGAGAATGAGTCGGATCATGGTTGTTTGCATGCTTGTTCGGGTTGATGGTCAGTTGCGGTAGGCGACGCCCTTGCGATCGAGCATGCGCAGCAGCGCCGGCCATTCCTTGTCCAGTTCCGACCCGCCCGGGCGCTGGAACTGCACGTATCCCTTCTGCGCGACCGGCTCGGGGATGCGTTCGAGATCGGCGCCTCCGGCGGCCTGCGCGTCGATCTGGATCTGGCACGCCGTATCGAGGTAGTACATCAGGTGGAAGGCCTCAGCAACCGTGGCGCCCAGCGAGAGCAGTCCGTGATCGCGCAGGATCATCGTCCTGGAACTGGGCCCGAGGTCGCGCGCGAGCCGGGTGCGCTCGTCGAGTTCGAGCGCGATGCCCTCGTAGTCGTGATAGCTCAGCTCACCGTAGACGCGCAGGGAATGCTGACTCAGCGCCAGCAGCCCGTTCTTCTGCGCCGACACCGCCACGCCGGCCCGGGTGTGCGTGTGGATGACACAGTTCACCTCGGGACGCGCCTCGTGCACGCACCCGTGGATGACGAAACCGGCGTAGTTGATGCCCAAGCCGGTGGGATCGTCGACGACATTGCCGTCCTTGTCGATCTTCACCAGCGTCGAGGCGGTGATCTCGTCGAACATGAGGCCGTAGGGGTTGATCAGCAGGTGCTCGCTGTCGGGCACGCGCGCGGAGAAGTGGGTGTAGATCATGTCGGTCCAGCGATACTGGAACGCCAGCTGATACGCTGCCGCGAGATCGCGGCGCATGCTCCATTCCTTCTCGCTCACGCGATCGCGCACGGCCGGCTCGCTGACGGCCCCGAGCTTCCTCGCTTGTTCGATCATGGTGCCCTCCGTGGTGCCCTCCGTGCTTCCGAACCTTCGATGATACCCCGAGCCGCATATCGGGACGGGCCGTTCAGGCCGCCGTCCGCTTCTCGAACCGTCCGAAGTGCAGCAGCAGGCTCGGCAGGATCAGCAGGTTGAGAACGGTGGAGGTGATCAGGCCGCCTACGATGATGGTAGCCATCGGACCCTCGATCTCCCGCCCGGGTTCCCCGGAGCCGAGCGCCAGGGGCAGGAGCGCGAGGCCCGTGACCAGCGCGGTCATCAGGATCGAGGGCAGGCGCTCTGCCGCTCCGCGCAGCGCGGTCTCCGGCCCCCACGGAAGGCCATCGACCTCGACCAGATGCTGATAGTGGGAGACGAGCATGATGGAGTTGCGCAGCGTGATGCCGAACAGCGTCACGAAGCCCACGAGCGAACCGAGCGACATCCAGCCACCGGCGGCGAACAGCGCGGCGCATACGCCCCCGATCAGCGCGAACGGAAGGTTGACGAAGGTCACCACCAGGTTGCGCAGGCTGTTGAAGGCGATGTAGAGCAGCAGGGAGATGCCGATGCCGGCGATCAGCGAGTGCACCACCAGATCCTCTCGCGCCTGGGCGGTAGCCTGGGCCTCGCCCGCGTAGACCAGATAGTTGCCCTGCGCGAGCCGGACCTGATCGGCGATGCGCGCGCGCACGTCGCGCTCGAAGCCGCCCACGTCGCGGCCCTCCACGTTGGCGGTGACCGTCTGCAGGCGACGGCCGCCCGCGTGCAGGATCTTGTAGCGCCCGCCGGTGAGCGAGATGTCCGCGACCTGTGACAGCCGGATGAGACGCCCGTCCCGGGCTCGCAACTGGAGATTGCCCACGCGCCCGATGTCGTTGCGCGCCTCGGGTTCGAGCAGCACGACCAGGCCGAGCACCTGGCCCTCGCGGTAGATCTGCCCGGCCTCGTGGCCCTCGTAGGCAGCGCTGATGGCGCGCAGTGCGTCCAGCGGCGCGATGCCCAGCGCGGCCGCGCGATCATGGCGCAGGCGGATGGTCAGTTGCGGCGTGCCGGGTGGGGCCTGCACCTGCACGTCGCGCGCACCCGGCACGGCACTGATCGCGGCCGCCACCTGCTGCGCGTCACGATCCAGCGCGTCCAGCGAACTGCCGTATATGTTGACCGCGAGCGGCGCTGCGAATCCCGTGATGGTCTCCTCGATGCGTTCGGTGAGGAAGGTGTTCACGCCGAAGGTCACCCCGGGCCACACGATGCCGCCGCGCTCGCCGGACAGCGTCTCGCGGATCTCGCGCAGGATGCGCTGCTGCTCCTTGCCCGGCAGCGCCCCGATCTCCACCTCGAACTCGCTGTAGTGCGTGCCGAAGGTGTCGGCGCCGTTGGGCGCACGTCCCACCCACTGCGCGACCGATTGCACGCCCTCGATGTCCAGAAGCCGTTCGGACACCTTGCTGCCGATGCGCAGCGATTCGGATTCCGCGGTCCCGGGCACGGCGCTCATGTGCACGATGTAGTGGCCCTCGCGCAGCGACGGAATGAACTCCCCGGAGAACAATGGCAGCGTGGCGATGCCCAGCGCGATGATGGCGAACACCGCGGCCACGATGCGGCCCGGGAAACGATCCACGCGCCGCAGCAGCGCCGTGTAGCGCGGCTTGATCCAGGCGATGGCCGGCGGGTCCACTTCCTTCAGATCGCTGCGCGCGAGCAGCAGGTAGCACAGGGCGGGCGTGAGCGTGAGCGCGACGCCCAGCGATGCGAGGATGGCCAGTATGTACGCCTGGCCGAGCGGGGCGAACAGCTTGCCGGCGATCCCGGACAGCGTGAGCAGCGGCACGAACACCAGGGCGACGATGAAGGTGGCGTGCACGACGGAGCTGCGTACCTCCACCGAGGCATCCAGCACCACCTCGCGCACAGGACGTGGGGCGGCGGCTTGGCGGTTCTCCCGCAGGCGCCGGAAGATGTTCTCGGTGTCGATGATGGCATCGTCCACCACCTCCCCCAGCGCGATGGCCAGACCGCCGAGCACCATCACGTTGAGGCTCACGCCGAAGTAGTCGAGCACGATCACCGCAGAGAGCAGCGAAGTCGGGATCGCGGTCGCGCAGATCAGCGCGGTGCGCAGGTTGAACAGGAACAGGAACAGCACGATCACGACCAGGATCGATCCGACGGTCAGGTCGAAGCGCACGTTGTCCACCGCGGTCTCGATGAAGTTCGCAGGGCGGAACATGCGCGGGTGAATCAGGACCTGCTCCTTGTCCAGCAGCGGCTGCAGCTCCGCGATGGCGGCCTCCAGACCCGCCGTGACCGCACGCGTGTTGGCGCCCAGCTGGCCCTGCACCATCAGGAACACGCCCGGCCGGCCGTCGATGCCGGCTGCCGAGATCGACGGCGCCGCGGCTTCGATCACCGTAGCCACATCGCCCAGCCTCAGCGGCTGGCCGTCCTTCTCCGAAAGAAGCACCCTGGCGAGGTCCTCGACGCTTCCCGGCTGTCCTTCGGCATTGACGATGACGTGCTGGTTGGTGGTCTTCACGAAGCCCGACGCGAGCAGGCCGGTGGCCTTGCGCGCCGCGTCCACCACCTCGTTCAGCGCGAGACCGTGGCGCATGAGCCGGCCGGGATCGACCTGGATCTGCCACTGGCGCACATCGCCGCCGAACACGTTCACCTCGGCCACCCCGCCGACCGCGAGCAGATGCGGCCGGATGGTCCAGTCCACCAGCGTGCGGATGTCCATCAGCGAGCGCTTGTCCGAGGTCAGGCCGACGCCGAGCACGGTGCTGGCGGACGAGGTGAGCGGCGTCATCGTCGGCTGCGGCACGCCCTCTGGAAGCCGGTTGGCGAGCGCCAGGAGACGTTCGCCAACCACCTGGCGGTTCTGGAAGACGCTCGAGCGCTCGTCGAAGAACACGCTCACCACGGACAGCCCGGGAATCGACTGCGAGCGCACGATCTCCACGCCAGAGGTGCCGGCGAGTGCAGCCTCGATCGGCTGGGTCACCTGCAGTTCCACCAGCTCGGCGGACAGTCCGGGCGCCTCGGCCTGAATCACCACCTGGCTGGGCGAGAACTCGGGAAACACGTCCAGGTTCGCGCGCGTGAGCACGTAGAAGCCGTAGAGGACGAGCGTAAGCGCGAGTGCGACGACCACGCCGGGATAGCGGATGGACTGGCGGATAACGAGGGAGATCATGCGTGGGCCGCACCGGACCGGCGCGCGCGTGCGTCAGTGCCGGTCACGGCGTCAGTCCTCGTTCTCGTTGCGGATCTGGAACTTCAGCTCTTCCGACAGAAGGAGCTGCGCTCCGGAGACCACCACTTCGTCGCCGCCCTTGAAGCCGTCGACGTTGAACCACGCGTCGCCGATCTCGTCGTCGGTGCTCACCAGCCTGCGCACGAAGGTCTTGTCGTCCTCCTTCACGTACGCCCAGGCCTTTCCTCCGTGCCAGACCACCGCCGCCTCGGGTACCGCCACGCCGTCGCGCGCCTTGCCGCCGAGCCTCAGCGCGCCCGCGACCCGCATGCCGGCACGCAGTCCCTGGCCATCCACCACGTAGAAGAAGGTCGCGCCGGGCAAGCCGGCATCGGTCTGCGGCGACGCGGACAGAAAGCGGGCCGGGCGCGTCGCGCCGCGCGCGGACACCGGCGCGATGGTGAGCGGCGCATTGCCCGCGGCAGCCTGCAGTTCGTGAGGGAACGCGACCTGCACGATGACCGACTGCTGGGAGGCAAGCGCGTTGAACGAGGTGCCGCTCGGATCGGTGGCCCAGCCGGCGATGGCCGCGCCCCAGGTGGCACGCATGCTGTCCATGGTCGAGCGTGCGGACTGCTCTGCCGCCTGCAGACGCGCGAGGTCGGCGCGCCACTGGGCCTCCGCGGCCTGCACCACACGCTCGGCGACGTTGCGATCGTCCGAGAACAGCCGGCGCGCACGTTCGTACTCCGCTTCACTGGTCGCGACCGCGGCGCGCAGACCGCGCGCCTCGGCCAGCGCGGTCAGATAGCGCCCGCGCTGCTCGTATAGCGGCTGGACATTGACCACCACACCGTATACGTCGGCTGCGCCCTCCGACTGCGCCGGACGCAAGGCCACGGTACGCAGTCCGCTCACCTCCTGGCTCTGCAGGGACAGGGTGATGGTGGCGTGCCCGCCCTCCTCGCTCACCGCGGACGGCACCTCGATCTCTTCCTCCGGTTTCTCCGCGACGAGCTCGAACTCGTCGCGCGCGTAGAACACCAATGCCCAGATCAGTGCGGCGATGACCAGCCCCATCACCGCGATGAGCGCGTTGCGCCGATCCATGATCACGGATGGTTTCCTCGTTCGTTCTCGGACAGGGGTAGCGTCGGCGACAGACCCGACAGGGGCTTCTGCACGGCGTCCTCGAGCAGGCCGAGGGCGCGCTGCGCATCGATCCGCGCTGCCATCGCGCGGCGTTCCACGCGCAATGCCTCGATGCCCGCCAGCGTGAGTTCCAGGCGATCGGTCTGGCCGGTGTCGAACTGCCGCTGGACCTGCGCGCTGCGCGTGTGCTGCGTGCGCGTCGCCGCCTGCGCCGCTGCGGCGGCCTGGCGCGCTTGCACGTAGACCGCTTGGCGCGCGTCCGCCTCGCCCAGCACGGCGCTCTGCAGCGCGAGCGCCTGATTCGCGCTGGCCTCACGCTGCGCCTGCGCGGCACGCAACGCCGGGCCATGGATCAGATCGGCGGGCAGGAGAAGATCGACGGCGAGCGACCAGACGTTGTCCCCCTGATCCCACAGAAAGCCCGGCGTGAGCGAGAAGCTCGGGTACTGCTGCGCGACGGCCAGCTTGACATCGGCATCGGCCGCGGCGAACTCGAGCAGGCCCCGGCGCAGGTCCACACGGTTGAGCAGTGCTTCCCGGCGGATGGCGGCAGCATCGGGCGCCGCTGGCAGGGACTCCAGTTCGGTGAACGAGAGCCGAATGTCGCGCAGCGCATCGGGTGGGACACCCAGCGCCCGGGCGAGGCCGCCAAGGGCCTGCTCGGCCCGGGTGCGTGCAACCTGCAGACCGCCCTGCGCCTCGGCCAGCCGAAGCCGTGCGGCGTCCACCTCGATCACGCTGGCATAGCCCTCCTCGAGCCGGCGCCGCAGCATGTCCACCACCGCCTGCTGGGCCGAGACCTCGCGCTCGAAGCTGTCGATGGCGTGGCGTGCGGCGAAAAGCTCGAGCAGCTGCGCGCGCAGTGCGCTGCGGATGCCCCAGGCCTGTTCGCCGACCTCCAGTTCCGCCACGGTGGCCCGGGCCTGGGCGCGCTCGACGAAGGCGGCCCGGCGCACCGCCGAGGCCAGCGGGATCTCCAGTTCGAAGCCGAGGCTCCAGGGCGAATCGCTCTCGCCCTCGCCGCTGTGGCGTTCAATGCGCGGCGTGGCGACGAACGGGGCACGCTGCGCGGCGACGGCCACCTGTGCGCGCGCTGCCGCGGCGCGCGCGCGTGCCGCGGCCAGTTCGTCGCGGTAGTGGAACGCCGCCAGGGTCAGTTCGCCCAGCCCCCACTGCCCGAGAGGCCAGGTCGCGGACGACACGCCGTGCGCGCTCAGGTGCCGTTCCAGTTCGGGAGCGGTGAGGCTGCGTGCGGCATATCGCCGTGCCGCGTCTTCCATGTCGAGCTCGCGCGGCGCATAGGCCTGGCGTGCGCATCCGGCAGCAAGACAGAGCGCGAACACGAGCGCGAGGAGACGCAAGGCGGGGGGAACGGGCATGGCGGGCCGAGTGTAGCGCGGCCACGGATTGCCGGGCAAACCGTGGATGCGTCCCGAGCGCGCCGGACCGCGCTCGGCCGGATGCGGGCG
The DNA here is from genome assembly GCA_020854105.1 of Burkholderiales bacterium. Classification (GTDB taxonomy): domain Bacteria; phylum Pseudomonadota; class Gammaproteobacteria; order Burkholderiales; family SHXO01; genus SHXO01. The sequence continues at coordinate 129,789 of JADZGB010000009.1, read as the reverse complement.
ATAATGGCGTGCTTCCCATCTGCGTCCAGCGGGACCGGCTCGCCATGCAAGTGCGCAACGGCTTCATCGACACCATCGGCAATACTCCCCTCGTCAGGCTCGGGCATTTCTCCGACATGACGGGATGCGAGATTCTGGGCAAGGCCGAGTTCCTCAATCCCGGAGGGTCCGTCAAGGACCGCGCGGCGCTCGCGATCGTCCTCGACGCGGAACGGCGCGGTGCACTGCGCCCGGGCGGCACGATCGTGGAAGGCACTGCCGGCAACACGGGCATCGGCCTGACGCTGGTGGCCAATGCGCGCGGATATCGCTGTGTCATCGTGATCCCGAACACCCAGTCGCAGGAGAAGAAGGACGCCCTGCGCGTGTTCGGTGCCACGCTGCACGAGGTGCCGGCGGTTCCGTACAGGAACCCGAACAACTACGTGCATGTCGCGCAGCGGCTGGCAGAAGCACTGAACGGGTCCGAGCCCGACGGCGCCATCTGGGCGCAGCAGTTCGACAATGTCGCCAATCGCCGGGGGCACGTGGAAAGCACCGGACCGGAGATCTGGGCACAGACCGATGGCAAGGTGGACGGCTTCATCTGTGCGGCTGGCACCGGCGGAACGCTCGCCGGCGTCGCGCAGGCCCTGCGCGAGCGCAATGCAAAGGTCAGGATCGGACTCGCCGACCCGCCTGGTGCCGCGTTGTACGGCTTCTACCGCAACGGCGAGCTGAAGGCGGAAGGCAGCTCCATCACCGAGGGCATCGGGCAGGGCCGCATCACCGCGAACCTGGAGGGCCTGGAGGTCGACTTCCCCTACCAGATTCCCGATACGGAGACGGTTCAGACCGTGTTCGACCTGTTGCAGTACGAGGGTCTGTGCCTGGGGAGCTCCAGCGGCATCAACGTCGCCGGCGCAGTGCGGCTGGCGCGCGATCTCGGCCGCGGTCACACCATCGTGACCATGCTGTGCGATTCCGGGATGCGCTACCAGTCACGCCTGTTCAATCCCGAGTTCCTGCGCAGCAAGAACCTGCCCGTGCCTCAATGGCTGGACCGCGCGGTGCCCGCGCTGCCGGCCGGCGTGATGGCGCCGACGCAGGGCAACAGCCCTGGACCCCGGCTGTCACCGGGGTGATGCATGCCTATCCGCCCTGCGTCCTGTCTTCGTCCACCGGATGTCCCCGGACGATCTTCATGCCGGTGAACATCGCGGACACGATGTTGCCGCGTTCGCGCACCTCGGTGACGATCACTGCCGTCACGTGCAGCACCACGACCACCATCAGCACGTAGAACGCGTACAGGTGTACCAGGGCGTACGGTTTCCGCATCGCCCGCATCTCGTCGTACGCGGCCTTGTCGTAGGTATCCAGCGCATACGGTACCAGCGTGGCGGGATCGACACCGGGCGCGGCCACGCGTTCGGCAATGGAACTTCCGAAGGGTGGATAGAACAGGTCGGTGCCGGCAAGCACCAGCCCGGTCACCGCCTGTGTCGCGAGCAGCGCCAGGAGCAGCACGACCGCGAGCCGTCCCAGGGGATTGTGTCCCAGGTACTGCTGCGGATTGCCGGCGACGAAGGCAGCGATGTAGCTGCGCACCGCGTGCAAATACCCCCGCCCCCCTGGCAGGATCGCACGCCAGCGTGCGTAGCGGTTTCCCAAAAATGCCCAGACCAGACGCCACGCGAGGTTGAGTGCGAACACGTAGCCGACCCAGGTATGGACCGTCTTCAGCGTGATCTTGCCCTCGTTGCCGATGCCCAGGCCCTTGGAATTCAGGATCACCAGGCCGATTGCGGCCAGAGCGATCACGCACAGCGCGTTGATCCAGTGGAACCAGCGCGTGGGAGCGTCCCACACGCGATGCACCGTGAATTCGTCCATGTCTCGCTCGATGCGATGCCGGCCGGGCACATGTTAGCACCGGAAGGCGCTGCGCAGCCTCCAACCGGTGCACGATATCGGCGCTCACGCATCGGGCGGCTGGACGACGGCCTGTTCGATCGGCCAGCGCCAGCGGATCAGTCTGGAATGCTCGAACACGTCGAGCGCGACCTCGTACAGGGAGGCGGTGATCTCCGGCTCGCCCGACCAGCAGCCGAGGCCCTGATAGGCCTCGATTCCCTTGATGAGTGCCGTCTCGGAAATCGCTGGAAACAGATGCGCCAGACGCTGCGCGATGTGCTGCGGATTGCCGGTGTGAGCCCACGCGCGCGCCTTGCGGAAGGCGCGCATGAACTTGGCCGCGTGCGGCCCTGCCAGCCACTTCGGACTCGCCGCGAGTGTGCTGAAGCTGACCGGACCGATCACCTCGCCCACGGACCCGACCACATGCGCCAGTCCTTCCTCGGCCAGCTGCTGGGGATAGGGCGCCTGTTCATGGAAATAGTCACCCTGCGCGGCGCGGAATGCTTCCATCATCAATTCGGTGATGCCCGCATCCATGGTCTTGAGCGCAGACAGGTCCACGCCCTGCTTGTGCAGCGCGTAGCGCAGCATCGCCTGCGGCTGACCGCCGTGCACGAACATCAGGCGCTTGTCGAGCAGACGCCGGAAGCTGAATGAAGGATCGGGCGCGCGCGCAGCGATGAAGAAGCCGTCATGCGTGTTGATGTGGGCGAAGTTCATGGCCGGCGGGACACCGCCCTTCTCCAGCACTGTCCAGCTGTAGGAGACGGCCGACTGGACGACGTCGACTTCGCCCGAAGCAATGAAATCGCCGACGGTCATGCCATGGGGCACGACGCTGTACACGGCGTCCATCCCCTCCTGCTGCAGGAAGCCTCCCGTGAACGTCGCCAACAAGGGCGTGTAGAACACGGAATGGCGCGAGGCCATGAGGCGCAAGGTGATCATCTACCCTCCATCATTGAACCTGGGTCTCCAGTCCTCCAGCCGAATACCCGTTTGCCGCAGGATAGTCTGCCACTATATCCGCTCGTCCCGAAGATGGCCCGCGAATTCTTCCGGAGTGATGACCCTCGCTTCCACCCCCGCAGCTTCGACCTTCGCGCACAACGCTTCCCTGCCGGATCCCGGCCGGCCGAGGCGCTGCCCGCAGGCACGTCAACCATCGAGGGTGCCGCCGGTGGCACGCACGACTTCGCGCGCCTTATGGAGATAGTCCCGCATGAACGCCGCGAACTCCTCGGGCGTGCCGGCGACGACCTCGCTTCCCGCGTCCGCGACGATGCGCAGCATGTCGCCGGAGCGCATCACCTTGACGAAGGCCGCGTGCAGGCGATCCACGATGGGACGAGGTGTGCGCGCCGGGGCAAGCAGGCCGTTCCACGCCACCAGGTCGAACTTCGGCAGCCCGACCTCGGCGCTGGTCGGTATGGCGGGAAACGCGGGATTGCGGACCTTGCCGCTGTGCATCAGCGGCCGCAGCCTGCCGCCGCGGATGAAGCCGCTCATCGAGACGAAGTAGTCGAACAGCATGTCGCCGTGGCCGGCGATCACGTCCGAGTGCGCCTGGCCGGCGGCCTTGTACGGCACGTGCAGGATGTCGGTGCCCGTCAGATGGCGGAAGGCCAGCAGCGACAGATGGGCGAGGCTGCCGGCTCCACCCGATGCGCAGCTGACGGTACCGGTCCGGGCCTTGCAGATGTCAACGAGTTCGGCGACGCTCCTCGCCGCGAACCCCGGATGCACGAGCAGCACGGTGCTTCCCTGCGCGGCCTGGCTGATCGGCTGCAGATCCTTCAGTGGATCGAATGGCAGATCGTCACGGAAGGCAGGCGCCGCACCCAGCTCGGACACCGCACCGAACAGCAGCGTATAGCCGTCCGGCGGGGCACGCACCACGCTCTGCGTGCCGACGACGCCGGCGCCGCCGGCGCGATTCTCGACCACCACGGGCTGGCCGAGCACCTGCCCGAGGCGCTCGGCGACGGGCCGTGCGCGCACGTCGGAGCCACTACCGGGACCGTGCGGGACAATGAGCCTGATCGGACGGGAAGGGTAGCGCTGCGCCTGCGACACGCGCGGCAGCACAGCGCCGGAAATGGCCCCGAGCAGGAAGCGCCTGCGAGCGTGCTTCATCGATTCCCCTCGAGCACAGTTGCGGCGATCCGATCCAACTGCTCGATGCGGATAGTCTCACGCTTCAGCGCTGTGGCACAGCGGCGACCTGCGTGGAACCGCGACCCTGCCGGCGACTGCGGCTCGGCCATGCCCGCGGTGCTAGACTGAATCCGCATTTCGACAGGCAATCCGTACTCCGACAGGGAAATGACATGGCCGCTTACTCCGCTCATGAGGACCGCGACAGGCACCCCGGCCGGCATCGGTGCGTTCCGGCGAAGTGTGTGTCCGCGGACTGAATCGATGCGCAGTCTCGCCATTCCTGTCGCGCTCGCACTGGCCTGGGCTGTCGCGCTGCCGTCGGGGCAGCGGGCCGACGCCGCAGGCATTCCGGACGATCCCGCCGAGATCACGCAGGAGATCATCATGCGCTGCATGTACGACATGGGCGAGTTCGGGGAGATCGGCGTGCAAGCGTGCGTTAAGGCCGACCTGGAGGCGGTCGAGGCGCTGAGGAAGTATCCGCCAGAGGCGGGAAGGGTGATCGACCGCTGCTTCCAGTCGCAGTGGACGCGCGGCTATGCGGTGGTACGGCAGTGCGTGGACGCCGGGCTGCGCGAAGAATAGCAGTCGCTAGCGCGCTTGCCGCCGCGCGAGATCCCGCAGGATCTCGCGCGCGGCGTTGCGCCCCGGGAGGCCCGTGACGCCGCCCCCCGGATGTGCTCCCGATCCACACAGGTACAGCCCACGCACCGGCATGCGATAGTCCGCGTGTCCGAGCACCGGCCGGGCGCTGAACAGCTGGTCCAGCGACAGCGCGCCGTGAAAGATGTCCCCGCCCACGAGGCCGAATTCGCGTTCCAGATCGAGCGGCGTGAGTACGCGCCGCCCGAGGATGCTGCGCTTGAAGTTCGGCACGTAGCGATCGACGGTGTCGATCACCAGATCGGCCACCGTCTCGCGGTGCTGATCCCAGCCGCTGCCATTGCACAGTTCCGGTGCGAAGTGCTGGCAGAACAGGCTGGCCACGTGCTGCCCGGGCGGCGCCAGCGAATCGTCCACTGTGCTGGGGATGAGCATCTCGACGATCGGCTCTCGCGACCAGCCCTGTGCGTGCGCATCGGCGTACGCGCGATCCATGTAGGCCAGCGAAGGGGCGAAGATGATGCCCGACCCGTGGTGGGACTGCGCCTGCCTTCCCGGGAGGCAGGCAAAATCGGGGAGCTCGCTCAACGCCACGTTCATGCGCAGCGTCCCCGAACCGCACTTCCAGCGCCGGATGCGATCGCGGAAGTCCGGGTCGAGCGCGTCGGCCTCGATCATGCTGGTGAACAGCAGCTTCGGATTGACATTGGCGGCGACGGCGCGCGCCTCGATCTCGCGGCCGTCCTGCAGCACGATGGCGCTCGCACGCCCCGCCCGCGTCCTCACGCTCGCAACCGGCGCGTCGGTGTGGATGCGCACTCCGAGTGCGCGAGCCTGCGCCGCCATCGCCTGCGTGATCGCGCCCATGCCGCCGATGGCATGGCCCCATACGCCGCGCTGGCCCTCGACCTCCCCGAAGGCGTGATGCAGCAGCACGTAGGCGGAACCAGGGGTGTAGGGACTGGCGAAGTTGCCGACCACCGCATCGAAGCCGAAGGCAGCCTTCAGCGGATCACCCTCGAACCAGTCATCGAGCAGTTCCCCGGCGCTGCGCGTGAACAATTCGAGCAGATCTCGCCGCTGCGCCATGTCCAGCCTGCGCAGGCGGTTGCCGAGGCCCGCGGCACGCACGACGTCGATCAGGCCGCCCCCCACGTTGGGCGGTGTCTGCAGTACCACGTCGCGCAACACATCGGCCACCGCCTCGATGCGCGCGTAGTACCGCGGCAGGCGCTCGGCGTCGCGCGTCGAGAACTTCGCCACCTCGGCGTCGCGCTGCTCCTGCGAACCGCCCAGCTTGAAGTAGCGTCCGTCGGGCAGCGGCAGGAAGTTCGAGAACGGACGCAGCACCACGCGCAGGCCGTGTTCCTTCAGGCTCAGGTCGCGGATCACTTCCGGATGGAGCAGGCTGACGGTGTAGCTCGCGGTGGAGTTGCGAAAGCCCGGATGGAACTCCTCGGTCACCGCGGCGCCGCCGACGACGTGGCGGCGCTCGAACAGCTCCACCTTCAGGCCCGCCGCGGCGAGATAGCAGGCACAGACGAGACCGTTGTGGCCTCCGCCCACGATGGCGACGTCGACGCGCGACGCGGCGCTCATCGACCTAGTGCAGCTTTACGTGCGGCTCGGTGCGCCGCGTGATCAGCCGCGCGAGCGTGTCGAGCGCGACCTTGGTGAAGCCGTGCAGCGCGTACTCGTGCATCTTGTAGAGCGAGCGGTACATAATGCCGGCGAACCAACCCTCGATCATCACGCTGCCGCGGGTGATGGCGCCCATCAGACTGCCCACGGTGCTGTAGTCGCCCAGCGAGACCAGCGAGCCGAAGTCCCTGTAGCGGAAAGGCTCCAGCGGCTTGCCCTGCAGGTGGCGCGGCAGCATGCGGCACAGGTGCGAGGCCTGCTGGTGCGCGGACTGCGCACGTGGCGGGATGGTGCCATTCTTCTCCGGCCACGGGCAGTTCGCGCAATCACCGAAGGCGAAGACGTGCGGATCGCGCGTGGTCTGCAACGTCTGGTGCACGACCAGCTGATTGATGCGGTTGGTTTCCAGCCCGCCGATGTCTTTAAGGAAATTGGGCGCCTTGATGCCGGCCGCCCACACCACCAGTTCTGCAGGGATGTCCCGACCGGACTCGGTCTTCACGCCCTTGTCGGTAACCTCGGTGACGCGCTCGCCCAGCAGAACGTCCACCTTCAGCTTCTTCAGCAGACGCATGACCTCGTTGGACAAGCGCTCGGGAAGCGCCGGCAGGATCTTGGGTGCGGCTTCGATGATCGTGAGCTTGATGTCACGCTCCGGGTCGATGCGGTCCAGCCCGAAGGCGACGAACTCGCGCAGCGTATTGTGCAGCTCGGCTGCGAGCTCCACGCCGGTGGCGCCGGCGCCGATGATGGCGATATCGAGCTGCCGGGGTTGCAGCGGCCCGGACTGCGCATTGGCGCGCAGGCATGCATTGATCAGGCGCGAGTGGAACAGCGCCGCCTGCCCGGGATTGTCGAGCGAGATCGCATGCCGAGCCGCACCCGGTGTGCCGAAGTCGTTGGTCGTGCTGCCCACGCTCAGCACCAGGGTGTCGTAGGGCACACTGCGCGCCGGGATCACCTCCCGGCCAGTCTCGTCGAGCGTGGGCGCGAGATGGATCTCCTTGCGCTCGCGATCGAGGCCCTCCATCCGGCCCAGGTGAAAACGGAAGTGGTGCCAGCGTGCCTGATAGAGATAGTCGAGCTCGTGATCGTTCAGATCCATGCTGCCCGCGGCGACCTGATGCAGCAGCGGTTTCCACAGGTGCGTGCGCGACTTGTCCACCAGCGTGATCAGCGCCTTCCTGCGCCGGCCGAGCGTATCACCCAGGCGCGTGGCGAGCTCGAGGCCGCCCGCTCCCCCGCCGACGATGACGATGCGGTGGAGAGACGCCGGGCGGGAGTCGATCATCTGGTGGAACAGTGTGGTGAGTGGGATGGGATATGTAGCACAACTCCCGGCCGCACGATACTGGACCCCGGCTTGCGCCGGGGTGGCGAAGGTCGCTGCGGTGACAGGTGCGCCTACACCTGCGGATTCAGCCGCTCGGCCTTGGAGTGCAGCTTGTTCAGCGCGTTGATGTAGGCCTTGGCCGAGGCGACGACGATGTCGGTGTCCGCTCCCGCACCGTTGACGATGCGGCCATCCTTCTGCAGCCGCACCGTGACCTCGCCCTGCGAGTCGGTCCCCGACGTGATGTTGTTCACCGAGTACAGCTGCATCTGCGCCCCGCTGCCGACGATGCTCTCGATCGCCTTGAAGGTGGCATCCACCGGCCCGTCGCCCTTGGCCTCGGCGCGCTTCTCCGCGCTCGCCTCGCCCACCACCACCTTGGCGTAGGACGCCTCGCCGGTCTCCGAGTGCGCCATCATGGACACGAGCTTGAAGTGCTCCTTCTCCGTGGTGACGGCTTCGTCGCCCACCAGCATCTGCAGGTCCTCGTCGAAGATCTCGGATTTCTTGTCGGCGAGATCCTTGAACTTGGAGAAGGCGACGTTCACCGCCTCCTCGCTGTCGAGTTCGATGCCCAGTTCCTTCAGGCGCTGCTTGAAGGCGTTGCGCCCGGAGAGTTTGCCGAGCACGAGCTTGTTGGTGCTCCAGCCGACGTCCTCGGCACGCATGATCTCGTAGGTCTCCCGGCTCTTGATGACACCATCCTGATGGATGCCGGACTCGTGTGCGAAGGCGTTGGCGCCGACGATCGCCTTGTTGGGCTGCACCGGGAAACCGGTGATGCTCGACACCAGCTTGCTCGCCGGCACGATCTGGGTGGCATCGATGCGGGTGTCGCAGGGAAAGAAGTCCTGCCGCGTGCGCACCGCCATGACGATCTCCTCCAGCGATGCGTTGCCGGCGCGCTCGCCCAGTCCGTTCACGGTGCACTCGACCTGGCGCGCGCCGTTCATCACGGCCGCGAGGGAGTTCGCCACGGCGAGGCCGAGATCGTTGTGGCAGTGAACCGACCACACGGCCTGGTCCGAGTTGGGGATGCGCTCGCGCAACTGGCAAATGAGGCCGCCGAACTGCTCGGGCATGGTGTAGCCCACCGTGTCCGGTACGTTGATGGTCGTCGCGCCCGCTGCAATGACCGCCTCCAGGATGCGGCAGAGGAAATCCGGTTCGGAGCGTCCAGCGTCCTCGGGCGAGAATTCCACGTCGTCCCGGTAGGACTTGGCCAGCTTCACTGCCCTGACCGCCTGCTCCACCACCTGCCCGGGCGACATGCGCAGCTTGCGCTCCATGTGGATCGGCGAGGTGGCGATGAAGGTGTGGATGCGTCCTGAAGTGGCATTGCGCAGGGCCTCACCCGCGCGCTTGACGTCATGATCGTTGGCGCGCGCCAGTCCGCACACGATGCTTTCCTTGATCGTATCGGCAATGGCCTTGACCGCCTCGAAGTCGCCGTTGCTGGCGGCCGGGAAGCCCGCCTCGATCACGTCCACGCGCAAACGCTCGAGCTGGCGCGCGATGCGCAGTTTCTCCTCGCGCGTCATGGAGGCGCCCGGGCTCTGTTCACCGTCGCGCAGCGTGGTGTCGAATATGATCAAGCGGTCTTTCATCTCAGTTCTCCTGGTCTCGCCCCGGGCTGGAACAACCGTCGCGGGCGACGGCGGGCGCACGAATGCTTCATCCGGATTCTTTCGAATCCGCCGGATACTGCCTGAATTTGGGGAGTAGTGTCAGTGCGCGCGAACGCGCAGCAGCAGGCCGGCCAGCAGGAGGCTGGTCAGCAGGGAGGGCAAGGGTTGGCCTGCGTGAGACATGGTGCAAGGAATATAGCGGGCTTTTCCAGCCGGTGCAAGAAATTCGGCGGCCAGCGCCTAGAGACCGTCCGGCGGCGGGACGATGCCCTCTCGCGCCTCCCGCCGCGCCTTCAGCCTCGAGTACACCGCATGGACATAGCCCGAGGCGGCGTACACCAGGAAGATGCCAAAGAGCAGTTCGGGGACGTTGTCCACGACCTGGGATGCGATGACGATCACCAGCACCAGCAGGACCACCGCACTGAACGGCACCGGCCGGCGCAGGTTGATGTCCTTCCCGCTGTAGAAGCGCACGTTGCTCACCATGGTCAGGCCGGCAAACACCGCCAGTCCCCAGGCCACCCAGCGCATCTCGTAGATGCGGTAGGGCTCGAAATCGAAGGCTTCCATGGTCCATACGAAGCCGGCGACGAGTCCGGCGGCGGCCGGGCTGGGAAGCCCCTGGAAGAAACGCTTGTCCACGACGGCGACGTTCGTGTTGAAGCGGGCCAGCCGCAGGGCGGCGCAGGCACAGTAGACGAAGGCGGCCACCCAGCCCATGCGGCCCATCCCCTTGAGGGCCCACTCGTACATGATCAGGGCCGGTGCCGCGCCGAACGAGACCATGTCGGACAGGCTGTCGTACTCGGCGCCGAACGGACTCTGCGTGCGGGTGAGCCGCGCCACCCGTCCGTCCATGCCGTCGAACACCATGGCGAAGAAGATCGCGATGGCGGCCAGTTCGAAGCGGCTGTTCATGGCCTGGACGATGGCATAGAAGCCCGCGAACAACGCCACCGTGGTGATGGCATTGGGTAGCATGTAGATGCCGGAACGCCGGAAATGCCCGCGCTCGAGCCACTTGGGCCCGGACTCGGCGTCGGCGTCGGATTCGTCCGCGGGTTGCCGCTCGTCGTGATCGTCCATGCTCGCGATTGTATCCAGCAGCGGGCATCCCGTCCGCCGTCTGCGCTGCCGATCGGACAGGCTCACGGGCGGACCTCAGGCGCCCTGGGCGAACTCCGCCACGACGCTGTGGCCGGCGGTGGTCTTGTCGCCCACGCTCATCCGCGCCGCTGCACTGATGGGCAGGTACAGGTCGACACGCGAGCCGAAACGGATGAATCCGTAGCGCTGTCCGGCAGTGACGTGGTCGCCCTCCTTCACGTAGCAGAGGATGCGGCGCGCAATTAGTCCGGCGATCTGGACGCAGGTGACGTCGCTGCCGTCGTCGGTGCGAATGTGCAGGGCCAGACGCTCGTTCTCGGCGGAAGCCTTGTCGAGCGCCGCGTTCACGAAGTTGCCGGCGTTGTACCAGCTCTTGACCACCGTGCCGGTGACCGGAGCGCGGTTCGAGTGGACGTTGAACACGTTCATGAACACGCTGACCTTCAGCGCATCACGCCCGAGGTAGGGGTCGCGCGTCTTGCCTACCACGATGACGCGGCCGTCGGCCGCGGACAGCACGCTGGTGTCGGTACCGACGATGTCGCGCGAGGGATCGCGAAAGAACTGGAGCACGAACACCAATGCGATCCAGAACGGGATCGACCACCATCCGAACAGATAGGTGACCAGGATGGCGACGCCCAGGGTGACCAGGACGTGGGGCCAGCCTTCGCGGGCGATGACGGGATGGGAGTCGGGCATGAGCGGGGCGAGCGATTCGGTGCGCGAAGTCTAGACTGTTGCGGTCGGGTGGGATCCCGGCTTGCGCCGTGGATTACGATAAACCGTCGCCCCGGCGCAAACCGGGGCCCAGCGCGACGAAAGGGTGGTTCACGTCCCTGGATCCCGGCTCGCGCCGGGATGACGAAACTCGTCGGCTTTCCCCGGGATGATGGCTATCGCCATCAGTTCTTGGACTTGTCTACCAGCCGGTCCTTCTTCAGCCACGGCATCATCGCGCGCAGCTTCTCGCCCACGACCTCGATCTGGTGCTCGCGGCCGATGCGGCGCATGGCGCCCAGCTTGGTCGCGCCGGTCTGGTTCTCGAGCAGGAATTCCTGCGCGTACTGACCGGTCTGGATCTCCTTTAGGATCCGGCGCATCTCGTTCTTGCTCTCCTCGGTGATGATGCGCGGGCCGCGGGTGAAGTCGCCGTACTCGGCGTTGTTGGAGATCGAGTAGCGCATGTTGGCGATGCCGCCCTCGTACATGAGGTCCACGATGAGCTTGAGCTCGTGCAGGCACTCGAAGTAGGCCATCTCGGGCGCATAACCGGCCTCGACCAGCACTTCGAAGCCGGCCTGCACCAGCGCGGTCGTCCCGCCGCACAGCACCACCTGCTCACCGAACAGGTCGGTCTCCGTCTCCTCGCGGAAATTGGTCTCGATCACGCCCGCACGCGCACCGCCGATGGCCGCCGCGTAGGACAGCGCGAGGTCGCGCGCCTTTCCGCTCTTGTCCTGCGCGACCGCGATCAGGCAGGGAGTGCCGCCGCCGTCGACGTACGTACGCCGCACGGTATGGCCGGGAGCCTTCGGCGCGATCATGACGCAGTCGATGTCCTCGCGCGGCACGACCTGGCCGAAGTGCACGTTGAAGCCGTGCGCGAAGGCGAGCGTCGCGCCCTTCTTCATGTTCGGCTCGACGTCCTTGCGGTAGGTGGCGGCGATGTGCTCGTCGGGCATGAGCATCATGACGAAGTCGGCGGCCTTCACCGCCTCGGCAGTCTCCATGACCTTCAGGCCAGCGCCCTCCGCCTTCGGCCAGGACGAGCCGCTCTTGCGCAGGCCCACCACCACCTTGATGCCCGACTCGTGCAGGTTGAGCGCGTGCGCATGCCCCTGCGAGCCATAACCGATGATCGCGACCGTCTTGCCTTTGATCAGGGAGAGATCGGCGTCCTTGTCGTAATAAACCTTCATGTGTGTTTCCTCTTGGTGATGAAGTCGGAACCAGTGGCCGAGCGCCAAGGGACGGGAGAAATGCACGATCCCCCGGATGCTGTCCCCGGCTGCGGTCTCCGGTTCCCGGTCCCTAAATCTTGAGAACCCGATCTCCGCGCCCGATGCCCGAGGCACCGGTGCGTACGGTCTCCAGGATGGCGCCGCGCTCGATGGCGTTCAGGAACGCGTCGAGCTTGGTGCCCGTGCCGGTCAGTTCGATGGTGTAGGACTTGTCGGTCACGTCGATGACGCGGCCGCGGAAGATCTCCGTCATGCGCTTCATCTCCTCGCGGTCCTTGCCTGCGGCGCGCACTTTCACGAGCATCATTTCACGCTCGATGTGTTCGCCGTCGGAGAGATCGACGACCTTGACCACGTCGACCAGCTTGTTGAGCTGCTTGGTGATCTGCTCGATGACGTCGTCAGAGCCGCTGGTGACGATCGTCATGCGCGACAGGGTCGGATCTTCGGTGGGCGCGACGGTCAGCGACTCGATGTTGTAGCCTCGTGCGGAGAACAGCCCGGACACCCGCGACAGGGCTCCGGCTTCGTTCTCCAGGAGCAACGAAATGATGTGACGCATGATGCATGCTCTTCTCGTGACTGCCGTGGATCGATGACGGGTTGCGCAGTCGCCGTCCCGGGAAGGACCGGCGCCTTCCGTGCACCCTCGTGGAGTGAACGGACCAGGGCGTGAGCCGCCGCTACATCCTCTTCCCGCAGGAAGAGTCCGGGAGGAGCACGCCCCTCCCGCCCTCCCTCCCCCTTCCGGGAGAGGGAATGTTCGTTACACCAGAATCATCTCCGACAGACCCTTTCCGCCCGGCACCATCGGGAACACGTTCTCGGTCTGGTCGGTGATGAAGTCCAGGAAAACCAGGTCGTTCGTGCGCTCGAAGGCCTCGCGCAGTGCCGGCTCGACGTCCGCGGGCTTCTCGATGCGCATGCCGACGTGGCCGTAGGATTCGGCCAGCTTGACGAAGTCCGGCAGCGCGTCCATGTACGACTCGGAGTAGCGGTTACCGTGGAAGAACTCCTGCCACTGACGCACCATGCCCATGTAGCGGTTGTTCAGGTTCACGATCTTGATCGGCAGCCGGTACTGCTTGGCGGTGGACAGTTCCTGGATGTTCATCTGGATGCTGGCCTCGCCGGTGATGCACGCGACTTGCGCCTCCGGCATGGCGAGCTTCGCACCGATCGCGTAGGGCAGGCCCACGCCCATCGTGCCCAGGCCGCCGGAGTTGAGCCAGCGGCGCGGCTTCTCGAACTTGTAGAACTGCGCGGCCCACATCTGGTGCTGGCCGACGTCGGAGGTGAGGATGAGTTCGCCCCTGGTGACCTCGTACAGCTTCTCCACCACGAACTGGGGCTTGATGATCGAGGCCCCGCGGTCGTAGCGCAGGCAGTCACGCTGCTTCCACTGGTCGATCTGCGCCCACCACTGCTTCAGCGCGGCCGCATCCGGCCGCTCCTTCAGCGTACCGAGGTGGCGGATCATCTCCTGCAGCACCTCGCGCACGTCCCCGACGATGGGCACGTCCACCTTCACGCGCTTGGAAATCGACGACGGGTCGATGTCCACGTGGATGATCTGGCGCTGCTCCTGGTCGAAGTGCCTGGGATTGCCGATGACGCGATCGTCGAAACGCGCGCCCACCGCGAGCAGCACGTCGCAGTGCTGCATCGCCATGTTGGCTTCGTAGGTGCCGTGCATGCCGAGCATGCCGACGAACTGCCGGTCGCTCGCTGGATAGGCACCCAGCCCCATCAAGGTGTTGGTGCACGGATACCCCAGCGCGCGCACCAGCTCGACCAGTTCCTTCGACGCATCGGCGAGGACCACGCCCCCGCCGGTGTAGAACATCGGACGCTTGGCCTGCAGCAGCAGCTGGATGGCTTTCTTGATCTGTCCCGCATGCCCCTTCACCACCGGGTTGTAGGAGCGCAAGGACATGCTGGCCGGGTAATGGAACGTGGTCCTGGACAGCTGCACGTCCTTGGGTATGTCCACCAGCACCGGGCCGGGCCGTCCCGTGGCCGCGATGTAGAACGCCTTCTTGATCGTCATCGCCAGCTCGCGCACGTCCTTCACCAGGAAGTTGTGCTTGACGCACGGACGGGTAACCCCGACCGTATCCACTTCCTGGAAGGCGTCCTGACCGATGGCGTGGGTCGGTACCTGCCCGCTGATGATGACCTGCGGGATGGAATCCATGTATGCCGTGGCGATGCCGGTGACGGCATTGGTCAGGCCGGGGCCGGAGGTGACCATGACCACGCCGACCTTGCCGGTGACGCGCGCATAGCCCTCGGCGCCGTGCACCGCGGCCTGCTCGTGACGGACAAGGACGTGCTTGACCTTGTCCTGCTTGAACATCTCGTCGTAGATGGGGAGGATCGCACCGCCCGGGTAGCCGAATACGAACGGCACCCCTTCTTCCTGCAGACATCGAACGGTGATTTCGGCGCCGCTGAGTTCCGTGTGCGGGGGTTCCGTGTGCGGGGATTCCGTGTGCGGCGCGGGCTCTGTATGCGACGCGGCGCCCTGTGGCGCGATGCCGGGCGTGGTCATTTCCATTGCATCGATCCTCTCGATCGTGGACGGGTCCCTCATGGGGTCTCGGTCCCCTGCACCGCGCGCCGGCCACCGGCCGGTCGCTTCCTCTCAGCCTGGGCTGGGAGAGCGCACAAGGGAACCCGGAACGATACCGGCTCGCCTGCAGCCGGTCAATGAACAGAGGATAAGGAGGAGGGGCGCTCTCCCTGAATGGCGCCCTAGAGCCGGCTGCGGATCCAGTCGCGCCACTGGGCGAACATTTCCGGGTCCAGGCCGGCGATGACCGAGCGCTGCCACAGTTCGTCGGCCCAGAAGTCATCGCACGTGAGCGAACACACACTGCCGCCGGCTTCCTCGAAGATCAAGGAACCAGCCGCGTAGTCCCAGAGCTTCTGGCCGCCGTGGAGGTACAGGTCGAAGCGACCCGCCGCCGCTTGGCACCAGTCCAGCGTAGCCGCACCGAAATTGCGCTGGGACGAGTACGGCGGCTGCGAGGCGAGCACACAGGCGAGCCCTGGAGGCAGGCGCTTGAAGTCGACGGCGGCGATGGAATGGCGCAGTGCCGGTGCCGCCGGGCGCAACGGCAGCGGCTGCCCGTTCAGCTGCGCCCCGCAGCCGCGTCGTGCGGTGAAGATCTCGTCCAGCAGCGGGTTGTAGACCACGCCCAGTTCGCTGCGCCCTGCGCGCAGCAGCGCCACCGACACGGCGAAGTGCGGCAGGCCGTTGACGAAATTGGAGGTGCCGTCGATGGGATCGACGCACCAGATGCCCTGCTGGCCACCGGTCCACAGTTCGCCCTGGCGCTCGGCGCTCATCTCCTCGCCCATCACCGGCAGGTCGAGGATGCGCTGGAGCGCCTCCACCAGCGCAGTCTGGGCTGCCATGTCCGCTTCCGTGAACAGGCTGCCGTCCGACTTGCGCACGTGACCCACGCGCTGGAAGCGCGGCATGATCTGCTCGGCAGCGACGCTGCGCACGGCTGCGATCACGCGCTCGAGCACGAGCGCGCCTTGTCTGGAACCGATCTGCATCGTCGTCATTATCTCGCAGCCGCGCTGCGGCAAGCCCCCGGGAAAGCACCCGGGAAAGCGCCCGGGGAAGCGGCCGATGGCCCCCGGCGAACCGGGTGCAAGGCACGTGCCACACACGCGCAACGTCCGAGGCGTCCCTTACGATGACGGCCCGCAGCGCCGGTGGCATCATCTGGCGATGAGTCAAGCCAAACCCCTCGCTGCCGGTGCCCGCGTGCCACGCCTTTTCTGCGGCACGGATCCCGCGCCCGGCGCCCGCCTGCAGCTTCCCGAGTCCTCCGCCCACCATGCCGCGCGCGTACTGCGCCTGGTGCCGGGCGATGCCGTGCACATCTTCAGCGGCGATGGCGACGAATGGGCCGCCGAGATCTCCGGAGTGACCAGGTCGGGGGTGTCGGTGCGGGTGTCCCAGCGCCTGGACCGCGATGTCGAAGCACGCCTGCGGGTGACGCTGGCCCAGGGCATCAGCGCACGGGAACGGATGGACTTCACGCTGCAGAAGGCGGTCGAACTCGGCGTGGCCGAGATCCAGCCGCTGGAGACTCGGCGCAGCCTCGTGCGCCTGCGGGAGGAGCGCGCGAGCCGGCGCGTGGAGCATTGGCAGAGTCTGGCCATCGCCGCATGCGAACAGTGCGGGCGCAACCGCATCCCGCCGGTGCGCCAGATCGAAACGCTGTCCGACTGGCTGGGCTCGCTGCGCGGGGCAGAGGGCAGGCTGCGCGTGCTGCTCAGTCCCGCGGCGGACACCCGCCTGCGCGATCTGCCGGCCCCCGAGGCGGTGCTGCTGTTGGTCGGTCCGGAGGGCGGACTGGCTACCGAGGAACAGGAACTGGCGCTGGTCTGTGGCTTCATCCCGGTGCGGCTGGGTCCGCGCGTGTTGCGCACGGAGACCGCTGCCCTGGCCGCGGTCGCGGCGATGCACGCCCTGTGGGGTGACTTCTAGGGCGCCCCCCTCGCCTATACTTGCGGTTCTCTTTTTCTCCGACTGGCAGGGATAGCACATGGACATTCGCAACAGCACCTTCATCGTGACCGGCGGCGGTTCGGGACTGGGCGCGGCGACGGCAGGGATGGTCGTGGCCAACGGCGGCAACGTCGTCATCGCCGACGTCAAGGCCGAGGGTGAAGCATTCGCACGGCAGCTGGGCGCGCAGGCACGCTTCATCAAGACTGACGTGACCAGCGAGGAACAGGGCAAGGCGGCGGTCGCCCTCGCGCTGTCGGAGTTCGGCGGGCTGCAGGGCCTGGTCAACTGCGCCGGCATCGCGGTGGGCGAGAAGACAGTGGGCAAGGACGGTCCGCACGCGCTGGCGAGCTTCACCCGCGTCATCACCATCAACCTGATCGGCACCTTCAACATGATCCGGCTCGCGGCGGATGCCATGTCGAAGCTGCAGCCGAACGCGGCCGGCGAACGCGGTCTCATCGTCAACACCGCCTCGGTCGCGGCCTTCGACGGCCAGATCGGCCAGGCTGCCTACTCCGCCTCCAAGGGCGGCGTGGTCGGCATGACGTTGCCGATCGCGCGCGACCTCTCGCGCAGCGGCATCCGCGTGGTCACCATCGCGCCCGGCATCTTCGAGACGCCCATGCTGCTCGGCATGCCGCCGGACGTGCAGGAATCGCTCGGCAGGCAGGTGCCCTTCCCCTCGCGGCTGGGCAAGCCGGCCGAGTACGCGCAGCTGGTCAGGTCGATCGCCGAGAACGTCATGCTCAACGGCGAGACGATCCGTCTGGACGGCGCCATCCGCATGGGACCGAAGTAGAAGCGAGCGGCCTTCGTCCGCCCCGCGCGCCCATGGCTTCGCCAGCTGCCCGGTTCGTCGACTGGTTCCGGTCCGCCGCGCCCTATATCCACGCCTTCCGCGGCCGCACCTTCGTGGTCGCCTTCGGCGGCGAGGTGGTGGCGGACGGCAAGTTCGTCGCGCTCACGCACGACCTGAACCTGCTCGCGAGCCTGGGTGTGCGCCTGGTGCTCGTACACGGCACCCGCCAGCAGATCGAGGCGCAGCGCGCGGCCGGGGAAGCTGGCCGCTTCGTGGGCGGGGTGCGCGTGACCGACGAGGCCACGCTGCAGCAGGCGAAGCAGGCTGCCGGGCGGCTGCGTGTGGAGATCGAGGCCCTGCTGTCGATGGGGCTGCCGAACTCGCCGATGGCCAATGCCGACATCCGCGTGGCCGGCGGGAACTTCGTGACCGCGCAGCCGCGCGGCGTGGTGGACGGCATCGACATGCAGTACACCGGCGAGGTGCGCAAGGTACACGCCGATGCGATCGGCACGCGCCTGGATGCCGGCGACCTGGTGCTGCTCTCTCCCCTGGGCTATTCGCCCACCGGCGAGATATTCAACCTGACCATGGAGGACGTGGCTGCCGAGGCGGCCATTGCCCTGCGCGCGGACAAGCTGCTGTTCCTCACCGACCAGCCCGGGATCTCCGATGCCGCGAATGCGCTGCTGCGCGAACTCACGGTATCGGAGGCGCAGGCGCGCCTGCAATCCGATACCGGGCTGCACGAGGATACCCGGCTTTATCTCCCCGCGGCGATCAAGGCCTGCCGCGCCGGTGTCTCGCGCGTGCATCTGCTGTCACGCCACCTGGACGGCGCCCTGTTGCTGGAACTGTTCACGCACGATGGCGTCGGAACGATGGTTGCGCGCGATCCCCTGGAGCGATCGCGCCAGGCGCGCATCGACGACGTGGGCGGGGTGCTGCAATTGATCGAACCGCTGGAGGCCGACGGCACGCTGGTCAAGCGCTCGCGCGAACTGCTCGAGCGAGAGATCGAGCGCTTCAATCTGCTCGAGCATGACGGACTGATCGTGGGCTGCGCGGCGCTGTATCCGTTCGCCTCCGAGCATGCCGCAGAGCTCGCCTGCCTGGCCGTGCATCCCGGATACCGCAATGCCGGAGCCGGCGACCGGCTCCTGCGCAGCGTCGAGGCACGGGCCCGGTCCACAGGTGTCAAGCACCTGTTCGTGCTCACGACGCGCGCGGCACACTGGTTCATCGAACGCGGGTTTGCGCCCGCCGCGGTGGACGCGCTGCCGCAGCAGAAGCAGCAGCTGTACAACTACCAGCGCCGCTCGCAGGTGCTGATCAAGCCGCTGTAGAGACGGCACCGCAGCGCGACACGCCGCCTGGCTGCAATCGCGCTGTAACACTGCCGGGCATCTTCTAGGAGAGAATCGAATGGCTCGTACCGTACATTGCATCAAGCTCGGCCGCGACGCGGACGGCCTGGACTTCCCGCCCTATCCCGGCGCGCTGGGCAAGCGCATCTACGAGCAGGTCTCCAAGGACGCATGGCAGGGCTGGCTGGAGCACCAGAAGCGGCTGATCAACGAGATGCGCCTCAATCTGGCAGACCAGAAGGCGCGCCAGTACCTGGCCGAGCAGATGGAGCAGCATTTTTTCGGGTCCGGTGCGGATGAAGCATCGGGGTATGTCGCGCCGAGATAGACGTGGAAGGATGGACAAGAACAACGGGCAGAGCCTGGAGGACACCCGGCACGCATCAGGCGCGCGGGCACGCCCGTTGTCCAGCCGCTATCTCAACCGCGAACTGGGGCTTCTCGAATTCAACCGCCGCGTCCTCGCCCAGGCGGCCGATCTCTCCATCCCGCTGCTCGAGCGCCTGCGCTTCCTGTGCATCGTCAGCAGCAATCTGGACGAGTTCTTCGAGATCCGCGTCGCCGGGCTGAAGGCCCGGATTGACGTAGGCGCGGATGCACCGGACAGCGACGGGATGCCTCCGTCGCGTGTATACCGGGAGGTCGCGCGCGAAGCGCACGAGCTGGTCGCCGCGCAGTATGCCCTGTGGAACGAATCGGTCCTGCCCTCGCTCGCGAAGCAGGACATCCACTTCTTCCGGCGGCGCGAGTGGACCGCCGCGCAGCGCGCGTGGATCTCGGCGTACTACTTCCGCGAGATCATGCCGGTGCTCACGCCGATCGGCCTGGATCCGGCGCATCCGTTCCCCCGCATTCTGAACAAGAGCCTCAACTTCGCCGTGCAGCTGTCGGGCAAGGATGCGTTCGGGCGCAGTTCGGGCATCGCACTGGTACAGGCTCCGCGCGTACTGCCGCGGGTGATCCGCGTACCGCCGGAACTGGCCGGGTGCGACCACGGATTCGTGTTCCTGTCCTCCATCATCCACGCCCACGTCGGCGAACTGTTCGCCGGCATGGAAGTCCTGGGCTGCTACCAGTTCCGCGTCACGCGCAACAGCGACCTGTTCGTGGACGACGAGGAAGTCAAGAACCTGCGCATCGCCCTGCAGGGCGAACTGCCGCAACGCCACTTCGGCGACGCGGTTCGGCTGGAGGTCGCGGACCTGTGCCCACCGTCGATGTCGGAATTCCTCCTGCAGCAGTTCGGCCTCGACGCGAACGACCTGTATCAGGTTACCGGCCCGGTGAATCTGGTGCGGCTGATGCAGATCCCCGACTGGGTCGATCGCCCCGAACTGAAGTATCCCGCCTTCACACCCGGGATTCCGGCCGCGCTGGTGCGCCAGCCCGACATCTTCACCGCGATCGCGAAGGGCGACATCCTGCTGCACCACCCGTTCCAGTCGTTCAAACCGGTGATTGCCTTCGCCGCCCAGGCGGCTAAGGATTCCGACGTCGTCGCGATCAAGCAGACCGTCTACCGCACCGGCGCCGATTCGGAACTGATGCGCATCCTGATCGACGCGGCGCGGCGCGGCAAGGAGATCACCGTGGTGGTCGAGCTGATGGCGCGCTTCGACGAGGAGGCCAATCTGAGCTGGGCGGCACAGCTCGAGGAGGTCGGCGCGCACGTCGTGTACGGCGTGGTGGGGCACAAGACGCACGCGAAGCTCGCCATGGTCGTGCGCCGCGAAGGCGAGCGCCTGCGCCGCTACTGCCACATCGGCACCGGCAACTACCACTCGCGCACCTCGAACCTGTACACCGACTTCGGCGTGTTCACCGCGAACGAGGAGGTGTGTGCCGACGTCAACGACGTGTTCCTGCAGCTCACCGGCCTGGGCAAGGCGAGCAAGCTGCGCCATCTGTGGCAGTCGCCGTTCACGCTGCACGCGCAGCTGCGCAACGCCATCGGGCGCGAGGCGGACGCGGCGCGGGCCGGAAAGAAGGCCGGCATCATCGCCAAGATGAACGCGCTGCTGGAGGCCGAGACGATCGATTCCCTGTATGCCGCCTCCAGCGCGGGCGTACGGGTGGATCTGGTGGTGCGCGGCGTGTGCGGACTGCGTCCCGGCATCCCGGGCCTGTCGGAGAACATCCGGGTGCGGTCGGTAGTCGGCCGCTTCCTGGAACACCATCGGGTGTTCCACTTCGTGAGCAGCGGCGATACCTACATCTCGAGCGCGGACTGGATGGAGCGCAACTTCTTCCGGCGCATCGAGGTGTGCCTGCCGATCCTCGACCCGCGCCTGAAGAAGCGCGTGGTGGAAGAAGGCCTGCGCAAGTATCTGGACGACACCACCCAGGCCTGGGAGATGGATGCCGACGGCCGCTACCGCAAGCGCGGCCCGGGCAAGGGCGAGAGCGGGCGCTGCGCGCAGCTGGAGCTGCTCGATGAACTGGCCGGTACCGGCCTGCCGGATCCGCCGGACACGAAGCGCGCGCTGCGCCCGCGCAAGAAGGCGAAGGCGGCCGTGTGAACGCGCCGGTGCCGGACCACGTCGAGGTCGAACTCAAGCTCGCCATCGCCGGGCAGGATGCGCACCGCATCGCCCGCCTGCCGCTGATCCGCGACAGTGCCAGAGGGCGCGCCCGCACGCGCACCATGCACGGCATCTACTTCGATACGCCCGAGCGCGCATTGCAGCGCGCGCGGGCGGCGCTGCGGCTGCGGCGGGAAGGTTCCCAATGGGTGCAGACGATCAAGTTCGGCGGCAGCGTGGAAGGCGGCCTGCACAGCCGCTACGAGTCCGAGAAGCGCGTGGCAGGCCCCTTCCTCGACCGGCAAGCCCTCGCGCACCCAGCGCTCGAACCACTTCTGAACGATGCGGGTCTGCTCGACACGCTCGTCCCTGTGTTCACGGTGCAATTCCGCCGCACCACACGCATGCTCTCGCCTGCCCCGGACACGAGCATCGAGCTGTGCGTGGACGTCGGCGAGATCCGCACCGGCGAGCGCAGCCTGCCGCTGTGCGAGATGGAACTGGAATTGAAGGCCGGGAGCCCCGCGGCCCTGATCGACTTCGCCCAGATTCTCGTGGAACAGGTCCCGGGCCGGCTCGAGCCCGCCAGCAAGGCCGAACGCGGCTACGCGCTGGCCCTCGGGCAAGCGCCCGCTCCGGTGCGCGCCCGAGCGCCGGTGTTCGGCACCGACGCGAGCCTCGAGCAGGTGTTCCGCGCCATCGTGTTCAACTGCGTCGAGCAGCTGCAGGCCAACGAGCGCGGTGTCGTCGCGGGAGAGGATCCGGAATACCTCCATCAGGCGCGCGTCGCCCTGCGCAGGCTGCGCTCGGCACTGGCGACCTTCGATACCGCCTTCCCCCGCGCGCGCTACGCCGGGCTGCTCGATGAACTGCGCTGGCTGGACGGATGCCTCGGGCCTGCTCGCGACTGGGACGTGTTCGTATCGTCCACCCTGGCGGCGGTCCTGCGTGCGTTTCCCGCCGACGGCGGGCTGCGCGCGCTTGCCGGGCACGCGGCCGACCTGCGACAGGACCATCGGCGCATCGCGGTCGACGCGCTGTCCAGTACACGCCATACGCGCCTGCTGCTGGCGTTGACCGGCCTGTTCCTGCAGCGCCCCTGGCAGGCGGACGCAGACTCGCTATCGGTGCAGGCACTCACGCCACGCCAGTTCGCGCAGCAGATGCTCGCACGCCGCCACAAGAAGGTGGTCAAGCGCGGAAGAAGGCACGCAGGGCTCGATCACGCCGGACTGCACGCGCTGCGTATCGAGATCAAGAAGCTGCGCTACGCGGCGGAATTCGTCGCCGGGCTGTACGAGCGCAAGGCGGCAGGCGCCTATCTGGATCCGCTCGCCCGGCTGCAGGATCTGCTCGGCGGACTGAACGACGCGGCCACCGTGGATCGGCTGTGCGCCGAGCTGCGCGCGCGATTGGCCGGGGCCGAAGGAGAATCGGTCGGGCTGCTGCGCGGCTGGGCCGCGGCGCTGGCCGAGGACCATCTGGCGTCGCTGCCCAAGGCATGGAAGCGCTTCCGCGACGCCAGGCCGTTCTGGTAGACGAGGACTGCGAACCCATGGATCTGATTCTCTGGCGACATGCGGAAGCCGAGGAGGGTGTGCCCGACCTGGCGCGGCGACTCACGGCAAAGGGCCACAAGCAGGCTGCGCGCGTGGCCGGGTGGCTCGCGCAGCATCTGCCGAAGGACGCCCGCGTGCTGGTGAGCCCGGCGGTACGTGCGCAGGAGACCGCCGTGGCGCTGACGACGGCGTTCGAGACCGTGCAGGCGATCGCACCCGGGGCCCACGCGCTGGCGCTGATCGATGCGGTCGAGTGGCCGAGGGCAAAACACACCGTACTGGTGGTCGGGCACCAGCCCACGCTCGGCGAAGCCGCGGGCATGCTGGTCACCGGAACGCATCAGGAGTGGCCGTTGAAGAAGGGTGCCATCCTGTGGCTCACCTATCGCACGCGCGGACACGCTGGGGAGGTCGTGATCCGGGCGGCGTTGTCACCGGAACTGGCATGATCGGCATCGCGCAACAGCGGTCCCGGGAACTGGTCCGGTGTCGGGAAACGGTCCGGTCCGGGAAACATCCCCCTTCCGGGATATATTCCCCTTCCGGAACATATCCTGGCGCCGGGCGGCAGGCCGATGGCAACCTCGCCGGCGGCGGCGATATACTGGTCCGGTGCGCTCCCGTCTGAAACTGGTCCTGATCCTGCTCGTCGCCCTCGTCCTTCCCGTGCGGGGCGCGGTCGCCGTGGCAGCATCGCCGTGCCAGTGCCTGAACGGATCGGACGCGCCGCCGGCGATGCTCGAGCAGGCCGGCGATGCACACCATCACGCCGCACACGATGCAGGGTCGGCCCACACCGATCGCGGATCGGCGGCCGCTCACGAATCCGGCTCGCAGCTGCCAGGCGGTTGCAGCGTGTACGCATCTTGCTGCTCGGCGCTTTGGATCCGCGCCACGCCGGACCTGTCCCCCGGTATCCTGCCGGCCCGGCAATTGTTCTCCGCATCCGCGCAGTCCGTTCTCCCCGGCTCCATGCCTTGCGGCATGGAGCGGCCGCCCCGAGGCATCTGACCCTGCACGACCGCCGGCAGCGGTCGCGATAGCGCTCGTCCATCCATCGGGTTGGACCGGGCAAGTCGAGCGTGCACGCTCGCTCCGGATGATTTCGCACGATCATGATTGTCTCGATACCACTCGCCGCCGCGCTCTCGGTGGCCCGCATCCTCGCCGCCCCGCGCGCCGGTGCGGCAGCGAACGGAGCAGGACGAGCAGGCGGTCGCGACGCGGGTGAAGGAGCTGCTCTCGATCCCGCTGAGCGCCGAGTCCGCAGTGGAACTCGCCCTCATCGACAACCCCGGTCTGCAGGCGGCCTACCATGGCCTGGGGGTTGCGGAAGCCGACCTGGTGCAGGCCGGGCGCCTGCGCAATCCCGTGTTCGGCTACGTCCATCTGCGCTGGCGGATGTTCTGAGCATCGAACGTTCCATCGCCTTCGACCTGCTCTCGCTCATCACCATGCCGCATGCGCGCAAGGTCGAGCAGCGCCGCTTCGAGCAGCGTCAGCTGGAAGTCGCCCAGGAGGCGGCCGGCACCGCTGCCATGACCCGGAGCGCCTATTTCGAGGCAGTCGCCGCCCGGCAGCTCACCGGCTACTTCGAGCAGGTCAGGGAGGCGGCCGAGCTGTCCCGGGATCTCGCGCAGCGGATGGCCGAAGCGGGGAACGCCCCGCGCCTTGCCCACATGCGGGAGCAGGCGTTCTACGCCGAGATGACAGCTCAGCTCGCGCGCAGCAGGCACCGCGCAATCGCCGCCCGGGAGCAGCTCGTGCGCATGCTGGGCCTGACCTCGGTGCAGGGAACACTGCAGCTTCCCGAGCGCCTGCCGGAGCTGCCAACCACGCCCGCCGAGGCGCACGACGCGGAACAGACGGCGATGGACAGACGCCTGGACGTGCTGGCGGCAGCACGCGCCAGCGAGGCGTTCGCCCGCTCGCTGGGACTGACCCGGGCCACGCGATTCGTCGACGTGCTGGGGGCCGGGTACGTCAATGAATCCGAGAGCCGCGAAGAGCGCACGGACGGCTACGAGGTGCACCTCTCGATCCCCGTCTTCGACTTCGGGGATGCCCGCCTCGCGCGCGCCAGGGCGGGTTACGAGCAGACCCTCGCGCGCACCGCGGATATCGCCGTTAAGGCGCGCTCGCAGGTGCGCGAGACCTACTCCGCCTACCGCACGGCGTTCGATCTCGCCCGTCACTACCGCGACGAGGTCGTGCCGCTGCGCAAGCGCATCTCCGAGGAAGCGCTGCTGCGCTACAACGGCATGCTCATCGGCCCGTTCGAGCTGCTGGCCGATGCGCGCGAGCAGGTCGGCGCCGTCAATGCAGCCATCGAGGCGCAGCGCGACTTCTGGCTGGCCGAATCCGACCCGCGCACCGCCATGACCATCGGCCCCCCCCGGTGGCACCGTCGCCTTCCCGCGAACGCCCGCGTCCGGCCCTCCCACCGCCGGCGGCGGACACTGACAGACTGACCGACATGAGCAACCGCAGACGTTTTCTCGCCAATGCAGGCGCCGTCGTGCTCGGCACCGCGGCAGTGAGCCGGAGCGCCATGGCGGCGCTGCCCGATGCCGTGGCGCGGACCGGCGCCGATACCCAGCCGCCTTCCGCACCGCCCGCGGGACAGCACTACACGCCGGTGGTCACGCTCAACGGCTGGACGGCGCCGTTTCGCATGACAGACGGCATCAAGGAGTTCCACCTCGTGGCAGAGCCCGTGGTACGCGAGTTCGCGCCGGGCATGACCGCCCGCCTGTGGGGCTACAACGGCCAGAGCCCGGGCCCCACGATCGAAGCGGTCGAAGGCGACCGGGTGCGCATCTTCGTCACCAACCGCCTGCCCGAACATACCAGCGTGCACTGGCACGGACTGCTCCTGCCTTCGGGCATGGACGGCGTCGCGGGACTTACCCAGCCCCACATCCCGGCCGGCAGGACCTTCGTCTACGAGTTCGAACTCACCAGGCCGGGTACCTTCATGTACCACCCGCACTCCGACGAGATGGTGCAGCTGGCAATGGGCATGATGGGGTTGTTCGTCGTGCATCCGAGGAATCCGCGCCACCACCCGGCAGATCGCGACTACGCCCTGCTGCTCGCCTCCTACGACATCGAGCCCGGCAGCCATACCCCGCGGGTGAGCACCATGCTCGACTTCAACCTGTGGAGCTGGAACAGCCGGGTGTTTCCCGGCATCGATCACCTGGTGGCGAGAATCGGCGAGCGCGTGCGCATGGGCAACCTCTCCATGACCAATCACCCCATGCACCTGCACGGACACGTGTTCGAGGTCACCTGCACCGACGGCGGATGGGTGCCCAAGAGCGCCCGCTGGCCGGAAGTGACGGTGGACATCGGTGTCGGGCAGATGCGCGCGATCGAGTTCGACGCCGTGGCAGGCGACTGGGCGTTCCACTGTCACAAGTCGCATCACACGATGAACGCGATGGGTCACGGGATCGCCAACCTCGTGGGCGTCGACCAGAAGGACATCGCCAGGCGGATACAGAAGCTGATCCCCGACTACATGGCCATGGGATCGCGCGGCATGGCCGAGATGGGAGAAATGCAGATGCCGCTCCCCGACAACACCCTGCCCATGATGACCGGTACCGGGCCCTTCGGGGCGCTGGAGATGGGCGGCATGTTCAGCGTGCTCAAGGTGCGTGACGAGCAGAGGCCGGGCGACTACACCGACCCCGGCTGGTACCGGCATCCACCAGGCAGCCTTGCGCGCGAGTGGGACGGTGAACTGCCGGCGCCCGCCCGCGCGGCAGGCGCCACGCCGGAGACCGCCACGGTGGATGTGAGGAAGCCCGGTGCACACGACCATCACTGAATTCAGCGTTCTTGCCGGCACGGCGCATGGGCCGCATGGTTCTGTCCGCCAGCCGGGCCGGGCTTCGAACTGCGAAGCCGCCACAACCCCTTCTCCATGGAGAGACGCATGAAAACCTCGTCTGTCATTGCCGTGCTGTCGCTGCTGGTCACTGCACCGTACCCGGGCTCGGTCCTGGCGCAGGACGGCGCCCAGCGACGCTCGGCGCCCGGCACGCATGCATCGGAAGAGCTGCCTCTGGTCAATGGCGAGGTACGACGGATCGACCGGCCGAATCGCAAGCTCACCATCCGGCACGAAGCCATTCCGAATCTGAACATGGAAGGAATGACCATGGTGTTCGGCGTGGTCGAGCCCAAATTGCTCGACGATCTCGAGCCGGGCGACCGGATCCGGTTCACGGTCCGGTGCGAGGAGGGCAGGATGATGGTGATGCGCATCGAACGGGTTCGTTGACCGGACGCGATGCTGGCGGCGGGCTCCCTGGCGGGAGCGCCGCTCGCGGGGCGCTGTCATGTACAGGCCGTGTTCGCCGCCGCGGATCGCCAGCGAAGCGCCCGGATGACGGGCAATGCCCATGGCGCCGTGAGTGTTGCGCGCGGAAAGGCATGGTGTATGCTGCCGATTGGCATAGAGAGCGAGGGAGGCGTCATGAAAAGCTCGTTGGGATACGCCCGGGTCGCGCTGCTGTGCGCGTCTGCCATGCTGCTGTCAAGCTCGTATGCCGCATCACGCTGCACCACCGGCGTGCGCGTGCTGGTCCTCACTCAGTCGCAGACCGAGCACAGCGCGACCGTCATTGCCCGTACCTGCCGCAGCGATTGCGCGCAGTCCACCGCCGAAGCGTCCGGACAGGCCGTACCGCCACACCTGCCGGTCCTGGCGGAACCGGAGGACGTGGCGGAGTGGCACGCGCAGATCTACGAGCGCCTGAGTGCATCGCGGGAGGCGCCCGAGACCCTGCAGTACTGCAAGGCGGACGCAAACCTGTTGTAGACCGGCAGCGGCCGTCTCAGGGCCGCTGCGCCACCCAGCTCACCACGGCCAGCGTGACGGAATAGGCCAGCGCCGTACATGCGCTCGCCACGCCAAGGCTCGACCAGAACCCCCAGCCTTGCCGCAGCAGTGCCGGCAACATCACGAACAGAACCAGCGAGGGCAGCACCAGCCACAGGATGTCGGTCGAAAGGGACGCGACACGGGCGGTGTCGCGCGTGTCGAGGTACAGCCACACGAAGGCCAGCAGCGACGTGAGCGGCAGCGACGCGATGAGCGCCCCGAGCAGCGAACTGCGCTTGGCTGTTTCGGACACCGCGACCACCACCAGCGCGGTGATCAGGACCTTGATCGCGTACTGCGTCATGCGCGATCGCGCGCGCGGCGGAAGTGCGCGCGCAGATCGGGACGGTACAGATCGAAGTCGAGGAACATGAACTGCCGGTCCGGATCGTGCACGGGCGCATGTCCGCGCTCGTAGGGATGTTCCTCGGCGCACAGGCCAACGGGCACGAGCGCATGCTTGCAGCGGGGATCGAGCAGGATGATCTCGCCCGGCTCGTGCGCGTGTGCGCGCGTGACCGGATCCACCAGCCCCAGCCGCCCTGCGTGCGCGACGACGATGACGAAGTACACGTACGGGAAGCGGAAGAAGTCGTCGTGCAGACCGACCGGCCCGCACCCGTGCACGGAGAAGCGGTCGCGCGAGAACGCCTCGTGCGGCAGTTGCAGCACGCTGGCCAGTTCCCGCCGCAGCCCGTCGATCAGGCCCAGCGGGACATGTTCGTACAAGGCGTGGAGTTCGCGCGTCTCCTCGGCGATGAACTCGTCCGGGCAAAGCTCGCGCGCCAGCCCGTACAGCCACTCCAGCCGGTCGCGGTCGCGTTCGATGCGCAGGCCCGTACGAACGAAGCTGGGCCCTGACGCGCGCGCCGGCATCCGCGCTATTCCCCGGGGATGAAACGCAGGGCCACACCGTTGTTGCAATAGCGCAGG
This sequence comes from Burkholderiales bacterium, assembly GCA_020854105.1. Taxonomy (GTDB): domain Bacteria; phylum Pseudomonadota; class Gammaproteobacteria; order Burkholderiales; family SHXO01; genus SHXO01. The sequence continues at coordinate 100,837 of JADZGB010000009.1, read as the reverse complement.
CCGCTCGGAGCAGGTCCGTCCTCGAACACGTGTCCCTGGTGTCCGCCGCACTTCGAGCAGTGGTATTCGGTGCGCACCATGAAGAACTTGCGATCCTGCCTCGTGTCCAGCGCACCCGGCAGGGCCGTGTGGAAGCTGGGCCAGCCCGTGCCGCTTTCGAACTTCATGCCCGAGGTGAACAGCGGCTGCCCGCAGCCGGCGCAGGCGTAGCTGCCCCCGCGCTTCTCGTCGTTGAGCGGGCTGGTCCCCGACCGCTCCGTGCCTTCGTGACGCAGCACCTTGTACTGCTCCGGGGTCAGCACACTGCGCCACTCCTCGTCCGAACGCTCGATCCTGTCCATCTCGATGTCTCCTTGCGATCGCGCGTACCCTCCGGCCCGCCTACCTGCGGCGCGCCTTGAACGCCTCGATCTGCGCCATGACCTCGGGCTTGCGCGCACGCATCTGCGATTCGATGTCGGCGCTCAGCCCGTCCATGTAGCGGAAGATCTCGCCCATCAGCGGATAGATGAGCATCTTCCAGTACTTCACGCTCGGGCAGTACCGGCTGTCCGGACTGCAGGCGACGAAGCGGAAGGTATCCGGATAGCGGCTGGTGAATTCGACGTCCTCGCGCGGCAGCCGCTTCTGCGCCTGCTGCTGCAGGGCGCGCAACTCCTTCTCCGACTCCTTCAGGTCGTAGTCGAACCGGTCGGTGAACGTGTAGTTGAACAGCACCATCTCGCCCAGGTACCAGTCCATCAGCATGCGCAGCTTCTGCCCGCCCTCGGTCGCGAACTGCGTCGCGATGGTGTCCGCCTCCTCGCTATCGAGCTCGCGCGCGGTGTACTGGGTCCAGGCCTGCTCGAGCCACACGCCCGAGTCGTAGCGCTGCGCCATGAGGCTGTCGCCCGATTCGAGGAGCAGGGCCTTGGAGGTGCGGTACTCGGGCGCGTCGTCCCACCACTCCCCGCCCAGGCCGGACTCGCGGCCCCACTCGAGCAGCAACTTGCGTGCACTGCGGATCGCGGACTGCTTGATCATCAGCTTGCCGCCGCCAAGGATGAGTTCCTTGTCGTGGCTCTCCACCACGCGCGCGACGGCGTCGGCTGCGTCCGCCTGCGCCTCGGCGGCATACGCGGCGATGTGCACGGAGGCAGCCATGAACAGGCCGGCCAGCAGCAGCAGGAATTTCTTCATGTCGGAACTCGGAATGCGGGAAAAGGGGATTCTACCTGCGAGACGGCCGTCTCGTTAAACCGCCGGCTCAGGCGCCATTCTCGCCGCGCACACGCTGGCGCGCCAGCATGGACTGGATGTGCGGCACGTAGAGCAGATCGGAGAGCTTGCGCACCAGATGGTCCTCGTACACGTGCAGTTCGTCGTCGGCGTGTGCGATGCACCACAGGTGCTCCACCAGCCGCACCCGGTCCTCGACCGGGAAGCTGCGATTGATCTCGGCCACTGCATCGTGGTAGGTGGTGAGCCGGTTGCCCGGCTCGCCGGCCCAGGCCAGCAGGCCATGCGCCTCGCTCTGCGCCACCCCGAGCAGGCCGGTCAGAGCAGCGTGCGCGGCCGGCACCTCGTCCGGCCTCACCTCGAAATCCATGCGGGTGACCTCGTACACCAGCGAGGCAATCGCGCGCTCCAGGCGCTGGCGCTGGGACGGGATGCTGTCGCCCGGCTTCGAGAACAGGGCCTTGAGGGACTTGATCATGCGAAGTTGGATGCGGCCGGTGTCAGGCGTGTTCCCCGAGAATGAGCCCGGTCCGCCACCAGGTCAAGGCCGCCACGGCTACAATTTCGCCCTACAATTTCGCCATGGAAAAAATCATCCCCCCCTCCTACGCAGGTTCGCACGCCACCCGGGCAGGCTCTGCACGCCGCCAGGTGGCCGGATGGCTGCTCGCATGCTGCGCGCTCGTGTTCGCCATGGTCGTGGTGGGCGGCGTCACGCGCCTCACCCGCTCCGGTCTGTCGATCGTCGAGTGGGAGCCTCTCATCGGGGCCATTCCGCCACTGAACCAGTCCGACTGGGAGCAACTGTTCCAGGAGTACCGGCGCACCCCGGAGTATCTGAAGGTCAACGTCGGCATGTCGCTCGACGAGTTCAAGGGGATCTTCTGGTGGGAGTACATCCACCGCCTGCTCGGACGGCTGATCGGCCTGGCGTTCCTGGTGCCGCTGCTGTGGTTCGCGCTGCGCAGGAAGATCGGGGCGAGCCTCGCCCCGCGCCTGATCGGCATCTTCCTGCTTGGAGGACTGCAGGGCTTCGTCGGCTGGTGGATGGTCACCAGCGGACTGGTGGACGACCCGCACGTGAGCCACGTCCGCCTGTCGATCCACCTCGGGCTGGCCTTCCTCATATTTGCCGCGATGTTCTGGACAGCGCTCGATCTGCTGTCCACGGAAGTGCGCGAACGCCTCGACCGCAGCCTGGCGCCGGTGGCCGGCTTCGCCACCGCCGTGTGCGTGCTGATATTCGTCATGGTGCTCTCGGGAGGACTGGTGGCAGGCACGCGCGCAGGATACGCCTACAACACCTTCCCGCTGATGAACGGGTCGGTGATCCCGCCCGAGTACTTCATGCTCACGCCGTGGTGGGACAACTTCCTGCACAACATGGCCACGGTGCAGTTCAATCATCGCCTGATCGCGTGGGCGCTGTTCTTCCTCGTCCCGGTTCTGTGGTGGCGCGCGCAGCGTGCCGGCGTGCGCGGGGGACTGCGTCTGCCCCTGGACCTGATGTGCGTGATGCTGCTGGTCCAGCTCGGTCTGGGCATCGCCACGCTGCTGCTGCACGTGCCCGTGGCGCTGGGTACCGCGCACCAGGCCGGCGCACTGGTGCTGTTCGCCCTCGCGTTGTGGAGCGCACACGCGCTGCGCCGGCGCGCCGCCATGGGCTCCATGCGCCGGATCTGACCGGAGCGGATCGACCGGGCGTTCTGCAGTGGACGTCGTGCAGTGCCGTTTTGCGGTGGGCGCCCGGCAAAGGGGTGGGCCGCGCCGCTACGCTGCCACCAGCATCCCGACGCCGACCACGACGATCGCTGCACCCGTGGTCAGCACCCGGCGTCGGAGCGCAGCACCGCCAAGCACCGCCACCATCGCCATCTTGACCACCGTGTTGCTGAGGGCGGCCACGACGATCGCGCGTGCCGCCGTGCCAGCGTCGCCGCCGCTTCGGGCATAGCCAGCCATGGACAGCGTGATCGCGTCGACGTCGGTCAGGCCGGCGAGCCCGGCCAGGAGCAGGAGGCCCTGCCCTTCGTAATGGCGTCTGGCTAGCGCGACCAGCATCAACACCACCGCGAAGAAGGCAGTGAACTTCGCCGCAGCCGTCATGCTGAACGGATTCGACAAGGCGACGCCGCCGCCCGCTCCCGATGCGTCCGTCCTGCGCCGGCTGCGCAGGTAGAACCAGGCGGCCGCACCGAGCGCCACGCCCGCCATCGGCAGCACGGTGCGCCAGAGCGCGCCGATGAGGGCGGTATTGACCACCAGCACCTCGACCATCACGCGCAGGAACATCACCGTCCAGGCGATCAGGATGCCACAGGCGAGAGCATCGGCTCCCGCCTCCGCATCCCTGCTCTCCCGCGCGAAGGTGAGCGTGACGGCGGTGGAGGACACGAGTCCGCCGGTCAGTCCGGTGAGCGCCGCGCCCCGGTCGCCACCGGCCAGCCGCGTCGCGACATAGCCGATCAGCGACAGGCTCGCGATCAGGATAGTGAGCAGCCACAGCCGATAGGGATTGAGCGCCCCCCAGGGGTCGACTGGCTCGTCCGGCAGCAGCGGCAGCACGATGAAGGTAGCGATCAGCAGGCGCAGGACGGCATACATGTCGTCGCGGCCGATCCGCCCCACCAGGCCGTGCAGGGGCTGCTTGTAGGCGAGTACCGCCGATACGGCGATGGCCAGCCCGACCGCGATCTCGACGTAGCCGAGCAGCACCGTGCCTCCGAGCAGGAACACCACGAGCGCCGCCATCTCGGTCGTCAGACCGGTCGAGCCGGGATGCGCGCGCGCATGCACCAGGTATCCGACGATGACGGCCACGGTCACGCAGACGAAGGCGAGCGCGAAGATCCAGTAGCGCTCGAACTCGACCGACAGCCAGGCGCTAAGCGCGCCGGCGGTCGCGATCAGGATGAAGGTGCGCAGACCGCCGATGGAGCCGTGGCCGTCCTCGCTCTTGCGCTTCTCGCGGTCGATCCCCGCGAGCGCGCCGATGAGCAGGGCGATGGCGAAATCGCGGACAGTCTGGAGGTCGGCTGAGAAGTCCATTCCGATAGTGTGCCACCGCCCGCCCAGACCCCAGGCGGCGCGGCGGCGGCTACTCGACGGTGGTCAGTTCGGCTTCGTTCTCGAGTTCGTCGAGTGCGGGAATGTCGAGGGCAACGCCCAGCTTGCGCCACTCGCGCGTCTCTTCGCGCAGCGCGGCCGCGGTAAGCGGGCTGCGGGCGAGCCACCGGACGTCGAGCACCAGGTGAAAGCGGTGCGCATTGCAGTGCGCCTCGACGTGCGGGATGGCCACGTCGGAACGGCTGCGGTGGAACAGCACCGCCAGGCGCAGCGCGATCACCATGGCAAGGTCGAGACTGCTGCTGATCTGGCCCTTCATCTTCTCCGTGGTTCCGCGGTGCGCCAGCACCAGCAGCGACAGGTGCGCCTGCTCCATGCGCGAGAAGCCGGGCATGTCGGCATTGCTCAGAATGTAGGCCGAGTGCTTGTGGTAGCCGGAATGCGCCACCGACAGGCCGATCTCGTGCAGGCGTGCCGCCCACGACAGCAGATGCAGCGGGTAGTCGGGATCAGTGCGCAGATCGCCCGAGAGCTGGCGCAGCAGTCCCAGGGCCAGGGCTTCGACGCGACGTGCCTGGCGCACGTCGACGTGGTAGCGCTTGACGAACTGCGCGACCGTCACGTCGCGCATGTCGTGATCGTGGAAGCGCCCGATCATGTCGTACAGGATGCCCTGGCGCATGGCGCCGGTCGCCAGGGTCATCCGTTCGATGCGCAGTTCCTCGAACGCGGCGGCCATGATGGCAAAGCCGCCGGGCAGGACCGCGGCCCGGTCGGCGCGCAGGCCGGGCAGATGCAGTCGGTCCAGATCGCCGGTCTTGAGCAGGAGGTTGCGCAGCCGCTCCAGGCCTTCGACGGTGATGCCGCTGCTGCTCCAGCCGTTCGTCTCCAGGATGTCGCCGATGGAGCGCGCCGTGCCCGACGAGCCTACCGCCTCCTTCCAGTGCCCGGAGGAGAACTCGCGGCGAATGGTCTGCAGTTCCAGCCTCGCGGCGGTCTCGGCCTGCCGGAAGTTGCCCTTGCTCAGTTTCCCGCTGCCGAAGTAGCGCAGGCTGAAGGTGACGCAGCCCATGTACAGGCTCTCCAGCTTCTGCGGCCGGTAGCCGGCACCGATGATGAACTCGGTGGATCCCCCGCCGATGTCCATCACCATGCGCTTGTGCCCCGTCACCGGAAGGCTGTGCGAGACGCCCAGGTAGATCAGGCGTGCCTCCTCCCTGCCCGCCACCACTTCGATCGGAAAGCCGAGTGCGGCTTCGGCACGGACCAGGAAATCGCGCGCGTTCTTCGCCACGCGCAGGGAGTTGGTGCCGACCGCTCGCACCGCTTCAGGGCTCAGTCCGCGCAACCGCTCGCCGAAGCGATGCAGCGTCTCCAGCGCACGCTGCTGGGACACCTCGTCGAGGCGCTTGTCCGCCTGAAGGCCGGCCGCCAGCCGCACCGGCTCGCGCAACGAGTCGAGCGGATAGATCTGGTCGTCTACCACGCGTGCCACCTGCAGGCGGAAGCTGTTGGAGCCGAGGTCGACCGCGGCGAGGGTGGAGAATCGATTCATCGCACGCGATATCCGCCATGCGCTCGGCCGGCACCGCGTCGCGCGCCGCGCGCGACGCGGGGGCAGGCGTCAGCACGGTCCGGGGCGGGACGCCGCATCTCAGGCGATGATCTCCCGCTCGATCTCTTCCAGGGCGATGTGGCGCACGTCCTTGCCCTTGACCATGTAGATCACGTACTCGGAGATGTTCGTGGCATGATCGCCGATGCGCTCGAGCGCCTTGGCGATGAACAGGATCTCGATGGAGGCGGAGATGGTGCGCGGATCCTCCATCATGAAGGTGATGAGCTGGCGCAGGATCGCCCGGAATTCCTCGTCCACGTGTCGGTCGGTGCGCACGACCTCGGCCGATCCGGCCACGTCCAGGCGAGCGAAGCAGTCGAGCGACTTGCGCAGCATCTCGGTGGCGAGCGTGGCCATGCGCCGGATCTCGACGTAGCGCGGCTGCTGCACCCGGTCCACCGAATAGACCAGGTTGGCCATGCGCGCGATCTTGGCCGCCTCGTCGCCGATCCGCTCGAGATCGGTGATGGTCTTGATGACGGCCATGACCAGCCGCAGGTCGGAGGCCGCCGGCTGGCGTCGGGCGATGATGGTGCTGCAATCCTCGTCGATGCCGACCTCCATGGCGTTGACCTTGTGGTCGTTCGCCACGACCGTCGCACACAGCTCGACGTTCGCGTTGGTGAGCGCATCGACTGCCATCGAGACCTGCTGCTCGACGAACCCGCCCATCTGCAGGACTCGCGACCGCAGGTTCTCGAGCTCGGCGTCGAACTGCTTGGAAGTGTGATCAGAGGACATTCCCGGCTCCTTGGCACCGCTGGCGGCACAGGCCTCAAGATCGGCCAATGCCGCAGTTTACTTCAGTCACTTGACCGCAGTGTTTCAACGTGCTGCGCGGTCAGACATTCGACGCCGGCCGGCGTCCCCAGCAGTAGCACGTCTGCCGGACGCCGGGCGAAGATGCCGTTGGTCACGACGCCGGCAATCCGGTCGATGCGACCCTCCAGTTCTACCGGATCGGCGATGGTCAGCCCGTGCACATCGAGGATCACGTTGCCGTAGTCGGTCACGAAACCCTCGCGCAGAACCGGCCGCCCGCCCAGCGCCGCCATCTCGCGCGCGACGTAGGCACGCGCGAGCGGAATCACCTCTACCGGCAGCGGGAAGGCACCCAGGACTGCCTTCTTCTTGGCCTGGTCGGCGATGCACACGAAGATCCTGGACATGGCGGCCACGATCTTCTCGCCGGTGAGGGCGCCGCCGCCGCCCTTCACCATGTGAAGCCGCGCGCTGACCTCGTCGGCGCCATCCACGTACACCGGAACGTCGTCCACGCGATTGAGGTCGAGCACGGGGATGCCCAGGCGGGCCATGCGCTCGGTGGAGGCCCTGGAACTGGATACCGCACCGGCGACGCGTCCACGGATCGCTTCCAGCGCGTCGATGAAGAAGTTCACCGTGGAACCGGTACCCACTCCGACGATTGCACCCTCGGGGACATAAGCCAGGGCGGCCAGCGCGGCCGCGCGTTTCATCTCGTCGGTGGTCATGGCGTGCACGGGAAGGACAGGCCAACAGGATAGCATCGGCGGCAAGGACTCCGGCCGCACCGGCCCGGAACATCGCATCGACCCGGAACATCGCATCGACCCGGGACTGCGCATCCGCTCGGAACAGCGCATCCGCTCGGAACAGCGCATCGACCCGGGACCGCGGATCGGCCCAGGACGGCGACAGGGCCCTCGCGCTCGAGATCAAGATCGTCACGGGCGAGCCGATAGACGCGGCTGCGATGTCCGGCCTGCGCTGTGCTGCGCGCCGGCCGCTCGCGCACGCGCTGCCTGCCGCGCGCCGCTGCCGCCGGCGCACGGCATCCGGCGTACCGCCCGTTCCCCGGCATGGACCACGCCCGGCACGCGGCACGCTGGTGCACCGGTACGCTGGTGCACTGCCAGAACTATGGGAAAATCCTGCGGTCGTCAGCAAGATGCGCCACACGGCGCGATCGGAAGGAGGCTCGTTCGGTGATCGCTGCTGCCTGGCGAAAACTGGCGCACGTGCTGTGCGTCCTAGGCCCGCTGTGGAGCGCGAGCGCAGCGCGAGCGGATGCCGACGGCGATTTCCTCGCCGCGCGCGAAGCGTTCCTGCGCGGGCAGCACGAGCGCGTGGACGCGCTCGCACCGGCGCTGTCCGGTCATCCGCTGGCACCCTACGTACGCTACTGGCAACTCACCGGCCGCCTGGAACAGCGCACCGAAGACGACGTGCGCGCCTTCCTCGATGCCCAGGGCGATTCGCTGCTCGCACAGCGCCTGCGCACCGACCGGGCAAAGCTGCTCGCGCGCCGCGGCGACTGGGACGCGTTCGAGCGCGAATCGGCTGCGCTCGCTGCCGAGGACACGGAGATGCAGTGCTTCCGCCTGCAGGCGCGGCTGGCACGCAACGATGCCGACGTGGCCGCGGCGGCGCTGCCGTTGTGGCAGCAGGGCACGACGCAGCCCGACAGCTGCGCACCGGTGTTCGACACACTCGTGCGCAACGGCAGCCTGGACGCCGGCGCGGTGTGGCAGCGCATCCGCCGGGCGCTGGCGGCAGGCAACGTCACCCTGGCCAAATCGCTCGCTGCCTACCTGCCTTCCCGATCTCGGATGGACGGCCGGCAGATCGACGCGGTCGTGCGCAATCCGCAGCGCTACCTTGGCGCGAAGTCGATCCCTCTGAAGACCCGTGCCCAGCGCGAACTCGCGCTGTTCGCAACCATGCGTCTCGCGCAGTCGCTGCCCGCGGTTGCCGCCAGCCGCCTCGAACGGCTGGAGCAATCGCTCCCGGCGGATGACCGCGCCTACGGCTGGGGCCAGGTGGCCATGGCGGGCGCACTGCGCCATCGCGCCGAGACGCTCGACTGGTACAAGCGCTCCGACGAGCACCGGCTCGATGACCGGCAGCTCGGATGGATGGCGCGCAGCGCCATGCGTACCGGGGACTGGCAGACGGTCGAGCGTGCCATCGCGCCCATGAGCAAAGCCGAGCAGGCCGTCACGGTGTGGCGCTACTGGCGCGCGCGGGCGCTGCTGGCCCAGGGCAAGGCGGCGGAGGCGAACACGCTGCTGGCACCGCTGTCGCTCGAACACAATTTCTACGGGCGCCTGGCGGCCGAGGAACTGGGCGCGGCCTTGTCCAATGCGCCCACGGCCTACCGCCCGACCGCCGAGGAGATCGCGCAGGTGGAGAACGTTCCGGGCATCCAGCGCGCACTGCGCCTCTACCAGCTCGGCTTGCGGCCCGAGGGCGCACTCGAGTGGCGCTGGAGTACGCGCGACTTCGACGACCATCGGTTGCTGGCGGCAGCGGAGGTGGCGAGCCGGGCCGGCTGGTACGACCGTGCGATCGACACCGCCGATCGAACGCGGATGCTGCACGACTTCGACCTGCGCTATCCGATGCCGCATCGCGACCTCGTCAGCGCCTACGCCCGCCAGCTCGACCTGGAACAGGCGTGGGTGTACGGCCTCATGCGCCAGGAGAGCCGCTTCATCGCCGACGCGCGCTCCAGCGCCGGAGCGCAGGGCCTGATGCAGCTCATGCCGGCAACCGCGCGGCACGTGGCCAAGCGCATGGGACTCGCCGGATTCGATCGGGACTCGGCACTCTCGGTGGACACCAACATCAGCCTCGGCACCTACTACCTGCGTGATCTGATGGACAGCCTGGGCCATGCGGTGCTGGCGACCGCGGGTTACAACGCCGGCCCGGGGCGCGCGCGCCAATGGCGGGCGCAGAAGCCGCTGGAGGGCGCCGTCTACACCGAGAACATCCCGTTCAACGAAACCCGCGACTACGTGCGCAAGGTGATGAGCAACACGATGTACTATTCGCGGCTGCTGGGCGGGCAGTTCCTCACCCTCAAGCAGCGCCTCGGCCTCATCGAGGCGCGTCCCGGCAACGACGAGTAGCCTCACCCGATCCCAAGCACAGGTACTGGCCCGATCATGATCATCCGTTCCGTTCTCGTCATCGGCGGCTCCGGTTTCCTCGGCCGTCACGTGGTGCGCCAGCTGGTCGCACGCGGCCTGCAGGTGCGCGTGCCCACGCGGCGGCGCGACCGCGCCAAGGAACTCATCCTGTTGCCCACCGTGGACGTGGTGCAGGCCGACGTCCACGACGACAGGACGCTGCAGCGTCTGGTTTCCTCCTGCGATGCCGTGATCAACCTGGTGGGCATCCTGCACGGTGATTTCGAGCGCGCTCACGTGGACCTGCCCCGGCGCATCGTCGCGGCTTGCGACAAGCACGGCGTGCGCAGGCTGGTGCACGTGAGCGCCCTGAAGGCCTCGGCGGATGCACCGAGCGCCTATCTTCGCTCCAAGTCCGAGGGCGAGAACGTGGTGCGTCTGGCGCGCACCCGCATCGACGCCACCCTGTTCCGGCCTTCGGTGCTGTTCGGAGCGGAGGACCGGTTCCTCAACCTGTTTGCCACACTCGCGCGGCGCCTGCCGGTGCTGGCGCTGGCCTCGCCCCAGGCGCGCTTCCAGCCCGTGTACGTGGGCGACGTGGCACGCGCGATCGCGACATCGCTGGACGATGCGCGCACCTTCGGCCACACCTACGAACTGTGCGGCCCGCACGTCTACACCCTGCGTGCGCTGGTCGCCTACGTCATGCGCACGCTCGGTCTGCAGCGCCCGGTGATCGAACTGGGCCCGACCCTGTCGATGCTGCAGGCGTTCGTGCTCGAACGCCTTCCCGGCCAGCTGATGACGCGCGACAACGTGCTGTCGATGCGCGTGGACAACGTGTGCGAAGGGCCGTTTCCGCCGCTGTTCGGTATCGACCCCACGCCGCTGGAGGCGGTCGCGCCGATGTACATCGGCGGCGTGACACCGCGCGCGCGCTACCACTGGTTCCGCTACCGCGCGCGCCGCTGACTCCCGGCGCGCACGCCGCGATGGAGATCTATCGGGTCGGGGGCTCCGTGCGCGACGAGCTGCTCGGTCTGCCCGTCAAGGACCATGACTACGTCGTCGTCGGCAGCGACCCCGAGGAGATGGTGCGGCTGGGATATCGTGCCGTCGGCAAGGATTTCCCCGTCTTCCTTCACCCCGAGACCAACGAGGAGTACGCGCTGGCGCGCACCGAGCGCAAGACCGGGCGCGGATACAAGGGCTTCGCCGTGTTTGCCGCGCGCGAGGTCACGCTCGAGCAGGATCTCGCACGACGCGACCTCACCATCAATGCCATCGCGCGCACGCAGGACGGGCAGCTGATCGATCCTTTCGATGGCGCACGCGACCTGCGCCAGGGCGTGCTGCGCCACGTCTCGTCCGCCTTCGCCGAGGATCCCGTGCGCATCCTGCGCGTGGCGCGCTTCGCCGCGCGCTTCGCCTTCGAGATCGCGCCCGAGACGCTGGCATTGATGCGCGGGATGGTGGCGGCCGGCGAGGTGGACCATCTGGTGCCCGAACGCGCCTGGCAGGAGATCGCGCGCGGGCTGTCGGAGCAGCGCCCGTCGCTGATGCTCGAGGCATTGCGCGCCTGCGGCGCGCTGGCGCGCATCCTGCCCGAGGTGGATGCACTGTTCGGTGTGCCCCAGCCGCCACAGTACCATCCGGAGATCGATACCGGACTGCACGTCCTGCTCGTGATCGACTACGCGGCATCGCGCCGATTCTCGCTACCGGTGCGGTTCGCCGCCCTCACGCACGACCTGGGCAAGGGCACCACGCCGCGCGAGCAGTGGCCGCGCCACATCGGGCACGAGGCGCGCAGCGTCGATCTGATCCGTGCCATGTGCGAACGTCTGCGCGTTCCCAACGACTGCCGGGATCTGGCTCTGATCGTCGCGCGCCATCACGGTCAGGTGCACCGCGCGCAGGAGCTGCGTCCCGCCACGATGGTGAAGCTGCTGGAACACGCCGACGCGCTGCGCCGGCCCGAACGCTTCGAGGAACTGCTCCAGGCCTGTGCCTGCGACTTCCACGGACGGCCCGGATTCGAGTCGTTGGCCTACGCACCGGCGCCGCTGCTGCGCAAGGCGCTGCAGGCAGCGCGCGAGGTGGACAGCGCGTCCATCGCGCGCGCGCAGAGCGAGCCGTCGAAGATCGCGCAGGCGGTGCACGCGGCGCGCGTCCACGCGGTCAGTGCCGCGCTGGCGCGCGACGATGCGGGGCGGCCGGGCGCCTCAGTGCATGAGGTAGAAGATGAGGCTGGCGACGGCGGACAGGACGAGCGATGAGGCGAAGGGGAAGTTGTACTCCCGACCGCGCAGCACGAACCGGAAGTCACCCGGAAGCCGTCCGAGCCCGATTCTGCGCAGCATCGGCGTGAGCCCTCCGATCAGCGCGAGCGCCAGAAGCGTCGCCAGGAACCACTTGGTCATCCGTCTGCCTGCATCGCACCGACTATAGCACCGAGATATCCCCCGGGGCAGCCGGTGTCGGGCCGGGCCGCGCTGCTAGAATGCCGCCCATTCCGTCGCGGAGGCTGCCTTGATCGACCTGTACACCTGGACCACGCCCAACGGGCGCAAGGTCTCCATCATGCTCGAGGAGACCGGACTGCCCTATCGTACGCACCCCGTGGACATCAACAGCGGCGAGCAGTTCCGGCCCGAGTTCCTCGCCATCAATCCGAACAACCGCATCCCCGCGATCGTCGACCAGGACGGTCCGGGGGGCAAGCCGTTCAAGCTGTTCGAGTCGGGCGCGATCCTGCTCTACCTCGTCCACAAGACCGGCCGGTTCCTTCCGCGCGATGCGGCGCGGCAGTTCCAGGCCATCCAGTGGCTGATGTTCCAGATGGGCGGTGTCGGCCCGATGTTCGGGCAGGCGCACCACTTCCTGCGATCCACGAAGGAGCCGGTCCCGTACGGCATCGAGAGATACACCAGGGAGACGCGCCGCCTGTACGGCGTCCTGGACGGCCATCTGTCCGGCCACGAGTATCTGGCCGACGAGTACTCGGTGGCGGACATCGCCACCTATCCGTGGATCGCACGCCACGATTGGCACGAGGTCGACCTCGCCGAATTTCCCGCGGTGAAGACCTGGTACGAACGCGTGGGGGAACGACCGGCGGTGCAACGCGGGATGAAGGTGCCCGAGCCGAAGAAGTAGCGCCGATGGGCCCCGGCGTTCGCCGGGCTGGCGGTCCGTCATGCCGACGTGCCCTCGACGTGCCTCGCCATCCAGGGTCTGGTGTGAATCCCGATCGGTTTTGCTGGATGCCGGCGTTCGCCAGCATGACGGACCGTGGTCCCGGCTTTCGGCGGGACGACGCGGCGTAATTGCGACGACGGCAGCGCCGCCACTGGCGCGAGCCCGGATCCGCACGCTAAAGACCTCGTGCGGCCTGCCGATTTGCCTCTGATCGGCCTTGGACAGCCAGGCCCGCGCAACCGCCATGAGCAACGCATCCATCCCCGAGAAGATCGGCAAGTACCCGGTGGTCCGCGAGCTGGGCCGTGGCGCGACCAGCGTCGTCTACCTCGCGCGCGACCCGTTCGCCAATCGCGACGTGGCCATCAAGCTCGTGCGCAGCGAGGTGCCGGGCGACACCGACCTGCAGAGGCGGTTCCGCCGCGTGTTCCTGAACGAGGCGGCGCTGGTCGGCAAGCTGTTCCACCCGCACATTCTCGCCATCTACGATGCGGTCAGCGACGAGGACCTGTCCTACATCGTGATGGAGTACATCGACGGCCACACGCTCGAGCAGTACTGCGACGTGCGCAACCTGCTGCCGGTCAACAAGGTTGTCGAGATCATCTTCAAGTGCAGCCTGGCGCTCGCCTTCGCGCAGCGCCACGGCGTCATTCACTGCGACATCAAGCCGGCCAACGTCCTGGTGAGCGGCGAGACCGACATCAAGATCAGCGATTTCGGCGCCGCACTGTACGAGCAGGCCGAGCACACGCATCTCAAGGGCGTGGGTTCGCCCGCCTACATGTCGCCCGAGCAGGTGCAGGACAAGGAGCTGGATTTCCGCACCGACATCTATTCACTCGGCGTGCTGATGTACCAGATGCTCACCGGGAAACTGCCCTTCCGGGCATCGAGCAAGGCCAGCCTGCTGTACCAGGTGATCAACATTCCCGCCATCCCGCCGAGCACCTTCCGCCGCGACATCCCGCCGGAGCTCGACCGGGTGGTGCTGCGCTGCCTGGAGAAGGACATCGACGCCCGCTACGCCGCATGGGGCGATCTCTCGCGCGACATCACGCACTCCTACCGCACGCTCGAAGTGCCGAGCGAGAACGTCTCGGACACGGAGAAGTTCAACGCGCTGCGCAGCCTGTCGTTCTTCAAGGGCGTACGGGATCAAGAGTTGTGGGAGGCGGTGCGCATCACGCAATGGCGCAAGTTCCTCGCCGAACAGAGCGTCATTCGCGAGGGCGACTCCGGTGAGAGCTTCTTCATCATCACCGCCGGGGAGGCCAAGGTGACCAAGACCGGACGCCTGCTCAACATCCTGCGCGCGGGCGACTGCTTCGGAGAAATGCTCTATTTCAGCGAGACCATCACGCGCCGCACGACCACCATCAGCTCGCTCTCACCGCTCTCGGTGATCGAGATCAAGGCCGCCGACCTGGGCAATTCCTCGGACACGCTGCAGAAGGAGATCAACAAGGCCTTCCTGCGCATCCTGATCGACCGGCTAACCTGGGCCAACAACCGCCTCTCCGCGGCCTGATCACGCTCAGGGCATCAGCACCAGGGCGCCGTGCACCTCTCCGCTGCGCAGCCGGTTCAGCGCCTCGCCGGCTGCCGCCAGCGGCATGATCTCGGTCCGGGTGCGCACCGGCACCCGGGGCGCCAGCGCGAGGAACTCCTCGGCATCGCGGCGTGTGAGGTTCGCCACCGAGCGCACCATGCGCTCGCCCCAGAGCAGCTCGTAGGAGAAGGAGGGAATCGCGCTCATGTGGATGCCGGCGCAGATCACGCTGCCGCCCTTGTCCACGGCTGCGAGCGCGGCCGGCACGAGCGCGCCGACCGGCGCGAACACGAGAGCGGCGTCCAGGGGTTGCGGCGCCGGCTGCGTGGAATCGCCCGCCCAGCACGCACCCAGCTCGCGCGCGAAGCGCTGCGCACCGTGGTCGCCGGGGCGGGTGAAGGCATATATCTCGCGGCCCTGATGGTGCGCCACCTGCGCCACGATGTGCGCGGCAGCGCCGAAGCCGTAGAGTCCGATCCTGCGCGCCTCGCCCGCCATGCGCAGGGCGCGGTAGCCGATGAGCCCGGCACACAGCAGCGGGGCGGCCTGCGCGTCGCCGTACCCGGACGGAATCGGGAAGCTGTAGCGTGCGTCGGCCACCGCGTATTGCGCATAGCCCCCCGGCAGATGGTAGCCGGTGAAGCGCGCCGACTCGCACAGGTTCTCCTGGCCGGCACGACAGAATCGGCAGCCGCCACAGGTGAAGCCCAGCCAGGGCACACCCACGCGCTGGCCGTCCTGCAGATGCTCCACGCGCGCGCCGCGCGCCACGACCGTGCCCACCACTTCGTGGCCGGGCGTGAGCGGATACGCGCCCTGCGTCAGGTCGCCGTCGACGATGTGCAGGTCGGTGCGGCACACGGCACAGGCGTGCACGCGCACCAGGACCTGGTCCTCGCCCGGGACCGGCACGGGCACGGTCGCGGCCTGCAGCGGCCGGCCGGGCTGCTGCAGTTGCATCGCGGTCATGGTCGCGCGTTCGCTCATCGGCTTGATCGGGCGCAAGGGATAACGGTCCTCGAGCGGCTAGAATACGCCCTTCCCCGTCCGGTACGACCCCCTTGGAAGCCTTCCTCGTGTCGACCGCGCTGGTCACGGTCGCCGAGATGGGCGACAAGACGCAGCTGCTGTCGTTCGTTCTCGCCGCCACCTTGCGCAAGCCCGCCGCGATCCTCGCCGGCATCCTGGTCGCGACGCTGGCCAACCATGCCCTGGCGGGCGGAGCCGGCTACCTGCTCTCCGGCGTGCTGTCCCGGGACATCATGTCGTGGGTCGCCGGCATCGCGTTCATCGCATTCGGCCTGTGGGCGCTAAAGCCGGACAGCTTCGAGCGCAAGCCTCGCATGCTGAAGGCGGGTGCCTTCGCAACGGCCTGTCTCGCCTTCTTCCTCGCCGAGATGGCGGACAAGACCCAGTTCGCCACGATCACGCTGGCCGCGCGCTACCACGCCCTGGTGAGCGTGGTGCTAGGCACGACGCTCGGGATGATGCTCGCCAACCTGCCGGCCGTCTGGATCGGCGAGAAGCTCGCACAGAGGTTGCCGCTGCGCACGCTGCGTATCTTCGCCGCGCTCCTGTTCGTCGCGCTCGGCGTGGCCACGCTGGCCGGCCCGGTATCGAGGCTGTCATGAGCGAAGCGGTGCACGGGAGCCGGTGCCCGGCCTGCGGCCGGGACAACGCCTGCGGCATGAACTCGGCCGGCGTTTGCTGGTGTGCGAGCGAATTCCCGCCGAGTATGCCGGTCGCGGCCGATCCGGCAGCAGCCTGCTACTGCCGGGACTGCCTGCGCGAACGCATCGGAGCGCCGCCGTCGAAGCAGCGCGAAAGCTGAACGCTACTTGACCAGCAGCACCGGCTGCGCGGCGAGGTGGATGACCTTGCTCGCGACCGAGCCCAGCAGCATGTTGCCCAGTGCGCCCATGCCGCGCGTGCCCATCACGATCAGCGCACAGCCGTTGTCCGTGGCGTACTGCGCGAGCGTGGCAGCGATATCGCCCACCGCGATGCGCACGTGATGCGGCACCCCGGCCGATTGCAGCACCTCGCGGGCGCGCTGCAGTGCCTTCTCGCCCTCTTCCTCGTAGTAGTCACGCAGCTGATCGGCGGAGATGAACATCTTCACCGCACCGGAGGCCACCGGCAGCTGCACGTTGACCACGTGCACCTGCGGCTGCTCGCGGTACCAGCCCTGCCGATCCAGCACCTGCCGCAACGCGCGCAAGGCGTTGTCCGAGCCATCGAAGGGAACGAGTATCTTCATTGAGCGCCTATTTCAGGACCGAGCGGGCAAGCTTGCCAATGTCGGAGGGATTGCGCGTGATCCGGATCCCGCACTCCTCCATGACCTCGAGCTTCGCGTCGGCAGTGCCCTCTCCACCCGATATGATGGCACCGGCGTGGCCCATGCGCTTGCCGGGCGGCGCCGTGACGCCCGCGATGAAGCCGACCACCGGCTTCCTCATGTTGTCCTTGATCCAGCGCGCGCAGGTCTCCTCGTCGTTGCCGCCGATCTCGCCCACCATGATCACCGCCTCGGTCTGCGGATCCTCGTTGAACATCCTCATGACGTCGATGTGCTTGAGGCCGTTCACCGGATCGCCGCCGATGCCCACGCAGCTGGACTGCCCGAGGCCGACTTCGCCGAGCTGCCCGACGGCCTCGTAGGTGAGTGTACCGGAGCGGGACACGACGCCCACCGGGCCGCGGCGGTGGATGTGACCGGGCATGATGCCGATCTTGATCTCGTCCGGCGTGATCACGCCGGGGCAGTTCGGTCCGACCAGGATGGTCTTCCTGTCGCGCATCCTGTAGCGGGTGTGGATCATGTCGCGCACCGGTATGCCCTCGGTGATGCAGATCACCAGGTCCAGGTCCGCGTCCACCGCCTCGTCGATGGCGGCCGCGGCGTAAGGCGGCGGCACGTAGATCACCGACACCGTGGCGCCGGTCGCGGCCCTGGCCTCCGCTACGGTGTCGTAGATGGGTGTGCCCTCGAAGTCCTGCCCGCCCTTGCCGGGCGTGACGCCGGCCACGAAGCAGTTCCTACCGCTGGCGTACTGGATGCAGGCGCGGGTATGGAACTGTCCGGTCTTGCCCGTGATGCCCTGGGTCATCACGCGCGTGTTCTCGTTGATCAGGATCGCCATTGTCTGCGTTCGCTCCCGCTCGTCAGTGCTTGCCGCCGGCCGCCGCCACCACCTTCTGGGCTGCGTCGGCCATGTTGTTCGCCGAGATGATGGGCAGGCCCGAGTCGGCGAGGATCTTCTTGCCCAGATCCACGTTGGTGCCTTCCAGGCGCACCACCAGGGGCACGGTGAGCCTGACCTGCCGCGCGGCCTCGACCACCCCGGTGGCGATCACGTCGCACTTCATGATGCCGCCGAAGATGTTCACCAGGATCGCGCGCAGGTTGACGTTGGCCAGCATGAGCTTGAAGGCCTCGGTCACCTTCTCGGTGGTGGCGCCGCCACCCACGTCGAGGAAGTTCGCCGGCGAGCCGCCGTAGAGCTTGATGATGTCCATGGTCGCCATGGCCAGGCCAGCGCCGTTGACCAGGCAGCCGATGTTGCCGTCGAGCGAGATGTAGGACAGGCCGTGCCTGGAGGCCTCGATCTCGGCCGGATCCTCCTCGTCGAGGTCGCGCAGGGCGACGATGTCGGGATGGCGGAACAGCGCGTTGTCGTCGAAGTTCATCTTGGCGTCGAGTGCGATCACCTTGCCCTCGCCGGTCAGAATGAGCGGATTGATCTCGACCAGGGACGCATCGGTTTCCATGAACGCCTTGTACAGGGCGTGCAGCAGCGCTACCGCCTGCTGCACCGAGACGTCCGGTATGCCGATCCTGCGCGCCACATCGGCGGCTTCCTGGTCGCGCAGCCCGGCTGCGGGATCGATCGCGACCTTGTGGATCTTCTCGGGCGTGTGCGCCGCGACTTCCTCGATGTCCATGCCGCCTTCGCTGGAGGCCATCAGGACCACGCGCTGGGAGCCGCGATCGACCACCATGCCGACGTACAGCTCCTTGCGGATGTCGGCGCCTTCCTCGATGAGCAGGCGCCGCACCTTCTGGCCCTCGGGGCCGGTCTGATGGGTGACCAGCTGCATGCCGAGGATCCTGGAGGCGTGCTCGCGCAGTTCCCCGGGAGAGCGGGCGAGCTTGACGCCACCGCCCTTGCCGCGACCACCGGCGTGGATCTGTGCCTTGACCACCCAGACCTTGCCGCCGAGCTCGGCCCCGGCCGCAACCGCCTCGTCGACGCTGAAACAGGGATGGCCGCGCGGCGTGGTCACGCCGTAGTGCCGCAGTAACTCCTTAGCCTGATATTCGTGGATTTTCATGGGAAGGAAAGCGTGATGAGAGCGTGCGCCCCGCGTACTCGGCAAGGGACTTGTGCAGCGCATCGAGTATATCGCATGCGCCTGCGCGCCTTCAGCAAGGCCGCGCATGCGGTGCCCGTGCGCCGACCGGCTCCGGGACGTGGCATATCCATTGCTTTTAGCTTCCGTGTGGCCGGATGCGGCTCATCCTTGCCACTGGTATTTGGTCTCCTCCCCCTGTTGGGGTTAGGGCAGCGGGCCTCCTCCCCCGAGCTGCCCTTTTTTTTGCCCGTCCTTTTCACATCGTCCTAAAGGTCCCGGCGCGTTAGCCGCTAATTGGGGCAGGTCTCCTCCCCTGTTTGGGGATTTGAAGAGCAGCGGTCCTCCCACTGCTCTTTTTTTTTGCCCCGCGTCGGGTCGATCTGGCGGCCGGGCGGGACCCGGCAGAGGACGTGCATCCGAGGAAGCAGCCGATTGCGGGCAATGTCGAAATCTGGGCGAACCGGTCGCGCAACCGGATTCATTCGGCGAGATCGGGCCAGCGGCAACCCGCCATGCACCGCGCCCGGCGAGGAACGTGCCGCGAGAGGGCCGAGGGTCAGGGCACCGCGCTCTCGGGCGGCTCCGTGTGCAAACCCGCACCAGGCCGCGCGTGCGCCAGACCTTCCACTGCGTGCGCCGGACCTTCCACTGCATGCGACCGACTTTCCAGCGCACACGCCGGGCGTTCCAGCGCATGCGCAATGGCGGCATCCCCGGGCAGACGGGCCTCCGGCACCGACGCAAGAATGTCGCGTCCCTTCACGCGCATCCCGTGCTCGAAGACGAGCTGGCCACCGTACCAGCCGGACAGCAGGACACCGAGCGCGCCCACTGCACCGAGCGCGAACGGCAGGCCGCTGCGGGCGTCTTCACCACGCGCGCGCAGGAGCAGATTCGCCGTCGAGGCGGCAAGCAGGCCGACGTTGAGCGCCGCAGGGCTGGTGCCGGATAGAGGAATCGAACCCCCGACCTTCGCATTACAAGTGCGCTGCTCTACCGACTGAGCTAATCCGGCACGCGGGGATTATAGCGGCGGGCACCCGGCGAGCGCCGGACGCGGCTTACTTGACGACCTGCAGCTTGGGACGTCCGTTACCGGGTGGCTTTGGCTTGTCGCCGTTGCCGGGTGGCTTGGGCTTGTCGCCGTCGCCCGGGTCGTCTCCGCTGGGCGGAACGAGGGCGGGCGCGTTGCTGCCCGGGCCAGGCTGGAACACCAGCCCCTGGCCGTTTTCCTTGGCGAAGATGCCGGCGACCGAGGAGATCGGCACCGAGACTTCGTGCGAGACGCCGTTGAAGCGCGCGGAGAACTGGATGAGATCGTTGCCGATCTTCAGGCTGCGGGTGGCGTCGGGGCTGACGTTGAGCACGATCTCGCCGTTGCGCACGTACTCCATCGGCACACGCGTGGCGCTGTCGACCTTGACCGCGACGTAAGGCGTGAAACCGCAGTCGACGCACCACTCCCAGATACCCCGGATCAGGTAGGGAGTGGTGGAGACTTCCTTCACTTGCGCATCACCTTCTCGGAAGGCGTGAGTGCCTCGATGTAGGCAGGACGGCTGAAGATGCGTTCGGCGTACTTCAACAGGGATGCCGCCTGCTTGGGCAACTGGATGCCGTAGTAGTCCAGGCGCCAGAGAAGGGGCGCGATGGCGACGTCGAGCATGGAGAACTCGTCGCCCAGCATGTACTTCTGCTTCACGAACACCGGCGCGATCTGCGTCAGGCTGTCGCGGATCAGTCCGCGCGCCTTGTCAGCCGCCTTCTGCTGCCCCTTCTCGATCGTGTCGATGTGGCAGAAGAGCTCCTGCTCGAAACGGAACAGGAACAGGCGCGCACGCGCTCGCATCACCGGATCCGCCGGCATCAGCTGCGGATGCGGGAAGCGGTCGTCGATGTACTCGTTGATGATGTTCGACTCGTACAGGATCAGGTCACGCTCGACCAGCACCGGTACGCGGTTGTACGGATTCATCACCGCGAGATCTTCCGGCTTGTTGTACAGATCGACGTCCACGATCTGGAAATCCATTCCCTTCTCGTAGAGGACGATCCGGCAGCGCTGGCTGAACGGGCAGTTCGTGCCCGAGTAGAGTGTCATCATGGCGTTATCCGTACTTCCCCCGGTCAGTGAATGTCCTTCCAGTACTCTTTCTTGAGCAGGTACACCAGCACGAACAGCACGGCCAGCCCGAGCAGGACCCCATAACCCATCTGCATGCGTTGCGCGCGTGCCGGCTCGCCCATGTATACGAGGTAATTCACCAGATCGGCGACCAGACGGTCGTACTCGGTCGGACTCATCGTCCCCGGCTGCGCCAGTTCGAGCGTCTGCACCCGCTCCTTGCCGTGCGCGCCTTCGTGCTCGGTCACCTCGAGGACCTGCTGGCCCTGAAGTTCCCACAATACGTGCGGCATGCCGACGTTCGGGAACACGGTGTTGTTCCAGCCGATGGTCCGGGCATCGTCCCGGTAGAAACCGCGCAGATAGGAGTAAAGCCAGTCCGCGCCGCGCGAGCGCGCGATCACCGTCAGATCCGGCGGTGCCACGCCGAACCATTGCGCGGCGGTCTTCGCGGGAAGCGCGACGGTCATGGTGTCGCCGACCTTGCTCGCGGCGAACATCAGATTGTTCTCGATCTGCTGCTCGGTCAGCCCGACGTCCGTCAAGCGGTTGTAGCGCATGTACTGTGCGCTGTGGCAGTTGAGGCAGTAGTTCACGAAGACCTGCGCGCCGCGCTGAATGGATGCCGTGTCCGTGGTTTCGATCGGCGCGCGGTCGAGCGGCGCCTCGCTCGCCGCGTGGGCGCCGAGGGGCAGCAACAGGATGAGAAGAAGAAGCCTGGTCATGGGTTCGATGCGCACAGCGCGCTCCACACGTGCTCGGATGTCAATGGGTCAGCCGCTTGGGTTCCGGCCTGGTGCGGTCGATGCGCGAATACCAGGGCATCAACAGGAAGAACAGGAAGTACACCGCCGTGAACAGCCGCGCCAGGATGACGGCAGTGTCCATGCCGCCGGTCTTGCCCAGGAAGTCGGTGGGTTTGACACCGAGCCAGCCCAGCACGACGAAGCTCACCACGAAAAGCGCCAGCGCCGCCTTGTAGACCGCCCCCCGATAGCGGATGGACTTGACCGGGCTGCGATCGAGCCAGGGCAGGAAGAACAGGATGACGACGGCGGCGCCCATCACCACGACCCCGGGGAACTGCGAACCGAACATGGCAGGAACGGCACGCAGCATCGCGTAGAACGGCGTGAAGTACCACACCGGTGCGATGTGCGTCGGCGTCTTCAGCGGATCGGCGGGGACGAAGTTGTTGTACTCGAGGAAGTACCCGCCCATCTCCGGTGCGAAGAAGATGATGAAGCTGAACACGGCGAGGAACACCACCACGCCCACCATGTCCTTGACCGTGTAGTAGGGATGGAACGGAATGCCGTCCAGCGGCCTGCCGTTCGCGTCCTTGGTCTTCTTGATCTCGATGCCATCCGGGTTGTTCGAGCCCGTCTCGTGCAGCGCGATGATGTGCGCGACCACCAAGCCCAGCAGCACCAGCGGAATCGCGATCACGTGGAAGGCGAAGAAACGGTTGAGCGTGGCATCCGACACCACGTAGTCGCCGCGAATCCACACCGCGAGATCCTCGCCGATGATGGGCACGGCGCCGAACAGGTTCACGATCACCTGCGCACCCCAGTAGGACATCTGGCCCCACGGAAGCAGGTAGCCGAAGAAGGCCTCGGCCATCAGGCACAGGTAGATCAGCACACCCAGCACCCAGATCAGTTCGCGCGGCTTGCGGTGGGAGCCGTAGAGCAGCGCGCGGAACATGTGCAGGTACACGACCACGAAGAACATCGATGCGCCGGTCGAATGCATGTAGCGGATGATCCATCCGCCGGGCACGTCGCGCATGATGTACTCGACCGAGCCGAACGCCTGCGCCGCGTCGGGCTTGTAGTTCATGGTGAGGAAGATGCCGGTGACGATCTGGAGCACCAGCACCAGCAGCGCGAGGGAGCCGAAGTAGTACCAGAAGTTGAAGTTCTTCGGCGCGTAATACTCGGCAAGGTGTTCCTTCCACAGCTTGGTGAGTGGAAAGCGCTCGTCGATCCATCCCAACAGGGCCTGCGACCGGGTCATGCTCAAGCTCCTTTGCCGTCGTCGCCGATGACCAGTTGGGTCTCGGAGATGAACTGGTACTTCGGCACTTCAAGATTGGTCGGCGCGGGCATGTCCTTGAACACGCGGCCGGCAAGGTCGAACTTGGACCCGTGGCAGGGGCAGTAGAAGCCGCCCTTCCAGTCCTCGCCCATACCGCTGTCCGGGCCGGTCTGCAGCTTGTCGGTGGGCGAACAGCCCAGGTGCGTGCAGATACCGACCAGGACCAGCCACTCCGGCTTGACCGAGCGGTACTGGTTCTGCGCGTAGTCGGGCTGCATCGGCGCGTCGGACTGGGGATCGGCCACACGTGCCCCCATCTCGGACAGCGAATTGATCATCTCGGGCGTCCGGTGCAGCACCCAGACCGGCTTGCTTCGCCATTCGGCCCGGATCATCATGCCCGGCTCCACCTTGGAGATATCCACCTCAACCGGTGCGCCCGCGGCGCGCGCGCGCGCGCTGGGAAACATGCTCAGGAAAAAGGGGGTCGCCGTAGCGACCGCCGCCACGCCGCCGGCCGCACTGGCCGCTCCGAGCAAATACCGGCGTTGCTTGTTTACCGTGCCTTCAGCCATGCCGATGCGTCCTGTCTGCGCTTTGTAAAACCCTCGTATTCTAGAATAGAACGCGCAAGAAATCAGCTTTCTTGATTCAAGCTGCTGATTTACGGTGATAATTCAACGCGGCGCGGGTGTTGGAACGGAATGTCGCTGCAACGCACATATTGCGGCGCGGCTACAAGAGCCGGCCGCCTCCCGCAGCGATGCGCAGCGTGACGCGGACAGATGCCGGGACTGCGCGTCGACAGGCACAAAAAAAGCGCAACCAAGGGGTTGCGCTTAAATCCACCTAAGGAGGAGGATGGAGGAGACTGAGGTTGCCCGCGCATGGCGAGGGCAACGAACGATTTGGATTTTCGCAGAAGCAGTGCATCGGCGCAAGTTTTTTTGTTGCAGCGCAACCTAAGTCGGCGCGAGGAAGCGGTCCCGATGCCGGCGATACAGGGACAAGACAATGAAATTACGTATCAAATGGGTGGAGGGGGTGAGCTTCCTCGCCGAGACCGAAAGCAGCCATGCGATCCTGATGGACGGGGCACCGGAGGGCGGCGGCCGCAACCTGGGACCGCGCCCGATGGAGACCGTGCTCGCCGGCACCGGCGGATGCACTGCCTACGATGTGATCACCATCCTGCGCAAGGCACGCCAGCAGGTGACCGACTGCCACATCGAGATCGACGCGGAGCGCGCGCAACAGGATCCGAAGGTCTTCACGCGCATCCACTTCCACTTCGTGATCACGGGCGTGGACGTCGACTCCCGGCACGTCGCGCGGGCGATCCAGCTGTCGGCGGAGAAATACTGCTCGGCCTCGATCATGCTCGGGAAGACCGCGCAGATCACGCACGACTACGAGATACGCGCGCCCGCTTAGTGATCGCGGAGGCAGTCCGGAGAGCCCAGCCGTCAGAGATAACGGGTGGTACCGGTCATGATCCGCGCCGCCAGGCGCATGGCCAATCGTGCGGGAAGCGGCAGCCGCGCCGCGCCTTCCCGCTCGGCGGTCATGGCGTGTCCGGCTTCGTCGGCGCGCATCTGCTCCACCACCGCGCGGCTTCGGGCATCGGCCGCTGGCAAGCGTTCCATGTGCCCGCTCAGATGCTGCTCGACTTGCCGCTCGGTCTCGGCCAGGAATCCGAGGCTCCAGCGATCGCCCAGCAGGCCGGCAGCCGCGCCCAGCGCCAGCGAGCCGCCATAGAAGAGCGGATCCAGCACGCTCCTGCGCGCACCCAGTGCCTGCAGGCGCGCTGCCGTCCACGCCAGATGCTCCGTTTCCTCCCGTGCGGCGTGCTCGAGCAGTGTCTGCACCCGCGGCTCGCGCGCCACCAGCATCTGGCCCTCGTACAAGGCCTGCGCGCACACCTCGCCGGTATGATTGACGCGCATGAGCGAGCCGGCAAGCCGGCGTTCGGATGCATCGAGGTCGCCTTCGGGCAACTTCGCACCCGGCTCGGGGCGGCTCGTGTGAGGCGTGGCGAACAGGGTCCGCAATGCGCGATCGAGCGGGACGATGAGACGATCGAAGCTCATGCCGTCTTCTTGCGCAGCAGGAAGCGGTACTCGCCCTCGGCGGCGGCGGAACTGATCAGTTCGTGCCCGGTCTGGCGCGCGAAGGCCTGGAAGTCGCGCACCGAGCCGGGATCGGTGGCGACCACGTGCAGCGTCTGGCCGCCTGTCATCTCGTTGAGCGCCTTCTTGGTCCGCAGAATCGGCAGCGGACAGTTGAGTCCGCGTGCATCCAGTTCCCGATCGGGCCTGATGTCCGTATCCATCGTCTGCTCAGGACAGATGCGTGACGGGATTGCCCTCGCGCACCCACGCCACGATGCCCCCCTGCAGGTTCGACACGCGGCCGAAGCCCTGGGCGGACAGCCAGCCGCAGGCCTGGCCCGAGCGCCCACCCGACTGGCAGTACACCACCAGCGCTGCACCGGCATCCAGTTCGCCGCAGCGCAGGGGAAGCATGTGCAGCGGGATGTGGCGCGCGCCGGCGATGACGCCGCGCTCGACCTCGGCGTCCGTGCGCACGTCGAGGAGCACGACCGGCGAGGAAGTCTGCATCTGCTTCAGTTGCTGGACGGTGATGTCGTCTGCCATCGCTGCGCGCGCGACCTTGGATGCGCGCGATGATAGCGCGAATCCCTCGCGACGCGCGGCCGGTTTCCCTCGATCACGGCGTGCGCTCGAGCAGTTCGGACAGGCGCACGTCGGCCGCGTCCAGGCGCGTCACCAGCAACTCGAGGAAGGCCGCGGTGAAGCAGTGGCGGCAACCCTCGCTGGCCGCCTCCAGTGCGTCGGCCCGGATCTCGACCACGGTCACGTCGCTGCGCGCGCGGATGCTGGCGCTGCGCCTGAAGTCGCGCCGGCCCACGTAGGCCATCTCGCCGAAGCATTCGCCCGCCTCGAGGACGGTGAGCATGCGGCCGTTGCGGGTCACCTCCACCGTCCCGTCGGCCAGGATGTAGAAGGAGGTGCCGGACTCGCCCTCGCGGATCATGGTGGTCCCGGCGCGCACGCGGGTCCAGTTGGAGACGTGCAGCACCTGCCACAGATGTACGTCGCCAAAGTGGCGGAAGAACTGCAGGCGCCGCAGCGTGTTGAACTTCTCGGTATCGGGCACCGGCTGCTCGGGCGTCTTCAGGTGGTTGAAGATGCGCACCAGGTCCTGCGCGAACTCCTCCCAGGTCGCGTAGCGCGCCTCCCCGCGCTTGTGCAGCGCGCGCTTGACCACAGCGTCCAGGCTGGCCGGGATCTCCGGACGGAAGATGCTCGGCGGCGGCGGATCGACGTTGATGATCTGGAACACCATGCTGTAGTTGTTGGTCGCCTTGAACGGCAGCGTGCCGGTCAGCAGCTGGTACATGACCACGCCCAGCGAGAAGATGTCGGTTTGGTGCGAGAGCGACTGCTCCTGGACCTGTTCGGGCGACATATACGCAGGCGATCCGATTCCGCTCACCTGCGTGGTGTCGGCGGCGCCGGTGAGCGCCGCGCCGAAGTCCGATATCTTGATGTCGGTGCCCTGCGCCAGCAGGATGTTGGCAGGCTTGATGTCGCGGTGGATGACGCCGTGCCGGTGCGCGTAGTCGAGTGCCTTGCAGCACTTGAAGACGATCTCGATCACCTTCGCCATGGGAAGCAGGTTGTCCGCCCTGACGTACTGCTCGAGCGTGCCGCCCTCGACGTATTCCATGACGATGTAGCTGGCCTCGTCATCGGCCACCGCATCGAAGATGGCGGCCACGTGCGGATGGGCGAGCTTGCCCGCGAGCGAAGCCTCGGTGAGGAACAGCTTGTGGAAGCGCCTGCCGTGCTCCTGGTCGCCGAGGACGTCCTGCTGCACGACCTTGATCGCCACCTGACGGTTGGCGAAGGGGTCCAGGGCGAGATACACGATGCTGGTCGCCCCCCGGCCGAGCTGCCGGATGACCTGGTACTTGCCTATCTTCTGGGTCATGCCTGGTTCTTCTGCCTGGATCACGGATAACGGCAGATCGGCGTCCGCGTGAAGGGCGATGGCCGACGACGGGCGGCGGCGTCAGTTCCGGCGCTGGGCATTGCTGGCCAGTGCCTGCAGCTCCTTCAGGCGCGCCTCGGCGCTCGAGAGCTGGAAATAGTCCCCGTCGCCGCTGCGCAGCCCGAGCTGGAGCTGTTCGATGGCGGCCGGTACGCTGCCGCGCAGCAGGTAGGCTTCGGCCTGGGCCCGATGCTGCTGCAGGCGCTGGCCCAGGCTCTGGTGCGCGCGCGCCTCCAGCTGATAGAGCCGGTAGTCGGGGGGCAGCCGCTGCTGCGTGCGCGCCACCAGCGACAGCGCGTCCTCCACCCGCCCGGCGTCCAGCAGCGCATCGGCGTAGTCGTAGATGAGGCCGCGCCGCCCGGGGTGGCTCGCGATCGCCTCGTCGTACAGCGCGAACGCCTCCTTGCGCTTTGCCGAGGCCAGCAGCACGCGCGCGACCAGGGCCTGGGCCATGGCGTTGTCGGGCGCCTCGTCCTGCAGCCGCCTGGCTTCCGTCAGGGCCCGGTTCGTGTCCTTTGCCCGCAGCAGGGCCATGGTCAGCCCGTAGCGGGCGGCCGCCTCGTGCACCGTCTTCTTCTCGGCGAGGATGTGCTCGTAGTGCTGGATCGAATCGCGCGGACTGCCGGCCAGCACCACCAGGCGGGTGCGCACGAACTGGAAGTCGAGGCTGTCCGGCACCTGCCTGTATGCGAGCGCATCCACCCTGCTCTGCACGTCTGCGATGCGCTCGTAGGTGAGCGGGTGGGTGCGCATGTAGGACGGGGCGTTCGACTCGTACACGCGGTAGGCGCGCTGCATGCGGTCGAGGAAGACCGGCATGGCAGCGGGGTCGAATCCGGCGCGCTCGAGGATCTGTACGCCGATCCGGTCGGCTTCGCGTTCGTTGTCGCGGGTGAAGTTGAGCTGTGTCTGGATCGTCGCGTACTGCGCCCCGGCCATCGCCGCGCTCGCCAGGTCGGGACTGGAGCGCGCGGCCAGGATGGCCAGCGCGAGCGCCGCGAGCGAGGCCATGCCGGCCTGCTTCTGCTGCTGGAACAGGCGGGCAATGTGGCGCTGGGTGACGTGCGCGATCTCGTGGCTCAGCACCGCTGCCAGCTCGGATTCGCTCTGGGCGGTGGTGATCAGTCCGGTGTGCGTGCCGACGAAGCCGCCGGGCAGCGCGAACGCGTTGATGGACGGGTCGTCCACCATGAAGAATTCGAAGCGTTGTTCTGCGTTGGGACTCTGCGCGACCAGCCGGTAGCCCAGCGCGCCGATGTAGTCGGTGACCTCCGGATCCTCGAGGTACTGCCTGCTCATGCGGATCTGGCGCATGATCGATTCGCCCAGCTGCCGCTCCTGCTGCAGCGACAGCACGGTCTGCGACGAATCCCCGAGGTCGGGCAGGTTCTGCGCGCGCAACGGCGTGCCGGCGATGAGCGACAGCGCGAGTAACGAGGCCAGGAACTTCATGGTGCTATGATAACTCCGACCCTTTCGAGAGCCGTCGAACGGTTTGAAACCAGCTCCGGCCTCGCGTTCCGTTCGAGAAGAAATTTCCATGGGCGATTTGACGCACTTCGACGCGCAGGGCCAGGCTCACATGGTCGACGTCGGCGAGAAGGCCGAGACGCAGCGCGTGGCGGTCGCCACCGGCCGCGTGTCCATGCAACCCGACACCCTGCGGCGCATCGTCGAGGGCCGGGCGGCGAAGGGTGACGTCCTCGGCATCGCGCGCATCGCGGCCATCCAGGGTGCGAAGCGCACCGCCGATCTCGTTCCGCTGTGTCATCCGCTGCCGCTCACGCACGTGAGCGTGGAGTTCGTGATCGACGAGGCGGCCAGCGCAGTGGACTGCGTGGTCCGCGCGGAGACGCACGGACGCACCGGCGTGGAAATGGAAGCGCTCACCGCGGTGAGTGTCGGGCTGCTCACCATCTACGACATGTGCAAGGCGGTCGATCGCGGCATGCGCTTCGACGGCGTGCGCCTGCTGGAAAAGAAGGGCGGCAGGTCCGGCCACTGGCGCGCGGCCGGCGCCTGAACGCGCACGGCCGGCCGGCATGATCCGTCGCACCTCGCCACGGCCCATCACTGCCGCCGCCTGCATCGCCCTCGCCTGGGCCGCGAGCGCGTCCGCACAGGACGAGCGCATCGCGGCCGGGCGCGCCATCGCGCACGACTGGTACAAGGGCAACTGTCTGGCCTGCCACCAAGTGCCCGGGGATCCGGCCGCCGAGACGCTGGCCAACATCGGCCCGCCCATCGTGGGCATGCGCGAGCGCTTTCCGGACCGCGCGCAACTGCGCGCACAGCTGTGGGATCCCACGGTGAGCAATCCGCTTTCGTACATGCCGCCGTTCGGCAAGCACGGCGTGCTGACCGAGCAGGAGATCGATCTCGTTGTCGACTACATCTATCAGTACTGATGCCATGAACAGGTCCGCCGATCGCCGCTCCTTCCTGCGCGTCTGGGTGGGCGGTGCGGCCGTCCTGGTGCTGGGCTGGCTGCAGCCGCTGCGCGCGCTGGCTGGCTGGAACAAGGCCGCCTTCCAGGCCGGCAACATCGAGGGCGCGATCCGCCATGCCGGGGTGGCCGATGCCACGCCTTCCGAGGACATCGTCATCAAGGCGCCGGAAATCGCCGAGAACGGCGCCCAGGTGCCGATCGAGATCCGCAGCAACATTCCGGGCACGGACCAGATCCTGGTCTTCTCGGACAAGAACGTGCAACCCTACGTCGGGCTGTTCCAGTTCAGCAACGGTGCCGAGCCCTTCATCTCCACGCGCATCAAGATGGGGGACACCTCGACGCTGCGCGCGGTGGCGCGCGCCGGCGGCAGGTATTACGTGAAGACACGCGACGTGAAGGTGACCATCGGAGGCTGCGGCACATGACGCGCCCCATCCGCATGCGCGTGCGTCTGGAGGGCGACGTGGCGGAAATCCGCGCGCTGATCGACCACCCGATGGAGACAGGTCTGCGCAAGGACGCCAGGACCGGACAGCTGGTGCCGCTGCACTTCATCCAGAACCTCACCGTCTCCCTCGACGGCAAGCCGGTGCTGGAGACCGAGTGGGGGCAGGCGATGGCGCGCAATCCCTACATCCAGCTGCGGGTGCACGGCGCGAAGGCGGACGACGAAGTGACCATCGAGTGGGTGGACAACCAGGGCGAGCGCGGCCGCGCCAGCACCAGGGTACCGCCGCCGGGATGAAGCTTCCGCGCGCAGGGCTAGTCGTGCTCGCGGTGGTGCTCTCGGCCGCCGGCGCGACCGCTGCGCCCGGCGAGGGATCCGAGGCCGACCGGCTGCACATCGTGCGGCACTTCGAGCAGCTCTTCCCTGGCGTCCCGCTCGAGGACTACGTCTACGGAGCGATGATCGCCAGCCCCGATGCGCGCGCCCAGTACGAGCAGATCATGGAGTTTCCGCCCTTCCTGGGCGACCTCGACGCTGGCCGGCGCATCTGGGAGAAGCCGTTTCGCAATGGCGGGACATTCGCCGGCTGCTTCCCCGATGGCGGGCGCAACGTGGTGGGCAACTATCCCTACTACGAGGAGAGTTCCGACATGGTGGTGACCTTCGAGATGGCGCTCAACCGCTGCCTCGAGGCCAACGGCGAAGCACCGATGCGCTATGGCGAGCGAGAACCGATGGGCGTGCTCTCCGCCTACGCGCGCACCCTGTCGAACGGCATGCGGATGAACATCGAGGTCGATTCGGAGAAGGCGTGGGCCAAGTACGAAGCGGGCAAGGATCTCTACTACCGCCGCATCGGGCAGCTCAACGCGGCCTGCGCCGGCTGCCACCAGCACCTGGCCGGGCGCACGATGCGCATGGAGATCATCTCGCCCAGCCTGGGCCACGCCACGCACTGGCCGATCTTCCGGGCGGGCGAGGAGCTGATGACCTTTCAGGGCCGCTTCAACCGCTGCATGGAGCAGATGCGCGCCGTGCCCTACGGCTACAACAGCGAGGAGTGGAACAACCTGGAGTACTTCCTCTCCTATCTGAGCAACGGCCTGCCGCTGAAGTCGTCGGTGTTCCGGAAGTAGATCATCGTCGCTCCGGCGCACGCCGGGGTACGGCGAGGAGGAGAAGGTTCTTCTCTGTTGCTGCTGGATCCAGGCTTGCGCCGGGATGACGGCACAATGAAAAAGCCCCTCCGAGGAGGGGCTTCTTCGCTGCGAACCCGGCTGCTTAGATGCGGCAGTTGGCCGGTACGTAGCGATTGTTCGTATCGGCGTCCACCGCGCACACCCAGGTGATTTCGGCATCCGGAACCGTGCCCGCCACGATCGCGGCGCCATTGGATTCCGGCGTCAGGGTCAGAACGATGGCCTTTGCCTCATCGGTGTAGGTGACCGTGATAAGTCCGGAGTCGGTATCTACTGCGATGTCGTCCACGATCGCGGTGGCCGCGGTCCACGACCAGCCCTGGCTCAGGTCAGGGCGGGCCGACGCGGCGTTCTCGCCCACCACCGTCTTCGCGGCGGAGGCCAGCACCAGGCCCTCCGACACCTTGGAGCGGACGATGTAGTCCTGATAGGCCGGCAGCGCGATCGCCGCCAGAATGCCGATGATCGCGACCACGATCATCAGTTCGATCAAGGTAAAACCCTTTTGCATAGCTTTCATGTGACGTGCACTCCTTCGGTGTTGAGAGGACTTAAACACGGTCTCCGTGTTCGGGGGTCATTAATGCAACGGGTATGCCACCGGCGCGCGTCCGGGCGAGATTTGAGGAATCGCACACGAATGGGCGGCCGGATTCGGGGTGGCTCCGAAACCGTGCACGAGGATTGTACGAATCGGCAAGTTCGCGCGACCGTCCTGACACAAAGAGTTCCGCGTTGCGTCGTCGTGCGTGCCGGTGCACGGCACGGCGCCTTGGCGGGGACAGGGTTCTTTCACATCGCGCGCACGTACATCCGCGGCGCGACGCTACTTGATGCAGACCGCGCGCACCTGATGCATGTCGGTGATGCCCTGCAGGACCTTCTCGATGCCGTCCTGCTTGAGCGTGCGCATGCCCTCGTTGAGCGCGAGCGCGAGGATCTCGGCTACGCGCACGTGTTCCTGGATCAGCTTCCTGGTGCCGTCGCTGCCGATCAGCAATTCGTGCAGGCCCACGCGACCCTTGTAGCCGGTGCCCGAGCAGGCATCGCAGCCGACCGACGTGTAGAGCGTGAACTGGCCTTTCTCGTCGGCGAAGCTCTTCACCCATTCGCGGTAGACACCCTCGAAGGCCGTCTGGGGGTCGCGCTTCCACTTGTCGGTCTGCGTCAGTTCCTGGCAGTACTCCTCCAGCATCAGTTTCAGCTCGTCCTGGGTCGCCACGTGCGGCTTCCTGCATTTCGCGCACAGGCGCTTGGCCAGGCGCTGCGCGAGCACGCCGAGCAGCGCGTCGGCGAAGTTGAACGGATCCATCCCCATGTCGAGCAGGCGGATGATGGACTCGGGCGCGCTGTTGGTGTGCAGGGTGGCGAACACCAGGTGACCGGTGAGCGAGGCCTCGATGCCGATGGCGGTCGTCTCCCTGTCGCGCATCTCGCCCACCATGATGATGTCAGGGTCGGCGCGCAGGAAGGCCTTCATCGCGGTGGCGAAGGTAAGTCCCGCCTTCGGGTTCATCTGCACCTGGCGCAGGCCCTTCTGGGTGATCTCGACCGGGTCTTCCGCGGTCCATATCTTGGTGTCGGGCGTGTTCAGGAAGCCCAGCACCGAGTGCAGGGTGGTGGTCTTGCCGGAGCCGGTCGGACCACACACGAAGAACAGGCCGTAGGGCTTGCTCACCGTGTCCTTCAGATTCTGCAGGTTGCGCACCGACAGTCCCAACTTCTCTAGCGGGATCGGCTCGCCGGCCGCGAGAATACGCATGACGATGTCTTCCATGCCGCCCTGCGACGGCACGGTGGCCACGCGCAGCTCGATGTCCAGGGGACCGAACTTGCGGAACTTGATCTTGCCGTCCTGCGGCTTGCGCCGCTCGGAGATGTCGAGGTCGCACATGATCTTGATGCGCGCCGCAATGGCGTTGCGGTAGCTCGACGGCACCGAGATGTAGTGCTGCAGCGAGCCGTCCTTGCGGAAGCGCACCTCGGTCTTGCCCTTGCCCGGGTAGGGCTCGATATGGATGTCGGAGGCGCCCTGGTGATAGGCGTCGATGATGATCTTGTTGACCAGCTTGACCAGTTCATTGTCGGCGGCGAGCGAGACATCGTCAGCGCTGGCGCCGCCCTCGTCGTCGTAGTCCTGCTCCAGGCCGGAGAGCAGATCGCCGATGGAGGACGTGTCCACCTCCACGCCGAAGTACTGGTCCAGCGTGGCGTTGAACTCGCGCCGGGTGGTGACGCGGTAGATGAGCTTGGTCTTGGGAAAGACATTCGCGACCAGCCGTCCCGCGCGCACCCGCTCCGGATCCGTGGTGAGCACCACCACGCCCTCGGGTGTGTCCTCCAGGGGGAGCCAGGCGCTGCTCTTGAGGAACTCGCGCTTGAGATTCCTGAGCAGGTCGATCGGCTTGATGCGGTCGCTGCGCAGCGGCTCGTAGGGTACGCCGAAGTACTGCGACAGGGCATTGCCGAGATGCTCCGCACTCACCTGGAAGTCGTCGATCAGCACGCTCTCGGGGTCGGTGTTCTTCTGGCGTGCCGCGCGCAGCGCCAGCGCCAGTTCCTCCGCCTGCAGCACCCCGCCGATGACCAGCGCCGCGTACGTCCCGCGTACCGCCGCCTGTGGCTTCTGGCGCTGCTTCAACGCGATGGCCAGCGTCTCGCACAGGTTCTGCACCGCCTCCACCGCCACTGCGGAGAAGGGTTCGCCGGAACGCGTATTGATCGCCTGCACCACCCCGGTCACCTCGCCGGTCGGGGCATCGACCACCGGCGCGACCAGCATCTGCGTGGTGCGGTAGCCGGTGCGGCGGTCCACCTCCTTGAGGAACTTCAGCGCGGGCGAGTGACTGCGCAGTTCCTCCTCGTCGTAGACGTCGCGGACGTTGAGCAGCGTCTTCTCGAGCGCCACGTAACCGGCGAGGCTCTGCTCGCTCACCGGCAGCCGCAGATCCTTGAAGGAAGCGAGTCCGGTCTTGACCTTGGACACGATGGCGCTGCGATCCTCGGACAGTGCGTACACGGTCAGGCGGTCGGCCCCGAGTAGGTCACAGATATCCTGACTCAGTTCGAGCATGATCTCGTCGGCATTGCTGGTCGCGTGGATCTTGTTGGTGACGGCCTGCAGCTTGCGCTGGAACTCCAGCCGCGAGCGCACGTCGCCCTCGGCCTGCGGCCGCGACTCGTACACGGTACTCATCTGTCAATCCCCGACGCTTCGTCCACCATTGGGCAACAAGGCAGGACTCCCGCCGGCGGCGCCGGGCGAATCCCTGGTCGTATCATCAGAATTCCAGCACCTCGCCGTGCTCGAGCATGCGCGGCGCCCAGGCTGCAGCGACGCGGCGCACCTCCTCCATCGTCGACGCGCCGTCCACGGGCTTGAGATGCGTGATCAGGATCTCGGGCTTGCCAGCCAGGCTGGCGAGCTCGGCCGCGAGCAGGTCCGGCGTCAGGTGCCTGGAGGCATCCGCGAGCGCGCGCTCCGCGTTGGCGAAAGCAGTCTCCACGATCACGTAGCGCAGATTGCCGATGCGATTGACAGCCTCCCACAACGGCGCGCACGGGCCGGTATCACCGGTGAACACGAGGCTGCCCGCCCCGCTGTCGAGGTGGTAGCCGACAGCCGGTACAACGTGGTTCGCGGGCAGGCTGCGAATGGTCCGGGTACCGATCCGCACCGCCTCCCCAGGCGCCATGGCGTGGTAGCGCATGCAGGGCGCGGCGGCTGACGGGATGACCGAGAAATCCGGCCAGAGCTTCCAGTTGAACAGATGCTCGCGCAGGATCGCCAGCGTCTCGTGGCTGGCGTGCAGCGTGAGGGGGCGCTCGCGCAAGCTGCCAACGGTGTCGAGCAGGAAGGGAATGCAGGCGACGTGGTCGAGGTGCGAGTGGGTGACGAAGACGTGGTCGATGCACTGCAGTTCTTCGAGCGTCAGATCGCCTACGCCGGTTCCGCCGTCGATCAGGATGTCGTCGTCGAGCAGGAATGCGGTGGTGCGCAGGCTCCCGCCGATGCTCCCGCTACAACCAAGCACGCGCAGTTTCATGGCTCACTTGCTGTCGAATGTCCAGGCCCCGTCCCAGTCGGCCCCCGGGGGCTGCGCGCGCAGGACCTCCACGCGGCGCAGGAACTCGGCATACAGAATCGACTGCGGACGGAGGCGCTGCAGGTCGGACAGCGCGGCGCGCGCCTCGCTCCAGCGCTGCTGCCGGTACAGTCCGAGTGCCGCGTGCCAATGCTCGACCTCGGCCGCCAATGCCGCATCGAGCGCGTGTGCCGGGGCGAGCGGTTCGAACACGGCCACCGCCTCGCGCTTGCCCCTGGCCCGCACGCGGTCCACTTCACGGAAGGCAATCGCGGCGCAGGCCGCGCGTGTCGACGCGCCCACCAGCATGCCCACGCCGTAGTGCCGGGTGAGGGCTTCCAGGCGGGAAGCGAAATTGACCGAATCGCCCATGACGGTATAGGCCACCCGAATCTCCGAGCCCATGTTGCCCACCGTCATGCGGCCGGTATTGATGCCCACTCCCACGTCGAGCACCGGCCATCCGCGCGCGGCAAACCGGGGCTGCAACGCCTGCATCGCCGACAGCAGGTCCAGCCCGGCGAGCACCGCGTTGCGTGCATGGCCGGTATCCGCGACCGGCGCACCCCAGAAAGCCATAATACAGTCGCCCATGTACTTGTCGATCGTACCCCGGTGTGTATGGATGACCCGGGTCAGGGCGGTGAGGAACTCGTTCATCACCTGCGCCAGCACCTTCGGATCCAGACCCTCCGACACCGTGGTGAATCCGCGCACGTCCGAGAACAGCACGGTGAGTTCGCGGCTCTCGCCCTGCATCGAGAAGCGCTCGGGATGGCGGCTCATCACCTCGACCACGGGCGGCGGCACGTACTGTCCGAAGCGGCGCGTGATCTGGCGCCTGGCACGCGCCTCCACGAAGAAGCCGTAGGACATGTTCAGTGCGAACAGCGCGCCGATCATCAACAGGGTGGCGGCCAGCGGCAGCACCACGCTCGCACGCTGCCACAGGACCAGGTTCAGGGCGCCGGCCCCGGCGAACACGCCCAGCGTGAGCAGCGTGGAAGGCAGCGGAGCAAGCAAGGGCAGCACCAGCGCGAGCAGCACGCCGCTTGCGGCCAGCACCAGCAGTTCGAGGCCGACGACGTAGCCCGGCATGTGCGGGATGCGGCCGTCCAGGGCACCCGCGATCAGGTTGGCGTGCACCTCCACGCCGGGGTAGACCGGTCCGACCGGCGTAGCACGCAGATCGTTCAGGCCCGGGGCAGTGGCACCCACCAGGACCACCCGATCGGCGAGGACGGCACGATCCGCCTTGCCGCTCAGGACATCGGCGGCGGACACGTAGGGAAAACTGCCCGCCGGGCCGCGGTAGGGCACGAGCGCGGTGGCCTGGCCGTCCACCGGAATGCGGATGTCGCCACCAACGTCGAGCCACTCGAGCGAGCGTGCCCTGCCCACCGCCTCGCCCAGGCCGGGCGCGATCGACCGCACATGCATCAGCACCCGCAGTACGGCGAGCGCCAGCGATTCGTAGTACGCGCCGGCGAACTCCGCGAGCATGGGCACCCGCCGCGTGATGCCGTCTTCGTCCGGCCACGGGTTGAAGTGGCCCACTGCCGCTGCGGCTTCCTGCAGTTCGGGAAGATTGGCCCCGTACCCGGTCCACACCGTCGGCTGCGTGCGCACGCCCTCCAGCGCGCCGGGTGGCAGGACCGGTGGCGGCAGGGCATTGGCATGCGCGGGCCCGCGCGCGCCCTCGTGCGTGAAGTAGTAGCCCAGGACCACCGGCCGGCCGGCCATCTTCTGGGCCAGGATGCGGTCGTACTGCAGGCCGGGGGCGAGCGCTTCCAAGGCGGAGCGGAAACCGTCCACGTGCGCCAGTTCGTTGCGCGCGAGCCTTTCCAGCTGCTTCAGGCCGGAACTGCGGTCGGGCTCCGCGAACACCACGTCGAAGCCGACCAGCTGCGCAGCGTAGTCGTCGAACAGGCGATCGAGCAGCAGACCGATCCGGTCGCGCGGCCAGGGCCAGCGTCCCTCGCTGGCGAGGCTCTTCTCGTCGATGTCTACGATGACGATCCGATCGTCGATCGTGCCCGGCATGGTCAGGCGCAGGCGCGCATCGTAGAGCATCGATTCGATGCGCTGGACGAAGGGAAGCTCGAGGTGGCGCGTCACGTGCCCGCAGAACACGAGCACGACCAACAGCGCGACGGCAGCGCGCAGGGCGTACTTTCTCACCTGCGCGGCACCATGCGGGACTCAGCCGCCGGGCCGGGCCGCGCCGCAATCCCGGGGATCACGCATTGGGCTTGAGGAAGAACTCCATTTTCACGCCCGCCAGTTCGACCACGTCATGATCGGTGAGCGCGTGCGCCTGGGCGTCCAGACTCCTGCCATTGAGCACCGGGAAGTTGCCGCCCTCGACGTGCGTGATGAAGTAGCCTTGTGGCCGGCGGGCGATCACCGCCACCTGCACGCCCGGCTTGCCGAGCGTGGTCAGGGCCTTGGTCAGCGGCAGCTCCTTTCCGGCGCTGGGGCCGGACAGGATCTGGATCACGCCCAGTGCGGCGGTCGCGACGGCCGGTCGCGCGACGGCCTGGGCAGGTGCCGGAGCCTCGACGGCGGCCTCGCCGCCGCCCGCCATCGCGGCCGCGGTGGCGACCACGGTGGAGGGAGGAACCGCGGCCGGCGCCGGCCGGGCTGCCGCAGTGGCGGCCACCGCCGCAGCGGCAGCCGGCTGTGGTTCCGGCGTGGAAGCGGCGGACGCAGGATGGCCCAGATCGGTGGACGCCAGGGCGTCGGCCTGCGCCGGGTCCACCACCGTGTCGCGCAGGCTCCTGGGCTCCGGTGCGGCAGCGGCAGCGGCCGCCGCAGCCGGTGCAGCGGCGACCGCAGGGGGCGACTCGGCGGGCGCCATGGGCGGCGCACGCAGCACCATGGTCTTCTCGAAATCCTGCTGCGATGGTTGCGCGGCCGCGACTTCCGACAGGTACTTGAGCTTGTACTTGCCCAGTTCGATCACGTCGTTGGTCTGGAGGAAGTGCTTCTTGATCGACTGACCGTTGACCTGGGTGCCGTTGGTGCTGCCCAGATCCTCCAGGAACGAGTCGTTGAGGATGGTCATGATCATGGCGTGCTCGCCGCTGACCGCCAGGTTGTCGATCACCACGTCGTTGTGCGGCTTGCGGCCGATGGTGGTGCGCTCCTTGGTCAGGGGGTACTCCCGGAGCATCATGCCATCAAGGCTCAGGATCAGCTTCGCCATAGGTTCAATCCCCGTTCTTTCCAAACCAGTTCTTCAGCCGGCCCAGCAGTCCGGGCGATGCCGGGAAGGGCTTTCGGACCTGCACCAGGATCACGGACACGTTGTCACGCCCGCCATTGTCGTTGGCCATCTGCACCAGTTGATTAGCGGCAAGCGGAAGGTTTGCCTGAAGCGAAGTGAGCGTCAGATGAATATCGTCATCTTCGACCATGTCATTGAGGCCGTCTGAACACAGCAGGTAGGTGTCCCCCTCCCAGACCTCGAAGCTGTGGATCTCGGGCTCCACGACCGGCTCGATACCGACGGCGCGGGTCACCAGATTCTTGTTCTGGGAGCGCCGTGCCATCTCCCTGGAGATCATGCCGCTGTCGATCTGCTCCTGGAGCAGGGAGTGGTCGCGGGTGAGCTGGACCAGTGCGTCGTCCCGCAGCCGGTACAGACGCGAGTCCCCGACATGGGCCACGTTGATGAAGTTGTCAGCGAGCAATGCCACCACCAGGGTGGTGCCCATGCCGGAGTACTGCGGCTGGCTGCTGGCTGCCTGGAAGATCGAGCTGTTCGCGTGCGAGATCGCGTCGCCCAGGATCTCGGCGGCGATGCCCTGCCGCTCGTGCGGCGCCCCGCCTGCCGTCGCGAGACGGGACAGCAGTTCCCGCGTCTGCTTCGTGATCAGGGCGACGGCGATTCCGCTGGCCACCTCGCCGGCGTTGTATCCGCCCATGCCGTCGGCCAGGACCGCCAGCCCGATGCCGGGATCGCTGCCGATGGTGTCCTCGTTGTGGGAGCGCACCATCCCGGTGTGGGTGGCGGCGGCAATCTCCAGGGCCCGGCTCAGGTCTACCATGCTCTGCTCACAGGGCGAAATCGACAGACGTGAACATCGTCTGCGAGTGGCGCAGCGCTTGCGCCATCTCGGCGCCAGACTGGAAACGCTGTTCCTTCTTCTTGGCAAGCGCGCGGTGGATCACGGCGACCAGGCCCTCGGGCAAGTCCCGGTTCAGGCTCAGCGGGGCCACCGGCGGTTCGTTGGCTATGCGGTACATCAGCTGGGCCATGGTATCGCCCTTGAAGGGCAGCGCGCCGCAGCACAGCTGATAGAGCGTGACACCCAGCGAGAACAGATCAGAGAGACCGTCGATCTTCTGTCCGGCCAGCTGCTCGGGCGACATGAACGACGGCGTGCCGAGCACGATGCCGGTCTTGGTCCTGCTCGAATCGGTGATGCGCGCGACACCGAAGTCGGTGACTTTCACCGTGTCGGTGGCTGGGTCGTACATGATGTTGCCTGGCTTTACGTCCCGATGGACCACGTGCTTGGAGTGGGCGAAGTCGAGCGCGTCGGCTACCCGCGCCACGATGCTGATCACCGTGGACAGCGGCAGCAGCGTCTCGGGCTTCACGTGCCTGCTCAGATCCTGGCCCGAGAGGTATTCCATCGCGAAGTAGGCCAGCCCCTGGTCCTCGCCGGCGTCGAAAATGGTAACGATGTTCGGATGAATGAGCCGGCCCGCGGTCTCCGCTTCACGGAAGAAGCGCTCGCGCACCTTCTCCAGCTCCTCGGCCTCGAACTCGCTGGAAAGGGCCAGGGTCTTGAGGGCCACGGTGCGGCCGATCTTCGGATCGCGGCCGAGATAGACCACGCCCATGGCGCCCTTGCCCAGCTCGCGTTCGATCTCGTAGCGGCCCAGGCTGCCGTTCGCGAGCGGCCACGCGGGTGCCGGGTCGAAGTGCGGCAGGCCGCCCACGGACGGGGAGGTGTCCAGCATGCGCCTGGACCGCAGCAGGCGCTGCTCGAGATCGCGATACTTCGGATCATGACTCGCGATGTACTCGAACACGGCCTGGGCCTTGTTGAACTGGCGGCGGCGCTCGTGATCCAGTGCCAGGTTGTACAGCTGCTCGAGCAGCTGTACATCCATCGGACACTGCTTGAACTGCTCGAAGGCGAG
This sequence comes from Burkholderiales bacterium, assembly GCA_020854105.1. Lineage (GTDB taxonomy): Bacteria > Pseudomonadota > Gammaproteobacteria > Burkholderiales > SHXO01 > SHXO01. The sequence goes on along the minus strand of JADZGB010000009.1, from coordinate 60,341 downwards.
GTCGAGCTGCCCCTGACCCTGATAGGCCAGTGCGAGGACGCGGCTGCTGCCGGCGGGCACGGAGGCCGCATGCGGCGTGCTGGCGCTCCCGTTCGCGGCGGTCCTGCGCCGCAGCCGCGCCAGCGGGTGTCCGGCGAGCAGCAGGCAGATCGCCGGCGCCACCGGCAGGAACAGGAGGAACGCCGACATCAGGACCACCTGCAGCGCGGCCAGTGCGGCGACGGCGGCCGCGGAGGCGAGCAGCGCACCATACGCCGACAGCCGTGGCACGGCCAGCGCCAGGTGCAGCGCCGCGAGAACCAGGACGAGCGCGAGCACTGCGCCGGCCCAGCCTGGCGTCCGGGGAAGGTCTCCGCGCAGCAGCGCGGAGATCGCATTCGCGACCACCAGGGTCTCGGCCACGGCGTGCCCGCGCGGCGTATCGACAGCAGCAGCCGCCGGCCCCGCCACCGGACCGACCAGCACGATGCGGCCGCGGAAGGCCTCGGCCGGCACACGACCCTGGTAGACATCCAGGAAGGAATGCGTCTCGAACGCCCCTACAGGATGGAAGTAGATGGCCAGGCGCAGATGCGGGTCGGTGCTCCAGCGATACTCGCCCAGGCTCACGCCGCGTCCGAGGCCGAGCACGAGGTCGCCGTGCTCGAAGCCGAGTGCGCGCGAGACCACCTGCAGGGCGAACGAGGGGATCGGTTCGCCCTCGAAGCCGAGCACCAGCGGCACGCGCCTGACGATGCCGTCGTCGTCGGAAGGCTGATTGAGAAAACCGACCCCGGTGGCAGTCTCGGCGAAGCGCGGCAGCACGGGCACTTCCAGTTCGTCGCTTGCCGGGGGCGTGTCCGGCGCCGGCGCTGCGCCGCCGAGGCGCGCACGCACCGGCAGAACGACATTGCCGGCACGCCCCAGGCTGTAGGTGAGGCGTCCGTCGGCATCCGCGGCCCGGCGCGCTTCGTCCAGCGCATGCCCGAGCTGCGGCATCTGCTGCAGCGTCTGCGCGCCGAGGCCCTGCACGACTTCGTCCAGTCGGCTGAACTGCTCCACGGCCGGGTCGCTCGAGGCGGTGGGGAAGTAGGTCGCATAGCCGATGGCCTTCGCTCCGGCTGCAGCCAGTGTGTCGATGAGCTGTGCGTCGATGGTGCGGGACCAGCCCGCCGGGCCTAGTCGCGCCACGGTTCGGGTGTCGATGCCCACGACGACGACTTCGGGTGCAGGCATGCGGCTCGACAGGCGCATTCCCATGTCGTAGCCGAACCGATCCAGTGCATTGAAGGGAAGTGCCATCCACGCGCTGAATGCCGCGGCTGCCGCCACCGATGCAGCGAGCACCCGTACCGACCACTCGCCGCGCGCCGTCACGTGCAGCTGCCCTGGGCAGGCGGTCCGGATACGGCGCCCGTGCGCGGCGCGCAGGCAGAGGGCCGGTCGTGTGGAGGCATCAGCATGGGTGGTTCTGGTTCGGGTATGTCGAGCGACGGTCTCTGCTTAATACAGAGAAATCAACGAATTGGAACGAGGCCGGCGGCCGTCTGTGGACGCGCCGGAAGCGCCGTCCGCAGCGCCGGGCGGGTCCACGCCAAGCACGCTCCGGCAGGGAGTAGCGCATGGCGGGGACGGTCGGGTGCAAGGCCTGTGCCATGGCCGTTTCATCTGTTACTGCAAGGCCTTGCCCGCCTGCAGCGCAGGCGGGCCGGTGCGCGGGCGCGCGCCTCAGACGCCTTCGACCACGATCACGCTGGACGTCGATGTGCGATGGCGGATCGCCTTCGCCTGTGCGTACTCGGGCGCGCTGTCGAAGGCCCTGGCCTGTTCGACGCTGTCGAACTCGACCACGACCACGCGCCTGGGCAGCCAGCTACCCTCGAGCGGATGAATGGTGCCGCCGCGCACCAGGAAGCGCCCGCCATACTGCGCCAGCACCGGCGCCACCAGTGCGCGGTACGCCGCGTAACCGGCGGGGTCGTGGATGTCGATGGTCGAGATCAGATAGGCAGGCATTCGCTCCTCCGGTTGTCGAACGTGCGAGGCGCTCCGATGCGGGTCAGCCGAGCAGCACCAGCCCCCACACCGCGGCCACGTTGACCAGGCTGACGAACACGGCCGCACTGCCGATGTCCTTGGCGCGCTTGGCCAGCTGATGCTGCTCGAGCGAGATGCGGTCGACCGTGGCCTCGACCGCGGAGTTGATCAGTTCGACGATCAGCACCAGCAGCACCGATGCCACCATGAGCGCCTTGCCCAGCCCGGCGACCGGCATGAACAGGGCGGCCGGGACGAGCACGACAGCGAGCATGACCTCCTGGCGGAACGCATCCTCGTGGCGGAAGGCGGAACGGAATCCTTCCAGCGAGTGGAAGAAGGCGGCGCAGATGCGGCGAAGTCCGGTCTTGCCCTTATACGGGCTGACCTGCGCCTCCTTCCCTATGTCTTCCATGCCACGTCCAGGTCGCGCGCGGCCTTCACGTCGTCGAGGCGGCGCACCGGCATGGTATGCGGCGCGGATTTCACCAGCTCGGGGTTGGTGCGTGCTTCCTCCAGGACCGCCTTCATCGCCGCCACGAAGGCGTCGAGCGTCTCCTTCGATTCCGTCTCGGTCGGCTCGATCAGCAGGCACTCGGGAACGAGCAGCGGAAAGTAGGTCGTCGGTGCGTGCACGCCCTTGTCCAGCAGGCGCTTGGCGAAGTCCATCGCACTCACGCCGGTCTGGTCCTTGAGCCGCTTGAGGGTGACGATGAACTCGTGACTGGCGCGCCGGGCCGGATAGGCCAGCTCGAAGCCGGCGTTGCGCAGCTCGACCATCAGATAGTTGGCATTGAGCGTGGCGAACTGCGCAACGCGCCCCATTCCTTCACGCCCGAGCATGCGTGCATACACGTAGGCGCGCAGCAGCACGCCGACATTGCCCATGAAGGCCGACAGGCGGCCGATGCTGTGCGGCCGCTCGGACTCCCCGGCCAGCACGTACGCGGGCGCAGCACCCGGGCGCTCGCGCCGGAGCACGATCGGCACCGGCAGGAAGGGCAGCAGCCTTTCGGCCACACCCACCGGCCCCGCACCCGGCCCGCCGCCGCCGTGCGGCGTGGAGAAGGTCTTGTGCAGGTTCACGTGGATGACGTCGAAGCCCATCGCCCCCGGCTTGACCTGGCCGACGATCGCGTTGAGATTCGCGCCGTCGTAGTAGAGCAGCCCCCCGGCCGCGTGCACGATGTCGCGGATATCCAGGATGCGCTGCTCGAACACGCCCAGTGTCGAGGGATTGGTGAGCATCAGGCCCGCGGTCTGCGGGCCCACTGCCGCACGCAGGCGATCCAGGTCGACGTTGCCGCTGCGATCGGTCGGCACCTCGCGCACGGCATAGCCGCACATGGTGGCGGTGGCGGGATTGGTCCCGTGCGCCGCATCGGGCACGATGATCTCGGTGCGGGCGTGATCGCCGCGGCTGCGATGCCATGCACGGATCATCGCGACGCCGGCAAACTCGCCCTGCGCGCCCGCCATCGGCGCCAGGCTCACGCCCGCCATGCCGCTGACGTCGCACAGGATCTCCTGCAGCTCGTACAGGCAGGCGAGCACGCCCTGTCCCGTCGCGGCCGGCGCCAGGGGATGGCGCGCGAGGAACTCCGGCAGCATCGCCAGCGCATTCGCCGCGCGCGGGTTGTACTTCATGGTGCACGAACCGAGCGGGTAGAACTGGGTGTCGATCGAGAAGTTCTTCTGCGAAAGCGCGGTGTAGTGACGCACCACGTCGAGTTCGGACGCCTCGGGCAGCGGCGGCGGCGCCTGGCGCAGCAGCGCCTCCGGGATGCCCGGACACGCCAGCTCCGCCGGTGCGAGCTGTGCGCTGCAGCGGCCCGGCCGCGAGCGCTCGAAGATCAGTGTGCTCATGCGAAGAGTTCCCTACGATCCGCCCGGGCCCTACTGCAGGGCCGCGAGCGCGGCCAGCTCGCCCACCACCGGAACGGGGTTGCCCTCGAGGGTCACGGTTGCCATCGATGTTCTCCTTTTTCGTGTCTGATGAGGCGTGCGCAATGGTTTCAGGCCGGGTGTCGTGCGTGCGCGAGCGCAGCAGACATCGCCTGCACGTAGTCGTCGAGATCGGCCTCGGTCTTGGTCTCCGTCACACAGACCAGAAGCGCTTCGTGCAGCTCGCCCGACCAGGGCGCGAGATGCAGTCCGCCCAGGATGCCGCGCTCGCGCATCGCATCGAGGACAGGCTGCACGGGCACGCCCAGATCGAGCACGGTCTCGTGGAAGCAGGGCGCCGCGAAGCGTGGCCGCACGCCCAGCGGGCGGAGCAACGCGATCAGCCGCTGCAGGCCGGCATGGGACGCGCGCGCCACGCGCTGCAGTCCAGCCGGCCCGAGCAGCGCCATGTGCACGGTGGCGGCGGCCACCACGAGGCCCTGGTTGGTGCAGATGTTCGAGGTCGCCTTGGAGCGGCGGATGTGCTGCTCGCGCGCCTGCAGCGTGAGCGTGAATCCCGGCGCACCGGTCGCGTCCACCGTGCGGCCGGCGATGCGGCCGGGCATCTGGCGCACGTGGGCGCCCCGGCAGGTCATGAAGCCGAAGTACGGTCCGCCGGCCGACAATGGCACGCCCAGCGGCTGCCCCTCGCCCACCGCGATGTCCGCGCCCCGTGCGCCCCACTGACCGGGCGGAGCGAGCAGCGCCAGCGCCACGGGGTTGACCAGCGCGATCGCGAGCATTCCGTGCGCATGGGCCCAGTCGGTAAGCGCGTGCACGTCCTCGAGGGCCCCGAGAGCATTGGGCTGGGCGATCACCAGCGCGGCGGCGCCGTGATCGTCGAGTCCGTCCAGCGCCTGCAGGGCAAGCGTGCCGCGCTGCGGGCACCAGGGCAGGGTCACCAGTTCCACACCCTGGCTCGAGACGATGGTTCGCACCGTGGCCGCATAGTGCGGATGCAGGCTCGCCGGCAGCAGCACGCGGCGCGAGGACTTGTGCAGGCGCACCGCCATGAGCACCGCCTCGGCCAGCGCGGAGGCGCCGTCGTACAGGCTGGCGTTGGCCGCATCCAGACCGGTCAGACCGGCGATCATCGACTGGTACTCGTAGAGCAGCTGCAGGGTGCCCTGGCTGGCCTCCGCCTGGTAGGGGGTATAGGCGGAATAGAACTCGCCGCGCGTGACGATCTGCCACACGGCGGCAGGAACGTAGTGCTCGTAGGCGCCGGCGCCGATGAAGCTGGACCAGCGCCCGTCCTGCGCTGCCCGCGCCTGCATCAGGCGGGTGATCTCCATCTCGCGCGCGCCGGCAGGCACTCGCGGCAGCTGCACGTCCTTCAGCGTCGCCGGGATCTCGTCGAACAGATCGTCGATCCCGGGCACCCCGATGGCATCGAGCATGCGACGGACATCCTCGGCGGTGTGGGGAATGAACGGCATGACGATGTCAGCCCTGGCCGGCGTCGATCATGCCTGCATAGGCGGCTGCGTCCATGAGAGCAGACAGTTCTCCCGGATCGGCCGGCGTGATGCGGAAGATCCAGGCGGCATACGCGTCCTGGTTGATCTTCTCGGGGCTAGCCGCGAGTTCCTCGTTGACCGCGATCACCTCACCGGACACCGGTGCGTAGATGTCCGATGCGGCCTTCACCGACTCCACCACCCCGCATTCCTGCCCCTGCGCGAAGCGCCTGCCGACCTGGGGCGTCTCGACGAAGACGAGGTCGCCGAGCAGTTCCTGGGCGTGATCGGTGATGCCGACCGTGACGCTGCCGTCGGCCTCCAGGCGCGCCCACTCGTGCGTCCGGGCATATCTGAGATCCTGCGCGACTTCCATGTACTGCTCTCCCGTCTGATGTGCAGCGGACCGCTGCCTCGCGTTGCCGCGATCATTGCGCCGTGTCGAGCAGAGACCTGCCTCTGCGCACGAACGGATATCTTACTACCCGCGCATCCAGCCACCGGTCGCGGATGCACACCTGCACGCCCTCGCCGCTCGCCGTCCCCCGCGGCAGGCGGGCGAGCGCGATCGACATGCCGAGCGTGGGCGCGAACGAGCCGCTGGTGATCTCGCCCTCGCCGTGTGCGGTGCGCACCTGCTGGTGGGCACGCAGCACGCCCTTGTCGCGCAGCACCAGACCATGCGCGTGGAAGCGCGGGCTGCGCTGCTCCAGTGCGCCACGGCCGAGGAAGTCCCGTGCGTCGTCGAGCGCCACGGTCCACGCCAGACCGGCTTCCATCGGCGTCACGCTCTCGTCCATGTCCTGCCCGTACAGCGCCATGCCCGCTTCCAGGCGCAGGGTGTCGCGCGCGCCCAGGCCGCATGGCGCGAAGCCCGCGCCGCGCAGTGCGCGCCAGAGCGCGACGACCTCGCCGGCCGGCACCATCACCTCGTAGCCATCCTCGCCCGTGTAGCCGGTGCGGGCGATGAACGCCGTGCCGCTCTCGGCGCACCGGAACGGCGCCAGCGGTTCGGCTGCCGCGCGCAAGCTTGGAACCGCGGACCAGAACCGGGCGCGCGCTTCGGGACCCTGCAGTGCCAGTATCGCGAGGTCGCGGCGCGGCGTGAGCACGGCATCGGCATCGAACGGCCGGACCCGTTCGCGCATCCACGCCAGATCCCTGTCCGCGGTGCCGGCGTTGACCACCACGCGGTAGCGCTCGGGCGCGCGCAGGTAGACGATGAGATCGTCGATCACCCCACCGCTCTCGTTCAGCATGCAGGAGTAGAGCGCGGCTCCGGGCTGGGCGAGCCTGGCGACGTCGTTGGCGAGCAGCCCGCGCAGGAAATCGCGCGCCCGTGCACCCTCGATATCGATCGCCAGCATGTGCGAGACGTCGAACATTCCGGCAGTGCGCCGCACGTGATGATGCTCGTCGATCTGCGAGCCGTAATGCAGGGGCATCTCCCATCCGCCGAAGTCGATCAGGCGGGCCCCGGCGGCGAGATGTTCGGCGTGCAGCGCAGTGCGCTGGAGTTCGATGGCCATGCTGCTATCCGAAAAACAGGTAGAGACGGTATCCGGCCGCGCGCAACTCGCCGGTGTGGAGATAGAGCCGGATCGCGATCTCTTCGTTCCCCGCGATGCCGCGCCGCTCGCGCTGCGAAGCATCCAGGTAGTCCGAGGGCCGCAGCACGCGCCGGCCCACGACCTGGTTGGAGGTGCCGGTCAGCGTCAGCTCGATCCACGGCAGCTGCTGTGCGACAGCGGCACGATTGCGTACCTGGGCGGTGAGCAGTACTTCGTGCGGCCGCGCCACGTCCAGCAGCTGCAGGTCGGACGCCTCGATGAAGAGCTGCTCGGGCAACTGGGGGAGCGCGACATCGCAGCCCAGCAGTGCGCACACGCCTTCGAGCGCGGACCGCGTGCCGGGCAGGGCGCGCGCCGCCGGCGAGGCGAACCACCATACCGCCTGCAGCGCGAGCACCAGCGCCAGTGCCGTAATGCCGGCCATCCAGGGACCGCGCCGATGCACCGGCGCGGCGCCGTTCTCGAGCAGGGCGGCGGGCACCGTCAGGACCGGCTGTGCCGGCTCCGGCACAGCCGGAGGCGGCGGCGCCAGCGCGATCTCCTCGGTGCGATCGGCCGCCTCCGGGTCGGCATCCCAGAGCGCCGTGCCAGGCGCGGCTGACGCCTCCTCCTCGAGCGCGCGTTCATCCCCGTCTGTCCAGGCGTGCGGATCCTGCGCACCGTGGGGAGAAATGTCGGGCGCATCGGTGGCCGCCTCCACCCACGGCTGGTCGGCGTGCGGCCCGCGACGCGTCTCGTCCACCTCCAGGGTCAGCCTGGCCACGGTCTGGAGCACGCGCAACGAATCGGCGAACTGGTCCACCGACGAGGCCGGTGTTGCGGGCACACCGTCGATCTCCTCGTAGTCGTCCTCCTGATGATCGAGGTGCACCCTGCCCTCCTCGGTGGCGCGCGGACCACCGTATCGGTGCACGTATGCAGCGACGGGATCCTCGGCCGCGTGGAGGTCGGTTGCAGTCCGGGGGTCGGTTGCAGTCTGGGGGTCGGCCGCAGCCTGTGCCGCCGAGGGCGAAGGCAGCGGCCCGGTTGCCGCCTTCGACGCGAAAGCAGCCGCCGCAGGGCTGCCAGGTGTACCGCTCCCGTCGATTGCATGCGCCGTCTGTGCAGGCTGGACCGGGGTCTGGGCGGGCGCACCGGTGAGCGTTGCCGCGAGCGAGGTGAAGGCGTCGAATTGCGCATGGCATCGGCCGCATTTCACCTGCCCGCTCGATGCCTGGAGCTGCTGGGGCGTGACGCGGAAGACCGTGGCGCAATGGGGACAGCGGGTGTACATGATGCCGGCGGCTTGACGGAACCTGTCGCGAGTCTACCGCTTGCGGCGCCCGGACAGGCAGGTCCAGCCGTCGGATTCGGACGCAGGCGCGAGATCGAACCAGGGCCGGTAGGCCTGGGCCACGTCCTGCGCCTGGCTGCTCAGGATGCCGGCGAGCACCAGCCAGCCGTCCGCGCGCACCAGCGACGAGAGCAGCGGGGCGAGCACCTTCAGCGGATTGGACAGGATGTTGGCCATGACGACATCGTAGGATCCCGGCTCCACCGCCGCGGTGTCCGCGACCTCGATGTCCACGGCATTCAGCGCGGCATTGTCGCGCGTGGCCGCCAGGGCGGCCGGATCGATGTCCACGGCCACCACGCGGCGCGCGCCCAGCCGTCTGGCCGCGATGCCGAGCACGCCGCTTCCGCAGCCGTAGTCGACGAGGCTCGCCCCCGCGGGCAGGTTGGACTCCAGCCAGCGCAGGCACTGCGCGGTGGTCGGATGGCTGCCGGTGCCGAAGGCCAGCCCGGGGTCGAGCCTGAGGTTGATCGCATCGGGATCCGGCGCCTCGGACCAGGACGGCACGATCCACAGACGCTCGCTGATGCGGATGGGTCCGAACTGCTGTTGCGTCGCGCGCACCCAGTCCTGTTCGGGTATCGCTTCGATCTCCATGTCCGGGGGCGTGACGCCGAGTCCATGGAACGCATCGGTCACCGCCGCGCGCACGTCGATGTCTTCCGGGAACAGCGCTCCGAGGCGCTGGCGCGGCCAGTTCGCCACGTCCGCACCCGGCTCGCCGAACAGCGGCAGCTCGCCATCGGTGCCGGCATCCGCATCGGCGAGGTCGATCGACACCGCGCCTGCCGCCAGCAGGGCATCCGCCACGGCTTCGGGCTCGGGCACCGCCACCTCGAAGCTCACCTGCAGCCAGGCCACGCTATCCTCCGACCGTACCCGGCGTCAGTCAGGCCGGTTCTGCTTCGCCAGTTTCTCTTCGAGATAATGGATATTGGTGCCGCCGCGCGCGAAGGCCGAATCGAGCATCAGTTCCTGGTGCAGCGGCAGATTGGTCTGGATGCCCTCTACGACCATCTCGGACAGCGCGATGCGCATCTTGGCGATGGCCTTCTCGCGGGTGTCGGCCCACGAGATCACCTTTGCCACCAGCGAATCGTAGTTGGGCGGCACCAGGTAGTTGGCGTACACGTGCGAGTCGACCCGGATGCCGGGTCCGCCCGGCGCGTGGAAGGCCGAGATGCGGCCGGGCGACGGCGTGAACTTGTACGGATGCTCGGCGTTGATGCGGCATTCCACCGAGTGGCCGCGGAACTGGATGTCGCGCTGGCGGAACGGAAGCTTCTGCCCGGCTGCCACCATGATCTGCGCCTGAACAATGTCGATGCCGGTGATCATCTCGGTCACCGGATGCTCGACCTGCACGCGCGTGTTCATCTCGATGAAGTAGAACTCGTCCTTCTCGAACAGGAACTCGAACGTGCCGGCGCCGCGATAGCCGATCTTGCGGCAGGCATCCGCGCAGCGCTCGCCGATGCGCGACTTCAGGCGCGGGGAGATCAGCGGAGCCGGCGCCTCCTCGATGATCTTCTGGTGGCGCCGCTGCATGGAGCAGTCGCGGTCGCCCAGGTACACGGCATTTCGGTGCGAGTCGGCCAGCACCTGGATCTCCACGTGCCGTGGATTCTCCAGAAACTTCTCCAGATACACGGTGGGATTGCCGAAGGCGCTCTGCGCCTCGGTGCGCGTCATCGTCACGGCATTGAGCAGCGCGGCTTCCGTGTGCACCACGCGCATGCCGCGCCCGCCGCCTCCGCCGGCCGCCTTGACGATCACCGGATAGCCGACCGCACGCGCGATCTTGATGATGTCCTCGGGCGATTCCGGCAGCGGCCCGTCGGAGCCGGGCACCACCGGCACGCCGGCCTTGATCATGGCGTGCTTGGCACTGACCTTGTCACCCATCATGCGGATCGTCTCCGGCCGGGGGCCGATGAAGACGAAGCCGCTCTTCTCGACGCGCTCGGCAAAGTCCGCGTTCTCCGAGAGAAACCCGTAGCCAGGGTGGATCGCCTCCGCGTCAGTCACCTCGGCCGCGCTGATGATGGCGGGAATGTTGAGGTAGCTCTGCCCGGAGGGTGCCGGGCCGATGCAGACCGATTCGTCCGCCAGGCGCACGTACTTCGCGCCGGAATCGGCCTCGGAATGCACTGCCACGGTCTTGACGCCCAGTTCCCGGCAGGCCCGCTGAACCCGCAGGGCGATCTCGCCGCGATTGGCGATCAGGATCTTTTCGAACACTTGAGGATCATGCTCCTAGCACTGGCGTGTGGCGCGGGTCGACCCGGCAGGCGTGCGCCCAGGCACCGTTGACCGGAAAGGGCCCCGATCAGACGATCAGGAACAGCGGCTCGCCGTACTCGACCGGCTGGCCGTTCTCGGCGTACACCTCCTTGATGGTGCCGCCGTGGTCCGCCTCGATCTCGTTGAGCAGCTTCATGGCTTCGATGATGCACAGGGTATCGCCCGGGCTCACCTTGTCGCCCATCTCGACGAACGTCTTGGCGCCCGGGGACGGCGCGCGGTAGAAGGTGCCGACCATGGGTGATTTCACCACGTGCCCCTCGATCTTGTCCTCTGCCGGGACGGCCGCGGGGGCGGCGAGAACCGGCGCGGCGGGCGGATGCATCACCGCCGGCGGGGGTGCAGCCATGAACTGGCCAGCCTGACCCACCCGGGCAATGCGCACCTTCTCCTCGCCCTCGGTCACTTCCAGTTCCGCGATTCCGGACTCCTGGACCAGATCGATCAGCTTCTTGAGCTTGCGCAGATCCATTGATCAGCTCCTCTCTCCGGCCTGCAGCGCGTACTCCAGGGCCAGTTCATAGCCCTTCGCGCCGAGTCCGCAGACCATGCCCACGGCGATATCCGTGAAATAGGAATGATGGCGGAAAGACTCGCGGGCGAAGACATTCGACAGGTGCACTTCGATGAAAGGAATCTTCACTGCAGACAGGGCGTCGCGCATCGCGACGCTGGTATGCGTGTAGGCACCCGGATTGATGATGACGAAGCCGGTGCCATCGCGCCCGGCTTCCTGGAGGCGATCGACGAGGATCCCCTCGGTATTGCTCTGGAAGGCGACCAGTTCCGCACCGCCGGCCTGGGCGCGCGTTCGCAGTCGTTGGTTGATCTGATCGAGATTGTCCGCGCCGTAGATGGACGGCTCGCGGGTACCGAGGAGATTGAGATTGGGACCGTGCACCACGAGAATCCGCAGCACGTTCGCGCCTCTCCCCGGTGTTCTTGGGGTTGTCATGTCGGCAAGTTTGCCGCAGCTGGCATCATTTTGTCCAGGAGATCACCGAAGTTGACCGGTCGGTCGGCGCCCCGCGCCGGGCCTCGCCGCCCCCTGCACGACGCGGCGCCCGGGGTACCCGCACGAACGGCAGCGGATACGGAAACTTGCGGGCGGATCGCAAGCAGATCGCCGCTTTTTCGCCGGACTACGCAGGAGGACTAGAGCAGTGGACGAACCAGATCCTCGATCTTGTCCTCGGACAGCGTCCCCAGCTCGGTGCGGGCGATGCGCCCCGAGCGATCGACCACGAGCGTATAGGGCAGCCCGCCCAGTTCGTTTCCGACCGCCCGCCCGAGATCGATCGCTTCGGTGTCGCCGATGAGAACCGGGTAGTTGATGCCCATTTCGGCGGCGAACTGCCTGACCTTGTCCGCCTGATCCACGGCGATGCCGACCACCTGCAGTCCGCTGGCGCCCAGCTCCGTTTGCTTCTTCACGAGCAGCGGGATCTCCTCGCGGCACGGCGCGCACCAGGTGGCCCAGAAATTCACCAGCACCACCTTGCCCTTCCACTGCGCCATGCCCTGATTCTGGCCGGACAGATCCGGCATCGACACTTGCATCAGCACCTTGTCTGCACCGGGCGGGAGATCGGGCCCGCGATTGGCCGGGTGCAGGAACCAGCCGGCCGCCAGCGAGACCGCTGCGGCGCCGACGAGAATGGCGAGATGGGTAGCTCTGTTCATGAACTCGGTGGAAGGATTGCGTCCAGCGAGCCGGCAAACCGGCGCGCAGACTGAAAGCCGATGACCCGGCCGGGCAGCTCACGGCCGGACTGGTCGAAGAAGACGATGCCGGGCGGTCCGAACAGGTTGAACCGTTCCAGCAGCGCCCGGTCCTGCGCACTGTTGCGGGTGACATCGACCTTGATCAGCAGCATGCGGTCCATGCGCGTACGCACGGCCGGATCGCTGAAAGTGAAGCGTTCCATCTCCTTGCATGAGATGCACCAGTCGGCATAGAAGTCGACCATCACCGGTCGACCGCCGGTCTGCGCCAAGCGCTGCTCCAGTTCGGCAACGGAGGAGACCCTTTCGAAGCGCGGTCCCTTGGCCGGATGCTCGAGCGCCGACACCAGCCGCAGCCCGGAGAGCGGCTGCAGCAGGTCGCGCCCGCCGGCCAGAGCCCCGATCAGCAGGGCGATGCCGAGCACCAGCGCGATGACGCCGAGGCCCTTGCCCAGCCGGCGGTGGCCAGCGGCATTGTGCGGCAGCGGGTCGATCGCGCTCAGGAAGATGGCCGAGACGATCAGCAGCGTGGCCCAGGCCAGCATGTGCAGTACGGTCGGAATCACCGGCGACACGACCCAGATCGCCATCCCGAGAAGAACCACGCCGAAGAAGCGCTTCACCGTCTGCATCCACGCCCCCGCCCTGGGCAGCAGGCTGCCGGCGGACACACCGACCGCCAGCAGCGGCATGCCCATGCCCAGCGCCATGGCGAACAGCGCGCCGCCGCCCAGGACCGCGTCGCGCGTCTGGTTGATGTAGAGCAGCGCGCCAGCGAGCGGAGCCGCGACGCAGGGCCCGACGATGAGCGCGGACAGGATCCCCATCGCGAACACGCCCCACAGCGTCCCACCGCGGAAGCGGTTGCTCGCGACGGAGAGGCGGCTCTGCAGCCCGGAGGGAAACTGCAATTCGTAGAACCCGAACATGGAAAGGGCGAGCACCACGAACAGCAGCGCGAATGCGCCGAGCACCCACGGGTTCTGCAGTGCACCCGACAGCAGCGTGCCCGACAGCCCGGCGGCCACGCCAGCCGCCGCGTAGGTGACGGCCATTCCGATCACGTAGGCGGCGGACAGGCCCAGGGCGTGCGGCCGGGTCACGGCGTGCCCCTTGCCGACGATGATCCCCGACAGGATCGGGATCATCGGCAGCACACAGGGGGTGAAGGCGAGCAGCAGCCCGAACCCGAAGAAGCTCGCCAGCACCAGCCAGGTGTTCCCGGAAGACAGGATGCCGGCGATGCGCGAGCTCTCGTCCGCAGGAAGACCAGCGGCGGCACCGGGACCGCCCGCCGCGCTCCCTCCGGCAGCCAGCACCACGTCGAAGCGTCGCGTCTCGGGGGGATAGCACAGGCCGGCGTCGGCGCATCCCTGGTAGGTGACCTGCAGGGCCGCCGGCAGGGTCCGCACATCGTCACGCTGCAGGCGCAGCACCGCCCGCACCGGCCGGTGGAACACTTCGGTGCGGCCGAAATTCGGGTCGTCCTTCACCTCGCCCGCCGGCAGTTCCACCGCGCGTACGCTCACCCCGGGCAGCGGCGGCTCGAATGCGAAGGCGAACTTGTCCCGATACAGATAGTAGCCATCCTCGGGCTCGAAGGACGCGATCAGCGTGGAGGCGTCCAGGGCCTCGACCTTGACCGCGAAGGCGCGATCCACCGGCAGGAACTGCGGGGTATCGGCGCCACCGGCCATGCCGCGCAGCCGGTCCAGCACACTGCCGCCCGACTGCGCACCGACCGGCAGCGCGGCGAGCATGCCCATGACGAGCACCAGCGTGAGCCAGGCGGCGCGCCCGATGTGGCAGCGCTCGCCGTGTGCCAGCGTACGCGTGCTCACGCGCCGGCCTCCTGCGTTTCGGCGTCGATCCAGTCCAGATACCGCGGCAGCCCGCCCTCGACCGGCAGTGCCAGCAATTCCGGTACGTCGTAGGGATGCAGGCGGCGCAATTCGGCCTCGACCCCGGGATACAGACTCGCCCGCGTCTTGATCAGGATCGGGACCTCCTCGGCCGTCTCGATCGCGCCCTGCCAGCGGTACATCGACGTGCAGGGCCCGAGCAGATTCACGCACGCGGCCAGGCGCTGTTCGAGCAGGGCCTGGGCGAAGCGGCGTGCGCCCGCGAGATCCGGGAAACTGGAGATCAGGAGGAGGTGGGGTTCCATTCGCTGCATTGTGAAAGGCGCGACAGTATACGAAAGCGCGGCGCCCGCCCATGGACGATCACGGGCCGGCGGCGAGGCGGGCTGCCGTCACGCCCTCCCGTACCGATGGATAGCGCAACCGCGCCCGCAGTTCCCGCAGCATGCGGCGGTTGTCCAGGCGCCGGGATTCACGCATGAACGACAGCAGCGCCGGGGACAGGCTGCGCGCCGCCTCCTCCATGCTCACGCGGGGCGAAGCCGGCAGCCCGAAGACCCGCGCCACGAGGTCGAAGTACTCGCCCATCTTCATGGCGGAGGCGTCACTGGCGTTGTAGACGCGCTGGCCGCGACCGCGCGCGAGGGCGTCGAGCACGATTGCGGCCAGATCGTCGGCGTGAACGTGATTGGTGTACACGTCCTCCTCCGGCCGCAGGGCGGCGACGCCGGCGTGCAGCCGTGCCAGCGGCAGGCGTCCGGGGGCGTAGATGCCCGGGACGCGCAGGATGCTCACGCGAACGCCGCTGCGGCGGCCCCAGCCGCGCAAGCGGCATTCGGCATCCATCCGGCGGCGCGCACGGTCGCTCTGCGGACGCAGCGGTGCATGCTCGCGCACCAGTTCACCGCCGCAATCCCCATACACGCCGGAGGTGCTCAGATAGACGAAGCGCTGTGGTAAGCTGCCGCCCTTTCCGAGGCTGCGGACGAGGTTCGCGGTCCTCGCGTCGGCATCGCCGCTGCCAGGCGGGGGCGCGAGATGCAGCACGTCGTTCGCCAGGCCAGCCAGCCGCTTCAGACTGTCGGGGCGGTCGAGGTCGCCGACGATGGGGGTTGCGCCGCTCGCGCGCAGCGCCGTGCGGCGCTCGCCCGAGCGGGTCAGGACATACAGCCGGTAACGCGCGCGCAGGCGCGGCAGCAGGCGCGAGCCGATGTCACCGCAGCCGACGATCAGGAGTCGACGCATCCCGCTATTCTAGTCGAACCCCCGATGCCGCCCGGCACGGCCACGCCGCGCACGCGGCCGGCGCATCGATCCATTGGACCTACTCGCCCCACCATGCCCTTCACCGTCACGCTCAAGCCCAGCAACCGCCAGTTCACCGCCGAGGCCGGAGAGACCATCCTGCAGGCCGCGATGCGCCAGGGCATCACCCTGCCCTACGGCTGCCGCAACGGCGCCTGCGGGTCGTGCAAGGGCAGGCTGCTCGAAGGACAGATGGACTACGGCCAGTACGCCGCGCACATCCTGCCCGACTACGAGAAGACGGCCGGATTCGCGCTGTTCTGCCAGGCGAAGGCGCTGAGCGACCTGGTCATCGAGGTGCGCGAGATCAATGCCATCGGCGACGTGCCGATCAGGAAGCTGCCCTGTCGCGTGCAGCGCATCGAGCGCCCGGCCGACGACGTCGCCGCGCTGTTCCTCACCCTGCCCGCGAACGAGCGCCTGCAGTTCATGGCCGGACAGTACCTGGAGATCATCCTGCGCGACGGGAAGCGGCGCGCCTACTCGATGGCCAACGCGCCGGAAGAGGACACGCTGATCGAACTGCACGTGCGCGACATGGGCGGCGCCTTCACCGAGTACGTGTTCAACAAGATGAAGGAGAAGGACATCCTGCGCTTCGAGGGGCCGCTCGGCACCTTCTTCCTGCGCGAGGAAAGCGACAAGCCGATGGTGCTGGTCGCCAGCGGCACCGGCTTCGCCCCGATCAAGAGCATCCTCACCCACGCCTTCGCGCGCGCAATCGGGCGTGAGATCGTGCTGTACTGGGGCGGGCGGCGGCCGAAGGATCTCTACATGATGGACCTTGCCCACCGCTGGCAGGCCGAGCACGGCAACTTCAGCTTCGTGCCGGTGGTGTCCGACGCGCTGCCCGAGGACCAGTGGCAGGGCCGCACGGGCTTCGTGCACCATGCGGTGATGGCGGACTTCCCGGACCTGTCCGGCTACCAGGTGTACGCCTGCGGCGCGCCGGTGGTGGTGGAAGCCGCGCATCGCGACTTCACCACGCAGTGCAGGCTGCCCGAGGAGGAGTTCTTCTCCGACGCGTTCACCCCTGCGCCGACCCCCGTACCCGTTCCCGCGCCCACCGCGCCGCAGCCCTGAGTGCGCCAGCGCATCATGTCCGAGGAAGCGTAGCCAGCGGGCGTCAGCCGGCCGCGTCCGGAGCGCATGAACCGGAGTGTACTCGCGCCAGTACACGAGGATTCCGAGCGCCGCACAAGGCCGGATCACGCCCACGCAGTAGCTTCCCTAGCCGCTGTTGCGCAGGCCGGCGGCGATGCCGTTTATCGTCAGCAGGATCGCGCGTCTGGTCTTCTCGTCCTGCTCGCCGGCCCGGAAGCGGCGCAGCGATTCCACCTGGAGGTGGTTGAGCGGATCGATATAGGGCCTGCGGTTGCGGAAGCTGCGCGCGAGCAGCGGGTTGTTCTCCAGCAGTTCGCGCTGGCCGGTGATGCGCAGCAGATGGCCCACCGTGCGCTCCATCTCGTCGCCGAGCATGGCGAAGATGCGTTCGCGCAGGGGCTGGTCCGCCAGCAGCTCCGCGTAGCGCGAGGCGATGTGCAGGTCGGCCTTGGCCAGCACCATGTCCATGTTCGACATCAGCGCGCGGAAGAACGGCCATGCGCCGTGCATCTCCCGCAGCAGGCTCACGGCCTGCTCGCCGCGGCGCGCGATCAGGCGGTCCACGGCACTGCCGAATCCGTACCAGCCCGGCAGCATGATGCGCGCGAGCGACCAGCTGAACACCCAGGGAATGGCGCGCAGGTCCTCGATGCGGTCGGATTTCTTGCGTGAGGCGGGCCGGCTCCCCACGTTCAGATCCGCGATCTCGGTGATCGGGGTGGCCGCCCGGAAGAAGTTCACGAAGCCGGGCGTGCCGTAGACGAGTTCACGATAGACCGCGTAGGCGTCCGCGGACAGTTCGTCCATCACCTCGCGATAGCGCCCTTCCCCGGGCAGCGCGTCGGCGCGGGCCATCATGGTCGATTCCAGCGTGGCGGCCACCAGCGTTTCGAGGTTGCGCCGGCCGATCTCGGGATCGGAATACTTGCTGGCGATGACCTCGCCCTGCTCGGTGATGCGGATCTGGCCCTGCACGCTGCCGCGCGGCTGCGCCAGGATGGCCTGGTAGCTCGGTCCGCCGCCGCGTCCCACCGTGCCGCCGCGCCCGTGGAACAGGCGCAGCTTCACCCCGTGCGTGCGGAACACGTCGACCAGACTGACTTCGGCCTTGTACAGCTCCCAGTTGGAGGTGAGAAAGCCGCCGTCCTTGTTGCTGTCCGAATAGCCGAGCATGATCTCCTGGATGCCGCCGCGGCTGTCCAGCAGCCGGCGATAGGCCGGCAGTGACAGCAGCGCATCCATGATCTCCCCGCACCCGCGCAGGTCGGCGATGGTCTCGAACAGCGGAATGACGTTGATCGACAGACGCGCACGCTCGCCCGGCTGCAGCAGGCCCACCTCCTTGAGCAGCAGCGCCGCCTCCAGCACGTCGCTCACGCCGTTGCTGTTGGAGATGATGTAGTTGGGCAGCGCCTGGGTACCGTAGCGGCGCTGCAGTTCCGCCGCCGTATCGAGGATGCACAGTTCCTTCCGGGTGTCCTCGGAGTAGCTGACGAAGGGCGAGCGCAGCAGGCGCGGAACGCTCAGCTCCTCCAGCAGCCAGGCCTGGCGGCGCGCCTCGTCCAGCTGCTCGTATCCGGCACGGTGATCGCCGAGGCGGAACAGTTCTGCCACCACCTGTTCGTGCACCCCGCTGTGCTGACGCATGTCGAGCGGTGCGAGGTGGAAGCCGAAGATCTGCGCGGCGCGGCGCAGCGCCCGCAGCCGTCCGCGCGCGATGCGCTGGCCGCCGTGACGGGTGAGCGACTCTTGGATCACGGTCAGATCGCGCACGAACTCCGCGGCCTCCGCGTACGCCTCGGCCGGTGCGATCTCGGCACGCTCGGGGGCGTGCTGGTCGAGCTGGCGCGAGGTCGCGGCGAGACGCGCGTAGATGCCGGTCAGCGCGCGCCGGTACGGTTCGTCGCGGCGATGTTCCGACTGGCCCGGCGCGCGGCCCGCGAGCGCCTCCAGTTCCGGGGAGACCGCGACGACGCGCAGCGACTGCGACAGCTCGCTGCCCAGCGCATGGATCTCCTCCAGGTAGAAATCCAGCGCGGTCGAGGACTGCCGGCGCAGCGCGTGGCGGGTCACCTCGTCGGTGACGAATGGATTGCCGTCGCGGTCGCCGCCGATCCAGCAGCCGAGGCGGAAGAAGGCCGACACCGGGATCTGCGCCTGGGGCCAGCGCGCGCGCAGCAGGTCCTCGATCTCCCCGTACAGTCGCGGCAGCTGGCGCAGAAAGGTATAGCGGTAGTACGCGAGTCCGTTCTCGATCTCGTCGCTCACCGTCAGACGCAGCTCGCGCAGGATGCGCGTCTGCCACAGCGTGAGGATCTCGCGCCGCAGCGCATCGTCGTTCACCTCGCGCTCCTCGGCGGTGAGCTGCATGCGGTCGCGCTCGTTCAGCAACCGGCTGATCTCGCGCTGGCAATCGAGGATGCTCTTGCGCTGCACCTCGGTGGGATGGGCGGTGAGGACCGGCGAGATCAGCGCATCGCGGAAGAACTCGGCGATCGCCTTGGGCCCGGCGCCTGCCGCCGCCGCGCGCTCGAGCGCCACCTGCAGGCTGCCCTCCTGCGGCGGCGAGCCTTCCAGCTGATGTGCGCGCCGGCGCCGGTTGTGGTGCAGATCCTCGGCGATGTTGGCCAGCTGCGAGAAATAGGTGAACGCGCGGATCACCGCCACCGTCGCAGCCGGGGACAGCAGGTCGAGCAGGGACTCCAGCTCCTGGCGCGCCTGGTGATCGGCGTCGCGGCGAAAGCGGATGGCGGTCTGCCTGATCTGCTCGATTAGGCCGAAGGTCTCCTCGCCCTCCTGTTCGCGCAGCGTGTCGCCGAGCAGGCGCCCCAGCAGGCGGATGTCCTCGCGCAACGGCAGATCCTTGTCCAGGATCGCCGCGCCCTGCGTGATGTCGTTCATGTCCTGCTGCCTCGTCATGTCGGCACCGTCCAGCCCGGGGGAGCGTGCCGGTCCCGCCGATGCCGCACGCGCCTGCGCCGTGTCACGCCCTGGCATACCGGCAGCGCCTACCACGCCTGCCTGCGGCGTCCACCCGTTGCATCGTTCAGCCGTGCCAGTGCCAGATCCAGCCCGCGCCGGTAGACGTCATTGGCTTCCTCGTGCCTGCCCGTGTGCTCGAGCAGCTGCCCGAGCCTGATGCATGCACTATGGCTGGGCTCGACAGCCAGGCTGGCCTCGAGGTAGCTGCGCGCCTTGCCCCACAGCTCCTGATGCATGCACAGCTCGCCGAGTGCGTGCAGCAGCTGCGCGTCGTCGGGGTGACGCCCCAGCCACTCCTCGGCGCGCTCGAGATGGCGGCGGGCATCCTTGGGCAGGCTCGCCACGTACCAGCGCAGCAGCCCCGGATCCCACGAATGCTCGAGACTGTCCTCCACCAGGCGGTGCGCCTCGGCGGCGTCGCCCAGGTCGATCAGGCGCTCGGCGGCGGCGGCCGCGACGCGACCATCCCTCCGCTGGTCCGCGCCCAGACCCTCCAGATACTCGCGCAGGCTGCCCAGGTCCAGCGCCCTGCGGCGGATGTTCTCGGTGATGGCGTGTCGGCGCAACTGGCGGATCACCACGGCGTCGAGCGCCTTGCGCTTCTCGAGCTGCGGAATGAGCGCGAGTACGCGGTCCCAGTTGCCGGCCAGCTGCTGGGCCTTGAGCTCGAGCGCGAGGGCGCCGGTGTGCGGTTCCGGCAACCGCCCGAGGGCGAGCAGCGCGTCATGGTGACGGCGCTCGCCGAGCAGCAGTTCGGCGCGGGTGATCTCGCGCAGATAGACCTCGTCCGGTACGCGCGTCTCCATCTGCTCGAGATAGGCATCGCGCGCGGCATAGTCGCGCAGTTCGTGCGCACTGCGCGCCGCCAGCGCCAGGCTCGGGCCCGGCCATTCGCCGGCCTGCGCCGCCTCGCTCACGGCGCGCTGGGCGCGCCCGTAGCGGCCCTCCAGAAACGCGCGCAGGCCATTCTCCAGCACCCGACGTGCGCGTGCACGCTCCTGCGTCGCGCGATACGCGCGTGCGCGCCCGGGCATGCCGAGCGCAATCAGCAGGGCGCTTGCCAGCACGTACAGCGCGAGAAAAGCCAGCAGCAGCAGGAGCACGGCCAGGGTGATCGACAGCTCGATGCGATGGGTGGGCAGAACCACCAGCACGAAACCGGTGCTGTAGCGTGCGGCCACCGTCAGTGCAACCGCCAGCGCGAACAGGCCGATGACCCAGATCAGCGGCCTCAGCATGGCATCGCCGGGATTGCGGACCCGCGATTCACCGCAGGCCCCGTTCGCGCACGAGGCGTTCGCTGCGCACCGCCTCCACACTCTCCAGGGTGGCCGGCAGCTGGATGTCGACCTCGATGCGGGCCAGCTGCTCCAGGGCCGCGCGCGCGCCGGCCACGCGCTTGTCGCGCGCGTCGAAGTACTGCTCGAGCCAATCGTGCGCGGAGCGCACGTCCGCCTGGAAGGCCTCGCCCTCGCGCGCGAGCAGGGCGAAGCGCGCCGATAGCAGCCGCATGCGCAGATTCTCGCGCAGGAAGAACTGCTGGTTGGGAGCGACCAGCGGCACGTCCTTCGATTCCGTGCGCTGCACGCGCACCAGCGTCTTGATGTCCTGCCAGGCTTCGCGCGCGATGCGCACGAGCGCCGCGTCGCGTCCGGGCGCCGCGGACGGTGCTTCCTGCGGCGGGCGCTCGAACATCGCCAGCGTCATCTCGTACACGTGGTGGGCGATCCCGTCCAGGCGCAGGCTGATGCCGACCACGTCCAGGAAGGGCGCGGTCTTGAGCTTCTCGATGTCGCGCGCGATGGCGCGCCGCAGATTGGTGAACTGCGTGCTGTCGGCCCGCTGCAGCCG
Source organism: Burkholderiales bacterium (assembly GCA_020854105.1). Taxonomy (GTDB): domain Bacteria; phylum Pseudomonadota; class Gammaproteobacteria; order Burkholderiales; family SHXO01; genus SHXO01. The sequence continues at coordinate 38,884 of JADZGB010000009.1, read as the reverse complement.
ACCATCGGCCGATTCCAGCGCGATCAGCGCGGCCTTCAGATTGCCCGCGAGCTGCAGCTGCTGGCTGCCCGCCAGCAGCATCTGCTCGACCTCAGCCAGCACGCGCTCGTCGCGGCTGCGGGACAGTTCCAGGTACAGGCCTTCCAGTGCCAACCGCTGGTTCTGCGACTCCGAGAAGCGGCTCTCCAGCATGCCGATGCGAAACTCCAGATCGCGCATCGACTGACGCGCATCGCGGGCGATGTCGCGCACCTCCTGGGTGGTGCGTGCCGATCCCGCCAGTTCCCGCGCCACGTCCTTCTGCAGCGCACCCAGGCGCATGCGCGTATCCATCCACCCCGCCGCGACCACCAGCACCAGCAGCGCAAGGCCGAGCAGGCGCCAATCCAGGCGCCGGAGCAGGCGCGTCCATGGGCCGGGCCCGGTCACGGTCACGGGCGTCGCACCGGGTGTCGCATCGGGTGTCGCACCGGGTGTCGCACCGGGCGATGGCGGCGTCATATCGGCGTCGGATTCGGCACTCATGTCGGAACGGAAAACGGGTGGCGCAGGCGCGGTCAGCCGCAGTGCAACAAGTCTAGCAGGTGCGGCATGCCGCGCGAGGCGCGGTGCGCGTCCGATCCGCGAGAAAGAACGCTCATCGCTTCTCGAGACAGGCGCGCAGCACCGGCTCCATGGCATGCGCCTCGGCCGGCACCACCCTCGCGTCGACAAAACCCAAGGCGGCGGCAGCAGCGGCGATGCGGGCGTGGTGCACCAGGACAGGACGCGTGCCCAGGATACGGGCCGACTCGCGCCCGAGCATCTGCACCAGATTGTCCAGCCCCTCGGCACTCGCCGCGACCGTGGCGCACACCTGCCCCTGGTTGATGAGCAGGCGCAGCGGGCGCACGTCGGCATCGGGCACGACGCGCCGGTACGCTTCCAGGTAGTCCACCTGCGCGCCCCGCTCGCGCAGCGTCCGCGCCAGGTGCTCGCGTCCGCCCACGCCCCGGACCAGGAGCACGCGCGCATCGCGTATCAGGCCCAGGGCCGGGTGCGCGAGCAGAGCTTCGCTGTCGTTGCCGGATCCGGGCGCCAGGACGCGCTCGAACCCGGCATCGCTCAGGGCCTGGGCGGTCGCCGCGCCGATTGCCGCCACCTGCGTCCCCGCCGGCCACGCGCGCCGGGAGCGCACGAGGCTCAGGCCACAGCGCACGGCGTTGACGCTCACGAAAATCGCCAGTGCGTAGCGCTCGAGCGAGTCGACGCAGGCGAGGACCCGGGCATCCGGTTCTATCGGCCGGATCTCCAGCGTCGGAAACACGATGCATTCGGCATCGAGCCCCTGCAGTGCCTGCGCCAGTTGCCGCGACTCGGCTTCGGGGCGCGTCAGCAGGATGCAGTTGCGGGCGGGGCGGCCCGGACGATCCGCGCACATGGTTCTTCCGCCCTAGGGCGCCGACGGCAGATCCGCCAGGATTTCACGCGCGCCCTGGGTGATCAGTTGCTGCACGGCCTGCTCGGCCAGTGCCTGCGGATCGCCTGCCATGTCGGGGGCGCGTGCGTGCGCCCGCGCCATGCGCCGGCCATCCGGGCTGGCGACGAAGGCGTCCAGTTCCACCGCACCGCCCTCGAACCGGGCGTGAGCACCCAGCGGGACCACGCAGCTGCCGGCCAGCGCGCGGCTGACCGCGCGCTCGGCTTGCACGCACCAGGAGGTGGCATCGTGCACGAGTGGGCGCAGCAGGGCGTGCACGTCGGCGCGAGCGGACAGGCACTCGATGCCCAGGGCGCCCTGTCCCGCGGCGGGGATGCTCATGGTGGCCTCGAGCAGCGCCGTGATCCGGGCACCGAACTCCAGACGGCGCAGACCGGCAGCAGCGAGAATGATGCCGTCGTACTCGCCCTGATCGAGCTTGCGCAGGCGCGTGTTCACGTTGCCGCGCAGCGGCTGGACGTCCAGCCGTGGATGGTGCGCGCGCAGCTGGCTCTCGCGCCGCAGACTGGAGGTGCCGACGCGCGCACCGGGCGGCAGTTCCGCCAGCGCGCGATAGCGGTTGCTGACGAAGGCATCACGCGGATCCTCGCGTTCGAGGATCGCCCCCAGCATGAATCCATCCGGCAGGTGCATGGGCACGTCCTTCATCGAGTGCACTGCCAGGTCGGCATGGCCCTGCGCCAGCGCTCCTTCCAGTTCCTTCACGAACAGGCCCTTTCCGCCGATCTTGGCCAGCGAGCTGCCCAGCCGGCGATCGCCTTCGGTGGTCATGCCAAGGATGCGCACCTCCAGGCCGGGATAGAGGGCACACAGGCGATCGCGCACGTGGTGCGCCTGCCACATTGCCAGGGCACTTTCACGGGTGGCGATAGTTACGGCGTCGGGGACAGACATGGTGCGCATGGGGACGACGGGGCGGGCACAGCGTACCACGCACGCGGCGCCGCCCGGAGAGGGCGAGCAGCGGCCGGCGCTGGTGTAGACTGCGCCTGCCTGCTGGTCAAAGCATCACCCCAAATCTTCGCCGGAGCGTCCCGGCATCCTAAGAGTGGACCCCATGACCTCATCCCAATACACGCGCATCGCCCGCCTGATTGCCGCCGCACTGCTGTCTCTGGCGAGCGTCAGCGCAGCGGCTCAGGACGGCGACAAGCCGGTGGCGACGGTGAACGGCAAGCCGATCAAGCAGAGCACGATGGACATGGCGGTGCGCCAGGCTACCGCGCAGGGCAATCCCGACACGCCCCAGTTGCGCGAGGCGATCAAGAACCAGCTCATCGCGCGCGAGCTGTTCGTCCAGGAAGCGGCCAAGCAGAACCTCGACAAGGACGCCGAGGTGCTGGCAGTCGCCGAGGAAGCCAAGCGCACCGCGATGGTGACCAAGTACCTGCGCGGCCAGGTCAAGCCCGCCCAGATCACCGAGGAGCAGGCGAAGACGCACTACGATCAGATGAAAGGCAATCTGGGCCCCAGGGACTACAAGCTGCGCGTCATCATGCTGCCCAACGACCAGCGCGCGAAGGAAGTGCACGGCCAGATCGTCAAGGGCAAGGACTTCGCCGAGATGGCCCGGCAGTGGTCGCTGGCGCCGTCATCGAGCCGTGGCGGCGAACTGGAGTGGGTGAACTTCAAGACCCCGGCCAAGGAAGGCAATACCCAGGGGCTGCCCCTCCCGCTGGCGCAGGCGGTCGAGAAGATGCAGAAGGGCAAGGTCAGCGAGCCGATCGCCGTGGCCGATCGCTGGTGGATCGTCAAGCTCGACGACGTGCGCAACGCCAACGTGCCGCCCTTCGAACAGGCCAAGGCCAACATCATGCGCGGACTGCAGCAGCGCGAGGTCGAACGCGTCACGACCGAACTCGCCACCAGGCTGGCGAAGGACGCGAAGATCGTCGCGCAGTGAACCGGGCGCGCGCCGGCGCGATCAGGCGCGCGCGAATTCCCTGACGACGTGCTGCTGGCGCCGGCTCACCGGCAACGGCTGCCCGCACCCACGCAACACCACGCTCCATCCGCCCTCCTCGGCGGTACGTTGGAAGCTCTCGATGCAATCGCGGGCCACCAGGCAGCTGCGGTGGATGCGCACGAAGCGCTCGCCGAACTCCTCTTCCAGGCGCGTGAGCGACTCCTCGAGCAGATAGTCGCGCTCGACCGTGTGCACGGTCACGTACTTCAGCTCGGCGCGCAGGAACAGGATGCGCTCCACCGGCACCAGGATGACCTTGCCGCGTTCCTGGACGCTCAGGTGACGCCGCGCCTGCAGCTGAAGCCGTTGCAGCAGTTCCAGCGACGGGGCGGACAGCTTGGGCACGCGCGCGAGCGCGTTCTGCAGCCGCTGCAGCCGGATCGGCTTGACCAGGTAGTCCACCGCGTGCACCTCGAAGGCCTTCAGCGCGTAGGCATCGAATGCGGTGGTGAAGATCACCGCCGGACTGCGCGGCAGCTTGTACAGGTGCTGCGCCGCTTCGATGCCATCCATCTCCGGCATGCGGATGTCGAGCAGGACCACGTCGGCGCTGGTGCCCGCCAGCAGTTCGAGCAGATCGCGCCCGTTGCCGGCCTCGCCGACGATCTCCATCGGCATGACGGCGGCGCAATCGGCCAGCAGGTCGCGCATGCGGCTGCGGGCGGGCGCCTCGTCGTCCGCGACGATCACCCGCAGCGGCGCACCGGGCGCACTCACGCGGCCACCTCGTTCGGCCGCGGCACCGGTGCGGCCGCGCTGCGGTAGGGCATGACGATGTGCACCTGGTAGGTATTCTCGCTGACCGTGGTGCGCAAGCCGGCCTCGGCGTCGAAATGCAGGCTCAGCCGCTCGCGGATGTTCGCCAGCGCCATCTTGTTGCCCGCGTGGTGCGCGCCCTCGCGACGGTAGGGATTGCGCAGCACCAGATGCACTTCGCCGCGTGACTTGTAGGCATTGATGCTGACCACACCGGCGCCGGCAGCCGGTTCGATGCCGTGGTAGACCGCGTTCTCCACCAGGGGCTGGAGCACGAGCGGCGGAACCAGCGCATCCTCCGGCATGTTGTCGACGTGCCATTCCACCCGAAGACGCGGCCCCAGGCGCAGTTGTTCCAGATCGAGATACTGGCGCGTCAGTTCCACCTCCCGGGCGAGGGTGGACAGTTCGCGATTGTCGGCCATCAGCACGCGAAACAGATCGGCCATGTCTTCCAGCGCCACCTCCGCGCGGCGCGGCTGTACCCGGATCAGGCTCAGCACCGCATTGATGCTGTTGAACAGGAAATGCGGGCGGATGCGTGCCTGCAGCGCCTGCAGGCGTGCCTCGGTGAGTGCGGGCGACAACGCGCGGCTGCGCAGGTGGAAGTAGTAGAGCACGATGCCGGTCAGCATGAGCGTCAGTGCCCAGTAGCGCTCCAGCCCGCTGCGGGCGAGACCAGGCATCAGCCAGCCCAGTCCGGCATACACTGCCGCCACTACGCCCAGTTCGAGCAGGCAGACCATCAGGACGCCCTCCCGGTATGGCCGCGATCGCAGCCAGTCATTGGCACCCCACAGGGCGCCCAGGCTGAGCAGAAGGGCTGGCTGGACGGGAAGCACCACTTCCAGAAAGGCATCGAACAGGCCGTCCCAGCCCTGCACCTGACACAGCGCGGCGAACGAGCAGCCGAGCAGGACGATGCACACGATGCGCAGCGTCACCCCCAGATTGCGGAAATCGGGCAGGGCATCGCGATGAATCGATTGATCTATACTTCCCATGGCTCGGCGCGCGCGACCGCCTGAACAGATGCGGGCAGGGGCCGCCTCGAGCACATGACATGCCAGCGCCCGCGGGCGCCTTCCTCCCTCTGCGATGAAAGACTCCCCTTCGAGCGGGCCCCAGCCCGATGGCGACGCCCCGTCGCCGCACACCTGGTCGGGCCGCTTCAGTGAACCGGTAGACGAGCTGGTCAAGCGCTACACCGCGTCGGTGGGCTTCGACCGGCGGCTGGCGGAGTTCGACATCCAGGGTTCGCTCGCGCACGCCCGCATGCTGCACGAGGTGGGGGTGCTGTCTGCCGCTGATCTGGCCGACATCGAGCGCGGCATGCAGAAGCTGCTCACCGACATCCGTGCCGGTCGCTTCGAGTGGTCGATCGAGCTCGAGGACGTGCACCTCAACATCGAGCGCCGGCTGACCGATCTGGTGGGGGGCGCCGGCAAGCGCCTGCACACCGGCCGGTCGCGCAACGACCAGGTTGCGACCGACGTGCGCCTTTGGCTGCGCACCGCCATCGACGACATCGCAGGGCTGCTGCGCGATCTGCAGATTCGCCTGGTGGATCTGGCCGAGGAGCACGCGGACACCGTCATGCCCGGCTTCACCCATCTGCAGGTGGCGCAACCGGTCACCTTCGGCCATCACCTGATGGCCTACTTCGAGATGCTCGAGCGCGATCGCGAGCGGCTGGCCGACTGCCGGCGCCGGGTGAACCGCCTGCCGCTCGGGGCAGCGGCACTGGCCGGAACGACCTACCCGATCGACCGCGCGCGCGTGGCGCAGCTGCTGGGATTCGAGGCGGTCGCCGAGAATTCCCTCGACGCGGTGTCCGACCGGGACTTCGGCATCGAGTTCTGCGCCTGCGCGGCGCTGACCATGACGCACCTGTCGCGCCTGTCCGAGGAACTCATCCTGTGGATGAGCCCGCGCTTCGGCTTCGTCATGCTGGCCGATCGCTACTGCACCGGCTCCTCGATCATGCCGCAGAAGAAGAACCCCGACGTCCCGGAGCTGGTGCGCGGCAAGACCGGCCGGGTGAACGGCCACCTGGTGTCCCTGCTCACCCTGATGAAGGGCCAGCCGCTGGCCTACAACAAGGACAACCAGGAGGACAAGGAACCGCTCTTCGACACGGCCGACACCCTGTGCGACACGCTGCGGGTGTTCGCGGGCATGATGTCCGGCATCACGGTCAACGCTGCAGCGATGCGCGCAGCCGCTGCCGAGGGCTTCGCCACGGCCACCGATCTGGCCGACTACCTGGTCAGGAAAGGGTTGCCGTTCCGGGAGGCGCACGAGGCGGTGGCCCGGGCGGTGCGGACGGCTGCCGGGCAGGGCAAGGACCTCGCGGAGCTGACCCTGGAGGAACTGCAGCGGTTTTCAGCGCTGGTGGGCGAGGACGTCTTCGCGGCGCTGACACTCGAGGGATCGCTGGCCGCCCGCGACCATGTCGGCGGCACTGCCCCGCGCCAGGTGCGCGAGGCCGTGGAGCGGGCACGACGGCGGCTCTCGGCCTGAGCCGCGAACCTCACGAACTGTGAGATTCGGTGTAAGAATCCTCGACAACCAAAAAATAAAAGACCCGCCGAAGCGGGTCTTTTGTCGATGGACCGGAGACGGTCGATCAGGCCTTGCGGCGACGGGTCGCCACGCCGGCAGCGAGGGCGAGCATGCCGAGCAGGCCCAGCGCACCCGGTTCCGGAATCTCTTCCGGGGGCTCCTTGTCGCCCTTGCCGTACAGGGCGATGTGGGACAGGCCACCACCCTTCTTGAATACGTTCACGAAGTCCCAATTACCGGAGGTCACGCCGTCCTGCAGCTGGTAGACGAACCACTCGTCCGGCTGGTTGCCGGTACCGAACTTGAAGCCGATGTACAGATTCGCGAAATCGTCCCAGTAGCTGGCCAGGATGCTGAAGGTGCCTTCTGTTCCGGACTGCGAGAAAGAGCCAATCAGCGGGTTCTGCCCCAGCGTGGTGTAGCCGGTGTAGATCAGATTGTCGTTGATGTCCTTCTGGTTCAGCCAGTCGTCATTGGCCTGGTTGCCCTGACCGATGTTGCCGACGCCAGCATCGATACAGGTCGATACATAGGCGTCATCGACCAGCATGTGGTTGTTGGTGATGGTCTGGCACATCACGTCGGCCGCAGCCGCGGTGCCGAACGGCGCGAGGGTCACTGCTCCTAACACAGCGATGCCGGCGGCAATGTTCTTGAGCTTCATTTCGAGGGTCTCCGTAGTCGACTGTTGGCCGATGGCGACGTTTTCAGCAATCGGTATGCCAGCAGATCAGAAGTAATACAAGACTATGAATAAACATTATTATTTCCAACCATGAAGGCCTCCGCGTAGATTGGAAAGTAGATTGGGAAATTTCTCTGTAAAGAATTCCGACATGGATTCGCCCGTCCGCCTGCCCGGCCGGCACGGTTTGACCCCTCCCGTTTCCCTGAACATACTTTCGCCTCCCTCCCGACTGACGGATGCGTCGATGATTCCGCTCACGCAACTCTTCTCCCTGTCCGGCAAGGTGGCGCTCATCACCGGGGCCAGCAGCGGAATCGGGCAGCTCATCGCCATCACCCTGGCGGAAGCCGGGGCTGCAGTCGTGCTGGTCGCGCGCAATCCCGACCGCCTGGAAGCGGCAGCGAGCGCGATCCGCACCTCGGGCGGCCGCGCTCAGACCCTTGCCTGCGACGTTGGCAGGCGCGACGAACTCGACCGGTTGGCCGGCCGGGCCCGTGGCTGTTTCGGCGATCCCGACATCCTGGTGAGCGCGGCCGGCATCAACCCGCGCCCCCTGGTGGAGGACATCACGCCCGAGACCTGGGACGGGGTGATGGCGGTCAACCTGGACGCGCCCTTCTTCCTGGCGCAGCGGCTGGCGCCCGCCATGCGCGCACGCGGCTGGGGCCGCATCATCAACGTCTCGTCGCAGCAGGCAGTTCGCGCCTTCAACAACAGCGGCGCCTACGGGGTGTCGAAGGGCGCAGTGAGCGCGATGACGCGCAGTCTGGCCGAGGCCTGGTCGCGCGACGGCGTGACTTGCAACGCCATCGCACCCGGCTACGTGCCCACCGGCATGACCAGGCTGGTGTTCGACGGCGGCGAGCGCGAGCGCGAGGCCGCCGCGCTCACCCTGGCAGGACGCAACGGTACGCTGGAAGACCTGCGCGGCATCACTGTTTTCCTGGCCAGCCGCGCCAGCGACTACGTCACTGGCCAGACCATCTTCGTCGACGGCGGGATGTGCGCGCACTGACTGGCAGCCGCGCGATGCCGGCGCATCGATTCTGCCTGCGCGGCTTGCTGGCGCGCGCGATCGGCTAGAATCGCCGGCTTGCTCCACCTGCATCGGTCGCCGCGCGACCGGCAGGCGGTTCACCAACCCGGCATGGAGGAAACCAGAATGGGCAAGATGTTCGTTCGCGCCGTTGCGGGACTCGCGCTCGCTGCCGTCGCGGCATATTCGGGAGCGGCCGACGCGCAGCAGAAGCGCGACAAGATCCGAATCGGCTTCGTGACCTTTCTGTCCGGGCCCGCGGCGGGACCGTTCGGAGTGCCGGCCAGGCTCGCGGCCGAGGCGATCGTCGAGCAGCTCAACGCCGGCAAGGTACCGGCGCCGTATGACACCAAGGGTTTCGGCGGCGCACCGCTGGAACTGGTCGTGATCGACGAGGCGGGCGGCACCACCAAGCAGGTAAGCGAGTTCCGCAGCCTGGTGTCGCGCCAGAACGTGGACTACGTGATCGGCTACATCTCCAGCGGGGACTGCCTGGCGATCGCGCCGGTGGCCGAGGAGATGAAGAAGGTCACCGTGCTGTTCGACTGCGGCACGCCGCGCGTGTTCGAGGAGGCCAGCTACCGCTACGTGTTCCGCACGCGCCCGCACGCGACCATGGATGCGGTCGCGGCTGTCCGCTATCTGCTGGAGATGAAGCCTGCCGTAAAGACCTACGGCGGCATCAACCAGAACTATGCATGGGGCCAGGATTCCTGGAACGACTTCGATCTCTCCATGAAGGCGCTCAAGCCCGATGCCACGGTCACCACCTCGCAGATGCCGAAGTTCGGCTCCGGCCAGTACGGCGCCGAGATCTCGGCCCTGCTGCAGAGCCGCTCCGACGTCATCCACTCCAGCCTGTGGGGAGGCGACCTGGAAGCGCTGATGATGCAGGCAGTGCCGCGCGGCCTGTTCCGCAGGAGCCAGCTCATCCTGGTGGCCGGCGAACCCTACCTGCACCGTCTGGGCGCGAACATGCCCGACGGCACCATCGTCGGAGCGCGCGGCACGCATGGCGTATTCGCGCCCGAGAGCACGCTGAACACCTGGCTCCACAAGGCCTATCGGACCAAGGCCGACCACGACCCGAACTATCCCGCCTACAGCGTCGCGCTGGCCTTCCTGGGACTCAAGGCAGCGTTCGAGAAGGCGAAACTCGAGCAGCTGGGCGGCAAGGGCGGCAAGGAAGAGATGGAGAAGGCTCCCGGCGTCGGCCCCGGCGACGAGCAGCTCATCGCCGCCTTCGAGGGCCTGTCGTTCGATTCGCCCAGCGGCCGCGCCACGATGTCGCTCGGCAAGGGCCATCAGGCGGTGATGGGTACGGCCTACGGCACCACCAAGCGGGTGGGCGGAAAGGTCACGGTGACCAACATCAAGCGCTACCCGGCCGAGGCCGTGACACCCCCCGAAGGCATGTCCAGCCCGGACTGGATCAAGGGCGGGATGAAGAAGTAGGCCGCCGCACGCAACACCGGGAAATGCACGGATGAATCAGTTCCTCGCCATCGTCATCGACGGGATCATCTACTCGTCGTGGCTGTTCATCATCGCCGTGGGTCTGACCCTGATCTACGGCGTGATGAAGATCCTCAACGTCGCGCACGGCAGCCTGTACGCGCTAGGCGCCTATGCCGCCACTGCCTTCGGCGGCTACTGGCTGGCGCAGGGCTATCCGCCGATCGGCAGCTACGGCATGCTGGTGCTGGCCGCGGTCTTCGTCGGCCTGGTTGCGGGCCCGTTGATCGAACGCGGACTGCTGCGTCTGATGTACGGCAAGGACGAGGTGGTGCTGGTGCTGGTCACCTACGCCGTGTTCCTCATCCTCGAGGACATGACCAAGCTCGCCTTCGGCGTGGATCCGCTGTCGATCCCCGAGCCATACGGCCTACTCGGCAGCTTCGAGATCGGCGAGCTGATGTATCCCACGTACAGCCTGGTGCTGGTGCTGGTATCGGTGTTCGTCGCCGTGGCGCTCGCGCTCTTTCTCGGCCGCACACGCCACGGCAAGGTGCTGCAGGCAGTGATCCACGACCGCGAGATCGCCTCTGCGGTCGGAATCAACGTCTCGCGCGTCTACCTGGTCACCTTCACCGCCGGGGTGATGCTGGCTGCGCTGGGCGGCGCACTGACCGCGCCGACCATCTCGGTCCAGCCCGGCATTGCCGCCGAGGTCATCGTGCTGGCGTTTGCCGTGGTGGTCATCGGCGGGCTGGGCAGCCTGGGGGGTGCCGCGCTGGGTGCGGTCATCGTCGGGATGGTCAGGGCCTGGGCCGTGCACAAGTGGCCCGAGGTCGAACTGTTCAGCGTGTACGCGGTGATGGCGCTGGTGCTCATCATGCGCCCCAAGGGCCTGTTCGCCGCGCCCGAAGCCCGCAAGATCTAGCCTCTCTCCACGGTAGATGCAAGTGAATAAACCGTCTCAATCCCTGAAGCGCCCGCCGGCGCCCGGTGTGGATCGCACCACGCTCATGCTGGTCGGCGCGCTGGTGATCCTGCTCGCGGTCGGTCCGATCCTGCCGCGGTGGGCGATGTTCATGCTCAACGTCTCGCTGTCCTGGGGCACGGTGGTATTGGGCATGCTGCTGCTCATGCGTACCGGCCTGGTGTCGTTCGGCACCGGCCTGTACTACTGTCTGGGCGCCTATGCAGCCGGCGCCCTGCACCACTTCTACGGCATCGCCGACGTCGCGGTGATGCTGGCAGCCAGTGTGGCGGTTGCGGCTGCAGTGGCGGTGGTGCTCGGATTCCTGCTCGCGAAGTACCGCGACATCTTCTTCGCGATGCTCAGCCTGGCGTTCTCGATGATCCTGTACGGCCTGCTGGTGAAGACCTCCGCGCTGGGCAGCACCGACGGCTTCGGCCTGTCGGTGAAGACCATCGCCGGTTTCCCACTCGGGGAGTGGGAGCGCAACCTGATGTTCTCCACGACCGTGGTGGTCGCCTTCTGCGCCGCGTTGGGCATGCACCGTTACCTCTCGTCGCACCAGGGCCGCCTGGCCAGCGCCATCCGCGACAACGAATTGCGCGTGGAGTACATGGGCGCCTCGGTGCGCCGGGTGATCCATGTCAACTACGTGATCAGCGCAGCGCTGGCCGGTGCCGGCGGCGGCCTGGTGGGCATCGCCATCGGCCACGTCGACCCCGAGATGGCGTTCTGGACCACCTCGGGCGAATTCGTGTTCATCGCCATCCTCGCGGGCACCGGCAGCGTGCTGGCGCCCTTCCTCGGCGCCATCATCTTCGAGACCGTACGCAGCTTCGCCTACGAGTACTCGCCCAACACCTGGCAGCTGATCCTGGGCACCACCATGCTGCTGGTCATCATGTTCCTGCCCGGGGGACTGTGGTCCATCTTCACGCGCAGGAAGGCGGCCTGATCATGGGAGTCGTTCTCGAGGCCAGGGATCTCAACAAGACCTTCGGCGCGGTCACGGCCGCGAACAACATCAACGTGCGCATCGACCAGGACAGCGTGGTCGGACTGATCGGCAGCAACGGCGCGGGCAAGACCACGTTCATCAACATGGTCACCGGCTACCTGAAGCCGACCTCCGGTTCGATCCGTTATCTGGACCGGGACATCACCGGGATGTCGCCGCGCCAGATCACGCAGCTGGGCATCTGCCGCTCGTTCCAGATTCCGCAGCTCTTTGGCAACCTGTCGGTGATCGAGAACCTGCAGGTGGGCGTGGGCATCGCCTCGCGCTCCCCTCGTGGCGGCCCCGACGCCAGAATGCAGGAAGCGCACGAGATCGAGACGCTGATCGAACGTTTCAACCTCGGCGGCTACCGCCACCACCGGGCCGGCCTGCTGCCCGAGGGCATCAGGAAGCTGCTCGACATCGCCATGGCCGTGGCAGGCCGTCCGCAGGTCCTGCTGCTCGACGAGCCCACCTCCGGAGTCTCGGCAGACGAGAAGTTCCGCCTGATGGACATGGTCATGTCGGCGCTCAAGACGCAGGGCGTGACCGTGCTGTTCGTCGAGCACGACATGGAGATCGTGAGCCGTTACACCCACCGCATCCTCGCCTTCTACGAGGGCCGGATCATCGCCGACGGCGAACCAGCGGTGGTGCTGCGCGAGACCGAGGTGCGCCGCTACGTGATCGGCGAGCACGGACATTCGGCCGCCGCGGCCGGAGAGAACAACGATGATTAGGATCGAAGGCCTGGACGTATCCATCGGCGCAGTGAGCATCCTGCGCAATGTCGCCATGGAGCTGCCCTCCGGCAAGTTCACCGGCCTGGTGGGGCGCAACGGCGCGGGCAAGACCACGCTGATGCGCGCGATCATGGGCATCCTGCCCGCGCGCAACGGCTCCATCCATTTCGAGTCCCGCACGCTGGACACGACCGCCACGCACCTGCGTGCACGCGCCGGCTTCGGCTACATGCCGGAAGACCGGCGCCTGGTGCCGCACCTGACGGTCGAGGAGAACGTGCTGATGCCGGCCTGGGCCTCCGGACTCAGGAATCCTTCAGCCCGCCTGGCCAACGTCTACGAGATGATTCCGGAGGTCGAGGCCTTCGCCGCGCGCAAGGCGGTCATGCTCTCCGGCGGCCAGCAGAAGCTGGTGGCCCTGGCGCGCGCCCTGATGTGCGGCACCAAGGTGCTGCTGCTCGACGAGCCGTTCGAGGGCGTGGCGCCGGTCCTCGCGCGCCGGCTGGCCGAGGTGATCGCGGGGCTGCGCCAGGGCGGCCTGTCGATTCTGCTGACCGAGTCCGACCTGTCGCACTCGAAGGAACTGCTCGACAGCCTGTACGTGATCGACCGGGGCGAGGTGCGCCCCGGCTCGCTCCAGCCTGCGCGCGGTGAAGGATCAGGTGCGGATGCTTCCGCCTGACCCGTCCGCCGGCGGACGGGCCTAGGCCCCGTCCCGGCGTACCGGCGCTTAGCCCCGACCCGTGACCGGATCCGGCCGCGAGCACCATCCGCCGCCCGTCGTCGACCTGCACGGGCTGCGCTTCGCATGGCGCGCGACGGATCGGGATCTGCTGCGCATCGATGCTCTGCGCGTGCCCGCGGGCGAGCACATCTTCCTGCGCGGAGCCAGCGGCAGCGGCAAGTCCACCCTGCTGTCGCTGCTGGCGGGCGTGCTCGTGCCGGACCGCGGCCGCATCCTGCTGCTCGGACACGATCTGACCACGCTCTCGGGAACCGGGCGCGACCGCATGCGTGCCGATCACGTCGGCTTCATCTTCCAGATGTTCAACCTCATTCCCTACCTGAGCGTGATGGAGAACGTCGTCCTGCCATGCGGCTTCTCGCCGCGCCGGCGCGCGCGGGCGCTGGCGCACGGCGGCAGCGTGCGGGCGGAAGCGACGCGCCTGCTCGGGGCGCTGGACATGGCCGATCCCGCGCTGCTGTCGCGTCCGGTCACGCGGCTCAGCGTCGGGCAGCAGCAGCGCGTAGCGGCAGCACGCGCGCTGATCGGTGCACCGGAACTGGTGGTCGCGGACGAACCCACCTCGGCCCTGGATGCCGACCGCCGCGATGCCTTCGTGGATCTGCTGTTCCGCGAGTGCCGGCGTGCCGGATCGGCCCTCGTGTTCGTCAGTCACGATGCCGCGCTGGCACCAATGTTCGACCGGACGATCGAACTGGCCGATATCAACCACGCCGATGGGGCGGACGAGGCGGGCCGATGAGGACGGTGCTCGAACTCGCCGTCAGGAGCCTGCTCAACCGGCGCGCCACCGCGCTGCTCACCGTGCTGTCGATCGCCTGTGCGGTGGTGCTGCTGCTCGGCGTCGAGCGCCTGCGCCACGAGTCGCGCGAGAGCTTCACCAGCACCCTCTCCGGCACGGATCTGATCGTGGGCGCACGCAGCAGTCCCGTGCACCTTCTGCTGTACTCGGTGTTCCACGTCGGCAATGCGACCAACAACCTCTCGTGGGAGAGCTATCGCGCGATCGCGCAGCGCCCGGAAGTGGCCTGGACCATCCCGCTCTCGCTGGGCGACACGCACGGCGGCTTCCGCGTGCTGGGTACCGGCCCCGAGTTCTTCGAACATTTCCGCTTCGGTACGGGCAGGGCGCTGGAGCTCCGGTCCGGGCAGGCGCTCTCGGGGCCGCGCGATGCAGTGCTCGGTGCAGAGGTGGCGGCGAAGCTGCGTTACAGGCTAGGCGAGCGCATCGTGGTGGCGCACGGCGCCGGTGACGTGAGCTTCTCCCTGCATCGGCAGCATCCGTTCGTCGTTGCCGGCATCCTGCGGCACACGGGGACACCGGTGGACAGGACCGTCCTGGTCCGACTGGACGGCATGGACGCCATGCACCAGCCGCCGGCGGCACGTTCCGATGTCGATCCGCTGGACGCCGCGCTCGCGGCACGGCGCGGCGCGGCGCCTCCATCGACTGCCCCGCGCGCGCATCACCACGAGACGCGACACGCTGCAGCGCCCGGCCCGCAGGCATCGACGGACGGGCATTCCGCTCATGGCGCGATCACCGCGTTCCTCGTCGGTCTGAAATCGCGTCCCGCCGTGCTCTCGATGCAGCGCCAAATCAACGAGTATCGGGCGGAGCCGCTCACGGCCATCCTGCCCGCCGCGACGCTGCCCGAGTTGTGGGAGATCGTCGGCGCGGTGGAGAAGGCGCTGTTCGGTGTATCGGTGCTGGTGACGGCGGTCGGGCTGACAGGCATGCTCGTCGCCCTGCTGACCAGTCTGAACGAGCGCCGCCGCGAGATGGCGGTGCTGCGCTCGGTCGGCGCGCGGCCGACACATGTGTTCGCGCTCATCGTCGGCGAGGCCGCGGTGCTGACGCTTACCGGCGTCGCAATCGGCATCGCGTTGCTGTACGCTGGCCTCGCCATCGGCCAGCCCTGGCTCGAGGCACGCATGGGCCTGTTCGTTCCGATCGGATGGCCGTCGATGCGCGAGGCCGGCCTCGCTGCGCTCGTCGCCGTTGCAGGCATAATCATCGGCCTGCTGCCGGGCTATCGCATGTATCGCCAGTCCCTCGCCGACGGCATGACCATTCGCGTGTGAGATCCGCCATGCCCGCCCTGCCCCGATTCGTCCCATCCGTCCTGCCCCGCGCCTTCCTCGCCCTGCTGGCTGCGCTGATCGCGTGCACCGCCCAGGCCGAGGCGCCCAGGCAGATCCTGTGGGAGGACCTTGCACCGGCGGTGCCGAAATCCGATGGCGACGATCCGTTCGTGCACATGCCCTTCGAACAGCTGGCGGATCTTTCCGACCTTGGTGCAATCCGCAACCGCCGCGCCACCGGCGAGGCGCTCTCGGCAAAGGACGCGAAGGACGAGCGGGCGCTGGTGACCAGGCTCCAGCAGGCCGGGATCGACGCCGACGCCCTGCTGGTCAGGCGCAAGGAGATGACGGCGCGGCGCCAGGCGCAGTCGGCGGCGATCAACGCGAATCTGAACGGCATCCTGGTGCGGATCCCGGGCTACGTGCTGCCGCTTGAGTACAAGGGAAAGCAGGTGTCGGAATTCCTGCTGGTCCCGTGGGTGGGTGCGTGCATCCACACTCCGCCGCCGCCGCCCAATCAGATCGTGCACGTGATTCCGGCCAAGCCGTTCGACACGACCGGCATGTTCGCCCCCGTGTGGGTGACCGGAAAGCTGAGTGCGGCCTCCTCCAAGCGCTCGCTGTTCATGCTCGACGGCTCGGCGGACATCGATATCGCCTACTCGCTCAAGGCGAGCGCGGTCGAACCCTACACCGAGTAGCGGTCTACTTGAACGCGGGCAGCGCCGCGGTGGTGGCGGCCTGCCCGTTGGGATGCGAGTGCGGCAGGGACCGGCTCAGCACCGAGCGCATCACCACGCTGTCCACGCCGTCCTCCTCGACCTGCACGCGCACGGTCGCAACGGTGTTGAACTTCACGTCCGGGCGGTACCAGATCGTCATGGTGTCCACTTCGCCTTCGCTGCGCACCTTGGCGATGAGGAAGTTGTTCTCGCTTTGCATCCACTTGTTCTTGAGGGTCGCGAACGAAGTGCGCATGAGCGGCTCGCCGTCCAGTTCGATGGTGACGTAGGTGGCGTCCGAACTGCGGCCGGTCTTCACGATCTCGGCAGCGTGGAACCATCCGGCGCCGATCACCTGCATGCTCGCATCCTCGCCCTGCGCCAGTGCGCCAACGTCGCGCTGGGGATTGATCGGCTCCCCGCGCACCTCACCCTCCACGCAGGCGAGGGCGGACGGCAGTGCGAGGGCGAGCGCGAGGGTCAGGCAGGTACAGGCCACACGGCAGCCGGCCATGGTGCAGCTCCGGAAGAACCAGCACGCAGTATGCACCAGCGTGGGCGCGCCCGTGCTGCTCAGGGCGGCGGGGTGTCCGCCCGGCCGCCACCGCCTTCCACCAGGCAGTGGCGCAAGCCCTCCTCGAACACGCGCTGCGGCAGCCGGCGGCCGATGAAGACCATCGTGCTGGTGCGCGGCTCGCCCTCGCCCCAGGGCTTGCCTTCCTGTGCGCCCATGACCATGTGCACCCCCTGGAACACCACGCGGCTGTCCCGGCCGTATACGTTGAGCACACCCTTGTAGCGCAGCAGGTCGGCGCCGTACTGCTGCGAGAGCAGGCGCATGAACAGATCCAGGCGCTGGGGGTCGAACGGCCGGCTGTCGCGAAACACGAAGGAACCCACGGCTTGGTCGTGGCGCACCGCACGGCCCTCGAGGAATCCGGGATCGATCTCGAGCGCCGAGTCGATGGCGAAGCCGCCGATGTCGAGCACCTCCTCCACCGGTACGGCGCCGAAGTGCACGCGCAACTGCGGCGCGCGCGGATTGAGGCCCACGAGGCGCTGCGACAGCGCCTCGACCTGCGCCGCGTCCACCAGATCGGTCTTGGAGATCAGCAGGCGATCGGCGAAGGCGATCTGTTCCTGCGCCTCGCTGCCACGGTCGAGCTGCGCTGGCGCGTGCCTGGCATCGACCAGCGTGATGATCGCGTCCAGCACGTAGGCACGGGCCACGTCCATGTGCATGAAGAAAGTCTGCGCCACCGGCGCAGGGTCGGCCAGTCCGGTGGTCTCGATCACCACGCGCTCGAAGTCGAGCGCTCCCTCGCGGCGCCTGCCCTCCAGCTCGCCGAGCAGGCGGGCGAGATCCCCGCGCACGCTGCAGCAGATGCAGCCGTTGTTCATCACCACGATCTGCTCGTCGCGTTCCTGCAGCAGGATCTCGTTGTCGATGCCGGCCTCGCCGTATTCGTTCTCGATGACGGCGATCCGGCGACCGTGCTGCTCGCGCAGGATCCGGTTGAGCAGCGTGGTCTTGCCGCTGCCCAGGAAGCCGGTCAGGATCGTGACGGGGATGCGTTCGCCGGCTGGCGGGATGCTGCTCATGGATGTGCGCGCAAATGCCTGCCGCGCCGCAACGGCACGGCAGGCTTCGGGACGAGGCTCAGGTCAGCGTACCGCCACGGGTTTCGACGTACACCGCGTACAGCGAGGTGCTGCCGGTCATGAACAGGCGGTTGCGCTTGGAACCGCCGAAGCACACGTTCGAAATGATCTCGGGCATGCGGATGACGCCGATGCGCGTGCCATCGGGCGCGAAGCAGTGCACGCCGTCATAGCCGTCGCCGACCCAGCCCATGCCGGCCCACACGTTGCCATCCTCGTCGCAGCGGATGCCGTCGGCGAAACCGGTCTTTCCCTCGTATTCCATGCTGGCGAACACGCGGCCGTTCTTCAGGCTCTTGCCGTCCACGTCGTACACCCAGATCACGCTCTTGGCCTCCGGATAATGCGAGATACCGGTGTCGGCCACGTAGACCTTCTTGAAGTCCGGCGAGAAGCACAGGCCGTTGGGCTTGAACGGCTCGTCGGCCACCTTCGCCACCTTGCCGGGCCCGTCGATGCGGTAGACGGCCTCCTTCTGCACCGGCTGCGGGCTGCCGGTGTTCAGCCGCACCCCCTCGTAGTTCATGAGACCGCCGTAACCAGGATCGGTGAAGAACAGCCAGCCGTCCGGATGGCACATGCCATCGTTGGGTGCGTTGAGACCCTTGCCGTCCGCGCTCTTGTCGGCCAGGACCGTCACGCTGCCGTCGTACTCGTAACGCACCACGCGGCGGGTGCCGTGCTCGAAGGCGATCTGGCGTCCCTGGTAGTCGAAGGTGTTGCCGTTGCTGTTGTTGGCCGGATAGCGGAACTGCCGGGACACGTGGCCGTCCTCCTCGAGCCAGCGCAGCTGCTCGTTGTTCGGGATGTCGCTCCACAGCAGGTAGCGGCCCACGCCATTCCACGCCGGACCCTCGGCCCACATCGTGCCCCGGTACAGGCGCACGATGGGCGTGTTGCCGAGCTTGTACTTGAAGCGCTTGTCCAGGACGATGACATCGGGATTGGGATAGCGCGCGATCGGACCGTCGGGATCGTACTGGTCGATGAAGTTGCGGGCGAATGCCTCCGAGGACATGGTCGACACCGCGGCGACGGCGGAGGCGGCGGTCAGGAACTGGCGCCGGCCCATGTTGCGCGGCTCTGCTCCGTGCTCGCCCTTCGCCGGCCTGGCGAGATCGATGTAGCGATGCAGCTGTAGCCTTTCCATCGTTGATCACCTCTTGGTTATGGCTGGAAGGCGCGCGGCTGCGGGACGCTCGCATGGCTAGGCGATTCGGCAGATGACGTGCGCAGCGCTGCCCACTGCGACTTTACACCGTCACCGATCGGGATGCGCATGTCGTCCATCGCGCGCCCGCGGTTAGCGCCGGGCCGCGCCCTCGCGTACCATCCGCTTCTTGACTCAGTCCGTACGGCCGTCCGCGCACGCGGGCGTCCCCAACGCAACAGGACCATCGAATGAAGACCGTCCCTCAGCAGAGCTTTTCGACGCGCGCCATCCATGCCGGGCAGACGCCCGATCCGGCCACCGGCGCGGTGATGCCGCCGATCTATGCCACCTCGACCTTCAAGCAGCGCTCGCCCGGCGAACACACCGGCTTCGAGTACGCGCGCACACAGAATCCCACCCGCATGGCGTTCGAGCGCTGCCTGGCCAACCTGGAATCGGGCAAGATGGCCTGGGCCTTCTCCTCGGGGCTGGCGGCGATGGGCACGGTCCTGGAGCTGCTGGAGGCGGGCAGCCACCTGTTGGCGGTGGACGACATGTACGGCGGCAGCTGGCGGCTGTTCGAGCGCGTACGCGCACACTCGATGAATCTGCGCGTGAGCTACGTCGATCCGGACGTGCCCGGAAGCCTGGAGCGCGCGTTGCAGCCCGACACGAAGATGATCTGGGTGGAGACCCCGAGCAATCCGCTGCTCAAGCTCACCGACCTGGCTGCGGTGGCCAGGCTCGCCAAGGCGCGCGGCATCCTCACGGTATGCGACAACACCTTCGCTTCGCCCTACGTGCAGCGTCCGCTGGAGTTCGGCTTCGACATCGTGCTGCATTCGGTGACGAAGTACATCAACGGACACTCCGATGCAGTCGGCGGGCTCGTCGTGGTGGGCGACAATCCCGAGTTGATCGAGCGCTTCTCGTTCATGCAGAACGCCATCGGGTCGGTCATGGATCCGTTCACCAGCTTCCTAGCGCTGCGCGGCACCAAGACGCTGCCGCTGCGCGTGGAGAGGCATTGCGCGAACGCACTCGAGCTGGCGCACTGGCTCGACCAGCATCCGAAGACCGAGAAGGTGGTCTATCCGGGATTACCGAAGCATCCGCAGCATGCGCTCGCGGCCGCACAGATGCGCGGCTTCGGCGGCATGGTGGCGGTATTCCTGCGTGCCGACCTCGCCGGCACCAAGCGCTTCCTGGAGGCATGCGAACTGTTCACGCTGGCCGAGAGCCTGGGCGGCGTCGAGAGCCTCATCGGTCATCCCGTGCTCATGAGCCATGCCTCGCTGCCGGCCGAGCGCCGGGCGCAGCTGGGGCTGACCGACAACCTGGTGCGGCTCTCCGTCGGCATCGAGGACATCGGCGACCTGCGCGCCGACCTCGAACACGCACTCGCGCAGATCTGATGCCAGCCCGCATCGTCTTCCTGCTCATCTTCCTGGCCTGCTCCGGACTGCTCGCATTCGGGCTGTACCTGCAGCACATGGTGGGTCTCGAGCCCTGTCCGCTGTGCATCTTCCAGCGCTATGCGTTCGTGCTGACCGGCCTGATCGCGCTCGTGGCATTCATCCATGGCCCCGGCCGGACGGCGCAGGCCGTGTACGGTGCGCTCACCCTCCTCGTCGCCGGCGGCGGCGCGGCAATTGCCGGACGCCAGACCTGGCTGCAGCACAACCCGCCCAACATCTTCGAGTGCGGGCCCGACCTCGGCTACATCCTCGACGCTTTTCCGCTGACCAAGGCAGTGCCGATGATCTTCAAGGGGGAAGGCGACTGCGCCGAAGCGGGCTGGACCTTTGCCGGCCTGTCGATCGCGGAATGGGCCCTGGCGTGGTTCGCCGCGTTCCTGATCGCCGGCCTCTACGTCGTGCTGGTCAGGCCGCGCCGCTCGGTATTCCGCGTCTGAGCATTCCACCGTGGCGGCCCCTCACCGGACCTCGTCCACGCCGCCACGGCCAGTGATGGCGCCTGACCTGCAGGCCTATCTGCGCCAGCCGTTACGGCTGGCGCTCACCTACCGGCTAGCGGTGATGTTCGCCCTGCTCGTCGCGCTGCTCGCCGCCGTCGCCATGACCTACGTGGGCTTCAGCTGGCGCTCGGTCAAGCAGGAGCGGGTCGAACACCTGCACAACCTCGCCGAGCTCGGTGCAGCCTCCGCCGAACTGTTCCTGCTGCACTACACCGAGCGGACATCGATGCTGGCCCAGGACATCGCAATGCACGGCGGGCTGACCGACCCCGCCGCGGCCCAGGCACAGATCGCGCGCTACGCGAGAGCGGACCCGAACCTGGCCGGCATCTACCTGTTCGACGTGGCTGGCAACCTGGTGGGCGGAACCAGCATGCAGGTTCCCGCGCGCAATGCCGCCGATCCGGCAGCCAATCACGGCCAGCCGCCGCACATGGCCGACACGGTGTTCCGGCAGGACCACGAGTCGGCGCTGGCGAGCACGAGACCCCTCATCGGCCGCGTGCGCTTCGGTGCGCGCGTGCACGACTGGATCCTGCCGTTCCGCGCGCGCGTGGACGATGCCGGCGGCAATCCCGTGTACGTGCTGTCCATGGTGGTTCCGCTCGCACGCCAGAGCGCCCTGTGGGATGCGGTGACCCTCCCGCCGCAGTGGGCGATCGGTCTTCTGCGCGACGACGGCTACCTGCAGGGCAGGCATCCGCCGCCGCCCGATCCCGCCGGATCGTTCCTCGCCGCCCCGGGGGGAGAGCTGACGGGTGCACTGATGGCGCAGCGCTTTCCCGTGCGCGGGCTGGTCGAAGGCAGCGAAGCGGGCAACGCCGGCGGGAAGGGCCTGATCACCTACAAGCGGTTGGGCAGCTTCCCGATCACTGCGTACGTCGCCATGCCCGAGCGCGCGGTATGGGAGGAGTGGCGCCGCCAGATGCAGCTGCCCGCGATGCTGTTCGCAGTCTCGCTGGTGGCCCTGGTGTCGGCCGGGGTGTGGGCGGTGCGCCAGCAGCGCGTACGCGAGGCCGAACGCGATGTTGCCGAGCAGTCCCTGCGCGCGAGCGCGACCGCCCTCAAGCGTCAGACGCTGCTGCTCGAGCAATCCCAGCAGGCGGCGCAGATCGGCGCCTGGGAGCTGAACATGCAGAGCGGCGAGCTGTACTGGACCGCGCAGACCTACCGCCTGCACGACCTCTCGCCGGAGCGCTACACCCCGGAATGGGAAAGCGCCCTGGCCTTCTTTGCTCCCGACAGCCAGGACGCGATCCGCGAGGCGATGGCACGTGCACGCGCGCGCGGCGAGCCATGGGATCTGGAAGTGCAGCTGCTGAGCTCGCGCGGGCGGCGGCTGTGGGTGCGCTCCACCGGTGCGGTGGAGATGATCGACGGCGCTCCGGCGAAGGCCTGGGGTTCGTTCCAGGACATCACGCAGCGGCGCGAATCCGAGACGCAGATCGCGCGCATGGCGCACTACGACGAACTCACCGGACTGCCCAACCGCAACCTGTTCAACATGCACCTGGCGCACGCGATCTCGCGCGCGCAGCGCCGGCACGGCGCGCTCGCGGTGCTGTTCATCGATCTCGACCGCTTCAAGAACATCAACGACGCGCTCGGACACGACGTCGGCGACGAAGTCCTGCAACGGGTGGCGGCACGCCTGTCGCACGCGCTGCGCGCCTCCGACATCCTGGCGCGGCTGGGCGGCGACGAATTCGTCGTCATCGCAGAGGACGTGACCGATTCCGACACCATCGGCAATCTCGGACAGAAGCTGCTGCTGGCGGTGGACCAGCCGATCCAGGTGCGCGGGCAGGATTTCGTGCTGACCGCCAGCATCGGCGTGAGCCTCTATCCCAACGACGGCACCGACGCACAGACGCTGATCAAGAATGCCGACACCGCCATGTACCGGGCCAAGGAACAGGGGCGCAACAACCTGCAGTTCTACTCGGCCTACATGGGTTCGGCGAACGTCGATCGCCTGTCGATGGAGACCCAGCTCAAGAAGGCGGTGGCAGAGGGCAACCAGTTCGTGCTGCACTACCAGCCGCGCGTGTCGCTGGCCGACGGACGCATGACCGGCGTCGAGTGCCTGGTGCGATGGATGAATCCCGAGCGCGGACTGTTGCCGCCGGCGCAGTTCATTCCGCTCGCCGAGGAACTGGGTCTGATCCGAGAGATCGGGGCGTGGGTGCTGCGCTCGGCCATGCTGCAGGCGACGGCGTGGCAGCGCGAGGGGCTGCCGCGGCTGCGCATGTCGGTGAACATCTCGGCGCAGCAGCTGTACGGCTCGACCTTTCTCGACGAACTGCGCGCCAATCTCGACCAGAGCGGCCTGGACCCCGAGTTGCTGGAACTGGAGCTGACAGAAAGCGTGATGATGCAGCGGACCCAGCAGGTCGCCGACCTGCTGTACGCCATCCGTGCGCTGGGGGTGCAGCTGTCCATCGACGACTTCGGGACCGGGTACTCCTCGCTCGCCTACCTCAAGCGCCTGCCGATCCACAGCCTGAAGATCGACCGCTCCTTCGTGCACGACGTGCCCGGTGACGGCGACGACGTGACCATCGTGCACGCGATGATCGCGCTGGCGCACAGCCTGCGCATGGAGGTGGTCGCAGAGGGGGTGGAGAACGACGCGCAGCTGCAGTTTCTGCGCAGCGAGGGCTGCGACGAGATCCAGGGCTTCCTGGCGAGCCGCCCGGTCACCGCGGAGGTGCTGGCCGGCATGCTGCGCGCGAGCACACAGCGCAATTCGCCGATCGTCAGTCCGGTCTGAGACGAGGGCTGCGCGGCCGCCCGCGCAAGGCGGCAGGGACTGGAAGCCAGCCCCTGCAGTGGATCGGATCGCGCTACTTCAACAGCTTGTGCAGTTCGCCGTTCTGGTACATCTCGCGCATGATGTCCGCCCCGCCGACGAACTCGCCATTCACGTACAGCTGGGGAACCGTGGGCCAGCTGGAAAAGTCCTTGATCCCCTGGCGGATCTCCGGGTCGGCGAGAACGTTCACCGTGGCCACCTCCTCGGCGCCGCAGGCCTCCAGGATCTGGACCGCTGCAGCGGAGAACCCGCACTGCGGTGCGTCCGGGGTTCCCTTCATGTACAGCACGACCCGGTTCTCGGTCACCTGCTGGCGGATCTTTTCCTGAACGTCCATGAATCACCTCTGAGAATTGTTGCGAAGGGGCAGTCCGCGCCTCCTTCGGACATCGATCGATGGTATCGGTTTCGCGCGCGCAGCGTCAACCGCCCCTGCCGGCGCTGCCGCCGCTCACACGTTCGTGCCCGCCGAGATCGCGGGCGCTGAACACGTCGGCAAATCCGCCCGAATCCAGCAGGGCGCGACAGGACGCCGCCTGGTCGTAACCGTGTTCCATGAGCAGCCAGCCGTGTGCAGCCAGGCAGCGCGGCGCCTGCAGCACGATGTGGCGCCAGTCCTGCAGTCCGTCCGCGCCAGACACCAGGGAGGTCTGCGGCTCGCGCGCCAGCGCCGGCAGGTGCGGGTCGTCGCTGCGCACGTACGGCGGATTGGAGACGATCCCGCACAACGCACCCGGCGCGACCCCGGCCAGCCAGTCGCCTTGTGCCAGCAACACGTTGTACGCGCGATGGCGCAGCCGGTTTCGGGCAGCCACCCGCAGGGCCTCGCGGGAGCGGTCGATGGCCAGCACGCGCAGGCCCGGGCGCGCGCACGCGATGGCGATGGCGACACAGCCGCTGCCGGTGCCCAGGTCGGCAATGCAGCCGCGGCCATCGGGCGGCACGCGCGCGAGCGCGAGCTCCACCAGCAGTTCGGTGTCCGCGCGCGGGATCAGCACCGCGGGGGAGATCTCGAACTCCAGTCCGTAGAATTCGCGCCTGCTCAGGATGTAGTCCAGCGGTTCGCCGGCGAGCCGACGAGCCAGCATGGCGGCGTAGCGCACGTCGGTCGCCGCCAGTGCGGCCTTCTCCGGGTGGGCGATCAGTTGCGCGCGGCCGATTCCCAGCGCATGCATCAGCAGCCGCTCGACCTCCAGGCGTGCCTGGCGCGCGTGCAGCCCCAGTGCGCCCTGAAGGCGCCGGGCATCGCGCCGCAACGCCTCGGCGGTGGCGTCCCGGGAGTCTGTCTGTTCGCCGCTCATGGCGCAGCGCCCCGACGAATCAGGCCGCTTCCTCCGCCATCGCGGCCAGCTGCTCGGCCTGGTGCTCGGCCAGCAACGCACGCACCAGCTCGTCGAGTTCGCCGTCCATGATCTGATCGATCTTGTACAGCGTGAGGTTGATGCGGTGGTCGGTGACGCGCCCCTGCGGAAAGTTGTAGGTCCGGATGCGCTCGGAGCGGTCGCCGCTGCCGATCAGGGATTTGCGCTCGGCGGCCTCCTTCACCTGGCGCTCGCGCAGCTGCCTGTCCTTGATGCGCGCGGCCAGGATCGACAGCGCCTGGGCCTTGTTCTTGTGCTGCGACCGGTCGTCCTGACACTCGACGACGATGCCCGTGGGCAGGTGCGTGACGCGTACGGCCGAATCGGTCTTGTTCACGTGCTGGCCGCCAGCGCCCGAGGAACGGTAGGTGTCGATGCGGATTTCCGCAGGATTGATCTGCACCTCGGCGAGTTCGTCCGCCTCCGGCATCACTGCCACGGTGCAGGCGCTGGTGTGGATGCGGCCCTGCGTCTCGGTGGCCGGCACACGCTGCACGCGGTGGCCGCCTGACTCGAACTTCAGCCGGGAGTAGGCGCCGTTGCCGACGACCTTGGCGATGATCTCCTTGTAGCCGCCCTGCTCCCCCGGGCTGTGCGAGACGACCTCGACCTGCCAGCGGCTGCGCTCGGCGTAGCGGGCGTACATGCGGAACAGGTCGCCGGCGAACAGGGCCGACTCGTCGCCCCCGGTGCCCGCACGAATCTCCAGGAAGATGTTGCGCTCGTCGTTGGGGTCGCGCGGCAGCAGCAGGCGCTGCAGTTCCGCCTCGAGGCCGGCGGCGCGCTCCCGGCCCTCCTTGATTTCCGCCTCGGCCAGCTCCCGCATCTCGGCATCGGCAGTCATTTCCTGCGCCGAGGCGATGTCCCGGCGGTTGCGCTGCCAGGCTTCGTAGAGTTCGACCACCGGACCGATCTCCGCGTGCTCACGCGAGAGCCGGCGGAAGTTCTCCATGTCGCTGGTGGCGTCCTCGGCGGAGAGGAGGTGATTGACTTCCGCGAGCCGGGCCGACAGCTGGGCCAGCTTCGCGGCGATGCTGGGCTTCATGCGTCCGGTCAGCTCATTCCTTCGCGCGCACCTGGTAGATGCGCTCGACCATGCGCTGCAACGCGTCGCGTTCGGCCTCGGGTGCTTCGTGCAGCGCGGCGGTGGGCGCATGCATGAGCTTGTTGGTGAGGGACTGACTGAGCATCTCGAGTACGCGCTCGGCCGATTCACCCTTGCGCAGCATGCGCAACGCCCGGTCCATCTGGTGCCGGCGCGCCCGCTCGGCCTGGTCGCGCAGCGCGCGGATCGTGGGCACTGCCTCGCGACCGCTCAGCCATTGCATGAAGTCGACCACCTTGGCATCGATGATGCCCTCGGCCTCGCCGACCGCGGCGGTACGCGCGTCGCGCCCCTCCTGCACGACCCGGCCGAGGTCGTCCACCGAGTACAGGAACACGTCGTCCATCTTCGCCACCTCGGCCTCGACGTCGCGCGGCACGGCCAGATCGACGATGAGCATGGGACGGTGACGGCGCGCCTTCAGGGCGCGCTCCACCATGCCCTTGCCGATGATGGGCAGGGGACTGGCGGTGCTGGTGACCACGATGTCGTGCGAGGCCAGCACTTCCGCCAGTTCGTTGATCGACACCGCCTGGCCGGCGAACTGCAGGGCAAGGAGCTGCGCCCGCTCCAGCGTGCGGTTGGCGAAAGTCACGCTGCGCGGATGCTGCGCGGCTAAGTGGCGCGCGGTCAGTTCGATCATCTCGCCGGCGCCGACGAACAGCACCTTCTGCTCGGCTATGGCAGGAAAGATGCGCTCGGCAAGCCGGACGGCGGCGGCTGCCATCGACACCGAACTGGCGCCGATGTCGGTGCGCGTGCGCACCTCCTTGGCCACCGAGAAGGTCTGCTGGAACAGCTTGTGGAGCACCAGACCCAGCGTGCCGGCTTTCTCCGCGCTGCGCACGGCCTGCTTCATCTGGCCCAGGATCTGCGCCTCGCCCAGCACCATGGAGTCCAGACCGCTCGCCACGCGAAACGCGTGCTTGACCGCACGCTCCCGCGGCAGGCTGTACAGGTAGGGTTCCAGCAGGCTGGCCTTCATCTGGTGGTAGCCGGCCAGCCAGGACACGGCCTTCGCGGGATCCTGCGCATTGCAGTACAGCTCGGTGCGGTTGCAGGTCGAGATGATGGCCGCCTCACGCACGGGCTCGTGGCCCACCAGGTCGCGCAGCGCGGAGGTGAGGCCCTCGGCATTGAACGCGATCCGCTCCCTCACCTCTAGAGGCGCGGTCTGGTGGTTGATCCCGAAGGCGAAGAGCTGCATCGATCGGCCCGCCCGGCCCCAAAAATAGACGGCATTATAGGATAGATGAGTCGAGCGTCCCGGGCTGCAACCTCGGGCTGCAATCCGGTGCTGAAACCCGGGGCTGCAACCCGGTGCCCGCGACGATGTCCAACCGCCCTCGACCTGGAGGATGCATGCGCAAGTTTCTCGCCACCACCCTGCTCGCCAGCACCATCGCCTGGCAGGGCAGCGCGTTGTCCGCCGACAACGCGCTGCCCACGGTAACCGTGTACAAGACCCCTTCCTGCGGCTGCTGCGAGAAGTGGATCCAGCATCTGCGCGAGGCCGGTTTCCCGGTCGAGGCGCACGACCGCGGCAACCTCGACCGCGTACGCAGCCAGCTCGGCGTGCCGCGCTCCATGGCCGGCTGCCACACCGCGCAGGTGGGCGGCTATGCCGTGGAGGGACACGTCCCGGCCGCCCAGATCCAGCGCCTGCTCGCCGAGAAACCCGAGGTCGTCGGGATCTCCGTGCCCGGAATGCCGGTGGGCTCCCCCGGCATGGAGGGCGAGGGCGGCCACGAATACCGTGTGATGGCCTGGCGCAGAGATGGCGGCAGCTCCGTGTACTCGGTAGAACAGCCGCGTGCACGATAGCAGGCCGGCCAGTGCCGCCGGTTGATCGAAGTCAACTGGCGGTGCCTGTTCCGGGGTTCCCTCTTCCGCCGGGCGCGGGTGGGCCGGGAGTGCCTGTCGGGACGCGTTACAATCCAGGCAATTCCCCGCACTGCCGCCCCCGAACCGAGTAAATGAGCTATCCGCTCCTGACCACGATCGACACCCCGGAGGACTTGCGCAAGCTCGATCGCGGGCAGCTCGCGCAACTCGCCGGCGAGTTGCGCGCGTTCATTCTCGAGTCGGTCAGCAAGACCGGCGGCCACCTGTCCTCCAACCTGGGCACGGTGGAACTCACCATCGCGCTCCACTACGTCTTCGACACGCCGCAGGACCGGATCGTGTGGGACGTCGGCCACCAGAGCTACGCACATAAGATCCTCACCGGACGCCGGGACGACATGGCGCGCCTGCGCATGTTCGGCGGGATCTCCGGTTTTCCGCGCCGCGACGAGTCGCCCTACGACACGTTCGGCACCGCACACTCGAGCACTTCCATCAGCGCCGCGCTGGGCATGGCGGTCGCAGCCAGGCAGAAGGGCGACAAGCGCCGCGCCATCGCGGTGATCGGCGACGGTGCGATGTCGGCCGGCATGGCGTACGAGGCGATGAACAACGCCGGGATTTCCGAGGCCGACCTGCTGGTCATCCTGAACGACAACGACATGTCGATCTCCCCGGCGGTGGGTGGCATGAACCGGTACCTGGCACGCCTGGTGTCCGGCCGTGCCTACGTGGCCGCGCGCCAGGCCGCCGAGAAGATCCTCTCCGGCATTCCGCAGCTGGGCAGGCTCGCCAGGAAGGTCGAGGTGCACGCCAAGGGCATGCTGGTGCCCTCCACCCTGTTCGAGCAGTTCGGATTCAACTACATCGGTCCGATCGACGGCCACGATCTCGAGTCGCTGATCCCGACGCTGAAGAACATCCGCGAACTCGAGGGGCCGCAGTTCCTGCACATCGTCACTCGTAAGGGGCAGGGCTACAAGCTCGCCGAAGCCGATCCCGTCCTGTATCACGGGGTCTCGAAGTTCGAGCCCTCGGCCGGCATCGGACAGGGCAAGGCCGGATCGAAGCCCTCCTTCACCCAGGTGTTCGGCGACTGGCTGTGCGACGCCGCTGTCCAGGACGAGCGCGTGATCGGGATCACGCCGGCCATGCGCGAGGGTTCGGGCATGGTGCGCTTCGCGCAGGAGTTCCCGCAGCGCTACTTCGACGTGGGCATCGCCGAGCAGCACGCGGTCACCTTCGCCGCCGGCCTCGCCTGTGAAGGGATGCGGCCGGTGGTGGCGATCTACTCGACCTTCCTGCAGCGCGCCTACGACCAGCTCATCCACGACGTGCAGATCCAGAACCTGCCGGTGCTGTTCGCCCTGGACCGCGCCGGCCTGGTGGGCGCGGACGGTGCGACCCACCACGGCGCATTCGATCTGTCCTATCTGCGCTGCATCCCCAATATCACGGTGATGGTGCCAGCGGACGAGAACGAGTGCCGGCAGATGCTCAGCACCGGCCTGGGTCTCGATACGCCGGCTGCGGTGCGCTATCCGCGCGGAACGGGGATGGGGGTGACGGTGGACAAGCCGTTGACCACGCTGCCGGTGGGCAAGGCGCAGCTGCGCCGGGAGGGACGGCGGGTGGCCATTCTCGCGTTCGGACCGCTGCTGCAGGCCGCCCTCGAGGTGGCCGAGGAGCTGGACGCCTCGGTGGTGAACATGCGCTTCGTCAAGCCGATCGACGGCGAGATGATCGCCAGCATGGCGCGCCGGCACGAGCTGCTGGTAACCCTGGAGGACAACGTCGTCGAAGGCGGCGCGGGCAGCGCCGTGGCCGAGAGCATTGCGGCCCAGGGTATCGCTGCACAGGTGCTGCATCTGGGGTTGCCCGACCGCTTCGTGGACCACGGCGACCAGTCGCAGCTGCTCGCACTGTGCGGTCTGGATCGCACCGGGATCCTCAAGGCGATCCGGGAGCGCATGGCCAGGCTTGGCTCGTCCGTCAGCGTACGCGTCGCGTGATCCTGAGGCCGCAGCGGCGGCCGGTGTGAAGGAGCCTGCACGCGCGCACTGCGCGCGGCGTGCAGGGTCAGTGGCGCGAAGCGTTGAGCGCCACCACCTGCGCCGCCCCGACCAGGGGCTGACGCGGGCCCTGGCCAGCCAGGAAGCCGACCGAGGTGGACGGAACGATCAGGGGCATGGATGGGGCCCCCAGTTCCGTGAGCATGAGTGCGGTATGCGCACCGCTGGCGAAGCGATAACCGGTCCCCGCGCGCGCCAGCACCGGCGCCGGCAAGGCACGTCCACGCTCCAGCGACGAGAGCACCGCACCGAGCTTCTTGCGGCTCGGGAAGCTCTCGTCGGACCACATCGCCAGCCAGTACAGGATGTGGCGTGCGGGTGCACGTACGACCGACCAGTGCGGCTCCTGGTCGAACGGAGAGATCGAGCCCGGCAGCAGCAGGCGAGCGGCGTCGGGGAATCCGGGGGCATTCAGGGCGACGACCAGGAGGTCGTAGAACGGCACCCCTTCCAGGTATTCGATCGCCTTCGTCATGCCTCGGTCCGACCCGTCTTGAAACCCGTATTGGAGCCTACCCAAAAAACCGGGCGATGACAATTGCGGAAAACCGACGTTGCGCGCATGCCGCAGCGCCACATGCGCCCCGCCGCCGCGATCCCGCGCACTCAGTCCCTGATCGGGAAGAACGATACCGCGGTCATCAGCTGATTCTGCTGGCTCTCCAGCGCACCCATCTTCGCGCTTTCCTCCAGGAACGCCTGCCACTCGGGGTCGGCCTGCATGGCGGCGCGCTTCTTCGCGCGGTCCGCGGCATCGGCGTACTTCCAGATGTGGATGTACTGATTGACATTGCCGGTCTCGGTGACCAGGTAGGCGAACGGCTCCCCGAGGTGGCGGGTCTGGGGCCCCTTGCCGAGTTTCTCGTACAGGGCGAGATGCTTCTTGATCGTTCCCGGACGGCAGTTATAGATGCGCACGTCGAACAACATGTCTTTCTCCTCGTGTCTCGATGGCCGCGCCAGCGCGCGGGAACCGCGAGTGTACCCGTCACACGAGGGGCAGGATGACGGGGCGTGCGGACCATTGCCCGTGCTTCAATTGTTTCGGTCGGCCAGGCGTGTTTCGTACGACCAGGCGCATTGAAAACTTTTCCGTGCCCCGGCGCTGTCGAGTTGGCTATACTCGACCCGCCGGCAGACCAGCCGGCAAGTGCGCGTCGACGGTCACGACGGGACCCGGGGCGGCGCTATAACAACCCAAAAGGGGGAAGATGTTCAACGTTCGCTCGTTCGCGGCAGCACTCGCGCTGCTCGTGTGCCTGCCGGCAGCGCATGCGCAGGTCACCAAGCTGCGCTTCCAGGGCGCCTTCCCCACATCCAGCCTGTTCTTCGAGAACTCGAAGTATTTCGCCGACCGGGTGAAGGCGATGAGCGGCGGGCGGCTGCAGATCGAGATGCTCCCCCCGGGGGCGGTGGTGCCTCCCTTCGAGGTGCTCGACGCCGTGCACAAGGGGGTGATCGACGGCGGCCACACCGCGCCGGCCTACTGGCTGGGCAAGAATCGCGCGGCGACCCTGTTCGGACCCGCACCGGGCGGCCCGTTCGGCATGGACATGCTCGACTACATGGGCTGGCTGTACGAAGGCGGCGGCCTCGCCCTGTATCGCGAGTTCTACCAGAAGGAACTCAAGCGCAACGTCGTGCCGGTGCCGATGACGGCCGTGAACAACCAGATCCTCGGCTGGTTCAAGAGACCGCTGAAGAACTGGGCCGACTTCAAGGGCCGCAAGTGCCGCCAGACCGGCATTACGGCCGAAGTGTTCTCCAAGGCCGGCATGAACCCGGTGAACATTCCCGGCGGGGAAATCGTGCCGGCAGGCGAGCGCGGCGTGATCGAGTGCGCCGAGTTCGTCGGTCCCGCCGAGGACATGAAGATCGGCTTCCACACGGTCTGGAAGTACGTGTACATGCCCTCGATGCACGAGACGGCCACGGTGGTCGAACTGCTGATCAACGGCAAGGTGTGGAACAAGCTGCCCGAAGACCAGAAGGCCATCATCCAGTCGGCTTCCCTCGACGCGACGCTGCGCTCTCAGCTCATCATGAACAAGCTCAACGCGGAGGCGCTGACGGAACTGCGCACCAAGCATGGCGTGAAGATCGAGCGCACGCCGGAGGACATCCTCGTCAACACGCTCAAGGCCTGGGACCAGATCGCGAAGGAAGAGGCGGCGAAGAACCCGTTCTTCCGCAAGGTGCTGGAATCGCAGCGCAGCTATGCGTCGAAGGTGGTCCCCGCCCGCCTGTCGATCGTTCCGCCCTACGAGCTGGGCGCCCGGTACTACTGGTCCAAGTGACCGCCAGCCGTACGCGGCGCGCCCGGTGATGAGCCAGCCCGGTCCGGCCTACCTGGCCGTCATCCGTGCGCTGGATGCGCTCACGCGCTGGAGCGCGTATCTGTTCGCGCTGCTGCTCGTTCCCCTGGTGCTGTCCAACACCATCGAGGTGTTCATGCGCTACGTGCTCGACCGCCCCACCGACTGGGCGCTCGAGACCACCGTGATGTCCTACGGCGCGCTGTTCATGCTCGGCTCGGCCTACGCCATGCTCCAGGGCGCGCACGTGCGCACCGACATGTTCTGGGAGAAGTTCTCGGACCGCACCAAGGGCATCATCGACAGCATCGCCTACGCCACGCTGTTCCTTCCGGCGATGGCGATCCTGTTCTACCTGTCGCTCGACGAGTTCACCTATGCCCTGTCGATCGACGAACGTTCCACCTACACCGCATGGCAGCCGCCGCTGTGGCCCCTGCGCGCGGTGGTGCCGCTGACCGCCGCGCTGATGTTCCTGCAGGGCATCTCGGAACTGCTCAAGAGCCTGTGGGCGGCGCGCACCGGGCGTCTGCTCGTGCGTCACGAGAAGATCGAAGTCTGAACCCGGAGACCCCCACGTGACATTCGAGGAGATCCTCGGGCTGCTGATGCTCGCCGCCATGGTGAGCATCATCTTCGTCGGCTTCCCCATCGCCTTCACCCTGCTGTTCATCGCGATCGTGTTCGGCAGCATCGCCCTGGGCACGGAACTGACCTTCAGCCTGGCCTACCTGCAGGTGTGGGGCACGATGAAGGACGACATCCTGCCCGCCGTGCCGCTGTTCGTGTTCATGGGCTTCATGGTCGAGCAGGCCGGGCTCATGGAACGGCTGTTCCTCGCCATGCGCAACCTGCTGGCAGCCGTGCGCGGTTCGCTCTACCTGGCCGTGCTGCTGACCGCGACCATCTTCGCCATGGCCACCGGCATCGTGGGCGCGGCAGTGACCGTGCTCGGCATCATGGCGGCACCCGTGATGCTTCGCTCGGGCTACGACGACAAACTCTCGGCGGGCGCGATCGCCGCAGGCGGCACGCTCGGCATCCTGATTCCGCCCAGCATCATGCTGGTGGTGATGGGACCGACGATCGGCGTGCCGGTGAACCTGCTATATGCGGCCGCGATGGGACCGGGCCTGCTGCTCGCCAGCCTGTACATCGGCTACTGCCTGCTGCGCAGCTTCTTCAATCCGCGGCTCGGCCCGCCGGTGCCGAAGGCGGAGCGCATCACCAGCGTGACGGAGCTGCTGCGCGAACTCCTCGTCGGCGTCGTGCCGCTCGCCGCGCTGATCGGCTTCACGCTGGGTACGATCCTGGTCGGGCTGGCCACGCCCACGGAAGCGGCCTCCTGCGGCGCGTTCGGTGCGACCCTGCTCGCCGCGGCCTACGGCAAGCTGTCGTGGAAGTCGCTGAAGAACACCGCGCTCTCGACCCTGTTGACCTCGAGCATGGTGCTGTTCCTGGCGGTGGCGTCGAACGTGTTCGGTGCCGTGTTCACCAAGCTGGGTGCGACCGACCTGATCAGCAGTGCACTGATGGCAGTGCCCCTGCCGGACATGGCCAAGCTGCTGCTGGTGATGATGCTGATCTTCGTGCTCGGCTGGCCGTTCGAGTGGCCGGCGATCATCCTGGTGTTCCTGCCGATCTTCCTGCCGGTAGTCGAGCAGCTGAACCTGGGACTGTCGCCGCAGGAAGCGATGATCTGGTTCGGCGCGCTGGTGGCGGTCAACCTGCAGACGGCCTTCCTCAGTCCTCCGGTGGCGATGTCGGCGTATTACCTCAAGAACGTGGTGCCGCAGTGGAGCCTGGGCGCCATCTATCGCGGCATGGCGCAGTTCATGGTGATCCAGGTCATCTGCCTTGCGGCCGTGCTGCTGTGGCCGTCGCTGGCGCTGTGGCTGCCCAGATTGATGCAGCAGTGAGCGGCGGAGCTTTCTGCGCGAACCCTGCGGAAGTCAAACCTCCAATCTGCCGCTGGGACAAGCCATTCACCGCGTGCAATGCGGTGAATGGGCGCATCAATCACCGCATGGGTCCCGAAGCGCGTGTGGAAACAGGCGTCTGAAGGGTGCGGATGGCAGGTTGACGTCTCCGATCAGAATCTCTTGAGCAGACCAAGCAATGCCACCGCGCAGAAGGCGGCCCCTGCATAGAAAGTGAACGACGCCCCCAACTGGTCCCACAGCAGACCGGCTATACCGCTGGCCATCAGCATGGCTATGCCGCTCACGAGATTGAAGAATCCGAAGGCCGTACCCCGAAGGTCGGCGGGTGCCGTCCAGCCAGCAATTGGTTCCACAGTGCATCGCCCTCCGACGAGGACACCATCAATCGCGAGATCACCCCACCCATGCTGTGACCGATTAACACCATGTCACGGGAGGCCGCAGCGCTGCCTTGTGGATCGAAGTGCCGCAGCGCCTCATCCAGCGTCTGACGGATCTCGTAGTGGTTCAGTGCGATCGACATGTTGGTCGGGTAGTAGAACTGCCAGACCTGGAACCGGCTGCGAATCTCCTCGTCGCCCATCAGTTCGTTGGCCACGTTGACCCAGGCCTCCGGGCTGCTGGCCAGACCATGAATCATCAGGATGATGCGGCGATCCGGGTCGTAGGGCTGCATCAGGTACAGGTGCGGGCGCTCGATGCCCTGCTCGCGTCCGAACAGACTGCGCAGCGATTGCCGGCTGAAGCCCGAGCGCGCCAGCCACAGTCCGTAGTTGGCGGTGAAGTTCGCCGCCAGCGGCACACCCTGTCCATGCAATTCGATCTTGGAGTCCCGGTATGGGTCATGCACTGAAAGCGCGACCTCGCGAGTGGACAGCACCTGGGCAAGGTTTTCTCCAGGAAAGTGCAGCAACGCAGTGATTGCCGTCGTCGGCATTTCGCTCCACGCTTGGCCGCGCTGTTGCTGTGGTCGTTCGGTTCCCGCACCGGATGCACCCGTGTCGGCGTCCGCTGCCGCCGTCGTCACCGGATCAGCCGCCATCACCGCCACCAACTCGCCACCGAAACCGTCGCGTCGAAACGTGCTGCGCAACCCGGCAAACGACAGCGATGAGGCCGGCAACAGTTCCTGCGGCAGGACTGCCCGCGCCCGGCTGGAGGACACCACATCCGGCTTGTTGAGCGTCACGACCCACGGCCCATCCCTGAATACCGCAGCCGGATTCGCCAACGCCTTGCCGCGATAGCTGACGAACACGAGCGATGCCGCCTCCTGCACGGCCAGGTTGTAATAGTCGCGTACCTGGGTCTGGCGATCCTCAAAGGCCCGCGCACCCGGCGAGCGTTCGCTGAAGAACAGGTAGGCATAGGCATGCCGGGCCACCTCCAGCCAGGCGTTCAGACGCGGATCGCCGGCATCGGAAGCGGCCTGTTGCGTGGTGTCCGGCGAAACCTGCGGCAAGGTCTGCGCCTGATGTAGCCACAACTCGGACAGGGCAGAAAGGCGCTGCTCGCCAGCCAACCCCTGAACATCCAACAGGGCATGGATGCAGCCGATGGCCTCCGGCTTCGCACAGGCACAATCGTCCAGACCGGCCACCCGGATCGTCTCCAGGGTGGCGGCGCTGAGTTTGCCGCTAGTCAGGATGTCGCCCCGCTTGAGCGTGATGTACTCGCCGGACGTCATTGCGGCTACTTCCACCGCCGGCTCGAATTCGCGCAGAACCGCACAGCCGCTCAGCAGCAGCGAGGCCACCGCCAGAGCCGCCAGCGTTGCGTACCGGCTTCTCATCGCGCTACCTCGTCGTTGGCGATCCGGGCTTGCCTAGGGTTTTGGCCTGCTTCGCGTACTCCCGGGATATCGCCTTCAGCCCACCTATTGCGTAGTGGTACAGGTGGTTCGCAATCGCCTGGGAAGGCATCTGGAAAATCTCCTGCAAAGGGCCGGGAAAGGTGCGGCCGCCGACCAGCAGCATCAGGCAGGGGGCGATCACGCAGAGCAGGCAACGGGTCAAGGCGGGATCTTCAGCGGGAATCTTGGTGATCTCGCTGAGCATGCGTCTCGATAGCGCCACCTTGGGCGGCGCCTCGTTCTGGAAAAGTGTCTGTAGATGCGAAGTTGGCGCCAGCATCTCCCGGGCTAGGACGCGCAACTGCCACGCTCGAGGCTCTCGTGTCGCGTGCCCGACCAACTGCTCGATGAGCGCACGCAACTTCGACGCTGGAGCCAACTCGCTGCCGACAAGCTGCTTCAGGGTGGCAAGGCCTAGTACCTGACCGTAAGACTCTGTCAACACGGCCTGGTACAGGCCGCTGCGGTTGCCGAAGTGGTAGTTGATGGATGCCAGATCCACCTGTGCATGGGCAGCGATCGCCTTGTTGGGCGTTTCGGCATAGCCCGTCGCGGCGAACAGTTCGCCCGCAGCCTCGAGTATCCGGGTTCGTGTGGCTTCGCCATCCGAGCGAAGTCCGCGTGCAGGTTTGTTCATTCCTCGATCGTCCAGAGCAGCACATACGACTTGCATTGTCGTCCAATTTAAAATTAAAATCAATTTAGTGTTACCGTGGCGCGATGCATTGCTCTATCTCTCTTCCGACTTCCTGGATTGTTTGACATGAAGAAGCCTCTCATTGCCCTTGGTCTCCTCGCAGTGCTGGCGCTCGGCGCATGGGCCTGGATGCACCAGCGAGACAAAGGCCATGACGGCGCGCTGGTGATGTACGGCAACGTGGACATCCGGCAGGTGGCGCTGGCCTTCGATGGTAGTGGCCGCGTGGCTGAATTGAAGGCAGACGAAGGTGATGCCGTGAAGGCCGGGGATGTTCTGGCCACGCTCGACACGCAGACGCTGGCCTTGCAGGCGGAACAGGCGCAGGCGCAGATCGGCGTGCAGCAGCAGAACCTGCTGCGCTTGAAGAACGGCGCGCGCCCGCAGGAGCTGGCACAGGCGCGCAGCAGCCTGAGCGCCGCGCAGGTAGAAGCGGTCCGTGCGCAGAAGGATTTGGCGCGCTTGCAGGGCATCGCCGACAACACCGGCGGCCGCGGCGTCAGCGTGCAGGAACTGGATCGCGCCAGGGCCGCCGTACAGGTCGCGGATGCGCAGGCCGCGCAAAAGCACGACGCGCTGCGACTGACTGAGATCGGCCCGCGCAAGGAAGATATCGCCGCCGCCGAAGCGCAACTGAAAGCCGCCGAAGCGCAACTGGCGCTGTTGCGGCACCAGATCGCGCAGGGGCGACTGGTCGCACCGTCCGATGCCGTGGTGCGTTCGCGCCTGCTGGAGCCGGGTGACATGGCTACTGCGCAAAAGCCGGTGTACGCCTTGGCGATCACCGAGCCCAAGTGGGTGCGCGTGTATGTGAGCGAGCCGGATCTTGGCAAGGTCAAGCCCGGCCAGAGCGCACGGGTCACCACTGACAGCGCACCGGACCAGCCCATCGCCGGCAAGGTCGGCTACATCTCCTCGGTGGCCGAATTCACGCCCAAGTCGGTGCAGACCGAGGAGCTGCGCACCAGCCTGGTCTATGAGGTGCGGGTGATCGTCGAGGACAAGGACAACGCGCTGCGCCTTGGCCAGCCGGCCACCGTCGTACTGAGCAACGGCAGCGCGCAATGAGCTGGGCTGGGCAAGCTGATGTCAGCGTCGTCGCCGAAAGCCTGCGCAAGACCTTCGAGGCGCCAGGTGGCGAGCCGCTGCACGCGATCGATGGTGTGTCGCTACAGGTGCGCCAAGGTGAGCTGACCGCATTGGTCGGCCCGGACGGGGCCGGCAAGACCACCTTGATGCGCATGATGGCCGGGCTGCTCAAGCCCGATGCGGGGACATTGCGCGTGCTGGGCATCGACGTCGCCCACAACCCGCAAACGGTGCAGGACCGCATCAGCTACATGCCGCAGCGCTTTGGCCTGTATGAAGACCTGAGCGTGCAGGAGAACCTCGACCTCTACGCCGACCTGCATGGCGTGCCGCAGGAGGTGCGCCGCGAACGCTTCGCGCGCATGTTGGAAATGACCGACATGGCCCGGTTCACGTCACGCCCGGCCGGAAAGCTCTCGGGCGGCATGAAGCAGAAGCTCGGCCTGGCCTGCACGCTGGTGCGCTCGCCGGATCTGCTGCTGCTGGACGAGCCCAGCGTCGGCGTCGATCCGCTCTCGCGCCGGGACCTGTGGCAGATCGTGCAGCAACTGGTGGACGACGAAAAGCTCAGCGTGATCGTCAGCACCGCCTACATGGACGAGGCCGAGCGCTGCGCGCAGGTGTTCGTGATGCACCAGGGCCGCCTGCTCGCCGAAGGTGCGCCCGGCGCACTGCGCGAGCGCGCACGCGGCCTGACCTATGTGGCGACGCCACCCACCGGCACGCCCGCCCGCGACCTGCAGGCGCGTTTGATCGACGCCCAGCCACTGATC
This sequence comes from Burkholderiales bacterium, assembly GCA_020854105.1. Lineage (GTDB taxonomy): Bacteria > Pseudomonadota > Gammaproteobacteria > Burkholderiales > SHXO01 > SHXO01. The sequence goes on along the minus strand of JADZGB010000009.1, from coordinate 19 downwards.
ATCGATGCGGTGCCCAAGG
>JADZGB010000008.1 GCA_020854105.1 Burkholderiales bacterium | reverse complement strand
TAGCCTGCGCCTGACAGCTGTCGCATTCAGCCCCCAGGTGCCGGGAAGTTTTGGCTCCGGCCGGCCTGCGGCCTTAACCCCGCTGCGCGGGGTTAGCCTGCGCCTGACAGCTGTCGCAGCTACCTGATTCTCCTTATCCGCGCCCCCAGGTGCGACAGCTTTTCCTCGATGCGCTCGTAGCCGCGGTCCAGGTGGTAGATGCGATCGATCACGGTATCGCCTTCGGCAACCAACCCGGCGATCACGAGGCAGGCGGAGGCGCGCAGATCGGTGGCCATGACAGTCGCGCCGGACAGACCCCGCACGCCGCGCACCACTGCAGTGTGTCCATCCACGTCGATCTCGGCGCCGAGTCGGCGCAGTTCCTGGACGTGCATGAAGCGATTCTCGAACACCGTCTCGGTGATCAGCGCCGTACCGTCCGCCACGCAGTCGAGCGCCATGACCTGTGCCTGCATGTCGGTCGGAAACGCCGGATAGGGCGCGGTGCGGACGCTGACCGGCGCCGGACGTGCCGCCTGCTTCAGCGAGATCCAGTCGTCGCCGACCTCGATCAGCGCACCGGCCTCCTGCAGCTTGCCGAGCACGGCATCCAGGCTGTCCACGCGCGCGCTGCGCAGGGTGATCTCTCCGCGGGTGGCTGCCGCGGCAGCCAGGAAGGTGCCCGCTTCGATCCGGTCCGGCATGACCGCGTAGTCCGCGGCGTGCAGTGCATGCACGCCATGCACGGTGATCACGTCCGTGCCATGCCCGGTGATCTGCGCGCCCATGCCGATCAGGCATTGCGCGAGGTCCACCACCTCCGGCTCGCGCGCGGCATTCTCGATGACCGTCGTCCCTTCGGCGAGGGTGGCGGCCATCATGATGTTCTCGGTGCCCGTCACCGTGATCATGTCCATCACGATGCGTACGCCCCGCAGCCGCTCGGAACGTGCGTGGATGTAGCCGTGCTCGATCTCGAAGCTCGCGCCCATCGCCTGCAGGCCCTTGATGTGCTGATCCACCGGCCGCGAGCCGATGGCACAGCCGCCGGGCAGCGATACGCGCGCTTCGCCGAAGCGCGCCACCAGCGGTCCCAGGACCAGGATCGAGGCGCGCATGGTCTTGACCAGGTCGTAGGGCGCGACGCGGTTGTCCAGCCGCTGCGCGCTGAGCGCGACACCGCCGCGCTCGTCCAGCGCGACGTCCATGCCCATCTGCGCGAGCAGCGTGAGCGTGGTGGTCACGTCACGCAGGTGCGGAACATTGCTCACGCGCAGGGTCCGAGCGGTCAGAATGGAGGCGCACAGGATGGGCAGGGCGGCGTTCTTGGCTCCGGATACCCGGACCTCGCCGCGCAGGGGCACACCGCCCTGGATGAGGAGCTTATCCATGCGCGCGGGCCGCGCCGAGCGCCCTGCCCGTGGCGTTGCCGCGGACGACGAGCGAAGCGCTGCTCACTTGCGCACGCTCGCCCAGTCCTCGGGCGTGAGGGTCTGCATGGACAGCGCGTGGATCTCCTCGCGCATGCGCTGGCCCAATGCCTTGTACACCAACTGGTGCTGCTGCACCCGGTTCTTCCCGCGGAAGGCGGCACTCACGATCACGGCCTCGAAATGATGGCCGTCGCCCTGCACCTCGATGTGCTCGCAGTCCAGTCCCTGCTCGATGTAGCGCTTGACGTCATCCGGCAATACCACGGCCCGCTCCTTGCGAAAATCCTCGAAGCCGGCATTGTAGTCGAGCGCGCGAGCCGCTCAGTGGCGCAACTTCCAGCCGGTGCGCAGCAGGGTCAGCGTGATCGCCGCCACCGCCAGGAAGAAGGCAGCGACGATCGCCAGGCTCACGGCCGGCGCCACGTCGGACACGCCGAAGAATCCGTAGCGGAAGCCGTCCACCATATAGAAGAACGGGTTCATATGGGATACGGCGAGCCAGAACTCCGGCAGCGAGTGGACCGAGTAGAACACGCCGGCCAGAAAGGTGAGCGGAGTGACGAGGAAGTTCTGGAAGGCCGCCATCTGGTCGAACTTCTCCGCCCAGATCGCCGCGATGAGCCCGAGCGAACCGAGGATGGATCCGCCGAGAACCGCGAACACCAGGATCCACACCGGATGGGCAAAGCGCAGGTCGGCCAGCGGCAGGGTCGCCAGGAGCACACCCAGGCCGACCATGACCCCGCGCACGACAGCGGCCAGCGTATAGGCCGAGAACATCTGCACCGGCGACAGCGGCGTGAGCAGGACGAAGACGATGTTCCCGGTGACCTTGGACTGGATCAGGCTGGAAGAGCTGTTGGCGAAGGCATTCTGCAGCAGCGACATCATCACCAGGCCCGGGATCAGAAAGGCCTTGTAGCCGACGCCCGGAAATACGTCCACACGGCTCTCGAGCACGTGGGAGAAGATCAGCAGATACAGCAGCGCGGTGAGGATGGGCGCGGCAATGGTCTGGAAGCTGACCTTCCAGAAGCGCAGCAGCTCCTTGTACAGGAGGGTGAGGAAGCCGTCCATCAGCTCTTCCGCATCAACTGCACGAACACGTCCTCAAGATCGGTCTGCATGACCTCGAGCTCCTGCACGCGCACGCCGCCGGTTCGCAGCATGCCGAGCATCGGCTCGACCGCCGCATAGTCGGGCAGCTGCAGCACCTCGCTGTCGCCCTCCCGTTCCACGTGCCACTCGCGCAGCGTGACGGGCAGCCGGTCCGGCTCCAGGCGCATGCGCACCCGCACCCCGGATACGTGCCTGAGCAGGTTGCGAGTGGTGTCGAGCGCGATGACCTGTCCCTGCTTGAGCATGGCGATGCGCCCGCACAAGGCCTCCGCTTCCTCGAGGTAGTGGGTGGTCAGCACGATCGTGTGTCCCGCCTCGTTGAGTTCGCGGATGAAGCGCCACAGGCCCTGGCGCAGTTCCACGTCCACGCCCGCGGTGGGCTCGTCGAGGATGATGACCGGCGGCCGGTGCACCAGCGCCTGACCCACCAGCACGCGCCGCTTCATGCCTCCCGACAGGGTGCGCATGTTGCTGTCGGCTTTCGCGGCGAGATCGAGTCGCTCGAGGATCTGATCGATCCACTCGTCGTTGTGCCGCAGTCCGAAATAGCCCGACTGGATGCGCAGCGTCTCGCGCACAGTGAAGAACGGGTCGAACACCAGTTCCTGCGGCACCACGCCCAGCGCGCTACGCGCGCGCCGGTAGTCGTGCACCACGTCGTGGCCCATCACCTGGAGCGTGCCGGCATCGGGCCGCGCCAGGCCGGCGAGCAGGCTGATGAGAGTGGTCTTGCCGGCGCCGTTGGGGCCGAGCAGGCCGAAGAACTCGCCCTGCTCGATCTTCAGGTCCACGCCCGACAGGGCGCGCACGCTGCGATAGCGCTTGCTCACCTCCCGGACTTCGATGGCGCTCGGCATTGTTGTTCTGGAGAACGCGATCGGCCGCTGCGCCGACCCGTTCCGTCAGGCGCGTGGGTCGGTACTGTCGTGGAGTGTCGGAAACAGTTCGTCGATGCCGTACAGGACCGCGAGGCTCTGCAGCCCCGTCGGCAGGTTGGTGAAGGCCATGCGCCGGCCCTGCGACGCACCGTCGCGTGCCCACTGCAGCAGCAGGCTCAGGGCCGAGGAGTCGGCCTCGGTCACGCCGCCCAGGTCCACGCTCACCCGGGCGCCGTCGAACTGGCTGCGGCCGGCCTGCAGCAGGGACTCGACGTTGGCCATCGTGACCGGACCCTCGATCCGGTACAGCGCGCCGTCGCGGACGATGCGTGCGGTCACTGCTTCTGGACCCCGGCCGCGGGCGGCGGCGTCTTCGCGGTGTTCATGTCGTCGAGCGTCCTGATCAGTCCATCGACGCCGCCCCTGCGCACCTCCTCGGCGAAGGTGTTGCGATAGGTGGTGACCATGCTCACCCCGTCCACCACCACGTCGTACACCTTCCAGTCGGCATTGGCCCTGACCATGCTGTAGTCCACCTTCACCGGCGGCGCACCGCCCGGCAGCCTGATCTCGGTTCTGACCTGCACGTCTTCTTCGCTCGGCTGCATCCTCAGCGGCTTCACGTCGATGACGATGTGCTTGTAGGTGGTGTAGGCCGCGCTGTAGGAACGCACCAGCAGCGTGCGGAACTGGTCGATCAAGCTCTGGCGCTGCACGGAGGTCGCTTCCCGCCAGGGACGTCCGACCGCCAGCCTGGTCATGCGCTCGAAGTCGAAGTGGGGAACGATCTTCTCCTCGATCAGGCTGGCCATCCTGGCATTGTCGCCTTCGCGCAGCGCCTGATCGTTCTGCACGATCTTCAGCACCTCGTCGGCCACCGAGCGTACCAGGGCATCGGGCGCCTTCTGGGCGAGCGCTGCCAGCGGCGCGAGCAGGACCGCGAGCACGCACAGCAGCCGTGCGGGAGCGGCCAACTTCTGCAGAGCCTTGGATTCCATGTCCGTCTCTCTTCGAATGGATGATGCCGTTGGACAACCGCGGCGCTACTTCGATCCGCCCTCGGCCGCCCTGCCGTACAGGAACTGTCCGATCAGGCGCTCCAGCACGACCGCGGACTGGGTCAGCTTCAGGCGATCGCCATTCTCGAGCAGCGCCTCGTCGGCTCCGCCGTCCAGCCCGATGTACTGCTCGCCCAGCAGGCCGGAGGTAAGGATCGACGCCGAGGAGTCGGTCGGGAACCGGTAGCGCTTGTCCAGTTTCAGTTCAACTCGCGCGACGAACTTCTCGTTGTCGAAGCCGATGCTCTCGACGCGGCCGACCAGCACGCCGGCGCTCTTCACCGGGGCGCGCGGCTTCAGGCCGCCGATATTGTCGAACTCGGCGGTCACCGTGTAGCTGTCGCTGGTGTTGAAGGTCGTGCTGGCGTTGCTCACCTTGAGCGCCAGCACCAGCAGCGCCACCAGGCCGCTTGCAACGAAGATGCCGACCCACAGGTCGAGGACTTTGCGATCCATGGTTTACAGACCCCTGAACATGAAGGCGGTGAGGACGAAATCCAGCGACAGGACGGCGAGCGAGGACGTGACCACCGTGCGCGTGGTGGCGCCCGACACGCCCTCGGCCGTTGGCGGCGCGTCGTAACCCTCGAACAACGCGATCGCGGTGACGGCGATGCCGAACACGATACTCTTGATCACACCGTTCATCACGTCATTGCGCAGATCCACCGAGGCCTGCATCTGCGACCAGAACGCGCCCGCGTCCACGCCCAACAGCACCACGGCGATGAGGTAGCCGCCGAAGATTCCCATGGCGCTGAACAGCGCCGCCAGCAGCGGCATGGAGATCACGCCGGCCCAGAAGCGCGGACCGACGATGCGCGAAATCGGATCGACCGCCATCATGTCGAGCGCGGTGATCTGCTCGGTCGCCTTCATCAGACCGATCTCGGCCGTCATCGCCGAGCCCGCGCGGCTGGCGAACAGCAGGGCCGACACCACCGGCCCGAGTTCCCGCACCAGCGAGAGCGCCACCAGCGTGCCCACCGCTTCGGCCGAGCCGTAGCGCTGGAGCGTGTCGTAGCCCTGCAGACCCAGCACCATGCCGACGAACAGGCCGGACACCAGAATGATGATGAGCGAGAGCACGCCCGCGAAATAGATCTCGCGCACCGTGAGCGCGAAGCGCCTGAAGCTCGGCCCGGAGCGCACCAGCACCAGGAAGAAGAAGCGGCTGGCGTAGCCCAGGCGCCACACGCCGTCGATGACGATGTGCCCGATGTGGCGCAGGGCGCGCACGACGAAGTTATCCACGGACCGTCTCCAGCCTCAGGTCCTGCGGATACGGCGCAGCCGGGTACTGGAACGGCACCGGGCCGTCCATCTGGCCGTGCACGAACTGGCGCACGTAATCCTCTTTCGATTCCATGATCTGCGCCGGCGTCCCCTGTGCCACCACCACTCCTTCGGACATGAAGTACACGTAGTCCACGATCTTCAGCGATTCCTGCACGTCATGGGTGACCACGATCGAGGTCGCCCCCAGCGCGTCGTTCAGCCGCCGGATGAGGTTGCCGATCACGCCCAGCGAAATCGGGTCGAGCCCGGCGAACGGCTCGTCGTACATGATCAGCATCGGATCGAGGGCGATTGCCCGCGCCAGCGCCACCCGCCGGGCCATGCCCCCGGACAGTTCCGAAGGCAGGAGGTCCTGCGCGCCGCGCAATCCGACGGCATTGAGCTTCATGAGCACGAGGTCGCGGATGGTGCGATCGCTCAGCGTCGTGTGCTCGCGCAGCTGGAAGGCCACGTTGTCGAACACCGACATGTCAGTGAACAGCGCGCCGAACTGGAACAGCATGCCCATGCGGCGGCGCAGCGTGTACAGCTCGCGCATGTCCATCGCGTGCACCGGCCGCCCCGCGACCCGCACCTCGCCGCTGGTGGGCCGCAACTGCCCGCCGATCAGTCTGAGCGTGGTGGTCTTGCCGCACCCCGACAGGCCCATGATGGAGATCACCCGGCCGCGCGGGAACTGCATGTTGATGCCCTTGAGCACGGCACGCACGTCGTAACGGAACTCGACGTTGTCGATCTCGACCAGATTGTCGGTCAGAACCTTCTCCATGTGGGCTTGAGGTCGCCGGGTATTCTAGCAGCCTGCCGGGGAAGTTCCGGTCACGCTGCCCGCCGGCCTGGTGCATTTGCCCGCGGCCTGGTCTAGAATGGCGCACATGCATATGCCTTCGTCATTATCGGCCGAGTCGATCCTGCGCATCCGGGGATTGCGGCACGCGTACGCCGGCGGACAGACCCTGGAAGTGGATGCGCTCGATATCGGGCAGCGCGAGATCGTCGTCCTCGCCGGTTTGAACGGAGCAGGAAAGAGCACCCTGCTGCGCTGCATTCTCGACCTGTGCGGCATGGAAGCGGGGCGGGTCGAACTGTTCGGCGTCTCGCACCGCAACGCGGCGGCGCGTGCACATTGCGCTTTCCTTTCCGAACAATTTATGCCATCGTATTATCTAAGAGGGCGTGACGTGCTGCGCTACGTCCTGGCACAGCATGGCCAACACTACGTGGAAGGGGAGGCGCGCGAAATGTGCATGCAACTCGATCTCGACCCGGGCATCCTTTCGCGCCCTGCACGCGAGCTGTCGAAGGGCATGCGGCAGAAGCTGGGCCTGGCCGCCTGCTTTCTCGGCCGCAGGCCCCTTCTTCTCCTGGACGAGCCGGCAAGCGGGCTGGACGCCCGCGGCAGGCGGGCGCTGACGGATCGGCTGGTGCGCTACCGGGATGCCGGAGGATCGGCTCTGATCAGCTCCCATCATCTCTCCGACATCGGCGCGATTGCCGACCGCGTGGCACTGCTGCATCGCGGACGCCTGCTCTGCGCGGATCGTGCCGGTGACTTCCGCCTGCGCTACGGGGCGACCGGCCTGGAGGACGCGTTTCTCGAATGCATCATTGCCAGGCGCTAGGAGGAGTCCATGCCCCAGGCCGCGCCCTGCCCCGCAGTTTCGACACAGGCCGCTGCAGCAATGCGCCTGCCTTCGAGTCCGGCCCACCCGGATCTGCTGATTGGCGATAGTGAGGCAGTCAGTCGCCTGAAGGAGCAGATCGGGCCGTGCGCGTGCAGCCCGTATCCGGTTCTGATCGAGGGGGAATCGGGAACGGGCAAGGAACTGGTGGCATCACGCATCCGCGGGCTCGGGCCCAGGCGCACGCGTCCCTACGTCGTCATCAATTGCGCTGCCCTCGCGCCCGGTCTCGTCGAAAGCGCCCTGTTCGGCCACACCAGGGGCGCGTTCACCGGTGCCGCGGCCGCTCACGCCGGCTACTTCGAAGCCGCCCAGGACGGCACCCTGTTCCTGGATGAAATCGGGGAGCTGCCGCTGGATGCGCAGGCCAAGCTGCTCCGCGTACTCGAGTCCGGGGAATTCCAGCGCGTCGGCGAGACCCGCGCGCTGCGGGCCGGTGCGCGAATCCTGTCGGCCACCAACCGCGATCTCCGTGCAGAGGTGCTCAAGGGCCGTTTCCGCGCCGATCTGTATCATCGCCTGAGCGTCTTTTCCCTGCGCGTGCCTCCGGTGCGCGAGCGCGGCCGCGACCGGCTCGTCCTGCTCCATCACTTCGCACGCTGCTGCGCCCAGGAATCGGGAGCCGCGCCCATCCGGCTCGATGCGCGCGCCGAGACGCTCTGGATGGCGCACCCCTTTCCCGGTAACGTTCGCGAACTGCGCAACATCGTCATCAGACTGCACGCACGGTATGCCGGGCAGAGCATCGACCCCACACGCCTGCATGGCGAGCTCGAGCAGGCGAGCCTGGCCGCAGCAGCCGATGGGCCGCTGGCATTGACACGCGATGCGGCACGCATGCACCTGCTCGCCCATCGAAGCATCGACCTCGACCGGCTGCTCGAGGCCTGGGAGCGCGCCTTCGTGGAAGCCGCACTGGCGATCACCGGCCACAATCTGACCCAGGCGGCACGTCTGCTGGGCGTGCGCCGGACCACCCTCCACAGCCGCCTGCAGCAGTTCGACGTCCACGGAGCCGGGGAGTAAGGCCATGTACTGCACCTATTTCGGATTCCGCTTCCCTCCCTTCCGCACCTCTCCACAGGCGCAGCCCTTCTTCGAAGGAGCGCAACGGGGCACGATCGTCGAAACTCTCATCTACGGAATCGAGCACGGGGATGGCATCCTGGCGTTGACGGGGGCGCCGGGAAGCGGCCGAACGACGATATGCCGGGTGTTGCAGGCGCGGCTGTCAGGTCGTCTGCCTTGCATCCGGCTTTCCGAACCGGCCCTCGGCCGGCATCGGGCCATGCACGCCCTCGCCGGGATCCTGGGTGTCGGCGGCCGGGGCACGGCGAATGACCTCGACGCGGTCGTCCGGGCGCAATTGCGCGCGAATGCCAAGGTCGGTCGACATCTCGTGATCCTGATCGACGAGGCCCAGCACATGCCGCTGGACACGCTGGAGTCGCTTCGCCTGCTTGCCGGTGCGGATGCCGGCACCGGCAAGACCGCGCAACTCGTGCTGGTTGGAACGCCCTACCTGGATGTGCGGCTCGCGCAGAACGAGGCGCGCCAGATCCGCAGCCGCATCACCTACCGCGGGCGGCTCGCGCCGTTGGCGCCCGGGGAGGTCAACGAGTATCTCGGCCTGCGGCTGCGTGCCGCGGGCGACGTCTCGACCGGCCTTCTTCCGGCCGGCATCGGGCGCTACATCGCCCGCGTGAGCGGCGGCCTGCCCGTGCAGATCGACCGGATTGCCGACCGGACCCTCATGGCAGCCTTCGCAGAAGACACCCGCGAAGTGACGCTGCGTCACGCGCGGACCGCCGCACGGAGATTGAACATGGCGCCTGCAGGATTCCTGGCGCGCGTTCGATGTCTGCTCCCGCAGCGCCCCTCTGCGACACCGGCGCCGTCGGCCCCGCGCTGAACCTCCCGCCCGGCATGCTTACCGCAGCGGTTCGTCTGTGTGCCGTACTGCCCCTGCTGGCAGGGGCGTGTGCCGGCATACCCGAGATTCCTCCTCCTCCGGCGGGACATCTCGGCGCGGATCCGGATGCGCGGCCCGCGCAAGTCCCCGACATCCCGTCCATGACGCCGCCCGCGGCATTCGTCCATCCTCCCGGCAAGGAATCGATGCGCTACAGCGTGGCGGTCCACCAGCTGCCGGTGCAGGAGCTGCTGCTTGCCCTGTCCCGGGACAGCGCAACGAATATCGACATCCATCCCGATCTGCGGGGAATCGTCACCCTGAATGCGGTGGATCAGCCGCTCACCGCCATCCTCGACCGGATTGCCGAGCAGGTGAACCTGCGCTATCGCATTGCGTCAGGCACCGTGTTCGTCGCACCGGACAGGCCCTTCCTGCAGATCTACCGCGTCGACTACGTGAACCTGGAGCGGGATACCACCTCCACCATTTCGGTGAGCGGTCAGATCAGCGCGGGCGCCGTCACGGCCGGTGCAGCATCGGCGGGGGCCGGCGGAAGCTCGCAGACCGCTGTCACCAGCACTTCGCGCAACAACTTCTGGGCAGCCGTCGTCGGCAATCTTCAGCGAATACTGTCGATGAGCCGCACGCAGCGCGAATCGGCCGAAGAACGCCAGGCACGCGCCGAGTCCGTGATCGCCGCCCGCCGAGAACGGATCGCACAGGCAGGTGCCGTCGCACCAGCCGGCGACGCCGCCAGGGAACTGTACCGCAGTGCCTTCGGCGGGCAGACCAGCGGGTCGGACGACCTGCCCGATGACCAGATCCTCGTCAATCAGGTAGCAGGGACGATCACCGTGATGGCGACGCAGCGCGAGCACACACTGGTTCAGCGCTACCTCGACGGAGTCAGGCAGGCCGCCGAACGACAGGTGCTCATCGAATGCACCATCGTCGAAGTCAAGCTCTCGGACACGTATCAGGCGGGCGTGGACTGGCAACAGATCGGCCGGCCGGGCCAGGGCTGGCGCTGGAGCCAGGAGTTGCTGGGCAGCGCGCTCGGCACTGCGCCGCGAATGGTGCTGGGATACGCCGCATCGGATGGCGACCTGCAGATTGCCGTCAGGCTGCTGGAACGGTTCGGTCGAACGCGTGTGCTCTCCAGCCCGAAGATCATGTCCCTGAACAATCAGACCGCCCTGCTCAAGGTGGTGGACAACGTCGTCTACTTCACCGTCGCCTCGTCCGTGTCCCAGAACCAGACGCAGACCCTGCAGAGCGTGACCACCACCCCGAGCACGGTCGCGGTAGGCGTCGTGCTCAGCCTCACCCCGCAGATCGATGCGACCGGAACGGTGAATCTGGTGGTGCGACCGACGATCAGTCGCATCTCGCGCTTCGTGGACGATCCCAATCCGCTCCTCAAGGTCGATGCCCGTGGCGACCCGCTGCCCAATCCGATCGCCAACCGCGTCCCCGAGATCCAGGTGCGCGAGATGGAATCGGTCATCAGACTGCAGAGCACGCAGACGGCAGTCCTGGGCGGACTCATCCAGGACGGCGTCCGCCGGGACCGCGACCAGGTGCCCGGCCTCGGAAGACTGCCACGCGTGGGGGACGCCTTTGCCTACCGCGACGAGGCGCTCGACAAGACCGAGCTGGTGATCTTTATCAGGCCTACCGCGGTGTCCTCGCCCTCGATCCAGTCCGCGGAACTGAGGCACCTGCAGCGGCTCCTCCCCAACGCCATGGCGCAAGGCATGCAATGAATTCGACTCTTGCCTCGCTGGAACTGAACGGGAGATCCGCGGGAGGGCCGCTGGCACTCGAACCCCGCCTGGGACTTCACGATCACGATCTCCCGGACGACGTCCCAGCGCAGAGCACTGGCAGCAGCGAGACAAGGTGGACGAAACCGCTCGACGCACAGGCGCATGCACCTGCCGCGACTGGCTGGCGCCGCCGCTCGATCCTCCTGCTGTGCGCCATGGCCGCCGCAGGCTCGTATGCCGCCTACGCCTGGCTCGAGATCGCACACCCCGGCTGGTGGCGGTCTGTCACTGCGCCATCAACGCCGGCCAGTACGCAGGCCACGGCCCGCCCGGACACGTCCGGCACTCCGAGCCCCGTCTCTCACGCCAGCCCGGCGCCATCGGAAGCCACACCCCCGGCTCACGAAACCGCACCCCCGGCTCACGAAACGGCAATTGCGCAGGCGGCGGTGCCGGCAACCTTGCATTCCACCCCATCCTCCACCACGGCGACGGCCCTCGCCGAACCTGCGGACGGCGGCATTCCAGCCGGGACACCGGTCACCCGCCCGCAAGTCACCGAAGGATCTGCCCCTGCATTCCAGCGCGAGTCCGACAGCGCGGAGCGTCCGATCGTGGGCATGCGGACGACAGGGGAGGACGCAGCGCTGCTCGCCGCATGGCAGGCACTGGAAGGTGGCCGCACGCAGCAGGCACTGTCGCTCTACCGTGACCTGCTGGCGCGGCGGCCGGACCATACCGCGGCCATCCTGGGAGAGGCAGCGGCGCTGTCCCGAATGGGCTCGCACGGCGAGGCGCAGCGCAGGTACCTCGGCGTGCTCGCTCTCGACCCCGCGAATGCCGTCGCCCGCTCCAATCTCCTGGTGATTCGCGCCGTCGCCGGAGAGACGGTGTCCGAGCAGGAGATCCGGACGCTCGTATCGGAGCATCCGTCCGCGGACCTGTACGCATTGCTGGGTCGGGCACATGGCGCAGGTGGACGGTGGCGGCTGGCCCACGAGGCACTCCAGACTGCCCATCACCTGCAGCCTGACCGCGTCGACATCGCGTTCAATCTGGCGGTCAGCCTGGAGCATCTCGGCGAACCGGCGTCGGCGCTGGCGCTCTACCGCCGTATCGCCACGGCGAGCGAAGGCCGCACCCCGGTGGCGGTGGACGTCGCCGTCGTCGCGCGTCGCATCGCGACGTTGGGCAATGCACGCGCCGACTGAGCGGCCCGGCTCGCAGCCGGCGCCACGCCTCGGCGAATCCCTGCTGCGCCAGGGACTGATCACCGCAGATCAGCTTCGCATTGCACTGACCGAACAGCGCGAGCATCGGGCACCGCTGGGCCGCCTGCTGGTGCGTCTCGGTTTTCTCAGCGACAGCGTCATCCGGGACGTGCTGGCGCGCCGCATCGGACAGGAGTCGGTCGACCTGTCCCATGTGGTGGTGGAAGCGGATGCACTCGCCCGCGTCCCGCAGGAGCTGGCGTTGCGGCATCGGGTGCTGCCGATCGCCTTCGATCATGCGAGCCGGACGCTGACCCTCGCGGTCGCGGACACCGTGGACGTTCTGGCGCTCGATCATCTGCGGGCTCGCCTGGACCGGAATATCGGCATCAGGGTGCTGCTCGCCAGCACCGCCCAGCTGCTCGACCGCATCGATCAGCTCTACGGTCACGAACTGTCGGTCGACGGGATTCTCCGGGAGATCGAAACGGGCGAGATCGACTATCGCAGTCTGGACGTCTCCGACGCGCACTATCAGCAACCGGTGATCCGCCTCGTCGGGGCCTTGCTCGGGGATGCGATCAAGCGCGGCGCATCCGACATCCATTTCGAGCCCGAAGCTTCCTTCCTGCGTATCCGCTACCGCCTCGATGGCGTGCTCGAGCAGGTGCGCAGTCTGCACAGGCGGCACTGGCCCGGGATCGCGGTCCGGCTGAAGGTGATGAGCGGCATGGACATCGCGGAGACGCGCATGCCGCAGGACGGACGCGTATCGCTGACCCTGAACGCCCGCGACATCGACTTCCGGGTCGCCTCGCATCCGACGATCCACGGCGAGAACATCGTGCTGCGCGTGCTCGATCGGACGAAGTCGGTGATGAGCCTGGAGCAGATGCAGCTCGCCTCCCATTGCCTGGCCAGCATCGAGCAGATGCTCGCGCGGCCCGAAGGCATCGTCATCGTCACCGGCCCGACCGGAAGCGGAAAGACCACCACCCTGTACTCGCTGCTGTCCCGGCTCAACCGCGAGTCGGTCAACATCATGACGCTGGAGGATCCCGTCGAGTACCCGATGGCCATGATGCGTCAGACCTCGGTCGGCGACGCGGCGCAGACGGGTTTTGCAGGCGGCATCCGCTCGATCATGCGCCAGGATCCCGACATCATTCTCGTCGGCGAGATACGCGACGCCGAAACGGCGCAGATGGCGTTCCGTGCTGCCATGACGGGCCATCAGGTCTTCACCACGCTGCACACGAATTCCGCCCTCGGCACCTTTGCACGCCTGCTGGACATCGGCGTCCCGGCCGAGATCATTGCCGGAAACATCGTCGGCGTGATCGCACAGCGCCTGGTGCGGACGCTGTGCCCGCACTGCCGGGAAGCGTATACGGCTCCGCCCGAGGAGGAAGCCGTGCTGGGGATGCCCGCCGATTCCGGGTCGACCCTGTATCGACCGGCCGGCTGCGCGCGATGTCGCTTCCGTGGCTACAGCGGGCGCATTGCCGTCATGGAGACACTGTGCATGGACATCGAGCTGGACGATGCGGTCGCGCGCCGGGCGCCGATGCGCGAACTGCGCGAGGCCGCCTCCGCCAAGGGGTTCCGGCCGCTCGCCGACGATGGCATTGCCCGCATCCTCGACGGCTCGACCGCGCTGGCCGAGGTGGCACGCAACCTCAGCCTTCTCCCGCGTGTGCAGGCGGTCACGATGCCTGATGCGCGCTGACCAGACCATGCCTCTATTCGCGTTCAAGGCCCTGTCCGCCTCCGGCGAGATGTCCAGGGGCCGACTCGACGCGCGCAACGAGCTGGATCTCGAGGCGCGCCTGCGCCGCATGGGCCTGGAACTCGTCTCTGTGCGGCAACTGGCGGGACTTGCGCATCAGGCACGCAGCGCACGCATCAGCCGGCGGGAGCGCCTCGCCCTCTGCTTCGACCTCGAGCAGATCGTACGGGCGGGATTGCCCATTCTCGACGGACTGCGGGAACTCGCCGCCTCCTGCGATCAGCCCGGACTGCGCAGTGTGCTTAGCTGCCTGATCGAGGAGATCGAAGGCGGCCGGACCGTGTCACAGGCCATGGCCACGTTCCCGAAGGTGTTCGACGGCGTGTTCGTGAGCCTGGTGCGCGCCGGAGAGCAATCGGGCCGGCTCGACGAGATCCTGGAGGGACTGGCAAGGTCGCTGCGCTGGCAGGACGAACTGCTCGCACAGAGCCGCAAGCTGCTGATCTATCCGGCGCTGGTGTGTGTGGTCGTGCTCCTGGTCGCCGCGTTCCTGCTGGTCTATCTGGTCCCGCAGGTCGTCACGCTCCTGCGCACCATGGGAACCGAGCTGCCACTGCAGACGCGTGCGCTGATCGCGGTATCCGGCTTCGTCGTCCACTGGTGGTGGCTCGGCATTCTGCTGCCCACGATCGCAGCGGCATTGCTCGCCCATGCGATCAGGATACGTCCTGCAGTGCGGATGCGGTTCGACAGGTGGAAGCTGCGCACGCCCGTGATCGGCCCCATCCTGCGCAAGGTGACGGTTGCCCGGTTCGCCGCAGCGTTCGCCCTGCTGTACCGATCGGGTATCGGGATACTGGATGCGTTGCGCAGCACGGAAGAGGTCGTCGGTAACCAGGCCGTGGCGCTCGCCCTGCAGGACGCCGCGGTCAGGATCCGTGCCGGGAGCAGACTTAGCGACGGCCTGGAGAGGACTGCGCTGTTTCCGCCGCTCGTGCTGCGCATGCTGCGCATGGGGGAGAGTACGGGTTCGCTGGAGAACGCCCTGAAGAACGTCCACTACTTCTACGAGCGCGACGTCAGGGAATCCATCGAACGCGGCCTCAAGACCATCGAGCCCATGCTCACGCTCATCCTGGGAGGAATGCTGGCGCTGATCCTGTTCGCGGTCCTCACTCCGGTGTACGAAGTGCTCGGCCGGATTCGCGTCTGATGGGAAGGAAGCTTCTCCTTTGTGTGGATGCCTCGGCCGTGACGGCCGGGATCTGGCGCGCCGGCCGGCTGCGCTGGCTGGAGTCATTCACCAACGATGCGTCCGGACACGACGCATTGCGCGACGCGATAACCAGGCACGGGCCGCTACCCGCGTTCATCACCGTGAACAGCTTCGAAGAAGAGTACGGCGTGCACGCATTGCCTCGCCTGGCGGCAGCGGACCGGCGAGCCTTCCTCGAACGCAAGCTCGTGGGACTGTACCGCGATTGCACCTATCGGGGCGCAGCAGTGCTGCCTCGATGCGACAAGCGGACCCGCGAGAACGATGTCCTCGTCGCCGCGCTGACCGGAGTGCGTGTGCTCGGTCCATGGATGAAGACCTTGAATGCGGCAGGCACGAGCATAGCGGGGGTGTATCCGCTGGCTCTGGTTCTGCTGCAACTGCCGCAGCAGCGCGCGCTGCGCAACGACAGGCAGTTGCTGGTGGTGCCCCATGAGGATTCCGTACGCTTCCTGTTCCTGGAGTGCGGTGGGCTGCGGCTGCATCGCCTGACCCCGGGATCCAGGCTCGATGGCGCGGGCCTGCTGTCGGAGATCGAACGCACCCGTGCCTATCTCTGCAGCGCCGGTCTCCTCGCTCCGGGCGAGATTCTCGATTGCGCGATCTTCGGTGTCCATCGGACCGAACAGGCTCTGCCGCCGATCCCGCAGGTGCGTCTCTCCTGCATCGATCCCGCTGCTGCTGCGCGGGCACTCGGATGTTCCCGCAGCGACACCGAGGCCATCGCGCTCGCGCTGCTGGGCCGCCGGCAGCCGGCACTGAACCTGGCGCCGCCGGCCGCCACTCATGCATATCGGACCGGGAGATCGTGCCGTCGACTGTACCTGGCCGCCGGTGCGGCACTGAGCACGGGCGCCATGGCCGTCGCCCTGGGAGGGCACATGGTGCATGTGCTGGAGGCCGACCAGCGCGCGTCGCAGGCGCAACTTGCCCGGCAGTCCGAGGCACTCATGCTGGCCTACCCTCCCGGCCTCGGTCAGACCATTTCCCGCCAACAGGCGATCGTTCGCGGGGCGGATCATGTGCGCGCCCGTTCACGCTCGCCCCATGCCGCCTACCGCGCGGCCGCGACGGTGCTGGAGCGTCATCCCGCAGTGGTCCTGGAGCGGATGGACTGGCGCAGTGAACACCCACAGGCGCCTTCCGGAGACGATTTGTCGACGCCCGAGGTCCTGATCCTGAAGCTCGCCCTCTTCCCGGACAAGGCGGCGAGCCACGGGCCCGGAGCGGTCAATGACTTGCTCGCCGATCTCGAACGCATGGAGCGCGCCGCGCGCGTGACCCTGGTGCGATCGTCCCGCGACCCGGTGCGCTCCGCCGAGGATGGCGGCATCGCCACCGGCGCTTCGCGGTACGAGGTGGAGGTCCTCGTCGGGAGGAATCCGTGAGCGCTGCCGCCGGCCTGGCGCGGTCCGTGAGGCGGGCATGGGCGACCCTGATCGCGCTGTGCCTGCTCGCCTGCGCGGCCGGCGCTTATACGGCGCTGCACTGGCAGCGCGCACATGCCGCACTCTCCGGAGCAGACGCGCAGCGCGTGGCGTTGCGCCTGCGCGATGCACAGCTGCGCCAGCAATCGTCGCTTTCGGAAAGCCTGCAGCGCGCGGTGGACGCGCTCGAGGCCGGCCGCTTCGTCGCCCGGCACGGTGCGCCCGGGTGGCGTGAGGCATTGCGGGAGGCACAACGCATGACAGGCATCCGGGACATCGCCGTGTACCCGCTGGGCGAACATCCGGTGCATGCCTCGGAACACGTGTATCCGGACGTGCGGATCCGCGAGTCGATCGTGCGGCTGCGCATCGGCGCGCTGCACGAGGTCGAACTGCTGCACTTCCTGGACGCGTTGCGCGATGCCCGCGCCGGAATCATGCGCGTACGCGCATGCTCGCTCCGCCGCGGAGGCGGCACTGCCGGCCCAGCGCTGGAGGCGCACTGCGAAATCGGCTGGTCCCAGGCGCTTGTCGCCGAAGGCAGCTCCCGATGAACCGGACGGGTCTGTGCCTGCTCGTGCTGATCGGCTTCCCGACGGCTGCAGCCGGGGAGCCGCTCGGCCGGCTGATCTATACGCCTGAAGAGCGCGCCCGCATGGAAGCGCAACGGTCATCCGGAAAGGAGGCCGCACGCGACGCCCCGTCCGAGCACAGCAAGAACGTGCCGGCGCGGGCGACGGCAACCGGCATCGTGGAGCGCAGCGACGGCCAGCGCATTCTCTGGCTGGACGGTGCACGCCTGCGTCCGGGGTCGCTTCCGGAGTCGCTTCCGGAGTCCCTGCAGGAATTGCTGCGCGATGCTGCCAGGTGGCGGGACCGAGTCGGAACGGACCGGGTCGGAAGGGACCGGGTCGGGCGCGGCCTGAATGCCGGACCACGCTCGGGTGTTCCCGCGCCATGAGCCGATTACGCCAGCATGCCGCCGGCGGCGCAGCGCTGATCCTGCTTCTTCTGGTCGCGGGCGCGCTGACGGCCATGATGCTTCTGCGCCATGCCGTCGTGCGATCGATGGCTGCGCGCGATGCGGCCACTGCCGTCGCGCTTGCCCGAGCACAGGAGGCGCTGCTCGCCTACGCGGTCGCGGTCGCGCCCGATACCGCCGCGAAACGTCCGGGCGACCTTCCCTGCCCCGACCTGAACAACGATGGCTCGGCCGAGCTGACCTGCGTCACGGCCGACAAGCGCCTGGGTCGGCTGCCATGGAAAACGCTCGATCTCTCCGACGTGCGTGACGGCAGCGGCGAGCGTCTCTGGTACGCATTGTCCGGCGCATTCGACCGCACCACCGGCAACCAGTGCCCCGTGAGCGGCGGGCCGAACTGCCTGAACAGCGACACCCCCGGCACGCTTACCGTCCGCGACACCGGCGGCGTGACGATGCACGACGGCAGCGACCCGGCAACCGGCGCGGTGGCGGTGGTGATCGCTCCGGGCGGCCCGTTGCAGCGCGTGGGCGAGATGTCGATACAGCTGCGCGACTGCAGCGGTGACGCGGATCCCGCCACCTGCCTCGCCACCCGGGTGTGCAGCAGCACCGCCACCGCGCTGTGTGCCGCGTCCAACTATCTCGATCGCATGGCGGAGCCGGTGCTCGGCATCGCATCGGGCAACGGCGGCATCGAAGACAACTCGACGTTCGTGGACGGCGATGCGGGCGACGGCTTCGTGCAAGGCCCCATCCGGGACGCGGGCGGAGCGCTCCGGCTGAACGACAGGGTTCGGATCGTCAGCCGCCCGCAGCTCATGGCCGCACTCGAACGGCGCATCGGGCGCCACGCGCTACGCTGCCTGCAGTCCTATGCGGCAGCATCGAGCGGCCGGATGCCCTGGGCGGCACCGATCAGCGTTCCATTTTCCGGGGTGCTGACGGACCAGGACGAGACTCGCTTCGGACGTCTCGCGGCGGATCTGGCCGCGACCTCCGGCTATCCGGGCATGCAGGCGACGTGGGAGCCGGACTGCCCCGTAGCGATGAGTGCGACGCAGCACCTCTGGTGGGCCAACTGGAAGGACCAGGTGTTCTATGCAGTGGCACCAGCCTTCGCACCGGATTCGCCCATCACCGTCTGTGGCGATTGCCTCACGGTCCAGCCGGCTTCCCCGCTGGCGGACAAACGCGCGGTGGTGCTGCTCTCCGGGCCTGCGCTCGCCGGTCAGATACGCGGACCGGGAGCCGGGAGTGTGGCCTATCTCGAGGCCGGGAACATGGACGGCGACGACACGTTCGAGTGCACCGCGCACGACCCGACATTCAACGACGGCGTGAGCTTCGAGTGAAACCACGCGGGCCGGCATCCTGCAGTCAGCACGGCTTCACGCTGGTGGAGCTCGCCATCGCCATGCTGATCCTGGCGCTCCTTCTGGGCGGCCTGCTCGAACCACTGGCCGCACAGGTCGAGCAGCACTCGATCGACGAGACGCAGCAGGCCATGGAGGACGTGCGCGAAGCACTCCTCGGGTTCGCCATGGCCAACGGGCGGCTGCCACGTCCTGCCAGCTCGGCTTCGGATGGCAGCGAGCGGGCAGCGGACTGCCTGACCAATGTCGATTGCACCGGCTATCTTCCATGGGCAGCGCTGGGCAGCGCGCGCAGCGATGCGTGGGGCAAGCTGTTTCGCTACAGCGTGACGAAGGCGTTCGCGAACAGCGGCGGTCCACCGATCGCACTGTCCACCTCCGGCGTGAAGCGGGTCATGACCCGCAGCGCGGGCGTTCCTACGATTCTCGCCGATCAGGTGGTGGCGGTCGTGATCTCGCACGGGCCGCGCAACTGGGGGCTGGGGATCGACGGAAGCAGCTACCTGGATGGCTCGGAAACCAATGCGGACGAGGATGCCAACGCTGCGAACGACGGGCAGGCGAGTTCGCCCTTCTTCCTGCGCACGTTCGCCGCGCCATCCGGTGCTCCCGGGGGCGAATTCGACGATCTGGTGGTCTGGATCCCCCAGACGATACTCGTCAGCCGGCTGGTGAGTGCCGGGCGCCTTCCCTGATCGTCGCCATCGGCCACGTTCGATGAGATCGCATCCGGCCTGCCTGTGCGCAGAGCGAGCGCGTGAGGCGCGACGCTGGTCGCGTCAGGCGTGCACCGTCGCCCGGTTCACCCTGCTCGAGAGTGCCCGCGCGCGCCTGGCATGGACGGTCGGCGCAACGCTGCTTGGACTGAGCGTGTGCGCGTTGCTGGTCGAGCAGCTTGCCATCACCGAAGGGTGGCGCCTGCGCGCGGTGTTTCTCGCGGCGAGCGCGCGCCTCGTGATGGTGGCGCTGCTGTGTCAGCACGTCATCGTCAGCGTCGTGCGCGAATTCAATGACGGCGCAGTGTCCTTCGCACTGTCGCTACCCGTGACACGATCCGCGTTCTACAGCGGCAAGCTGCTGGGGTTCTCGGTGCTTGCCCTGCTCACCGCCCTGCTCACGGCGGGGACGCTCGCCTTCCTGGTCGAACCGGAGCGCCTCGCATTCTGGTGCGCACTGCTCGCCGCCGAGCTGTCACTGATGGTCGGCGTGGCACTTTTCTGCGCGATGGGGACGCAGCACGCGCTTCTCGCCACGCTGCTGTGTGCCGGCTTCTACGTGCTCGCACGCAGTACGGCGGTGCTGGAGAGTCTCGTTGCCCAGCGGCTCGAGTTCGACGACACGACATTCACGCATGCCGTGAGCGGCCTGGTACACGTTCTCGCATACGTGCTGCCCGACCTGTCGCGCTTCGCGCGTACGGAATGGCTGGCCGATGTCCGGGCCGGGGGTGCCCACGTGGCCGCTGCCGCGATCCGTACAGCCGTCTACCTGGTGCTGACGGCTTGCGCGGGTATCCACGACCTGGAGCGGCGCAACCTCTGAAATGAGCCGGCTTCGCTTGCTGCATCGAGGCAGCCGCCTACGGCTTCCCGGCGAGACCGGCCTCTTGCACGGCTTCATGCTGGCCTGCGCGCTGGTGCTCCAGTGCGTCTGGCCGGGCATCGAGCCGGACGACCGGAGCGGGCGCACGCCGCTTCCGCCTGCTCCGCCGGCCCACGTCCTGCAACTGTCCGGGCTGGGGGATTCGCTCGCGGTCTCGTACGCGATCTCGCTCTGGCTGCAGAGCTTCGATGACCAGGCCGGCGCGCGCATCGGCTTCGGCGACCTGAACTACGGCTTGCTCTCGCACTGGCTGTCGAGGGCGGCCGAACTGGATCCGCCGGGCCACTATCCGCACCTGCTCGCCTCGCACGTATACACTCAGGTGCGTGATCCGGCACGTCAGAAGGCGATGATCGAGCTGGTGCGCGCTCAGGCGGGACACGATCTGGCGCGCCGGTGGCAGTGGCTCGCGCACGCCAGCCTGGTTGCGCGTCACCGGCTGGGAGACACGCGGCTGGCTCTCGCGCTGGCCTCGGACCTCGTCGCCGCGCCCGCTTCGGTCGGTATGCCCGGATGGGCGCGGCAGATGGCAGTCTTCCTGCACGAGGACCTCGGCGAGCACGAAGCGGCTCGCGTCCTGCTGGGCGGTCTGCTGGAAAGCGGGATGGTCACCGATCCGGCGGAGGTGCGCTTCCTGCTGGAAAGACTCGCCGCCCTGCGCGATGCCGATCGCTCGGCACTTGTGTCGGACCGGCGTCGAGACCGGATGCGGGACGCGCCGGCATCGATCCGCTAACAGCATGAATCCGCCGCACATTGGGCGGCACGTGCCGTTGTATGCATATGGCATGATTCTGGCAAGACCACGAGCGGATCGATGCCGTGCCGTTTCGACTCATCACACACGAGGCGCCCGCGCGAGTACGCACGCCATTCCATGGAGACTGAACATGCCTCATACCAATCGTGGCTTCACCCTGATCGAGATCGCGATCGTCCTGGTCGTGATCGGCCTCCTGCTGGGCGGCGTGCTCAAGGGCCAGGAACTGATAACGGGCGCAAAGGTGCGAAACCTCATTGCCCAGCAGGACGGCATCAAGGCCGCGTTCTTCGGTTTCCAGGACCGCTTTCGCGCGATCCCCGGCGACTACACCGCAGCGAGCAGCAACATCAACTGCACCGGCGGCTGCCCGGATGGAAACGGCAATGGAAGGATCGAGAAGGGCAGCGGCGGTGCGCCCCACGAGGAAATCTACCTGTGGGCACACCTGACCGGCGCGGGCTTCCTCAACGGCAACTACTCGGCGACCAGCGGTGTGGCGTCCGTCACCGACGAGAATACGCCGAAGAGCCCGTACGGCGCGCACCTCGAGTTCTCGCACGATGGAATCTACGGAACAGGAACCCCGGGCACACCCAGTGCACTCAAACACAACCTCAAGACCGGGCATCTGATCCCGGTGGAGATTCTGGCCGAGATCGATCGCAAGATCGACGACGGACGCCCGGACTCGGGAACATTCCAGTTCTCGGCATACGCGCCGGCCGGGGCAACCGCGCCCGACCACGCCGCCTGCGTGGATTCAGGGACCCCCACGAGCTGGAAGGTCAATGGCGGAGAAACGAACTGCGGGGGCGCCAGCCTGTTCTAGCGTGGCCGGCGTACGGCGGGGTGAGACGATCATCCCAGGTCGAGCGCTTTGCCGGCTCGACGATCAGAACTCCTGCCATTCGTCGTCGGCACCTCCTCCGGCCGCCATCTTCCTGGGCGCTGGCGCCGGCTGCCGCAGGCCCGGCTTCACCTGGGCCTTGGCCTGCGGCAGCCGCTCGACGTTCTTTGCACGATTCGGTCCGCGGCGCTCCACCTGCACGGCATCGCTCCCGGACACCTTGAACACCGCCACGGCGTCGACCAGACCGCGCGCCTGCTCCTCCATCGATTCGGCCGCGGCGGCCGCCTCCTCCACCAGCGCCGCATTCTGCTGGGTCGTCTCGTCCATCTGCGTGACCGCCTGATTG
>JADZGB010000007.1 GCA_020854105.1 Burkholderiales bacterium | reverse complement strand
TGGCATGCAAGAGGTCAGCGGTTCGATCCCGCTTACCTCCACCAACCAGAAGTCCCCATCGTCTAGAGGCCTAGGACATCGCCCTTTCACGGCGGTAACCGGGGTTCGAATCCCCGTGGGGACGCCAAGAAATCAAGGATTGACGTGATATCTTGGCCGGCCGTACGACAAAAGTACGGCAAAGTCCTCTGACGAGCGCAGCGGAACGGGAGCAACACGATGGTGCCGCGCATGCATTCGGAGTGCGCGCAACTATCCCCCACAAAGCCTCGCACCGCTTCCCTGCGAGGCTTTGTGGTTCTCGCCCGTTATTACTCGACGACCAGACCGGGATCGAGCTTCTTCTCCAGCTGAGTGAGCTTGTCATTGACGCTCTCGGCGAGCGCGTTGATGGCCACGCCAATATCCTCTGTAGCCTGCGCGTCGACATGGTTGGGATAGACGAGCTGCTCGGACATTCTCACGATCACCAACACCCTCGTTTGTTCCCAATACCCGGGGCGGATCGGTTGCGCGAGGAGAGATTGACTGATGAAGTAAATTTCGATTATTGTGGAAATATGGTGTCACAGCCCAGAGATCATGACCAGTCCCCGTAAGCCCCCTGCCACGACCCGTTTTGCCCGCATGCTCGCAGCAATGGGCACCGAGCCGCGCTTGGCCATCGTGCGGCTGCTGCTGACTGCGTATCCCGAAGGCCTGGTCGTGGGCGAGATCGCTGCCGAGCTGGGCATGGCGGCGTCGACGCTGTCGCACCACTTGGACAAGCTCAAGAACGAGGGCCTCGTGGCCGTTCAACGCGAAGGCACTTTCCTGCGCTGCACGGCGAACGCAGCGGGACTGGAAGAGTTGCTGAGCTTTCTGTACGCCGAGTGTTGCACCCGCAGCAAGGCAGTGGAGCCCCGGCGAATCACCTGTTGCGATTGAGATCGAACCTCGAGGAAGGAGAGCGCAATGAATGAGATGATCAACGTCAAGGACGTGGTGAAGCAGAAGTATGGCGCCGCTGCTGAGCGTGTGACCCAAGGCGGAGGCAATTCATGCTGCGGCGGGGCTGGCGCATCGCCCGAACAATGGGACCCGATCACCTCGGACTTATACGACGCGGCCCAGGCGGTGGACGTTCCCGCCGAGGCGATGCTGGCATCGCTGGGATGCGGCAATCCGACCGCGTTAGCAGAACTAAAGGCAGGTGAGACAGTACTCGACCTCGGCTCCGGCGGCGGCATCGACGTGCTGCTGTCGGCCAAGCGCGTCGGCCCGACCGGAGCGGCCTACGGCCTGGACATGACCGACCAGATGCTGGCCCTGGCGCAGGAGAACAAACTAAAGAGTGGCCTGCGCAACGTGCACTTCCTGAAGGGAGAGATCGAGCATATCCCTCTGCCGGCCAACTCGGTGGACGTGATCATCTCTAACTGCGTGATCAACCTGTCGGGAGACAAGGATCGCGTGCTGCGCGAGGCCTTCCGCGTTCTCAAACCGGGCGGGCGCTTCGCAGTGTCCGATGTGGTGGTGCGCGGGGAGGTGCCCGAGGCGATCCGCCACAGCATGGAACTGTGGATCGGCTGCGTGGCCGGCGCACTGCGGGATACGGACTACATCTCGAAGCTGCAGGGAGCAGGATTCGAGGAGGCTGCCATCGAGGTCACACGGGTCTATACCGCTGAAGACGCGAAGGAGTTCCTGTCCAGCCAGTCCGAGCAGTTGCAGCAGTTGGCGCGCGAGGTGGACGGCCGCTTCGTGAGCGGCTTTGTACGGGCGCGCAAGCCCCTGACCTCGGGCGGGACAGCCGAGGCCGCGCAGCCGGCTGCCTCACCTGCCACCGCAAGTTGCGGCTGCGGCCCGCGATGCTGCTGACGCTGATGGCGATGTGAGGCGTGCTATCGAGGGACCGGATGTCAGGACTTGGGGCTGGACAGTGCCAGGTGATGGCCGGTTGCCGTCACTGACCAGCAGTTGATCGCAGGTCGGACACGGTGTCGAACCTGGCGGTCGACCGCAGCGCGAATTGATCGACGTGCGAATACCCATCGCCTGAACTATGATGGCGATACGGGTGCATGATGCGCGCGATCTCGGCTTGCCGACCGACTCGCTGCATTCGCAGGTCAATGCACGCGCTGCCCGCTCCGCTCGACTACCCGAAGAGGAACGCGTCATGTCCGTGCACTCTCTGTCCGCGAAACGCGCCGCGGATCCGATCAAGTTGGCGAGGATCGAGCTTGCCGCCGCCCATCGGCTGGCTATCCTTCACGAACTCGACGAAGGCATCGACAATCACTTCACCGTCACGGTGCCGGGGCGTGACGACTGCTACCTGATCCTGCCCTTCGGCCTGCACTGGTCGGAGGCGCGTGCGAGCGACATGATCGTGTTCGACGAGTCCGGCGCGACGCTCGAAGGCGACGGGATCGTGGAACTCTCGGCGCAATGCATCCACGCCTCGATCCATCGAATCACGGGCGTGCGCGTCGTGCTCCATACCCATCAGACCTGGGCTGTGGCGCTGAACATGCTGAAGAACAACCGTCTGCTGCCGGCCAGTCAGACGGCAGCCTATTTCTACGGCCACGTCGCATACGACGATCACTACGCCGGCACCGCGGATACCCTCGAAGAGGGCGAGCGCCTGGCGCGCTTGCTCGGCGGCAATCAGGTGATGTTCATGAAGAACCATGGCGTGCTGGTGGTCGGCGATACCGTTGCCCAGGCCTACGAGCGCCTCTACAAGCTCGAGCGCGTGTGCCGCGCCCAGGTACTTGCCATGGCCACCGGCGAACCGCTCGAGATCCTCTCGGACGAGATCGTGGCGCAGGTACAGACGGTTCCGGCGGACGATCGCCATTCGCCCAGTGAGCGCGAGCGCCTCTACTTCGAGGCCATGATGCGCGTGCTAGACCGCGAACTGCCGGGCTATGCGGACTGAGCAAAGCAGCGCTCGACGCACGCGACAATGTGGTTCGAGGGACAAGAGCGGCCGCTGATCGACGTGGTTCCCGTCATCGGGCAGATCGCCAGGTGCCGCGGCGTGACAGCGTACGTCGTCGTCGACATGATTGCCCGCAGCGTTGCCGCAGGCCGCTAGGAGAAGACGCGTGAGCCGCTCCGAACCCGACGGGGCGCTCGCCGGAATCAGTGCTCCGGACTTCTGCCGCAGCCTCGCTCGCCCCGGCCCAGTCCCGGTTGCTCGGAGGCCTGGGCGCTGATGGGGGCACGAGCGGAAGGCAGTCTCTCCGGCGATGACGAAGCACGCTCCATCGAGCACAGGCGACTGGCGTTTTCGCTGCTGCTCTCGCTGCTGATTCATGCGCTGCTGTTGAGCCTGACTTTCGGTGGCGAGGGGCTTCCGGCCTTCCACTTTTCCTGGGCAGATCGACGGAACGAGGCACCCGGGTTGATCGTCAGGCTCGCCCCGCCACGGGTCACACCTGCGGAACCGGTGGTCCCGTCCATCGCAGAGCCCTTGCAGCAAGCACCCGTCGATCAGCCCGCTGTCAGCAGAGCGGTTCCGCCTCCTCCTTCCGCGTCACCGCCGCCGCACCGACCGGCGACCGCTCCCTCTGCGAGGCCCACGGCAGGAGCCCGGCCGATGCAGAACCCCCCTGCCGTTGCGGACGCTGCGAATCCGCTGCCGCGCGCGGAAGCGCCCGCCGCTGCGGCGCCCGGCCAGATCCCTGAACCGCCCGTCATCGAGATGGAGCCCGAGTTGCTCGTGGCTCCCGCCCCATGGACGCCAACCACCGACGTCACCGCCGCGCCAGGTGCACCGAGCGCGGGACCCAGGTCCAGCGATGCCGAGGACGCAGCGCAGAAGGAAATCGACACGAAGGCGCACGAGCGAGCCGTTGAGCAGGCGGCTGCGGTGCAAGAGGCGGCTCGTCAGGAGGCGGCCCGCATCGAAGCTGCTCGTCAGGAAGCGGCTCGCATCGAAGCAGCACGGCTCGAGGCCCAACGCCAGGAAGCCGCACGACAGGCAGCCGCCGAACTCGAGGCGCAGCGGCAACAAGCTGCGCGTCTGGAGGCGGCCCGCGTCGAGGAAGTTCGTCTTGAAGCGACTCGCATCGAGGCTGCTCGTCAGGAAGCAGCTCGCAGCGAAGCCGCGCGGCTCGAGACCCAACGCCAGGAAGCGGCGCGCCAGGCAGCCGCCGAACTCGAGGCGCAGCGGCAATTGGCGGCTCGCCAGGAGGCCGCCCGCGTCCAGGCCGCTCGCCAGGAAGCGGCTCTCATCGAAGCAGGGCGACTCGAGGCCCAGCGCCAGGAAGCCGCGCGCCAGGAAGCCGCCGAACTCGAGGCGCAGCGGCAACAAGCCGCACGTCTGGAAGCGGCCCGCATCGAGGCGGCTCGTCAGGATGCCGCCCGGATCGAAGCTGCTCGTCAGGAAGCGGCTCGCATCGAAGCAGCGCGGCTCGAGGCCCAGCGCCAGGAAGCCGCGCGCCAGGCAGCCGCCGAACTCGAGGCGCAGCGGCAACAAGCCGCACGTCTGGAGGCGGCCCGCGTCGAGGCGGCTCGTCAGGAGGCCGCCCGGATCGAAGCTGCTCGCCAGGAAGCGGCTCGCATCGAGGCAGCGCGACTCGAGGCCCGGCGCCAGGAAGGGGCGCGCCAGGCAACCGCCGAACTCGAGGCGCAGCGGCAATTGACGGCTCGCCAGGAGGCGGCTCGCATCGAAGCAGCACGACTGGAGGCACAACGACAGGCAGCCGCGCGACAGGAGGCCCAGCGCCAGGACGCCGCGCGACAGCAGGCCGCACAGCAGGCCACAGCAGGCCAGGAGATCTCGCGTGCCCAGGCCGCACAGCAGGAGGCAAAGCGGGAAGAGAGGCTGCGGGCCATCGGGCGTCAGCTCGATGAGGAAGCCGCCAGGCGTGAAGCGGCCGCGACTGCAGACCGCCGGCCCGACCTGCCCCTGTCGTTGAGTACCACGCGCCGAATCAAGCTGTACGGACGCACGCATGCCAACGCCGACCTCGTCCAGTATGCGGAGGCGTGGGCCCGGAGGATCCAGCTCAACACCGATGCCGAAACGGTTCGCGAAGTGACGAAGCGGCCTCACAGGAATCCGCTGGTGACGGTGGCCATTAGAAGCGACGGTTCCGTGGAGTCGGTGACTTTCGAGGTCTCCAGCGGCGTGGCGGAAGTGGATGAGGCGATACGGCGGATCGCGGAAGCGCAGAAGCCCTACGTAGCGTTTCCGCCTGCACTGTCCCGCGATTACGACGTGGTCGAGATCCGGCGAACCTGGCACTTCGATACGGTGATTCGGCTGGATTGACGTGAGCCGCGCGCAAGACTGCGTGCAACATTCAGGCGCAGTTCAGGGCTATTTCCGCCGGCATGGCGTGTGCGCTGCCGGCGCTGTTCTTCTCCGTGCGAGGGCTTCTGCGAATGCGCCGGCGCATCCGGCGGGGTGAGAACGACACTGGACGAGTCGCGCAGCTGCCGGCTCGCCTGATCGACTGAGCGCGCCAGGGCGCGCGATATAACCTGTCATAGAACCCTCATCCCTTGACCGACCTCGGGCATCGGAACAGAATCGATCCGCGGTTCTCGAGCTGCCACTCGATCAACGGGAGGATGTCATGAAGGCAAGGCTGGCATATGTCGCTATGGCTGCAGCATCTCTCTTTCTTCTGCCCGCCCATGCGGCGGACAACTGCTCCGGGCATTACATCAACGTAGGGCAGTCGGCCGACGTCACCGATCTGGGCAACGGCAACAGCCTGATCGTCTTCAAGAACGTCAGCGTCAACGTCACGGACGACCGGACATCTCCCATATACATGACATCGGGCGATTGCGTGGGAACCGCCCTGATACTGAATGGCGCCACCAGTGCCAGCGGCCGCTGCAGCCGCAAGGACAAGGACGGTGACATCTACAGTTACGAATTCTCGCTTCCCGCCGGCGCGGACAAGGGCAGCTGGACGTTCGTGGGCGGGACCGGGAAATTCGCGAAGCTCCGGTGGTCCGGATGGTGGAAGGAGACCATGGCCAGCGGGAAGTCAGCCGGCGGAGTCTGGGGCGGCACCTGCAGCTAGCCCCCGCGCGGCCCGGAGCAGGGCAGTACACCGACGCGGTCCCCCCGGCACACAAGAGCCTGCCCCGGAGTGCTTCAATCACGTCGTCTCGGCGAAAACCGGGACCCAGCGCCAACAGATCCTCCGCTCTTGCGCTCCCGTCGTCCCGGCGAAAGCCGGGACCCACCCAGCGCCAACAGATCGGCTGTTCTACAGGAACACGCGCACCCTCCGTACCACACAGGCGGACCGCGCCTCACCCCTGAGGCAGGCGCCCTCCCTCTCGCATTGTGTCCCCGGCTGGATGCATAATCGGCCTCTCACCGCATCTACCGAGAAGCGTTCGCACATGCGTGACTGTGATGAACGCCGACGCGCCTGAGTTCCCGTCCGTGCCGGGCGCGGGCACAAGAAGAAATTACAACTCAGCAGAATCGTCGTTCCCGAGTTCCGTACCGGACCCGGAGCGTTCCGGCTCGGCCGGCGCAGGAGCGGCGCATCTCGTGCATGCGTGTTTTTTCTCTGACTCAGGAAAGAATGACATGAGCGTGCCTCGACTGACACGCGCGCTGCGCGCCGTTCCGCGCGGCTGGGACCTGCTGGCCGCCATCGTTGCCGTGGTCGTGGTCTTTGCAGCGAGCAGCGGAGTCGCGTTCCGCAATACGCAGGCATTGCACGAATCCAGCCGTGCGCTGATGCAGACCTACGACCTGGTGGGCAGCCTCGACGAGACCCTGCTTCTGCTCAGCGAATCGGAGAGTGCCGAGCGGGCGTACATCATCACCGGGGAGGAGGCATTCCTGCGCCCCTACACCGACGCGACCGCCCGACTCGGAACGACAATCGACGCGCTCTCGCGCATGGCGGAATCGGAACCCCTTCTCGGCCAGCACTGGCCGCGCTGGCGCGCCTGGATCGACGCGCGCCAGACCCAGCTGAACCGGGCCATCGCCCTGCGCCGGGCGCAGGACATCGAGGGCGCGCGGCAGATCGTGCTGGGAAGCGCAACGAGCGGCGAGATGGCCGCATTCAAGGCCGAGATCCTCGATGTCGAGCGCACCAGGCTCGCGGCGCGTGCCTTCAGCGAGCAGCAGGTCCGCGAGGCCTACCGCATCGCCCTCGCCGGCGTCGCCATCGCCACATTGCTCGGTCTTTCCCTCATCGCCGCGCTCGCGCGCTACGCGTGGCGCTACCGGCAGGTGCGCAGCGAGGTCTACCGTGATCGCGAACTGCTCGGCGCGACGCTGCTGAGCATCGGTGAAGGGGTGATCGCCACCGATGACAGCGGACGCGTGCGCATGGTGAACCGGTGCGCGAGCGAACTCACGGGCTACCCCGAAGTCGAGGCACAGGGACGGCCGCTGGCCCAGGTGTTCCGCGTGGTGCATGCACAATCGGGCGCGGCGCGGGCGGACCTTGCCAGCGACGCGATACGCGCGGGCGAGGCGGCGACGCTGCAGGACGGTGCGCTGCTGCGCGCGCGCGACGGCCGGGAACGGCCGGTGGAGGCCACTGCCACGCCGGTGAAGACCTCGGACGGCAGCATCGTGGGCGCGGTGGTGGTGTTCCGCGACACCAGCCGCCAGCACGAGGCTGCCCTGGCCCTGCGTGAGAGCGAGCACCGGGCGCAGCTGCGTGCCGGGGAACTGGAAGCGGTCATGCAGAGCGTTCCGGCTGCCATCCTCATCGCCAACGATCTCGAATGCCGCAACGTGACCGGCAATGCCGCCGCCTACCGGCTGCTGCGTGCCCCGCTGGGCAGCAGCCTGGGGCAGAGTGCCCACCAGCGCAGCTATTTCACTCCCGATGCCGGCGAGCACGCCGCCACGCCGCTCGAGCCGGAACAGCTTCCGCTCGAGCAGGCCATCGCCGAGCGCCGCGAGATCAGCAACGTGGAACTGTGTCTGCGCTTCCGCAGCGGCGACATGCACATCGTGATGGGCAATGCGGCGCCGCTGCGCGACAGCTACGGCAACGTGCGCGGTGCGGTCCTGGCGCTGATGGACGTCTCCGAGCGCAAGCACATCGAAGCGCAGCTCAAGGAAGCTCACCGGCGCAAGGACGAGTTCCTCGCCACCCTCGCGCACGAGCTGCGCAACCCGCTCGCACCGGTGCGCTCGGGTGTCGCCATCCTGCGCAAGGAACGCGACGGCGCGGTCACCAGCAAGACTCTGGGGATGATGGAGCGGCAGCTCGCACACATGGTGCGGCTGATCGACGATCTGCTGGATGTCTCGCGCATCACCGGCGGCAAGATCATGCTGCGGCGCGAACCGGTGCCCCTGCGCGGGGTTCTGGAGCAGGCCGTGGAGTCGGCGAGGCCGATGCTGGATGCGGCAGGACACCTGCTCGACATGGAACTGACGCCCGAACCGCTATGGGTGAACGCGGACGTGAACCGGCTGTGCCAGGTGGTGAGCAATCTGCTCACCAACGCGGCGAAGTACACCCCCGAAGGCGGGCACGTGCGCCTGACCCTGGATCGTGACGGCGCGCGTGCGCGCATCCGCGTGATCGACAACGGTCTGGGTATTCCTCCCGCCGTGCTGAACGAGGTGTTCAACATGTTCACGCAGATAAACCGGACGCTTCATCGCGCACAGGGCGGCCTGGGCGTGGGGCTTTCCCTGGTCAGGCAACTGGTCGAGAAGCATGACGGGCAGGTCGACGCCCACAGCGAGGGCCTGGGTCATGGCAGCACGTTCACCGTGTATCTGCCGCTGGTGGCGCCGGTGCATCAGGCCGGGCCCGCGCTGCAGGAACCGGCACACCACCCCGGAACCGCGCTGCGCGTGCTGGTGGTGGACGACAATCAGGATGCGGCGGACAGTCTGGCGCTCCTGCTGGGCTCGAGCGGGCACGTCGCGCGCGTGGCCTACTCCGCGCGAGAAGCGCTCGCGCTGGCGCGCCAGTTCTCCCCGCAGATCGCCTTCCTCGACATCGGCATGCCGGAGATGAGCGGGCACGACCTCGCCCGCGCGCTGCGCGCCGACCCGGCATTCGCCGGACTGCGCCTGGTCGCGCTGACCGGATGGGGCGAGGAGTCGGACCGCGCACGCAGCAAGGAAGCGGGATTCGACCTGCACGTGACCAAGCCGATCGACACCGCCACGCTCGAACACGTTCTGGTCGATATGGCGGACGGTCAGGGACGCGCACCCTAGCAGGCTGCTGGATCGGAACCCAGTGCGCGCGTAACCTCAGAAGCACTCGAAGAACTGGCCGCGCGTGACGGCGTGTCCCATGCGTCCGGCCTGGTCGAGGCAGCCCTGGCGGTCGTAGTCGCCGCCCGTCATCTCGCTCGCCCCGGCGGGCAGTTCATCGCCCACGCTGTTGTCGTCCTGCCCAAGATGCAGAACCGTCCGGCAAGGAGCATTGTCGGGGCCGCCGGCCGCCGCGTAGCAGCCTTGCTGTGCCAGCCTGATGGCCTCGTCCTGCGTGCGCGCACCACACGATACGCCCTCCGCCACGCGGCGCTCCCCGTCCTCATCTACGTGCGTGACGATCTGCGCATACCAGCCGCGCCTGCACGACAGCGCGGTTTCGCAGTCGCCCTCGGACGTCACCCGCTCCTGGTTCTTCTTCACGATGGCCTCGGTCTTGCCGATGGCAAAGCGGAACGCGTGCAGCGTCCCGCCGTCGACTTCCTCAGTGCACTTGCTCCACACCACGTGCGCCTTCGCACCGGGCGCCATCAGCATCAGGCAGGCAAACCCGGTCACCGCGACGATGTTGTTCATGCACCCTCCTCGAAACGCGTATCGGATGCATGGAAGGATAAGCCACGCCGGGGGCGCGCGCGAGCCTATGCGGCGCTCTGCAGCGCGACTGGGGCAGCAGCGGCCTCGTCCGAACCCAGCCGGAACACCGCCACGGCG
The DNA here is from genome assembly GCA_020854105.1 of Burkholderiales bacterium. Classification (GTDB taxonomy): domain Bacteria; phylum Pseudomonadota; class Gammaproteobacteria; order Burkholderiales; family SHXO01; genus SHXO01. The sequence goes on along the minus strand of JADZGB010000007.1, from coordinate 111 downwards.
TCGACCAGACCGCGCGCCTGCTCCTCCATCGATTCGGCCGCGGCGGCCGCCTCCTCCACCAGCGCCGCATTCTGCTGGGTCGTCTCGTCCATCTGCGTGACCGCCTGATTG
>JADZGB010000006.1 GCA_020854105.1 Burkholderiales bacterium | reverse complement strand
TCTACAGGGACTTCCCGTCGAGTCAACGATTTGTCTGGCGGTATTGCCTTTGCGATCTTCTCGAACCGTGCGCGGTGAAGCTGCGTTGCCACAGAGAACAGACTGCACATCTACAGGCGGCCTTGTTGCACTCGTCGTCAGTGCGGGCCCAGATACCAACCGCTCGGCGGGGCTCCATTCGCTCTTCGTCGTCGCCTCGAGGCGCGACACAGGGTTAGTCGAGCTTGCCCGCCGCCGGTCTGACCTGTGGATGCATCTTCGTGCGCACGCCCTCGGGAAGATCGTTGTGGTCGATTCGGTCAACCCGCCAGGGCCGGCACGGCCGTGGCGGAACCCTCGGGCTTGACCGAAACATGATCGGGGTCGAAGCGCCGCCCCTTGGCCAGTACGGCCCACAGGATGCGCGCGTTCTTGTTGGCCATCGCGACCACGGCCTTCTGCCAGCCGACGCGGGCGGTGAGTTGGACCAGCCACTGCGAGATGCGGTCTCGTCGCTTGGCGGCCGTCATCACCGCCGACTTCGCGCCCTGGATCAGCAGCGTTCGCAGGTAGTCGTCGCCGCGCTTGGTGATGCGTCCCAGACTCGCCTTGCCGCCGCTGGAGTTCTGGCTCGGCACCAGGCCCAGCCACGCGCCGAACTGCGCACCGGTCTTGAACTGCCTGAAGTCACCCACGCTGGCCGCCAGCGCCGAGGCCGTCACGGGTCCGATGCCGATGAGTTGCGCCGCCGCACGCGCCTGTTCGTCGGACTTCACATGCGCTGCGATGCGCTCGTCGCACCAGGCCATGTGGCACTCGAGCTCGAGCCATTGCAGATGTGCGCGCTGCAGCCCCACGCGCGCCAGGTGCGGCAATTCGTTGCTCGCATCCTCGATCACGTCGGGCAGCTGCGTTCGCAGGGCTTCAGGGCTCTGCGGGAACACCAGGCCGAACTCGGCCAGCAGCCCACGGATGCGGTTGATGCAGGCGGTGCGCTCTTCCTTGTAGCCCTCGCGCAGCCGGTGCACGGCCAGCACGGCCTGCTGCTCGGCGGTCTTGATCGGCACGAAGCGCATGTGCGGGCGCCCAGCGGCCTCGCACACCGCCGCCGCATCGTTGGCGTCGTTCTTGCCACGGCGGCCTTCCATACGGTACGGGCCGACGAAGTGGCCGGCGATCAGCCGCGGCCCCAACCCCATTGCGCGCAGCCGTCGCGCCCAGTGGTGCGCGCCGCCGCAGGTCTCCATCGCCACCACGCACCCCGGCGGCAACTGCGCGCACCACGGCAGGAACTTCTCGCGCGACAGCGCCCGCGCCGTCACCACACGCCCGCCGGCATCCACCGCATGCACCTGGATCACGCGCTTGGCCAGGTCCACGCCCACCCGAACGATCTGCCTTCCGGTAATCTGCTCCACGGAATTCCCCTTCTCAGCTCGAAATTGATGACTCGACACCACCAATCTTGGGGCACCAACCCCGGCGCTGGTTTGTGGGAAGTCCCTTCGTATTCGAGAGGCGACCCCACGAGGCGTGGCGCCTTGGGGCCACGCAGCGCAGTCGCAGGCTCCATTGTCCTGCGCGCGGCCAGGGCGCCACGCCTCGTGGGTCGCCTCAGCTCGAACGTTGGGAGTCATAAGCAGCGGTGCCTACTTGCGCTAAGTACGGCAATGCCGTAGCATGTCGTTGTGCGCACCGTTGCCGAGACGCCGATCTTTCAACGGTACGCTGGCGACGTCTGGTCCGACGCTGAGCGCGATGAGTTCATCACGTTCATTGCGGGCGCGCCCGAGGCTGGCAGCGTCATCCCAGGTAGCGGCGGCTGTCGGAAGGTCCGATGGTCGACCGCGGGGGGCGGCAAGCGGGGCGGCGCGCGGGTCATCTACTTCGTCGCGCCGAACCGCGTGGTCTGGCTGCTGATCGTCTACAAGAAGTCGAAGTTCGATAACTTGCCAACGTCTTTCATAGCGGAGCTGAAACGTGCCTTCGAAGATTCCCTCTGAACTTCGGAAATTTCAACAAGACCTGCTTGAATCCGTCCGCCAAATGCGCAAGGACCAGGCTGCTCGCGTCACAAACGTGAAGCTTCCAGCCGCAGCAGAGGCGCGCGCAAAGGTGGGCCTCTCGCAACAGGAGTTCGCGCGGCTGCTCGGAGTGTCCGCTCGCACGCTCCAAGATTGGGAACAGGGGCGCCGCGAGCCAACGGGCGCGGCAAAGATGCTCTTGCGAGTGGCCGCCTCGCATCCAGAAGTGCTGCTCGAGTTACATGAGTGACGCCCAGCAAGCGGCTGCAGCGGATAGTCCACAGCCGGCTTCGCCGCCTGCACTCATGTCAAACGTTGACCTCGCAAACGACCATCCTTGCGCGTTCGTATCCTATGTGATACACATGACACCATGTTTGAAGTCCGCCAGACCGCGGCGTACGCAGAGTGGTTCGCAGACCTCCGCGATCGCGTGGCGAAGACGCGCATCGACGTTCGGATCCGCCGGCTCTCCCTCGGAAACCCTGGAGATGTAGGGCCGGTTGGCGAAGGGGTCTCCGAGTTGCGAATCGACTACGGACCCGGCTACCGCGTGTACTTCATCCGGCGGGAGAACGTGTACATCGTCTTGCTCGCGGGTGGTGACAAGTCATCCCAAGACAAGGACATTCGCATTGCAAAGGCGCTCGCGCGAGAGCTGTAGGAGAGAAAGCATGCCCAAGACCGTCACTACACCCTGGGATCCTGCGGATCACCTTCACACAGCAAGAGACATGGCCGCCTATCTCGAAGCCGCCCTCGAGGACGGCGACCCTACCCTAATTGCGGCGGCACTAGGCGATATAGCGCGGGCAAAAGGTATGACACAGGTTGCGCGCGAAACTGGCCTTGGCCGCGAGAGTCTTTACAAGGCGCTCTCTCCCGCAGGAAATCCAGAGTTGGCCACTATCCTCAAAGTCGTGGCCGCGCTAGGCCTCAAACTGCACGCCGCGCCTGCGGTCCAGAAAGGCGTGG
>JADZGB010000005.1 GCA_020854105.1 Burkholderiales bacterium | reverse complement strand
TCTACGTCTGGCAGCAGGTGCAGCGCTGGCCGACAAACGGCGAGGACGACTACGCGCGCAACATCCATGCGCTGTCGAACTACTTCACGCCCGCCTGCCTGGCCTTCTTGCAGCAGGACTACGAGTTCCGCCGCAATGCCAGTGAGTTGCGACGCCGCGTGCGCGGCATCTACGAGATTCCCGGTCGCGGCTACGGCGACAATCCGACACTTCGGGTGCGGACGGTCTCCGCTCGCGATTGGGTCGTGACCCTCGATGTCACCGCCGACGAGTATTACGCCTCCGAACAGGTCAAGCGCGCCTTCGTGAGGTACCCCCTCAAGGTCGCACGGGTGGATGTCGATCCGGCGCTCAACCCCTTCGGGCTCGTCATCGACTGCTACGACGGCGCCCCGCAGCGTATCGCGACGCCGCAGGAAGAATCCCCATGAGCCGTCTGCTCCCGCACACCTTCGCGGCACTCGCTCTCGTTTTGTTCGCCCCGGCGCATGCCGTGGAGATCCTGCGCTGGGAGCGGCTGCCGCTCACCGTGCCCCTGGTCGTCGGCCACGAGCGCGTGATCTTCATCGAGCGCAACGTCCGAGTCGGCGTACCGGCCTCAGCGGGCGAGCGCCTGCGCGTGCAGAGCGCCGGGGGAGCCATCTACCTGCGCGCCAATGAACCGATCGAGCCGACCCGTCTGCAACTGCAGGATGCCGATACCGGCGCGCTGATCCTGCTCGACGTGTCCGCCGAGCCTGGCGACGCGCCGCTGGAACCCGTGCGCATCGTCGAAGGCACGTCGCGCGCGACACGTTATGGCGATCACGACGAGTCCACTGCCCGGCAACCAACCACCGAGACGGCGCGGCAATCCACGCGCGAAACGCCGATCCCCGTGGTGCTGACGCGCTACGCGGCACAGACCCTGTACGCGCCCCTGCGCACGGTGGAGTCGGTGAACGGCATCGTGCGCGTGAACCTGCGGCGCGACCTGGCGCTGGACACGCTGCTACCCACCTTGCCGGTGCGCGCCAGGGCGCTGGCGGCATGGCGGCTGGAAGATCAGTGGGTGACGGCCATCCGGCTGACCAACACATCCGCCCGCTGGGTCGCGCTGGACCCGCGTGCCCTGCAGGGCGATTTCCTCACTGCGACGTTCCAGCATCCCGACCTGGGACCGGCGGGCGATGCGCACGACACCACCGTGGTGTACTTGGTGACGCGCGGCCGCGGCCTGGCGCAGTCGCTGCTGCCGGTCATCAGTCCGGTCGATGCCTCGCTCAACCTGCCGGCATCCAACGCGGCCGGCCATGCCCAAGGAGCCGGCCATGAGGAGTAACGGCCTGCTCAAGTGGTTGATGCTGCCGATGGCGCTGCTGCTGGTGTTCGTCGGCATCAAGCTGTTCTCGGTTGATCCCGCCGCGCCGCCGATGCTGGGCGACGCCGGCAGCCAACTGACGGCCGACGAGATGCGGGCGCTTGGCATCGAGGGCGACACGCCTCGCGATACGGTCGCCACGCTGGTCGCCCAAGTCCGGCAGTTGCGCAGCGAGTTGCAGACCGCGCTTTCCGACAACCGCACGCAACGGGCCGAGAACGAACGCCTGCGCCAGCGCGAGCAGTCGATCGACCAACGCATTCAGAGCACGCTGGACACCGAGCGCACGCAACTGCGCCAGGATCGCGAGCGGGTGGCGAGCGAACGGCAGCAGGCGCAAGGTCTGTTGCAGGATCTGCAGCGCCAGATCGAAGGCCTGGGCGGCAGGGCCGGTCATGCCGATCTGCCGATTGGCCTGGGGCTCGAAGAAGGCGATGGGCAACGCTTCGACCGTGATGGCGTGCGCTGGATCGAACCCGACGACGCCAGGCCAGCCGACGGCAGGAACGGCAGCCGCAGCGGCTTCAGCTTCCCCAACGATTTCGGTCCCGCTCGGCAAGCCCTGGATTCAGCCTCCGATACGCTCGGCCGTGCCACCGGCGGCGCCGTCGGCACCCCGTCGCTGCAAGCGGTCTATACCGTGCCGGCGAACGCGACCTTGATGGGCTCGATCGCGATGACGGCACTCATCGGGCGCGTACCCATCGACGGCACGGTGAACGATCCCTATCCGTTCAAGGTCGTCATCGGCCCGGACAACCTCACTGCGAATGGCATCGACCTGCCAGACGTGGCCGGCGCCGTGGTCAGCGGCACGGCCTCGGGTGATTGGACGCTTTCCTGCGTGCGCGGGCAGATTCGCTCGATCACCTTCGTGTTCGAGGACGGCACCATCCGCACGCTGCCGGAAGATACCGGCCAGAGCAGCGGCAGCAACAACAACCGGAACGACGCCGGCATTCAAGGTGGCCTCGGCTGGATCAGTGACCCTTATGGCATTCCCTGCGTCAGCGGCGCACGCCGGAGCAACGCGCAACAGTACCTCGGCACCCAGGCCCTGATCACCGCTGCGGGTGCCGGCGCGGCATCGCTGATCGATTCGGACAGCGGCCGGATGTCCTACATCGGCAGCGACGGATCGCTCGGCACCGTCGGCATCACTACCAACGAGGCGATGGGTCGCATCCTCGCGGGCGGGGTGCAGGAGATGTCGCAGTGGGTGAACAAGCTCTACGGCCAGGCCTTCGCCGCGGTCTACGTCGAACCCGGCGCCCAGGTCGCCGTGCATATCGAGCAGCCGCTCACCATCGATTACGACGCCAAGGGTCGCCGCGTCGATCACCGCCTCGGAGGTGTCCATGTCACGGACCTGGATTGAACGACTCGCCGTCGTGCTCGCGATCATCGCATTGGCCGGCTGCGCGACCAGCAAGGAGGAACTGCTGACCCACGGCGACCGGACCATGCTCGACATCTGGCATCAGGAGACGGGCGGCTCCGCAGGTAGCGACCGTGCCTCGCGCGAACTGCTGGATGCCCGGCAGACCTTGCGTCGGCCGCTGACCGATGCGGACGTGCAGGCTGCACCCGGCGTGCAAGCCCGCTACACCCGTACCGCGCAGAACGAGATTTACCGACAGTTCCATCGCCTGCCGAACCCGGACTTGGTGATGTACGTGTTCCCGCATCTGGCCGGCACCGACCCGGTACCCGTGCCCGGCTACAGCACCGTATTCCCCTTGTATCAGCGCGTGCAGTACGCGCTGCCGGGCGAACGGGTGGAGGACTACTGAATGGCCTGGTCGCTGCCGTGGCC
>JADZGB010000004.1 GCA_020854105.1 Burkholderiales bacterium | reverse complement strand
CGGCTCGTTGCCGCTGTTTTTCGCGGGCGCGGCGCTGTGCGTATTTGCCACGACCGCCATGGGCATCTTCATGGCCACGGTGGCGCGCAACATGCCGCAGTTCGGCATGCTGATGATCCTGATCATCTTGCCGTTGCAGCTGCTCTCGGGCGGCAGCTCCCCGCGCGAGAGCATGCCCGAGCTGGTGCAGAACATCATGCTGGTGGCGCCGACCACGCACTTCGTGAAGCTGGGGCAGGCCATCCTGTTTCGTGGCGCCGGGCTGGACGTGGTGTGGCCGCAGTTCGCGGTGCTGGCGCTGATCGGCGGCGTGCTGTTCGCGCTGTCGTTGCAGCGCTTTCGCAAAACCATCGCGCAGATGGCCTGATCCAACGAACAGTGCAGCAGCACCTGGCTTCAGGCTCCTACCTCGTTGGGCAAGACGGCTAGTTGACAACCAGTTTCCAATAATGGAAACTGGTTGTCATGAATCGACGAAATCCATCTCCCTCCGTACCGGACCCCAACGCCGTCGCCGTGACTGAGTTGACGTTGGCGGTGTTTCGACTGAACGGCGTATTGCTTCACTGGGGTGACAAGCTGGTCGCGCCGCTCGGTCTCACCAGCGCACGGTGGCAGGTGCTGGGTGCAATCGCCCTTGCCGACACGCCACTGACGGCACCCCAGGTGGGTGGAGCCATGGGCGTCACGCGCCAGGGCGCACAAAAACAACTCAACCTGCTGACTGAGCAGGGGCTTGTCAAACCGCACCCGAATCCAGCGAATCAGCGTTCGCCGTTCTACGCCCTGACGCCGGAGGGTCGGGCTCGGTACCGCAAGGTCGATGCCCTCTGGGTCGCGAAGGCTGCCGAACTGGCGGCGCTGATCCCAGCCACCCAAGCCAGCACTGCCGCCCGAACGCTCGAATCCATGCTGCGCGCGTTGACTGTTCCCCCATTTTCAAAGGCCCAACCATGAAATCGAAATTGCATGCAATCTTCGGAGCCGTCGCGATCCTTTGCATCACCACGTTCTGGCTCTCGACAGTCGTGTCAGAGCTCTTCCTGGATCAAGCGAGCGTTGTAGTCATCAAGAACGCCGTGCTGAGCGGCATGTGGTTGCTGATCCCATCAATGGCGGCCACAGGTGGCAGCGGTTTTTCACTCGCGAAGGGGCGAGGCGGTCGCCTTGTCGGCGTCAAGGGTCGGCGGATGAAGATCGTGGCAGCCAATGGCCTGCTGGTACTTCTGCCAAGCGCCTTGATGCTGGCATCATGGGCGAACGCAGGCCGCTTCGACAGCGCGTTTTATGTGCTGCAAGGCGTGGAGTTGCTGGCAGGAGCAGTAAACTTTTCACTGCTCGCATTGAACATGCGCGACGGCCTCAAACTGAGCGGTCGGCTCGCTTCCGAACGACCTGTACCAAGGGCATCTCGCTGAGCCAGCCTGACTGAGTAGAGCCCAGCACCAGCAACCGCCTCCGGGCGGTTTTTTGCGTCTGCGCTGTTCCCGGTCGCCGCCGCTACAGGAGTTGCCAGCCACAACCGACCGCAGCTAAACCCGCGCCAATAAAGGAAGTACCCTCGCGCACGCTCGCGAGACCCGTAGAGAAAACGGAGAACGGAGAGGCGGCGGCGGGGGTGAAAACGCGGGATTTCGAAGGTCGGTGCTCGCGAGGCCAACCCGCGAAGTCCCGCCAGGACTGGCGCTACGGGCAGACGTGAAAAAGCTCGAAACGAGTTCGGGCTTTTGGAATTGGTGGCCAAGGGCGGAATCGAACCACCGACACAAGGATTTTCAGTCCTCTGCTCTACCAACTGAGCTACTTGGCCTTACCGCTACTGCGAGCTAGATTTCGCCACGTTGCACACCTGGGACCGCCCTGAACGGGCCGTCCGCGCGAGGCAGGCCGCCGACGAAAGTCGCGCATTATAGTCGAGGCCGGCGGATTAGAGAAATCCGCCGGCCAGGGAACCCCGAACGCAGAAAGACAACGCGGCGGCCGCAGCCGCCCCGCCGCCTATCAGGTAGTGACGCGGCTCAGTGCGCCACCGCCTGCTCGGCATGGATCCCGGTGTTCTGGCGTACGTACAGCTCGTCCCACATCTCCTCGGACTTGCGGTCGCGCCACAGCAGCGAGCCGATGATCACGCACAGGAATCCGAGCGGGATCGAGTACAGCCCGGGGTTGCGCAACTCGATCAGCGGCTTCTCCAGGCCGACCAGGTTCGTCTCCCTGCCCTCGAATCTCCGGAGGGTGTCCTGCGCCGTGGTCAGATCCCTGCGCGCCCTGGCCAGCTGACCGTCGACCTCTCCCCTGGCTGCATCGTCGGCGGCGGCAGCCAGATCCGTCTCGAGCTGGGCAATCCTGGGCTGCGCCGCGGCGATCGCCTTCTCTGCCCGCTCGCGCTCGAGCTTGGGATAGGTCATGTTCGGTGACACCATCACCAGCGCGATGGCGGAGAACGCGCCCACCAGCATCCCGAGAACGATGCCGCCGGTGTTGCAGCGCTTCCAGTACAAGGTGAGCAGCACGCAGGGGAGGTTGCTCGATGCCGCCACCGCGAAGGCAAGCGCCACCAGGTGTGCGACGTTCTGACCCTTCGCCGCGATGCCGATGACGATGGCCGCCGCGCCGACGATCAGCGCGGACACCCGCGCCGCGCGCACTTCCTCTTCCTGGGTGGCGTGCTCGCCCTTGATCACGCCGACCCAGATGTCGTGCGACATGGCCGACGCCGACGCGAGCACGAGCCCGGCCACCACGGCCACGATGGTGGCGAAGGCCACCGCCGCGACGAAGGCGAGGAACAGGTTGCCCAGCATCGACTCGGCACCGCCGCCGATGTACTGCGCCAGCAGCGGTCCGGCCATGTTGCCGCCCTTGTCGATGGCCGTGATCTGGCCGGCGCCGACCGCGATCGCCGCACCGTTGCCGATGAACAGCGTCAGCACGTAGAAGCCGCCGATGATGGCCATCGCCCAGATCACCGACACGCGCGCCTGCTGGGCACTGGGCACGGTGAAGAAGCGCATCAGGATGTGCGGCATGCCCGCGGTGCCGAGCACCAGCGCCATGCCGAGTGAGATCTGGTCGATCGGATTCTTCAGGTACAGGCCCGGCTCGAGGAAGCGCTGCCCCAGCTCCTGCGGCGTCATGCCGGTGGCGGAGTCGCCGAGCAGCCTGGCCACCTGCGCCTGGACCTTGGCATCACCCACCACGGCCTCGAGGAAGCCCGGCAGACTGAAGCCGTATGGCGCCCAGGTGAAGATCACGAGCAGGATCGATGCGGCCACCAGCAGGACGGCCTTGATGATCTGCACGTAGGTGGTAGCCACCATTCCACCGAACACCACGTAGGCCAGCATCAGCACGCCCACGGCGATCACCGACACCTCGTAGTCGATGCCGATCAGCGTCTTGACCAGCACGCCGCCGCCGACCATCTGCGCGGTGAGGTAGAAGGTCGAGACGGTGATGGTGGAGATGGCGGCCATGGTCTTGGCCGTCTTCGGATCGTTGCGGAACGCGAGGATGTCGCCCAGGGTGTACTTGCCGATGTTGCGGCACGGTTCAGCGATGACGAGCAGCACGGTGATGTAGGCAACGAGCCAGCCCACCGAGTACATGAACCCGTCGTATCCGTACAGCGAGATCAGGCCGGCAATGCCGAGGAAGGAGGCCGCCGACAGATAGTCACCGGCGATGGCCCAGCCGTTCTGCAGGCCGCTCACCGAGCGTCCGGCCGCGTAGAACTGCTGCGCGCTCTTCACGCGCTTCGCCGCCAGGAAGGTCACGTACATGGTGAGCGCGATGATCGCGGCGAACACCACCACCGCGAGCCAGCCGAAGCGCTCGGGCACCGCGCCGCCCTTGAAGATGGCGTGGGCATCGAGACTCAGCGCACCGGCTGCTGCGCCCGGAAGCCACACGAGAAGCCGGCTGGGCGTCATGCTGCGCTCCTCATGCTGTCGGCGTCGCGCACGAGCCGCTCGGCCATCGGATCGAACTGCCGGCTCGCCACGCGCGCGTAGATGAAGGCAATGGCCCAGGCCACGATGAACTCGGACAGGGCGAACAGGATGCCGACATTTACCGGCCCCCAGACCTTGATGCGGAAGATGTCGGTGAAGTACGCGGCCCCGACCGGCAGGAGGAAATAGTAGAAGACCGAAAAGATCATCAGCGTCCACAGGAACCGGCTCTTGCGCCGATGCAGTTCCTGGAACTGCGGGTGCGCGTCGATCGCACGCCAGTCCATCGCTTGTGCCATGCCATCCTCCCCTGGTAGCCGTCAGCCGGTTCTTGTGTGCCATCGCAACGGCATCGTTCGCCGCAGCGCTGGAAAGCTTACCCTACATCCGCGCCGTTTCCACACGGACGCGAAACTATCCTTGCGTGCAGCGCAACATGGAGTTCATGCCTGCCGGATGCGCTCCGCCAGGACCTGTTTCTGCAGCGCCAGCAGCCGGGTCAGCCCATCGTTAGCGGTACCCTCGGCGCGTGCAAAGCCGATCAGGGCGAGCTGGGCGGTGACGAAGGCATCGGATAACGCCGAGTGCCTTCCGGGCGGTTGCAGGCGGAAATGGCCGATCCAGTCGTCCAGCGTCCAGCCTGCCGCCCGAGGCATGTCGAGCAGCGCGGGAAGGATCAGGGCCAAGTCCAGATAGGGCGGACGGTAGGTGATGCCCAGGTGCACCTGCAGGGCGCGATCGAGCACCACCAGATCGAAGCGCGTGTGGAACCCGACCACCGGCTCGCGACCGGCGAAGGCGAGGAATCCTGCCGTCGCGGCGTCCGGCACGATTCCGGCGGCCTGTGCGGCGTGTCCGATGCCGTGCACGAGAACGTTGTCGGTGCGGCTCGGCACATCCTGCGCGAGCAGGGCTTCGAAGGTGCCGGCGAGATCGATCGCGCCCGCCGCGATGCGGCACGCACCGATGGCGATCAGGCTGTCCCGGTACGGATCCAGTCCGGCGGTTTCGGTGTCGATCACCACGCAGCGCACGCGCGACAGACGACCCTCGAGGTCGGGCGCGCCGACCTGCGCCCACATCCGTCGTGCATGCCGGGCCGCCTCGGACTGCGGCACGCGCGCGAACAGACGCGACAGCAGCCCCATCCTTCAAAGCCGGAAATCCAGGCGCAGGCGCTCCTGCAGCTTGCGAGCCTGGCGGAACGCCTCCTTGAGGATGCGCCGGTCGAGCGCGTTGAGCTGCTCGGGCTGCACGTAGCTGTCCGGCGCGAGGCCTGCCCGTACCTGCGTCTGCTGGTGGCGCAGGCGCAACACCTGCACGAAGTGGAAGGCATCGAGCCAGGCCGCGACTTCCGCCTCGTCGAGCCTGCGCACCTGCGCCACCGCGCGCAGGCGCTCGGCCGTGCCGGTCGCATCCACGCCCGCGGCCAGGGCGAGCACCCGGGCCGCATCGACGAAGGGCGTGACGCCGTTAGCCTTCAGATCGAGCGAATCGGGCGTGTCGGCGTGGCGTGCGAGCGTGAAGTCGCGCAGCACGCCCAGCGGCGGTGCGTTGCGCAGTGCGTTTTCTGCCATCAGCCGCAGGAATACGCCGCGCCCCGCGGCGCCGGCCGTCAGCCAGGCGCGCAGTCCCTGCGCCAGCTCCAGTGCGCCCCAAGATCCGCGCAGGTCGAAGAAGATGCTGGCGTGGAGCAGTCCCTCGCCGTCGGGCAGACGCATCCACTGCTCGAAGCACGCCTTCCACTCGGCAAGCGTCAGGCACCAGCGTGGATTGCCGGCCATGATCTCGCCCCTGCACAGCGGAAAGCCGCAGGCAGCCAGGCCCAGGTTGACCCGGCGCGCCATGGCCACCAGGCGCTCGCGCAACGCTTCGCCGCCCTCCTCGCGAAACACGATGGCATTGTCCTGATCAGTGACCAGCGTCTGTTCGTGGCGACCCTCCGATCCGAGCGCGAGCCAGCAGAACTGCGATGCGTCGATGCGATCGGCGCGGCTCTCGATCTGCACCAGGCGGGCGGTGAGCAGGTCGTTGAGCATGGACACGATGCGCGTGAGCTGCTCGGCTGCCACGCCCTGCGCGAGCAGCGCCTCGGCCAGCCGCCGCAGCTCACCCGCCACGCGATCGAGCGTCTGGACGTCCTCGGCACCGCGGATCGCTTCGCTGATGGAGGTCACACCGACGCGGCGCATGGCGAACAGGTCGCCTTCGGACACCACGCCGGCGAGCTTTCCCGCGCGCGTGACCACGACGTGGTGGAAGCCGTGCTCGGCCATCTGGAGCATGGCCTGCAGCGCAGTCGCCGCGTCGGGCAGACACACCGGATCCGAAGTCATCACGTGGCGCATCGGCGTGGCCGGATCGACCGCCTCGAGCGCGATGCGATCGCGCAGATCCCGCAGGGTGAAGATGCCCTGCACGGTGGCGTCGGCATCGGCCACCACGATCGAGCCCACGCGCGCGGCGCGCATGCGCGCCAGGGCCTCGGTGAGCGGCGCGCCGGCTGCGCAGGACACCGGCGCGCGCCGCAGCAGCTCTGACAGCGGCTGTGCCAGCGGGTCGGCGATCAGTACTTCCGACATCTCGCGCTGCATGCGCCGGCGCGAGGTGGCGAGCAGCGAGGCGAGGCGGTGCGAGCAGAAATCACGCAACGGTGCGCTGCGCTCGAGAAGCAGCGCGAAGTCGTCCGCGCTCAGCCGCCAGCAGAAGGTGTCGCCTTCGGAACGATAGACGCTGGTGACAGGCCGCTTGCCGAGCAACGCCCCGATGGGGAATGCCTCACCAGGGGTGAGGCGCCAGCGCGGCGTGGCGGATCCGGGATCGAGGCCGCCGATGGCGCCCTGTCTGATGATATACAGCCAGGCCGGGATCCCGGCATCGGGATCGAGCGGTGTGCTGTCCGGAGAAAAGTAGACCAGCGCGAGGCGTTCGACCATCCAGCGCAGGTCCTCGGATGCCATGCGGTTGAACGGCGCATGCGCACGCAGCGACTCCATGGTCGCTGAGACCAACGTGGAATCGACGGGACGGGCTGCGCCGGACATGATGGCGAAAGGTACACCAACCCGACCCTGCAAAGACAAAGGGCCCTGTCGAACCGACAGAGCCCTCTTTGGTATTACCGGACAGTTATTGCGTCACGACGTGACGCAATAACCCTACATGTCCATGCCGCCCATGCCGCCCATCCCGCCCGGGGCGCCGTGGTTGTGGCCCTCTTCCTTCGGAAGCTCGGCCACCATGGCGTCGGTGGTGAGGATCAGGCCGGCCACGGACGCCGCATTCTGCAGCGCGGTACGCACGACCTTGGTCGGATCCAGCACACCCATCTCGATCATGTCGCCGAAGGTGTCGTTGGAGGCGTTGTAGCCGTGGTTGCCCTTGCCTTCCAGCACCTTGTTGAGCACGACGGAGGGCTCGGCACCGGCATTGGCCACGATCTGGCGCAGCGGCTCTTCCATCGCGCGGGCGACGATCTTGATGCCCGCATCCTGGTCGTGATTGACACCCTTGAGCGAGGTGATGCTGGTGCGGGCGCGCAGCAGCGCGACGCCGCCGCCGGCCACGATGCCTTCCTCGACCGCGGCACGGGTCGCGTGCAGGGCGTCCTCGACGCGCGCCTTCTTCTCCTTCATCTCGACTTCGGTCGCGGCACCGACCTTGACCACGGCCACGCCGCCGGCCAGCTTGGCCACGCGCTCCTGCAGCTTCTCGCGGTCGTAGTCGCTGGTGGCTTCCTCGATCTGGGCGCGGATGGTCTTGACACGGCCTTCGATGGTCTTGGCGTCACCGGCACCGTCGATGATGGTAGTCTCTTCCTTGCCTACCTCGATGCGCTTGGCCTGGCCGAGATCCTGTAGGCCGGCCTTCTCCAGCGACAGGCCGACTTCCTCGCTGATCACCGTGCCGCCGGTGAGAATGGCGATGTCCTCCAGCATGGCCTTGCGGCGGTCGCCGAAGCCCGGCGCCTTGACCGCGCAGGTCTTCAGGATGCCGCGGATGTTGTTCACCACCAGGGTGGCGAGCGCCTCGCCGTCGACTTCCTCGGCGATGATCAGCAGCGGACGGCCGGCCTTGGCGACCTGCTCCAGCACCGGCAGCAGTTCGCGGATGTTGGAGACCTTCTTGTCGTGCAGCAGGACCAAGGGGTTGTCCAGCACCGCCATCTGCTTCTCGGCGCTGTTGATGAAGTAGGGGGACAGATAACCGCGGTCGAACTGCATACCCTCGACCACTTCGAGCTCGTTGTTCAGGCCCGAGCCGTCCTCGACGGTGATGACGCCTTCCTTGCCGACCTTGTCCATGGCATCGGCGATGATCTTGCCGATGTCGGTGTCGGAGTTGGCGGAGATGGAGCCGACCTGCGCGATCTCCTTGCTGGTCGTGCACGGCTTGGACTGCTTGTGCAGTTCGGCGACGACCGCCTCGACTGCCTTGTCGATGCCGCGCTTGAGGTCCATCGGATTCATGCCGGCGGCCACGTACTTCATGCCTTCCTGCACGATCGCCTGCGCCAGCACGGTGGCGGTGGTGGTGCCGTCACCGGCCACGTCCGAGGTCTTGGACGCGACCTCCTTGACCATCTGGGCGCCCATGTTCTCGAACTTGTCCTTCAGTTCGATCTCTTTGGCGACCGACACACCGTCCTTGGTGATGGTCGGCGCGCCGAACGAGCGCTCGAGCACGACGTTGCGGCCCTTGGGGCCGAGGGTGACCTTGACCGCATCGGCCAGGACATTCACGCCGGCGACGATGCGATGGCGGGCGGAATCGTGGAATTTGACGTCTTTGGCTGCCATGGATTGGAGCTCCTGAGAATTCGTATGCAGTGAGTTCGGGGGGCGATTACTTCTCGATCACGCCCATGATGTCTTCTTCGCGCATGACGAGCAGTTCCTCGCCATCGACCTTGACGGTCTGTCCGGAGTACTTGCCGAACAGGATCTTGTCGCCGGCCTTGACCTCGAGCGGACGGACCTTTCCGTCTTCCAGCACCTTGCCGTTGCCGACGGCCAGCACTTCGCCCTGATCCGGCTTCTCGGCTGCCGTGTCGGGAATGACGATGCCGGAGGCGGTCTTGCGCTCCTCTTCCAGGCGCTTGACGATCACGCGGTCATGCAGCGGGCGAATTTTCATTTCCAGTCTCCTACCTCAAGCTGTTGATCGAAAAAGGGGGGAAGTCTTTGGTAGCACTCATGTGCGGCGAGTGCCAATGATAGTTAACACGCCGGCTCTTTTCAAGGCGAAGCAGGGAACCGAGGGGGAAATCGCTGCCCGGCGCGGGCAAGCGGGAGGACGGCAACGCAGCGGCGCCGCCAGGACGGCGGCAGGGACCCAGCCGGCAGGAGACCCGGGAAGCCGGCCAGCGACAAGACGCCGGCTCGGGAACCGGCCAGGCGTTTCAGTGCGTCAGGCGCTCGGACACGCCGAAGCGGTAGATCGTGCGGCGCGCGCGGTTCGCAGCGGGAGGAATTGGTGCCACCGGACAGGGTGGTTCGCGCGTGCCGTCAGGTCGCAGGGTGGTGTCGTCGGCGAATTCCTTCCAGATGCCGCCACGGACCGGCCGGAACGTCCACGTCAGGTAACCCCGGCGCGCGGCCAGATCGAGCAGTTCCTCCGCGTCGGGAGCATCGGCGACCACCACCTGATCGGCGCCTGCACCGAACGGGAAGGCGCCGAACGCCTTCAGGCAATCCATCGCTTCGGACGAATCGGCGCCCGGCCGCAGGCATGCGGGCCGCTCGGCGCGGGCGATATCCCAGGCGCCCAGTTCCCAGGCCGCTTCCAGAGCGGCGTGATCGACTGCCAGCAGATTCTGCCAGCGGTCATTGACCTGCAGCGCCGAACTGGGAACGGCGCGAAAGGCGACTGCCTGCGCGCCGTCGACCTCGGCGATGTGCTCGCGAACGAAGGCATGCCAGTGCAGGGTCAGGATGAGCGGGGTATCCGGACAGGGAACCGCCGCCAGCGTGATGCCGAACAAGGGCAGCCGAGTGGTCCGGATCTGTTGTTCGATTCGCTCCAGCAACTCCATGCGCAGGTACCTCCTCATGGCAAGGGAAACCAACGGCGATGCAGCGCCCGCACCTTCAGCACGATTGGTGCCAACGGAGAATCCAGGTCGCGCACACGCACACTGCACCGCGCACATGCGGGAACAACCCGTCATGACGCAGGCGGCCGCTCCCGTCAGCACTTGCTCGGGACGGCTGCCAACGCCGCGTGCAGCGACGTGCGCCGATGCCGGAGCATGATGCACAGAGCCGGACCGATGCGCACGTGCTCTAGAATGGGCGGAACCATGCATACCGTCCCCGGGCACAGCATCCTGGCGCGCGCGCTTCGCACTGCCGTCGCACTGAGCGTGCTCGCTGCGTGCACGGCGCACGCCGGGGACGATGGCAGCTGGCCCGCCGAACTGCACGCGGCACTGGCGCCGAGCGGCATTCCGCGCGAGGCAGTCGCCCTCTATGTGCAGGAAGTCGGTGCGGATGCGCCACTGCTTGCGTGGAACGTCGAGCAGCCGATGAACCCGGCCTCGACCATGAAGCTGGTCACCACGCTCGCCGCGCTCGAGATCCTGGGACCGGCCTATGTATGGCAGACCGAAGTCCATGTACAGGGCATCGTCGCCGGCGACACCCTGCACGGTGACCTGGTATTCAAGGGCTACGGCGATCCCAAGCTCGATCTCGAGCGCTTCACCGGCCTGCTCGCCGAACTGCGCTCGCGCGGCCTACGCGACATCCGCGGTGATCTCGTGCTCGATCGCAGCCACTTCCAGCTCGCGCACGACGATCCAGCACGCTTCGACAACGAGCCGAGCCGGCCGTACAACGTCCTGCCCGACGCGCTGCTGTTCAACTACAAGTCCGTGCGCCTGCAGTTCGTGCCGGAACCCGCGAACGGCATCGTGCGCATCCTGCCCACGCCGGCATTTCCGCAGGTACAGATCACCAACCAGCTGGCGCTGGCGGCGGGCAGCTGCACTGCGATGCCGGACCGGCCACAGGTTCAGATCGAAGTGCCGCGGCTGATCTTCACCGGCATCTTTCCGCTGGGCTGTGGCGAGCACGCGCGCAACTTCGCACTGCTCTCGCCCGACGAGTACGCGCTGTCGCTATTCCGCCTGACCTGGAGCGCAATGGGCGGCAGCTTCGCCGGCAGCGTGCGCGCGCAGCCCGTCGATCCGCAGGCGCGGCGCCTGATGGTGGCGAGTTCCCAGCCGCTGGCGGAGATCATTCGCGACATCAACAAGTTCAGCAACAACGTCATGGCGCGGCAGGTGTTCCTGACGCTGTCCGGCGCCGAGTCGGATCCGGCCACGGCACAACGTTCTGCGGAAGTGGTGAAGGAGTGGCTGCGAAGGTCGGGAATCGAGGCGCCGGATCTGGTCCTGGAGAACGGTTCCGGCCTGTCGCGCATCGAGCGGATCAGCGCGGGATCGCTTGCGCAGATCTTGCTTAGAGGCTTTGCCAGCCCGCTGATGCCGGAGTACCTCGCATCGCTGCCCATCGCGGGCATCGACGGTACGCTCAGACGGCGCCTGGGCGGATCACCGGCGGCGGGACAGGCGCACATCAAGACCGGCTATCTCAGCGGCGTGCGTGCAGCGGCCGGATACGTGCGCGACCGCGCGGGCAGATGGCTCGCGGTGGTGGCGATGATCAATCATCCGGCGGCCGGCGAGGCACAGGAATTTCAGGACGCGTTCGTCGAATGGGCATACTTGCAGGGTGCAGAGAACTGCTGCGTGGCTTGCCGGCGCTGCACACGTTGAGGCAGCTTCGCGCTGCGGTCTCGACGCACGAAGCGCCGTGCGATAATTCGCGCCCCGCCAACACCCATCCCACTTCCACGATCTCCTGCGCGCCATGAGCACACCCACCGTCGTCGTCCTGGCTGCCGGGAAAGGCACGCGCATGCGCTCGGCCCTCCCGAAGGTGCTGCACGCGATTGCCGGCAAGCCGATGCTGGGACACGTGCTCGATGCCGCTGCGGCCGTCTCCGCCGGGCGACTGGTGGTGGTGTACGGACACGGCGGCGACGCCGTGCCCGGGAGCTTCGCCGGCCGCGGCATCCGTTTCGCGCTGCAGGAGCCGCAACTGGGTACGGGACATGCGTTGCAGCAGGCACTGCCGCATCTGCCCCACGAGGGCTCGACGCTCGTGCTCTATGGAGACGTGCCCCTGATCCGGCCCGAGACGCTGACGCGCGTGCTCTCGCATGAGGGGGCGCTGTGCCTGCTCACCGCGATCCTGCCCGATCCCGCGGGATATGGCCGCATCATCAGGGATGCGTCGGGCAATGTCGTGCGCATCGTGGAGGAGAAGGACGCGACTGCGGAGCAGAAGGGCGTGCGCGAGATCAACACCGGCATCATTGCCGCCCCTAACACGGCGCTGCGGGACTGGCTCGGCCGCCTGACCAACGACAATGCCCAGCGCGAGTACTATCTCACCGGCGTGGTGCCGATGGCGATCGCGGATGGCATTGCGGTGGTCACCGAAGGCGTCGGCGCGACCTGGGAGATCCAGGGCGTGAACAGCCGCGAACAGCTGGCGGAACTGGAACGCGTGCACCAGATCAACCGTGCGCGCGCGCTGATGTCGGCGGGAGTCACCCTCGCCGACCCCGCGCGCTTCGACCTGCGCGGCGAGCTGATCTGCGGGCAGGACGTGACCATCGACGTCGGCTGCGTGTTCGAGGGCCAGGTGACGATCGGAGCGGACTGCCGGATCGGGGCCTACTGCGTGATCCGGGACTGCATCATCGAGGGCGGAACCCACATCGCGCCCTTCAGCCATCTGGAAGGCGCGCGCATCGGCCACGACTGCCGGGTCGGACCGTATGCGCGCCTGCGGCCAGGTGCCGACCTCGGCGCGCAGGCGCACGTGGGCAACTTCGTCGAGGTGAAGAATTCCTCGATCGGTCAGGGATCGAAGGCCAATCACCTGACCTATCTGGGTGACGCGGTGATCGGGAAGGACGTCAACATCGGCGCCGGCACCATCACCTGCAACTACGACGGCGCCAACAAGTACCGGACCGTGATCGAAGACGGCGCCTTCATCGGATCGAATAGCGCGCTGGTCGCGCCGGTGACCATCGGGCGCAACGCGACGATCGGTGCCGGCAGCACGGTGACGCAGGAAGCGCCGCCGGAGCAGCTCACGGTGGCGCGCGGACGGCAGACCACCATCGCCGACTGGAAGCGGCCGGTCAAGGCGTCTCCCGGAAAGTAACTTCGCAGCGGACGTGCGCTCCACGCATCACCAGTACAGGACGAGTACATCATGTGCGGAATCGTCGGTGCCATCGCCAAGCGGGACGTAGTTCCCATCCTCCTCGAAGGCCTGCGCAAGCTGGAGTACCGGGGCTACGACTCGGCCGGCATCGCCGTGGTGAACGGCAGCCTGCACCGCGTGCGCAGCGTCGGACGCGTGGCCTCGCTCGCGCAGATGGCGAGCGAGCGGCGCGTCAGCGGCAACCTCGGCATCGCGCACACGCGCTGGGCCACGCACGGCGCCCCCAGCGAGCGCAATGCCCATCCGCACGTGAGCGACGACGGTCTGGCCGTGGTCCACAACGGCATCATCGAGAACCACGAGGCGATGCGCGAGCGCCTGTCCGGCCTGGGCTACGCGTTCGTCTCCGACACCGACACCGAAGTCGTGGCCCATCTCGTGCACTACCACTACAAGGCCACCGACGACCTGTGCCTGGCCACGCACCGAGCCGTGGCCGAGCTCGTCGGCGCCTACGCCATCGCGGTGGTGTCGCAGAAGGATCCAAAACGCATGGTGGTGGCGCGCAAGGGCGCGCCGCTGCTGCTCGGGCTCGGCGAGGGCGAGAACTTCTGCGCCTCCGACGCCTCGGCCCTGCTGCAGGTGACCCGTCGCATCGTCTATCTCGAGGAAGGCGACGTGGTGGACCTGAACCTCGACAGCTACCGCATCATCGACGGCAGCGGCAAGGAAGTGCGCCGGCCGGTCCATGAAAGCACGCTGTCGGCCGATGCGGTGGAACTCGGACCCTACCGCCACTACATGCAGAAGGAGATCTACGAGCAGCCCGGTGCCGTGGCCGCCACGCTGGAGATGGTCACCGGCGCGAGCACGGTGGTGCCGGAACTGTTCGGGGCCGATGCACGGCAGGTGCTGAACGAGGTCGACGCCGTCACCATCATCGCCTGCGGCACCAGCTATCACGCCGGCATGGTGGCGCGCTACTGGCTCGAATCGGTGGCGGGGCTCGCATGCAACGTGGAGATCGCCAGCGAGTACCGCTACCGTACCACGGTACCCAATCCGAATGCGCTGATCATCGTCATCTCGCAATCGGGGGAAACCGCCGACACCATCGCCGCGCTCCATCACGCCAGGTCTCTCGGCCAGCTACGCACGCTGGCGATCTGCAACGTGCCCGAGAGCGCGCTGGTGCGCAACACCGCGCTGCGCTTCCTGACCCGCGCAGGACCCGAGATCGGCGTCGCCTCCACCAAGGCATTCACCACCCAGCTCGCCGCACTGTTCCTGCTCACGCTGGTGCTGGCCAAGCTGCGCGGGCGACTGGACGAGCAGGGCGAGCGCGAGCACCTTACGGCGCTGCGCCATCTGCCGGCGGCGATCAACAACGTGCTGGAACTGGAACCGGCGATCGCGCGCTGGGCCGGGCACTTCTCCGGCAAGCAGCACGCGCTGTTCCTCGGGCGCGGCGTGCACTACCCGATCGCGCTGGAAGGTGCGCTCAAGCTCAAGGAGATCTCCTACATCCACGCCGAGGCCTATCCGGCCGGTGAGCTCAAGCACGGCCCGCTCGCGCTGGTGGACAACGACATGCCGGTGGTAGCGATCGCTCCCAACGACGTGCTCCTGGAGAAGCTCAAGTCCAACCTGCAGGAAGTGCGGGCACGCGGCGGCGTGCTGTACGTCTTCGCCGACGCCGACAGTCACGTTCCCGAATCCGAGGGCGTCCACATCCTGCGCCTGCCCGAGAATCGCGGCTACGTCAGCCCCATTCTCCACGTGGTGCCGCTGCAGCTTTTGGCCTATCATGCGGCGCTTGCACGAGGCACGGATGTGGACAAGCCGCGAAACCTGGCGAAATCGGTCACGGTGGAATAAGCAGTCGCCTCGGCGGACTCGCGGGTCCGCCGCCTTCCGCCCCATCGCGCACGCCTGCGCCCGGATCATCGGCAGCGGTCTGCCCGCCGGGCATCGTGCCGCGACGCGACGATGAGCATCGCCGCCGTCTTCAATCAGAAGGGCGGGGTCGGCAAGACCACCACCACCCTCAACATCGCCGCCGCGCTGAGCGCGCGGGAGCGCCATCCCCTCGTCATCGATCTCGATCCCCAGGCCAGCCTGACGCTCGCCATGGGGCTTCGCAACGTGCCGCGCGAGGCCAGCCTGTACGCCTTCTTCAAGGACGGCAGGCCGCTGGCGGACCTGGTCCGCAGGCATCCCTCGGGCGTGGACCTGATCCCGGGCTCCTTCGATCTGTCCAAGATCGAGGCGCTGCATGGCAACGACATGACCATTTCGCGCCGGCTCGCGGAGGGCCTGCAGGCTCTGTCGATGGCGCGGCCCGTGCTGCTCGACTGCTCGCCGGCGCTGGGCGTGCTATCGTTGAACGCGCTGCTCGCTGCCGAGCGTGTACTGATGCCGGTCGCGGCGGATTACCTGTCGCTGGAGGGCGCGAACAAGCTCACCGCCGCGCTGGACGTGCTCGAGACGCGGTTGGGCAAGCGCTTCGAGCGGCGTGTGGTAATCACGCGCTTCGACGCGCGCAGACGGCTGACTGCCGAAATCCACCGCACGCTGCAGCAGCGCTTCGGCGAGCGGTTGTGCAGGACCGTCATCAAGGAGAACGTCGCTCTCGCGGAGAGTCCCATGCACGGCAAGGACATCTTCGCCTTCTCCTCGTCGAGCCAGGGAGCGCAGGACTACCGCGCCCTCACCGAGGAGCTGGAGAGCGCGGGGTTCTTCGGCGCGGTGGTGGCGGATCGGACCCCGACGTAGAGAGGCGGACATGAAGCACACGTACATTCTTGCCCTGCTGCTTGCGCTGTATACGGGACTCGCACAGGCGAATCTGGGCGATACCGACGTGCAGGCCAGCGACAATGCCGACCTGAAGGCCGGCCGCACGGCGATCGACAAGCAGGACTGGAAGGCCGCGGTGGATCACCTGAGCAAGGCGGCGGCAGCGGAACCGAACAACGCCGACGTGCACAACTGGCTCGGCTACGCCAATCGCAACCTGGGCAACATGGACGCGGCATTCGCCGCGTACGGCGAGGCGCTCAGGCTCGATCCGCGCAACAGGTACGCGCACGAATACATCGGTGAGGCCTACCTGATGGTGGACGACCTGGGCAAGGCAGAGGGGCACCTGGCCGAGTTGCAGAAGCTGTGCACGCCCATCCCCTGCGAGGAATACAAGGACCTCAAGCGGGCGGTGGACGAGTACAAGGCGAAGAAATAGCAGCCCGGCCAATTGACCAACGAGACCATCCGCGCCGTGCTGTGGGACTTCGGCGGCGTGCTGACCGACAGTCCCTTCGACGCCTTCCGCGACTACGAGCGCGCGCACGGGCTGCCGCGAGACTTCATCCGCTCGCTCAACGCGCGCGATCCCGACGCGAACGCGTGGGCGCGTTTCGAGCGCAGCGAGATCGGCCTGGACGAGTTCGACCGTGCGTTTGCCGAGGAGGCGCGCATCGCAGGACACGCGGTGCACGGACGCGACGTGGTCAAGCTGTTGTACGGGCGCATCCGGCCGGAGATGGTGCAGGCGCTGCGCCGTTGCGCCAGCGTCTATCGCAATGCCTGCCTGACCAACAACGTCAACGCAGGCAGCGGCCACGGGCTGCCCACCAGCGACCAGCGCGCGGCCGAGGTGGCGCAGGTGCTGGCGATGTTCGACGTGGTGATCGAGTCGCGCAAGGTCGGTGTGCGCAAGCCCGATCCGCAGTTCTACCGCCTCGCCCTGGAGACTCTGCGGATCGAGCCGCAGCAGGCGGTCTATCTCGACGATCTGGGCATCAACCTCAAGCCGGCGCGGGCGCTGGGCATGCACACCATCAAGGTCACCGACAGCGCGTCGGCACTGGCCGCCCTGGAAGAGGTGCTGGACATTCCCCTGCGCTGAGCCATCAGCCCGGCACCCGCCTCGGCTTGCGCTTGGCACGGGCGAACAGGCGGTCGTGCAGCCAGCGCGGGAGCGCACGCAGGCCCAGGGCGACCACTCCCATCTGCCAGGGAATCACCGTGTACGCACGTCCCTGCTCGATGACATCGGCCATGCGAAGCGCGGCCGTGTCTGCCGGCACGATGAAGGGCATCCGATAGGGATTGGCTGCCGTCATGGGCGTGGCGATGTAACCGGGCGCAATGGTGAGCACGCGCACGCCGCTGCCGTGGCATTCCACGCGCAGGCTCTCCAGATAGGTGATGGCAGCACTCTTGGACGCGGAATAGGCCCCGGCGCCCGGCAGTCCGCGGATGCCGGCGACGCTGGCGATGCCCACCAGCGTCCCGGCTCCGGCCGCGCGCATGGCGGGCAGGAAGGGCGAGAAGGTGTGCACCATGCCGAGCACGTTGATGTCCATGATCTCGCGGAACACCGCATGGTCCTCAAAGTGCTCGGTCAGTGTGCCGGCGGACACGCCGGCATTGGCGATCACCACGTCCGCACCGCCGTGTTCCGCGATGAATCGCGCCGCGACCTGACGCATGCCCGCGGCGTCCCGCACGTCGGCCGGATAGAACGTGCACCTGCCACGCAGCTCGTCGGCGAGCCGGGCCAGCGTGCCGGCACGGCGCGCCACCAGTCCCACGCGCGCATCGCGACGCACGTACTCCCGCGCCAGCGCCGCGCCGATCCCGCTCGATGCGCCGGTGATGAGCACGCGCGTGCCGCTCATGGCCTGCGCGCCGGACGGCGTTGCGCGCGCTCCTGCGCGACCAGCGCCTCCATCACCTCGATCATCTGCACTACCCCGCCCGACATGCCGCTGCTGGTGAGATAGCGCCCGTCCACCACCATCGAGGGCGTCGATTCGACCTCGTATGCATAGGTCGCCTCGCGCGCACGCTGCACCTTGGCCATGATCTCGTCGGAGGCAAGCAGTCCTTCGAAGGCCTTCAGCTGGATGCCCTGCTTGAGTGCCCAGCCCGTGAGGACAGCCTCGTCCTCGACGTTGACGTCATCGCGGTGATAGGCGCGATACAGCGGCAGATGCAGGCGGGGCAGTTCGCCCAGCGCCTGGAGGACGAAGAACGCCTTGGTCAGCACCAGCCAGCGGGTGTTGCGAATGGCTGGCTGATAGCGGAAGTCCACGTCGGCCGGCTTGCGCTCCAGCCATTCCTGCACGTACGGCTGCGCCTGGTAGCACCACGTGCAACCGTAGTAGAAGAACTCGATGACCTCGATGCGTCCCGGATTCCCGGTCGGCTGCGGCGAAATGGAACGGTAATCGACGCCCTCGAAGGGCTCGATCCGTTGCGCCGCACGCACCGCCAGCGGCCATGCGGCGGCCGCGAGGAGCAGACGGCGGCGCTGGCGCTGCATGGCGACGCGCGCGTCAGCCCTTGGCGGGCTTTCCGGCCTTCGCACGCTCCATGGCAACCAGCTGGTCGAGCACCTGGAAGAAGCGCTTGATGTCCTTGGCTCCGGCGTTGAACACCAGGCTCGGGCTGGTCCAGTACCTGCCGTTCACGCCAACCGCGGGCGTGCCGTTGATGCCATACTGGCGGCCCATGTGCGTGGCACCACCGACCTTGCTGTCGATTCCGGGCGAGGCGTAGATGCTCTTGAACTTCGCCACGTCCACGCCCTGCTTACCGATCCAGCTGAACACCTGGGCATCGGTGTCGAGCGCCACGCCCTGCTTGTGAATCGCGTCGAAGATCCTGATGTGGTACTTCTCCTGCAGACCCATGACCTTTAGCGTGAAGAAGGTCTTGGCCAGCGGTACCCAGGTGTCGCGGAATGCCATCGGCACCTGCCGGTACTCGACGTCTGCAGGCTTGCGCTTGAGCCACTCCTGCAGATACGGTTCGAAATTCGCACATGCCGGGCAGGCATAGGAGAAGAACTCGACCACCAAGATCTTCCCGGTATCCGTCGGACGAGGCTGGGACAGCACCTGGTACTCCTTGCCCGCCACGGGCTGCTGCGCCTGGGCAGCGTGCACGCTCAGCAGCGCCAGGACGCCCAGCCAGGCTGCAGCGACGAATTTGCTCAATTGCATGTCCACTCCTCTTCGTTAGGGATGCGGTGCACCCTGCGCCGGTCTGCGCAGCTGCTCCTCGTTCACCGTGATGACCGTCGATTCGATGCGATTGTCGCGCAACAGCGCGCGGGCACTCTGCAGCGATCCCTGATCGAGGTACGGACCCAGGCGCACCCGGTGCCACACGCCCCTGTCGCCCACGTTCGCGGTGACGATGGTCGCCTCCAATCCCGATAACGCGAGTTGCGCCTTCAGGTTGTCAGCATCTTCCGCACGCTGGAACGATCCGGCCTGCAGAAAGTAGACCGGCCTGGACAGCGCGGTGGGGGATTCGCGCCCGGGTCGCTGCGCTGCAGGATGCGGCAGCATGTCCAGGGGGTCGTGGCCGTGTTGCGGCACGGCTGCGCGGCCGGCGAGCGGCGGCGGCGCGGGCGGCAGCTGGCCGGTCGGCATGCCCACCGGGGGCAGCTTCGGTTTCTCGGGGCTGGGCGCGCTCTTCGGTGCAGGCGCTTGCCCGCCCTGCAGGAACGGATTGGCGCGATACAGGTACACCGCCACGGCCAGGGCCAGCGCCAGCCCGAGCAGCAGCCCGATGCTCATTCCGGTCAGCAGGGGATGCCCGGACCGGCCTGCGCGCTTGTACGCGGCTGCCATCGCCCGGCCCTCGCTACATCTTCTCCGGCGCGCTCACACCGAGCAGCCGAAGACCGTTGCGCAACACATGCCGCACCCCGAGCACCAGGGCCAGGCGGGCTTCGCGCTGGCTGCTCTCCTCGACCAGGAAGCGCACCGAGTTGTAGTAGCTGTGGAATGCTGCCGCGAGCTGCTTCAGGTAGAAGGCCAGCGCGTGCGGCGCGAGTTCGTGTGCCGCGTCCTCGATCACCTGGGGAAACTCCATCAGCTCGCGCAGCAGCGCGAGCTCGGCCGGACTGTCCAGCGCGGACAGCGCGACCGTCTCGAGATCGCCCACGTCTCCGCCCCATTCCTCCAGCACGCTGCAAATGCGCGCGTGCGCGTACTGGATGTAGTAGACGGGATTCTCGTTGTTCTGCGACTTCGCCAGATCCAGGTCGAAATCCAGGTGCTGATCGCTCTTGCGCAGCACGTAGAAGAGGCGCGCCGCGTCGTTGCCTACTTCATCGCGCAGCTGGCGCAGGGTGACGAACTCGCCCGAGCGCGTCGACATCGAGGCCTTCTTGCCGTCGCGATAGAGCACGGCGAACTGCACCAGCGCCACGGTGAGGCGCTGCGCGTCCAGCCCCATCGCCTGCAGCGCACCCTTGACGCGCGCGACGTAGCCGTGGTGATCGGCGCCCCAGACGTCGATGACCCGCGCGAAGCCGCGCTCGAACTTGTTGAGGTGATAGGCGATGTCCGAGGCGAAGTAGGTGTACTGCCCGTTCTCGCGCTGGACCACGCGGTCCTTCTCGTCGCCGAAGGCGGTCGATCGGAACCAGCGTGCCCCGTCCTGCTCGTACAGGTGCCCGGCCTGCTCCAGCTGGTCCAGCGCCCGCGCCACCTGACCGGCCTCGTACAGCGAGCGCTCCGAGAACCAGTGCTCGAAGTGCACGCCGAACTCCTGCAGATCGTTGCGGCAGTCGCCCAGCTGCTCCGTGAGCGCGTGCTGATGCACGTAGGCGTAGTCCTCGCCCAGCACGTCCTTGGCGTTCGCGATGAGCGCATCCAGGTGCGCCTCGGCGTCCTCCTCCACCGAGGGAACGCCGGCGAGGAGCGCGTCGGCACTGCGCAGGTAGCGAGTGCCATGCGCAGCCGCGATGCCGGCAGCCATCTCGCGCACGTATTCGCCCTGATAGGCGTTGGGCGGGAAGGGAACGGCCACGCCCTGCGCCTGCAGATAGCGCAGCCAGGTGGACAGCGCCAGGATGTCCATCTGCCGGCCCGCGTCGTTGACGTAATATTCCCGCTCGACTGCATAGCCGGCGAAGTCCAGCACGTTGGCCAGGCTCGCGCCATAGGCTGCACCCCGCCCGTGCCCGACGTGCAGCGGACCGGTCGGGTTGGCAGAGACGAATTCCACCTGCACGCGCGCGCCCTTGCCGTAGTCGATGCGGCCGTAGCCGGATTCGAGTTCCAGCACGGCTGTCAGCGCCGCCCGCTTCGCGGCAGCGGTGACGAACACGTTCACGAATCCCGCGCCCGCGATCTCCGTGCGCTCGATCGCCTGCGACGCCGGCAGCGCTGCAACCAGTGCCTGCGCCAGTTCACGGGGATTGCGCCGTAGCGGCCTGGCCAGCTGCAGGGCGAGGTTGCAGGCAAAGTCGCCGTGCTCCGCGGCCTTCGGTCGTTCCAGCGCGAGCGTCGCTCCCGCGTACCCGGGGGCGACCTGTGCCAGCGCCTGCGCGAACAGCGAGACGATGTGGGACCTGAGATCCTGCGCGGAGAGGGGGGCCATGCGAAGCGTCGGAAAATGATGAATTATAGAGCGTGCCCCGTGTGCGGCGGGACAGCACCGGCACGCCGCTTCAGTACTCGAGGGGATCGACGTCGAGCGACCAGCGCACCGTCCGATCGGACAGGTGCGGGGTCCACGCATCCAGGAATCGCTGGAGGTCGGCGCGCGCCTGCGCCTGCACCAGCAGCTGCGCACGCTCGCGGCCCGCCACGCGTGCGATGGGCGGCGGGACCGGATCGTAGATCTCGACCGGGAAGCCGAGACGAGCGCCATGCGCAGCGACCCGCTGCAGATACCCGTCCACCGACTCGCGCCGGGCGGCCTCGGCCCGCAGTAACGCCTGGTGGGCGAACGGCGGGAAGCCCATGTCGCGACGCTCCTGCAGGGCTTCCCGGGCAAAGGCGTGGTAGTCCTGCCGGCAGACATGGGCATAGAGAGGATGGTCCGGAAATTCGGTCTGGATCAACACCTCGCCCGGCAGCTCGGCACGCCCGGCACGGCCGGACACCTGCGTGAGCTGGGCATAGAGGCGTTCGGCGGCACGGAAGTCGCTGCTGTAGAGGCTGCTGTCGGCATTGATCACGCCCACCAGGGTCAGCCGCGGGAAATCGTGGCCCTTGGCCAGCATCTGCGTGCCGACCAGCACGTCGACCTCGCGATCGCGGATGCGTGCGTGCAGTGCCGAGAACGCGTCGCGGCCGCGCGTGGTGTCGCGATCGACACGCACTACGCGCGCCTGCGGCAGCGCCTCCTGCAGCGCCTGCTCGATGCGCTGCGTGCCGTGGCCGGCCGGCAGCAGGTCCTGATTGCCGCAGTCGGGACAGGCGCGCAAGACCGGCTGCGCGTGTCCGCAGTAGTGGCAGCGCAACTGTCCGGCCTTCAGATGCACCACCAGGCGCGCGGCGCAGCGCGTGCAGGGACAGGCCCAGCCGCAGGCCGAGCACACCAGCGCGGGCGCGAAGCCGCGCCGGTTCACGAACACCAGGCTCTGCTCGCCGCGCTCGACACGCGCGCGCAGCGCATCCAGCAGGGGCTTGGACAGCCCGTGCTGCAGGCGCATGCGGCGCGTGTCCACGCACCCGATGCACGGCGGCTTCGCATCCGCGCGTTCGGGCAGCTCGAGCAGGCGGTATCTGCCGGCCTGGACGTTGGCATACGACTCGAGGGAGGGCGTGGCCGATCCGAGCAGCACAGGCACCGCGCGCATCTTGGCACGCAGCAGTGCCAGATCCCGCGCCGAGTAGCGCAGGCCCTCCTGCTGCTTGTACGAAGTATCGTGCTCCTCGTCCACCACCACCAGCCCGAGTGCGGGCAGCGGCGTGAACACGGCCAGGCGCGTGCCGATCACCACGCACGGCCCGCCCGCCTGTGCGGTACGCCAGCGCGCCAGCCGCTGCGCCTCGGACAGCTCGGAGTGCAGCACGATGAGCTGGGCTGCCGGGAAGCGCGCCTCGAACCGCTGCAGCAGCTGCGGCGTCAGGCCGATTTCAGGCACCAGCACCAGCGCCTGACCCCGCGCCGAAAGGCAGGCCGCGGCAAGGTGCAGATACACCTCCGTCTTCCCGCTCCCGGTCACACCGCGCAGCAGGAAGGGCGCGAAGCGCCGGCCCGCGGACACGACCGCCTGCACCGCCCGTGACTGCGGCAGCGTCAGCGCCGGCGCCGGCTCGGGTGCGCGCTGCGCCGGCGGCGCAGCGCCCGCCTCGTTGGCACACGCCTCGATCCACCCACGGCGCTGCCACTGCCGCAGGATCTGGCGCGCGGTGCGCCCCGTGCGTTCCAGCGCCTCGAGCGCAACCGGGGTGCGCGGGCGCAGCAGCTCCAGCAGGCGTCGCTGCAGGAGGGCGCGCGTCGGCAGGTCCGCCGCCCGTGCCTGTCCCGCCTCGGTCAGACGGAAGGCGTGCGGCCTGGCGGATGCAGCGCCGCTGCCCTCGCGCAGGCGCTGCGGAAGCGCGGTGAACACCGACGCCCCGATCGGATGGTGGTAATAGCGCGTGGCGAACTGCAGCAGCCCCAAAACGTCGGCATCGAGCGGGGGTTCGTCCCGGAACACATCCAGCACGCGTCTGAGCCGGTCGGCAGGCAGGCTCGATCCGGATCCGATCTCGACGATCACGCCGATGCGATTGCCGCGGCCGAAGGGCACGCGCACGCGCCGCCCGACCAGGGGCTGCAAGCCCGGGTCGGAGGGAACCGGAAGCAGATAGTCGAACAGCGTCGGCAGGGGCACGTCGAGGGCGACGCGCGCCACTGCATCGAGCCTCGGTGCGTGCAGCCCTGCCGCGAGGCGCTCGTCGTCGCGCGACACGCGCGCCTCGTTCGCGCCGGGCCGGGGCTGCGCGCCTGCGCTCACGCCGCGTGCAGCGGACGGCTCAGTTCGTGCACCGCATCGACGAGCATTGCGACGTGTTCGGGCGGCGTGAACTGCGAGACGCCATGGCCGAGATTGAACACGTGCCCTGCGCCCTTGCCGAAGGACTCCAGGATCTTTCCGGCTTCGGTCCGCACCACCTCGGGCGAGGCGAACAGCACCGAGGGATCGAGGTTTCCCTGCAGCGCCACGCGTTCGCCCACGCGCCGGCGCGCAGCGCCGATGTCGACGGTCCAGTCCAGGCCGAGTGCGTCAACGCCGATGTCGGCCATGCTCTCCAGCCACAGTCCGCCGCCCTTGGTGAAGACGATACGCGGCACCAGCTCGCCGTCCCGGCTGCGCGCGATGCCTTGCATGATCTGCTGCATGTAGCGCAGCGAGAACTCGTGGTAGGCCGCGTGCGAGAGGATGCCGCCCCAGGTGTCGAACACCATCACGGCCTGTGCACCGGCCTCGATCTGGGCATTCAGATAGTCGATGACCGCGCGGGCATTGACCTCGAGGATCCGGTGCAGCAGGTCCGGCCGCGCGTAGAGCATGCGCTTGGTCTCGGCGAAGTCGGTCTTGCCCCGCCCCTCGATCATGTAGCAGGCCAGGGTGAAGGGACTGCCGGAGAAGCCGATCAGCGGCACTTCGTTGTCCAGCGCCCGGCGGATCTGCGCGACGGCGTCGAGCACGTAGCGCAGGTGCGTGGTCGGATCCGGAACGTCCAGGTCGCGGATCTCCCATTCCTCGCGCAGCGGACGCTCGAAGCGCGGCCCTTCGCCTTCCGCGAAGTACAGGCCAAGCCCCATGGCATCCGGGATGGTGAGGATGTCCGAAAAGAGAATGGCGGCGTCGAGCGGGAAGCGCGCGAGCGGCTGCAGCGTCACTTCGGTGGCGAGGTCCGGGCTCTTGCACAGATCCAGGAAGCTGCCCGCGCGCGCACGCGTCTGGTTGTATTCGGGCAGGTAGCGGCCGGCCTGGCGCATGATCCAGATCGGCGTGTACGGCGTCGGCTGGCGCAGGAGCGCGCGCAGGAAGGTGTCGTTCTTCGGTCGGGACATCGGTGCGTGAGCCTCTGGTCAACGCGGCAGCGTCGACATACCCATCAGGAACTCGTCCACCGCGCGCGCGCACTGCCTGCCTTCGCGGATCGCCCACACCACCAGCGATTGCCCGCGACGCATGTCGCCCGCCGCGAAGATCCTGTCCGCCGAAGTCCGGTATGCGGTCTCGCCCTCCGTCGCGGCGGCAACATTGCCGCGCGGATCGTAGGCAAGGCCGATCTCGTCGAGCAGGCCCTGGTGCACCGGATTCACGAACCCCATCGCCAGCAGCACGAGATCGGCCGGCAACTCGAACTCGGAGCCCGGCACTTCCTCCATCCTCGTCTGACCGGTCGCGGGATCCTTCTTCCACTCCACGCGCGCGGCGATCAGGGCGGTGACCCTGCCGTTCTCGCCCTTGAAGCGCTTGGTGGTAACCGACCAGTCCCGCGTCGCGCCCTCCTCGTGCGAGGAGGAGGTGCGCAACTTCGCCGGCCAGTACGGCCATACCGGATTGCCCTGCTCGATCCGCGGCGGCATGGGCAACAGCTCGAACTGCGTCACCGACTTCGCGCCGTGACGGTTGGACGTACCTACGCAGTCGGAACCGGTGTCGCCACCGCCGATGACGATCACATGCCTGCCGCTCGCCCACAGCTCGCGCACGCTCTCGTCGCCGGCGACGCGGCGATTCTGCAGCGGCAGGAATTCCATGGCGAAGCAGACGCCGTTCAGCTCGCGGCCGGGAATGGGCAGGTCACGCGGCTGCTCCGAGCCACCCGCCACGACTACCGCATCGAAGTCCCCGAGCAGGGCCTCGACCGCAACGTGCTCGACGGCATCGCTGTTCACCCCCTGGAGTGAAGCGGCACTGCCCACGCAGGTGCGGGTGCGGAACTGCACGCCCTCGGCCTGCATCTGCTGCACGCGCCGATCGATCAGCCACTTCTCCATCTTGAAGTCCGGGATGCCGTAACGCAGCAGCCCGCCCACACGATCGTTCTTCTCGAACACGACCACGTCGTGCCCGGCGCGCGCCAGCTGCTGCGCACAGGCCATTCCCGCGGGCCCCGATCCGATCACGGCCACGCGCTTGCCGGTCCGGTGCGCGGCCGGCTGCGGCGAGATCCAGCCCATCTCCCAGCCCTTGTCGATGATCGCGTGCTCGATCGACTTGATGCCCACCGGATCGTTGTTGATGTTCAACGTGCAGGCTTCCTCGCAGGGAGCGGGACAGATCCGGCCGGTGAACTCCGGGAAGTTGTTGGTCTGATGCAGCGTGTCCAGCGCCCTGCGCCAGTCCTGCCTGAAGACCAGGTCGTTCCAGTCGGGAATGATGTTGTTGACCGGGCAGCCGTTCATGCAGAACGGAATGCCGCAATCCATGCAACGTGCCCCCTGCTCGGCCGCCTCTTCGTCCTCGAGGTGCAGTACGAACTCGCGATAGTGCTTCACGCGCTGCTGCGTCGGCTCCGCTGCCTCCTGCAGTCGCTGATACTCGAGAAACCCGGTTACCTTGCCCATGATGGTGAATCCTGAAGACTGCGGTTGTCCAACCCGTGATGCCGCTGCGCCTGCCGAGGCGATCAGGCGGCGAGCTTACCGTGCCGGCCGGCCAGCTCGCCCAGTGCGCGCCGATATTCCTTCGGGAACACCTTCACGAACCGTGTCCGGGACGCGCTCCAGCTCTCGAGCAGCTCGCGTCCGCGCGCGCTTCCGGTATGGCGCACGTGGTTCTCGATCAGGCGGCGCAGGATCGCCTCGTCGGATTCGCCGTGGTGCCAGATCTCGCGCGGGAGCCTGGCCTCCTGCTCGCTTTCAGTGAGGAGAGGCTCTAGATCGACCATTGCGGTATTGCAGCGCCTGGCGAACTGTCCGTCGACATCGAGCACGAAGGCCAGTCCCCCCGACATGCCCGCCGCGAAGTTGCGTCCCGTCACGCCCAGCACGACCACCGTCCCGCCCGTCATGTACTCGCAGCCGTGATCACCGACGCCTTCCACCACCGCCTGGGCGCCGGAGTTGCGCACGGCGAAGCGCTCGCCCGCCACGCCCCGGAAGTAGGCTTCGCCCGCGATCGCGCCGTAGAGCACGACGTTGCCCGTGATCATGTTCTCGGTGGCCTCGCCGCGGAACTTGGGCGAGGGCTGGACCGAAATCCGGCCGCCGGACAGACCCTTGCCGCAATAGTCGTTGGTCTCGCCGATGAGATCGAGCGAGATGCCGCGAGCGAGGAAGGCGCCGAAGCTCTGGCCGGCCGAGCCCGCCAGGCGCACATGGACGGTGTCCTCAGGCAGGCCATCGTGACCGAAGCGCTTCGCCACCTCGCCCGACAGCATGGTGCCCGCGGTGCGGTTGATGTTGCGGATCGGCACCTCGATGGTGACCCTTTCCCGACGCTCGAGGGCGGGCCTGGCGAGCTCGATCAGACGCCGATCGAGTGCCTTGTCCAGTCCGTGATCCTGACTTTCGGTGTGGCGCATCGACACCTCGTTCGGCATGTGCGGCATGTAGAAGATGCGGCTGAAGTCCAGGCCGCGCGCCTTCCAGTGCTCGATGCCCTGCTTCATGTCGAGCAGACCGGTCTGGCCGATCAGGTCGTCGAACCTGCGCAGCCCCAGCCTGGCCATCAGCTCGCGCACCTCCTCGGCAACGAAGAAGAAGAAGTTGATGACGTGCTCCGGCTGTCCCCGGAACTTCCTGCGCAGCACTTCGTCCTGGGTGGCGACGCCCACCGGACAGGTGTTGAGGTGACACTTGCGCATCATGATGCAGCCGGTGACGACCAGCGGTGCGGTGGCGAAGCCGAACTCGTCGGCACCGAGAATCGCACCGATCACGACGTCGCGGCCGGTCTTGATCTGCCCGTCCACCTGCACCGCGATGCGACCACGCAGGCGGTTGAGCACCAGGGTCTGCTGCGTCTCCGCCAGGCCCAGCTCCCACGGCGTGCCGGCGTGCTTGATCGACGACCATGGGCTGGCGCCCGTGCCGCCATCGTGCCCGGCGATGGTCACGTGATCGGCCTTGGCCTTCGCCACGCCGGCCGCGACCGTGCCAACGCCCACCTCCGACACCAGCTTCACGCTGATCGAGGCGCTCGGGTTGGCGTTCTTCAGATCGTGGATCAGCTGTGCCAGGTCTTCGATCGAATAGATGTCATGATGCGGCGGCGGCGAGATCAGTTCCACGCCAGGCGTGGAGTAGCGCAGTTCGGCGATGTATTCGGACACCTTCTTGCCGGGCAGCTGCCCGCCTTCGCCGGGCTTGGCCCCCTGCGAGATCTTGATCTGGATCTGATCGGCCGATGACAGGTACTCGGCGGTGACGCCGAAGCGGCCCGAGGCGACCTGCTTGATCCTGGACTTGAGCAGATCGCCGGACTGCAGCGCGATGTCGTGCTCGATGCGGTCCAAGCCGATCCGGCTCGCCAGCGTCTCCCCCTGCTGGATCGGCGCATAGCGGCGGCGATCCTCTCCGCCCTCGCCCGTGTTGGACTTGCCGCCGATGCGGTTCATCGCGATCGCGAGCGTGGTATGCGCCTCGGTCGAGATCGAGCCGAGCGACATCGCACCGGTCGCGAAGCGCTTGACGATGTCGGCGGCGGGCTCGACCTCGTCGATCGGGACGGGCTTGCACCGGTCGAAGCGGAACTCGAACAGGCCGCGGAAGGTCATGTGCCGCCTGCTCTGGTCATTGATGATCTGCGCGTACTCCTTGTACGTCGCATAGCTGTCGTTGCGCGTGGAGTGCTGCAGTCTGGCGATCGCGTCCGGCGTCCACATGTGATCTTCGCCGCGCGTGCGGAACGCGTACTCGCCCCCGGTGTCGAGCATGCCCTCCAGCGTCGGGTCGCGGCCGAAGGCCGCAGCGTGCACGCGGATAGCCTCTTCCGCCAGTTCGAACACGCCGATGCCCTCGACGTTGGAGGTGGTTCCGGTGAAATACTTGTCCACCAGCGCATGCGACAGGCCGACCGCCTCGAAGATCTGCGCGCCGGTGTAGGACATGTAGGTGGAAATGCCCATCTTGGACATCACCTTGCGCAGCCCCTTGCCCACCGCCTTGACGAAGTTCTTGCACGCCTTCCCGGCGTCCACCTCGCCCAGGGCGCCGGTTCGGGACAGCTCACACACGGTCTGGAGCGCCAGATAAGGGTGCACCGCCTCGGCACCGAAGCCGCCGAGCAGGGCGAAGTGGTGCACCTCGCGCGCGGATGCAGTCTCCACCACCAGCCCGGTGCTGGTTCGCAGCCCCCGGTTCACGAGGTGATGGTGCACGGCAGAAAGGGCCAGCAACGCAGGAATCGCGACGTGCTCGCGATCCATCCTGCGGTCGGAGACGATCAATATGCTGCAGCCGCAGCGGACCGCGTCCTCTGCCTGCGCGCACAGGCTGGCCAGGCGCGCCTCGATCGCCTGCCTGCCCCAGACAGCCGGATAGGTGATGTCCAGCTCGCACGCGTTGAACTTGCCGTCCGTGTACCTGGCGATGTTGCGCACCGTCTCCATCTGGTCGAAGTCGAGCACGGGCTGGCTCACTTCCAGGCGCAGCGGGGGATTGTTCTCGTCGATGCCCAGCAGGTTCGGCTTGGGGCCGATGAAGGAGACGAGCGACATGACCAGCTCTTCGCGGATCGGATCGATCGGCGGGTTGGTCACCTGTGCGAACAGCTGCTTGAAGTAGTGGTACAGGGTCTTGTTCTTGTTCGACAGCACTGCCAGCGGCGAATCATTGCCCATGGAGCCGATCGGCTCTTCGCCGTTCACGCCCATCGGCGTGAGGATGAACTTGATGTCCTCCTGCGTGTAGCCGAACGCCTGCTGCCGGTCGAGCAGGCTCTCGTTCGAGGCGGGTCGCTTCTCCTCGGGCTCGGGCAGGTCGTCGAGCTTGATGCGGATGCGCTCGATCCACTCGCGATAGGGCTTGCGCGAAGCGAGCCCGTCCTTGATCTCCCTGTCGTCGATGATGCGTCCGGCCTCCAGATCCACCAGGAACATCTTTCCCGGCTGCAGACGCCACTTCTTGACGATGCGGTCTTCGGGAATCGGCAGCACGCCGGTCTCGGAGGCCATCACCACCAGGTTGTCGTCGGTCACGATGTAGCGCGCGGGACGCAGGCCGTTGCGGTCGAGCGTCGCACCGATCTGGCGTCCATCCGTGAAGGCGATGGCAGCCGGGCCGTCCCACGGCTCCATCATCGCCGCGTGATACTCGTAGAAGGCGCGACGGTTGGGATCCATCAGGGTGTGTCCTTCCCACGCCTCCGGGATGAGCAGCATCATCGCGTGCGCCATCGAGTAGCCGCTCATGACGAGCAGTTCCAGGGCGTTGTCGAACGAGGCAGAGTCGGACTGGCCGTCGTAGATCAGTGGCCACAGCTTGCCCACGTCCTTGCCCAGCACCGGACTGGAGATCGCGCCCTGGCGCGCGCGCAGCCAGTTCACGTTCCCCCGCAGGGTGTTGATCTCGCCGTTGTGCGCAATCAGACGGAAGGGGTGCGCCAGGTCCCAGGTCGGGAAGGTGTTGGTGGAGAAGCGCTGGTGCACCAGCGCGAGCGCCGACACCACGCGCGCATCCTGCAGGTCCAGGTAGTACGCACCGACCTGGCCGGCCAGCAGCATGCCCTTGTACACGATGGTGCGCGCGGACATGGAGGGTACGTAGAACTCCTTCCCGTGCGCCAGCCGCAGGGCCTGGATGGCGTGACCGGAGGACTTGCGGATCACGTACAGCTTGCGCTCGAGCGCGTCGGTGACGGTGACGTCGGGCCCCCGGCCGATGAAGACCTGACGGATGACCGGCTCGATCTTCCTGACCGACTCACCCAGCCCGGAGTTGTCCCGGGGCACGTCGCGCCAGCCCAGCAGCACCTGGCCTTCGTCCTTGATCGCGCGCTCGATCTCGTATTCGCAGGCGAAACGCGATGCCGGCTCCTGCGGCAGGAACACCATTCCCACGCCGTACTGGCCCGGCGGCGGAAGCGCCACGCCCTGCCTGGCCATCTCCTCGCGTAAGAACCGGTCGGGCATCTGCAGGAGGATCCCTGCGCCGTCACCGGCAAGCGGATCCGCGCCGACCGCACCTCGATGCGTCAGGTTGCGCAGGATCAGCAAGCCATGCTGGACGATGTCGTGCGACCGGTGTCCCTTGATGTGGGCAACGAAGCCGACACCGCAGGCATCATGCTCGCGGGCCGGGTCGTACAGACCCTGACGCGGGGGAAGGCTGCTGGAACCGGAGGTCTCCGGTGCCGCGCTGCGGCGCGGCAGTATCGCGTCGGTCATGTCGTGTCCTCCTCTGCGACGCCGGCTGGGGGGGCGGGACGAGCGCAGCGCTAAGCTGAAAAAGCCTGCTCACAGACCCGACGGCCCCGGGGGCTGGTCGCCGCCGGGGCCGCGGATGGTCAAGGCGCAAGAGATTCAGTCTACATCCGACGCCGCCCTGCCTTCAATAAACTTGGGAGCGGCGCAGCATTCTTTTGCGGACGGCAGTCCGGACGCCGTTCAGTCCTCTCCTATCGTGAACAGCCGCTTGTGCTCCTTCACCGCGTAGCGGTCGGTCATGCCAGCGATGTAGTCGGCCACCGCCCGCACGCCCTCGCGCTCATGGCGCTGCCGATAGTCCGGCGGCAGCAGGCTCGGTTCGGACGTGAAGGCCTGATACAACTCCCGGATGATGCGCTTCGCCTTGGCCATCATGCGGTTCACGCGATAGTCGCGATACAGGTGCCGGCGCAGGAACTCCTTCAGCGCCTGCTGCTGGGCCGTCAACTCGGGGCCGAAGGCGATCAGGACCGGGCCGGCGCGCACGTCTGCCACGCTGCCCGGTCGATGGGCAAGGATGCTGTCCCGGCTGCAGCGGATGAGGTCGGCCACCAGCGTATCGATCATCCGGCGCACCGTCTCGTGCACCAGCCGCCGTCCGGTCAGCGCAGGATAGCGCTCGAGCACGGCGCGATGATGGCGGTCGAACAGGGCGACCTCCTGCAACTGGTCGAGGCTGAGAACGCCAGAGCGCAGCCCATCATCCACGTCATGGTTGTTGTAGGCGATCTCGTCTGCGAGATTGGTGACTTGTGCTTCCAGCGACGGGCTGTTTCCTGTGAGGAAGCGCTTACCTACATCGCCCAGCTCGCGGGCGTTCCCGCGCGAGCAGTGCTTGACTATGCCCTCTCGGGTCTCGAAGGTCAGGTTCAGGCCGTCGAACTCGGCGTAGCGCTGCTCGAGCGCGTCCACCACGCGCAGGGACTGCAGGTTGTGCTCGAAGCCGCCGTGTTCGCGCATGCACTGATTGAGCGCCTCCTGGCCGGCATGCCCGAACGGGGTGTGGCCCAGGTCGTGTGCCAGGGCGATGGCTTCCACCAGATCCTCGTTCAGACCCAGGCTGCGCGAGATAGAGCGCGCGATCTGCGCCACTTCCAGGCTGTGCGTGAGACGCGTGCGGAAGTGATCGCCTTCGTGGTTGACGAAGACCTGGGTCTTGTACTCCAGCCGCCGGAAGGAGGTCGAGTGGACGATGCGGTCACGATCGCGCTGGAACTCGCTGCGCATCCCCGCGGGCGGTTCCGGCCATTTGCGACCGCGCGAGGCCTGCGGATGGACCGCGTACGGCGCCAGCTCAGGCATGCGCGGCGTCGGCCTCGAGCACCTCGCGCAGGGCCTGCGCAGGAACGTCGGCTGTCACGAAGGCCTTGCCGATGCGCTCGAGCAGGATCAGGCGCAGCCGCCCGCCCTCGACCTTCTTGTCCAGCCCCATCAGCTCGAGGTAGCGCTCGGCGCCGAGCGCTGGATGCCGCACCGGCAGGCGTGCGCGCTCCAGCAGGTGCACCGTGCGAGCGACGTCTTCCGCGCGCAGCAGGCCCATGCGCTGCGACAGGCGTGCCGCGAGTACCATCCCGGCGGCCACTGCTTCGCCATGCAGCCAGGTACCGTAGGAGAGGCCCGCCTCGATCGCATGTCCGAACGTATGCCCGAGGTTGAGCAGGGCGCGCGCGGCGCTCTCGCGCTCGTCGCCCGCGACCACCTCGGCCTTGATCTCGCACGAGCGCCGCACCGCGTGCGTGAGCGCCTCGCGCTCGCCCGCGCTCAGCCGCTCCATGTTGGACTCCAGCCAGGCGAAGAACCCGGCGTCGAGAATCAGACCGTGCTTGACCACTTCCGCGATCCCCGCGGACAGCTCACGCGGAGGCAGTGTGCGAAGCACGCCGGTGTCGGCCAGTACCAGCCTGGGCTGGTAGAACGCTCCGATCATGTTCTTGCCCAGCGGATGGTTGATGCCGGTCTTGCCGCCCACCGAGGAATCCACCTGCGCGAGCAGCGTGGTGGGCACCTGGATGAACGGCACGCCGCGCAGGTAGATGGCGGCGGCGAAACCCGCCATGTCACCGACCACGCCGCCGCCGAGCGCGACCACCGTCGTCTTGCGCTCGCAGCGATGCTCGAGCATGGCATCGAGGATGCGCGCGACTCCGTCCCAGGTCTTGCCGGCCTCGCCGTCGGCGAGCGTGACGGCAATGCTGACAACGCCCGCCGCCGAAAGCGTGCGGCGCAGGCGCTCCAGGTACAGCGGGCCAACCACGGCGTTGGTCACGATGGCCACGCGCTTCTGGGCCAGGTGCGGCAGGATCAGGTCGGCGCGTTCGAGCAGTCCCTCGCCGATGTGTATCGGATAGCCGCGCGCACCAAGCTGCACTTCGACAGTCTGCATTCATTCCTCCTGCGTACGCGCCTGCATGGTGTCGTCGTCCGCCTGCACGCCGGTGCCGGTCCCGGCCAGCCGCTGGCGCAGACGCGTGACGAGCGAGCGCAGACTCTGGCTGCCGGTGTCCATCACGATGTGCGCCGTCGCCCGATACAGGGCGTCGCGCTGGGCATGCAACTCGGTCAGCCGGGCCAGCGGATCGGCTGTCTGCAGGAGCGGGCGGTTGCGATCGTGCCGCGTTCGGTGCCACAACTCGTGCACGGACGCGCGCAGGTAGACCACAGCGCCGCGCGAGTGCAGGGCATGCCTGTTCGCCTCGTTCAGCACCGCGCCGCCTCCGGTCGCCACCACCACCCCGTGCATCGAGGTCAGTTCGTCGATCACGCTCGCCTCGCGGGCGCGGAAGCCGGCCTCGCCCTCGAGTTCGAAGATGACCGGGATCTTCACGCCGGTGCGCGCCTCGATCACGTGATCGGAATCGAAGAAGGCCTTGCCCAGGTCGCGCGCGAGCATCTTGCCCGCGGACGTCTTCCCCGCGCCCATCATGCCCACGAGGAAGATGTTCTCGGGCATCGGGTCATGCGACGCTTCGGCATGCGTATCGGCGGGTTGCATGGGCCGATTCTAGCAGGGGCGGTATGTCCGACCCCCCGCCTGCCCGGCCAGCACCAATCGGGATAGGGGCGGTCAGGTTACCTGACCGCTCCCCTCCCACACCACCCGGCATGCGGGTCCGCACCGGGCGGGTCGAGCGTCCGTTGCCGAAGCACCCATCGCCAGCAATTCCCGGTACGTCGT
>JADZGB010000003.1 GCA_020854105.1 Burkholderiales bacterium | reverse complement strand
GGCCACTTTTCTGCGCTCGTTCCATCGAAATCCACTGCAAATGTGTATAACGATGTGAGTAACGGCGATCATTCATCAGAAGTTGATCTTTATAAATCAAGGAGTTACTGTGTCTAAACTTCTGATGATCGACAACTACGACTCGTTCACTTTCAACCTGGTCCAGTACCTGGGCGAACTGGGCGAGGAGGTCGCGGTACACCGCAACGACGAGATCACGCTCGAGGAGATCGAGCGCATGGCGCCCGATTACATCGTGATCTCGCCCGGCCCATGCACGCCGAACGAGGCCGGGGTGTCGGTGCCCGTGATCCGGCATTTCGCCGGGCGCATCCCCATCCTGGGCGTGTGCCTCGGGCACCAGAGCATCGGCCAAGCCTTCGGCGGGCGCATCGTGCACGCGAAGCAGCTCATGCACGGCAAGACCTCCGAGATCCATCACACCGACGCCGGGGTGTTCCGCGGCCTGAAGGAACCCCTGGTCGCGACCCGCTACCACTCTCTGGTCATCGAGCGCGAGAGTCTGCCCGGGGAACTGGAGATCACGGCGTGGACCGACGACGGCGAGATCATGGGCGTTCGCCATCGCTCGCTGCCCGTCGAGGGCGTCCAGTTCCATCCCGAATCCATCCTCAGCGAGCAGGGGCACGAACTGCTGCGCAATTTCCTGACCCGGACCCGGCACTGACCGCGGCCGCACGAGAACGACGACATGACACCGCAAGACG
Organism: Burkholderiales bacterium; assembly: GCA_020854105.1. Taxonomy (GTDB): domain Bacteria; phylum Pseudomonadota; class Gammaproteobacteria; order Burkholderiales; family SHXO01; genus SHXO01. Next base: position 223,663 of record JADZGB010000003.1, on the reverse strand, counting down.
CGCTGGTGCGCGTGATCGAGCACCGGGAAATCTTTCACGAGGAGATGGTGTCGCTGATGCGGCAGATCATGAGCGGGGAGGTGAGTCCCGCCCTGATCGCGGCCATCATCATCGGCCTGCGCGTGAAGAAGGAGACGATCGGGGAGATCGCTGCGGCGGCACAGGTGATGCGCGAGTTCGCCACCCGGGTCGAGGTTCCCGACCATCCGAACCTGCTCGATACCTGCGGCACCGGCGGCGACAGCGCGCACACCTTCAACGTGTCCACTGCGGCGGCCATGGTCGCCGCGGCCGCGGGCGCGAAGGTCGCCAAGCACGGCAACCGCTCGGTCTCCAGCAAATCCGGCAGTGCCGACGTGCTGGAGGCGCTGGGCGTGCACATCTCGCTCACGCCCGCGCAGGTCGCACGCTGCGTGTCCGAGCTGGGCGTCGGCTTCATGTTCGCGCCGGCGCATCATCCGGCCATGAAGCATGCGGCGCCGGTGCGCAAGGAGCTTGGCGTACGCACCCTCTTCAACATTCTCGGCCCGCTCACCAATCCCGCCGGTGCACGCAACCAGTTGATGGGCGTGTTCCACCCCGATCTCGTCGGCATCCAGGCCCGGGTGCTGCAGCGGCTGGGGAGCCGGCATGTGATGGTGGTGTACGGCATGGAAGGGCTGGACGAGATCTCCATCTCCGGCGAGACGCTGATCGGGGAGCTCAAGGACGACGAGGTGCGCGAGTACGTCGTCCATCCCCGCCAGTTCGGTCTGCAGCCGCGCGCGCTCGAGGAGATCCAGGTCGTCGGCAGCGAGAGCTCGGCGGCACTGGTGCGCGAGGTGTTCGGCGGCGCCGCCGGCGCGGCGCGCGATATCGTGCTACTCAACGCGGGTGCCGCGATCTACGTCGCGGGCCTGGCCGAATCGCTGGAGGCTGGCGTATCCCGCGCGGCTGCCACCCTCGACAGCGGTGCGGCGCTGCGCAAGCTGCTGGAACTGGCCAGCTTCACCGCCGCGATGCGGAGCTGACGCGTGGCTGACATCCTCGATCGCATCCTGGCCGTCAAGCGCGAGGAAATCGCGGCGGCGCGACGTCTCCGGCCGCTCGAATCGCTGCGTGCGGAGTGTGAAGCGCAGGCGCCTGCGCGCGACTTTGCCGGTGCGCTGCACGCGAAGATCTCCGCCGGGGACGCTGCTGTCATCGCCGAGATCAAGAAGGCCAGTCCGAGCAAGGGCGTGCTGCGCGCCGACTTCCGGCCGGCCGAGATCGCGGCGAGCTATGCACGCCACGGCGCGGCCTGCCTGTCGGTGCTCACCGACCGCCAGTTCTTCCAGGGCGATCCGGCCTTCCTGCAGGCGGCGCGCGCGCGCAGCGGGCTGCCGGTGCTGCGCAAGGACTTCATGATCGACCCCTACCAGGTGGTCGAGGCTCGCGCGATGGGTGCCGACTGCATCCTGCTGATCGTCGCCGCGCTGGAGACGCCGCTGATGCACGATCTCGAGGCGCTTGCGCACACGCTCGGCATGGCGGTGCTGGTGGAGGTGCACGATGCCGGCGAACTGGAGCAGGCGCTACGGCTGTCCACGCCGCTGCTGGGCATCAACAACCGCAACCTGCGCACCTTCGAGACGCGGCTGACGACGACGCTGGATCTGCTCGAGCGCATTCCCGGCGAGCGGCTGGTGGTGACCGAGTCCGGCATTCTCGCGCCGGAGGATGTGGCCTTCATGCGCAGCCGTGGTGTGCACGCCTTCCTCGTGGGCGAGGCGTTCATGCGAGCGGCCGACCCCGGCGTCGAGCTCGGGCGCCTGTTCGGTTGAGCGCAAGCGGCTGATTACATAAGGTTTTACCTGAATCGCCGAATGCATGACAAAGGGCTGGTCGACCCTGGTCGCATTTGCGCAACGCCAGCCCATCCTCATCCATTCCCTGATCGTCTTTTTCGCGTCGCAACAACGATTTAGCGCGTTGTTGCATTGGCGCAACACATTCCATCTAAATGTCCCCGGAAGCTTGCCGAAACCTTGCGAGCGGCTGTTGCGCTTTGGCACAATCGGCGCGCCCTGCAGTAAAAGGGAGAAGTACCCAAGCGGGGAGTCGGCCCGATAACGGGCAGACATCCTTACTAAAAGAATCTGATCAGATTCGATGAATGGAGATGGTATGAAGAAGACTCTGCTGGCTCTGGCTGTCGGTGCCGCCTTCGCGGCGCCTGCTGCCTACGCTGATGTCACCATCAGCGGTGCGATCAACATGGCACTCGAGTACTCGAACGTCAACGAGGGTGAAGATCCGTCAAACGACGGCAATGGCTCGGTCGGCCATTTCGGGCTTTCGAACAACTATTCGAACGTCACCATCAGCTCGCTGGAAGACCTGGGCGGCGGCCTGAAGCTCGACTTCGCGCTCCAGATCCAGCTGGCCCCGGGGAATGACACTTCCTCTGCGCTGGCCAATCGTAACAGCCACATCGGCCTGGTCAGCGACAGCTGGGGCGGCGTCTGGATCGGCACGAACGAACAGATCTACGAGCGCTACCTGTATCAGATCGACCCGGCCGATGGTGCGGCCGGTCTGGCAGGCAACCTGCAGGTGATGGGCACGCCCGGCGGCCAGGTGCTCGGTCTGTACGGTCCCTCCACCAGCGGCTACAGCTTCTACCGTCGCGACGGCCAGTCCGTCTGGTACGACTCCCCCAATTTCGGCGGCTTCACCTTCGGCGTGGTCTGGCAGACGGACTGGAATGCCGAGGGTGATCTGGGCTGCGACTGCAGCCCGATGATGTTCCAGTTGGGCGGCAAGTACGCCAGCAGCGCGATGCCTCTCGAACTGTGGGCAGCCCTGGCCTATCGCAAGGACCAGATGGGCCTGACGCAGTTCAAGGGCACGGGTGGCGACGGCAGCACCGACACCGCCATTCAGATTGGCGCGGCCTACACGCTGGGCGACATCAAGCTTTTCGCCGGCTACGAAATGCTCGAGTACGAACTCGACGGCGTGACGTCTGGCTACGAGCAGTGGGAACGCGACGCGTTCTACGTCGGCCTGAAGTGGAACCTGGCCAGCGGCTACCTGGGCGCGCAGTACATCATGGCCATGGAAGCCGATTGCGACGAAGTCGCCACCTCGGTTGGCTGCGACGACACCGGTGCCAACATGATCGGCCTCGGCTACTACCACACCATGTCCAAGCAGACGCAGATCTTCGTCACGGCCACCTGGGTCGACAACGACGACAACGGGACTTACGGCACGGCAGGTATCGGCAACGACAACATGTTCATTGCTGGCACCCGCGCCTACGGCCTCGGCCTCGGCTTCAAGCACACCTTCTGATCGTTCGCGGTCGCCAGGCCGCTTCGGTTCGAACGAAACGGGCACCTTCGGGTGCCCGTTTTGTTTGAATCGTCGCTACGTTGCTCTGAATAGCCTTTGCCACGGAGGACACAGAGGGCACAGAGAAGAATCAGCCGACCCCACGAATCTCTCTGTGTTCTCTGTGCTCTCCGTGGCAAAGCTTTGGGGTGATCATTTCCTCAAGACAGCCGCTCCAGCTGCTCGCGCAGCTGCGTCAGCGTGCGTTCGAAGTTCGCCAGCCGCTCTCTCTCCTGGGCCACCACCGCGGCCGGCGCGCGCGCCACGAAGCCCTCGTTGCCAAGTTTCGCATGCGCCTTCGCGATCTCGCCCTCGAGCCGCTGGACCTCCTTGCCCAATCGCTCGCGCTCGGCGCCGCGATCGATCTCGATCTTCAGCATGAGCCGGTGCGCCCCGACCACGGCAACGGGTGCATCGGCCGCGGGCAGCTCCGCTCCGGTGAACGTCACTTCCTGCAGGCGTGCGAGGAACTGCACGTAGGGCGCACACGCTTCCACCGTGCCGGGCTCACCGGCGATGAGCAGCGGCACCCGTTGCGAGGGAGCGATGCCCATCTCGCCGCGCAGCGTGCGGCAGGCATTGGTCATCTCCTTGAGCACGCCGACCTGGGCGGTCGCCTGCGCGTCCAGCCTGGCCGACTCGGCCCGCGGATACGGCGCCAGCATGATGGTCTCGCCCTGCCTGCCCGCGAGCGGCGCGACCTTCTGCCACAGCTCCTCGGTGATGAACGGGATGATCGGATGAGCCAGCCGCAGGATCACCTCGAGGACGCGCACCAGCGTGCGACGGGTGCCGCGCTGCTGCGCTTCGTTTCCGCCCTGCAGCTGCACCTTGGTCAGTTCGAGATACCAGTCGCAGTACTCGTCCCACACCAGTTCGTAGATCGCACGCGCGGCGTTGTCGAAGCGGTAGTCGCGAAAGCCCTCTTCCACCGCCGCCTCCGCCTGCTGCAGCCGGCTCACCATCCAGCGGTCGACGAAGGACAGTTCGACGGGCGCCTTCTCGTCCAGGCCGACGTCCCTGCCCTCGCAGTTCATGAGCACGAAACGCGTGGCGTTCCACAGCTTGTTACAGAAGTTGCGGTAGCCGTCGCAGCGGTTGAGATCGAAGTTCAGCGTGCGCGAGAACGTGGCCAGCGAGGCGAAGGTGAAGCGCAGCGCATCGGCGCCGAAGGCCGGGATGCCCCTGGAGAAGTTCTTGCGCACGTAGCGCTCGATCTTGTCCTTGTGCTCGGCCTTCATCAGTCCGACGGTGGACTTGGCGAGAAGCGCCTCGAGCGTGATGCCGTCGATCAGGTCCAGCGGGTCGAGGGTGTTGCCCTTCGACTTGCTCATCTTCTGGCCTTCGGCGTCGCGCACGATGGCGTTGATGTACACGTCGCGGAACGGCACCTTGTCCGTGAAGTGCAGGGTCATCATGACCATGCGCGCGACCCAGAAGAAGATGATGTCGAAGCCGGTGACGAGCACCGAACTCGGCAGGAACAGCTCCAGATCCCTGGTCTTTTTCGGCCAGCCGAGCGAGGTGAACGGCACCAGCGCCGAGGAGAACCAGGTGTCGAGTACGTCGCCGTCGCGGCGCAGGGTGCCGCTGTGCCCCCTCGCCACCGCCTGCGCCTGCGCGTCCGCTTCGTTGCGCGCGACGTACAGGTTGCCGGCCTCGTCGTACCACGCGGGAATCTGGTGGCCCCACCACAGCTGGCGGGAGATGCACCAGTCCTGGATGTTCTCCAGCCAGTGGTTGTAGGTGGTGGTCCAGTGCTCGGGATGGAAGCGCACTTCGCCGGCGGCCACCACGTCGAGCCCGCGCCTGGCGAGCGACTCCATCTTCACGAACCACTGGTCCGTGAGCATCGGCTCGACCACCACGCCGGTGCGTCCCGAGCGCGGCACCTTGAGCTTGTGCGGCTTGTCAGATACGAGCAGCCCCTGCGCCTGCAGCTCGGCGAGCACGCGCTTGCGCGCCTCGAAACGGTCGAGGTCGCGGTAGGTGGCCGGCGCATTGTCGTTGACCTTCGCCTGCAGGGTCAGGATGCCGATCGGCTCGAAGCCGTGGCGCTGGCCGACCAGGTAGTCGTTGAAGTCGTGCGCCGGGGTGATCTTCACGCAGCCGGTGCCGAACGCGGGATCGACGTAGGTGTCGGCAATCACCGGAATCTGCCTGCCGGTGAGCGGAAGGACCAGCTTGCTGCCGACGAGCGAAGCGTAGCGCTCGTCGTCCGGGTGCACGGCGACCGCGACGTCGCCCAGCATGGTCTCCGGGCGGGTGGTCGCCACCACCACGCCTTCGCCGCCGTCGGCCGCGGGATAGCGGATCTCCCAGATGCGCCCGTCCTCCTCCTCGCTGTCCACCTCGAGGTCGGACACGGCGGTGCCCAGCACCGGATCCCAGTTCACCAGGCGCTTGCCGCGGTAGATCAGGCCCTGTTCGTACAGCTGCACGAACACCTCGATCACCGCGCGCGACATGCGCGCGTCCATGGTGAAGTAGCCGCCCTTGTGGCCCTCGGTGTCGGCGTAGGTCCAGTTGGCCGACGTCCCCAGCCGCCGCATCTGGTTGGTGATGGTGGAGCCGGACTGCTGCTTCCACTCCCACACGCGCTCGATGAACTGCTCGCGGGTGAAGTCGTGGCGGCTCTTGCCCTGTGCGTCGAGCTGGCGCTCGACCACGATCTGGGTGGCGATGCCGGCGTGATCGGTGCCTACCACCCAGTTGGTGTTGAAGCCGCGCATGCGGTGGTAGCGGACGAGCGCGTCCATCAATGTCTGCTGGAAGGCATGCCCCATGTGCAGCGTGCCGGTCACGTTGGGCGGCGGCAGCTGGATGCAGTAGGGCGGCGCCGAGGGTGCGTCAGCCGACGACGAGTCGGCGGCGAAATAGCCGCGCGATTCCCAGACGGGATACCAGCGACTCTCGATGTCCTTGGGCTCGAAGCTCTTGGCGAGTTCCATTGCGGAGAAGGGAGGAGGCAAACAAAAAATTATAGCGGAGGGGGGCCGGCAGTCATTTCCATCGACGCCGTCATCCCGGCGCACGGCAGGGTCCCCGACGGGGTGGCCGTCATCCCGGCGGAAGCCGGAATCCAGGCAGTGGCTCCGTTGTTGATTCTGCCGATGGCTCGCCGTAGCCGAAGGCCTGCACCACGGACTCCCGCACGATGCGAGGCAGCGCGCGACGCAGCGCCTGTGCGAACTGCGCGCGCTGGGTGGCCGGAAGGTCGGCGAGGCTCGCGTCCTGCAGCGCTTCGTCCACGCTCTGGCGAAGCCGCAGGTACAGCGCCGCCTGCAGCAGGCGCAGCTGGTCGAGCGGCACTGCGGGCGGGGACGTCTGCGGCTGCTGGCTCTCCACTGCATCGAGCAGCACGGGGACGTTCGCTTCCGGTGCCCGTGCCTCGTCTTCCACCGCCTCGGTCAGCAACGGCACGGGTTCGCCGCGTGCCGCCGGGGTGCCCGGCTCCTGCCGGTGCAGCAGGTGCTCGAGCTTTCCCAGCAGCTCGTCGCTGTCGTCCTCGGGCCGGGAGGAGATCATCGCGGTCACTGACCGGCGTTGCGCGCCAGATCGTGGGTGCGGATCCCGTAGCCGCGGTCCCGATAGAAGCGAAAGCGCGCGCGCGCCTGTTCGCGGCCGGTCTCGTCGGCGCCGACCAGCTCGATCAGCCGCTCGAAGCGGCTGAAGTGAGGGGGCAGCTCGTCGCGCAGGTTGAGCAGGATCTGCTCGTGGATGACCGGCTCCGCGACGTGATCGAGGATGATCGGCGTGACCGCGGCGAGGCGATGGTGCGCCCGGCAGTGCGGCAGGAAGCCGGTGGACGGCTGGGTCCACAGCAGCGCATCGAGTCGCTGCGTGGCGCCCTGGTCGGTGGTCAGGATCATCATGCGCAGCCCGCGCGCCAGTGCCTTGGAGGCCAGCGTGCACGCAGTGAGCGCGCGGTCCGGAACGTTGGTGTAGAAATCGATCTGCGTCATCGCGAACTGCGGCCGGTGCGGCGCTTGCGCGCTGCCGCCGGTTTCTTCGCCAGGGGCGCCAAGGCCTTCGCAGCGTCCGCGCGTTGCATGAGGAAAGTGGTGAGCAACGGCACCGGACGTCCGGTCGAGCCCTTCTCCTTGCCGGAGCGCCAGGCGGTGCCCGCGATGTCCAGATGGGCCCACTTGAACTTGTGCGCGAAACGCGCGAGGAAGCAGGCCGCAGTGACGCTTCCCGCCGGGCGCCCGCCGACATTCGCCACATCCGCGAACGGGCTCTTGATCTGCTCGTCGTAGTCGGACCACAGCGGCATCTGCCACGCACGGTCCCAGGACAACTGTCCGGCCTCGAGCAGGTCGTGCGCCAGCGTGTCGTCGTTGCTGTACAGGCCGGTGGCGACGCTTCCCAGCGCGATCACGCACGCACCGGTGAGTGTCGCGATGTCGATCACGGTGTCCGGCTCGAAGCGCTCCGCATAGGTCAGTGCGTCGCACAGGACCAGGCGGCCTTCGGCATCGGTATTGAGGATCTCGATGGTCTGTCCGGACATGCTGGTGACGATGTCGCCGGGCTTGATGGCGTTGCCGCCGGGCATGTTCTCGCAGGCGGGGATGATGCCCACGACGTTGATCGGCAGCTTCATGCGGGCGATGGCCTCGAAGGTGCCGAGCACGCTGCCCGCTCCGGACATGTCGTACTTCATCTCGTCCATCTCGGCCGAAGGCTTGATCGAGATGCCGCCGGTGTCGAATGTGATGCCCTTGCCCACGAGCGCGACCGGCCTGTCCTTGCGTGCCGCGCCCCGATAGTGCAGCACGATGAGCCGGGCCGGCTCGCGCGTGCCGCGCGCGACGCCCAGCAGTGCGCCCATGCCGAGTTTTCCCATCTCTCGCTCGTCCAGCACCTGGCACTCGAGCTTGTGGCGCCTGGCCAGATCCTGCGCCTGCTTGGCGAGGTAGGTCGGCGTGCAGATGTTGCCCGGCAGGTTGCCAAGATCCTTGGCCAGGCTCACGCCTTCGGCCAGGGCGGCGCCGCGCTCCACCGACGCCCCGGCGTCGGCATCGTCGGTGTGCAGGGCGATGCGCCCGAGGCCCTTGCGGCCGTTCTTCTTGCTCTTGAGGCGGTCGAAGCGATAGCCTGCCTCACGCGCGACGGCCACACCGTGCAGCAGCGCCCATCCGCCGTCGCGGTCCTGCAGGGGGATCCGTGACAGATACAATGCCGCGCTGGCGGAGCCGCCCTCGGACAGCGTGCGCACTGCTGCGCGCACCGCGTCGCGATAAGCGCGCGCGCCGAACTCGGCGCGTTTGCCGAGTCCAACCAGCAGGAGACGCTTGGCGGCGATGCCCGGCACGTCGTGCAGGAGCAGGGTGGTACCCAGGCGGCCCTCGAGGTCGCCGTGCTTGAGGATGCCGGACACGAATCCCTTCGACGCCTTGTCCACCTGGCGGGCAGGCTCGGACAATTCGCTACCTTCGAACACACCGATGACGAGGCAATCACTGCGGCTTTTCTCCGGCGCTCCGGCAACTGTGCTAAATTCCACGCGCACTCCTGTTTTCGCTTGTATTTTGAATCGGTTAGGAACTGACCGAATTATTGCTCCCAGCCTGCGACAAGTCAAAGCGGCAGGCGCGCCCGCGGACGCGTTCGGCGCCGCCGTGTGGGGAACCGGGTGCCGATGATCTTCATGCGTTCGACCCTGCGCGAGTTCGCCGCAACCGGGGTCGGGGTCTTCACCATCCTGCTGGTCATCACCTTCAGCTCGCAGCTGATCCGCCTGCTCGGGTCGGCGGCGCGCGGCCGCATTCCCGCCGACGCGGTGGTGACCCTCATGGGCTTCAGTGCCCTGGGTTATCTGTCGGTGCTGCTCTCGGCCACCCTGTACCTGGCCGTGCTGCTGGCCATGACCCGCGCGTACCGCGACTCCGAAATGGTGGTGTGGCAGAGTTCTGGCCTGGGCCTGCTCTCGTGGGCCAGGCCGGTGATGCTGTTTGCGCTGCCGATCGTACTCTCTGTCGGGGTGCTGAGTCTGTATCTCACGCCCTGGGCGGTGACCAAGGCCGAGCAGTACCGCCACCAGCTCGAGAACCGCGACGATGTCTCGGCCATCGCGCCCGGGATGTTCAAGGAGACCAGGAACGGCGAGCGCGTGTTCTTCGTGGAGAAGCTGTCCACCGATCTCACCCAGATTGCCAACGTGTTCGTGCACACCATGCAGGACGGCAAGCAGGGCGTGATGGTGGCCAGCCGCGGCTACGTAGACACCACGTCGGAGGGCGACCGCTACCTGGTGATGCTCGACGGCCGCCGCTACGAGGGCACACCCGGGCAGCCGGACTATCGCGTGGTGTCGTTCGAGCGCTACGCGGTTCTGGTCGAGCGCGAGGAGGGCAAGCGCTTCATGCCCTCACAGAAGTCGCAGAGCACCGAGGCGCTCCTGTCCCAGCCCACGCCGGTGCACCTGGCTGAGCTGGCGTTCCGCATCGGACTGCCGATCTCGAGCATCGTGCTCGCCTTCATGGCGATTCCAATGAGCGCGGTCAATCCGCGCACCGGGCGCTTCGCCAACATCATCATGGCAGTGCCGGTGTTCATGATCTACAGCAACCTGGTGAGCATGTCGCAGGCGTGGATCGCGCAGGAGAAGGTGCCGGCCGGCATCGGCATGTGGGGCGTGCACGCGGTCATGATCGCCGTGCTGCTGGTGCTGTTCCTGTGGCGCCTGGGCAAACTCAGGGCCTGGTTCGGACGATGAGGATCCTGCGCCGCTACCTCACGCGGCAGATCGTCGCCAGCGTCACCCTGGTTCTGATCGGACTGCTGATGCTGTTCAGCTTCTTCGATCTGATCCAGCAGCTCGAGGACGTGGCCAAGGGCCGCTTTCCGCTTCTGCCTGCGCTGATGCTCGTCGGACTCGAGCTGCCCGGGCGGCTCTACGAGCTGTTTCCCATCGCGGTGCTCATCGGCACCATGTTCGCCCTTGCGCAGATGGTGCTGCACTCGGAGTACGCGGTAATGCGTACCGCCGGCGTGTCGATCCACGCGCTGGCCCGCACCCTGGTGATGATCGGCCTGGTGTTCGCCGCCGTGGCCTTCACCGTCGGGGAGTTCGTCGCACCGTGGTCGGACGAGGCCGGGCAGCGCATGAAGCTGAGCCAGACCAACGCCGAGCTGAAGGTGTCCGCGTTCCGCTCGGGCATCTGGGTGAAGGACGCGGGCAGCTTCGTGAACGTCGGCCGGATCCTGCACGACGCCACGCTGCAGGAGATCAAGGTCTACGAATTCGACGAATCGTACCGGCTGCGCAGCATCAGCCTGGCGCGCAGCGCACGCTATGTGCGCGACAACGAATGGGCCCTGCAGGAGGTCGTGCGCACGCACTTCGCCGGGGAGGGCACCTCGGTGGAACGCCTGCCGGAGGCGAAGTGGAACTCGGTGCTCACTCCGCGCATCCTGAACGTGCTGCTGCTGCCGCCGGACAAGATGTCGGTGGTGACGCTGTTCTCCTACGTGCAGCACCTGCGCGAGAACCGGCAGGAGTCGGGTCGCTACGAGATCGCGCTATGGAACAAGATCATCTACCCCCTGGCAGTGGTGGTGATGATGTTCCTGGCCCTGCCGTTCGCCTACATGAACGTGCGCGAGGGCGGGGTGAGCACGCGCATCTTCGCGGGAATCATGCTCGGGCTCGGCTTCCACCTGCTCAGCCGGCTGTTCGGCCACGCCGGCATGCTGGCGGGCTGGCCGCCGCTGATCGCCGCGATGGCGCCTACCGCGCTGTTCCTCGGTCTCGCCCTGAGCCTCATCTACCGCCTCGAGCGGCGCTGATGCGCGGATCACTCCGCCGTAACGACGCGGGTGCCGGCGATGCGATCGTGCAGGCACTGGCGGTCGCGGTCGAGCAGCGCCCACAGGAACCCTGCAGCGCAGGCGAGCAGTCCGACCACCGCACTCACGTAGCGCACCAGGGCGCGGCGCAGTCCCACCGGCTGTCCGTCCAGCGTCTGCACGCGCAGGCGCCAGGCCCTCATGGCAAGGGTCTGGCCGCCCTTGACCCAGCAGTAGACGAGATAGGCGCCGACCCAGCCCAGCACCCATAGCTGGAGCAGCGTGCGCATCAGCGCACCGGATGCCTCGTGTGCGAGGGCGAGAAAGAGATAGCCCGCAACGAACAGGATGGGCACGAGCAGGACCGCCTCGTAGCACAGGCTGGCAAAGCGCGGCCACAGGCGCGCCGAAGGCGCGCACGGCGGGGTGGACGGGGCGGTGCTCAGGGTTTGTTCGCCGGGTGCGCCTGGCGCAGGTTGTCCTTCTCTTCCTCGGTGAGGCTGTCGTACTCCTGCCACTTGCGCCGGATCTCGTCGCGCTTCTCCGGCGGCATCTCCTGGAGCCTCTTGTAGCGTTCGCGCACCTGCGCGCGCTCCTCGGGGCTCAGTGCGGCCCACTGGCGCATGCGCGCCTGCAGGCGGTCACGCTGCCGGGGCGAGAGGGATTCGTAGCGGCGGGCGATGCCGACCCACTTCTCGCGCCGCGCCTGTTCGATGTTGGGCCAGTCGTCCTTGAGCGGAGCGAGGATGCGCTGTTCCTCGGCGCTCAGCTGGGACCAGTTCTGCGCGCGTACCAGCCCTGGGGTGCCCAGGGCCAGTCCGGCCAGGGCGATCATTGCCGCGCGTCGGCCGATGTCTCGTGGTAGAGCCAAATCTCGAATCCTTGATCCAGGTACGCGGTCACGGGCAATTCGTCCGTCAGCATCTGCGCGTCGAGATCGGCGTTGTCCGCATAGTTCATCTCGACACGCCGCGACTCCTGCCAGTAAAACATGATGACGAGCGCGACTACAAGCCCGAATACCGGCGCCATGATGCGCGGGCTGCCGATGCGCGACAGGGCCTGCACCGCCGCGCTTCCTGTCCGGTCGGCCGCACCGGCAGTCACGTCGGCATGACGTGCGATGGCCTGTGCCCGGGCCAGGGCGAGTCGGCGCGCCACCCGGGGTGGCAGCCCGTTCAGGCTCTCGTCCAGACGACTGGCGATCTTGTGTCCCAGTTCCTCGTCGTTCACAGCTCTACTCCCCTCGACTTCAGAAAGACCGCGAGGGAATGGGTCGCGCGAGAGCAGTGTGTCTTGACGCTGCCCTCCGAACATCCCATCGCCTTTGCCGTTTCCGATACGTCGAGTTCCTCCCAGTAACGCAGCAGGAAGGCCTCGCGTTGACGGGTGGGAAGTCCGGCCAGGCCCTGCTCGATGATACCCATGATCTGGCTGCGTTCGCTGTACTCGGCCGGCCCGGTGAAGGGATTGGCGTCGTCCTCGATCTCCAGGGAGTCGAGCGGGTCGTGGTCCTCGTCATCCTTGTTCTGGAACGAGGACAGCAGGGTGGTCCACAGGGAGCGGACCTTGTGGCGGCGATAGTGGTCGCGGATGGCATTCTGCAGGATGCGCTGGAACAGTAGCGGCAGTTCCGCCGCCGGCTTGCCGGCGTATTTTTCAGCGAGGCGCAGCATGGCATCCTGGACCAGATCGAGAGCAGTGTGCTCGTTCCGGACCGCGAATACCGCCTGCTTGAATGCGCGTCGCTCCACGTCCGCGAGGAACGCGGTCAGCTCTTTTTCTGTAGCCAGAGGAAGGCCCCGGGGAAGGAGGCTGCTGATCGACTGTCAGCCACGCACAATCTTAGCAAGATCATGGGCCTGATTCCGACACCGGTACGCAGGACGGGTGCCGGAGCGCGCCTGCTAGAATGCAACCCATGCAGTCCGTCAACCTGACGCACCACTTCCTGATCGCCATGCCGAACATGGTCGATCCCAATTTTGCCCGCTCCCTGACCTACATCTGCGAACACAACGAGCAGGGGGCGCTGGGGCTGGTGGTCAACCGCCCCATCGACATGACCCTCGGCGGGCTGTTCGAACAGGTCGACATCGCGCTGGATGACCCTCGCTGGGTCAGCCTTCCGGTGTACTTCGGCGGACCGGTGCAGGTCGACCGCGGCTTCGTGCTGCACCGGCCAGCAGGCACCTGGCAGTCGACGCTCGCGGTCCGGGACGACGTGGCACTCACCACCTCCAAGGACATACTGGAAGCCGTGGGCCGTGGTGAGGGGCCCGACCAGATCCTGGTGTCGCTGGGCTATGCCGGGTGGGGTGCGGGTCAGCTCGAGCAGGAGCTGGGGCAGAACGCCTGGCTCACGGTGGCGGCGGACATCGACGTGGTATTCAATGTCCCGCCCGGGGAGCGTTTCCAGGCAGCGGTGGATCTGCTGGGCATCGACCTGACCCGTCTGTCCGACGATGTCGGCCACGCCTGAGCGGGGCAACGTGCTGGCCTTCGATTTCGGCGAACGCCGGGTGGGCGTGGCAGTGGGAGAGCTGGGAGTGCGCGTGGCCCACCCGCTGACCACCCTGCACGTGCGCTCGGACGCCGATCGCATCGGACAGACCCAGGCGCTGGTGCGCGAGTGGGAGCCGGTGCTGTTCGTCGTGGGCCGACCCGCACACTCGGACGGCCGCCTGCACGAGCTGGCTGGCCGCTGCGAGCGCTTCGCCCGGCGGCTGAGCGCGACCTTCCGGGTCCCGGCGCTCATGGTGGATGAAACCCTCAGTTCGCACGCCGCCGGCCAGTCGCTGACCCAGGCGGGTGTGAGCGGGCGCCGGCAGGCCAGGCTGCTCGACCAGGTCGCCGCGCAGCACATCCTGCAGTCCTATTTCGATGGCGCCCATGCAACTGCCTGACGCAGAACAGCTGCTCGAGCGCCTGGCGGCTGCCATCCGGCCGGATCTGCAGCCCGATACCTGTCTGGTCGGCATCCACACCGGCGGGGTCTGGGTCGCCCGAAGACTGCACGCCCTGCTCGGCCTGTCCACGCCGCTGGGATCGGTGCACGTCGCCTTTTATCGCGACGACTACAAGACGAAGGGGCTGGCTGCCGGGGTACGGCCCTCGGAGCTGAGCTTCGACGTGGAGGACTCGCACATCGTGCTCGTGGACGACGTGCTCTACACCGGTCGGACAATCCGCGCCGCCATGAACGAGATCTTCGACTACGGGCGGCCGACCTCCATCCGGCTCGCGGCGCTGGTCGACCGGGGTGAGCGGCAGCTGCCCATCTGCCCGCAGTACGTCGGGGCGATGCTCACCGTGGCGCGTGATCAGGTGGTACAGCTGCGCCGCGACGAGGCCACCGGCCGCCTGCGGCTCGAGCTGCTCGCCCGCGAGGGCGGACGGTGACCGGCAACCCGCAGCTCACCGCGGACGGCCGCCTGCGCCATCTGCTCAGCATCGAGGGCCTGCCGGCCGAGATCCTGGTGCAGATCCTCGACACCGCGCGCTCGTTCGTGTCGGTGACCGAGCGCGAGGTGAAGAAGGTGCCGCTGCTGCGCGGGCGCTCCATCTTCAACCTGTTCTTCGAGCCGAGCACGCGCACGCGCACCACCTTCGAGATCGCCGCGAAGCGCCTGTCGGCCGATGTCATCAATCTCAACATCGCGACCTCGTCGCAGACCAAGGGCGAGACCCTGCTCGACACCGTGGCCAACCTGACGGCGATGAACGCCGACATGTTCGTGGTGCGGCACGCCGAGAGCGGCGCGCCGCATCTGATCGCGCGCCATGTCGGTCCGCACATCCACGTGGTCAACGCCGGCGACGGCCGCCACGCACACCCCACGCAGGCGCTGCTCGACATGTACACCATCCGCCACTACAAGGGCGGATTCGACCAGCTGCGCGTGGCGATCGTCGGCGACGTGCTGCACTCTCGCGTGGCGCGTTCCGAGATCCACGCCCTGACCACGCTCGGCGTGCCCGAGGTGCGCGTGATCGGTCCGCGCACCCTCATCCCCGCCCAGGTCGAGCGCCTCGGCGTGCGCGTCTATCACGACATGGCGCAGGGCCTGCGTGACGTGGACGTGGTGATGATGCTGCGCCTGCAGAACGAGCGCATGGACGGAGCGCTGCTGCCCAGCGCGCAGGAATACTTCAACCACTACGGCCTGACCGCCGCCAAGCTCGCGCTGGCCAGGCCCGATGCCATCGTGATGCACCCGGGTCCGATGAACCGCGGCATCGAGATCGAGTCGTCGGTGGCCGATGGCGCCCAGTCGGTGATCCTGCCGCAGGTGACCTTTGGCATTGCCGTGCGCATGGCGGTGATGAGCATCCTCGCCGGCAACCAGGGATGACGATGAAGCTGCTGATCCGCAACGGCACCGCGATCGACCCGCACGCAGGCAGCGAGCGGCGCGCGGACATCGCCGTCGCGCAGGGGCGCATCGTCGCAGTGGGCCAGGCGCCGGAGGGCTTCCGCGCGGACCACACGCTCGACGCCACCGGGCTGCACGTCTGCCCGGGTCTGGTCGATCTGTGCGCGCGCGTGGCGGGCTCGGCCGGCGAGGCGCGCGCCGCCGCGGCCGGCGGCGTCACCAGCGCGGTATGTCCGCCCGACACCGATCCGCCGCTGGACGAGCCCGGCCTGGTGGAGCGGCTGATCGTTTCCGCGCGAGGTTTCGACGGGCCGCAGCTGCACCCCCTGGGCGCACTGACGCAGGGACTCGCGGGCGAGCGGCTGAGCGAGATGGCCGAGCTGCGTGCGGCCGGCTGCGTCGGTTTCGGCCAGGGCGATGCGCCGCTGCGCGATCACCGGGTGCTGCAGCGCGCGCTGCAGTACGCAGCCACGTTCGATCTGGGCGTGTGGCTGCGTCCGCAGGATCGGGCCCTGGCCGCCGGCGGCGTGGCGCATGACGGCGAGGTGGCCTCGCGCCTGGGCCTGCCCGGCATACCGGTGTCGGCGGAGACCGTGGCGATCGCCTCCATCCTGATCCTCGCGCGCGAGACCGGGGCACGGGTGCACCTGTGCCGGCTGTCCAGCGCCGAGGGCGTGGCGCTCGTGCGCGCGGCCAGGCGCGACGGGCTGGCGATCAGCTGCGATGTCGCCGCCGCACACGTGCACCTGACCGAGATGGACATCGGCTACTTCGATGCACGCTGTAACCTGGTGCCGCCGCTGCGCGCCCAGCGCGACCGCGACGCCCTGCGCGCAGGACTGGCCGATGGCACTATAGACGCCATCTGTTCCGACCACATCGCCCTTGCCGCCGATGCCAAGGAGATGCCGTTCGGCGAGGCGGTTCCCGGTGCGAGCGCCGTGGAACTGCTGCTGTCTCTGGTCGTCAAATGGGCGCGCGAGGCGGCGCTGACCCTCCCCGCCGCGCTCGCGGCCGTGACCGCGCGTCCTGCTGCCGCAGCACGCCTGGCGGCCGGTTCTCTGCAGCCCGGCGCTCCGGCCGACCTGTGCGTGTTCGATGCAGATGCGTGGTGGCGAGTCGATGACGCGGCCTTGCAAAGCGGCGGGAAGAGCACACCTTTTCAGGGCGTGGAATTGCCGGCGCGGGTGCGCCACACGCTCGTGGGCGGGCGCCTGGTGCATTCGGCGCGCTAGACCCCGTCGCGGGCAGCCGCTGCCCGCACACCCCGATTCCGAGGAATTGCCCGAATGAATCCGTTACTCGATTTTTCCGGACTGCCGCGTTTCCAGGAGATCCAGCCCGAACACGTCGCACCTGCGCTGGATGCGCTGCTCGCCGAGAACCGCGCGCTGGTCGAGGTGCTGGCGCACTTGCCGGTCGAACCCACCTGGGCGGATTTCGTCGCACCGCTGGACGATGCCAACGAGCGCCTGTCGCGCGCGTGGGGCCAGGTGTCGCACCTGAACGCGGTGATGAACGGGCCGCAACTGCGCGAGGTGTACAACACGAACCTGCCGCGCATCACCCAGTACTACACGGAGATTGCGCAGGACGAGCGCCTGTACGCCAGATTCAAGGCTCTGCGCGCCTCGCCCTCCCATGCCCACCTGTCGGCCGAGCAGAAGAGAATCGTCGAGAACGAGCTGCGCGATTTCCGGCTCGGCGGTGCCGAGCTGCCGCCGGAGAAGAAGGCTCGCTTCAAGCTGATCCGGGAGCGGCTCGATCAGCTCTCCGCGCGCTTCAGCGACAACGTGCTGGATGCGACCAACGCGTTCTCGCACCTGGTGCAGGACGGCGCGCAGCTGACGGGCATCCCCGCCGACGTGGTGGAGGCTGCGCGCGCGGCCGCCGCGGCAGATGGCAAGGACGGCTGGAAGTTCACCCTGCACATGCCCTCCTACCTGCCAGTGATGCAGTATGCCGACCACCGTCCGCTGCGCGAACTCATGTACCGCGCCTACGTCACCCGAGCCTCGGAGTTCGGCAATGCGGAGTGGGACAACGCCAGCCTGATCTCGGAGATCCTGCGCCTGCGGCACGAAGCCGCGCAGCTGCTCGGTTTTGCCAACTACGCGCAGTTCTCGCTCACGCCCAAGATGGCGCAGTCGCCGGCGCAGGTGGTGGCCTTCCTGGAGGATCTCGCCGCTCGCGCGAAGCCGTTCGCGTGCAAGGACCTGGACGAGCTCGCCGCGTTCGCGCGCGAACGGCTGGGCCTCGAGGCGCTGCAGGTGTGGGACATCGGCTGGGCCTCCGAGAAGCTGCGGGTGGCCCGCTATGCCTTCTCCGAGCAGGAGGTGAAGCAATACTTTCCGGAAGGCAAGGTGCTGGCCGGGATGTTCGGCGTGGTGGAGCGCCTGTACGGATTGCGCGTCGAAGCGGCATCGGCGCCGACCTGGCATCCGGACGTGCGCTTCTTCGACATCCGCTCGCGCGAGGGCGCCCTCGTCGGGCAGTTCTATCTCGATCTCTACGCCCGGCCCTCGAAGCGCGGCGGCGCGTGGATGGACGACGCGATCACGCGCAAGCGGCGCAGCGACGGCATCCAGACCCCGGTCGCGTATCTGAACTGCAATTTCTCCGCCCCGGTGGGCGGGCGGCCGGCACTGTTCACGCACGGCGAGGTCACCACCCTGTTCCACGAGTTCGGGCACGGCCTGCACCACCTGCTCACGCGCGTGGAGCAGCGCGGCGTTGCCGGCATCAACGGTGTGGAGTGGGACGCGGTCGAATTGCCCAGTCAGTTCATGGAGAACTTCTGCTGGGAGTGGGACGTCGTCCAGGGCATGAGCGCCCACGTCGACACCGGTGCGCCGCTTCCGCGCGTGCTGTACGACAAGATGCTGGCGGCGAAGAATTTCCACTCCGGCCTGCAGTTCGTGCGCCAGCTCGAGTTCGCGCTGTTCGACATGCACCTGCACTACGACTTCGATGCGCGCGAGGACGCCGTGGAGCAACTGCTCGCACGGGTGCGTGCGCGCGTCGCGGTGATCATTCCTCCCGACTACAACCGCTTCCCCAACAGCTTCACGCACGTGTTCGCGGGCGGATACGCGGCCGGCTACTACAGCTACAAGTGGGCGGAAGTGCTGTCTGCCGATGCCTATGCGCTGTTCGAGGAGGAGGGCGTGCTGAACCCGGACATCGGCGAGCGCTTCTGGCGGGAGATTCTGGGCATGGGCGGCAGCCGTCCCGCACTGGAATCCTTCGTCGCCTTCCGCGGGCGGGCGCCCGAGATCGACGCTCTCCTGCGGCACAGCGGCATGGCTGTTGCTTGAGCGGGTCTCCGGCTATTCCGGCCGGAGGCGCCCCATGTTCCGCTCCAGTCTGTCCCTCACGTTCGTCCTGCTGGCCGTCCCCGGCCACGCCGACGAGGTATACCGCTGGCGCGACGGCACCGGTGTCGTGCACTACTCCGACGTCGCCCCTCCGCCCGACGCCCGTGAAGCCGAGCGCCGCCGCCTGGGCGACCGTGCCCCGGACCAGATCTATCCCTACCCGGTGCGTGCCGCGATGCGCAATTTCCCGGTGACGCTGTACGTCGCGTCGGGATGCGGCAGCGGCTGTGAGCGTGCCGGTGCCTATCTGGTGAGCCGGGGCACGCCGTACACGGAGGTGGATGCCCTCGACGGTGACAATGCCAGCGCGCTGGCCGCCCTCACCGGCGGGCGCCGGGAGGTGCCGGTGCTGGTGGTCGGGAAATCCGTGCTGCGCGGCTACGACGGGGCGGCATGGGCCGGTGCGCTGGACGCGGCCGGCTATCCGCGCACCCCTCTGCCGAGAGGATTGACCGCCCGCCACCCGGCGCCCAAGGCTGCCGCCTCCTCCGGCGAGAAGGTAGTGGAGGCCGGGGCGAACCCGCCCGCGGCCGCACTGGACGCGCCGGCCGCGCCCGAACCGGCCGAGGAATAGCCCCGGCGCGCAGCGGCGCGCGACCGCCTATTTCTTGTCACCCGACGCCTGCCCGCGCTCGGGCACCGTCCACACGTAGACCACGTGGCTGCCCACGTTCACCGTCTGTTCGGGCTTCCAGTCGCCCATGTCGTAGTTGTGCGAGACCACCTTGGTCCCCGGCTTGAGTTCGGCCAGCAGCTTGGGACGCAGCTTCATGTTGACGCTCGGCAACAGGTACAGGGTCACGACCGTGGCATCGGCGATGTCGGTCTGGAACAGATCGCCCTGGACGAATTTCACCTTGTCCTGCACGCTCGCCCGCTGCGCGTTCTCGCGCGCCTCGCGCACGCGGTTGGGATCGATGTCCACCCCGAACCCGCGCGCACCGTACTTCTTCGCTGCCGTTATGGGCAGGCGGCCGTCTCCCGAGCCCAGGTCGTAGACCACGTCGTTGCGGTCCACCTCGCCCAGCTTCAGCATGACCTCGACGACCTCCTCCTTGGTCGGCACGAAGGGCACGTCGGGCGAGCGCTGCGGCGACTGATTCTGCGCGAGGATGAACATGTCCCGATGCGCGGACTGCGCCGCGGTGGCGACCGGCGCGAACGCGAGCGCGGCGAACAGGGCGGCGGCAAGGCAGGACAGGGTGGTGACGGACTTCATGCGGGTCTCCTCGTGGTGGTGAACGGAATGCTTCCTCAGCGCGATGCCCGTCGCACGGCCTGTGGCTCCGGCGAGAAGCGCGACAGGACCAGCAGCAGCGCACCCACTCCCAGCACCGCGACGCCGAGCAGCGAGCCGATTCCGGCATAGCGCACGCTGGAATAGAACAGCCATGCACTGGTCGCGCAGAAGAGCAGCGGCGTGAGCGGATAGAACGGCACGCGGAACGGGCGATGAACGTGCGGCTCGCGCCAGCGCAGCACGAACAGCGAGGCGCCCGCGAGCAGGAAGAAGAACCAGAACACCGGCGCGGTGAACTCGATCATCGTTGCCACCCCCTTGCGCGTCATCGCGCCCACGCCGACCAGCGCGAGGGCGATGGCGCCCTGCAGGGCAAGCGCCGCGGTCGGGGAATTGGTGCGCGGGTGCCAGCGCCCCAGTCCCGCGAATGGAGCGAAGTCCAGACCCACGGCATAGCTGGTGCGGGCACCGAGCAGGATGGTGGCATTGGCGGAGGTGAGCGCGGAGACCGCCACCACCGCGGTGATGAGCCAGGCGCCGGCCTCGCCGACTGCAAGGCGCAACAGGTCGGCTGCGACCGCGCTCGACTGGGTCATCTGCCCGAATCCCAGGCCGCGCACGTAGGCGAGGTTCACCAGCAGATAGAGCACGGTGATGATCGCGATGCTCGCTACCAGGGCGAAGACCACGTTGGTGCGCGCTCCGCGCACCTCGGCCGAGATGTAGGATGCCTCGTTCCATCCGCCGAAGGCCAGCATGACGAACACCATCGCCAGCCCGAACACCGACGCCTGCCGTGGCGGCGCCGGCGCCGCCACGGCAGGCGCCACCAGGAACAGGCCTGCGCCGATCACCACGAACAGGCCGAGCACCTCCAGGAGCGTGAACAGATTCTGCGTGCGCGTGCCGTGGCGCACGCCCGCCATGTTGAGCGCCGTGAGCCCGATCACCACGGTTGCCGCCCACAGTGCCGATGAATGCGGCCCCAGGTCGACGGCCTGGCTGGCGTAGTCGCCGAAGGCGAATGCGAGCAGGGCGATCGAGCCGGTGGGAATGACGGTGATGCGGGCCCAGCCGAACAGGAACGCCAGCGAACGGCCGAAGCCGCGCGACAGATAGTGGTAGTCGCCGCCCGAATGCGGATAGGCCGTGGCGAGTTCGGCATAGCACAGCGCACCGGCCAGCGCGACCGCGCCGCCTATGGCCCAGGCGAACAGCAGCGACTGCGTATCGCCGGTATGGGAGGCGACCAGCGAGGGGGTGACGAAGATTCCGGCGCCGATGACGATGCCGACGATGAGCGCAATGGCGTCGAAGGTGCTCAGGGCAGGGGTGGGTGTCACCTCGGCACTTCCCTTCCAGGATTCGCGTTGCACCGGCACCTCCGCTCGGAACTGGGGACCGTCCATGAACGCTCGTTTGATGACCGGACCAGATGGCGTATCAGCGTGAAACGTGCCGCGCTCGGCATGGCCGCCGCGCACGAGGACAGAGACGGCATTCATTCGCCGTACGGCGACGGGTAAGAAGCATAGGGAGGCCGTAACTTCTTCACGGATCGCGGCCCGGGCAAGGGGCACTGCCGTACCGATGCTGCAGTCACGGGACTCTGCAGCATCGGGATCTGCCGTACACTGCCGCCCGTCGCCCGCCGCCGGTAAGGACAACGCCTTGCGTATCGCCACCTGGAACGTCAACTCGCTGAAGGTCCGCCTGCCGCAGGTGCTCGAATGGATGGAGCGGCGCTCGCCCGACGTGGTGTGCCTGCAGGAGACCAAGTGCGAGGACACCAGCTTTCCCGCGGGCGAGTTGCGCGCGAGCGGCTTCGAGGCCGTGTTCAGCGGGCAGAAGACCTACAACGGCGTGGCAATCCTCAGCCGGTTGCCGGTGCAGGGGGTGCAAGCCGACATCCCGGGCTTCGCGGACGAGCAGAAGCGTGTGCTGGCCGCGACGGTGGCAGGCGTGCGCGTGGTGTGCGTGTACTGCCCGAACGGCGAGAGCGTGGAATCGCCCAAGTACGCGTACAAGCTGGCCTGGTACGCGGCGCTGCGCGATTGGCTCGCGGACGAGATGCGGCGCCATCCGAAGCTCGTCCTGCTGGGAGACTTCAACGTGGCGCCCGAGGATCGCGACGTGCACGACCCCCGTCTGTGGGCGGGCAAGGTGTTGTTCAGCGAGCCCGAGCGCGCCGCCCTGCGCGCGCTGTTCGAACTCGGTCTGCGCGACAGCTTCCGCCTGTTCGAGCAGCCGGAGAAGAGCTTCAGCTGGTGGGACTACCGGATGAACGCGTTCAAGCGCAACCTCGGCCTGCGCATCGACCACATCCTGCTGTCGGAGCCGCTGGCGCTGCAAACCGCATCGAGCACCATCGACCGTGACATGCGCGCCCAGGAGCGCCCGTCCGACCACGCGCCGGTGGTGGCTGAGATCGTCCTGTAGGCGCCGCGTTCACTCGCCCGGGGTTTCCCTGGCTTCGATGTCCAGTTCCTGGATCTTGCGCGTGAGCGTGTTGCGCCCCATGCCGAGCAGTTGCGAGGCCTCGATGCGCCGCCCGCCGGTGTGCGCGAGCGCCTTGGCGATGAGCGCGCGTTCGAACTGACGGCTCATCTGCGGCATGATGCCGTGCTCGCCGCGTGCCAGCGCCAGTTCGGCCTCATGCTCCAGGGCGCAGATCCAGTTCTGCGCCGTCGTGACCCGCTGCTCCGGGCGGAACTCGGGCGGCAGATCGGCCAGGTCCACGCCCACCCCCGGTGCCATGACGGTGAGCCAATGGCACAGGTTCTCCAGCTGGCGCACGTTGCCGGGAAATTCATGAGTGGCGAGATACTTCGTCGCCGCATCCGACAGGCGTTTGGTCTCCACGCCCAGCTCTCGCGCGCTGCGGGCCAGGAAGTGCCGGGCGAGCAGCGGGATGTCCTCGCGCCGCTCGCGCAGCGCGGGCAGTCGGACGCGGATGACGTTGAGACGATGGAACAGGTCGTCGCGGAAAAGGCCCTGCTTCACGCGCTGCTCGAGATCCTGGTGGGTGGCCGCGATGATGCGCACGTTGGCCTTGATCGGCTGGTGGCCGCCGACCCGATAGAAGTGGCCGTCGGAGAGCACGCGCAGCAGGCGGGTCTGCAGATCGGGCGGCATGTCCCCGATCTCGTCCAGGAACAGCGTGCCGCCCTCGGCCTGCTCGAAGCGCCCGCGGCGCATGCCCTGCGCGCCGGTGAAGGCGCCGCGTTCGTGGCCGAACAGCTCCGACTCCAGCAGCTCCTTGGGAATCGCGGCGGTGTTGATGGCGATGAAGGGCTTCGGACCGCGCGGACTGTGACGGTGCAGCGCGCGGGCGACCAGTTCCTTGCCGGTGCCTGACTCGCCGTTGATCAGCACCGTGGCATGCGACTGGGTGAGGCGGCCGATGGCGCGGAACACCTCCTGCATCGAGCTGGCCTGCCCGAGGATCTCGGGGCTGGCCTCGGCCACCTCGGCCTCGTCGTCCTGTCGCAGGCTCTCGTCCATCGCGCGCCGGATCAGGTCGACTGCGTGGTCCACGTCGAAGGGCTTTGGCAGGTACTCGAAGGCGCCGCCCTGGAAGGCCGCCACCGCGCTCTCCAGATCCGAGTATGCCGTCATGATGATGACGGGCAAGTGCGGGTGGCGCTCCTTGAGCCGCTGCAGCAGGTCCAGGCCGGATCCGCCCGGCATGCGGATGTCGCTGACCACCACCTGTGGGGTGGCGCTGCCCAGGGCGCCGAGGGCGTCCTGCACCGAGGAGAAGGTCTTGAACGGAATCTCCTCCCTGCTCAGTGTCTTCTCGAACACCCACCGGATGGAACGGTCGTCGTCGATGATCCAGACTGGTCTCATGGCTGTATCGGATGTGCGCTGCGGTTCGTTTCCTTCGGCTGCTCGCCGGCGGTGTCGAGCGGCAGCAGGATGGTGAAGCAGGTGCGGCCCGGCTCGGATTCGACTTCGATCAGTCCGCCGTGCTGATGGATGTAGTTCTGCGCGATGGTCAGTCCCAGGCCCGTGCCGCCGTCGCGGCCCGACACCAGCGGAAAGAAGATCTTGTTGCGCATCTCCGGCGTGATGCCCGGTCCGTTGTCGATGATCTGCACCATCATCCCCAGGCGGTGGCGCTTGCGCGCGAGCGTGACCTGGCGCGCCACGCGCGTACGCAGCGTGATGTCGCCCCGCCCCTGCATCGCCTGCGCGGCGTTGCGCGCGATGTTGAGCAGCGCCTGGATGATCTGCTCCTTGTCCGCGATCACCGGCGGCAGGCTCACGTCGTAGTCGCGCCGGATGCGTAGATCGCCGCCGAACTCGGCCAGCAGCAGGCTGCGCACGCGCTCCATCGCCTCCAGGATGTTGAGCGGGGCCGGCTTGGGGATGCGGCTGGGCGCCAGCAGCCGGTCCATGAGGGACTGCAGGCGGTCCGCCTCCTTCATGATCACCTGCGTGTACTCGCTCAGCTCGGGCCGGTCCAGTTCGCGTTCGAGCAGCTGGGCGGCACCGCGCAGGCCGCCGAGCGGGTTCTTGATCTCGTGCGCCAGATTGCGGATGAGTGCACGGTTGGCCTCGGTCTGCTCCTGCAGACGTTCCTCGCGCGCGATGCGCAGCTGCTGGTGGGTTTCGCTGAACTCGAGCAGGTAGCCGCTGAAATCGCCGATCTCCGCCGGCGTCACGGTACAGGTGGTCTCGAGCCGCTCCGTGAGCGGCGTCGCCAGCTGCAGGTCGTGCTGGGTATAGGTGCAGTGGTGCCGCGCGGCGTATTCGACCGCGGCGCACAGCGCGGCGGAGTCGGTGAACACCTCGTCCAGCCGGTGGCCGGCGATCGCCTTCAGGCCGAGTTCGAGGAGGTTCTCCGCTGCCGCATTGGCATAGCGCACGATGCGGTCATGATCGACCAGGATCACCGCCGTGGTCAGCGCGTCCAGCCCGGGCGAGGAGAAGTCCGTCACCGCGCGCCTCCACGGGGGCAGACCGGCACGGTTGCGCGCCGCGCCGGGCGGCCTCCGTTCAGCGCATGCCGGAGAGCTCGGCGCGTGTGGCCTCGACTGCCTGTTGCGCCTGCTGCACCGCGTCCTGGTAGGGCTTCAGGCGGTCGAGCACGCGCTGGTAGTTGCGTTCGTCGCCATGTCGGACCGCTTCCTGCTGTGCCAGTTCGTCCCGGGCGACGCGCAGGCGCTCCTCCTCCGCGCCCAGGCGTTCGCGCAACTCCCCGCGGCGGGCATCGGCCGCTGCGCTGCGGCCCGCAGGCGCGGGCCGGGCAGCGGTCTCGGCCGGATCCGGTCTGGCCGCAGGCGGTGGCGGCGGCGGCGCACCGAGGCAACCGACCTTGCGGGCGCCCTTGACCATGGTGTCCGAGTAGGTCACGTGGCCCTGGTCGTCCTCGTACCTGCACAGTTCCGCATGTGCCGGAGCGCCCAGGGCGAGGGCGACGGCGGTGGCGAGCAGTGTCCTGGTCATCGATGCATGCGGGCGGGCCCGGGGAATGTGGAGTTCCCCAGTAGTAACGCCGATCCGGGCTGCGACTTGACACTTTCCGGTGCTCCATCTGCGGGCTCGGGCGAGACAGGCAATGGCGCGGCTGCCGCGTCCAGAAAAAAGGGGGCGGGCCCGCGCCCACCCCCTTTCCGACCGCCCGGGCGCGATTACAGGCTGTAGTACATGTCGAACTCGACCGGATGGGTGGTCATGCGGAACCGGGTGACCTCCTCCATCTTCAACTCGATGTAGGCGTCGATCGTGTCATCCGAGAACACACCGCCGCGCGTCAGGAACTCGCGGTCGCGATCCAGATTGTCGAGCGCCATGTCCAGCGACGAGCAGACGTTCGGCACCTTTCTGGCCTCTTCGGGCGGCAGGTCGTACAGGTTCTTGTCCATCGGGTCGCCCGGATGGATCTTGTTCTGCACGCCATCCAGACCGGCCATCAACATGGCGGCAAAGGTCAGGTAGGGGTTGGCCGTCGGATCCGGGAAGCGCACCTCGATGCGGCGCGCCTTGTCCCCGCTGACGAAGGGAATGCGCACCGAGGCGGAGCGGTTGCGTGCCGAGTAGGCCAGGTTGATCGGCGCCTCGAATCCGGGTACCAGCCGCTTGTACGAGTTGGTGCCCGGATTGGTGATCGCGTTCAGCGCCTTCGCATGCTTGATGATGCCGCCGATGTAGTACAGCGCGAACTCGGACAGCCCGGCGTACCCGGTGCCGGCAAACAGGTTCTTGCCTTCCTTCCACACCGACTGATGAACGTGCATGCCCGAGCCATTGTCGCCGACGATGGGTTTGGGCATGAACGTGGCGGTCTTGCCGTACGAGTGGGCGACGTTGTGCACGGTGTACTTGAGGATCTGCATCCAGTCGGCGCGCTTGACCAGCCGCTCGAACCTGGTGCCGATCTCGCACTGGCCGGGTGCGGCCACCTCGTGGTGATGCACCTCGACCTCGACGCCCTGCTCCTCGAGCGCGAGACACATGGCCGAGCGGATGTCCTGCAGCGAGTCGACCGGCGGGACCGGGAAGTAGCCGCCCTTGACGGGCGGGCGGTGGCCCTTGTTGCCGCCTTCGAAGTCGTGGCTGGACGCCCACGGCGCCTCTTCCGACACGATCTTCACGCCGCAACCCGACATGTCCACGTTCCACGTCACGGCGTCGAAGATGAAGAACTCGGGCTCGGGACCGAAGTAGGCGGTGTCGCCGATTCCCGTGGACTTCAGGTAGGCCTCGGCCTTCTTGGCGATGGAGCGCGGATCGCGCTCGTAGGGCTTGCCGTCGGCCGGTTCGATGACGTCGCACGTGACGATCATCGTCGCCTCGTCCGTGAACGGGTCCAGGCGCACCGAGTCGGCATCCGGCATGAGCAGCATGTCGGATGCCTGGATGCCCTTCCAGCCGGCGATCGAGGAGCCGTCGAAGGCATGCCCGTCCTCGAACTTCGACATGTCGAACATCTTGGCAGGGACCGAAACGTGTTGTTCCTTGCCGCGCGTGTCGGTGAACCGAAGGTCGACGAACTTGACCTCGTTGTCCTTCATCATTCTCAGTGCATCGGCGGGCGTCGTCATTACCGGAATCTCCTGGGGGTGAAGTCTTTCTTGGAAGTGAAAGCTGGCGTGGGGGCTCTTCGCATGAAGTGTGCCGCCATGGTGCATGCCAATTTATCGCACGATTTCATCAACTTGACTGTCCGCAGCAGCGGCACATGGCACCACCCTGGTGCGTTCCGTCCGGGTAGATGCACTATTCTAGTGCATGACAGGTCGCTGGCGGCGCCTTCCTCGCCGCACTAGACTTGCCGCATGTCCCGCCCTGGGCCGGGCGCACCGGAGCAAGCCGCATCCGGGCGCGCGTTCGCCCGGGCGGAGTGCGCAAGAAGGCCGACCGATGACGATAACCGAGATACTGGCAGCAGCGCAGCAGCGGGGGGGCGGACGTACGCTGTCCTACCAGGGTGTGCTGTCACCCGTGGAGGCCGAACAGGTGCGCAGCCTGGTCCCCGGTTGCGCCCTGGTCGATGTGCGCACTCGCGCCGAACTGGATTTCGTCGGCCGCATACCGGGAAGCGTGGAGATCGAGTGGCAGTCCTGGCCGGGCGGGGAACCCAATCCGCATTTCCTCGCCCACCTCGAGCGCCAGGTCAGCAGGGAATCACTGGTGATGTTCATCTGCCGCAGCGGGGCGCGGTCGCACGCGGCAGCGACTGCCGCGGCGGCTGCCGGCTACACCCAGTGCTACAACGTTCTCGAGGGATTCCAGGGCGATAAGGACGCCGGCGGACACCGCGACTCGGTGGGCGGCTGGCGCCTCGCAGGACTTCCCTGGTACCAGAGCTGAGCGGCGGCGCGCGCCGGTGGTTCAATCACTGTCCGGCGCCCCAGTCGACGAGGCCGCCATAGGCGGTGATCAGCACGATCACGCCGAATGCGATCCGATACCAGGCGAACACCGTGAAGTCGTGCGTGCTGATGTAGCGCAGCAGCGCACGCACGGCGATCATCGCGCTCACGAAGGAGGCTGCCAGCCCCACGGCGAACAGGCCGATGTCATCGGCGCTGAGCAGGTCGCGGTGCTTGACGATCTCGTAGGCGCCCGCCGACAGCAGCGTGGGGATGGCCAGGAAGAACGAGAACTCGATGGCGGCCTTGCGCGACAGGCCGAACAGCAGGCCGCCGATGATGGTGGCGCCGGCGCGTGAGGTTCCCGGGACGAGTGCGAACGCCTGAGCCAGCCCGAGCTTGACCGCGTCGGTCCAGCGCATGTCCTCCACGCTCTGCACGCGGATCTCGTGTCGGCGCCGTTCCGCCCAGAGGATGACGAAGCCGCCGACGATGAATGCCACCGCGACCGCGACCGGATTGAACAGAGTCGCCTTGATCGCGTTGCCGAACAGCAGGCCGAGCACGGCGAGCGGCAGGAAGGCGATGCCCAGGTTGAGGAAGAAGCCGCGCGCAGAGGACTTGTGCGGCAGGTCGGCCAGCGCGCCCATGAGACGGCCGCGATATTCCCAGCACACCGCGAGGATCGCACCGGTCTGGATGGCGATCGTGAACACCTTGGCGCGCTCGCCCGTGAAGTCGAGCAGCTGGCTGGCCAGGATCAGGTGCCCCGTGCTGGAGATGGGCAGGAACTCGGTGAGTCCTTCGACGATGCCCAGCACGACGGCCTTGAGGAGGAGGGCGAGATCCATGTCTTTTTCTACATTGTGGAGTTGTGTTTCGGCTCACTTCAGGCCGGTTGCGGCATGCCGATAAGCCTGCTGCATGCCCAGTTTCTCCGCCGCCGCCGCACCGTGATCAAGAAGATAGCCCTAGACCAGCTCGAGCCCGGCATGTATGTCCACGACCTGAACGTGGACTGGATGGCGCACCCGTTCCTGCGTAAGCGCTTCCTGATCCAGGACGAGGCCGCGGTGAGCAAGATCCGTGCAGCGGGCATCCACGAGCTCTACATCGACACTGCGCGTGGCGACGACGTTCCCGACGCGCTGACCGAGGCGCAGGTGCGCCGCAGCGTCGAGACCGAGATGCTGAAGGTCGCGGAGGAGCCGCCGCCCGCTCCCCTGACATCGAGCCTGGCCGAGGAGATGTCGCGCGCCACGCGCATCTACGAGGCAGCCAGCCAGGCGGTGCGCGACGTCATGCGCGACGTGCGCCTGGGCAAGGCGGTCGAGGTGGCGGAAGTCGAATCGGTCGTGGAAGACATCACCTCGTCGGTGGTGCGCAACAACGGCGCGCTCATCAGCCTGCTGCGGCTCAAGACCGCCGACGACTATACCTTCCTCCACTGCGTGGCAGTGGGCACGCTGATGGTGACGTTCACGCGCGCGCTGGGACTGGACGCGGACACGGTGCGGCAGTCGGGAATCGGCGGGCTCATGCACGACCTGGGAAAGATGAAGGTGCCCGACGCGGTGCTCAACAAGCCGGGCAAGCTCACCGACGAGGAGTTCGCGCTGATCAAGCGCCACCCCGAGGCCGGCCATGCGCTCCTGGTGGAGGCCGGCGGCATCGGCCCCATCCCGCTCGACATCACGCTGCACCATCACGAGCGCATCGACGGCTCCGGCTATCCCAGTAAGCTTCCCGGCGACCGGATCACGCTCCTGGCCAAGATGTCCGCCATCGTGGACGTCTACGACGCCATCACGTCCGATCGCTGCTATCACCGCGGCATGGAACCCACCGACGCCCTGCGCAAGATGTTCGAGTGGAGCAAGTTCCATTTCGAGGAGAGGCTGGTGCACCAATTCATGCGCACCATCGGCATCTATCCGGTGGGCACGCTGGTCAAGCTCGAAAGCGGACGGCTGGGGGTGGTGATAGAGCAGACCGAGGGCAACCTGCTCGCGCCCAGGGTGCGCGCCTTCTTCAGCACCCGTTCGAACCTCTACACGACGCCCGAGGTGCTCGACCTGACGTGCGGCGCGGACCGCATCCTGAATCACGAACTGCCGGAGCAGTGGGGCGTGGATCCGCGCCGCTTCCTCTGATGCGCCCGGGTCCGCGCACTCACGCCCTGCGATAGATCTGCGCGCCCTCCTGCACGAATTGCGCGGCCTTCTCCTTCATTCCCTGCTCGAGCGCGCGCGACTCCTCGATGCCCTGGCTCGACGCGTACTCCCGCACGTCCTGGGTGATCTTCATCGAGCAGAAGTGTGGCCCGCACATGGAGCAGAAGTGGGCGAGCTTGGCGCCCTCCTGCGGCAGCGTCTCGTCGTGGAACTGCTTCGCCTTGTCCGGATCGAGGCCGAGGTTGAACTGGTCCTCCCAGCGGAACTCGAAGCGTGCCTTCGATAGCGCGTTGTCACGGATCTGCGCGCCGGGATGACCCTTCGCCAGGTCGGCGGCGTGCGCCGCGATCTTGTAGGCGATGATGCCGTCCTTGACGTCATCCTTGTCCGGCAGTCCCAGATGTTCCTTCGGCGTCACGTAGCACAGCATGGCGGTGCCGTACCAGCCGATCATCGCCGCGCCGATCGCGCTGGTGATGTGGTCGTAGCCGGGTGCGATGTCGGTGGTGAGCGGGCCCAGGGTGTAGAACGGCGCCTCCGCGCAATGCTCGAGCTGGAGGTCCATGTTCTCCTTGATCATGTGCATGGGCACGTGGCCCGGACCTTCGATCATCACCTGCACGTCGTGCTGCCAGGCGATCCGGGTGAGCTCGCCCAGCGTCTTCAGCTCGGCTATCTGCGCCTCGTCGTTCGCGTCGTAGATCGAACCCGGACGCAGGCCGTCGCCGAGCGAGAACGACACGTCGTAGGCCTTCATGATCTGGCAGATCTCCTCGAACCGTTCGTAGAGGAAGCTCTCCTCGTGGTGCGCCAGGCACCACTTCGCCATGATGGATCCGCCGCGCGAGACGATGCCGGTCATGCGCCTGGCGGTCATCGGGATGAAGGGCAGGCGCACGCCGGCGTGGATGGTGAAGTAGTCCACGCCCTGCTCGGCCTGCTCGATCAGCGTGTCGCGGAAGATCTCCCAGGTCAGTTCCTCGGCCTTGCCGTCCACCTTCTCCAGCGCCTGGTAGATGGGCACCGTGCCGATGGGCACGGGCGCGTTGCGGATGATCCACTCGCGCGTCTCGTGGATGTGCTTGCCGGTGGACAGGTCCATCACCGTGTCGCCGCCCCAGCGGATGGCCCAGGTCATCTTCTCGACCTCCTCGCCGATGGAGGAGGTAACCGCCGAGTTGCCGATGTTGGCGTTGATCTTCACCAGGAAGTTGCGGCCGATGATCATCGGCTCGCTCTCCGGATGATTGACGTTGGCCGGGATGATCGCGCGGCCGCGCGCGACCTCCTCGCGCACGAACTCGGGCGTGATGATGCGCGGGATGCTGGCGCCGAAACCCTGGCCGGGATGCTGGCGCAGCAGCATGTCGCGGCCGCCGATCTGCCCCCATGCGGCTTCCAGTTCGTCGCGGCGGCAGTTCTCGCGCACCGCGATGAACTCCATCTCCGGCGTGACGATTCCGCGCCGCGCGTAATGCATCTGGGTAACGTTGGCGCCGGCGCGCGCCCGGCGCGGCTGGCGCTGCAGGTTGAAGCGCATCTCCGCCAGCCTGGGATCGTTCAGCCGCTGCGTGCCGTAGCGGGAACTGGGACCGCCCAGCACCTCGGTGTCGCCGCGCTCGTCGATCCACGCCGCGCGGATGGGGGGCAGGCCGCTGCGGATGTCGATCGATGCGGCCGGGTCGGTGTAGGGACCGGAGGTGTCGTACACATACAGCGCCGGATTGCAGTCCGCGCCGAAGATCGCCGGCGTGTCCGACTGGCGGATCTCCCGCATCGGCACGCGCATGTCGGGTCGCGAGCCCTGCACGTGGATCTTGCGCGAGTTGGGCAGCGGCTGCACCGCGGCTTCATCCACGTGCGCGGTGGCGGCGAGAAACTTGGGATTGGCGACCATCGGTTTCGCTCCTTGGGAAATCGCGAGGGAGCGGAGGCGGGCGGTGACAGCCGCGCAACGCTTCCCTACGGCGGCATGATCCGCGTCAGGTTCAAAGGGTATCTCTCACCGCCTGGACCATCGCCAAACCACTGCGCTGCCGAGTTTGCCGAAGCTCCGAGGGCTCGCGCATCCATGCGCGGCTCGAGGCGGACCCCTACGTTTGGATTCAAGCATATAGATTTATGTGATAATTGCAACCGAAGTCAGTTTCGAGACGCAACGTAATGGATATCGAGCGCGCCCGCTTCAACATGATCGAAAGCCAGATCCGCACGTGGGAGGTGCTCGATCAGGCGGTGCTCGACACGCTCGCCGAGGTGCGGCGCGAGGAGTTCGTGCCGCCGCAGTACCGCTCGCTCGCCTTCGTCGACATGGAGATCCCGCTCGGCCACGGCGAAGCGATGCTGGCGCCCAAGCTGGAGGCGCGGCTGCTCCAGGAACTCACCCTCCAGCCCGCCGACAGGGTGCTGGAAGTGGGCACCGGCAGCGGCTATCAGGCGGCGCTGCTCGCACACCGCGCCGCCCACGTGTACAGCATCGAACTCAGTGCCGACCTGTCCGCATCCGCTGCGCGGAAGCTGGCACGCCTGGGCATCGGCAACGTCACGTTGCGCGTGGGTAACGGTGCGCTCGGCTGGCCCGAGGAGGGTCCGTTCGATGCCATTCTGCTGACCGGATCGGTGCCGGTCATCCCCCCGGGTCTGCGCGAGCAGCTTGCCGACGGCGGACGGCTGCTCGCGGTGGTCGGCGAGCCGCCGGTGATGACGGCGCGGCTGGTGACGCAGATCTCACCGGGGGTGTACAACGAAACCGGCCTGTTCGAGACGTGCATCGCGCCGTTGCGCGAGGTGCGGCAGCCCGAACGCTTCGTGTTCTGACCGTGATACGGGTCTGCGCCTTGCTGCCTGGCGCCGCGACAACTGGCCGCGCGGCCGGATAACTTCAAGAACGACGGGGAAAAGATGCGCCTCAAGTTGATTGCCTGCCTAGTCGGTGTCGTTGCCTGCGGTACGGCGAGTGCCGAGGATCTGATGAGCGTCTATCGCGACGCACTGGTGCAGGATCCGGTCTACGCGGCCGAACGCGCCGCCTACCAGGCGACGAAGGAGCGCCGGGTACAGGCGCGGGCGCTGCTGCTGCCGAACATCAACGCGACGGGCAATATCGGCTACAACTACTCCGACACCTCGTTCGGCAGCCTGCCGGCCGAGACCGCGGCCTTTGCCAGCCGCTCGGAAGGCGGCCGCGACTACGAGACCTGGGGCGCCGGGATCAACGCCAGCCAGCCGCTGTACCGCCCGCAGGACCGGGTGTTCAGCGAGCAGGCCGCCCTCCAGGTCACGCAGGCCGAGAGCCAGGTCGCCCGCGCCGGACAGGACCTCATGCTGCGCGTGGCGCAGGCCTACTTCGACGTGCTGCTCGCGCAGTACGAACTCACCACGGTCGAGGCGCAGAAGGCGGCGACCGCCGAACAGCTGGCCCAGGCCAAGCGCAACTTCGAAGTCGGCACCGCGACCATCACCGACACCTACGACGCGCAGGCACGCTACGACCTGACCGTGGCGAACGAATTGCGCGCGCGCAACGATATCGAGGTGCGCATCCGCAGCCTGCTGCAGCTGATCGGGCGCATGCCCGGGCCGCTCGCCCAGTTGACCAGCACGCCGACGCTGAACGCCCCCCTGCCCAACGACATGGAGAAATGGGTGGAGGCGGCCTTCTCCACCAGCCCCGACATCGCGACGGCCAGGTCGGCGCTGGACATCGCGGTCAAGGAAGTGGAGCGCAACCGCCTCGGCCATCACCCGGCGGTGGACGCCGTGGCCGGGCTGAACTACAACCGCGCCGGTGCCTCCAGCTTCGGCGATTCCGTCAGCCAGTCCACGAATACCGCCACCGTGGGCGTGCAGGTGGCGGTGCCGCTGTATCAGGGCGGTGCCATCAGTTCGCGCGTGCGCGAGGCGATCGCCAACCGCACGCGCGCCGAGCAGGATCTCGAGAACACGCGCCGCACGGTGGCACAGACGACGCGCCAGGCGTTCCTGGCGGTGAACACCGGGCTATCCGAAATCAACGCCCTGTTGCAGGCGGTGGCCAGCAATCAGCTGTCGGTCGAGGCGAGCAAGCTCGGCCAGGAGGTCGGCGTGCGCACGCAGGTCGACGTCCTGAACGCACAGGATCTTCTCTATCAGGCCCAGCGCAACCTGGCGCGTGCCTACTACGTCGCGATTCTCAGCCAGCTGCGCCTGAAGGCAAGCGTCGGCCGCCTGACCGAAGCCGATCTCGAGAACGTCAACCGCCTCCTGGTGCAGTCGAAGTAGGCGCATTGAGCACGCCGCAGGCGGACAAACGCGCCCTGCGCGCCCAGGTGCTGGCCCGGCGCGACGCCCTGTCCGAGGACGAACGCACCGAAGCCAGCCGGCGCATCACCGCGTCCCTTCTCGCCCATCCCGCCGTCCTGCAGGCGCGCCGAGCCCTGGTCTACCTCTCGTTCGGCAGCGAGTTCGACACTTCGCGCCTGATCGATGCGCTGCGCGCACGCGCAGTCGCGCTGGTGCTGCCGCGCACGCAGCGCGAACCGCGCGGGCTGGCCCTGCACGAAGTGTCCGATCTCGATGCCGATCTGGCGCCGGGTGTGTGGGGCATCCGCGAACCGCGGCCCGAGCGTTGCCCGCTCGTCGCGCGCGAGAGTCTGGATCTGGTCCTCGCGCCCGGTGTGGCCTTCACCCCGCGCGGCGGGCGCCTCGGATACGGCGGCGGCTTCTACGATCGTCTCCTGGGCGACTGGCCGCAGCGGCCCGCGGTGCTGGCCGCGGCGTTCGAGGTGCAGGTCGTCGACGAGCTTCCGATCGTCGCGCACGACGTGCCGGTGGACGGCGTCGTGACCGAGGCACGCGTGCTCGCACGCGCCTAGCGCATCCCCCCGAGCAAGGATGCGAGCAGCGCCTGCGTGCGTGCAGTCGCGCCTGCGTGCTGCCGCGTGAACGCCCGGCCCGCTTCGCTCATGTGCGCGCGCCGCTGCGGATCGTGGCGCAGCAGCAGCAGCGTCTCGCGCAGGCCGGCCGCGTCGTCCACACGCAGGGCGGCGCCGGCCTGCACGGCGCTGCGTGTCGCCTCGGCGAAATTGAAGGTGTGCGGACCGATCAGCACCGGCTTGCCGACCGCGAGCGGCTCCAGCAGGTTCTGCCCGCCCAGCGGAAGCAGGCTGCCGCCCACGAAGGCCACGTCGCAGGCGGCATAGCAGGCGAACAGCTCGCCCATGCTGTCGCCCAGCCACACCCGTGTCTGGGCCCGCACCGGCTGGTCCTCGCTGCGCCTCTGGCAGGGAAGACCGCGCCGGGCGACGAGAGCCGCCACCGCGTCGAAGCGCTGCGGGTGGCGCGGGACCAGCGCCAGCAGGAGGTCCTCGTCGATGCCCTCCAGCGCGTCGAGGATCAGTTCTTCCTCGCCCTCGCGCGTGCTCGCCGCCAGGAACACGAAGCGCGTGCCGAAGCGCGCGCGCAACGTCTGTCCGAGTGCGAGATCGGCCGCAGCGGGCGCGCGATCGAACTTGAGATTGCCGGTGATCTCGACCCTGGGCGCACCGAGCGCCGCGATACGCTCGGCATCGTCCTGAGTCTGCGCACCGACTGCCGCGAGTCCTGCCATCGCCTCGCGCGCCAGCGGGTCCAGCCGCGCATAGCCGCGCGCCGACCGCTGCGACATGCGCGCATTCACCAGCGCCACCGGGATCTTCGCGCGCACGCACTGCGCGATGAGATTCGGCCAGACCTCGGTCTCCATCAGCACGCCTAGCCGCGGGCGGACGCAGCGCAGGAAAGCGCTCACGCACCACGGCAGGTCGTAGGGCAGGTAGGCACGCAGGACGTTCTCGCCGAACAGCTGCTCGCCGGTGGCGCGTCCGGTGGGCGTCATGTGGGTCATGACGATCCGGTGCTCCGGCCACGCTTCGCGCAGTGCGCGCACCAGCGGCTGCGCCGCGTGCGTCTCGCCGACCGAGACTGCATGGATCCAGATGACTGGCGCATCGATGCGCAGGCGGCAGCGGCCGAAGCGCTCGCCGATGTGCGCGAGGTAGGCCGGCTGGCGCCGCGCGCGCCACGCAAGCCGCAGCAGCGCCAGCGGCGTGAGCAGAAGCAGCGCGGCGCTGTAGAGCGCGCGTGCGAGGCTCACGGCGCGCGATGCGCGCCCGATGGCGGGCGCTGTGGACAGGGGCGAGGGGGACGCACGGTCACGCAGCTTAGCAAAGCACGCACGCGCCGTGTCGGTGCGCACGGTATCCCGGAGCCGGCCGCAGAGCCGGT
Organism: Burkholderiales bacterium; assembly: GCA_020854105.1. Lineage (GTDB taxonomy): Bacteria > Pseudomonadota > Gammaproteobacteria > Burkholderiales > SHXO01 > SHXO01. Next base: position 187,279 of record JADZGB010000003.1, on the reverse strand, counting down.
GCTAGAATGCCGCGCTGCTTGCCGTCGGCAGCCTGGGCCGCCGGCGGGCTGGGCTCCTCGCCGCCGGCGGGGTGGCCGGCGGACGGATGGCAACGACATGGGAGAAGACGGGTGAGGGTACTCGTCACCGGTTGCGCCGGATTCATCGGCATGCACGTGAGCGAGCGGCTGCTGGCCGCGGGCCACGAGGTGGTCGGCCTGGACAACATGAACGCCTACTACGACCCGGCGCTCAAGCAGGCACGGCTCGCGCGGCTGCTGCCGCGGGCAGGCTTCCGTTTCGAGCGGCTCGACCTGGCCGACCGCGACGGCATGGCCGGCCTGTTCGCCGCCGGGCGCTTCGAGCGAGTCGTGCACCTGGCCGCGCAGGCCGGCGTACGCCACTCGCTGCACAATCCGCACGCCTACAGCGACAGCAACCTGACCGGCTTCCTGAACGTCCTCGAGGGCTGCCGGCACTCGCGCTGCCCGCACCTGGTGTATGCGAGCAGCTCCAGCGTCTACGGCGCGAACCGCAAGCTGCCCTTCAGCGAGCATGAGGGCACCGATCATCCGGTGAGCCTGTACGCGGCGACCAAGAAGGCCAACGAACTGATGGCGCACACCTACAGCCACCTGTTCGGCCTGCCGTGCACCGGCCTGCGCTTCTTCACCGTGTACGGGCCGTGGGGCCGGCCGGACATGTCGCTGTTCCTGTTCACGCGCGCGATTCTCGAGGACAGGCCGATCGACGTGTTCAACCACGGCGACATGTCGCGCGACTTCACCTACATCGACGACATCGTCGAAGGTGTCGTGCGCGTGATGGAGCGCATTCCGGCGGGCGATCCGGCAGCGGACATGACCTGTCCGGATCCCGCGCTCAGCACGGCGCCCTGCCGGGTGTACAACATCGGCAATCACGATCCGGTGCAGCTCACCGAGTTCATCGCCATTCTCGAGCGCGCGCTCGGACGCACTGCGCAGAAGCGGCTGCTGCCGATGCAGCCCGGTGACGTACCCAGCACCTTTGCCGATACGGCGGACCTGCGGCGCGACGTGGGATTCGCGCCGAGCACCCCGCTGGAGCAGGGCATCGGCGCGTTCGTGAAGTGGTACCGGGAGTACTACGGCGTGCAGTAGGAGCCCGCTGCCCGATCAGCCCCGGCCGTAGCGGTCCTCGAAGCGGACGATGTCGTCCTCGCCGAGATAGCTGCCGCTCTGGACCTCGATCATGACCAGATCGACCTTGCCCGGATTCTCCAGGCGATGCCTGTGGCCGGCCGGGATGTAGGTCGATTCGTTGGTGCGGATGAGCAGGTCCTGCTCGCCGTTGACCACCTTCGCGGTGCCCGACACCACCACCCAGTGTTCGCTGCGGTGGTAGTGCATCTGCAGGCTGAGGCTGGCGCCCGGCTTGACCACGATGCGCTTGATCTTGAACCCGTCGCCTTCCTCCAGCACCGTGTAGGTGCCCCAGGGGCGCATCACCGTCTTGTGCAGCAGATAGGTGTCGTGCTTGGCGAGCTTGAGCTGCTGCGCGACCTTCTTGACGTCCTGCAGGTGGTCCTGGGAGGCCACCAGCAGTGCGTCCGGCGTGTCCACCACCACCACGTCCTTCAGTCCGACCGCCGCGACCATGCGCGAACTGCTCTGGACATAGCAGTTGGTGCTGTCGACGAACATCGCCTCGCCCTGCGCACGGTTGCCCTGCGCATCGGGGGAGGTGAGTTCGCTGACCGCCTTCCACGAGCCGACGTCGCTCCAGGCGAAGGTGGACGGCACCACCGCAACCCGCGCGGACTTCTCCATCACCGCGTAATCGATGGAGATGTCGGGAATCCTTCCGAAGATCTCCTGGCTCAGGTGGACGTGATCGTCCCCGGTCGCGATCGACTCCCAGCACTGGCGCGCGCCCTGGTCGATCTCGGTTGCGAGTCTGGCGAGATCCTCCAGGAACACGTCGGCGCGGAAGCAGAACATGCCGGAGTTCCAGTAATAGCGCCCCGATTCGATCATCGTGCGCGCGGTCTCGAGGTTCGGCTTCTCGGTGAAGCGCGCGACCCGATAGCCTTCGGTACCCTTGATCGGATCGCCCCGTTCCACGTAGCCGAAGCCGGTCTCCGGATAGCTGGGCTGGATGCCGAAGGTCACCAGGTGCCCCTGCCCGGCCAGGACGAGCGCCTGCTGGACACTGCGTGCGAACGCCTCGGCGTCCGGAACCAGGTGATCCGCGGGCAGCACCAGCAGCGTGACGTCGGGACCGTGCCGTGCCGCCGCTGCTAGTGCTCCGACCGCCACCGCCGGCGCGGTGTTGCGTGCCAGCGGCTCCAGCACGAAGAAGTGCCGGCACCTGGCATCCAGGCGCGCATACTCGTCGCGGGTGGCGAACAGGTGCTCCCGGTTCGTTACCGTGATCACCTCCGCGATCTCGCCCAGCGGGGCCAGGCGGCCCAGGGTCTTCTGCAGCAGGCTCTGACCGTCGGGCAGCTTGATGAAGGGCTTGGGATAGGCCTCGCGGGACACCGGCCACAGGCGGGTGCCGCTGCCGCCGGAGAGAATGAGGGGAATGAGCATGATGAATGGATCGTTTGACAGGCGGATTGGCATTCGCCAGCATCGGCGAAAGCAAGAAGGCTTCCCGATTATCTCACCCGTGTCCTGAGGCCACGTGACACGTCGAGTTCTGGCCTGTCTTCCAGGCGTTGCCCGCGGTGTGTCCCGCCGTCCGCCCGCCGGGTTCGCCCCAGGCTTGGCACCGGGATGACCATCCTCGTCACCGGTGGCACCAGGTTCATCGGCTCGAACTTCGTCCTGGAGTGACTCCGGGAGCGGGACGAGCCGCTGGTCAATCTCGACAAGTTGACCTGCGCCGGCAATCCCTGCAACCTCTCGGCGCTGGCGGCGGTCGATGCGGCGCTGGCGGCGGTCGATGCCTCGACGCTGCACGGCGAATTGGGCTGGCGGGCGTCGGAGACCTTCGAGGGCGGTCTGCGCGGGACGCTGCGCTGGTACCTGCACAACGGCCAGCGGGTCCGCGAGGTGACCCGCGGCGCATATCGGAGCTGGGTGAATACCCAGTACGGCCAATGAGCCGTGCCCGGCTGCGTTTCGCAATGTTCGAGCGGCCGGATGAGGCCGCCGGCGTGCTATGATCGCGCGCCGTCGCGTCGCCGCGTGGTGCGCGCCAGCGCTTCCGACCGCCTCGCCACCGTCCGGCGAGAAACGGCGGTACAGCCAGTCCCGCCAGTGGAGACAACCAACGTGGACGTGATCCGAAAGATCCTGCAGCTGCTGTCGGCCCGCGAGCGCCGCCATGCATACCTGCTGGTCGGACTGATCCTGGTGATGGGTGTGCTCGACGCGGTCGGCGTGGCCTCGATCATGCCCTTCATCTCAGTCGCTGCCAATCCCGACGTGGTGAGCGATAACCACTACCTTTCCGCGGCCTACGAGGGCCTGGGCTTCACGAATCCGGACGCGTTCCTCTTCTTCCTCGGGGTATTGGTGTTCGCCGCCCTGGTACTGTCCATTGCATTCAAGGCGATGACGACCTGGGCCCTGCTGCGCTACACGCACATGCGCGAGTACTCGCTGGGCAAGCGACTCGTAACAGCCTATCTCCACCAGCCGTACGAGGCATTCCTCGATCGCCACAGTGCCGAATTCGGCAAGGTGGTCCTCACCGAAGTGCACGAGGTGATTCGCAACGCGCTGATACCATTCATGCAACTCGTGGCGCAGGCGGCGGTCGCGCTCGCTCTGCTGGTGCTGCTCGTAGTCGCCGATCCTTTTCTCGCTCTGTGCGTCACGCTTGGCCTTGGGATTGGATATGGGCTTATCTACCTACTGCTGCGGCAGCGACTGGGACGGCTGGGAAAGGAGCGGGTCGAGGCGCGACAGCTGCTGTTCAAGACGCTCGCGGAGGCGTTTGGCGGGATCAAGGAAGTGAAGATCTCCGGCCTCGAGCGCATCGTCGCCAAACGCTACGAGGCCCCCGCTCACCGCTACGCGCAGCAGGTGACGACTGCCCAGTTGGCGAAACAGCTGCCACGCTATCTCCTGGAGATCCTGGCCTTCGGCGGCATGCTGGCGGTGGTCCTCTATCTGATGCGCACCGCCGGGGGGCTGCAGGGGGCCCTCCCCATCATCGGCCTCTATGCTTTGGCGAGCTATAGGCTGATGCCCGCCATTCAGCAGGTCTACGCCCATCTGTCCACGCTGCGCTTCGCCGGTCCCGCGCTGGATGCGATCCACGCCGATCTGATGGCGCTCGGGTCTCCTCCGGCGGAGTCCGAAGCAAGCCGTGATGCAATGAAGCTCGAGCGCGATATCGTGCTGGACGGAATCGTCTACGCCTATCCGAAGTCGAGCCGTACCGTACTGCAAGAGCTGAGCCTCATCATTCCGGCACGCGCCACCATCGGACTCGTCGGCACCACGGGCTCGGGCAAGACCACGACAGTCGATGTGTTGCTGGGGTTGTTGTGGCCCCAGTCGGGTCAGGTGCGCGTGGATGGAGTCACGATCACGAAGGCCAACCTGCGATCGTGGCAGCGCATCCTCGGCTACGTGCCGCAGAGCATCTACCTGACCGACGACAGCGTCGCCTCGAATATCGCGTTCGGAGTTCCTGTGGATCAGATCGATATCGGACAAGTCGAGCACGCCGCGCGCATCGCCAACCTGCATGAGTTCGTGATGCGGGAGCTGCCTCGGGGGTACGAAACCGTCGTCGGCGAACGCGGCGTACGCCTGTCCGGCGGGCAGCGGCAGCGTATTGGCATCGCGCGGGCGCTCTACCACCGCCCGCAGGTACTGATCCTCGACGAGGCGACCAGCGCGCTGGACAACGTGACGGAACAGGCCGTCATGGAAGCGGTGCATAATCTGCACAACGAGGTGACGGTGATCGTGATCGCCCACCGCCTCTCCACGGTGCAGGGATGTGATCACATCTTCCTGCTGGACAAAGGCCAGGTGGCGGCCCAGGGTACGTTCGGCGACCTCGTCGCCCGTAACCCTCGCTTCCGCGAGATGGTCCAGGTCGCCTCGGCTGCATGATTCCTGATCGACGATGAATACGATCCTCCTCGGTGATCAGCCGGTTGGTCCCGGTCACCGCACGTTCTTGGTCGCAGAGGTTTCCCAGAGCCACGATGGCTCGCTCGGAATGGCGCATGCCTTCATCGATGCGGCCGCTGACGCTGGTGCGGATGCAATCAAGTTCCAGACCCATATCGCTGCCGCCGAATCGACCCTCGACGAACCATTCCGGGTGAGATTTTCGCGACAGGACGAGACGCGATTCGCGTACTGGCGCCGAATGGAGTTCTCCGAGGCGCAGTGGGCTGGCCTTGCGGAGCATGCGCGAGCACGTAACCTCGTATTCCTGAGCTCGCCCTTCAGCGTGATGGCAGTCGAGATGCTCGCGAGACTCGGCGTTCCGGGGTGGAAAGTCGGATCTGGCGAAGTGAAGTCGCTGGATTTGCTCGAGGCGATGCTCGGAGCGGGCGGGCCGATCCTGCTCAGTACGGGCATGAGCCGCTGGGAAGAGATCGACGAGGCGTTCGCTCGCCTGCGCGCCCGAGGTGCGCAGCTCGTGCTGTTTCAGTGCACCAGCAAGTATCCGACGCCTTTGCAGGAAGTCGGGCTGAACGTGCTCGACGAGTTGAGGCGCCGCTATGATTGTCCGATCGGACTGTCCGACCACTCGGCCAGCGAGTACCCGGCAATCGCGGCCATCGCCCGGGGTTGTGACATCGTCGAGCTTCACGTCACCTTCCACCCCCGCGTCTTCGGCCCCGACGTGCCGGCTTCCGTGACGTTCGAGCAGTTCTCTCGCGTCCGGGATGCGAGGGACAGCTTCGCGCTGATGGACGCGCACCCGGTGGACAAGGACGCCATGGCGGACGGGTTGTCCGCCATGCGCAACACCTTCGGAAAGAGCATCGCACCCTCCCGGGCGCTTCCTGCCGGCACCGCGCTGACCGCCGATATGCTGACGCTGAAGAAGCCGGCGACCGGCATACCCGCGGATCAACTCGCCAAGCTTGTCGGCATGAAACTGCGCCGCGACGTCGTGCCGGGCCGGTTGCTTAACTGGGAGGACCTCGCGTCGTGACCCGCAAGATCTGCGTCGTGGTGAACAGCCGCGCCAACTACGGGCGTATCAAGAGTTTCCTGCGTGCCGCGAAGGCCCATTCGGGCCTCCGACTCCAGCTCATCGTCGGTGCATCTGCGCTGCTGTATCGCTTCGGAGAGGCGATCAAGATCATCCGCGCCGACGGTTTCGAGCCGGACAGCGTGGTCCATTCGATTGTCGAGGGTGAGACGCCGACGACGATGGCCAAGTCCACCGGGCTGGCGATCGTGGAGTTGGCAACTCATTTCGAGAATCTGAAGCCCGACGTCGTCCTCACTGTCGCGGATCGCTTCGAGACTCTCGCCACTGCGGTGGCATCGAGCTACATGAACATCCCGCTCGCGCACACTCAGGGCGGCGAGGTGACAGGCTCCATCGACGAGAGCGTCCGGCACGCAATCACGAAACTGGCCCACATCCACTTTCCGGCGACCGAGCGCGCCCGCGAGTACCTCATCCGCATGGGCGAGGATCCGGGCGCCATCCACCTGACGGGCTGTCCTGCCATCGACTTGCTCGCTGAAGCGGACCTTTCGATCACCTATGAGTTGCTGGAGCGCTACAAGGGCGTCGGTGCACCGCTCGACCCCGCCAAACCCTATATGGTGGTCCTGCAGCACCCGGTGACCACGGAGTACGGCGAGGGCTTCAAGCAGGTCAACGAGACACTGCAGGCGGTCGCAGCCATGGGCAAGCGCGGTCTGCAGGTGGCATGGCTGTGGCCCAACGTCGATGCAGGCTCGGACGACGTAGCCAAGGGCTTGCGTGTGTTCCGAGAGCGCCACCGGCCCGACTACATGCACTTCTACCGCAACTTCAGCCCCGAGGACTATGCGCGGCTGATCAACAACGCTCACTGTCTGGTGGGGAATTCATCCTCGGGATTGCGGGAGGGGGCCTTTCTCGGCGTGCCGTGCGTGAACATCGGCAGCCGGCAGCGAGGCCGGGAGCGCGCATCGAACGTGGTCGATGCGCCCCATGATGCCCGCGCAATCGAAGCGGCGATCCTCCGCCAACTCGATCATGGTCGTTATCCGCGGTCGCTCATGTTCGGTGATGGGTCGGCAGGTGCCAGGATCGCAGACGTGCTCGCTGAGGTGCCGCTCAGCATCGAGAAGCGCCTCAACTATCTTCCCGCATGAGGAATCGCGGGATGCCGAGCAGCAAGGAGAGGCGATGACGGGAGTCGCGGACATCGGGTTCGCACCGTGCGAGATCTGCGGATCCGTCGAGTGGCGTCCGGTGCGCACCGGTGCGGTACGCGATGGTGCGTTCGGGCGTCTGTCGCCTGACTCCGCGGTGGTTGCTCGCTGCGCCGGCTGCTCGGTGGAGAGACTGTCGGAACAGCACTGTCATGGTGGCGACATCTACGTGTCGGCCCGTTATCGCGAGCTGCTCGCAGCAGGAGAGGCGGCCAGAGAGTACCTCGCCTCGCACGACGTACTGCAGTTGGCGAACCTCAAGGTGCTCTGGCCCGAGAACCTGCGAGGCCGCACGGTAGTCGATGTCGGTTGTGCCGCGGGTAGCTTCCTGGATCACGTTGCCGGACTGGCATGCACGACGGTGGCGATCGAGCCCTGCGTCGGGTATCACGATTCGCTGCGGGAACGAGGCCACCAGGCCTTTTCGACCTGCCCTGAGGCGGTCGAAGCTGGGATGGGCGACGCGGACTTCGTGTTCAGCTTCAGCGTGATCGAGCACGTGTCTGACCCCCTCGATTTTCTGCTCGGGATCGCGCATCTTCTGGGGACTGGCGGGCGCGCACTCGTGAGTACGCCCAATCGCAGGGACGTGCTCATGGATCTGCTGCCCGCGGATTACCCAGCCTTCTTCTACCGGACGGTGCATCGCTGGTACTTCGACGTGGATTCCTTCCAGGTGTGCGCGCAACGAGCCGGGTTGCGTGTGATCGAAGCGCGATGCGTGCACCGTTTCGGTTTGTCCAACGCCCTGCGCTGGCTGCGTGACAAGCGCCCGGGTGGCGCGGATCCGCTACCCGAGGTCCCGTCGGTCATGGAACGATCCTGGCAAGCGAGCCTGGAGCAGGCTGGCACGGGCGACTATCTTTACTTCTGGCTGGCGAAGGCGAACTGAAGCGCAAAGCGCGATGAACGGTCAAGGCTCAGCATGGCACTGGTGATCTATCTCGGCAGCCAGGAGGGATTGGAAGCTGCGCGCACGGTCCTGTCGCCGCCCTGGCTGGTGCGGCATGTGGAAGCAAATGACGACGCGGTCGCCGCCGCGTTGAAGGAGGCCGATGCGCTCCTCGATGCGTCCATGAAGACCCGCATCTCCGACGCCATGGTGCAGACCGCCCCGCGCTTGAAGATCGTCAGCTGTGCGACAACGGGTTCGGATCACATCGCTCGGCGGGTGCTCGCGCAGCGCAACGTGCCGGTGCGAACGTTGAAGGAGGATCCCGACCTGCTGCGGAACATCACGCCGGCCGCGGAGTTGTCGTGGGCACTGCTGATGGCATGCGCGCGCAATCTGAAAGGCGCCTTGCGGCATACCGAGTCGGGGCGCTGGGTGCGCGAGGAGTTTCCGGGCACGATGCTGAAGGGAAAGGTGCTGGGATTGATCGGGTGCGGCCGCATCGGCGGATGGATGTCGCGCTATGGCCAGGCATTCGGCATGTCCGTGCTCGCCCACGATCCTCACCAGGCGACGCTTCCGCCAGGCGTCGAACGCCGATCGCTCCAGTCGCTCGTCGCCTCGTCCGACTTCGTCTCGATCCACGTGCACCTGTCGGAGGAGACGAGGGGCATGGTATCGAAGCAATTGCTCGACCAGTTCAAGCACGGCGCGATATTCGTCAACACATCACGTGGCGCGTTGGTGGACGAGGTCGCGCTACGTGATGCGCTCACGGACGGGCGTATCGCGGCGGCGGGAGTTGACGTGCTGGAGGGAGAGCCCGATGTGTCGAATCATCCGCTCGTCGAGTACGCCAGGACGCACGATAACCTCATCATCACGCCTCATTGCGGCGGGTTCAGCCCCGATGCCGTGCGCATCGTCTGCCGGCGGGCAGCCGAGAAGATTCAGCAGGTCCTCGGAGGATGAGCGAGTTCGCGCGGCTCGCCGAGGATATCGCCGGTCACGGCGTTCGCTACGTCTACGGCATTACGGGCAGCGGGGCGATCCTGTCTGTTCTCGATGAACTCGAGAAGCGCGGCGTCGATCCGGTCCGGACCTACTTCGAAGGCAGCGCTGCCATCATGGCCGCGACGGACGGCCGTCTTGCAGGCCGAAGCGGCGTCGCGTACAGCATCAAGGGGCCGGGGCTCGCGAACATGGTGCCGGGCCTTGCGGTGGCGAGCCTCGATGCCTGGCCGATGCTGGCCCTCACCGAGGCCTACCCGCGATCGGCGGGACCCGAGAAGGCACACAAGCGGCTCGACCATGTCCTGTTGACCGGCGCCGTGGCAAAGGGGGCTCGGGTGCTATCCCAGCGCGGCCCTGATTTCCGAGCGCTTGCCGGGTGGGCTGAGTCGGAAGTTCCAGGACCGGTGATCCTCGAACTCGCCGGTGCCGAAGCCACGGAGGAGCCAGTTCCTTCTCCTGCCCATGTGCGCGACCAGTCGGAAGACTTGCTGACCCTGCTAGCCGCCTCGCGACGGCCGGTGGTCATCGCGGGCAGTCTGGCGGTGCGCCGAGGATGGGGTTCAGATCTGGCGCGTCTGAACATGCCGGTTTTCTGCACTGCCGCCGCAAAGGGTGTGGTGGACGAACGCCTGGAGCATGCCGCGGGCGTATACACCGGCGTGGGACTGGAGCTCACGGCAGAGCGGTGCGTATTGCCGCAGGCGGATCTGGTCCTGGGGTTGGGCCTGCGGCCGAACGAATTGCTTTCCACCCGCCCCTTTCATTGTCCGGCGGTGAACATCGATGCGGCCGGGCCTCCGGGTATCGAAGCATTCGGCTTTGCCGCTCGTGCGGCAGACATCGACGAACGGATCTGGGAGCTACTGCGTGCAAAGCGTTGGGGACTGGACCCGCTACAGTCGTGCCTTCAACGCCTGGATCAGACCTTGGTCCGGGGGTTCCTCCCGGGTGCCGCCTTCCAGGTAATGGAGAAGTGTTTGGGCCGGGATGTACAGCTGGTCATGGATACCGGCTACTTCTGCACAATAGGCGAGCACGTTTGGCGCGCCTCGCATGTAAACGGGTGCCTGTTCTCGGCCCAGGGACGCTACATGGGCACCTCCGTGCCGATGGCGATCGGTGCTGCGATGCACGATCCGTCGCGCACGGTCGTGGCCGTGGCTGGTGACGGCGGCATTGCGATGTACCTCGGCGAAATTCGTATCGCAGTGGAGCGTGGATTGCCGATTCTGTTCGTGCTCATGACAGATGGTCGCTTTGGTTCGGTGGCGACGCGCGCGCTCAAGGACGGCTTGACCCGTACGCCGATCGACATCGCCCATCCCAGTTGGCAGAAAGTGATGGAGGCCTTCGGACTTCCTGCCTGGCACGTGCGCGATGCCTCCCGGCTGGCCGATGCCGTTGCGCAGTGGTCCAAGACGCGGGGGCCCGGCTATGTCGAGGTCGAATTCCAGCCCGAGCCATACGAGCGGATGTGCGAAGGAATACGCTGAATCCCCGATGCTGACCGCCATCAACTTCCATTACGTCAGGCCCGAGTATTCCGCGCCGTATCCCGGCATACACGGCGTAACCCCGCGCGAGTTCGAGAACCAGCTCGACCAACTGAGCAGGGTGTTCACGTACGTGTCGGGCGACGACATCCGCTCGACAGTGATGGGAGCGCGCTCGCTTGCCCGCAATGCCCTGGTCGTGACCTTTGATGACGGCCTGCGTGAACAGTACGACCATGCATGGCCGATTCTCCAGCGCAAGGGAATTCCGGCGATCTTCTACGTCAATACCCGACCCATCGCCGAGCGCACCGTCAGCCGTGTGCATCAGCTGCACATGGTGCGGGCGCACACGCCCCCGGAAGAAATGGCGCTGCAGGTCGAGGGGATGCTGGCGCAGTTCGATTGCGCGATTCCGGACGATTTGCATGACCAGGCCGTTCGCCAATATCGATACGACGAAGCGCCCACCGCGCGCGTGAAATACCTGCTCAATTTCGTGTTGGGTGAAGCGCAGCGGGATGCGCTCATCGCGAACGTCTTTCGCAGGATGTTCGGAAGCGAGGAGGCGAGCGTGTCGGAGTCGCTCTACATGTCGATGGCCATGGTCGCTGCGCTGGCGCACGAGGGCTGCATCGGCACGCACGGGCACGACCACCTGCCGCTCGCGCAGTTGACCGCGCACGAGGCAAGCATCCAACTCACCCTGTCCCTCGACCTGCTCACCGCTTGGGGATGCAGTCGCATCCAGGGCGTCAGTTATCCGTACGGGGGACGCACCGCCGTGTCCGAAGAGGTGGCACGCCTCTCCATGGAAGCGGGGATGAACTTCGGCTTCACGATGGAGCGCGCCACCAATCTCGATCTGAAGCGCCCTCTGTTGCTCGCCCGCTTCTCCAACAGCGACATGCCCGGTGGAAACGCTTCTGCCTGGTCTCTCGCAGACCTGCCGCACCGTCTCCCCGTGGCAGCTTGGTTCCAGTGCTAGCAGAATGCGTCCCCAACCGCGCGTCCTGCTGCTGACCGCCGACTCCAGGCGGCATCGTTTCGTCGCTCAGCGATTGGCGGGTGCGCTGAACCTGGTTGGGATCGTGTCGCAGAACAAGCGAGGCGCTGTCGATGAGCGGACCGTCCAGGAGGAGGCGGATCGTGAGGTGATCGACAAGCATCTGCGCGAGCGCGCGGAGGTCGAACGGCGGCTGCTTGGCGAGTGCGATTTCCCTGCTGTCGACCGCTTCGAACTGCTGCAGGACGACATCAATGGACCCCGTGCCGTAAACTGGATCGAGCAGAAAGCGCCGCACTTCATTGTCCTCTATGGGACAGGCATCCTACGTCCACCCCTGCTCTCGATGTACGAAGGACGGATGGTGAACATGCATCTGGGGCTGTCACCCTATTACCGAGGCGCGGGCACCAACTTCTGGCCCCTGGTAGATGGCGTTCCCGCCTGCGTGGGCTGCACGATTCACCTTGCCGTGCAAAAAGTCGATGCGGGTGCGGTGCTGGCGCAGGTGCGACCGGTGCCCGAAGCCGACGATCGGGCGCACGAACTGGGCATCAAGGCAATCGTGGCAGGGGTCGGCGCGCTCGCCGTCAGCCTGGGGCGTTACGCGCAGGGGAGCCTGCAGCCGGCAGGACAGGACCTCAGCATCGGAAAGGTCTACCGCCGCAGCGATTTCCATGCAGATGCCGTGCGCCGCATGTGGTCGAATCTCGACAGCGGAATGCTGAGTCGGTACCTCGCCAACCGTGCGGCGGACGATGCGCGGTGGCCGATCCGCGATGAAGGGTTCGCATGAACCAGGCCCCGCACATTCTCATCGTCGGCAGTGGCAGCGTTGGCAGGCGGCACGCGCGCAATTTCTCCGCGCTCGGCTGCAGCGTGTCGTGCGTGGATCCTCGTGCCGAGCGGCGCCAGGAGCTCGCGCGGGAGGCCAAGGCGCACGCCGGCTACCCGGAGATCGGCGCGGCGCTGGGTGCCGACCGATTCGATGGGGTGGTCATCTGTTCGCCTCCCCACGTGCACGTCGATCAAGCGCTGGCGGCCTTGCGCGCGGGCATCCCGGTGCTGCTGGAGAAGCCGGTGTCGCCGGACCTTGGCTCCGCGGCCCGCCTGGAAGCGGGCGCTCGAGCTGAGTCCGTCCCCGTGCTGTTGGGCTACACCTGGCGCTGGTGGCCGCCGCTGCGCCGCGTGCGCGAACTGCTGGACGCGTGCGTGATCGGGGAACTGCGCCACGTACAGTTCCACATGTCGGCACATCTTGCCGACTGGCACCCGTGGGAGCGATACCAGGACTTCTTCATGGCGAGCAGCACGGAGGGCGGGGGTGCCCTTCTCGATGAGAGCCACTGGATCGACCTTGCCCTGTGGATGTTCGGAATGCCGGAGAAGCTGTCTGGACGCATCGACAAGCTCAGCAGTTTGGAGATCGAGACCGACGACAACGTGGACGTGCTCATGGCATATCCAGGGGGTCTGCGCGTGAGCTTGCATCTCGATCTGTACGGCAGGCCCCACGAGAAATTCATCCGCTTCGTCGGCGAATTCGGCTCGATGCTGTGGACCGCGGCGCCCAACCAGATCGCGATCGGGACGAAGCCAGAGGGCTGGGATCGAATAGAGGCCTTCGAGTGCGAGCGCAACGACATGTTCGTGGACGTGGCGAGGGAGTTTCTCGCACTGCTCGACGGAGACGGCGCGCAGCCGACGTGCTCGCTTGCCGATGGCCTACGGGTGCTGACGGTCATCGAGGCAATACGGCGCAGCAGCGCCGATGGATCGAGCGTGACGGTCTCGCCATGACGTGGGACGGGATGAAGGTGCTGGCGGTGATCCCGGCACGAGGGGGCAGTAAGTCGATCCCGCGCAAGAATCTGGCGCGGATCGAGGGGGTGTCGCTGGTCGGCTGGGCGTCAAGGGTGGCACGCGCGGCTTCGTGGATCGATCACGTCGTACTGTCCACGGACGACGAAGAGATCGCTTCCGAAGGGCGCGCCTGCGGCATCGACGTGCCGTTCATGCGTCCGGTCGACCTCGCTGGAGATCGCTCCAGCTCTGCCGACATGTGGCGGCATGCCTGGACCCAGTCCGAGCGACACTACGGCGTGCGCTTCGACTGCTCGCTTCTGCTCGAGCCCACCAGTCCGCTTCGCAGCGTGGCCGATCTCGAGCGCACGATCGCCGCGCTGATGCTGAATGGGCACGAGGCGGCAGCCACCGTCAGTAGGACGCCTGCACACTACACGCCCCACAAGACTCTCGTCCTCGACACCGAGGGCCGCATCGGTTTCTACCTGCCGGAGGGTGCCCGCCACTCCATCCGGCAGACCATCCCCGCCTACTACCACCGGAACGGGATCTGCTACGCCGTGCGACGCGAAACGCTCTTCGAACACGGAGCGATCGTCGAGCGCAACTGTGCCGCGGTGATCATCGAGCGACCCGTCGTGAACATCGACGAGCCGCTGGACTTGCGCCTTGCCGGCCTGCTCATGGCAGACGCGCTCGCCTCTCAGGGTGAGCAGGGCCCAGCGTGAAGCGTCAGTACATGGAGGGCGTGACCTTCGTCGGCCGGTGGCCCCTGCAGTTCTCGACGGCGGCGCCCTACATCGAGGAGCTGCTCAGCAGGGAGGTGCCCGTTCACTTCGTGGTGAGTCAGCCTGTCGCGCGCCTGTTTCATCAGATCCTTCGGCGTGGCCGGAGCATCATCTCACTCGAAGAGCTCGAGGGGCGGCATCGTGCTGCACGCCTGGCGCACGCTGCGATAAGCCGGATAAGTGCGGTCGTGAACAGAGGAGAGGCGCGCAATCGCAAGCGCAATGCCGCCTGCAAGCTTGGGGTTTCCGCCGTGCTGCGGAACCCGCTGCCAACGCGAAAGGTGGTTCACGTCACCAAGAGCAATGTCCCCTGGCTCCTCTGCGCGCGTGATGTGCAGGTGTATACAGTTGCGGGAAGTTGGGATCACCCGGCCAAGTTCGGGGCCACCGGCTATCAGTCACACCTCGTGTTCACCTGGAATGGCGATCTTGCTGACGATTGGAGGGCCTGCCAGGGAGACGAACATTTCGGCATCAGCTACCCGTTCGTCTTCGACTATTTGCTCGATCCCGAAGTCCTCTGCACCCGCGCCGGTCGCCCGTTGGGTCACCACGTTCTCTATCCTTTCACGTCGAGCTCCGCTTCGGACCCGCAGCTCTTCCGCGAAGAGATGCTCTTTGCTTCCGCTTTGATCGGCGCATGCTCCAGGATCGGACTGCCAGTCTTCGTCAAGCCGAAGCCCAACGGCGTGCCCGGCGAGCTGGACCCACTCGGGCGGGCTGGAGAAGTCAGCATCGGCGCCTACTTCGAAAACAACAGGAAGGAGAACATTCTCTTGACGGCCGAGTACAATGCGGCGCGGATCGCGGAGTTGAGCAAGGCGCGGATCTCGGTGAACATCGCGACGACGTTCGCATTCGACGCAGCGCTGTTCGGCTTGCCTGTAGCCCAGATGGAGATTCGTGCGCCTGAGGCCTTGCCTATGCTGACACGGTTGCAGGCGCACCTGCACACGCAGCGGCACGTTCTCGGCGTGCGCCGCTCGAACCACGTCATCGACGACGACTCCCCGCTCACGGATCAGCTCCATCGCATCACCGCCGACTGGGACCGCGTCGAGGTATCGGCGCGCGAGCATTCGCAGAGACTGTACGAATGGATTCTGCCGGGGCAGGGCATGGCCGAGAACATACGCAGCGTCGCGGATGCGATTCTCAATTGACAGGGATCTGCAGTGAAGTACTACGATAGGAATCGACGCTGCGTCATCCAGACAGGTCACAGCGCAACCGCGAAATTCTGGGACGAGAAGTGGCAGGACGAACAGATCGGCCTCTACAACCTGGAATCGGTCCGTCCGTTCGTCGATTTGACTGCCGCATATCTACCGGCCGGCGCTAGTATCCTCGAGGGCGGCTGCGGCGCCGCGGGAAAAGTGGCGGCGTTGGTCGATGCAGGATACGCTGTAACCGGGATCGACTTCGCCGAGAACACCGTGCGACGTATCAACCGTGTGCGGCCGGACTTCGAGGTTCAGGTCGGCAATGTGTTCGCGCTTCCGTTCCACGAGAGCAGCTTCGATGGGTACTGGTCCTTCGGCGTCATCGAGCATTTCTGGGGCGGGTACGACATGCTGCTGCGAGAGGCGTGGCGGGTCTTAAAAACAGGCGGCTATCTGTTCCTGACGTATCCCAGCATGTCGCCATTAAGAAGGTTCAAAGCGAAATGCCGCGTTTACCGAACGCTTCCCGCTTTCCAGCATGAACCGGCGGACTTCTATCAGTTCCTTTTGGACGATAAGGACGTATTGACGAAGTTAACCGCCTGCAACTTCCAAGTCGAGCGGATTTCTCGCATCCAGTCCGCATCGGGCATCAAACAAGAGCTTGCTCTGGTCTGGAAGGTCAGCCAGATATTGAACATCGCCATGCCGAACAGGTTAGTCGAAAGAGTAGAAAGTGGGACGGATAGTCTACTGGCTGGTGTCGTGGGCCACCTGTCGATAGTTGCAGCAAGAAAAACGTGGTGAATTTCCGTTCATTAGTCCGCAGAGATGTATCGAACAGAGCATGCAAAGGCTGTAGTACTCGGATTGCTGGAGTCTGAGGGTGTACCGTATCTTCTACTTTCCGAGTTCACCGGCGGTGTGGGGGGTGATCTGGACCTCTACATCCCGCTATCGGCCGCAGAACAGTTCGAAGCGTTTTGTCGGGCTAAAGGCGTGCTTCAACAGTCAAGACCCACCAAGTATCCCCACCATTTCTTCTACTTCGTACAAGTTCCTGGGCTGCGACCTGTACGTCTACACGTGAAGTTCGAGCTCGCCTTCTGGGATCAACAAGAAAGCGCATATCGAATTGCTGCATTTCAAGCCGAGGCGCTGGACAAAGCCGTACGGGCGGAGTCGGGTGTAATCCCCGAGGCATGGCATCTGATCTTGCTATACGCAGCAAAATGTGCGTTCGTAGAAAGGATGTCTCTGGAGCGCCGGCAACTGGAGCAGCTTTGCCGCTACATCGAACAGTTTCTCCCTTCGCTAGCAAGTTTCCCGGATCGAGTGCGCACAGCCAGAGACATCACGGATGCCATAACGGCCTGCGAGTTCGATCGGGTGTCGTCACCTCGGAGAATTCGTCACGCCATAGATAAGCATTTCCCCTTCCAGAAGCCAAAGATCGAGAAGAAGGTAAGACCGACAATTGCACGTCGATGGGGACCGGCTGCTTACTGCGTGCTGTTTGTCGGATGCGATGGGGCGGGCAAGTCGACCTTGGTGGACGCAGTTCAGAAAGCCCTCGAACTACCCGCTATTCGTCTGTACGCGGGATTGGGGGCGAACGAGTGGATGCTTCCGGGTGTGTACCGGTTCTGGAAGTTCGCGGAGGGCCTCCGGTTACCGATGCGGTATGCGGCGCTTGCGCTCTGCCTCGGTTGGCTATTCCCGTTAGAGTTTCTTATCCGGCGGCTTAGACGAACCCTCCTTGCGCGAAATTGTGTCGTGCTCGTGGATCGATATCCCGAATACGCCTTTCTTGGAGTAAAGGGGAAGTACCTATCGAGGCTGTATTCGTGGGTGCTTCCACTCCCGGATGTGGTAGTGGAAGTGAGTGCGCCGATAGAAGTGCTGGTGCAGAGACGACCTGGGGAACTGACCGCTGATTCTGCGCGAGAAAGGGTAAACCAGTCCAACAGTCTCGCACGGGTGTTCGAGAAGAGGGGCGCGAAGTGGATCCAGCTAGAGACTGTCGCTCGAGGGCCAGAAGATGCTGCAACTTGGCTTGTCCAGGAAATGTGGCGCTCAGACAAGTTTCGAGATGGAATGCTTTGCAATGCCTCCGCGCCCCGCTAGCCGCGACCTCAGAGGGTTGGCGGCCAGAGTGACCGTAGAGGGTGTGGTCGCGTCGGGACGCTCGCAGGCCCGGGTGATCATGAATGAGAAGAGCCGAGAGTTGCGAGCACTCGTAGGGGTCGATCTGCAGCCGGGTTCTTTGAACTTAGTTCTAGAAGAGCCATTGCGGCTCGTGACGGAGAAGTCCGTTCGCTTCGACAGGGACTTGAGATATCTGTGGAAAGCGCAACTGGTCGGATCCGAGAGGCCTGTATGGATCTATCGATGGCGCGGATGTCCACTGCACGTGTGCGAGATCGTAAGTCCAGTCCACCTTCGAACGGATCTGGGATTGGCCGATGGCGATCGAATGACGTTGATTATTGAGGCTGAAGTGATTGGCCGCGTGGGACAACTGGCGCGCGTTGTGTGGTCGCTACTATGGCAAGGAAGACAACACCATTACTATGGGTCCGAGTCCTATCGGCGGGCCGTGTACTTCACAAGACTTCACATGCTTGCCGCACAGTAGATCGAGAGATCAGTAATGCCATCGATCCTCATTGTTCTTCCGCACCTGGAGCGCGGCGACTTCGATGAGCGTAGGCAGGAGAGAATTCATAGGGAACACTATGTCGTGCGCCGGACTCGTGCATTGGGGTGGCCATGTACTATTTGCGGACTTACCTACCACTCCACTGTCCACACACTTGGCGATGAAGTCGGTAGCCTGCGTTTCCCCGTCACGAATCCGTCATCTGTCTCGCGGTTCGATTATCTATCGCGCGATCTGCTCGCTTACATTGAGACCCACAAACCCGACCTCATCATTTTCAAGGGGATGGGTTACCGGTTAGCCAGATGGCTGGCGTTGAACTCAAGACATCGCTTTCGAATCGCATTCATAGCGGCTGGAGGAACGACCGATCCGCTTTCGGCGGTTGCGGACTTCATCCTCGCAGAGACACCAGTTCAGATCAGCGAGAAGTTCTCGGAGCATGCAAGCAAGGGTCGCGCACTCGTTCTTCCCAAGCTCAGTTTCGCGCTTGAGACACCAACAGCAATTCAGAAGGACTTCGACATAATCAATGTTGGGATCTTCAACGAGAACAAGTGCCAAGCTAGGCTTCTCCCTTTAGCGCATCGGTATCGACTTGTACTGGTGGGGGACGGAGCGTTGTGGCCGGCGGTGCGGAAAGCGGCAGTTCCATATGGTGATGCCGTGTCGTTGCCTGGCAACGTTCCTAGAGCAGAAGTGATGTCTTACATTGCGCGGTCCCGTCTGATGGTGCATGCCGCAAGGTACGAAGGCGTTGCGCGCGTGGTGATGGAGGCATTTTCCTGCGGCGTGCCAGTTGTTGCATCGCGGCGAGCCATGCCCGGAGCATTCCAGAACGGGGTCCAAGGATTGCTCGTGGAGCCAGACCAGTTGCTCGAAGCAGCGCACGAGTTGCTTGCAAACCCCTCGCGACTAGAGGCGATGAGCCGGGCCGCTCAGGAGTTTGCGGCAGCCCAGTGCAATGAGGACGCCGTATTCGCACCGATTCTGCAGATGTATGGTACGGTTTTCGCCAGCGAACCGCTGTTCCGCGGGTCGATCTCGCAGGTGGTGGAAATCCGCTTACGTGCGGCCCAGATGACAGCTGAACGTTGGGTGAAGGCGCGTGCGCACGATGTGGGTTTGCGCCGGGACATCCTTCGATCAGGACGCCGTGCATGACCATCGCCCCGGCGGCGAGTGCGAGGATGCAGGCGCTGCAGTTCCCAGACAGCAGGAACCCGTACTTGCGTCTGATGCGGCAAGCTCTAGCGAGCCAGGGCATCGAGGTTGCGGTAGTGTCGTCACCCTGGCGATTCTTCCTCGCAGCGTTCCGCGTCCGTCCCGACGTGTTGCATCTGCACTGGCTGCATCCGCACAGCAGAAACCTGCTTCTCACGCTGGCCAAGTTCTGTCTGATCCAGACAGCGGTGCTTCTGTTCTGGATCCGAAGAGTGCGTATTGTCTGGACGATCCACAATCTGGAATCGCACGAGAAGGATCATCGGATGCTGGATCGACTGGGCTCGAAGCTGGTTGCCCGCCGCATCGACGCTGCCATCGTGCACGCGCGTGCGCAGGCCGATCCGGTGTGCCGGGAACTGGGGCTGCCTCCAGAGAAGGTGCACCATGTTCCCCATGGCAATTATGCCGGCTGCCTGTCGACCCGAGTCGCACCGATGCCCCAGCATGAGGGGGGGCCAAGCTGGCCGCTGCGCTTTCTCTATTTCGGGATCCTTCGGCCCTACAAGGGCGTGCTCGAGCTCATCGAGGCGTTCCGTGGCCTGCATGCCGAGGCAAGTCTGACCATTGCCGGCAATCCCCAGGGGAAGGGCATGGGAGAGGCCGTGAGGGCGGCGGCCGGCACGGATAGCCGAATTCGCCTGTTCCTGGAGTACGTGGACGAGGACGAGTTGTTTCGCCTCATCGAGCAGTCCGACGTGATCGTATTGCCGTTCAAGGAAACGTTCACCTCCGGCAGCCTGGTGATGGCGATCACCTGCGGCAAGCCGGTCGTCGTTCCCCACAGCGCATCCCTGGAGGAGTACGTCGATGACTCCTGCGCCTTCCTGTACCGAAGTGAGGAGCCCGGTGCACTGGGTGCAGCGCTACAGCGCGCGCTGGATTCCGATCGCCTCGACGCGATGGGTGAGAACGCCAGACGCATGTCGCTTGATCTCGACTGGGACCGGATCGGGCGCCGTGTCGCCCGGATCTACCAGTGTCCCAGGCAGCCGTGAATCCGAACTGGCGGTGCCGGTGATGGGAATGCAGTGCGAGGCCACCCGGATTCTGGTGCTGATGGACTATTTCCTGCCCGGCTTCAGGGGCGGAGGCCCGATCCGCTCCATCGCCAACCTTGCCGCTGAACTGGGTGGAGAATTCCACTTCCGGATCGTCACTCGCGACAGGGATCTCGGTTCGACATCTCCTTACGCTGGAGTGAAGGTGGATGCCTGGAACGATGTCGGCAATGCGCGTGTTTTCTACGCCTCGCCGGGCAGGTGGCGGTCCGCCGCACTGGGCCGCCTCGTGCGCGGCATTCCACACGATCTGCTCTACCTCAACAGTTGCTTCAGCCGCCCATGCACGATTCTTCCTCTGGTGCTCAGGCGCCTCGGATACGGGTCGAGTGCTCCGGTGATCCTGGCTCCACGCGGAGAGTTCTCGGAGGGCGCCCTCGCGCTCAAGCCCAGACGCAAGCAGGCCTACATCTTCATCTCGAAGCTGGCTGGCCTGTATCGCGGTCTCTGGTGGCAGGCCACGGCGGAATCGGAGGCCGGCGACATCCGCCGGACCATCGGGTACGGCGCAGAGCAGATTCTGGTCGTCCCCAACCTGCTCTCCCAGCAGGCACTCGAGGGCCGCGTCGTCGCGCCGCCTCCCAGGAGGGGGGCGCTGCGGCTGGTGTTCCTGTCCAGGATCTCACCGAAAAAGAATCTGGAGTACCTGCTTAAGGTCCTGAGCGAGGTGGCGGCCGACTTGGTCTGCGACGTCTACGGACCGATCGAGGATCCTGCCTACTGGGAGAACTGTCGGCGACTCATTCGGGCGCTGCCTGCCAACGTGAACGTGCGTCATCGCGGCGAACTGCCACCGCAGCAGGTGCACGACGTTCTGACCGAGTACGACCTGTTCGTGCTGCCGACGCTGGGCGAGAACTTCGGCCATGTCGTCGCCGAGGCCCTCGGGGCCGGGACGCCAGTCCTGATCAGCGACCGCACCCCCTGGCGGTCGAGACCGAACGGGGGAGTGCGGGCACTCCCGCTCGAGGATCGCGCGGCTTGGGTGAGATACATCGAGCAGTGCGCAGCGTTGGATGACCAGTCCCTGGCGCGGTTGCGTACCGCCGCGTCGAGCATCGCGCGGGAGCTTGCGGACAATCAGGAGGCAGCGCTCCGGTACCGGGACATGTTCCACCGCGCCGTCGCAGGACGAGCCGGTTCTGCCGTGCCGACCAGTCCATGAGGATCCTCGTGCTCACCCAGTACTTCTGGCCGGAGGACTTCCGGATCAACGACGTCGTGCTGGGACTCCAGGCACTCGGCCACGATGTCGTCGTGCTGACGGGCAAGCCAAACTATCCGGGCGGCCGGCTCTTCCCCGGGTATGGGGTGTTCGGCCAGACGCGCGAGCGCTACGGTGCGGTCCAGGTGCTGCGTGTCCCCCTCGTCCCGCGCGGTGGCGGCGGCGGACTGCGTCTGGCCATCAACTACCTCAGCTTCGCGCTCTTCGCCTCGCTGGTCGGGCCGCTGCGCTGTCGTGGGGGAGTCGATGCCATACTGGTGTTCGAGCCCTCGCCCGTCACCGTAGGCATCCCCGCGCTGGTGATGAAGGCGCTCAAGCGCGCCCCGCTGCTCTTCTGGGTGCAAGACCTGTGGCCGGAGAGCCTCTCGGCCACTGGCGCCATCCGCTCGCCGCGCGTGCTCCGGGCAGTCGATGCACTGGTCCGGCGCATTTACGCGGGGTGCGAGCGTGTGCTGGTGCAATCGCGGGCATTCATCGCGCCGGTTGCGGCAACCGGCGTGCCGCGCGAGCGCATCGTCTACCTTCCCAACAGCGCCGAGGCGCTCTACCGTCCTCTGCCGGCCGATACGCCCGTGCCGGGCGCGGCTCTACCGGCCGGCTTCCGGGTGATGTTCGCTGGGAACATCGGTGCTGCCCAGTCCTTCGAGACGACCCTGGCTGCGGCGGAGATGCTGCGCGAGCATTCCTCGATCCACTGGATCGTGCTCGGGGAAGGGCGGCAGTTCGAGCGCGTCAAGGAACAGGTGCGGAGCCGCCACCTCGAGTCGACCGTGCATCTGCTCGGACGCCGACCGGTCAGCGAAATGCCGGCGTGGTTCTCGCAGGCGGACGTCATGCTTGTCACGCTGCGCAAGGAGCCGATCTTCGCCCTAACCATTCCGTCGAAGGTGCAGTCGTATCTGGCCTGCGGGCGCCCCGTCGTCGCGGCGCTGGACGGCGAGGGCGCCCGCGTCGTGCGCGAATCGGGCGGAGGACTCGCGGCCGATGCGGAGGACGCGAGAGGCCTCGCGAGCGCGGTGCTGGAAATATATAGAATGCCGCGTGACCAAAGGGAAGCGATGGGCAGGTCCGGAAGAGACTACTACCTGCGGGAGTTTGACCGGGACATGCTGCTCGGCCGACTCGACCGCTGCATGAAGGACGTCGCAGCGGGGACGTTCCGTTGAAGGTCCTGATTCTCGGCGGCGACGGCATGCTCGGTCACCGACTCCTTCGCCATCTGGCACCTCGGCACGCGGTGAAGGTCACCCTCAGGCAGTCACTGGCCGCATACCGGCAATTCGGCGTGTTCGACGCGAACAACGCATTCGACGTTGTGGACGTGCGAGACACCGATCGGCTGCTGCGAGTGGTCGCCGAGTACCGGCCCGAGGCCATCGTGAACTGCGTGGGCATCGTCAAACAGCGCGCCGAGGCAAAGGATGCGATTCCAAGTCTCGAGATCAACACCCTCCTGCCTCATCGGCTCGCGTCGCTCGCGCGCGCTTGCGACGCGCGGCTGATCCACCTGAGCACCGACTGCGTGTTTTCCGGCAGCCGGGGAAATTACCGCGAGAGCGATCCCATCGATGCCGAGGACCTCTATGGCCGGAGCAAGGCATTGGGCGAGGTGAGCGAGCCCGGGTGTCTCACGCTGCGAACCTCGATCATCGGACCTGAACTCCTGCGCAAGACCGGTCTGCTGGAGTGGTTCCTGGCGCAACGTGGGGGAGCGGTGAAGGGCTATACGCGCGCCGTGTTCTCCGGTTTCACGACTACGGAGATGGCTCGGGTGATCGAGCTGGTGCTGAACGAGCGGGAGCCTCCCGCTGGCATGTACCACGTCTCCAGTGCCCCGATCGCGAAGAACGAGTTGTTGTCGCGGATCAACCGCGCACTCGATCTGGGAATCACGATCACGCCGGACGAGCAGTTCGCATGCGACCGCAGCCTGGATTCGAGCCGGTTCCGCGGGCGTTTCGCGTACACGCCGCCCTCCTGGGATGAGATGATCGCCGAACTCGCGAGCGAACTGCGCCAGGAGCAGACATGATCCTGCAGGACAAGGTGGTGCTGGTTACCGGTGGAACCGGTTCGATGGGGAGGACTTTCGTACACCGGGTGCTGGCCGGCGAAATGGGACGGCCGAAGAAGGTGATCGTCCTCTCGCGCGACGAAGCCAAGCAGCACGACATGCGACTGGACTATCTCCATCGGCGCGTGAGCACGGACGACGTGATCTTCAACAATTTCCAGAACGTGCTCGAGTTCAGGATCGGCGATGTGCGTTCGTACGACGACGTCTGCTCGGCGGTGAAGGGCGCGGACATCGTGGTCAATGCCGCTGCCCTGAAGCAGGTGCCGACCTGCGAGTACTTTCCGATGCAGGCGGTGATGACCAACTGCATTGGGGCATACAACGTCGTACGTGCCATCCAGGAGCATGGCCTGCCCGTGGAAACGGTGGTGGGAATCAGCACCGACAAGGCGTGCAAGCCGGTCAACGTGATGGGCATGACCAAGTCGATCCAGGAGCGGATCCTGGTGGCTGCCAATATCCTTTCGCCGCGAACCCGCTTCATCTGCGTGCGCTACGGCAACGTGCTGGCGTCCCGCGGTTCGGTGATCCCTCTGTTCCACGACCAGATACGCGCTGGCGGTCCGGTGACCATCACGCACCCGGCGATGACGCGCTTCCTGCTCAGTCTGGGAGAGGCGGTCGATACGGTGTTCACCGCTTTGCGAGAGGCGCGTCCAGGGGAGACCTACGTTCCGTACGCGCCCTCGGCCACTGTCGCGAACCTCGCGCGAGCGCTGATTGGCGGACGGCGGATCGAACTGAAGACCATAGGCGTTCGGCCCGGAGAGAAGATGCACGAGATCATGGTATCGGAAGAGGAGATCCATCACTGCGTGCGGCGAGGCAGCTATCTCGCCATCCGTCCCATGCTACCCGAGCTTCGCCAGGGCGGGTCCGAGGAGCCCAATGCACTGTCCAAGGAGTTCAGTTCAGAAGACACGGTTCTCGATCCCGACGGCACCGCGGCCCTGCTGGTTCGTCATCGACTCATGCTCGACGACGTCAGTTCGGGGGGCGGCGAGCTGCTGCGCTGAGCGGAGGTACGCGTCGCATGAAGGTGATGACGATCGTCGGCACGCGGCCGGAGCTGATACGCCTGTCGCGAATCGTGGCTGCCCTGGACCGCTACTGCGATCACGTCCTGGTCCACACCGGCCAGAACTACGATCGAGAGCTCAATGCCGTCTTCTTCGAGGAACTCGGCATCCGCAGCCCCGATCACTATCTCGATGCCGCGGGCGGCACCCCGGCAGCCACCATCGCTCAGGTGATCGAGCGGTCGGATCGGGTGCTCGCGGAGGAGGCGCCCGACGCGGTGCTGATCCTGGGCGACACCAACAGCAGCCTGGCCGCCGTGGCGGCGAAGCGACGCCGTGTGCCGATCTTTCACATGGAAGCCGGCAATCGCTGTTTCGACATGCGCGTGCCCGAGGAGATCAACCGGCGGATCGTCGATCACATCGCCGACATCAACCTTCCCTACAGCCAGATCGCGCGCGAGTATCTGCTGCGGGAAGGACTGCCGCCCGACCGGGTCATCGTCACTGGCAGTCCGATGCGGGAGGTGCTGCAGCACTACATGGCTCGAATCGATGCCTCGGACGCAGTCGATAGGCTGGGGTTGGAAGCGCAGGGGTATTTTCTCGTCAGTGCGCACCGCGAGGAGAACGTGGACGACCCCACCCGCCTGGGACGTATCGTCCGCATGCTCGATCGGTTGGCCGCCGATTTCCAGTTGCCGGTCGTCGTATCGACCCATCCTCGCACCCGGGCAAGACTGGAGGCGTTGAAGCTGGGACATTCGGAGGCGATCCGCTTCCTCAAACCGTTCGGCTTCTTCGACTGGGTCAGCCTGCAACGCAGCGCCCGGGCGGTGTTGTCGGACAGCGGCACCATCACCGAAGAATCGTCGATCCTCGACTTTCCTGCGCTGAACCTGCGCGAGGTGCACGAACGTCCGGAGGGCTTCGAGGAAGCGGCGGTCATGCTGGTCGGCCTCGATTACCAGCGCATCCTGGAGGGCTTGCAGGTTCTGGCGGATCAGCCGCGCGGCGCCCATCGCTTGCTTCGGCCGGTCCGAGACTATTCCTCGGAGAATGTCTCGGACAAGGTTCTGCGAATCATCCTCAGCTACACCGACTACGTGAATCGACGCGTGTGGTCGGACGACCGCGGGAGTCGCGACTAATCGCCGCTGTCCCAGTCGAGGCGACACGTCGGGGCCTCGCGAAACCGGGCGGGAAGGGAGGCCGCCTGCCATGCGGCTCCTGCTTCTCGGTGGAAGTGGCCAGGTGGGACGTGAGCTGAGACGATCGCTCGCTGCACTCGCGCAGGTGCAAGTCCTTTCCCGCCAGGACGCGGATTTCATGGATCTCGCACGGCGTCGTGAGGCGGTGCGGGATTGCCGCGCGCGGCTGGTGGTGAACGTGGCAGCCTTCACCGATGTGGACACGGCCGAGACGCCACGGCGTCGCATCTAGTCTTTCGAACCAGTTGGGTGTACGGGCGGCGAGGGAAGAATTGCCCAGCGACGATACTCCGGCTCGCTCAGGCGCTTCTCACGACCGCGGATCACGTCGTCCTCCTCAATCCCGACTGTTTCGTCGAGCCGTCCAAGCTTCGCACGATGGCCAAGGCGATGGCGCGTGGTGTTCGTGCCCTGTGCACGGGCCGTGCACCTCGAGGGCGCCAGCACCGCCTCCAGGCCACTTCGGGTCGCGTACCATAAGCACGTCGGGATGATCAAAATGTACCGCCTGCATCTGGCGCGGCGCTATCCCGGGCCGTTGACGTGGGCGGTTGCCGTTTCGGTGTGGGTGCGCTTCGCGGCAAAGGCCGTGGTGACGATGTCCCGGTCGCTGGCCAGTCTGCGCCGGCGCCAGCGGCAGGCGAGGCCGGCCTTCGGTAGACGGCAGGAGAGATATGGAGTCAGGCAGCAGTGAGGGCAGGACAGTTCTGGTTCTGGGCGCGCGCAGTCAGATCGGGGAGTATCTGCTGCCGGCGCTCGTGCAGGGGGGCTATCGTGTGCTGGCGGCGACACGAGGCCGGTTCCCCACTGACGCAGCCGGGGCGGTATGGGTGAGAGTGGACAGCGCCGGTTGCGTCTCGCCGCGCAGCGGACCGCTGTGGGCGGTCGTGAATCTCGCTCCGATCAAGTTGCTGCCGGCGATGCTGCAGCAGTTCTCCGCACAAGGCGTGTCCCGCCTGATCGCATTCAGCTCCACCAGCGTCTTCACCAAGGTGAAGTCGCACGATCCGCACGAGCGTGAACTGGTCCGATCGCTTCTCGAGGCGGAGCGCGCCATCGCCTCGCACGCCTCGGAGACGAGTCTGCACTGGACGGTCCTGCGCCCCACCCTCGTATACAGCTGGGGCCGCGACCGCAATGTATCGGAGATCGGACGATTCGTCCGCCGCTTCCGCGTGTTCCCCCTGCTCGGCCAAGGCACCGGTGCGCGCCAGCCGGTGCACGCTCAGGACTTGGCCGATGCGTGCCTGGCTGCACTCGATAACCAGGCAACCTTCGGCAAGGCCTACAACCTGGCCGGTGCGAGACGGCTGACCTACCGCAGGATGGTAGAGGAGATCTTCCTGTTCCAGGGGCTGACGCCGCGGGTCGTGACCCTTCCCGGCTGGCTGATTCGCGGGTGCATCCAGTGTGCGCGCCCGATCCCGCGATTCCGCAACCTGTCCCCGGAACTCGCCACGCGAATGCAGACCGACATGTGCTTCGACAGCGACGCAGCGCGGGTCGATTTCGGCTTCGATCCGCGACCGTTCGCGCTTCCCTAGACATCTCGCACAAATCCCCTCGCGCGGGGATAATGCACGTTTTTCACTTTCCGCCGGCCGTCCTTGCCGACCCATCCCGCAGATTCGTTCGAGACTGCGCGGGCCATCCCGCTGCTGGTCTCGTTCCTGGCAGCCTCGGGCATCCTGCGCCTGGTTCTGCTGCCCGCGATTCGGGCGCGCTTCCTGGACCACCCGAACGAGCGCTCGCTTCACTCGCGCTCGGTGCCGCGCGTGGGAGGATTGGGGATCGTGGGCGCGGTCCTGCTTGCCGCCTCGTTGCAGGGTACGTTCGGCATGGCCCTCGGGCTCGCCGCCGCGCTTGGAGCGGTGTCCCTCCTGGATGACTGGAAAGGATTGCCCGCCCGTGTGCGTTTCGTCGCGCATGCGCTGGCCGCGAGTGTGTTCGTGTTGGTCACGCCGCCTGGCGAGGCGCCACTGGTGGCCCTCGCCCTCGTGCTCGCAACGATCTGGATGGCCAACCTCTACAACTTCATGGACGGAGCGGACGGTCTGGCTGGCGGGATGGCAGTCTTCGGCTTTGCGGCCTACGGAGTGGCGGGCAATGGCGGTGAAGTGGGGGCGTTGTCGTGGGTCGTGGCGCTCGCCGCTGCCGCCTTCCTGCTGGTCAATTTTCCCCCGGCCAGAATGTTCATGGGCGATGTCGGTTCCATTCCGCTCGGTTTTCTTGCCGCCGCGCTCGGGATCGCTGGCTGGCAGGGCGGTCATTGGCCGTTGTGGTTTCCGCTGGTGGTCTTCTCGCCGTTCGTGCTCGACGCGAGTGTCACCCTCGCTCGCCGCGCCATGCGCGGCGAGCAGATCTGGAAGGCGCATCGAAGCCACTACTATCAGCGATTGGTCCTGATGGGGTGGTCGCATCGCCGACTGGCGCTCACGGCCTACGCGCTGATGGCCGTCAGCGCAGGCTCGGCACTGCTCGCACACGCCATCGGAGGTTGGGTGGGCAGCGTCTTCCTCGTCGCGCTGGCCTTCGTCTACCTGCTGGCGGCCCTGGCCATCGATGGTCGCTGGCGGCGCCACGCGAAAGCCTGATCTGCCATGCGCCCAAATCCCCGTACGGCGCTCGCCATGTTCCACGACCTGCTCGCCACCGGCGTTGCCTGGGTCGGAGCCTTCTGGCTGCGCCTGAACCTGCAGATTCCCGAGCCGTATTGGGGGTCGATGCTGCAGTCGCTTCCCGTCGTGATGGGGGTGCAGGCCATCATCCTCTGGCGATTCGGCCTGTACCGCGGCATCTGGCGTTACGCGAGCCTGCACGACCTGCGCCTGATCATGCTGGCGGTCGGATTGTGTGCGCTGGCGGTCCCGTCGATCCTCGTGCTGTTGCGCCTGGCCGACCCGATCCCGCGGTCGGTGTTCATTCTCGATCCGATGTTGCTCATGTTCTCGATGGGCGGCAGTCGCCTGGCCTACCGGGCGTGGAAGGAAGGCCGGATCGCGCAGAGCCCGGGTGGCAGGCTTCCGGTTCTGGTGCTCGGTGCAGGCGATGCGGCCGAGGCGCTCGTGCGTGAACTCGCCGGGTCGGCCACCTGGCGCGCGGTCGGCCTGCTCGACGACAACCCCGCCAAGCAAGGGCGACAGATTCACGGCGTGCCGGTGCGTGGCGAATTGCACGACCTTCCGATGCAGGCCGCTGCACTGGCGGTGCAGCACGCGATCATCGCGATGCCGGGGGCCCCGCACGCTGTCCGCCGCAACGTCGTCAACGTCGCGACCAGTGCCGGGCTGACCGTAATGACCGTGCCGTCCTACGACGACATCGTGAGCGGGAAGGTCACCGTCTCGCAACTCCGCAACGTGGAACTCGACGATCTGCTCGGCAGGGATCCCGTCGTCCTCGACCACGCCGGCGTGCGGGATCTGCTCGGCGCCAGAACGGTTCTCGTGACCGGTGCGGGTGGGTCGATCGGCTCGGAACTGTGTCGACAGATCGCTCGATTCGCGCCTGCCAGACTGGTCCTGTACGAGATCTCCGAATTCGCCTTGTACCAGATCGAGGAGGAGTTCCGGGAGAGCTACCCCGCACTGGACATCGTCAGTGTCGTGGGCGACGTGCGCAATCGCGCGCGCCTCGACCAGGTGTTCCTCCGTCATCGCCCGCAGGTCGTCTTCCACGCCGCAGCCTACAAGCATGTGCCGCTGATGGAAAACGTCAACGCGTGGGAGGCGGTGCAGAACAACGTGCTGGGAACCTACGAAGTCGCCTCCGCCGCCCTGCAGGCGGGCGTCGAGACCTTCGTGCTGGTCTCCACCGACAAAGCCGTCAATCCGGTGAACGTGATGGGCGCGAGCAAACGCCTGGCCGAGAAAGTCTGTCAGGCGCTACAACTGTGCGCAGGAACGCGATTCATCATCGTGCGCTTCGGCAACGTGCTGGGCAGCGCCGGCAGCGTGATTCCCAAATTTCGTCGCCAGATCGCGCAGGGAGGTCCGGTCACGGTGACGCACCCGGACATCATCCGCTACTTCATGTCCATCCCGGAGGCGGCCCAACTGGTGCTCCAGGCGGGCGCGATGGGCCGGGGCGGGGAACTGTTCGTCCTCGACATGGGTGATCCGGTGAAGATCGTCGACCTCGCCCGCGACATGATCCGTCTCTCGGGGTACGGCGACAACGACGTTTCGATCGTCTTCACCGGGCTCAGGCCCGGGGAGAAGCTGTACGAGGAAGTCCTCGCCGACGAAGAGGAGACACTCTCGACGCCACACCCGAAGCTGCGTGTGGCAAAGTCTCGCAGCGTCCAGGAAGGCTGGATGGAAAGTATCGAGCCCGAATTGCGCCAACCAGTACTAGACGACGAGGAAGTGCGCGCAAACCTGCGCCGATGGCTGCCCGAGTACTCCGAAACAGGACACGAAGGGCGTGCAGCGAAGCATGGCTCGGAGGTGCGGCCCTGAGCGTCACGCGACCCCCGCCTCGTGCGCCTGCCGGTCCGCGTGGTAGCTCGAGCGCACCAGGGGACCGCAGGCCGCGTGCGCGAAGCCCATCGCCAGCGCCTCGCGCTCGTAGTCCTGGAAGCGTGATGGCTCGACGTAGCGCACCACCGGCAGATGCCCGGTGGTGGGCTGCAGGTACTGCCCGATCGTGAGCATGTCGATGTCGTGCGCGCGCATGTCGCGCATGACCTGCACGATCTCCTCGTCGGTCTCTCCCAGGCCCACCATGATTCCGGACTTGGTCGGGATGCCGGGAAACCGCTGCTTGAACGCCTGCAGCAGCTTCAGGGAGTGCGCGTAGTCGGCGCCGGGACGCGCCATCCGGTACAGCCGGGGCACGGTCTCGAGGTTGTGGTTCATCACGTCCGGCAGTCCATCCGCGAGTGCGTCCAGCGCCTTGTCCAGGCGGCCGCGGAAGTCCGGCACCAGCACCTCGATGCGCGTTTGCGCGGAGCGGCTGCGCACGGCACGGATGCAGTCGGCGAAGTGCTTCGCGCCGCCGTCGCGCAGGTCGTCGCGGTCCACGCTGGTGATCACCACGTACTTCAGGCGCAGATCGGCGATGGCCTGCGCCAGGTGCGCGGGCTCCTCGGGATCAGGCGGCCGGGGCCGGCCGTGCGCGACGTCGCAGAAGGGACAGCGGCGCGTGCACAGCTCGCCGAGGATCATGAACGTCGCCGTGCCCTTGCCGAAGCACTCGCCGATGTTCGGGCACGACGCCTCCTCGCACACGGTGTGCAGCGCGTGCTCGCGCAGCTTGCGCTTGATCTCGGTGAAGGTGGTGCTGTTGCCCGCCTTGACCCGGATCCAGGCCGGTTTCTTCAGCGGGGCGATGGGGATGACCTTGACCGGATTGCGCGCGGTCTTGTCCGCGCCGGTCTGACCTTTGGTGAGATCGCTCATGCTCGTGATGTCGGCTGTGCGGAGGCTGTGGCCTCGGCGAGATTGCGCAGGAGATGGTGGAGGAGCCGCTCGCCGATGCGCTCCGGCGACTCGGCCACGCCCAGGTCGCGCACCTGCGCGACCGCGAGTCCGTGATAGCCGCAGGGATCGATGGCGTCGAAGGGCGCCAGGTCCATCGCGACGTTCACGCTCAGTCCATGATAGCTGCAGCCGTTGCGTATGCGCAGCCCCAGAGCAGCGAGCTTGGCGCCGCGCACGTACACCCCGGGTGCCCCGGCGCGCCGCTCGCCGCGGATGCCGTGGTCCGTCAGGACATCGAGCACTGCCTGCTCCAGGCGCTGCACCAGCGTCTTCACCCCGATGCCCATGCGTCGCAGGTCGAGCAGGGTATAGACGACGATCTGGCCCGGTCCGTGGTAGGTGATCTGGCCGCCGCGGTCCACCTTCACCAGCGCGATGCCTGCGTCCTCGCGCGGCAGGTGCTCGGCCCGTCCGGCCACGCCATAGGTGTAGGTCGGCGGGTGCTGCAGCAGCCAGATCTCGTCGCGGGTGTCGGCGTCGCGCGCGGCAGTGAAGGCCTGCATCGAGGCCAGCGTCGGCAGATAGGGGGCCAGGCCCAGGCGGCGCACGACCGGTGCGGATGCCGCGGCCCACACCGCGCTCATAGCACCATGCTCACGTCCGGGTGGCCGCTCAGTTCCGTATACAGCGCGTCGAGCTGCTCGCGCGAGGTCGCGCGGATGGTGCAGGTCACGCTCAGGTAGTTGTTCTGCCGACTGGGCCGCATCTCGACGGTTGCGGCGTCGAAGTCGGGTGCATGCCGCTGCACGATGGCCGCCACGGCCCGTGCGAAATCCCGCTTGTTGCGGCCCATGACCTTCACCGGGAAATCGAGCGGATACTCGATCGGCGACAGTTCCGCCGGCATGTCAGGCATGGCTGCCGCGCCTCAGTGCATCCCTGAATGCGACGAATGCCGCGTGCATGCGCTGGAACACCGGTCCGGGTGCTCCGCTGCCCACCGGCTTTCCATCCAGGCGCGTGACGGCCAGCACTTCACGCGTCGCGGAGCTGATCCACAGCTCGTCCGCCTCGCGCAGTTCGGCTTCGCTCACCGGCCGAATCTCGATCGGCATGCCGCCCGCCTCGGCCAGCTCGACGATCACCTCGTAGGTGGTGCCGGGCAACACCAGATGGCTCTTGGGCGGTGCGAGAATGACCCCGTCGCGCACGGCGAACACGCTGCTGGCCGAACCCTCGGTGAGGAAGCCGTCCCGGATCATCACCGTCTCGTGTGCGCCTGCATCGACGGCGAGCTGGCGCATCAGCACGTTGCCGAGCAGCGCCGTCGACTTGATGTCGCAGCGCAGCCAGCGATTGTCCACCGCGGTGACGGCTGCCGCGCCGCCGGCCAGCAGCTCCGGCGTGGGCGTGGACAGCGCGCTGGCCATCATGAACACGGTCGGGCGCACACCCTTCGGGAAGGCATGATCGCGGCGCGCGACGCCGCGGGTCAGTTGCAGATACACGGTCTGATCCTGGTGCGGACAGCGGTCGATCAGGCCGAGCACGAGGCGGTGCCACTCCTCGTCGGAATGCGGATTGGCCATGCGGATGCCGTCGAGGCTGTACTGCAGGCGCCGCAGGTGTTCCGCGATGCGGAAGGGGTGGCGCCCGTACACCGGGATCACCTCGTACACGCCGTCGCCGAAGAGGAAGCCGCGGTCGAGCACCGGCACCCGTGCCTCGTCCATGGGCAGGTAGCTGCCGTTGAGGAACACGATCCAGTCCCTGACGTCCTCCGGGATATCGAACAGCACGTTCATCTCGTCCTCATTCGAACAACAGCCTCAGACTGTCCCAGGCGCGCACGAACAGATTCGCCACGCCGATGTTCTCCAGCGCCACCACAGGATACTCGCCCAGGGCCGCACCGTCGTACTCCACCCGCAGCGCGCCGACCTGCTGCCCCTGCGCGAGCGGTGCGAGCAGCGGCTGGCGGCTGGTCAGGCTGGCCTTGATCGCGCCTGTCCGGCCGCGCGGCACGGTCACGTAGACATCCCGGTCCGGCCCCGCCTTGAGCCGCTTGTCGCTGCCTTTCCAAACGGGCAGATCGGCTACTACCGCGCCCCGTGCGTAGACGCGCGGAGTCTCGAAGTGCTGGAAGGCATGGTTGACGAGCTTCTGCGCTTCCGTGGCGCGGGTGCTCTCGGAGGCGGCACCGGTCACCACGGCCAGCACGCGGCGCGACTCGCGCTGTGCGGTGACCACGATGCAGTAGCCGGCGTTCTCGGTGTATCCGGTCTTCAGGCCATCGACGCGCGGATCCCGGCCGAGCAGGCTGTTGCGGTTGGCCTGGGTGATGTCCTTGTAGGTGAACTCGCGCAACTGATACAGCGGCAGGTACTGCGGATAGTCGCGCAGCAGGGCGGCCGCCAGACGCGCGATGTCGGCGGCGCTCGAGTAGTGCTGCGGATGCGACAGGCCGGTCGGATCGGCGAAGTGCGTCGCGTTCAGGCCCAGCCGGCGTGCCTGGGCGTTCATGCGCTCGACGAACTTCTCCTCGCTGCCGGCGAGCGCCTCGGCCAGCGCCACCGTCGCGTCGTTGGCGGAGACCACGATCATGCCGCGCAGGAGCTGATCCACGCTGACCCAGGTCCGTGCCTCCAGGAACATGCGCGAGCCCGGCATCTTCCAGGCCTTGTCGGACACCCGCACCTCCTGGTCGAGCAGGATCTCCTTCTGGCGCAGGCCGTCGAACAGCACGTACGCGCTCATCAGCTTGGTGAGGGAGGCAGGCTCGATGCGCTCGCTGCCGCCGCGCTCGGCGATCACCTGCTGGCTCTGCAGGTCCATTAGCAGCCACGTGCGCGCTTCGATGCCTGGCGCGGGCACCGCGGCCTGGGCGCGCGCCGCGGGCATGGCCAGCACGAGGAGAACGAGAAGGAATAGGCGAAACATCCCGTGGAGATTATAGGTGATCTGGATCAAGCGCCCCCCCGCCGCGCTCTGCTAGTCTGGGCGCTGGTCGTGGCGAGGGGAAAGAGAATGACCGTATCGGGCTTCGGAAGTTTTCTGGGGGCGGTTCTTGCCGTGGTGTGGAGCGCATCCGCCGCTGCTCAGGTGAGCGTGAAGGACGCCTGGGTGCGCGCCGTGCCGGGCCAGAAGGTCGCGGGCGCGTACCTGACCGTCACCAGCGCGGCCGGCGGCAGGCTGGTCGGGGTGGAGACGCCGGCGGCTAAGGTGGCCGAGATCCACGAGATGCGCCACGAGAACGGGGTGATGAGAATGCGCAGGCGCGAGGCCCTGGACCTGCCTGCCGGCGAGCCGGTGAAGCTGGCACCGGGCGGCCTGCACATCATGTTCATGAGCATCGAGCAGCCCCTGGTCGCGGGCCAGGAGGTGGTGCTCACCCTGGTGGTCGAGGAGGGCGGCAAGCGGCAGACGGTGGAGGTCAGGGCGCCGGTACGCGCCGCCGGCGCAGGCGGCGGGCACGAGCACCACTAGCACCACTAGAGGCGCTCCGCGTGCCGGCGGCGCGCGCAACGCCGGTGTCGCGCAGTCGGACGAAAGCGCCGTTGGCGGCGTGCTGCGGCGGCGCCGGCCGGCCTTGAATTGGCGGACGCTACTCGCATATAGCCTGCACGGCCGCCCGGCGGCCGCATGATTGCGAGGAGGAAAGGCTATGGCGAACATCACGCGGTGGGATCCGTTCGAGGACATCGACGATCTGTTCAAGGGCGTGTTCCTGCGTCCGATGCGGCTCGAGACCCAGGAGGGTGCCCAGGGGATGCGCATCAAGATGGACGTGAAGGAGGACGACAAGGCCTTCACGGTGCACGCCGAGGTGCCTGGCGTGAAGAAGGAGGACATCCACGTGTCGATCGACGGCAACCAGGTGTCGATCACGGCGGAGATCAGGCGCGAGAAGGAGGACAAGCAGGGTGAGAAGGCACTGCGCTCCGAGCGCTACTACGGCAAGGTCTACCGCTCGTTCACGCTGGGTCAGGACGTCGACCAGGACGGTGCCAGCGCCCGCTACGACAACGGCGTGCTGGAGCTGACGCTGCCGAAGAAGGCGGCCTCTGCGCAGAAGCGCGTTACTGTGGAGTAACGGTACGACAGGGCAGGCGGTCCGTCAGGGCCGCCTGCTACACGGGCCCCTGAGGCGCACACGCGGCAGGCGGGCGATGGTTCGCCTGCTCGAGTCTTGTTGCGCCTGAACAAATCACTCTTTCCTGGACCGTGCGCTAGTCACGCGGTGGCTTCAGGCTCGCCATACGCCTCGCTATACGTCCATATGCCTCGCTATACGTAAAGGCGTAGCGGCCCTCCCGTCATTCCAATCTCCCGGGAGGGTCAGGCATGACCAGTTCCGTGCAGCTCCAATCTCGTGTAATCCGCTGTTTCGGCTGAGGCCTCGTCTGAGCGGCTGACGGATCCGCTATGGACACGCCGCGCGAAAATGGCAAAATGCCGCCTCTTGAATCCCGGGTCTTTGGCTTCAGACGGGCCCTCGAGGCAGGCGCCAAGATCCGAGGCAGGCGCCAAGATCCACGTTGACAGCATGAAGGATGCCCTGACAATCTGCAGACCCTCTTCAGCGCATTGAAACCCGTGCCGCGGTTACTTTCAGTCGGTGTTGCGGATTCGAACAAATCGTCCGACAGCCAGGCATGGAAGGGCGCGGATGTGCTGGATCGGACGCGGTTTCTCGGAGATCGACTCTGGTCGTTGGGATTCGCCGCGTTCTTCGCCGCTTTCTTTGTCGTACCCGACGTTTCGTCCTCGATATCGAAGCTGATGGTGCTGGCGGCAGCATTCATGTTGCTGCGCCGGCCTATCGTGTTGAGAGAGGTGCGCTGGGAAATAGTGCTCTTGTTCCTTCTGCCACTGCTGATCTATCTGTTCAGCATGTCCTTGCACGAATGGAATCATCGGCAGATGGGCCGGCCGTTGCATATGGCGTACGCCGTGCTGATTCTCCTTGCCCTACGGCAGGTCGATCTGGATTTGAAGTATGTGCTGCACGGCGTTTCAGCTGCACTTGCAATTGGTCTGTGCGTCGCGATGCACGAACGATTCACGCTCGACGCCGCACGCGTCTTCGGCCCGTTATCCGGGGCGGATTTCGGCAACTATGCGGCGCCCCTGGCAGTCGGTCTGGTACTTGGCGCGATTCGCCAAGGCACATCGCCCGTCGGCGCTATCAACGGCGAATTGCCGAACATCGTCCGCCTGCAATACTTTCTGGCCGCGATCAGCGGATTGATGATGGCGATCTGGTCGGGCAGTCGCAGTTCGTTGTTGATCATCGTCCTGTCCATTCCACTTCTCGCCCTTGTCGACCGTCGCAGGAAGTCGAGCCCGCTATTCGTTCCGGTAGGACTTGGGGCAGTTGGATTGCTGGGATTCTCGGCTTGGAACGTGTTCCATGAACGGATTTTGTCCATGTACCGGGAGACAATGGCTTTCTTTCTCGGGGAGGCAGCGGCTTATCAGAGCACTTCGACAGGCATCCGATGGGAGAGTATCCGCATCGGGGTGGATCTCTGTTCGGAGCATCCAGCTCTGGGGATGGGCATCAACGCGTTCAAGCGATACGCGAGAGCGCTTGCCGAAGCAGGAACCATCTCTGACGAAATCCCCAGCTTCTTCGGCATGCTCCACAATCAGTTCCTGGATGCATGCGTTCTGCTTGGATTGCCTGGCGTCCTTCTGTTGCTGCTGTTCTGGCTGTTCATGTTCCGAGTCTGTTATGCCTGCCTCAAGCGCACGAGCACTCCCTATGCGCACACGCTCACGTTGATCCTGGCAGCGGTTTCGATCGGGTATTTCGTGAGCTCGACGACCGGCTCGATGTTCAGCTCCACCAAAGGCACGGTGTTCATCTGTGTATGCTGGACGCTATTGCTTTACCTCTACGCCAATTCATATCCTGGTGCGCTCTACCGCGCGTCAGCGCGAGCACCCGGCCGCTCTGCATCGTTCGGCCGCATGTGATCCGCTCCTCATGAGTGCCAGACCGCCACGATCGCCAACACGCATATGAGAAAGCGGTTTGAACGAGTGCTGGTAGTCCATCATCGGAGCGGAATCGGCGATCTGATATGGCACGTTCCGTATATGCGAGCGATTGCCGCGCAGACGCAAACCGGGCGGGTCAGTGTGCTGGCGCGCCCTTCCTGCCGTGCGAAGGATCTGCTATCAGGCGAGCCTTGCGTGGAAGAGGTGATCGAGTACGATTACCGCTCACGAGTGAGCGATGGCCGCAAGCTCGAGCATGCCGGTATTGCCGGCATGGTGAGAATGGCAGCGAAGCTGAGATCGCGACAGTTCTCGCACGTCTTCATCTTTTCGTCGCGCGTGCGCTACGCGCTCATGGCGCTCGCCGCCAACATTCCGCACCGTGGCGGGTTTGGCTTCGGCATCGTCGAGCGGGTGGTGCTCAACATGCCGCCCTATATCGAGCGATTCCGCGGACCGGGAAGCTGGGTCTATCCTGAGGCCACGGCGTTCGCGATTGCACAGAAGTTCGTCTCGAAGCCCCTCGTCCCGCGTCTGACAGTTCCGGACTTGGAGCTCGAGTCTGCTCGTCGAGAGTTGCACTCATTGCCCGTCGCTCGCGTCGCGCTGGCGATCGGAACGTCCGAGCCGCGCAAGGATTGGGGAGACGCAAACTTCGGCCAGCTGGCTGGCATGCTGGTAGCGCAGGGCTTTGCCGTGGTGGTGTTGGGCGGGCCGGCCGAGACAGAACGGGCAAGGCGTGTGGCTGAATTGGCGGGCGCCAGCGCCGCCGTCCGAACGGTGTGCCAGCCTTCGGTCCTGCGCTCGGCCGCAGTACTGAAGACATGCCGACTTTGCGTTGGCAACGACACCGGCATTCTCAATGTGGCGGCGGCCGTGGAAGTGCCTTCCCTCGGACTGTTCGGTGTCACCAAGCCGCTGATGCACGATCCTCTGCTATCGGGAATCGAAGGAAACGGCATGGGCACGATCGCGCCGGAGGTTGTCCTGGCCGAAACCCATCGTCTGCTGACGCTCCATGCCTGCGATGGGGAACCCGCCGAGCCCAGGGCCAAAGTTGGCTAGAATTTGCACCTTCGAACCTGCCCGCTCCATCATGGCCCTCTCCGATTCCTCCGCCGGCCAGCGCGCCAAGATCCTGGCCGAGGCGCTGCCCTACATCCGCCGCTTCTCCGGTGCGACCATCGTGGTCAAGTACGGCGGCAATGCCATGACCGACGAGCGCCTCAAGCATTCATTCGCGC
The DNA here is from genome assembly GCA_020854105.1 of Burkholderiales bacterium. Lineage (GTDB taxonomy): Bacteria > Pseudomonadota > Gammaproteobacteria > Burkholderiales > SHXO01 > SHXO01. Next base: position 148,639 of record JADZGB010000003.1, on the reverse strand, counting down.
GCGACGTGGTGCTGCTCAAGCTGGTCGGCATGAACCCCGTCGTGGTGCACGGCGGTGGGCCGCAGATCGACAGCCTGCTGCAGCGCGTGGGCAAGAAGGGCGAGTTCGTCCAGGGAATGCGCGTGACCGATGCCGAGACCATGGACGTGGTGGAGATGGTGCTCGGCGGCCTGGTCAACAAGGAGATCGTGACGCTCATCAACCAGCACGGTGGCCATGCCATCGGGCTGACCGGCAAGGACGGCGCCTTCATCCGTGCGCGCAAGCTTCTCGTCCCCAGCCAGGACGGCAGCGGCGGGATGCTCGACATCGGTCAGGTGGGCGAGATCAGCGCGATCGATCCGGAGATCATCACCCTGCTGCAGACGCGCGAATTCATCCCGGTGGTGGCGCCGGTGGGCGTGGGCGTGGAGGGCGAGAGCTACAACATCAATGCCGATCTCGTTGCCGGCAAGCTGGCCGAGGTGCTGCGGGCGGAGAAGCTGATCCTGCTCACCAACACCCCGGGGGTGCTGGACAAGTCGGGCAGGCTCCTGACCGGTCTGACGCCCGCGCAGGTCGATGCATTGTTCGCCGACGGCACCCTCCATGGTGGCATGCTGCCCAAGATCGCCTCGGCACTCGATGCGGCAAAGGGCGGGGTGAAGAGCGTGCACATCATCGACGGGCGGGTCGAGCACGCGCTGCTGCTCGAGATCCTCACCGACGAGGGTGTGGGCACGCTGATCCGCGATCGCTGAGCTGGCGGGCGCGCCCCTGTCGCTCCGATATGGTCCGCATGGCACCGCTCACGACGCCCTCCCGCACCGCCGCGCCGGTCTGGATCTTCGACCTGGACAACACGCTGCACGACGCCACTGCGCACGTCTTTCCGCACCTGAACCGCTCCATGACGGCCTACCTGGAGCGGCATCTGGGCCTCGACACCGATGGCGCCAATGCGCTGAGAATCCAGTACTGGCACCGCTATGGCGCCACGCTGCTGGGACTGATCCGCCACCACGCGGTCGATCCGCACCATTTCCTGCGCGAGACGCACGCCTTCCCCGAGTTGCGCCGCGCGGTCCTGCGCCACCCGCTGCTGCGCTCGGTGCTCACGCGCCTGCCCGGGCGGAAGCTGGTATTCTCCAACGCGCCGGTGCATTATTCCCGCGCCGTGCTGCAGCTGCTGCGGGTGGAGGATCTGTTCGACGATGTGTTCACCATCGAGCACACACGCTTCCGACCGAAGCCCGACCCGGCGGGTTTCCGCCGCCTGCTGCGCAAGCATCGAGTGCATCCTCGTGTCTGCATCATGGTGGAGGACACTCTGGTCAACCTGAAAGCAGCCAAGCGCCTGGGCATGAAGACCGTCTGGGTAGGCCCGTCGGTGCGCGTGCCCGCCCACGTGGACGTGAGCATCCGCATCCTTGCCGAGCTGCCCAGTCACCTGCGCCGCCTGTATCCAGGCTAGGACCGCGTCATGCCCGCCGCCCGTCCGGGCGAGCGCAAACTGCAGATCCTGCAGACGCTCGCCGAGATGCTGGAGACCCCGAATGCCGAACGCATCACGACGGCGGCATTGGCCGCCAGGCTGGACGTGTCGGAGGCCGCGCTGTACCGCCACTTCGCCAGCAAGGCGCAGATGTTCGAGGGCCTGATCGGTTTCATCGAGGAGACGATCTTCGGGCTGGTGAACAAGATCACGGCCGAGCACGCGAGCGGCCTGGCGCAGCTCGAGGCCATCGTCTCCATGCTGCTGGGCTTCGCGCGCAAGAACCGCGGCATGACGCGCGTGCTGATCGGCGACGCGCTGGTGAACGAGAACGAGCGCCTGCAGCTGCGCATCAACCAGCTGCACGACCGGCTGGAGACCACGCTCAGGCAGTCGCTGCGCTTCGCCATCACCCAGCAGGAGGTGGCCGAGGGGCTGGATGCGGGCGCGCACGCCAATCTGGTGCTGTGTTTCGTCGTGGGCCGCTGGCATCAGTTCGCCAAGAGCGGCTTCAAGCGCGATCCGATGGACGCTTGGACGGTGCAGTGGTCGCGCCTGCGGCCGGTGTGATCGACACAGAGCCGTTCACGACGAAGGCACGAAGGGAAGCCGGAGTGAACCGGGTGTGCGAACAGGGGTTTGCGTTCTCTAATCTTTTCGCCTGTTCGCTTTTCTTCGTGTCTTCGTGGTAGCTTTTCCTTCCGTCTCTTCGTCGCAAGTGGCGTAGAGCGGCGTCCTCAGCCGCAGACTCCGCAGGTCGGGTCCTTCTGCAGGCGTACGCTGCGCCACTGCATGGACAATGCGTCGAGCAGAAGCAGCCTTCCGACCAGGGGCTGGCCAACGCCCATGAGCAGTTTGAGTGCCTCGGCTGCCTGCACCGAGCCGACGATGCCGACCAGCGGGGCGAACACGCCCATCACCGCGCAGCGCATCTCCTCGAGATCGCCTGCCTCGGGGAACAGGCAGTGATAGCAAGGACTGTCCGCGTTGCGCAGATCGAACACCGAGACCTGGCCGTCGAAGCGAACGCCTGCGCCGGAGACCAGAGGCCGGCGGCGGCGCACGCAGGCGCGGTTGATGGCATGGCGCGTGGCGAAGTTGTCGGTGGCGTCGAGCACGACATCGGCATCGGACACCAGAGTGTCGAGTTCGTCCGCAGCCACGCGCGCCTCGACCGTGCGCACCTGCACCTGGGGGTTGATGGCGTGCAGCCGTCGCTGTGCCGAATCGACCTTCGCCAGCCCGATGGTGCCGGTGTCGTGTACGATCTGGCGCTGCAGGTTGGTGAGATCGACCTTGTCGTGATCGCACAGCGTGAGCCGCCCCACGCCGCTGGCAGCGAGGTAGAGGGCGATGGGCGACCCCAGTCCGCCTGCACCGATGATCACTGCGTGCGCGGCGAGTAGCTTCTCCTGCCCGTCGATGCCGATCTCGGGGAGCAGGATATGCCGGCTGTAGCGCAGCAGCTGCTCGTCGTCGAGGTCGATGCGGCTCGCGTCGCGTTGTGCCATGAGAAAGAAAAAGCCGGCAGCGCGGGCCGCCGGCTCGTCCGGGTCCGGTTGAGTTACTTGCGGCTCAGGATCTGAAGGCCCTTGAGCAGGTTGAGCGCCTGGTTGAGCTGGTAGTCGCCCTTCGATCCCATCTCTACCGGTTCGCCCTTGGCCGCGGCCGGAGCCGACGGCTGCGTCTGGTCCTGCACGCCCTTGTCATTGCTGGCCGGTTCGGCCGGCGGCGTGATGGCAGGCGCCACCTGTTCGGATTCGGTGGGATTGGACAGGTGGCGCTGCAGATCTGCCTCGCGCATGCGCAGGGCAGGATCGATCTCGGCAATGGTGGCCTCCTCGACCAGGATGTCGGGGGTGATGCCCTGGGCCTGTATCGAACGGCCGTTCGGGGTGTAGTAGCGTGCCGTGGTGAGCTTGATCGCCGTGTTGTTGCCGAGCGGCAGAATGGTCTGCACCGAGCCCTTGCCGAAGGTCTGCGTACCCATCACCACAGCGCGCTTGTGGTCCTGCAGCGCGCCCGCCACGATCTCCGAGGCCGAGGCGGAGCCGCCGTTGACCAGTACCACCATCGGCACCGATTTCACCGCCGTCGGAACCTTCTTCATGAAGTCGTCGCGCGCCCCGCGTCCGTAGTACTCCTTGTTCGCGTACAGGCGCATCTTGGAATCCTCGGTGCGCCCGTCCGTGTAGGTGACCAGCGCATCCTCCGGCAGGAAGGCCGCCGACACCGCGACCGCGGCATTGAGCAGTCCGCCCGGGTCGTTGCGCAGGTCGAGCACCAGGCCCTTCATCGGGTTGCTGCCGTTATCCTTCCACATCTTCTCCAGCGCGGCCACCATCTTCTCGGCCGTGTGTTCCTGGAACTGCGTCACGCGCACGTAGGCGTAGTCGGGTTCGACCAGTTTGTACTTGACGCTCTGGATCTGGATGATCGCGCGCGTCAGGGTGATCACGCGCGGCTTCGGTTCGCCCTTGCGGATCACGGTGAGGGTGATGTCGGTGTTGGGCTTGCCGCGCATGCGCTTGACCGCGTCGTTGAGCGTCATGCCCTTCACGGTGGTGTCGTCCAGCTTGATGATCAGGTCGCCGGGCTTGAGGCCCGCACGGAAGGCGGGCGTGTCCTCGATCGGGGATACCACCTTGACGAAGCCGTCCTCCATCCCGACCTCGATGCCCAGGCCGCCGAACTCGCCCTGGGTCCCGACCTGCAGCTCGCGGAATGCCTCGGCGTCGAGGTAGGCCGAGTGGGGATCGAGGCCGGTCAGCATGCCGTTGATGGCCTCACTGATCAGCTTCTTGTCGTCGACGGGTTCGACGTAGTCGCTCTTGATGCGCCCGAACACCTCGGTGAATGCGCGCAGGTCCTCGACCGGCAGCGGGCCGGTGCTCTTCTGGGCAACGGCCGAGAAATTCAGGCTGATGAGCACGCCGAGGACGGCCCCGAGGGCGATCAACGCGGCTTGCTTGACGGGAGTGCGCATGTGTCGAGCTTCCTAAAGGTGCTGCGGAGTGCCGCGCATGCGTCCGCGCGGCGGCCATTCGCCGGATCCTGATCGTCCGGGTTCTGAGTCGTCCGGACCTGAATCGTCCAGTCCTGAATCGTCCAGTCCTGAATCGTCCGGCGCGCGCGCTTCTGGAGATCCGGGCTGGCGTCTTCGGTCAACGCGATCCGATCCAGCGCGCCGGGTCCAACGGCTTGCCCTGGTAGCGTACCTCGAAGTATAGACCCGAATCCGCGCTGCCACCGCTGCTGCCCACCGCAGCGATCTGCTCGCCGCCCCGAACCTCGTCGCCGACGCTCTTGAGCAGCGCGTCGTTGTTGCCGTACAGGCTCATCAGTCCCTCGCCGTGGTCCAGGATGAGCAGGTTGCCGAACCCGCGCAGCCAGTCGGCGAACACCACCCGGCCGGGTGCGGGCGCCTTGACCGGCGTTCCGGTCGAAGCGGCGATGAACCAGCCGTTCCAGCGCAATCCCGTACCGGAGCGTGGACTGCCGAAGCGCGCCACGAGTTCCCCCGGCACGGGGCGTGCGACCGGACCGCCGGTCGCCGGTAGTGCTGCCGGGCCGGCGTCCCTGCGCGGCTGTTCCGCTTTTCCTGCGCCGTCCGCGCGCTTGCCTGCACCAGTGCCGGCCGCAGGCTTCCTGGCCGGCGCACGGGACGCGAGCTGCCGGGCGAGCTTCTGCACCAGAGCGCTCAGCCGCTGCTCGTCGCGTCTGAGCGCGCCGATTTCGCGCCGCTGGCGATCGATCCGGGACGACACCCTGGCCAGCGCTGCGGCGCGCTCGTTGCGCTGGGCCAGCAGCAGCTGCCGGGCGTCGGCCTGCTCGGATTCGAGCGCCGCCAGCGCCTGTTCCTGACGCCGGCTTTCTTCCGCCAGCGCCTGCACCTGCGCCTGGTTCTGCCGCAGTCGCTCGATGGCCGCCGCGCGGTCGCGGTACAGGTGGCCAAGGTAGTGCAGGCGGCGCGCAGCCTGGCCCGGATCCGTCGGCGCCAGCAGAAGTACGGCGCTCGAGCCCGGGCCGTGCAGGTAGGCGTGACGAAGGGATCGGGCGAGTGCCGCCTGCTGCTGCACGACGGCCCCGTCCAGCCGCGCCTGCTCGGTATCGAGTTGCGCGAGCCAGGCGCGCATCTGCTCCTGGCGCGACTGCAGTTCGAACAGGCGCCGGCTGCTCTGGCTGATCGCGTGCTCGGATTCGCGCAAGGCGTCGGTGGCGTCCGCCTTCGAACTCTCGGAGGCGGCGAGTTCACGCGTGAGCCGCTCGACCTTCTGGCGCAGGGCGCGCAGGTCTCCTCTGGGTCCGGCGGAGGCGTCCGGCGCCAGAGACAGCGCGGTCAGCAGCAGCAGCGCGGCGAGCGGGTGCAGGCGGCGCCTCGGGCCGGCACCGCTGCCCCGCCCCCGGGACGCCTCAGGATCCGGCCTTCCCCTGTCCAGCGACGGCATTGACTGCGGCGGCCACGCGTGCCTGGTCGCCCAGGTAGTAGTGGCGCATCGGCTTCAACTGTGCGTCCAGTTCGTACACCAGCGGGATGCCGGTGGGGACGTTCAGTTCGACGATGTCCTGCTCGGACACGTCGTCCAGGTACTTGATCAGGGCGCGCAGCGAATTGCCGTGCGCGGCAATGATCACGCGGCGCCCGCGGATCACTTCGGGTGCGATGCTGTCGTTCCACAGCGGAAGGAAGCGCGCGACGGTGTCCTTCAGGCACTCGGTGAGCGGCAGCTCGCTGCGCGGCACGTCGCGGTAGCGCGGGTCGTTGGAAGGATGGCGCGCATCGTCCGGTGCGAGCGCGGGCGGCGGGATGTCGTAGCTGCGGCGCCAGATCTTGACCTGGTGTTCGCCGAACTTCGCTGCGGTCTCCGCCTTGTTCAATCCCTGGAGATCACCGTAGTGGCGCTCGTTCAGGCGCCAGGAATTGCGCACCGGGATCCACATCAGATCCATCTGGTCGAGAGCCATCCACAGGGTGCGGATGGCGCGCTTGAGCACGGAGGTGTAGGCGACGTCGAAGGCCAGACCCTCGGCGGCGAGCAGGCGGCCGGCTTCACGCGCCTCCTCGCGTCCGCGCTCGGACAGGTCGACATCGGTCCAGCCGGTGAAGCGGTTCTCCTTGTTCCAGATGCTTTCCCCGTGGCGCAGCAGTACGAGCTTGTGCATGGCGATGGTGGTTCGAGACAGGTGCGATATTCTAGCCCGGATGCCCCGAATCCCCGCCCCCGAGCGCGTGCCTGTCGCGATATCCGCCTGGCATGCATGGAGCCTGCTGTGTCTGGGCCTCATGCTGGTTCTGCCCTTCCTCGCCTGGGCCAAGGGGCCGCCGACGCCGAGCTTCCACGCCGAGGCCATCGCCGCAGGCCTGGGCCTGCTTGCCTGCGCGCCTCTCGCCGTGCTGGCAGGGCGCATGGTCCTGCCGCGCAGCGCCCTGGTGTTTCCCGCCCTGGCCGTGCTGGTCGTGCTGCAGCTGCTGGCCGGATGGATCGCCTTTCCCCAGCAGGGCCTGCTCGCCGTGCTCTATCTGGCGTGGGCCGCTTCCCTGGCGGTACTCGCCGCCACGCTGCGGCGCGAACTCGGACTGGAGCGCGTCGTAACGACCCTGGCGTGGTTTCTGGCGATCGGCGCCGTGCTCAACTGCGCGATCGGCCTCGCACAGCAGTTCGAGACCTACGGGCCGTTCGGCCGCTACGTGATCTCGCCCTCGCGCAATCGGCTCTGGGGCAACCTGGCTCAACCGAACCATCTGGCGGACTACCTGGCGCTCGGGCTTGCCAGCGTCGGCCATCTGTTCGCGACGCGCAGGATGCATGCGCTGCTCTCGATGCTGGCGGCCCTGCTGGCGATCTACGTTATGATCCACACCGGCACGCGCGCGGTGCTGCTCTATCTGATCGCGATGCTGGCCGCGGCGGCATGGCTGGCGTGGCGCTCGCCGCAGCCTGGCGGCCGCCGGCTGCTCGCCTTCGCCGTGCTGTGCCTGGCCGCCTACGTCCTGATGCCGTTCGCGCTGCGCGAACTCGGTCCGACCCTCCACTCCCCGGGAACATGGGCGCGCTGGCAGGCCGAGGCCCTGACGCACGATCTGCGCGGCCGGCTGTGGAGCGCGGCCTGGCAGATGTTCGTGCAATCTCCGCTCATGGGGCAGGGGTTTCGGACGTACGCCTACCAGTTCTTCCTGCTCAATCCCGACCTGCCGCCCGGACCCGTGGGCGGATTCCAGGACCACGCGCACAATCTGCCGCTGCAGCTGATGGCCGAGTTCGGCCTGGCCGGGCTGGCCGCGCTCGCGATCGCGGCCTGGGCCTGGGCGGCGGGCCTGGGGCGCCCGCACGGCGGGGCGGCGGCGGGGTGGCTGCTGGGCGTGGCGGCCGTGCTCGCGCTGCACAGCCTGCTCGAGTATCCGCTGTGGTACGCGTATTTCCTCGGCCCGGCGGCGCTCGTCCTTGGTCTGGGCGAGGGCGCCACGGTAGAATTCGGGTCTGCACGGGCACCTGCGCGCCGGCTCGGCTGGTACGTGCTGGTCGCGCTCGTGCTGGGCGCGATCGCGCTCGGCCAGCTGGTGCGCGATTACCTGGTGCTGGAAGCGTTCGCGGCGTCGCGCGAGCGCTACCTGCACGCCTCCGACGCGGCCAACCGCAAGGCCGGGGAATTGCTGCTGGAGGTGCACCGCACGTCCCTGCTGGCACCCCTGGTCGAACTCGCGCTGGCGCGCAGCATACGCATCGAAGCTGGCGGCTTGGACGAGAAGCTGCTGGTGAACGGTCGCGCCATGCGCGTGTTTCCGGTGCGGGACGTGGTGTACCGGCAGGCGCTGCTGCTCGCGCTGGCACGCGATTACCCGGCCGCGCAGCGGCAGTGGCGGGCGGCGCGCGCAGCCTTTCCCGCCGGTGACGAAGAAGCGCGAGCCGTCCTGCGCGAGCGCATCGAGGCCGGGGTGAGCGATCTCGTGCCGCTGCTGGATCATCTGCGCGTACTGGACGCCCACGCAACCGAACGCTCAATACTCGAGGAATGACGAAGTGGAATTCGTGCAGAAAAACATCTGGCTGGTATTGATCGCCATCACCAGCGGCCTCATGTTCATCTGGCCTTCGGTCGCCAGGCGCATCAGCCAGGTGAAGGAGGCCACCGTTGCCGAGGCGGTGCAGCTGATCAACCGTCAGGATGCGCAGGTCATCGACGTGCGCGAGACCGGCGAGTTCAAGACAGGACACGTCCCGGATGCGCGCCACATCCCCGCCGGCGAGATGGCGGCGCGCACGAAGGAACTGGAGAAATTCAGGGACAAGCCGATTCTGCTGGTGTGCGCTTCGGGCAATCGGTCCGCGTCCGCGGCGGCGACGCTGAAGAAGGCGGGATTCACCCAGGTGCGGTCCCTCGGCGGCGGCATGAGTGCGTGGCAGCAGGCCGGCATGCCGGTGAAGAAGGGTTGAGTTCCAATATTTGCAGGCGGTTTCGATGAGCAGGCGCGTGACCATGTACGCCACTGGCTACTGCCCCTATTGCTCGATGGCCGAACGGCTGTTGCGCGACAAGGGCGTGGAGATCGACACGATCCGGGTCGACCTGGAACCGGAGCGGCGCGCCGAGATGATGCAGCGTACGCAGCGCCGCACCGTACCGCAGATCTACGTCGGTGACGTGCACGTGGGCGGTTTCGACGAGTTGTCCGCGCTGGACCGCGCGGGCGGGCTCGATCCGCTGCTGGCGGGCGCAGGCTGAGCACGCGCATGGGCGAGGACGCGCTTCACGTGGTGTGCGCGCGCTGCGCTGCGGTGAACCGCATCCCCACGGCGCGGCTGGAGGAGGGCGGCACCTGCGGACGCTGCCGCACACCCCTGCTCGACGGCCAGCCGGCCGTGCTCGAGCAGGCCAGCTTCGACACCTTCATTGCCCGCAACGATCTGCCGGTGGTGGTGGACTTCTGGGCGCCGTGGTGCGGCCCGTGCCGCATGATGGCGCCTGCCTTCGAGCAGGTGGCGCGCGAGGAGCGCACGCGTGCGCGCCTGGCCAAAGTGGATACCGATGCGCAGCAGGCGCTGGCGGCGCGATTCGGCATCCGCAGCATCCCCACACTGATCCGCTTCCAGGGCGGCAGCGAGGTCGACCGCGTCGCCGGGGCCCTCGACGCGCGCAGCCTGCGCGCCTGGATCCGGCGCTCCTGAGCGACGCCTGATTCGTCGCTACTGGCGCTCGCCGCTGCCCGGACTCCGGGAGACCGCCAGCCATGCGCTAGAATCGCGGTTTTTCCGCAGAGGCAATCATGGCCGAGGAGCAGCAGCAGAACCAGCCGGTGTTCACCATCGACAAGATCTACGTGAAGGACCTTTCGGTGGAAGTCCCGAACGCTCCCCAGGTGTTCCTCGAGCGCGAGACGCCGCGCGTGGACGTGCAGCTGAGCACGCAGGCGAAGTCGGTCAACGAGGGTTTCTACGAGGTGACCCTCAGCGTCACCACCACCGCCGTACACAACGAGAAGACCGTGTTCCTGGTGGAGGCGCATCAGTCCGGCATCTTCCAGATTCGCAATCTGCCGAAGGAGAGCCTGGATCTGGTGCTCAGCATCACCTGCCCCAACATCCTGTTCCCCTACGCGCGCGAGACGGTGTCGGATTCCATCAGCCGATGCGGCTTCCCGCCCTTCCTGCTGGCGCCGGTCAACTTCGAGGCGCTGTATCAGCAGCGCCTGCAACAGCAGCAGCAGGGCGAACAGGCGCAGCCGGCGACGCCTCCCGTCACGCACTGACGGCCATGCGCGCCCGCGCGCAGCCGTTCCTGCTTCTGGCCGCGCTCGCCCTGGGTGCGGCGGCGCCTGGTGCGCGGGCGCTCGAGTACAGGTCGGTGTCCGTGGACGCTGCCGTGCTGTTCGACGGCCCCTCCATCAAGGCCAGACCGGTCGCCATCCTCTCGCGTCACTATCCGGTGGAGGTCGTGGTCGCCCTCGACGGCTGGCTCAAGGTGCGCGATGCCACCGGCGAGCTGGCCTGGATCGAGGCGAGGCAGCTGTCGGCCCGGCGCACACTGAGCGTGCGCGTACCCCGCGCCCAGGTGCGCGCCGCGCCCGAGGAGAGCGCGGCGCTGGTGTTCGAGGCGCAGCAGGACGTGGTTCTCGAGCTGCTCGAGGTTAGCGGCAACTTCGTGCGCGTGCGTCATGCCCGGGGCATGACCGGCTACGTGCACGTCACCCAGGTCTGGGGCCTGTGAAGATCGCCGTGCTCGGCGCCGGCGCCTGGGGCACCGGGCTGGCAGTGGCGCTGGCGCACACGCACGAAGTCAGGCTGTGGACGCGCGATCCCGCGCATTTCGCGGCCATGGAGTCGGCGCGGGTCAACCAGCGCTATCTTCCCGGCATCTCCCTTCCCGAAGCGCTGCACCTGGCGGCGCACGCGCAGGACGCAATTCGCGACAGCGACCTCGCCGTGATCGGCAGCAGCGTCGCCGGCCTGCGCCCTTCGCTGCGCCTGGTGGCCGAAGCGAGGCGTCCACTGCCGGCGATCTGGCTGTGCAAGGGGTTCGAGGCCGGCAGCGCCAAGCTGCCGCACGAGGTGGCTGCCGAGGAATTGCCGCCGCAGGCCGCGCGCGGCGTGCTGTCGGGGCCGAGCTTCGCACTTGAAGTCGCGCGCGGAGTGCCCGCAGCCGTCACCCTGGCCGCCAGCGATGTGGACTTCGCCGCGCAGCTCGCGCGCGCACTGCGCACGCCGCGGCTGCGCATCTACTCCAGCGGTGATCTGGCCGGCGTCGAAGTGGGCGGCGCGGTGAAGAACGTGATCGCGATCGCTGCCGGCATCTCCGACGGGCTCGGCTTCGGCGAGAGCGCGCGCGCCGCGCTGATCACGCGCGGTCTCGCGGAGATCACCCGCCTCGGCATGCGCCTGGGCGGCCGGATGGAGACCTTCATGGGCCTGGCGGGCATGGGAGACCTCATTCTGACCTGCACCGGCAGCCTGTCGCGGAACCGGAAGGTGGGGCTGAAGATGGCGACCGGCAGGACACTCGGCCAGGTGCTCTCGGAACTCGGGCACGTGGCGGAAGGGGTGCACAGTGCCCGCGAAGTGCGCCGCCTGGCCAGTAGCACGGGGGTGGACATGCCGATCACCGAATCGGTGTGCCGCGTGCTGTTCGAAGGTCTGGCACCGCTGCAGGCGGTCGAGGCGCTGCTCGCGCGCGAGCCACGCAACGAAGCGACGGACTGACGCCGGCAGCACCGGTACCCCTCTCGGTTAGGCGCCGTGCGCGTAGCGGTTCTGACGCCACGCCTCGAACACCGCCACAGCCACCGCATTGGACAGGTTGATGCTGCGATTGCCGGGTAGCATCGGCAGCCGCAGCCGTCGTTCCGGTGCGAACGCCTCCAGCAGTTCACCGGGCAGACCGCTCGTCTCCGCTCCGAACACCAGGACGTCGCCGGGCCGGTAGGCCGGTTCGTCGAAGCAGCGGGCGGCCCGGGTCGAGAACGCGAACATGCGCCGCCCCGCCAGGGCCGCGTCACAGGCAGCCCAGTCCGGGTGTACCTGCACCCGGGTGTATTCGTGGTAGTCCAGTCCGGCCCGGCGCAGCTCGCGGTCGTCCATGCGGAAGCCCAGAGGCTCGACCAGGTGCAGGCGGCTGCCGGTATTCGCGCACAGGCGGATCACGTTGCCGGTGTTGGGCGGAATCTCGGGTTGGAACAGGACGACGTCGAACATCGCGTATGCAAGGGAAGGTTAAATGCGGCGGGCGCCCGGTCGATAACCCGGTGGTAGTCCAACTGGAGCGGCCATGGCCCGGCCCGAGAAAGTCCGCCTCGGCGAAATTCTATTGCAGCAGGGACTGCTCACCGAGCAGCAGCTGCGCGATGCGCTCGAGGAGCAGAAGCGCAGCGGGCGCAAGCTGGGCCGCGTGTTCGTCGACAAGGACTTCGTGTCCGAGGAGCAGATCTCGAACGCGCTGGCGCGCCAGCTGCAGGTGCCCTACGTCAACCTGAAGCAGTTCACCATCAGGCCGGAGCTGGCCAGCCGGCTGCCGGAGACGCATGCCCGCCGCTTCCGCGCGCTGGTGCTCGAGGACGGAGGCAGCTTCTTCCGGGTGGCGATGGCCGATCCCACGGATCTGTTCGCCTATGACGAGATCACGCGCTTCCTCAGGCGCGACATCCAGCTCGCCGTGGTCACCGAGACGCTGCTGCTGCAGACCATCGACCGCGTGTACCGGCGCACCGAGGAGATCTCCGGCCTGGCCCAGGAGCTGGGCCAGGAGCTGGGCGAGACCGGCATCGACTTCGCTGCCCTGGGCGGCGGGACCACGGTCGAGGATGCACCGGTGGTGCGCCTGCTGCAGTCGGTGTTCGAGGACGCGGTGGGCGTGCGGGCCTCGGACATCCACATCGAACCGCAGGAGACGCGGCTCGTCATCCGCTTCCGCATCGACGGACTGCTGCACGTGCAGACCGAGGCCGACCCGAAGATCGCCTCGGCCCTGGTGCTGCGCCTGAAGCTGATGTCCGGCCTGGACATCTCCGAGAAGCGGCTTCCCCAGGACGGGCGGTTCCAGATCAAGGCGCGCAACAGCCAGGTGGACGTGCGCATCTCCACCATGCCGGTGCAGTTCGGCGAGTCGGTGGTGATGCGTCTGCTCAACCAGAGTTCCGGGCTGCTCGGCCTGGAACGCCTCGGCATGCCGGACCACGTCCTGGAGCGCGTGCAGGATGTGGTGAACCGCCCCAGCGGCATGATCCTGGTCACCGGCCCCACGGGAAGCGGCAAGACCACCACGCTGTATTCCGCGCTGGCCGCGATCAACACGCCGGAGCGCAAGATCATCACGGTCGAGGATCCGGTCGAGTACCGGCTCCCGCGCATCAACCAGGTGCAGGTGCAGGAGAAGATCCAGCTCACCTTCGGCCGCATCCTGCGCTCGGCGCTGCGCCAGGATCCAGATGTCATTCTGGTGGGCGAGATGCGCGATCAGGAGACGGTCGAGGTCGGGCTGCGCGCGGCGATGACCGGACACATGGTGCTGTCCACCCTGCACACCAACGACGCGCTGAGCACGCCCATCCGGCTGATGGACATGGGCGCGCCGCGCTACATGATTGCGATGTCCCTGCGGCTGGTGCTGGCCCAGCGGCTGGTGCGCGTGGTGTGCGACGGCTGCGCGCAGGAACAGCCGCTGCAGCCGGCGGAGGCGGAGTGGCTGCGCCAGGAGCTCGACGGCGTCCAGGCCAGGCCGCGCATCCTGCGCGGTGCCGGCTGCTCCCAGTGCAACGCCACCGGCTATCTGGGCCGCACCGGCGTGTACGAGATGCTGGAGATGACCCGTCCGGTGGTGCACGCGGCCAACGACGGCGATGCATCCCGCTTCATCGAGGCGGCACGGAGGCAGATGGAGGGCCGCACCCTGCGCCGGCACGCCGCCGTGCTCGCCGCGCGCGGCCTCACCACGGTGGAGGAGGCCATGCGCGTGTCCTCGCAGGCGGACGACTGAGGCGATGGCACAGTTCGCATACAGCGGCCGCGACGCCGGCGGCGGCCTGGTGGAAGGGGTGCTGGAAGGCGCCGACAGCAGCGCCGTCGCGGTCGCCCTGACCGGCAGCGGCATCACGCCGGTGCGCATCCGGCCTGCACGCACGCCTGCCGCGGCCCGGGAGCGCGCAGGGATGGCGCGCTGGCGCAGGCAACCGGTCAGACCGGCCGACCTGCTCCTGTTCAGCCGCCAGATGTACTCCCTGCTGAAGGCCGGCGTGCCGATACTGCGCGCGCTGGGAGGGCTGCAGGAATCGAGCACCAACCCGAGCTTCAGGGCCGCACTGCAGAGCGTGCGCGAGAACCTGGAGAGCGGCCGCGACCTGTCCGCGTCTCTCCAGCGCCAGGGGGAGGTGTTCACGCCCTTCTACGTGGCCATGGTGTACGTGGGCGAGACCACGGGCCGGCTGGAGGAAGTCTTCCTGCGCCTGTTCCACCACCTGGAATTCCAGGAGGAGATGCGCGCGCAGGTGAAGTCGGCGCTGCGCTACCCCACGTTCGTGATCACTGCCATGCTGGTCGCCCTGGGCGTGATCAACCTGTTCGTCATTCCCCAGTTCGCCGAGGTCTACCGCGGCTTCGGCGCGCAGCTGCCCCTGCTCACGCGCGTACTCGTGGCGGTGTCCGATTTCTGCGTCGACTACTGGTGGGCACTGCTGGCGCTCGCGCTGGGAGCCATCGCTGGCTTCCGCGCCTGGCTGGCCACGCCCCGGGGGCGTCTGACCTGGGACCGGATCAAGCTGCGCATTCCCGTCGCCGGACCCATCGTGCTCGAGGCGACGCTCGCGCGATTCGCCCGCAGCTTCGCGCTGGCGCTGCGCAGCGGGGTGTCCGCGGTCCACGCCCTGAGTCTGGTCGCACAGGTGGTGGACAACAGATTCGTGAGCTACAAGGTGGAGCGCATGCGCGAGGGCGTCGAGCGCGGCGAGAGTGTTCTGCGCACCGCCATCTCCACCGGCGCGTTCACCCCGGTGGCGCTGCAGATGATGCTGGTGGGGGAGGAGTCCGGTTCGCTCGACGACATGATGGACGAGGTGGCCGACATGTACACGCGCGAGGTCCAGTACGACCTGAAGACCCTGGGTGCGCAGATCGAGCCGATCCTGATCGTGCTGCTCGGCATCCTGGTCCTGATCGTCGCGCTCGGCGTGTTCCTGCCGATCTGGGATCTGGGCCAGGTCGCGCTGCAGGGCAAGGGCCCCGTTTAGGGCTGCAGACCCGATGCGCGCGAACCTCAAGAATGTGCAATTTCTGCCGAAGCTCGTGCAGAAGCCACGGCGCCGTCGTGGGGATTGCTGGCCGGGGCGGGTCCCGGCACGACAGGAGCAATACGGATGAAGCGGCTGCATCCGGGCTTCACGCTCATCGAAACTGATCATCGTGATCACCATCCCCGCCTTGCTGGCGGTAGCGGCGATGCCGCGCTGCGTCGCCTTGCAGGCCGATGCGCGCATCGCCAAGGTCAACGGCATGCTCGGATCGGTCGAGGCAGCAGCCATGTCCGGTGCATGCATGCATGTGGCATGAATGGTGCTCCAGCCGCCGGCCGCCCGCCATCCCTGAACGAATCCATCTGGAGAAGCGCAATGAAGCAGCGTGGTTTCACCCTCATCGAGCTGATCGTGGTGATCGTCATCCTCGGCATCCTGGCAGCGGTCGCGCTGCCGCGCTTCATCGACCTGCGCGGCGAAGCCGGTGCCGCAGCGGCACAGGGGGTCGCCGGCGCGGTTGCCTCCGCCACCGCGTTGAACTTCTCGGCGCGCCTGGTCAACACCTCTAAGCCCAATACCTACGCGATCGACGGCTGTCAGGACAGCGACATACCGTTGCTGCTGACCGGCGGTGCCTTCCCCAGCGGCTTCTCCATGGATGCGGGATCCACCGCGACCTGCACCGGCGCGCAGCAGACCGAAGGCTATCCGCTGTCGTGCAACATCCTGGGGCCGCAGAGCGCCAGCGCGGTCACCACCATCATCTGCTCCCAGTAGCCACGCAGCGCGTGGCGAGCGCCCGATCGCGCACGCGGTCGGGCGCTTTCATTTCAGGCCCGCACATGTCCGCACGATCGTCTTTCCGAGCGCTTGCACGCGGGTTCACGCTGGTGGAGATGATCGTGCTCGTCATCGTTCTGGCGGTGCTCGCGGTGGTGGTGCTGCCGCGCTTCAGTGCCACCCGCGACTTCGACACGCTCGCGTTCCACGATCGCGTGCTGGCGGCGGTGCGCTACGCGCAGAAGGTGGCGGTGGCGCAGAACGCCGCGGTGTACGTGGTGACCGGGGGCAACGCCCTGTCGCTGTGCTTCGATGTCGGCTGCACCGTCGCGCTGGCCGACCCCGCTGCGGCCCAGCCTCTCGCGCTGGCGGCGCCGGTCGGTACGACGCTCACCAGCAGCGCCGGCAGCTTCAGTTTCGATGGACTGGGCCGTCCCAGCGCGGGTCCGGTGACCTTCACGGTCGGCGGCACGCCCACGCGCACGTTCACGGTGGAGCAGGAGACCGGGCATGTGCACCCGTGAGCGCGGCCTGACGCTGATCGAGATGATCGTGTTCATCCTGGTGGTGAGCATCGCTCTGACCGCGGTGCTGCTGGCCATGAATCGGACCACTTCGCGCAGCAGCGATCCGCTGGTGCGCAAGCAGGCGCTGGCCATCGCCGAGGGCCTGCTGGAGGAGGTGCAACTGATGCCCTACACCTACTGCGACGCGGACGATGCCCATGTCACCACTGCCCGGGCCGCGACCGTGGACGCGACGGATGCGGCGCAGTGCGCGAGCACGGCCGATGCGATCGGGCCGGAAGCCGGCGAGACGCGCTACTCGGCATCCGCGCCGTTCGACCACGTGGGCGACTACGCCGAATTCGACACCGCCAGCGCGACCCCCTCCGGGGTGCGCGACATCACCGGCAGTCACGACGGACCGGCAGGCTACGCCGCGAGCGTATCCGTGCAGCAGTCGGCGCTGGGCAATGCCTCCTACAGTGTTCCCGGAACCTCCTCCGTGCTGGTCACGGTGACCGTCACCGGACCGGGCAACGAGAGCGTGCGCCTGCAGGGTTACCGCACGCGCTACGCCCCGCGCGCGCCATGAAGCGGCGCGCGCGTGCCGCCCAGTGCGGGTTCACGCTCCCCGAGGCGATCATCGTCATCGCGGTCACCGGCATCATCGCCGCGGTGGTGGCGACGTTCATCCGCGCACCGGTGCAGGGCTACTTCGACAGCACCCGGCGCGCGCAGCTGAGCGACCTGGCCGACACCGCGCTGCGGCGCATGACGCGCGACCTGCGCCTGGCACTTCCCAACAGCGTGCGCGTCACCAGCGCAGGCGGCAGCCTCTACCTGGAGTTCCTGCTCACCCGAGGAGGCGGGCGCTATCGTGCCGAACCCGATGCCTCGGGAAGCGGGGACGTCCTGGAGTTCGGCAGCGCCGCATCGCCCTACCGCTTCGACGTGCTCGGCCAGATGCCGACCAAGCCGGTGACGCCCGGGAACTCCATCGTCGTGTACAACCTCGGGCCCGGGTTCGGCGCATCCGACGCCTACCAGGGCAGTTCCGGCAACCTGCGCACCGTATCGGGCGTATCGGGCAATACGGTCACGCTCTCGTCCGCGGTCGCCTTTCCGCTGCCTTCGACATCGTCGCGCTTTCACGTGGTCGAGCACGCGGTCAGCTACGTGTGCACTGCGAACGCGACCGACCCCGCGGCGGGAGAACTGCGGCGGCACTGGGGCTACGCGCTCGCCGCCGCCCAGCCCATCGCGTTCCCGTCCGGCTCCGACGCGCTGCTGGCCTCCGGAGTGGCGGCGTGCAGCATCGTCTACAACCCGAGCGCCGTCGCCATGCGCAACGGCGTGGTGTCGCTTGCCCTTACCCTGACCCGGAGCAGTGCCGGCAGCAGCGAGAGCGTGACTCTGGTGCAGGAGGCGCATGTCAGCAACATGCCCTGAGGGCAGCGCAAGTGCACGCGCGCAGCGCGGCTTCAGCATCGTCTCCGCGCTGTTCATCCTGGTCGTGCTCGCTGCTCTGGCGGCCGGTCTGGTGAACGTGTCCGTCATGCAGCACTCGGGCGCAGCGCTGGACCTGCAGGGCGTGCGCGCGTACCAGGCCGCGCGCGCGGGCATCGAGTGGGGCGTCTATCGCATCCTCGACCCGGAGGGCACACCTGGTATCACGCTGCCCTCGTGCTGGGGCGCTCCCGAGGCGCTCGCGCTGGCGCAGGACCTCGCCCCGATGGCGGTGAGCGTGACCTGTACCGGTCCCTCGGCCACCACTGAACTCGATCGCACCATAGGCGTCTATCGGCTCTCGGCGACCGCGACCTTCGGCACGCCCCAGACGGCGAACCACGTGTCGCGCACGGTCGAGGTCACGGTGAGCCGCTGCATCGATCCCGCGAACCCCCCGGAGTACCGATGCTGAGGCGCGTTCTGCTTCCCCGTGCGCGCGAGCTCGCGGGGCTCCCGCTCCTGGTCCTGCTGTGGCTGCCGCTGCGCGCGGGCGCGGTCGTGGTCGGTTTCCACGACGTGCAGACCGTCGGTGTGAACGCAGCCGCCATCACCATCGCCGTGCCGGGCGAACTGCGCAGCGGCGACATGCTGCTCGCCGCCATCACGGTGCGCAACGCACCGGCGATCAGCGCCCCCGGTGGCTGGACCCTGCTGCGCACCGATGCCGCTCCCGGAGCCCTGCGCACCGCGCTGTTCTACCGCGCGGTCAGCGGCGGGGAGGCGGCGAGCTACACCTGGACCTTCTCGGAGAGCCGGCGCGCCGCCGGCCTGATCGTGGCGTATCGCGGCGTGTCTGCTGTCGCAACCTCGGGCGGCAACGTGAACGCTTCCGGATCCTCGAACATCGTCGCGCCGTCGGTCACGCCCGGGTCCGCCGGCACCACGCTGGTGAGCTTCTTCTCCGTGCGCAACACCACCGCCGTGGCCTCGCCCGCTTCGATGGCCAAGCGCGCCGATATGACGTCCAGCGGCACCGGCGTGCGCGTGGCGCTTGCCGACGAGTACCTGCCGGGGCCGGCCGCGACCGGCACGCGCACCGCGACCTCGAGCAATGACGAGAACATCGGCCAGAGCGTCGTGCTGGTGCCGGTCGCGGCCGCCGCCACGCCCAACCGCTGGTACCGCCTGGACGAGGCGTCCTGGAGCGGTGCCGCGGGCGAGGTCGCCGACAGCGGCAGCGACGGGCGCAACGGTACGGCGCTCGGCGCGAGCCCGGTGACGGGCATCAAATGTCGCGCCGGCAGCTTCACGCCGCCCAGCAGCCGCATCGACATCCCTTTTCACGCCAGCCAGAACATGCAGAGCACGTTCACGGTTACGGCGTGGATCAGGCCCGACACCTACCCCGCGTCGGGCCTGATGTCGATCTTCTCCAACGACTATAACTACGAGTTTCACGTCACCCCCACCGGTGCGCTGAACTGGTGGTGGAACGATGGCAGCGCCCAGCTGTTCACCTCCGGCAGCACGGTGCCGACGGGAAGCTGGACCTTCGTCGCATTCGTGTTCACGCGCGGCTCGCAGGCGATCTACACCGGTACGTCCGGCAGCGCGGTCGCCGTGCGCCAGACCGGCAACTCGACCGCGCAGCTGACCAAGGCCCTGACCAAGCTGCAGATCGGCGACGACCAGGACTTCAGCGGCCGCCGCTGGGACGGCCTGATCGACGACGTGCGCGTGTACGACCAGGCCCTGACCGCGGCCGAGCTGAATGCCGTGCGCACCTATTCCGCGCCGTGTGCCTCGGTGGACCACTACCGCGTGCAGAACAACGCCTCGGGCGTCAACTGCCAGGCCGAGCCTGTCACCATCACACCGCACGATGCCGCCCACGCGGCGCAGACGCTCAACAGCAGCACCACCATCACGGTCACTGCCCAGTACGTATCCGGGGCGGGCGGACCGGGCAGCCGGGGCGACTGGTCGGTCGTCACGGGAGGCGGGACGCTCGGCAACGGCACGCCCGACGATGGCGTGGCAACCTACACCTTCGCGGCGGGCGGCGAGAGCAGCGTCGTGCTCGCGTTGCGGGACACCTGGGCGCAGACGGTCAACGTCTCGGTCACCGACGGCGCCGCCACCGATACCACCGGCACGGCCGGCGACGAGGCGGGCTACGACCAGACCCTCGCCTTCCATGCCGGCGGTTTCCGCTTCGTCGATGCCGGCAACGCGCTGCTTCCCGGCCAGGTGTCCGCAGTGACCTCTTCCACCCTCTATCTGCAGGCTGTGCGCAGCGGCAGCTGCGCCGCGACCGGCGCCTGCACCGGTGCCTGCACCGTCGCGCCCGGCTTCGCGGCTGGTGCCAGCGTCGCCGTCGATCTCGCATCCGAGTGCGTGAATCCGGCCGCCTGCCAGCCCGGTCAGCAGGTGACGATCACCAACAACGGATCAGGCACCATCGCCTCCAACCACGGCGGCAGCGTGGCGAGCTACACCAGCAGGAATCTGCTGTTCGGTTCCCACGGCATGGCAGCCTTCACGCTGGACTATCCCGATGCCGGTGCCATCCGCCTGCACGCGCGCTACGCCATCCCGCCCGGTGGCGGCGGCTCCCCGTCGAACAGCATGACCGGGGCGAGCAACAGCTTCGTGGTCAAGCCGCACACCCTGGTGCTGTCCGACATCCGCCGCAGCGGCGACGGATTCGCCAACCCGGGCGCCGGGAGCGCCGCCGGCGCCGTCTTCGTCCGCGCCGGCGAGGACTTCAGCGTGACGGTGACCGCGCGCAATGCCGTGGGCAACGCCACGCCCAGCTTCGGCCAGGAGGGCAGTGCGGAGGGCGTGCGGCTCACGGCGGCGCTGGTTCCCGGCCTCGGTCTGAGCAACAATCCGACGCTCGCCAACGCCACGCAGTTCGGCAGCTTCAGCGCAGGCAGCGCGACGGGGACTGCGTTCAGCTGGCCCGAGGTCGGCATCGTCACGCTGGCCGCGACGGTTGCCGACGGCGACTACCTCGGCGCGGGTGAGGTCGCCGTCGTTACCTCCAGCGGCAATGTCGGACGCTTTACAGCACACCACTTCACTGCGGGCGGTGCCACGCTCACCAACCGCGTCGCGGCCGGCTGCTCGCCGGCCTCGTCGTTCACCTATATCGGCGAACCGCTCGGGGCGGGCTTCGCACTCACCGCGCGCGCCGCGGCCGGAATGACGACACTGAACTACGCCAGCGCCAACGCGTTTGCCAGGCTGCCAGGCACGGCTGGCACGTCCTCGCCGCCGTCCACGATGGGCTGGGGCGCCGTGAACGCCGGGACGGATCTCACCAGCCGCATCGACCTGCTCGGGGGCACGCCCCTCGCCTGGGTGGCCGGAGTGGCCAACGTCTCCACCAGCATTGCGCTGGCGCGGGCAGGCGCACCGGACGGGCCGTTCGCAGCGCTGGCGCTGGGCATTGCGCCGGTGGACCAGGACGGGGCGGCACTGGCCACTGCCGCGCTCAACCTCGACGTGGACGGCAGCGGCGGCAACGAGCGCGCGCTGCTGGGCACGACTGCATTGCGCTTCGGACGCCTGAAGGTGCACAACGCGCTGGGCTCCGGCCTGACCGCGCTGCCGGTGCCGTTCGAGACCCAGTACCACAACGGCTTCGGATTCGTGACCAACGCGGCCGACAGCTGCACGCAGCTTCTGCGCAGCGACGTGATGTTTCGCAACTTCCAGAAGAACCTGTCGGCATGCGAGACCGGCGCGACGACGCCGCCAGCCGGCCTGGTTTTCTCGGGCGGCAGGGCGACGCTGACGCTGACCAAGCCGGTGGCGGGGGCCGATGGTGCAGTGGACGGCAGCGTCGACCTGATGCCTCGCCTCAGCGCAGCCGTTGCCGGAAACAGCTGTCTGAACGGATCCGCCTCCGCGGCCACCAGCGCGGGCAAGAGCTGGCTGCAGTTCGACTGGGCCGGCACCGGCGTGCACGGCCAGAACCCGTCGGGGCGCGCGGCGTTCGGCCTGCACCGCGGTGCGAGCGAGTTCATCTATTTCCGGGAGTTGTACTGACCGCGGCGCATCGCGCTGGTGCAGATTTTGCAACGCCTGACATTTGGCAAACCAGGGCGCCCCGGGCGCTTCCTCCATCGATGCTTCCCTTCCTTCGCAGGCAGCGCGCACGCTCGGGCAACTGGGTCTCGGTCGCGGTCCATGGCGATCGCATCGATCTCGCCCAGATGGAGCCCGGGACGCAGGGGCGCTCCCTCCTGCGCTGCCACAGCCATCGCTTCGGCGACGAAGCAGCCGAGGCTCTAGGTCGCATGCGCCGGCAGCTCGGCCGGGATCGCTTCCTGTGCTGCGCCCTGCTCGATGCGGGCAGCTATCAGATGCAGATGACGGATGCCCCGCCGGTGCCGGAGGCCGAACTGCGCGAGGCGGTGCGCTGGAAGCTGCGCGATCTGCTGGACTATCCGGTGGACCAGGCCACCGTCGACGTGGCGCGCGTGCCCGGCTCCGGCCATGGGGGCGCGTATGCCCAGCACCTGTTCGCGGTGTCCGCGCGCAATGCCGAAATTGCCGCGCGCATGCGCCTGTTCCATGCGGCGCGTTTTCCTCTTCACGCCTTCGACGTACCGGAGATGGCGCAGCGCAACGTCGCGGCACTGTTCGAGCAGCCCGGGCGGGGCGTGGCAGTTCTGAGCATGGACGTGAACGGCGGCCTGCTCACCGTCACGCGAGATGGCGAGCTGTTCCTCGCGCGGCGTACCGACATCGGCCTGGCGCAGATCGAGGACGCTGCGCGCGAGGTTAGCGAACAGGCGCTGGACCGGCTGGTGCTCGAACTGCAGCGCTCGCTCGACCACTTCTACCGGCAGTTCGCCTACGTGACGGTCGCCAGCCTGCTGGTCACGCCGATTCCGGTGCTGTTGCGGCATCTGCAGGCGAATCTCGATCTGCCCGTCGAGGCCCTTGCGCTGGACAGTGCCATGGACGTGTCCGCGGTCCCTGAACTGGCGGATCCGGTGCGCCAGCGCCAGTACCTGCATCTCATCGGTGCCGCGATGCGCTCGGAGCCGCACGCGTGAGCCAGCAGATCAATCTGTTCGATCCCGCGCTCGCGCCAAGGGTGGAGCGCCTGAGCGCGCGCCTGACCCTGCGCGCAATGGTGGTCGTCGCCGTGTTCGCGTTCGCGGCCGCCGTGCTCGCGCAGGTCGAACGCGGGCGCATCGCCGGGCTGGCCGCGCAGCGGGACGCGCAGCTGGCTGCGCTGCAGGGCGACGTGACGCGCATGGCGCGCGAGGCGGCCGGGCGCAAGCCCGATCCCGCGATCCTGGCCGAGCTCGAATCGACGCAGGCGCTGGCGGAGGGCCGCAGGCAGGTGATGGCGCGTCTCCAGCGCGGCGATCTGGGCGATACCGGCGGCGTCTCGGAGTACCTGCGCGCGTTCGCGCGCCAGCGTCTGGACGGGATCTGGCTGACCGGGCTGTCGATCGGCGGGGCGGGGCGGGAGATCACGGTGCGCGGGCGCACGATGGATGCGCAGTTGCTGCCCGAATACCTGGGCCGCCTGCGCGCCGAGGCGGCGCTGCGCGGGCGCGCCTTCGCCACGCTCGCGGTGGACACGCCCGCGCGCGCCACAGACGATGAAGCTTCGGCAGCCCCGGCCTATCTCGAATTCCGCCTCGCGACCACCGAGGGCAGCGATGCGCAACCGCCGACCTCCTCGGGGACTTCGCGGTGAAGCGGTACTGGAACGCACTGGAGAACTGGCTGGCGGGCCGCACCGAGCGCGAGCGCATCGCGCTTCTCGGTGCATTCGTGTGTGTGGTTCCCGCGTTCGCCGGTCTTTCCTGTGTCGAGCCGGCGCTCGGACAGCGTGCTGCGCTGATCGCACACATGACGGAGCAGGCGCGCATGCTCGCGGCCGCGCAGGCGCAGCAGGCCGAGACCGCGCGTGTGCTGGGCACCGATCCGAACCTCGCCGTGCGCGAGCGGGTCGCTGCCGTGCGGCGCGAGCTGGCAGGCATCGACGGGGAACTCGGGCAGTTGCAGCGCACCCTGCTCGCTCCCGACCGCATGGCTGGCGTGCTGCAGCAGCTATTGGGAAAGGATCCGCGCGTGCGCCTGATGTCCATGCGCAATCTGCCGCCGGAGCCCATCGACGGCGGCGCGCAGGCCGTGCCCGCGGCGGGCGTGCCGCGCCATGCACAGGTGTTCCGGCACGGCATCGAAGTGGTGGTCGAGGGCGGCTACCTGGATCTGGTGGGCTACCTGGATACGCTGGAGCAGCAGCCCTGGCAGCTGTTCTGGGGGCAGGCAGTGCTGCAGGCGGATTACCCGCGCGCGACACTCAGGCTGACCCTGTACACGCTGAGCCTGGATCAGGCCTGGCTGGTGGTGTGAAACCGGAGGCGCACGCAATGGGGATCTCCAGAATGCTCGTGGCGCTGGCCGCCCTCCTGGCATTCGTCGCGGGCGGGGCACACGCGCTCGACGATCCGACGCGTCCGCCGGTGCGCGCGGCGCGCGTGGCCGCCATGCCGGACCGGCCGCCGGAGCCGCTCCTCATCCTGGAATCGGTGATCCGTTCACCCAACGGCAATGCCGCCATCATCAGCGGGAAGCTCGTCCCGGTGGGCGGCCGTATCGGCGCGGCCCGGCTGCTGCGCGTCACCGAGGACAGCGCCGTGCTGCAGATCGACGGCAGCGAGAAGCGGCTCGCGCTCTATCCGGCCGCGCAGAAGCGCTTCGGCACCCGCACGCGCTGAGCGGCCGTCATGAAGTCTCTCCGCGCGGAGTCGTTCCGGGCGGAATCGTTTCAGCCGGGATCGTTTCAGCCGGGATCGTTTCAGACGAGATCGTTTCAGACGGGATCGTCCGGGAAGCTTCGTCCCGGGAAGGTTCGTTTCGACCGGCCGATGTGAAAAAAGGTAAGGACGGCGCCGTATATGCCGTCAATGACGGATGCAACCCCTGACCCGACCCTTTCCTGGGGCATCGATGAGTTTCCCGCTGCGCCTGACCGGCTTCGTCCTCGCCCTGCTGATGGCAGGTTGCGCCCACATGCAGCCTCCCCAGCCGCCGTACTGGGACGCGAGCAAGGCCGCGCTCGATCAGGCCATCTCCGCCACCCCGAGTGCACAGCAGGCCAGTGCCGAGCAGGCGCTGCTGCCGCCCATCGTGGTGGAGATGCCGCAGGTCGACGGCAGGGCGGTCGAGCCCCGCTTCGATCTGTCGGTGAACAACGCACCTGCATCGGAAGTGTTCATGGCCATCGTGGCGGGCACGCGCTACAGCATGATCGTGCACCCGAGCATCCAGGAGCGCATCAGCGTCAACCTCAAGGAGGTGACCGTTGCCGAGGCGCTCGACACGGTGCGCGAGATGCACGGGTACGAGTACAAGGTGCAGGGGATGCGCATCCTGATCCAGCCGATAACGCTGCAGACGCGCATGTTCCAGGTCAACTACCTGCTCGGACAGCGCAAGGGCCGCAGCGAAGTGCGCGTCAGTTCAGGCGCGATCTCCGACTCGTCCGGTTCGACCCAGACCGCCGCCGGCTCTGGCACGGCTCAGAACTCGAACGTGCGCGCTCTGGAGAGCAGCCGCATCGAGACGCGCTCGGACGCGGATTTCTGGAACGATCTCGTGGCCGCGGTGCGAACCATCATCGGTGCCGAGGAGGGACGCAACGTCATCGTCAATCCGCAGTCCGGCCTGGTGGTGGTGCGTGCCATGCCTGCGGAGCTGCGCATGGTCGGCGACTTTCTCCAGGCGATGGAGAACGTGGTGGCGCGCCAGGTCATGCTCGAGGCCAAGATCATCGAGGTGCGTCTCAACGACAGCTTCGCCACGGGCATCAACTGGGCGGCCTTCTACAGCAACAGCAACGCGCGCCTCGCCGCGGGTATGATCTCGCCGGGCACCACCCTCTCGCCGCAGGGCCGGATCGGCACGTTCACTGCGCGCGGTGCGGACGGCCAGCTGCTGGCCAACTCGGACATCAATTCGAACCCGGGCGCGCCGGGAGACCTCATTTCGAGGATCGGCGTACCGGGCACGCTGTTCGGACTTGCCTTCCAGACCGAGGACTTCGCGGCATTGCTCGGCTTCCTCGAGACGCAGGGAGAGCTGCAGGTGCTGTCGAGCCCGCGCATCGCGACGCTGAACAACCAGAAGGCGGTCCTCAAGGTGGGGACGGATGAATTCTTCGTCACCAACATCACCACCAACCAGACCACGACCACGGGAGGGGCTGTGCAGAACTCGCCCTCCATCACCGTGCAGCCGTTCTTCTCCGGCATCGCGCTCGACGTCACGCCCCAGATCGACGCGAACAGCCAGATCATCCTGCACGTGCACCCGTCGGTGAGTCAGGTGATCGACAAGACCAAGGACATCGACCTGGGCGATGCCGGTGTCTTCCGCCTGCCGCTGGCATCGAGCGATATTCGCGAGACCGATACCATCGTACGCGTCGGGGACGGTAACATTGTGGCCATCGGCGGGCTGATGGGCGAAGTCAGTGCCCGCGGAAAGAGCGGTTTGCCCTGGGCCGGGGACTTGCCAGTCGTCGGGCACGCCTTCAAGAACACGAACCGGCGCACGCAGAAGACCGAACTGGTCATCCTGCTCAAGCCAACCATCATACAGAGCAACGAGACGTGGAAGCAGGATCTACGCGACGTGCGGCAGCGCCTGGACGGCTACCAGTACACGCCGGCACCTGGCATGGAGAGGGCCGGCAAGGCCAGGAAGACCGGCAGCTGAACCGCGCCCGTGTCCGGCGCACGGCGGGGTGACGGGCGCCATGTATCTCGCTCACTTCGGGCTGAACGAAGCCCCCTTCGGCATCACGCCCGACACTAGTTTCGTCTTCTCCTGCAACGCCCATCAGGAAGCGCTCAACACGCTCCTGGTCGCCATCACCAACGGCGAGGGCTTCATCAAGATCACCGGCGAGGTCGGCACCGGCAAGACACTGCTGTGCCGCCGCTTCCTCGCCACGCTCGACGAGGGCTTCGTCTCCGCCTACATTCCCAACCCGTATCTCGAGCCAAAGGCGCTCATGCACGCGCTGGCCGACGAACTGGGCGTGCAGGTGGACAGCGATCTCGACCAGCACCAGGTGCTCAAGCGGTTGAATAATGCCCTGCTGCGCTTCGCCGAGTCCGGCAGGCAGGTGGTGGTGTGCCTGGACGAGGCGCAGGCGATGCCGCTGGAGACGCTGGAGGCACTGCGACTGCTGAGTAACCTCGAGACGGAGAAGAGCAAGCTGTTGCAGGTCGTGCTGTTCGGCCAGTCCGAACTGGACGCCAAGCTCGCGCAGGAGTCCGTGCGCCAGCTGCGCCAGCGCATCACTTTCGAGTACACCCTGGGCGGGCTGAGCCGCGACGAGCTGCTGCTCTATCTCGCGCACCGGCTGCGGGTAGCGGGATACAGCGGCAAGCCGCTGTTCGACCGGCGCGCCGTCGATGCCTTGTATGCCGCGAGCAGCGGTCTGCCGCGGCTGGTGAACATCGTCGCGCACAAGGCGTTGCTGCTCGTGTACGGCGAAGGCGGACACAAGGTCCAGGCGCGCCACGTGCGGGCCGCGGTGGAGGACACGCCTGCGGCGCGCCAGGTCGCGATCGGCTGGTGGCTGCTGGCTGCGGCCGTCGCGCTGGGCGGGGCCGGTGCCGCGTGGTGGTGGTTGCAGTGAGCCTCATCAACCGCGTACTCAAGGACCTCGAAAAGCGCCGCGCCCGGGAAGTCGAAGACCCCGGGACACTGCCCCCGGAAGTGAGGCCCGCGGCGGGCGGCGGACCGCGCAAGCTCCCCGCCTACACCTGGCTGCTCGGGCTGGCTCTCATCGTCGCCGCGCTGGGCTGGTGGTGGAGCGAACGCATGCAGCCTGCCGGGCCAGCCCCGGTGATGCAGGAACCCGCTCCGACGACCCTGCCCGTTCCGAATGCAGAGCGCGCCGGAGAGGAACAGCCGGCAGATCCTGCGCTGCCCGACCCGGTCGCTGTCGCGCCGCAGACACCGGAGATGCCAGAGACAACGCCTGCGTCCCCGCCGGAGCCGTCCCCGGCCGTGTCCGATCCGCTCCCGGAACCGGAGATGGAACCGCCCGCGCCTGCTCCGCGCACCCCGGCGCTGCCCTCGCCCGATGCATCGGGCGAGGGCGCGGCGCCGGATGACCGGAATGTCCCGGGACGCATCGACAAGCAGGTCCATCCCCTGGATGCAGCCGAGCGTGCGGAGCAGCAGTTCCGGCGCGGCATGGATCTGTTCCGCGGCGGGCGCCCCGATGAAGCCGAGGCCGCGTGGCGCGCAGCGCTGGAGATCGATCCCGCGGCAGCGGCCCCGCGCCAGGCCCTGCTCGGCGCCCTGCTCGAGCGCGGCGAACGCGAGCGCGCGGAGAATCTGCTCCAGGACGGGCTGCGTGCGAACCCGAAGCAGCCCAAGCAGATCATGCTGCTGGCGCGCCTGCAGCTCGACCGCGGGGCACAGAGCGATGCGCTGCGCACGCTGGAGCAGGGCCTGCCGCATGCGCAGTGGAACGCGGAGTACCTGTCGATGACGGCGGCGGTGATGTCGCGCGTGGGCAGGCACCGGGACGCCGCGGACCTGTATGGCGCGGCGCTGCGCATCGCGCCGGCCAACGGCGTGTGGGAGATGGGACGCGGGATGGCGCTGCGCGCGGACGGGCAGCGCGCGCCGGCGCTCGCGGCATTTCAGCGCGCCAGCCAGATGCAGGGTTTGTCTCCGGAGTTGCGCGCCTTCGTCGAGCGCCAGATCCGCGAACTTCAGTAGCGCGGCTCAGGCCGATTCGGGCGTGCGCGCCACCACCCAGCAGTGCACCTCGCGCGCGCCCGCGTGCAGCAGCGTGGCGGCCAGTTCGTTCAAGGTGGCACCCGAAGTCATCACGTCGTCGACCAGCGCGACGCGCGTCCCGTGCAGCGCACGCGCGCAGCGGAATGCGCCGCGAACGCTGCGGGCGCGCTCGCTCAGCGGCAGCGAGGCCTGCGGCGGATCGGCGTCGCGCCGCAGCGCGGCCCGTGGATCCATCTCGAGCTGCAGGTCGTGGGCGACGAGGCGCGCCAGTTCCGCCGCCTGGTTGAAGCCGCGCTGCGCAAGGCGCACTCTGCCGACTGGCACCGGCACCAGCAGATCGGGACGCGGCGCCTCGCGTGCCCGTGTGCACAGGAGGGTGCCGAGCGGTGCGGCGAGCGCGAGGTTGCGCCCGTACTTGAACTGGGCGACCATCGCGTCGATCGGGAAGGCGTAGCTGCATGCGGCGAAGCTGCGCACGTACGCGGGCGGCTCGCGCAGGCAGCGCCCGCAGGCCGCCTGGCGCGCGCCAGGCAGCGCGCAGGTGGGACAGCGTGGTTCGTCCTGTCCCGGAACGTCCTGCCAGCAGGCCGCGCACCAGCCGCCGGGACCGGCCTTCCCACCGCACAGCGCGCATGGGCCGGGAAGCAGCGCGGCCCGCAGACGTGCCTGCATGCCGACCATGCCGAGTATCGATGGAAATGCCATGCGCATTAATGTGACCGATCCCGATCGCGCCTGCAAGCGCGAATGCGGTACGCTGGACCTGGAGCCGGCCGGTGCCTGACACGCCGGCGGCCGACGTGCGGCGCGTGCGTCGGCGCTTCGACCGTTGTGCCCGCGGCTACGACGATGCATCGGCCCTCGCGCGCGAAGTCGCGGCGCGCATGCTGCAGCGTCTGGATCTGGTGCGCATGCAGCCTGCGCGCGTGCTCGACCTCGGCAGCGGACCGGGCGCGGTCGCACGCGCTCTGCTGGAGCGCTACCCGACAGCTCAGGCGGTCGCGCTCGACTTCTCCCTGGCGATGCTGCATGCCGGGCACGCACCCCGGCCCTTCTGGGCAGCCTGGCGCAGGGCGGAGCCCCGGTCGGTCTGCGCAGACATGGCGCGCCTGCCGCTGGGCGGCGGCACGTTCGACATGGTGTGCAGCAATCTGGCGCTCGAATGGAGCGACGAGCCCGGACAGGTGATGCGCGAGGTGCACCGCGTCCTGCGTCGGGGAGGCCTGTTCATGTTCACTACGCTGGGCCCCGATTCGCTGCGCGAGTTGCGCAGCGTGGCCCCGGATGCGGGCAGCCACGCTCTGGCCGACATGCACGACATCGGCGACGCGCTGATCCGGCACGGCTTCGCCGATCCGGTGATGGACATGGAGCGCATCACGCTGACTTACCCGGACGTGCGCGCGCTGCTCGCGGAGCTGCGTGCAGGCGGGTGCACCGCTGCGTCGCGCCCGGCAGCGGGCCTGCGCGGAAGAGCATGGCTGGGCGCCCTGGAACGGCGGTATCGCGCGTTCGAGCGTGACGGCCGCGTGCCGGCGAGCTTCGAGATCGTCTACGGCCATGCGTGGAAACCGGAGCAGCCGCGCACGATCGAGGATGGCCGCGCGGTGATTCGCGTGCTGCCTCGGAACAGGTAAAACTTGCGCGTTGTTGATTTGGATTAAGGCGCTGTGCTAAATTTCTCCGCCATTGGGGGGAGGAGAGCCGCAATCGACATAGCTCAGAGCCAGAGTCCGTCATGGATCGCGCCTACGGCGAGGAACCGCGCAGCTTCATGCTCGTGTCGCGGCACAACAATTCCCTCTCGTCGACTGGCAGGAGTGCGGTACTCGGCTCGTTCGTTTTCGTCTCTGCGGCCATTTCGCTGGCCTTCGCACTGCACGGCGCCTGGATGATCTTGCCCTTTGCCGGGGCGGAGATCGCGATCCTTTACTTGGCCTTCAGGGCCATCGCCAGGCGTGCGGGAGACTACGAGAGCATTTCGATCTGCGGTGACCGCATCCTCGTCGAGCGCTGGGAGAGCGGCCGGCCCACACGATTCGAATTCAATCGGCTCTGGGTACAGGTGATCGTCCACCCGGGACGCGGGGGAGGCGCAGGCGCGCTCGCCGTTCGCTCACACGGACGGGAAGTGGAATTCGGCCGTCACCTGACACCCGAGCAGCGGGCCGAGGTGGCGCGGACATTGAAGAACCAGCTGGGGCGTGCGCGCCGCAGTTGAAATCAAGACTTGGATACAGGCATTCCGCCGGGGAGACAACAGACATGATCACGAGAACTGCCCACACCCTGCTGGCGCTGGCCCTGTCCTCCTGGGCCGGGCTGGCGTTCGGGGAGATGCGGTTCAACCTGCAGGATCAGAAGACTGCGCTCGGGCATGCGGTGTACGACCTGCACAACGCGATCGTCGTGATCTGTCTGATCATCTTCATCGTCGTCTTCGGCTTGATGCTGTACTCGATCTGGAAGCATCGGAAATCGGTCGGGCATCAGGCCGCACACTTCCACGAGAACACCACGGTCGAGGTCCTGTGGACGGTCATTCCGTTCCTGATCCTGCTCGGCATGGCCTATCCCGCCACCAAGACACTGCTCGCGCAGCGCGACACCTCCTCTCCGGATCTCACCGTGAAGGTGACCGGCTACCAGTGGAAGTGGCAGTACGAGTACCTGGACGAGAACATCAGCTTCTATAGCACCCTGGCGACGCCTCGCGCACAGATCGAGAACGTCGAGACGAAGACCGAGAACTACCTGCTCGAGGTCGACAACGAGATGGTCGTCCCGGTCGGCAAGAAGGTGCGTGTGCTGCTCACTGCCGGTGACGTGATTCACGCCTGGTACGTCCCCGCCCTGGCGGTGAAGCAGGATTCGATCCCCGGCTTCGTGCGCGACACCTGGTTCCGCGCCGAGGAACCGGGCGTCTACCGCGGCCAGTGCGCTGAGCTGTGCGGCAAGGAACACGCGTACATGCCGGTCGTCGTGCGCGTGGTGTCCGACGAGGACTACGCGAAGTGGGTGACGGAACGCAAGGCCGGCCAGGGAACGCCCGTGGCTGCAGCGGTGCCTGCCACCGCAACAGATGCCGCGCCCGCGGAGGCGGCGCCTGCACCGGGTGTCGCGGCTGTGGCCGATGGCAAGGCGGTATACGACCAGGCCTGCCTGATGTGTCACGCTGCCGGCGTGGCGGGTGCCCCGAAGGTCGGGGACAAGGCCGCCTGGGCACCGCGTTCGGCTAAGGGCCTGGACGTCCTGTACACCCATGCGATCGGCGGCTTCAACATGATGCCTCCGCGGGGCGGGAACACCGCGCTGTCGGACGAGCAGGTGAAGGCAGCGGTGGACCACATGCTTGCACAGTCGCGCTGAGGCAGGGCGGCGAGGCGCAGAAAAATTCGAGCTAGCAGGAGAGCGGAGATTATGGAAGCGGTACACGGTCACGACCACGCGCACGACCACCACGGCCCGACGGGGATCATGAAGTACCTGACGACGACCAATCACAAGGACATCGGCTCGATGTACCTGTGGTTCTCGTTCTCCATGTTCCTTCTGGGCGGCGCGATGGCGCTGGTAATCCGCGCCGAGCTGTTCCAGCCCGGCCTGCAGATCGTCAATCCCGAGTTCTTCAACGCCATGACCACCTACCATGGCCTGATCATGGTGTTCGGCGCGATCATGCCGGCCTTCGTGGGATTCGCGAACTGGCTCATCCCGATGCAGATCGGCGCGCCCGACATGGCCTTCCCGCGCATGAACAACTGGAGCTTCTGGCTGCTGCCGCCCGCCGCGCTGCTGCTCATCCTCGCGCAGTTCACCCCCGGTGGACCGGCTGGCGTGGGCTGGACGCTCTATCCCCCGCTGACCATCCAGCAGGGGATGAGCATGGATCTGACGATCTTCGCCGTGCACATCCTCGGCATGTCGTCGATCATGGGCTCGATCAATATCATCACCACCGTCCTCAACATGCGTGCGCCCGGCATGACGCTGATGAAGATGCCCCTGTTCTGCTGGACGTGGCTCATCACTGCCTACCTGCTGATCGCGGTCATGCCCGTGCTCGCGGGTGCGGTGACCATGCTGCTCACCGACCGCCATTTCGATACGCACTTCTTCAACCCGGCCGGCGGCGGCGACCCGGTGTTGTTCCAGCACATCTTCTGGTTCTTCGGACACCCCGAGGTGTATATCATCGCCATCCCCGCCTTCGGCGTGATCTCCCAAGTGATCCCGGCGTTCGCGCGCAAGCCGCTGTTCGGCTACTCGTCGATGGTGTACGCGACGGCCTCCATCGCCATCCTGTCCTTCCTCGTGTGGGCACACCACATGTATACGGTGGGCATGCCGGTTCAGGCGCAACTGTACTTCATGTTCGCGACGATGCTCATCGCCGTGCCCACGGGAGTGAAGGTATTCAACTGGGTGGCCACCATGTGGAAGGGCTCGATGACCTTCGAGACCCCGATGCTGTTCGCCATCGGCTTCCTGTTCCTGTTCACCATAGGGGGCTTCACCGGCCTGGTGCTCGCGATCACGCCGGTCGACGTGCAGTTGCACGACACCTACTACGTGGTGGCGCACTTCCACTACGTCATGGTGGCAGGCGCCCTGTTCTCCGCCTTCGCGGGCATCTATTTCTGGTTGCCGAAGTGGATCGGCAAGATGTACGACGAGGGGCTCGGCAAGCTGCATTTCTGGCTGTCGTTCATCTTCTTCAACCTCGCGTTCTTCGTCCAGCACTTCCTGGGCCTGGCCGGCATGCCGCGGCGCATTCCCGACTATTCTCTGCAGTTCACCGACTTCAACATGGTGTCCACGATCGGAGCCTTCGGATTCGGCCTGTCCCAGCTGCTGTTCCTGTACATCATCCTGAAGGCGATCCGCAGCGGAGAGAAGGCGCCGCAGAGGCCGTGGGAAGGTGCGGACAGTATCGAGTGGACCATGCTGCCCACACCGGCGCCGTATCACAGCTTCGAGAAGCCGCCGGTCATCAGGTAACGCGGGCAGGCAAAAGCAGGCAAGGCATGACTGATCGCGGCGAGGATCCCCGTAACCTTCGGGCGCGCAACGTGCGCACCGGGCTTATCCTCGCTGCCGTCGCCCTGGCCTTCTTCATCGGGTTCATCGTGCGCCGCTACTTCCAATGAGCACGGCATCGGGCAACGCGCTGCTGCTGCGCAAGCTGGTCGTCATCGCCGTCGCCATGTTCGGCTTCGGTTTCGCGCTTGTCCCGATCTACAAGAAGATCTGCGAGACGGCCGGCATCTACGATCTGCAGAAGGCCGACAGGCTGGTCAACACGCAGGTGGACACCTCGCGCACGCTGACCATCCAGTTCGATGCCAATACCCGCGACCTTCCCTGGACCTTCCGACCGCTGCAGAAGAGCGTCCAGGCACATCCGGGCGAGATGGTGCACATCGTCTACGAGGTCACGAATACGGCCGCCGTGGACAAGCTGGGACAGGCCATCCCCAGCTATGGTCCGCAGATTGCCGGCCAGTACGTCAAGAAGGTCGAATGCTTCTGTTTCGCGCGCCAGGAGCTGCGCGGCAACGAGACCCGGCAGATGCCGCTGCAGTTCGTTGTCGACCCTCAACTGCCGCGCGACGTATCGGTAATAACCCTGTCGTACACCTTCTTCGAATTGCCGGGAGGGAAAACGCGAGGAGAGAGCTAGAGGGGATCACGATGCCGTCCGAGCGGGGCCCGGAACAGCCGGGGAAACAGACGTCGCCATTGCGGGCAGTCGCCGCGGTGCTGTCGGCCTTCATCGGCATACGCAAGAACGCCGCGCGCGACCGGGACCAGGATGCCATACGGCCCCTGCACGTGGTGATTGCAGGAGTGATCGCGGCAGCCGTCTTCGTGCTTACCATCGTCACTGTCGTTCGCCTGATCACGTGAAGCAGACCGTCTTCCACAACGAGAAGTCTCAACCAGAAGTCCAGGAGAGGAGCCATCAGCATGGCTAGCACCACGCACGCAAACCCAAACAGCTACTACCTGCCGGCGCCGTCGCATTGGCCCGTGGTCGGGTCCGTCGCAGTGTTCCTGCTCATGCTGTCGCTCGTCATGTGGATGAACGACGTCAACGGCGGTCTGCTGGTGATGGCGGCCGCCTTCGCCGTCATGCTCTATTTCTTGTTCGGCTGGTTCGGCACCGTCATCCGCGAGAGCGAAAGCGGCCTGTATAACAAGCAGGTGGACGTTTCCTACCGCTGGGCGATGAGCTGGTTCATCTTCTCCGAGGTCATGTTCTTCGCGGCCTTCTTCGGCGCCCTGTTCTACATGCGTGCGCTGTCCGTGCCATGGCTAGCGGATGCCGAGACGGGCGACCTGCTGTGGCAGGGATTCAAGTCGGCGTGGCCCGTGTCCGGCCCGGGCATCGAGGAGACCTTTACGCCCATGGGGGCTTGGGGCATTCCCGCAATCAACACGCTGATCCTGCTGACCTCTGGCCTGACGGTCACCTGGGCGCACTGGGGACTGAAGAAGAACAACCGCGGTCAGCTCACGTTCGGACTGTTGCTGACCATCGTCCTGGGCCTCGTGTTCCTGAGCCTGCAGGTCTACGAGTACGTGCACGCCTACCGGGATCTCAACCTGACACTCGCCTCCGGGGCTTACGGTGCGACCTTCTTCATGCTGACCGGTTTCCACGGTTTCCACGTGACGCTGGGCACGATCATGCTGATCGTGATCTTCTTCCGTGCGCTGAAGGGACACTTCACGCCTGAGCGCCATTTCGGCTTCGAGGCCGTATCCTGGTACTGGCACTTCGTCGACGTGGTCTGGCTGCTGCTGTTCGTGCTGGTCTACTGGCTGGTCTGAACCAAGCGCGGCTGCCGCTCGACGCGGCAGCCGACGCCCGGCAACGTGACGCCGCACCGCCCCGGTGCGGCGTTTTGCTTCTACAGCCCGCTGCGCGGGATGATGCCGGTCATGTAGCCCGCCATCAGCAGGATGAACAGGCCAATCGACAGCGCAATGCGCCAGGTGAGCGCCCGCGCCGTGCGGTCGGACTGTCCGCGGTCACGCACCAGGTAGTACAGGGCGGAGCCGAGGCTGCCCAGAATCACGACCAGAAACAGGATCACCAGGACTTTCATGAACGCCTCGGAAAAAGTCGAGTCTAGCCGATGGCCGGGTGCCCGGGTGCCGGAGCGCCCGTGCACGATTTGACAGCCGATCCCATGCCCGATTCCCGACTGCGCAGAGCCGTGCCGACCCTTGCTGCCGTGGCGGGCGTGGTGATCACGGCCTATCTCGGAAACTGGCAACTCGAGCGTGCCGCGTACAAGAGCGCGCTGCAGGCGCGAATCGACCACGCCGCGCGCGCGCCCGCGGTGCGGATTTCCTCACGGCCCATCGACGGTGAGCCCTTGTACTACAGCCGGGTCACCGCAACGGGGCATTTCGTGGCGGCGGCCACCATCCTGCTCGACAATCGCGTCCTGGACGGCGTCGTCGGTTACGAAGTGCTGACGCCGCTGCGGCTGGAGGATTCCATGCTTCACGTCCTGGTTAACCGCGGATGGGTGAAGGCAACCAGCTCGCGCGAACACCTGCCCGACGTTCCGACGCCGCAGGGCGTGGTGACGGTCGAGGGCCTGGCACTTCCTCCCCGTGCGCGCTACGTGGAACTGGGCGAGGAGGCGATCACCGGGCCGGTGTGGCAGAACCTGAAATTCGACCAGTACGCACAGCGGTTCGGACTTGCCTTGCAGCCCTTGCTCCTGCAACAGGGCAACGAAATGCGAGACGGACTGTCGCGCAGCTGGATGCGACCCGACGCCGGGGTGGACAGGCATCGCGCCTACGCCCTGCAGTGGTTCGTGATGAGTGGCGTAATCGCCATGCTCTACGTGGTGCTACATGTCCGACGCAAGAAGATCTGAGAAAACGAACTGGATCATCCTCCTGATCGGCGCGGTCGCCGCCTTCCCGCTGATCGGCAGCTACGTGCTGTATCTGTTCTGGAAGCCCGACGAGTTCGTCAACTACGGCGAATTGATCAGGCCGGTGCCGCTCGCACGCGGCAGTGCGCCCGCGGGGTTCGAAGCCGTCCGCGGCAAGTGGACGTTCCTGATGTTCGATTCAGGCGCGTGCGACGCCTATTGCCAGCGCAAGCTCTACATCATGCGCCAGGTGCGGCTGACACAGGGCGAGGACATGAACCGCGTGGAGCGCGTCTGGATCGTGGACGATGCGCACGAGCCGGCCGCTCAGCTGCGCAACGACTACAAGGGCACCCACATGCTGCCTGCTGGTGCGGATCTCGCCACCGGACTGGCGCCCGCGGGTGCGGCGCGCGACCACATCTATCTGGTCGACCCCCTTGGCAACGTGATGATGCGCTACCCGCGTGATCCCGATCCCAGCCTGATCAAGAAGGACCTCAGACGCCTCCTGAAGTCCTCGCGTGCGGGGTGAGGGAGCCGATGGTGCTACACTTCGCCCTGCTTTTCACCGCTGCCAGCCGGCCCGTCCGCACTTCGTCATGACGACCACCGTTCAATCGCGCCAGGCCCTTCCGCGAATCCAGCAGTTCTTCGCGCTCACCAAGCCCCGGGTCGTTTCGCTGATCGTATTCACCGCCGTGATCGGCATGTTCCTCGCCACGCCGGGCATGGTGCCGTTGCAGGCGCTGGTGTTCGGCACTGTCGGCATTGCGCTGCTGGCGGGGGCGGCTGCCGCGATCAACTGCCTGGTCGAGCAGAAGATCGACAAGGTGATGGCGCGCACACGCGCACGCCCGCTGCCGATGGGCCGGCTCACCTCCGCCGAGACCCTCGCGTTCTCCTCGGTGGTCGGCGGAACCGGCCTTTGGATACTGTACGCCCTGGTCAATCCTCTGACCATGTGGCTGACACTGGCCACCTTCGTCGGCTACGCCATCATCTACACCATCGTGCTCAAACCCCTCACGCCACAGAACATCGTGATCGGCGGCGCGTCGGGCGCCATGCCGCCGGTCCTGGGCTGGGCTGCCGTCACCGGGGAGATCGGTTCGGACGCGCTGCTGCTGTTCCTGATCATCTTCGCCTGGACGCCGCCGCACTTCTGGGCGCTCGCGCTGTACCGCAAGAACGAGTACGCGAAGGCCGGTGTGCCGATGCTTCCGGTCACGCACGGCGACCGCTTCACCCGGCTGCACGTGCTGCTCTACACGCTGATCCTGTTCGCCGTGAGCCTGCTGCCGTTCAGCACCCGCATGAGCGGCCTGATCTATCTCGCCTCGGCGGTCGCGCTCGGTCTGATCTTCGTCTGGTACGCCACGCTGATCTACGTGCGCTACAGCGACCAGATCGCGCGACGCACGTTCCGCTACTCGATCCTGTATCTCTCGCTGCTGTTCGCCGCCCTGCTGGTCGACCACTACGTGCGCATCGGGCTCTGAGTCGTGATGCGCGCCGTCTTCTCCTTGGTGACCGCGCTCTGCCTGCTGGGCGGATGCGGAGCGCCTTCGTCCAGCCCGAGCTTCCAGTCGACCGACATCACCGGAGCCGAGCTGGCACGTTCGTTCCAGCTGGTCGATCACGAGGGCCGCGCCCGATCCCTGGAGGATTTCCGCGGCAAGGTCCTGGTCGTGTTCTTCGGCTTCACCCATTGCCCTGACGTGTGCCCGACGACGCTGGGTGATCTGGCGCAGGCGCGCA
This sequence comes from Burkholderiales bacterium, assembly GCA_020854105.1. Taxonomy (GTDB): domain Bacteria; phylum Pseudomonadota; class Gammaproteobacteria; order Burkholderiales; family SHXO01; genus SHXO01. The sequence goes on along the minus strand of JADZGB010000003.1, from coordinate 110,248 downwards.
GGAAGCTCGGCGCGCAGGGGGAACAGGTCCAGGTCGCCATGATCACTGTGGATCCGGAGCGCGACACGCCCGAGGTCCTGAAGGAGTACGTAACTGCGCTCGATCCGTCCTTCGTCGGTTTGACCGGTACGCCGGAGCAGATTGCACAGACCGCGAAGGAGTTCAAGGTCTTCTATCAGAAGAGCGAGGGCGGCACGCCCGACAGCTACTCGGTGGATCACTCCTCCGGGACCTTCGTGTTCGATCCGCAGGGACGCATCCGCCTGCTGGTTCCCTACGGCAAGGGCGCGGACGTGTACGTACACGACATCGAGCAATTGCTGGTCACTTCCGCATAGAGTCAGCGGCCGGAAAAAAAGCCGCCCGCGGGCGGCTTTCTCGACTTCGGGACGGCGCCCCTCAGACAGCAGGGATCAGTGCCCGCATCTTCTTCATCGCCTGCACCTCGATCTGGCGGATGCGCTCGGCGGATACGCCGAATTCCGCCGCGAGTTCGTGCAGCGTCAGCGTGTCCTGCTCGCGCAGCCAGCGTGTCTCGATGATCCGGCGGCTGCGCGGGTCGAGGCTGGCCAGCGCCCGTTCCAATCCTTCGCTGCGCAGGCGCTGGTCCTGGTCGTGCTCGAGGATGCGACCGGGCTCGTCCTCCGCGTTGGACAGGTAGGAGATCGGCCCGAATGCATCGTCGTCGTCCTCGCCGACTGGTTCGAGCGCAATGTCCTGCCCTCCCAGCCGGGTCTCCATCTCCGAGACATCCGAAGCCTTCACGCCCAGTTCCCGGGCCATCGCCTCGGTTTCCTCCCGGGTGAGCGCGCCGTGACCCTTCTTCATGCTGCGCAGGTTGAAGAACAGCTTGCGCTGCGCCTTGGTCGTGGCGATCTTCACGATGCGCCAGTTGCGCAGGATGTACTCGTGGATCTCGGCGCGGATCCAGTGCACGGCGAAGGACACCAGCCGGACACCGCGCTCGGGGTCGAAGCGCTTGACTGCCTTCATCAATCCCACGTTGCCCTCCTGGATGAGGTCCGCATGGGGCAGGCCGTAGCCCAGATAGCCGCGCGCGATCGAGACGACCAGGCGAAGATGGGACACGACCAGCTGGCGTGCGGCATCCAGGTCTTCCTGGTCGCGATACGTCCGGGCCAGCCGGGATTCCTCGGTATCGGTGAGCAGCGGAAAACGGTTGACCACCTGGATATAGCTCTCCAGGCTACCGGCCGCCGAGGACAGGGACATGGAAACGGGCAGTGTGGTCATTGAAAGCCTCCTTAATAGAACAATCTTAGCACTCAGAGCATGAGAGTGCCAATGACGCCGATTCGTTCCTGAGTCCGAGCGATTTGCTCGGCTATTTGGATAGACCTCGGCGCAGGTAGTCCTGCACCGAAAGTGCCGCGCCGAGCGCGCCCAGCAGCGCGCACAGCCCGGACAGTCCGGCCACCGTGAGCGGCGCGGGCAGGCCGAAGTGAAGCGCCGAACCATACAGGCGGTTCAGCACGGCCAGTTCCCGATCCAGGGCCGCGGCAATCGCCGCCACCAGGATCCACGCCACCAGGGCCCCCAGCAATCCCTGTAGCAGGCCGAAGTACACGAAAGGCCTGCGCACGAATCCGTCGGTGGCCCCGATCAGCTGTGCCAACTCGATCTCGGCGCGCCGGCCCAGAATCTGTAGCCGGATGGTGTTGAAGGTGATTGCCACCAGACCGGCCGCGAGCAGGACCGCCACTGCCAGCACGGCGCTGCGCGCCAGGCTGACCAGCGCATCCAGCCGTCGTGCCCACTCGTGGTCGGACTGCACGTGCTCGACGCCCGGCAGTGCCGCCGCATCGCGGCGCAGCTGCTCCAGTGTGGCGGCGGAGGTTCCCCGCACGTCCACCACGAAGGCGTCCGGCAGCGGATTCGCCGGCAGCGCCTGCGCAACGTCTCCCAGGCCGGCGCTCTTGGCCAGATCCGCCAGCGCGGCATCGCGCCCCACGAAGCGCACGCTCTTCGCGCCTGGATGCGCGCGCAGTGCGGTCTCCAGCGCCTGGCGCTGATCGGCCGCCACGTCCATCGCGAGGAACAGGCTGACCTGGGGGCTGCCGGTGAAGCGTTCCGCGAACCTCTGTGTCTGCACCAGCATCTGGGCAAGGGCCAGCGGCAGGGTGAGCGCGATGCCGATCACCAGCACGCTGAGGCCGGCGGCGAGCGGCTGGGCGGCCAGCCGCCGCCAGGCATCGGAGAATGCCCGCAGGTGCGCGAGCAGCCATGCCTTCATGCGACGGCAGCGGACGCTTCGGACAGCGTGCCGGCTTGCAGCCGGATGCGGCGGCCGTCCAGGCGCTCGCGCGCCATGCGATCGTGCGTGGACACGATCATGGTCACCCCCAGTGCGTTGAACGAATCGAGCATCTCGAGGACGCGTTGCGCGTGTGTCTCGTCCAGATTGCCGGTCGGTTCGTCCGCCACGATCACGCGTGGCCGGTGCACGATGGCGCGCGCAATGCACAGGCGCTGCTGCTCGCCACCCGACAGCGCCACGGGCAGCGCCTTTTCCTTGTGCAAAAGGCCGACCTTGTCCAGGGCGGCACGCGCACGGCGCTGCGCCTCGCGCCGCTCGAACCCGCCGATGTCCAGCGGCAGCATGACGTTCTCGAAGGCGCTGCGGTCGAACAGGAGCTTCTGGTCCTGAAAGATCACGCCGAACTGGCGGCGCAGCGCCGCCAGCGCACGCCTACCGAGCGCGCGCGTATTCTGGCCATCGACCAGCACGCTGCCCGAACTCGGCAGTTCGATCGCGCCGAGCAGCCTGAGCAGCGTGCTCTTTCCGGCGCCCGAATCTCCCTCCACGAGCACCAGTTGCCCGCGTTCGATGGCGAGCGACACATCGCGCAGCGCCTCGATCCCGCCCGGGTAGCGCTTGCAGACGTGGCTGAGCGTCAGCATTCCCGCTTCGGATGCCGCAGCCGGTGTGGCCGGGGCTGTCCCTCAGTCGAACAGCGCATCGACGAACTCGCGCGCATCGAACGGCCGCAAATCGTCGATGCCCTCGCCCACGCCCACGAAACGCACCGGGATCGGCTTGTGGCGCGCGATCGCGGCGATGGTGCCGCCGCGTGCGGTGCCGTCCAGCTTAGTGATGGTGAGTCCGGTCAGCCCCAGGGCCTCGTCGAAGGCCTTCACCTGCGTCAGCGCGTTCTGGCCTGTATTGGCGTCCAGCACCAGCATGATCTCGTGCGGTGCCGCGGCGTCCACGCGGCCGATGACGCGTCTGACCTTCTTCAGTTCTTCCATGAGATGCAGCTGCGTGGGGAGCCGGCCTGCGGTGTCCGCGATGAGGACGTCCACACCTCGCGCCTGCGCCGACTGCATCGCGTCGAACACCACCGCGGCGGGATCGCCGCCCTGCTGCCCGAGGACCTGCACCTTGTTGCGTTCGCCCCACGTGCGCAGCTGCTCCACCGCGGCGGCCCGGAAGGTGTCGCCTGCGGCGAGCATCACGCTCTTGCCTTCGCTCTGGAAGTACTTGGCAAGCTTGCCGATGGAGGTGGTCTTGCCGGAACCGTTGACACCGGCCACCAGCATGACGAAGGGACGGTGGGTGTGCGTCTGCAGCGGCTGCGCCACCGGCTGCAGCAGTTCGAGCAGCGCCTCCTTGAGCACGCCCTTGATCTGTGCCGGATCGGAAATGCGCTCGCGCGCGACCCGCCTGCGCGTCTGTTCGAGCAGCAGTTGCGTCGAGGCCACGCCGACGTCGGCAGAAAGCAGCAGGGTCTCGAGTTCCTCGTACAGGCTCTCGTCGATGTGCGCGTGAGCGCCCAGCAGGCTGCCCAGCTGCGTGCCGAGTTTCTCGCGCGTCGCGGTGAGGCCGGACTTGAGACGGGCCAGCCATCTGCCCTTTTTCTCCGGCTCGGGCGCGGACTCGGCTACCGGCTCGGGTGCGGGCTCGACCGTCGGTTCGGGTGCGGGCCCGGAGGCGCTGGCCTGCTCGGGGGCGTCGGTGCGCTGCTGTGCGACGTCTTCAGCCGCGTCCGCCTTCTTCCTGTCGTCCTTGTCTTTCTTGTCGCCCTTGAGGAAACCCCACATACTGATGCGTGTCCTAATCTGCGTCCGGGCATCGCCCCATCCTCGAGTTTACCAGCCCGTAACCGCACCAATGCCAGCAACCCGTGACCTGAAGCGCGCAGCGACAGGCGCTCTGTTCCTGTTGTGTTCGCTCCCCGCCCTCGCCGCCGATCCGATTGCGTCGTTCACGCTCGAGAACGGCATGCGCGTGCTCGTCCAGCAGGACCGGCGGGCTCCCGTGATCGTGTCCATGGTCTGGTACCGGGCCGGCAGCATGGACGAGCAGAACGGCCTCACCGGCGTCGCCCATGTGCTCGAGCACATGATGTTCAAGGGCACGGCCGACACGCCGCCCGGCGAGTTCTCCAGGATGGTGGCGCGCGCGGGAGGCCGGGACAACGCGTTCACCAACCGCGACTACACCGCGTACTTCCAGCAGCTGCACAAGTCGAAGTTGCCGCTCGCCTTGCGGCTCGAGGCCGATCGCATGCGCAATCTCGTCCTGAACGCGGAGGAGTTCGCCAAGGAGATTCGCGTCGTCATGGAGGAGCGCAGGCTGCGCACCGACGATCAGCCGAGGTCGCTCCTGTACGAGACGTTCATGGCCAGCGCCTTCAAGGCCCACCCCTACCGGACGCCGGTGATCGGCTGGATGGGCGATCTGCAGAACATGACGGTGGACGACGCCCGTCAGTGGTACGAGCGCTGGTACACCCCGGCCAACGCCACGCTGGTGGTGGTCGGCGACGTGGATGCGGGCGAGGTGCTGGAAGAGGCGCGCCGCTGGTTCGGGCCTGTTCCGGTGCGGGCGCTGCCGCCGCGCAAGAACATGACCGAGCCGGTGCAGCGTGCAGAACGGCGCACGATCCTGCACGCGCCGGCGGAGCTGCCGCAGATCCTGATGGGGTGGCACGTGCCGGTGCTGCGCGATGTGGAGTCCGACTGGGAGTCCTATGCACTGTGGGTGCTCTCGTCGGTGCTCGCGGGAAACGATGCCGCGCGCCTGCCGCGTGCGCTGGTGCGCGAGCAGCGCGTCGCGGTTTCCGCGAACGCCAGCTATGACGCGGTCGGCCGCGGTCCGGGCCTGTTCGTGCTGTCCGCCACCGTGGCCCGTACGCAGGACATCGCCCGCGCGGAGGAGGCGCTTCTGGCGCAGATTCGCGGCATCGCCGAACAGGGCATTTCCCCCGGGGAGCTGGCGCGCACACGTGCACAGGCAGTTGCTGCGCAGGTCTTCCAGCGCGACTCCATGTTCGGACGCGCCATGCAGATGGGCGCACTGGACAACGCGGGTCTGCCGCCAGGATCGGTCGACGTGCAGGTGCGCAGGCTGCAGGAAGTGACCGCCGAGCAGGTCCAGGCGGTGGCGCGCCGGTTTTTCTCTCGCGAGGCGATGACCATCGCCGTGCTCGAGCCCGAGCTCGCGGTGCCGGCGCCGGATCGGCAATGAGCAGGCACTTGTCGTACGTGCTGCTCGCCTGGTTCGCGCTGTGCGCGCAGCCTGCGTTCGCGGCGCTCGAGATCCAGACCTGGCAGACACCGGGCGGGGCGCGTGTGCTATTCGTGGAAAGCCGGGCGCTGCCGATCCTCGACGTGAGCATCGAGTTTCCCGCCGGATCCGGACGCGACACGCCGGCCGAATCCGGGCTCGCCAATCTGACCCTGCGCACGATGCGGCTGGGCAGCGCCGCGTCTGCGCAGACGCCGGCAATGACCGAGGACGAAGTATCGTTGCGGCTGGCCGATGTCGGTGCTCAGCTGTCGGCCAGTTTCGATGTCGATCGCGCCGGCTATTCGCTGCGCACCCTCAGCGGGGCGCGCGAGCGTGCACAGGCCCTGGAGATCCTGACCGCGGTGGTGCAGCGGCCGGCGTTCGCACCGGAAGTGGTGACGCGCGAGAAGGAGCGTGTGATCGCAAGCCTGCGCGACGCGAACATCAAGCCGGACGTGATCGCCGCGCGCGCCTTCGCGCCCCTGGTGTTCGGAGACCATCCCTATGCGCTGCGCGCCGCCGGCGAGGTCGAGACCGTGGCGGCGTTACAGCCCGAGCGGCTGGCACGCTTTCATCGACGACATTACGTGCGCGGCGGCGCGGTGATCGCACTGATCGGCGACGTGAGCAGGGACGAGGCGCAGCACATCGCGCAATCCCTCGCCGATGACCTCCCCGCCGGGGAGGCGGCATCGTCGTTGCCGCCGGTGCAGGCGCTGCAGCAGGCCGCCCGGCGCGACATCGAACACGACTCCACGCAGGCGCACGTGCTGCTCGGCGCGCCGGGCATACGCCGTTCCGATCCCGACTACTTTGCGCTCCTGGTAGGCAACTACATCCTGGGCGGCGGCGGATTCAACTCACGTCTCACCGCGGAAGTGCGCGAGAAGCGCGGCCTGACCTACAGCGTATACAGCGTGTTCTCGCCGTACGCCCGCGAAGGCGCCTTTACCATCGGCCTGCAGACGCGCAAGGACCAGGCGGAGGAGGCATTGCGCGTGGTGCGCGAGACGCTCGAGCGGTTCGTGCACGAGGGGCCGACGCAGAGCGAACTCGCCGGCGCCCAGCAGCACATCGTCGGCGGCTTTCCCCTGCGCATCGACAGCAACCGCAAGATCCTCGGCTATCTCGCGGTGATCGGGTTCTACCGCCTGCCGCTCGACTGGCTCGAGCGCTATCCGGAGCAGGTGGCACGGGTCACGCTGGACCAGATCCGCGACGCATTCCAGCGGCGGGTCGATCCTCAGCGCATGGCAACCGTGGTGGTGGGCGGTGCCCCGGCTGCCTCCCAGCGCACCCAGCCGTGAGCGCAGCGCGGCTGCACAACCGCGTGCGCATCGTCGGCGGTACCTGGCGCAGCCGGCTGCTGCGCTTTCCCGATGTGCCCGGCCTGCGTCCGAGCCCGGACCGGGTGCGTGAGACGGTGTTCAACTGGCTGGGACAGGACCTGACCGGCCGCGCCTGCCTGGATCTGTTCGCCGGCAGCGGTGCGCTGGGATTCGAAGCCGCATCGCGCAATGCCAGGCAGGTGACCATGGTCGAATCCGACCTGCGCGCCGTGCGTGCGCTCCAGGACAATGCGCGGGCCCTGGACGCGGGCGCTGTCCATGTCGTGCGCGTCGATGCGCTAGAATTCCTGCGCTCGGACAGGTCTGCATACGACGTAGTGTTCCTCGATCCCCCATATGCGAAGGCCGACCGGGACGCGCTGCTGCGGTGCGTGCGCGAGCGGATGGCGCCCGGCGCCTTCCTGTACGTCGAGTCGAACGAGCCGTTGCCCGCCTTCGAGGGCTGGGACGTCTTTCGGCGGGCGCGCGCGGGGGACGTGCATTTTCAACTGCTGCAGTCGGCAGCGGAGTCGATGGCGAAGTGAAGAAGGCGGTCTACCCGGGGACATTCGATCCCGTCACGCGCGGTCACGAGGACCTGGTCCGTCGCGCCGCGCGTTTGTTCGACCATGTCGTGCTGGCCGTCGCCGACAGCCGCACCAAGCGGCCCTTCTTCTCGCTGGAGGAGCGGGTCGAGATGGCGCGCCTCGTGCTCGCCGACTGCCTGAACGTGACCGTGCTGGGCTTCTCCGGCCTGCTCATGGATTTCATGCGCCAGCAGCAGGCGCGCATCATCCTGCGCGGCCTGCGCGCCGTGTCGGACTTCGAGTACGAGTTCCAGATGGCCGGCATGAACCGGCAGCTGTATCCCGACGTCGAGACCGTCTTCCTCACCCCGGCGGAGCAGTACATGTTCATCTCGGCCACCATGGTCCGCGAGATCGCCACGCTCGGCGGCGACGTCAGTCCGTTCGTCAATCCGGCAGTGCTCTCGCGCATCTCGGGCCGCATGAACGGAGGGGGCGAGTAGCAGATGGCGCTCTGGATCACGGACGAGTGCATCAACTGCGACGTGTGCGAGCAGGAATGCCCCAACCAGGCAATCTCGCAGGGACCCGAGATCTACGTGATCGATGCGTCCCGCTGCACCGAGTGCGTGGGTCATTTCGACACGCCGCAGTGCATCGAGGTGTGCCCGGTGGATTGCATCGTCGCCCATCCCCACATGGCTGAAACTCCCGCCCAGTTGCAGGAGAAGTACGCCGTGCTCATGCGCGCCAGGGACGAGGCGTCCGCGCAGTAACCACCCGGGCGCCGGCTAGCGCTGGCACCGGGGGCAGTGGAAGGCGGAGCGCTGTCCGATGCGCGTCGTGCGGATGACGGCCCCACAGCGCTGGCAAGGCTGTCCGTCCCGGCCGTAGACGAGGCACTGCTGCTGAAAGCAGCCGGAGCTGCCGTCGGCGTGCACGAAATCGCGCAAGGTGCTGCCGCCGGCGTCGATCGCCTGCAGCAGCGTCGTGCGCACCGCCTGCACCAGGCGCGCATAGCGCATCAGCGAGACCTTCCCGGCGGCGCTCGCCGGATGGATGCCGGCACGGAACAGCGATTCGTTCGCGTAGATGTTGCCGACGCCGACCACGACGTGGCCGTCCATCAGCACGTTCTTCACCGGTGCGATGCGCCCGCGCGTGCGATCGAACAGCCAGTGCGCGTCGAACGCGTCGGAGAGTGGCTCGGGGCCGAGGTCGCGCAGCAGCGCGTGTGCACAGGGGTCGCCCTCCTGCCACAGGACCGCCCCGAAACGCCGGGGGTCAGTCAGGCGCAGGCAGTTGCCGTCATCGAGCACCAGGTCCAGATGATCGTGCTTGCCCGGTGGGTGCTCGCGCGCCACCAGGCGCAGACTGCCCGACATTCCCAGGTGGAGGATGAGCCAGCCCGCCTCGCAATCGATCAGCAGGTACTTGCTGCGCCGGTCCAGCCGGCGCACGCGCCGCCCCACGAGCAGCTGCTCGAGATCGTCGCGCACCGGCCAGCGCATGCCGCGGTGCCGTACCACCGCCTGCTCGATGCGCCGGTCGAGCAGGCCGGGTTCCAGGCCGCGTCGCGTGGTCTCGACCTCCGGCAGCTCCGGCACGCCGCGCCCTAGCGTTGCGCGGCAGGCACAGCCGGCACGGCCGCCGAGGTGGCGGCCGGCGAGGGCTGCGGCATCGGGCCGGCGAGCAGGCGGCCGCGCGTGTCCTGTGAGAAGTAGAACGTGAGCGCTTCGTCGGCGCGCACCAGCACGAGTTCGGGCTCGCGCTGCACGATGCCGAACTCCACCCTGCGGCCGTCCTCGAACGCTACCGCGATGCGCTCTGCTGGCAGCTTCCCGGATGCCGGCTGTGTGAGCAGACTGGAGGCGTAACGCCACTCGTCCACCCAGCGGTTGAAGTCGTCCTGGCTCAGGGCGCCGTCCGCCGGCTGCGGATTGCGCGCCCACCTGCCGTCGGCACGCGCAACGGAAAAGTTCGCGAACTCGAATGCCACCGGCTTCTCGTTCGTGCGCAACAGCGCGTGCGTGAGCACGCGCTCGACCCGGTCCGGGATGGCTGCGCGGTGGTGGCTCGGAATCATGAACACTGCATCGCCGACCAGGACGTACTGGTCCTGCGTGAGGGGATTGATGGTGCCGAAGGCGATCGCGGTCTCGTCGAAACGCACCCGCAGGGTGGGGCGACCCAGGTCGAAGCGCTGCAGATCCTGCGCCGGCATGCGCTCACGACCCTGCACGGCGAGCAGGTCGAGGATGCGATCCACCTGCGTGGAGTTGGCGCGCGCGCGCAACGGACGCGTGACGAACCAGGCGTCCCCCTCGCGCGCGAGTTCGATCGTCTGCACGCCGTTTGCCTCGATGGCGATGCGCTGCACGACGCTCGCAGCGAGATGGGCGATCGGCTCGCGCTGCGGGTCGTCCCGGCCTGTTCGGTAGAACGCATATGCGGCGAGCGCGGCCACGACGGCCACCAGGACGATGTTGACCAGCCACCCGGTGCGCATGCGGATCAGGCGCGGCGGCGCCGCCACCAGATCGCGCCCCCCGCTGCGAGGAAGGTCGCTGGTAGCAGCAGCAGAAAGCCGAACACCAGTGCGGTGAGCAGCGTGCGCGTGACCTCGAGCGAGGCGTCAACGCGCTCGCGCGGCTGGATGGTGATGAGGTTCTCGTCCGCGCTCAGCCAGTTGAGCACGTTGACGCCGAAGTCGACATTGCTCAGCAGGCCGACGAAGGCGTTCGACAGGAATCCGCTGCCGCCGACCACCACGACGCGCTGCATCTTGCCGTCCTTCGCCTCGCGCTCGAACGCCACTGCCACCGCGGCAGGCCCCTGCACGTCCCTGCCCGGATCGAAACGTACGTCGGATCCCAGTGATCCGGTCTCCACCCAGCCGTTCTGCGCCGCCTCGACCAGGACGGTGGCCTGCCAGGGGGAGCCTTCGTCCGGGAATCCGATCGCGCGTGCGAATGGGAATGCAGTGTTGTAGCGCGTGAACGTCTGCGTGATCGGATGATGACCGTAGCTGGAAGACAGCGCGATGGTGGGCTGTATGCCGAGTTGTGCCGCCGCAGGATCGACCACGATGCCCGGTCCGAGCTGCAGGCCGAGCTTCTCGGTCAGCGGCTGAAGTCCGTGCAGCGGCTCCTGCTCGATGAGCCACAGCAGATTCCCGCCGCGCTCGAGATGACGCACCAGCTTGTCCACTTCGCCCGGCAGCATGTCCACGCGCGGGTGGGTGAGCACCAGCACGGCCGCGTTCTGCGCAACCTCCGGGGCGACCGTCAGGTCGAGCGCCTGGACCGTGAACCCCTTCACCTGCAGCTGCTGGCCGAACTGCCCCAGGTCGTGGTTCGCGTTACCGTCCAGGCGGGGCTCGCCGTGCCCGTCGACGAACATCACCAGCCGGTCCTGGCTGCGGGCGAGCCGCATGAGCAGGTTGGCCATGCTCTGCTCGTTCAGCACGCTGAGGTGCTCCTTGCGCCTGCCGTACTCGATCACCATCTCGCCGTTGGCACGCACGTTCGCGGCGGCGGTCTCCTTCGGGCGCTCGCGCGGATCGACGAAGCTCAGCGTGATGTCGGGCTTGATGCGGCGGTAGGGGGCGAGGAAATCCGCCACCACCTTGCGCACGTCGCCCAGTTGAGGGTCCTGCACGGTGGCGTAGGCGGTGATGGCGATCGGCCCGTCCATGGCACGCAGCACGTCGCGCGTGGCAACGGACAGGCTGCCGCGCTTGTTCTGCGTGATGTCCCACTGCACGGCGCTGTCGCGCAGCACGTACAGGACGAGCAGGGCGGCAGCGATCAGCAGCACCGCGAACAGGCCGTTCTGCGCCAGCAGCTGCATGCGCACGCGCGGTCCGGTCTTCATGCGCGCAGCTGGTCGCCGTCCAGGCGGCGGATCGACAGGAACAGGAACAGCGCGATCAGCACCAGGTAGTAGGCCAGGTCGGGAAGCGCGACGATGCCCTTGGCGAAGTTCTCGAAGTGGCGCATGAGCGAGAGCATGTGCAGCAGGCTGTCGGGATCGCGCGTGGAGATGTTGATCAGCCACAGGCCGAGCAGCACGGCGAAGGTGCCGACCGCCGCCACCAGGGGCTGGGCGGTGAGGCAGGACAGATACAGCCCGACGGCAGCGAAGCTGCCGCCCATGAGCAGCAGGCCGAGTGCGTTGGCGGCGAGCAGGCCGAGATCGAGCCGGCCGGCGGCGAACAGCGAGAACGCCATGATCACGATGAGCCCCACGGCCAGGGCCAGGAACAGCAGCAGCGCGAGATACTTGCCCAGCACGATCTGCGTGATCGAGACCGGGGACGACATCAGGAACGGCAGGGTCTGCGCGCGCCGCTCCTCGGCCACCATCCGCATCGACAGCAGCGGCACGACCATGAGCAGCACGATCGTGGCGGTGGCGAACAGGGGCGCGACCACCCACTCGGTGACCCCGGGCGCGCCCGGCTGTGCGGCGATCTGCGCCTGCAATTCCAGCCAGCTCTGTAACTGCGACAGGAACACCCAGGCGAAGAATCCCTGGAGGAAGGCCAGCACCACCCAGGCCAGGGGCGAGGCGAACAGCAGGCGCAGCTCCTTCAGTGCGATCAGCCGGATCATGCCGCGGCCTGCATTGCTTCGGGGGCGTCCTGCCGCGTGAGCTGCACGAACACGTCCTCCAGCGAGGCGTGCTCGGGCGCCAGATGGGTCAGGCCCCAGCCGCGTGCGACCGCCGCCTCCACCAGCACGTCGGTCGGATCGGCCTCGCCGGAGCGCTCCACCCGCAGCATGCCTTCGGGACCGCGCCGCACGCCGCCCACGCCTGGCAGGGCGGCCACTTCCTCCGGCGCTGGGGCACGTCGGAACCCGACCAGCAGCACGGGTGCGCCGCGGAACTGCCGCAGCGCCTCGATGCGGTCGTTGAACACGATGCGTCCGCGATGAAGAATCTGCACACGGTCGCACACGGCCTCGACCTCCGGCAGGATGTGGGTCGAGAGGATGACGCTGTGGCGGTCGGACAGGTCGCGGATCAGTGTGCGGATGTCGCGGATCTGGTTCGGATCCAGGCCCACGGTAGGCTCGTCGAGGATCACGACGTCGGGTGCGTGGATGATCGCCTGGGCGATGCCCACCCGCTGCTGGTAGCCCTTCGACAGCGCGCCGATCAGGCGCTGCCCCATCTCCATCAGTCCGCAGTGCGACTTCGCCTGCTGCAGCGCATCTGCCACGCGCCCGCGCGCCACGCGGTGCAGGCGCGCTGCCAGCCGCAGGTACTCGTCCACACGCAACTCTTTGTACAGCGGCGGAATTTCGGGCAGGTAGCCGAGCCGCGCCTTGGCTGCCGCCGGCCGCTCCAGCAGATCGATCCCGCAGATGCTGATGCTGCCGGTGCTCGGAGCCAGATTGCCGGTTAGCATCTGCATCGTGGTGGTCTTCCCCGCGCCGTTTGGACCGAGCAGGCCGAGCACCTCGCCGCGGCGCAGTTCGAGCGCGATGCCGTCCACGGCGCGGGCGCCGCCGTAGCTGCGCGACAGCTCATGCGCCGACAACGTGATCTCGGCGGAAACCTCGGCGGTACCGTTGGATGAGTTCATGGTCTGGAAACGCGCGGCAGAGAACTTGCTTCTCGCTGGGGAAGCCCGGGATCGCGCCGGATGTGAAGCACAGGGCCGCGAATCGCGAGCCCTGGCTTGAGGCCCGCGGCAAATATACCTAAACTGGCCTCGATGTTGAAGCGCCTGCGGGCAGCATGGCCCGATACAGGTCCGTCCACCGCGCAGGGCCGCCCGGTCCGCCGCCGCCTGCGTGGAGCTGAGTGAGGAAGCGTTGTCATGGCCCGTGACCTGAGATTGGTGATCGCCCTCTCCGCGCTGGCGCTGGCAGCGTGCGCGCAGAAGCCTGCCCTGCATGCGATCGGCTTCCCGCCGATGACCGCGTCCGCCGACGACGTGCCGGTGTCCACATTTCTGGCGCAGAACGCGGACGAATCCCTGGAGGATCGCGCGCGGCGCGTGTTCCAGAATTCCCCGCCGCCGGCGAGCGACATCCCGGGCACCGCACTGGACCAGGAACTGCTCTTCAAGTTCCTGCTCTCCGAGATCGCCGGCCAGCGCGGCAACCTGCAGCTGGCCGCGCAGGGCTATCTGGAGATGGCGAAGTCGACGCGCGATCCGCGCCTTGCACGGCGCGCCACCGAGATCGCCACCTACGCGCGCCTGCAGGGCACCGCCCTCGACGCGGCGCGCCTGTGGTTCGAACTCGAGCCGGACAATGCGCAGGCGAGGCAGAACCTGGTGGGCCTGCTCCTGTCAGGCAACAAGCTCGGCGAGGCCAAGCCCCACCTCGAGGCCCTGATCGGCGCCGGCGGGGATCCTGCCCAGGGCTTCCTGCAGCTGCATTCCCTGCTCAACAAGCATCCGGACCGGGCTGCGGTGCTCGCGGTGGTGAAGGAGCTGATCAAGAACCACAAGGCGCTTCCCGAGGCACACCTGGTTCTCGCCCAGTCGGCCTTCGCCGCGGAGCAGTACGAACTGGCGATGAGCGAGATGCGCGAGGCGATGAAACTGCGTCCCGACTGGGAACTGGGCGCGCTGCAGCTGTCGCATTTCATCCAGCAGCGCGAATCCGCGGCCAAAGCCGGCGAGTACCTGGCGGGCTTCGTGCAGGCGCATCCGCAGGCACGCGACGCACGCGCGCACTACGCGCGCATGCTGATCAATGCCAAGCAGCTGTCCGAGGCGCGCGCGCAGTACCAGATCCTGCACGAGGCGCAGCCTGCGAACGCGGAGATCCTGGTCACCATCGGGCTGCTGTCGCTGCAGATGGACGACTTCGATCTGGCGGACAAGTCGTTGAAGCGTGCGCTGGAACTGAACTACCGCGATCCGGACACGCTGCGCTTCTACATCGGCCAGGCCTACGAGGAGCGCAAGCATCCGGACGAGGCCATGAACTGGTACGCACAGGTCAAGGGCGGCGATCAGTACGTGTCGGCGCAGGCCCGCTATGCCTTCCTCCTCGGCCGGCAGAACAAGCTCGCCGAGGCACGCACCTTCCTGCAGAACGTCGAGGTGACGAACGAGGAGCAGCGCACGGTGCTGATCCAGGCGGAGGCGCAGCTGCTGCGCGAGGCGAGGTCCTACCAGGAGTCCTACGACCTGCTCGCCGGTGCGCTGACGAAGCAGCCGGAAAACGCCGACCTGCTCTACGACGTCGCCCTGGCCGCGGAGAAGCTGAGCAGGATCGACGTGCTGGAGAGCAATCTGCTCAAGCTGATCAAGCTCAAGCCTGACCACGCGCAGGCCTACAATGCGCTGGGCTACACGCTGGCGGATCGCACCAGCCGCTACAACGAAGCCAAGGGGTACGTGGAGCGTGCACTCGCGCTCTCGCCGGAGGACGCCTTCATTCTCGACAGCATGGGCTGGGTGCATTACCGAATGGGCAACTTCAAGGAGGCGCTCGATTTCCTGCAGCGCGCCTACGCCCGCCGCCCGGATCCGGAGATCGCGGCACACCTGGGCGAAGTGATGTGGGCCAAGGGCAAGAAGGCGGAGGCCGAGCAGTTGTGGCGCTCCGCGCTGCTCGAGCACGGCGAAAACGAACTGCTGCAGGAGACGGTGAAGCGATTCCTGCGCTGACCGCCTCCGCCAGTGTCCGCGCGCCCCATAACGTTCCCGCCGCGCCTGGAGCGTCTCACTCTCGCCGTCGTGATCCTGCTGCTGGGCGCCTGCTCGGTGCTCGGTCCCCGTCCCGCACAGCGCAGCGTCACCCCGGCCGAGGCGGACCAGTTCGAGCTGAGCGGGCGCATCAATCTGCGCGTGGCCGATGGCGCCTTTCCGGGACGCGTCCTGTGGCGGCATGATCCGGCGCTGGACGAACTGGCATTCTCCTCACCGATCGGTACCTCCGTGGCACGCATGCGCCAGGGACCGGAAGGGGCCTGGCTGATCACCTCGGATGGCGAACAGCACGAAGCGGAGGATCTGCGCGCGCTCGCTGCCGAGGTGCTCGACTGGGATCTGCCGATCGATGCGCTGCCCTACTGGGTGCGCGGGCTGGAATGGCCGGGGGCGCAGGCGCAGGTCGAGCGCGACGAGGAAGGCCGTCCGCGAACGCTGCACCAGGCAGGCTGGACCGTGTCCTATCTCGCCTGGGACGGCGCGGGCGTGCGCGGCCTGCCGTGGAAACTGGACGTCGCCGGTGACCGGTTGCGCATGCGCCTGGTGATCGAGCGCTGGAACCTGGATGCCGGAGCGGGCGGACAGGACGCGATTGCCGAGCAGCGCTGAGGTTCACGCCGTGGCCGACGTCGTGGTCGCGCCCGCGCCGGCCAAGCTCAACCTGTTCCTGCACGTGACCGGTCGGCGCGCCGACGGCTATCACCTGCTCGAGACGCTCTTCCGATTCATCGATTGCGCCGACACCCTGCGCCTGCGCCTGCGCGAAGATGCTGTCGTCGTGCGTACCGATCCGCTGCCCGGCGTAGCCCCGGAGCAGGACCTGTGCATGCGTGCGGCGCGCCTGCTGCAGGCCGAGGCCGGAGTCGCTCGCGGGGTGGAGATCGGTCTGGACAAGCGCATACCCATGGGGGGCGGGCTGGGGGGCGGAAGTTCGGATGCGGCCACCGTGCTCGTTGCCCTGAACCGGTTGTGGCAGCTGGGGTGGCCGCGCCAGCGGCTGCAGGCGCTGGCGTTGCGGCTCGGGGCGGACGTGCCGGTGTTCGTGTTCGGACGCAGCGCCTTCGGCTCCGGCATCGGCGAGCACCTGCAGCCGGTCGAGCTGCCGGCCGCCTGGTATCTCGTTCTGGTGCCGGCCGCGCCGGTGTCCACCGCCAGCGTGTTCGCAGACGCTGAATTGACACGAAATTCCGATCCCATCAAAATACGACGCTTTTCCGCGGGGCCGGGTCGGAACGATCTGGAGCCGGTCGTGTGCCGGCGGCACCCCGAGGTCGCGCGTCACCTTGCCTGGCTTCGCCAGCACGGACCGGCGGGCGTGACCGGGTCGGGGGGCTGCGTGTTCGCCGCCTTCTCTTCGCAAGCGCAGGCACAGCGTATCCATCGTGCCCTGCCTCCGGACATGCACGGCTTCGTCGCCCGAGGTATCGACCGGCATCCGCTGGTCGACTGGTCGACGGACTGAGCGGGTATCGCGTGCCGCCGCGCGGCGGAAGGCACGGTGGAATGAATGACAGTGTTGTCGCGGTAGCGCGCGGCGGGTGCCGCGCGGGACCGAGTTGGGGAGTCGCCAAGCTGGTTAAGGCACCGGATTTTGATTCCGGCATGCGAAGGTTCGAATCCTTCCTCCCCAGCCCCGATCGCCGGGGCGCCAGGGCGGGTTGCACCGGGTGCCACCGGGGCGCGCCGGGCCGCACGCTGGATCAGGACAGCCGCTCGATTGCGGCTGTTTCGTTTTGATGGAGAGCCGGGCGCGACCGGACACAGCACGGGGCGCGTCGACAGGAACATGGCCTACGACAGCTTGATGGTCTTCACGGGCAACGCCAACCCCAGGCTTGCCCAGGACGTCGTCAGACACCTCAACATCCACCTGGGCCGGGCCACCGTCAGCCGTTTCAGCGACGGCGAGGCGATGGTCGAACTCCTGGAGAACGTGCGCGGCAAGGACTGTTTCGTCCTGCAGTCCACCTGCACGCCGACCAACGACAACCTGATGGAAGTGATGCTGATGGTCGATGCGCTGCGGCGTTCCTCGGCCGAGCGCATCACTGCGGCGATTCCCTACTTCGGTTACGCCCGCCAGGATCGTCGTCCACGCTCGGCGCGGGTCGCGATCAGCGCGAAGGTGGTGGCCAACATGCTGCAGGCAGTGGGCGTGGACCGCCTGCTGGTGATGGATCTGCACTCGGATCAGATCCAGGGCTTCTTCGACATTCCTGTCGACAATATCTACGCCACGCCGATCCTGCTCGGCGACGTATGGAAGCAGAGCTATCACAACCTGGTGGTGGTCTCGCCCGACGTCGGCGGCGTGGTGCGTGCGCGGGCCCTGGCCAAGCGGCTCGACTCGGACCTCGCGATCATCGACAAGCGCCGCCCGCGACCGAATGTCGCCACGGTGATGAACATCATCGGCGAGGTGAAGGGGCGCAACTGCATCATCATGGACGACATGGTGGACACCGCCAACACGCTGTGCGAGGCGGCCGCCGCGCTCAAGGAGAAGGGCGCCGAGCGCGTGCTGGCCTACTGCACGCATCCGGTGCTGTCCGGTCAGGCAATCAACCGGATCGCCAATTCCGCGCTGGACGAACTGGTGGTGACCGACACCATTCCGCTGTCCACGGCCGCGAAGGAGTGCAAGCGCATCCGTCAGCTCTCGGTCGCCGAACTGCTGGCGGAGACGATGCTGCGCATCAGCAACGAGGAGTCGGTGAGCTCCCTGTTCATGGAGTAGGACGTGGGACCGGTCTGCGGTCCCGGTATGTAACCCGCCGTCTGGTCGCGGACTGCGGACTCAATGGAGAAACAACATGGCAATCGAAGTAAACGCGTTGGCGCGTTCGACGCTAGGGAAGGGTGCGAGCCGCCGCCTGCGTCACGCGCAGAAGGTCCCCGGGGTGGTGTACGGGGGCGGTCAGCAGGTGCAGTCGATCGAGCTCGATCACAAGGCGCTCAAGCAGCATCTGAAGATGGAGGCGTTCCACGCCTCCATCCTCTCGCTGAACATCGACGGGCAGAAGCAGCAGGTCCTGCTGCGTGACTACCAGATGCACCCCTGGCGGCTGGACGTGCTGCACGTGGACTTCCAGCGTGTTGCCGCCGATCGCAGGATCCACATGAAGGTTCCGTTGCACTTCATGAACCAGGAAACCGCACCGGGCGTGAAGACCGGCGGCGGCACCGTCAGCCACGTCATGCCGGAGATCGAGATCGGGTGTCTGCCCGCGGACCTGCCCGAGTACATCGAGGTCGACATCGGCGAGATGCAGGCGGGGCAGTCCCTGCACCTGTCCGATCTGAAGCTGCCGCAGGGCGTCGAGTCGATCGCGTTGCGCGCCGGGGACGACCTGGTGGTGGTGACGATCCAGCAGCCGAGGGTCGAGGCCGCGACCGAGGAAGAACCCGCGGCGGCCGCCGCACCCGTTGCGGAGAAGAAACCCGCCGGCGGCGACAAGAAGTAATCGCCCCGGGAAGGTCATGCCTTCCCGATCGTGCGAGGCCCGCCCGTTCGATGCATCGGCCGGCGGGCCTCGTCGTTTCATCCTGAACCTGGAGCGCGCTCCATGCGGCTCGTCGTTGGCCTGGGCAACCCCGGCGCCGAGTACGAAACCACGCGACACAACGCCGGCTTCTGGTGGGTCGAGAATCTGGCCGAGGCGCATGGTGTCACGCTGCGCAACGAGGCACGCTTCCACGGCAAGCTGGGCCGGCTCAAAGCCACTGGCGGCGAGTGCTGGCTGCTCGAGCCGCAGACCTTCATGAACGTGAGCGGCCGCTCGGTGGCGGCAGTGGCGAACTTCTACAGGATCGCGGTGGAGGAGATCATGGTGGTGCACGACGAACTGGATCTTCCGCCGGGCAGTGCGAGACTGAAGAAGGGCGGCGGCACCGCCGGACACAATGGGCTGAAGGACATCGCGCGCCACCTCGGGCCCGATTTCTGGCGTCTGCGCATCGGCATCGGCCACCCCGGGGACCGTGCGGACGTAGCCAGCTTCGTCCTGCGCCCGCCACGCAAGGAGGAGGCGGCGCTGATCTCGGAGGCGATCGAGCGATCACTGGCGGTGTGGCCGGAGCTGGCGGCCGGCGAAACGGAAAGAGCCATGCACCGCCTGCACACCGGCCCCTGATCGCGGGCTATCACGCAGTCATCCAACGGAACACACATGAGCCTCAAATGCGGCATCGTCGGCCTGCCCAACGTCGGCAAGTCGACGCTGTTCAATGCACTGACCAAGGCCGGCATCGCCGCCGAGAATTATCCCTTCTGCACCATCGAGCCCAACGTCGGTGTGGTGGAAGTGCCGGACCCGCGCCTGGCGCAGCTTGCCAGGATCGTCAGGCCGCAGAAGGTGGTGCCGGCGATCGTCGAGTTCGTCGACATTGCCGGGCTGGTGGCCGGTGCCTCCAAGGGCGAGGGGCTGGGCAATCAGTTCCTGGCCAACATCCGCGAGACCGACGCGATCGCGCACGTCGTGCGCTGCTTCGACGATTCGAACGTGGTGCACGTGGCCGGAAAGGTCGATCCCGTTTCCGACATCGAGACCATCAACACCGAACTGGCGCTGGCCGATCTCGCCACGGTCGAGAAGCAGATCGCCCGCTACAGCAAGGTCGCGAAAGCCGGCGGCGACAAGGAGGCGCAGCGTCTGGTGGCGGCGCTGGAGAAGGTGCAGGTGGCACTAGATCAGGCGCGTCCGGCCCGATCGGTCGACCTGTACGAGGAGGAGAAGGAAGTCCTGCGGCCGCTGTTCCTGCTCACCATGAAGCCCACCATGTACGTGGCCAACGTGGACGAGGGCGGACTCGAGAACAATCCGCTGCTCGAGCGCGTACGCGAGTACGCGGCACGCGAGGGTGCACCGGTCGTTGCCATCTCCGCTGCCATCGAATCGCAGATCGCGGAGCTCTCCGATGATGACAGGCAGGTGTTCCTGGCCGATCTGGGTCTGCAGGAGCCGGGGCTGGACCGCCTCATTCGCGTCGCGTACGATCTGCTCGGTCTGCAGACCTACTTCACCGCCGGCGCGAAGGAAGTGCGCGCCTGGACCATCCACAAGGGCGACACGGCGCCGAAGGCAGCCGCCGTGATCCACACGGACTTCGAGAAGGGTTTCATCCGTGCCGAGGTGATCGCCTTCCCCGATTTCGTCACCCTCGAGGGCGAACAGGGTGCAAAGGAGGCGGGGAAGATGCGGCTGGAGGGGAAGGAGTACCTGGTGCGCGACGGCGACGTCATGCACTTCCGGTTCAACGTGTGACCGCGCTCACGCGAGCGGAGCTGCGCGCATCCTGCGCAGATACCCCGTCGCCTCCTCCGGTGCGAGGGCCGGACTGAACAGGAAGCCCTGCATGCTGTGGCATCCCAGCCTGCGCAGCGCATCGCGATGCACCGGACGCTCGACGCCCTCGGCCACCAGGTGCAATCCTAGTCCACGAGCGATGCCGATGATGGCGTGCACGATCGGGCTGTGGGTGTCGCCCTCGTCCAGTTCGCGCGTGAATACCTGGTCGATCTTGATGGTGTTGACCGGCAGGCGCTGCAGATAGCCCAGTGACGAGTAGCGCGTGCCGAAGTCGTCGATGGAAATGCGCACGCCCTGCTTGCGCAGCTGGCGGATCTTGTCGATGGCCGCGTCCACGTCCTCGATCAGCACGTTCTCGGTGATCTCCAGCTCCAGGCCGTCGGCCGGAACCCGGTGGCGTGCCAGCGCCTGCGCCACGCGCTCGGTGAAGTCGGTCCGCTCGAAATCGCGCGGCGAGACGTTCACCGCCACGTGCACCCCGGCGAAGCCGTCCTCGCGCCAGCGCCCGAGCTGGGCGCAGGCGCAGTCGAGCACGCGATCGCTCAACGCCGATATCAGTCCGGTCTCCTCGGCGATGTAGACGAAGCGTGCGGGATCGAGCTGGCCGAGCTTCGGGTGGTTCCAGCGCACCAGCGCCTCGACGCACTCCACCACACCCTTGCTCACCTCGTGGATCGGCTGGTAGTGGACCTGCAGCTCCTGGCGCTGCAGTGCGCGCCGCAGCTCTCCCTCGAGGTTGATCTTCTCGCTGTAGAGGCTGCTCATCTCCTTCTCGAACACGCCGACGTTGTCCTTGCCGCGGCGCTTGACCTGGTACATGGCGAGGTCGGCGTTGCGGATCAGTTCATCCTCGTTGGCGCCGTGATCGGGAAACACCGACAGCCCGATGCTCGCGGTCGCGCTCAGCTCGTCGTTCTCGACCACGAAGGGTCGGCGCAACGCGTCCAGGAACTGCTGCGCCTTCTGCGCGGCATCGTCCGGGCTGCGCAGGTCGGGGACGAGCACGGTGAACTCGTCGCCGCCGAGCCGACACAGCGTATCGCTGTTGCGCAGCTGGCGGCGCAGGCGTCCGGCCACCTGCTGCAGGAACAGGTCGCCGCGCACGTGGCCGTAGGTATCGTTGATCAGCTTGAAGCGGTCGAGGTCGATGAACATCACCGCCAGGCGGGTGCGATGGCGCCGCGCCTGCGCGATCGCCTGGCGCAAGCGGTCGCGAAACAGCGTGCGGTTGGGCAGGCCGGTCAGGACGTCGTAGTAGGCGTGGTAGCTGACCAGTTCCTCGGCGCGCTTGCGGTCGGAGATGTCGCGTCCCACGCCGTAGGTTCCGATGAACCCCGTGCGCTGTTCGGAAGGCTTCTCGGCGTCGTCGGCCTCTTCGGTCTGGCGCCTCTCGGGCGCATACAGCCCGACCGCGCTCAGCACGATCGTGCACGGCGTACCGTCACCGCCGCGGCGGCGCACGCGCATCTCGACGTTGCTCGAGGCGCGCTGTCCGGTGCGCCGCTCGTTGAAGGCAAATTCGGCGCGCTTGACGTCGTCGCGATGGACGATGGCCGAGTAGTGGTGGCCGATCAGTTCCTCGCGCGTGAAGCCGAGCAGCCGGTTGAAGCGCTCGTTGACGAAGGTGAAGCGTCCGCCCTGGTCGAGGGTGTAGATGAGGTCCGGAGACTGGTCGATGAGATAGCGGTGCAGGCGCTCGGACTGCTCGAGGCGGCTGCGGATTCCGACGTTCTCGCGCTGCAGGCGCAGCTGCTCGAGCGCGTTGTCCACGGTGCGCCGCAGGGCGGCCGGCTCGAACGGCTTGCGCACGTACTCGTAGGCGCCGTAGCGCAAGGCGGAAATGGCCGAGTCGACCTGGTCGTCGGCGCTCACCACGATCACGCGCACCGACAGGCCGCTGCCACGCATGCGTTCCATGATGTCCAGGCCCGTCATGTCTGGCAACCGGATGTCGAGCAAGGCGAGGTCCACGTGCTGCGTGGCGAGCACACGCAGTGCATCGTTGCCGTTGCCGCAGGTGAGTATCTCGCGCCCGGGCCTGGCGATCAGTTCCATCACCGCGTCGCGGATCCGCTCCTCGTCGTCGACCAGCAGGATGCGCACGCGGTCGCGTTCGACCAGAGGCTGAGGCGGATACAGGCCCGGTCCGAATTCCGTCATTGCCAGCTGCCCTTCGTCGATGCGTTCACGCGCGTGCCGCGGATGCGCCCGACTGCCGTGGGAGCAGGACGGTGAACATGGTGCCCCGCTCTGGCTCGCTGCGGCACAGGACGTGACCGCCGAGCTGCTTGACCAGGGTGTAGGCATTGTTCAGGCCGTATCCGCGATCCGCGCCCTTGCTCATGGTCAGGCGCTCCGAGAAGAGGGTCTCCAGCATCTCGGCCGGCATTCCGGTGCCGGTGTCCGACACGCTGATCTCGACCATCAGCCGGCCCTCGTAGTTGACGCGGTCGAGCGTGCGTACGCGCACCTGCCCGCCGGCGGGCATCGCCTCGGAGGCGTTCTTCCAGAAGTTGAGCAGCACCTGCTTGAGCGCGTTGGGATCGGTCATCACGGACGGCAGGCGCGGATCGAGTTCCAGGCCGACCTCGATGGCGCGCGTGACGAACAGCGCCTCGCGGTAGACCACCATGAGCTCGCGCACCAGCGCGTTGATGTCGGTGGGTGCCTGCGCCTTCTCCACCGAGAGGTCGGCGCTGCCGATGCGGCCGATGATCTCGGACACGCGGTCGATCTCCGCGCGCAGGACCCGGATGTCCTTGTCGATCGGATCGCCGTTGCGCACTCGCTCGCCGAGCAGTTCCAGATGCGTCTTCATCACGGTGAGCGGGTTGCGCGCCTCGTGCACCAGCCGTCTGGCCGAGTTGCGCAGGCGCTCGCGCAGGTCCGTTTCCTTCAGCCGCTGCTGGTCCGCGTGCGCCTTGCGGTGGGTGAGGGCATGGCTTGCCATCTCCGCCAGCCTCTGCAGCATTCCCGTGTCGAGAGCCATGCGCTGCGCCTGTTCCTGCGACACACCGAAGGCGAGCACGCCGAGCAGGGCGCTGCCCGCGGTGAGCGGCACCGTCGCCAGTGCCGGCGCCTGCAGCAGCCGCGCGATCTCGATGTCCACCCCGCGCAGGCGCTCCCCGCCATGCGTCGATGGCGCCTGCTGAGGCGTGCGTTCGATCGCGGTGCGCACCACCAGGCTGGTGCCCGCATTCATCGGAATGTCCAGTTCGGCAGGCGCCAGGCGCTGAGGACTGACGAACCAGCCGGTCAGGGAGCGTGCGGCCGAGTCGTGCAGGAAAGCCACGAACATCTGCAGGCCGAGCAGCGCGGCGGTGATGCTGCGCAGCCTCGACAGCACGCCGCCCGTATCCTCCGCCCCCATCAGCAGCGCGGGCGCCTGCTGCAAGGACGCGCTCTGCATGACGGTATCGAGCAGCCTGGTGTCGGCACCTGCCTGCCATGCCGCCTCCGGGGTGCGGGCAGGGTCCTCGTGCGCCGGCACCGGCAGCCGCCACCACCTGTCCGCGGCCGGCACCGGCGCCGACAATTCCTGCACGTCCTGTATGAAGCGCACAGCCGCCTGCCGCAGCGCCGCGTCCAGTGCCTCGGGCGGCAACCCGATCAGGCGCGCGTATGTCTGCAAGTCCGGAGCGCTGCCGGAGCGCTCGGTGCATGCCTCGGTCACCCACAGCATGCGCACCAGCTTGTGGGTGCCGAGCAACTCGGCGTAGGGGGCGTGCTGGAGCAGCAGGGCGTCGGCAAGGTGACCCGGCAGACCGATTCGTGTTGCCAGCATGCAGGAGACTTCGGCGTGGCTGGTTTCGAGCCGGTCGAGCTCCAGTTCGAGCAGCTGTCCCTCGTGCGCCGCCGCTGCGGCGATGCCGGACCAGGCGTGCGGCATGTCGGCTGCGAGCGCGAGCATGCCTACGTCGTGCAGCAGTCCGGCAAGATAGGCTTCGTGCGGACTCGAATAGGCGCACGCTTCCGCGACGGCCTGCGCGATGTGTGCGCAGTGCAGGGAGTGGGCCCAGTGCGCCAGCGCGTCCTGTGCGGCGGCAGCCGAGGCGGGCTCCCGCAGACGGTCGCGCGCTGCGCGCATGAGGATCGTCTGGGCGATGCCTCCGCCGAGCGTGTGAACCTGCTGCTCCAGCGATGTGTTCGCGGACTGCTGGATGCCGGCGGCCGAGGCAGTGGCGGCGAGAAAGCGCATCGCCAGCCCTGCGTCCCGCCCGATCGCCCGCGCCAGCGTTTCGGTCGGACGTCCCTCGCCCGCACGCTCCAGAGCATGCCGGAGCACGATGGGCATGACCGGAAGGCGCATCACATCGACGGCGCCGAGCGCGGGCGTAGCGAGGCCAGTCATGCCGTCGTTCTAATGCATTTTGATTGACGATTCGTTGCGCGCCGGATACCGGCAGTCTCCGCGCGGCAACGATGTTGCCATCACGACCTATGTTCGTCCATCGTTTTCCTGACAAATTGTGAGATTCGATTGACACACGGCGCGTGTGCGGGCGTGCGCTGTCGTCATTTTGAGACGGTGTCAGGTGCGTCCGCGAATGCGTCACCTGGAAACGTTCCGCGATGACGTCGGCGCGTATCATCCGGCAGACGATCGTGTGGATGTCAGCGGCGGGTGCGAGTGCTGCCGCCGAGCAATCCGCCCAGCACGCCGCGCATGATCTGGCGGCCGAGCTGGGAGCCCACCGAGCGCGCGGCGCTCTTGGCTGCCGCCTCCAGCATGCCTTCGCGCCGTCCGCCGCGCGGTCCGGTGC
The DNA here is from genome assembly GCA_020854105.1 of Burkholderiales bacterium. Lineage (GTDB taxonomy): Bacteria > Pseudomonadota > Gammaproteobacteria > Burkholderiales > SHXO01 > SHXO01. Next base: position 85,107 of record JADZGB010000003.1, on the reverse strand, counting down.
TTCCCACCAGGATTCCCCCGAGCACGTCCATCACACTGCCGCCGCCGGCTGGCGCCGTCGGGGCCGCAGGTTCGTCCGCTTTCTGTTCTGGTGCGGGCGACATGCGCGATGCCGCGGCGCTTCGCAGCTTCTCGTATGCAGAATCGCGGTCCACAGTCTCGTCGTAGTGCCCGAACAGCACGGACGCGCGGACCGCCTGCCGGCGTTCCGTCGGCGTGATCGCGCCGATGCGGCTGCCGGGCGGCAGGATCCAGGCGCGCTCCACGATCCCGGGACGGCCCTTTTCGTCGAGCATCGACACCAGCGCTTCGCCCACTGCCAGTTCCGCGATCGCCTTCTCCGTGTCGATCTCGGGGTTCTGGCGCATGGTGCTCGCTGCCGTCTTCACCGCCTTCTGGTCGCGCGGCGTGTAGGCGCGCAGCGCGTGCTGCACCCGGTTGCCGAGCTGGCCCAGGACCGTCTCGGGCACGTCCAGCGGGTTCTGCGTGACGAAGTACACGCCTACGCCCTTGGAGCGGATCAGCCGCACCACCTGTTCGATCTTCTCGAGCAGCGCCCTGGGCGCGTCGTTGAACAGCAGGTGCGCCTCGTCGAAGAAGAACACGAGCTTGGGCTTGTCCGGATCGCCTACCTCCGGAAGGCGCTCGAACAGCTCCGAGAGCAGCCACAGCAGCAGCGTCGCGTAGATCTTGGGCTGCTGCATCAGCCTGTCGGCCGACAGGATGTTGATGATCCCGCGGCCGTTGCCGTCGGTCTGCATGAGGTCGTCGATGTCCAGTGCCGGCTCGCCGAAGAACCGGTCCCCGCCTTGCTCGTCGAGCTGCAGCAGACCACGCTGGATGGCTCCGATGCTGGCTGCGGAGACGTTTCCGTAATCGGTGGTGAACTGCTTCGCGTTGTCGCCGACGAACTGGCACATCGCCCGCAGATCCTTGAGGTCGAGCAGCAGCAGGCCGTTGTCGTCGGCGATCCTGAACACCAGCGCGAGCACGCCGGTCTGTGTCTCGTTGAGATCGAGCATGCGCGCGAGCAGCAGCGGACCGAGTTCGGAAATGGTCGAGCGCAGGGGATGGCCCTGCTCCCCGAGCACGTCCCAGAACACCACGGGACAGGCCGCGAATTCCGGCGCCGCGAGTCCGAGCGTGTCCAGCCGCTGCTGCAGCTTCGGGCTCATCTGGCCCGCCTGGCTCAGCCCGGACAGGTCGCCCTTCACGTCGGCGAGAAACACTGGCACGCCGATACGGCTGAATCCTTGTGCGAGCGTCTGCAGGGTGACGGTCTTGCCCGTACCGGTGGCGCCCGTGATCAGGCCGTGCCGGTTCGCCAGGGCCGGCAGGAGGTGGATGTCGTCCTTCGCTTTGGCGATCGGCAGCGGCTCTGACATGGCGGTTCCGCAGGGGGGCTGTGATAAACTTTGAATTATATCCGTGGGATGCACGACTGCATTGATGTGCTTCCCAAACTGTCCGGATCGGCTGTCGTAGATCCGGATCCGTCTCGTCGTCATGGATGGTGCAATTGCTGTCCGGCATCCCAGCCGGTGCAGCCCGAGGTTCGTATGGCAGGTCACAGCAAGTGGGCCAACATCAAGCACAAGAAGGCCGCACAGGACGCTAGGCGCGGCAAGGTGTTTACGCGCCTGATCAAGGAAATCACCGTTGCTGCCAAGCTCGGCGGCGCGGCTCCCGACATGAATCCGCGCCTGCGGCTGGGCATCGAGAAGGCCTACGAGGCCAACATGCCGAAGGACAACATCGAGCGTGCGATCAAGCGCGGCAGCGGTGAGCTGGAGGGAGTCGATTACGAGGAGATCCGCTATGAAGGCTACGGCGTCGGCGGGGCGGCGGTGATGGTCGATTGCATGACCGACAACCGCACGCGCACCGTGGCCGATGTGCGTCATGCCTTCGCGAAGTATGGCGGCAATCTGGGCACCGACGGTTCGGTGGCGTTCCTGTTCAGGCACTGTGGCCAGCTGGTATTCGCGCCCGGCGTGAGCGAAGACAGGCTGATGGAGAGTGCGATCGAGGCGGGCGCGGACGACGTCGTGATGAACGACGACGGCAGCGCGGAGGTGATCACCGCACCGGGAGACTTCCCGGCGGTCAAGGCGGCGCTCGAGAAGGCGGGCTTCATGGCCGAACTGGCCGAGGTGACGATGAAGGCAGCCACCGAGAACGTGCTCGCTGGAGAGGACAGCGTGCGCATGCAGAAGCTGCTGGACGCGCTGGAAGGCCTGGACGACGTGCAGGCCGTGTACACCACCGCCGTGGTCGCGGACTGAGCCGCCCCCCTCCATGCGCGGGCACGCTGCAGCGGTCGCCGCGGTACGGATCCTGGGAATCGACCCGGGCCTGCGCGTCACCGGCTTCGGTGTGCTGGAGCGGCGCGGGCAGGCCCTCAGCTACGTGAGCAGCGGCGTGGTGCGTACGGCCGACGCACCGCTGCCGGAGCGGCTCAAGACCATTCTGGACAGCCTCGCGCAGGTAATCACCGAGCATGCGCCCGACCAGGTTGCGGTGGAGCAGGTGTTCGTGAACGTCAATCCGCAGTCCACCCTGCGTCTGGGCCAGGCACGCGGTGCGGCAATCTGCGCGGCGGTGTCGCACGGCCTGCCGGTGGCGGAGTACACCGCGCTGCAGGTCAAGCAGGCGGTCGTCGGCAACGGCCACGCGGCCAAGGAGCAGGTGCAGGAGATGGTTCGACGGCTGCTGGGGCTGGCCGCCGATCCCAGTGCGGATGCGGCCGACGCGCTCGCATGCGCGATCTGCCACGCACACGGGGGACAGGGCCTGGGTCGGCTCGCCACTGCAGGCTACCGGGTGCGCCACGGGCGGCTGGTGTGAGGGAGCCGGCGCGATGATCGGCCGGCTCACCGGCACGCTGGTGGAGAAGCATCCGCCGCAGATCCTGGTCGACGTGCAGGGTGTGGCCTACGAGGTGGACGTGCCGATGAGCACGTTCTACCAGTTGCCGGCAACCGGCCAGCGCGTGGTGCTGCATACGCAGCTCATCGTGCGCGAGGACGCGCACCTGCTGTTCGGGTTCTCGACTGAGGCCGAGCGCCAGGCTTTCCGTCAGCTGGTGCGCATCTCGGGGATCGGCGCGCGCACGGCCCTCGCCGTGCTGTCGGGCATGACCGTGGATGAACTCGGTCAGGCAGTGGCAGCGCAGGACAGCGCGCGCCTGGTCAAGGTGCCGGGCATCGGCCGCAAGACCGCGGAGCGCCTGCTGCTGGAGTTGCGCGACAAGCTGCACGGTGGCGTTACGACCGGCGCAGTCTCGGGCGGCAATGCCCGCGGCGACGCCCTGAACGGCCTGCTCGCGCTGGGTTACAGCGAAAAGGAAGCAGCCGCCGCGCTCGCGAAGCTGCCGCCCGATCTCAACGCGTCCGAGTCGATCCGCCAGGCGCTTCGACTCCTGTCCAGGGTGGGTTGACGAGGCGTCCGCATGAGGACGAGGTCGCGCGCTGGCACGCTATACCTGCGTCGAGCGCATCCGGTACGATGTCGCCGGCACCGGGCGACGATAGGACGCGACGATTAGGGCGCGACGATACGGCACGACGAAGCGCGCGACGATGCAGCGCAACGACAGACGAGAGAACCGGAAAGCATGAAGACGAATCTGTGTCGATGGGCGGGGGCGGTGTTGCTGGCTCTGATGCTGGGCAGTGCAGGTGCCGCCCAGGTGGAGAAGAGCGAGCGTCTGGTCAACGTGCACGATTTGACGACCACTGTCGCGGTCGGGGACTACTACCTCAAGCAGGAGAGCATCCTCGCGGCGCGCGACTTCCTGCGCCGTCTCGGCGTGGAGCAGAACCTGGGCGGCAGCTGGAACCCGTCCAACGACCACTGGAAGCAGGCCGAAGACGCCATCGTGTCCCGCCTCATGGGCAGCGCGAAACGCGATTTCTCGAGCCTGGAGTGGCTGTCCGAGGAATGGTCGCGCCTGAATCAGGCCGAGTTCACCGAGCAGGACCTGGACGGCCTGCTCACGCACTTCGGCACCATGGCCGGGCGCAAGCAGGCGATGATCGTCGACCACAGCATCGCGTTCCACGTCATCAGTGCGCTGGCCCTGGGCGGAAAGATTCAGCACAGCCTGCCCGGCATCGAGGCCGACCGCAAGCGCATGCAGGACCTGTACGAGATCGAGGAGCGGGAGATGCGCTTCGATACCGAAGCGCACCAGGACGGCAACAGGTTCGCCATGTCCGCCACCGGCAAGAAGTACTTCGTCAACGCGGTGCTCAAGGTGACCGGTATGGTCAGCCAGCGCCTGTCGCGTACCGCAGCGGACCTGCCGCGACGCATCGATCCCGCAGCCACGGAGATCGAAGCCGCGCTCGAGGGATTCCGCAAGTCCGGCCGGGCCTGAGGGCCGGACGCGATGCCGCACGAGCCGACGGGATGATCGAGACTGACCGCCTGATCGCCGCCGAACGGACCTCGCCGCAAGAGGAGGCCGTGGAGCGCGCGCTGCGGCCCAGGCAACTGTCGGACTACGTGGGACAGGAGAAGCTGCGCGACCAGCTCTCCATCTTCGTGGAGGCCGCGCGCAGGCGCCGCGAGGCGCTCGACCATGTGCTGCTGTTCGGCCCCCCGGGTCTGGGCAAGACCACGCTCGCGCACATCATCGCCCGCGAGATGGGAGTGAGCCTGCGGCAGACCTCCGGTCCGGTGCTCGAGCGCCCGGGCGATCTGGCGGCCCTGCTTACCAACCTCGAACCCAACGACGTCCTGTTCATCGACGAGATCCACCGCCTCTCGCCGGTGGTCGAGGAGATTCTCTATCCGGCATTGGAGGATTTCCAGATCGACATCATGATCGGCGAGGGGCCCGCCGCGCGTTCGGTCAAGCTCGATCTGCCCGCGTTCACGCTGGTGGGCGCCACCACGCGCGCGGGCATGCTCACCAATCCGTTGCGCGACCGCTTCGGCATCGTGTCGCGCCTGGAGTTCTACACGTCGCAGGAATTGACCCTGATCGTGGAGCGCTCCGCGGGGCTGCTCGGCGTGACCATGCACACCGGCGGCGCGTTCGAGATCGCGTCGCGCTCGCGCGGTACCCCGCGCATTGCCAACCGCCTGTTGCGGCGTGTACGCGACTACGCGGAAGTCCGGGGCGAGGGCGTGGTCACGCGGGAGATGGCGGATGCGGCGCTGCGCATGCTGGACGTGGACACCGTGGGATTCGACCTCATGGACCGCAAGCTTCTGCTCGCGGTGCTGGAGAAGTTCGGCGGCGGGCCGGTGGGGCTGGACAATCTGGCCGCCGCCATCGGCGAGGAGCGCGATACCATCGAGGACGTGCTCGAGCCCTACCTGATCCAGCAGGGTTACCTGCAGCGCACGCCGCGCGGACGGGTGGCGACGCTGTCGGCCTACCGTCATTTCGGCGTCGCGACGCCGCAGGGGGCTCCCGGCGGTGACCTGTGGAATGCCGTCTCCTGAAGCACGGCCGGCGGCCGGCCCCGAGGCGTTCTGCATCGACTTGCGCGTGTACTACCAGGACACCGACGCGGGCGGCGTCGTCTACCACGCGAATTACCTGAACTTCTTCGAGCGGGCGCGTACCGAGTGGCTGCGACATCTGGGCTACGACCTGCGTGCGATGGCGCAGGCCGGGCACCTGTTCATCGTGCGGCGCCTGGAACTGCGCTTCCTGCGCCCGGCGCTGCTCGATGACAGGTTGCGCGTTTCGGTGGAGGTGGAGCACGTGGGCCGCGCACAGCTCACGCTGCGCCAGCGTGCATGCCGCGATGCCCAGGACCTGGTGGAGGCGAGCGTGAACCTCGCCTGCGTGGAAGGAGGCAGCTTCCGACCGACCGCTCTGCCCGGGACGCTGTACGCCGAACTCGCCCCGAGCGCATCGACAATCCGGCAGAACGAGAGGAGCAAGCGTGGACGTCACTCATGATCTGTCGATGATCGCCCTGATCGGGCAGGCCAGCTTACTGGTGAAGCTGGTCATGCTCCTGCTGATGGTGATGTCGCTTGCCTCCTGGTGGTTCATCTTCCGCAAGGCCTTCGTGCTGCGTGACACGCGTCGCAAGTCCGAGGATTTCGAGCGCACGTTCTGGAGCGGGCCCGACCTGAACCAGCTGTTCCAGTCGATCGTCAATGGCCGGCGCACGCCGGCCAGCATGGAGCGCATCTTCGAGGCCGGCTTCCGCGAGTTCGTCAAGCTGCGGCGGCAGAGCGCGCAGCAAATCGCGGTGGTGATGGATGGCACGCGCCGCGCGATGCGCGCGACCTATCAGCGTGAACTGGACTATCTCGAGGCCCACCTGTCCTTCCTCGCCACGGTGGGTTCGGTGAGCCCCTACGTGGGCCTGCTGGGCACGGTGTGGGGAATCATGAATGCCTTCCGGGGCCTGGCGAACGTGCAGCAGGCCACGCTCGGACAGGTGGCCCCCGGCATCGCCGAGGCCTTGATCGCGACCGCGATCGGGCTGTTCGCCGCGATACCCGCGGTCGTGGCGTTCAACTACTACGCGCGCGAGATAGATCGGCTGTCCACGCGCTTCGAGACGTTCATGGAGGAGTTCTCCAACATCCTGCAGCGCCAGGGCGGCAGCGCGGTGCCGGCGGCCTGAGGAGCGGACGATGAGCGAGCGACGCCGCAAGACACGGCTCATGAACCAGATCAACGTCGTGCCCTACATCGACGTCATGCTAGTGCTGTTGGTCATCTTCATGGTGACGGCGCCGCTGATCAACACCAGCGTCGTCGAGCTGCCGTCGGTGAGCCGTACCAGCGCGCCGCCGGTGGTGCCGCTGGAACTGCTGGTGCGCAAGGACGGACGCATATCGCTGCGCGATACCGCCGGCAAGGAACGTCCGGTAGACCGCGACACGCTGGTGTACGAGGTCAAGCAGCGTCTCGACATCAAGCGCGAGCAGGCGGTGGTGATCGCCGCCGACCGGGACGTGGTGTACAGGCACGTGGTGGAGGTGATGGACCTCCTGCAGAGTAACGGCATCCCGCGCGTGGGTCTGCTCACGCGGCCCGCAGGAAAATGACCCGGGACGCGAGCCGCAGCGAATGCTGAGACGCGCGGGTGAAACGGGTCGGATGGCATCCGCTGCGCTGGCGATTGCCGTGCACGCGGCGTTCTTCGCTTTCCTCTATTTCGGAATCAACTGGCAGCCCAAGGAGCGCGAGCCGCTGATGGCCGAACTGTGGAGCGAACTGCCGCCTCGCAAGCCGGTCTCGGCCCGTCAGGAGCCGCCGCCGCCGCGTCCGGCGCCCAAGCCGCAGCCCAGACCCGAGCCCAAGGCGGACCCCGGACCCAAGCCGCCTCCGAAGGAGCTGCCCAAGGCGGAGCCGAAGCCGAGCAGGGCGGACATCCAGCTCGAGGAGAAGAAACGCAAGCTCGAGGAGAAGAAGCGCAAGGAGGCCGAGGACGCGAAACGGCGCGAGAATGAACAGAAGATCCGCAAGGACGCCGAGCGCAAGCGCCTGGAAGAGGAGAAGAAGCAGAAGGAGGAAGCGAGGCGCGAGGAGGATCGGCGCAAGCGCGAGGAGCAGGCGCGCCAGGAGGAACTGCGCAGGCAGGACGAAGCCAAACGCCTGGAAGAGGAGCGCAGGCAGGACGAGGAGCGTCGCCAGCAGGAGGCGACGCTGGAGGCCGAAGCCGAGAAGCGTCGCAACGCCATCCTGGAGGAGCGCCACCGCCAGGAGGCCGCGCGCAAGGCCGAGGCCGACCGTGTTTCCGCGCTGGCCAAGGAACTCGCGTCCTGGCAGCAGCGTATCCAGCAGCGCATCCGCAGCAAGGTGGTGGTGCCCGCCGGCACTCCGGACACGGCGCAGGCCGAATACGTGATCACCATCATCCCCGGAGGCGACGTCCTGTCGGTTAAACTCAGGCGCAGCAGCGGGTTTCCCGCCTATGACGAAGCGGTCGAACGCGCCGTGCTCGCCGCCTCGCCGCTGCCCGTGCCCAGCGACCCGCAGCTGTTCCAGCGGTTGCGCGAACTCAATCTCGTGTTCCGTCCGGGCTGAGCGGCACGCGATGCCGGATCGGGCCCGGGTAATCGACCAGGCGCAATCGACCAAGTGCAATCGAATGTTATAATTTCGCGCCGATGACTAACGCTCGCAGGCTACCCTCCGAACCATCGCTCGACTTCCCGGACGAGCCGTCCCGGTCCCGCCGCCGTCTGCTCGGCTCGCTTGCCGCCTCGTATCCCATCGGAATGGCGGCGCTGGCGCTTCCCAACTGGGCGGCCGCACAGCTGACCATCGAGATCATCGGCGGCGGCGCCGACCAGATTCCCATCACCATCGTGCCCTTCGGTGCGGAGGAGCACCTGCCGCAGCCGCTGACCGCGGTCATCTCGGCCGATCTCGCGCGCAGCGGCCGCTTCCGACTGCAGCCGCCAGGCTCGCTGCGTCCGCTGCCCACCGAGCCGGCCGAGGTCGACTACAAGGCCTGGAGCGCACAGGGCGCGCAGACGATGGTGATCGGGCGGACGATCGAGCGCAACGACGGCAAGGTGGAGGTGCGCTTCCGGCTGCTGGATACCGCGAAGGCATCCCAGCTGCTCGGCTTCTCCTACACGGTGGCGAAGAACCAGACACGGGCGATCGCGCACAAGATCGCCGATCTGATCTACGAGAAGCTGACGGGCGAGCCGGGCGTGTTCAGCACGCGCATCGCCTATGTCGCGCGCAATCCCAACCGCTTCGAACTGCACGTCGCCGACGCCGACGGATTCAATTCGCAGTTCATCCTGGCACACCGCGAGCCCATCATCTCGCCTGCCTGGTCGCCGGACGGCAGTCGCATCGCCTATGTCTCGTTCGAGCAGCGCAAGGCGATCATCTTCGTACACGACCTCGTCGCCGGCCAGCGGCGGATCGTGGCGAACTACGACGGCAGCAACAGCGCGCCCGCCTGGTCGCCGGACGGACAGACGCTGGGAGTGGTGCTGTCCAAGGATGGCATCTCGCAGATCTACACGCTGCGGGCGGACGGCAGCAACCTCGCGCGCATCACCAACAGCGACTCGATCGACACCGAGCCCAGCTTCTCGCCCGATGGCAAACACGTCCTGTTTACCTCGGACCGGGGCGGCAGCCCGCAGATCTACCGCATGCGCACCAACGGCAGCGGGGTCGAGCGCATCACGTTCGAGGGAAGCTACAACGTGACGCCCCGCTATGCGCCCGACGGCAGAGCTTTCGCCTTCATTCAGCGCGCCCAGGGCCGATATAGCCTCGCGACAATGGATTTTTCCTCGCGCCAGACCCAGATCCTGACCGACGGCCAGCTCGACGGATCGCCGACATTCGCTCCCAACGGCCGAATGCTGCTGTACGCCTCCATCGTGCGTGGACGCGGCGTCCTGGCCGCGGTGTCGAGCGACGGCCGCATCCGGCAGAAGATCACGGCCTCGGCGCAGGACGTACGGGAACCGGCATGGGGCCCGCTCGGAGCGGGCCACTGAGCGCCGGGTCGGCGCGTTGAAGGGGGGCTTCCGTCAAGCGATGAAACAAGCAGAAGGAAACGGAGCGAGCATGAAGAGACTACTTATCGGCATCGGTTTGGCCGTGATCCTGGCCGGCTGCGGCACCGGCGGCAAGAAGCCGGCAGCGGTGGAGCAGAAGGACGTCTTCGCCCAGCAGCAGTCGGCGCAGGACGAGGCCGCCAGGCAGCGGGCGGCAGAAGAGGAGGCGCGTAAGCGCGCCGAGGCCGAGCGGCGCGCGCGTGAAGCCGCCGAACAGCCGGTTGTCCAGCCTCTGCCGGGCAGCAGCGTCTCGCAGGGCGAACTCGGCGATCCCGCCTCCCAGCTGAAGGATCCGAACAGCCCGCTGTCCAAACGCAGCGTCTACTACGGTTTCGACATGTACAACGTGGCCGACGAGTATCAGTCGATGATCGAGGCGCATGCCAGGCTGCTGCGGGAGAACAAGAACCTGCGCGTGCGCGTGGAGGGCAATTGCGACGACCGCGGCAGCCGCGAATACAACCTGGCGCTCGGCCAGCGCCGAGCGGATGCGGTCAGGCGTGCGCTCACGCTGCTCGGCGTGGCCGAGCGGCAGATCGAGTCCGTCAGCTTCGGCGCGGAGAAGCCCAAGATGCAGGGCAGCAACGAGGAAGCCTGGGCGGAGAACCGCCGCAGCGACCTCGTGTACGTGGGCATCGACGGCTGAACGGCAGCGTGACGCACGCTCACGGTACGGCAGGCGTCAGATGCGCTCGATCCTGAATCCGGCGCTGCTCGGCGGCGCGCTGTTGGTGTGCATGCAGGCCGCAGCGCAGCAGCCTGCTGCCGGACAGAACCGTGGCGTCATCGAACTGATGAACCAGGTCGAGGCCGTCAATGTCGAGCTCAAGCGGCTGCGCGGCGAACTGGAAGTGCTGACCAATGCGCTCGACAACGCGCAGCGCCGCCAGAGGGACATGTACCTCGATCTCGACACGCGCCTGCGGCGCCTCGAAGGAAGCGGTGGCGAAGGCGCTCAACTGCAGGACAAAGCCCACGCGGAGCTCGAGGCGCGGGTGAGGCGTCTCGAGGCGGCGCTGGCCGCCCGGGAGAGCCCCGGCACGGCGGCCGCCGTGCCCGCGGCACCAGCCGCACCTTCGGTCGGTGCCGTTGCCGCACCGACGCCGCCGGTCGCGCCGACGCCGCCTTCGGTCCAGAGCCCGGCCAGCGCGGCGGCCACGGCCGATGCGAACTCCCCGCGTCGTGTCTACGACGCCGCACTCGCCGCCTACCGCGGCGGAGACTACCAGGGTGCCATCGCCGCCTTCGATGCCTTCGTCAAGCGCTTTCCGCGCGATGCCCTGGCGCCCAACGCCCAGTACTGGATCGGAGATTCGTGGTTCAACCTGCGCGACTTCCGCGCGGCGGCCAATGCGCAGCAAGCCCTGATCAGCGGATATCCGGACAGCACGAAGGTGCCGGACGCGATGCTCAATCTGTCCAGCGCACAATCGGCACTCGGCGAAGGCGCCGCGGCCAGGAAGACGCTGGAGGACGTCATCGCCAAGTATCCGCAGAGCGATGCAGCGGAAAAGGCCCGCCAGCGCCTGGGCAGGCTGAACTGAGCCCGCGTGGTTTGACACCCCTCGCCCCCATCCTTAAAATGCCGTCCTTTCTTCTTGCGGGCGGTTAGCTCAGCCGGTAGAGCAGCGGACTTTTAATCCGTTGGTCGCGAGTTCGAATCTCGCACCGCCTACCATCGCTGACCGTCGGCAGTGTGGTAACGTCGCAGGTCGAGTGGGTCGTTAGCTCAGCTGGTAGAGCAGTGGACTCTTAATCCATTGGTCGTAGGTTCGAATCCTACACGGCCTACCAAAATCTCCCTCGTCCGTCAGGCGTCACCTCGCAGCCCGCAGATACGGCCCGTGTTTCTGGCTGATCCAGGCCGACAGCGCAAGCAGCAACGGTGTCGCGAGCTCCAGTCCTTCCTCGAAGGCGTCGGTCAATCCGATCATCCACTGCGGGCGGACCACGTCAAAAACCTCGCTGAGCACCGCGGCCGAGCGGTCGAGTGCCTTGCCCAACACGAGCAGTCCCGCGCCCAGCGCCAGCCACATCCCCGCCCGCGTGCGCAAACCCCTGCGCGCGACGAGAAAGCGCACCACCACGAACGCGGCATACGCGATCAGGCAAAGGATCGCAAGCGCGATCAGGCCGGCCACGATGCGCTCCGTCAACGGGATCGATGCATCGCGATAGTAGTTGAGCTTGGAGATGCTGCGCGTGGTGAAGGCCTTGTGCAGATCGGCTTCGCGCGCGGCGAACAGCAGGTAGAGCGCGGTGAAGGCTGCCGCCGGCGCACCGAACGGGCGGATGCGCACGATGATGACGACGGCAGCGCCGATCCAGGCGAGCAGGGACAGTCGCTCGAACGGACCGGTCTCGGAGAACGCGGCGTCGAAAGTCTGCGGCGACAGCAGAAATGGAAGGAGCGCGAGTGCCAGGGCGTACGCGGCGACCAGCCCAAGCAGACGGCGATCGAGAGCAGTCATTCTCCGTTTCCAGATTCGGGCACGCGCATCATGCGCCCAGCAAATCGCGATACACGCACCGGTAACGATCCACGATGGTCGCTTCGGCGAAATCCAGCGCTGCACGCCGCGCCCCGCCCTCGATCAGATGCGTACGCAGGGAGGCATCGCGCATCATTCGCTCCATGCCCCGAGCGAGGGCATCGGGGTCTTCGCAGGGAACCATCCACGTGTCGTTCCCGTGCAGGGCAATCTCACGCGCCCCGCGGAAGGCGGTGGTCAGTAGCGGCCGGCGATAGCTCCACGCTTCCAGGATGACGTTGCCCATCGGTTCGGCATCGAGCGACGGGAATACCACCATGTCGGCGAGATGGAACCACTGCGCCGGTTCCTGCTGCCAGCCTGCCCATACGATGCGCTCGGCGATGCCCAGTCGCGCGGCCTGCGTTTCCAGTTGCTGGCGCAGCCCACCATCGCCCAGCAGGATCAGCCGTGGACGCCGGCCGTCGATCTCACTGGGCAAGCGGGCGAACGCGGCCAACAGATTGGCGTGACCCTTGAACCAGACGAAGCGAGCCGGATGCAGCATGAGCCAGTCCGACGCCTGTGCACCGATGCGCGTGCGCAGCGCCTCGATCCGGGCTTCATCGCGCGGAAGCGCCTCGTCCGCGAAGTTGTCGATGTGGAAGACGCGCTGGACTGGCAGACCCTGCTGCATCATCCAGTCGCACAACGCGCGCGTATTGCCGATCCAGGCATGCGCATGACGATACTGGGGAATCCTGTAGTAGCCGCCGAGGCGTGCGACATGTACCTTGCCCGAATTGCGCGGAATGCGGGTCAGGCGGGTGGCGCGCCCCATGTACGTCTGAACGATCGGCGCGGCACTGCGCCGAGCGTAACGGCTGACCTGCCAGCGGGACAGGGGATCCCACACCGTGCGCATCGGCAGCTGGGCCAAGGGTATGCCGTCCAGATGGTGGCGAGCGAGGTCGCTGCCGCTGCGCACCAGCGCCTCGACGGGTTCGCCGACGCGCTGCATCGCACGCAGGAAACGGACGAACCAGCGCTCCGCGCCGCCCATCTCGCGGGTGCCGACGATGTGAAGAGAGGGAATCACCAGGTGCGCGCGTGCGCAAACGAAATGAACACGATGCCCAATGGTAGCCGAGAACGATGGTGCTGGCCGCCCGGCCCTCAGCGCTCCAGCACCTGCAGCATTTCCTCGAGCACCATCTGCGGTGTGATTCCGCGCAGGCAGGTGAAGGCGCCCGCGCAGGTCGGATGCCGGCGGCAAGGCGAGCAGGCCAGGCCGAGCCAGATCACGCGCGCGTTCTCGCGCCCGGTGTCGAGATAGGGGCGGGTGGAGCCGAACAGCGCCACCGTGGGCCGGCCGAATCCGATGCCCATGTGCGTGAGCCCGGTGTCCACGCCGATCACCACGCGCGCGCGGCTAATCAGCGCCATCGCCTCCCCCAGGCCGGTGGCGCCGACCAGGTCGATGATGTCGGGCCGGTGTCCGTGCAGCGCCTCGGCGCGCGCGCGTTCCGCCGGCCCGCCCAGCATGACGACCGGCAATCCGAGGCGGGCCCGCACGGATTGCGCCAGGTCGCGCCACGCGTCGTCGAACCAGTGCTTCTGCGGCCGCGTGGTGAACGGCGCGATGACTGCATATGCATCCGGCGCCAGCTCGTGCGCCGCCATCAGCGAGGGCAGTGCGGCCTGCGCCTGCGCGGGTGCGTGCAGTGCGGGGACGAACTGTTCGTGCTGCAGCCCGAGTGCACGGGCCAGATGCTGGTACTCCGAGCCGATGCGCTCGATGTGCCCATGGCCGGACACGACTTCGGTCATCAGCAGGCGGCTGCCCTCGCGCGAATTCAGTCCTATGCGCACCGGTGCGCTGGACAGGCGGGTCAGCACCCCGCTCTTGAGCAGACCCTGCAGATCGAGCGCGACATCGAAGCGGTGCGCGTGCAACCGCGTGCGCAGCGCCCCGATCGCGGTCAGCAGACTGCCGTAGCGGCGCGCGCGCCAGAGCTCGCGCCATTGCCGGCGCTGCCAGGTCAGCACCTCGTCGATGGCCGGGTCGGCGGCAATCAGCTCCTGCAGACCCTCCTCCACCAGCCAGCACAGGTGCGCGCGCGGATAGGATCGGCGCAGTGCAGCCGCCAGTGGCGAGGAGAACACGATGTCGCCGATGGCCGAGGTACGCACGACCAGGATGCGCGGTGCCGGAGGCAGCGGCCTGCGCATGCTCATCCCTTGATTCCTGCCATGCCGGGAATCGTGGCTCGCAAGGAGAAGAGATTCACAGCATCTCCACGCGGCAGGCCGAGAATGTCGAGCGCATGGCCGCTTCCTCCTGCGCCGACTTGAACTTCACGCGATCCCAGCCAAAGGCGACCACGCGTGTCTCCTCGCCGCAGATCTGGCGCGCGAGCAGCAGTGCCGAGGAACGCACGCCGACCACGAAGTGGTAGAAGTGGCGGCTCATGTAGGCTTCGAGCGCCTCGGCGGGTTCCACGACGCGATAGGCCGGCCGGTTCAGCTCCCGGTTGGGATCCTTCGGATGGGCCTTGTAGTCGATCTCCCGCACGCCTTGCTGGGCCAGCCATTGCGCGATGCGCTCGGCCACACGGTCACGGTCGCCCGCCGCCATCAGCCCTGCACCCGCCAGAGGCTGACCGATCACCAGCGCGCGCAGCGGGCCGCTGGCGCCTGCCGCGTGCGCGCGCTCGGTCAGCGGCGGCAGCACCACCGTGCGGGCCGGATCGTACTCGTGCGGCAGGCCGGGGAGAACGTAGATCCGGTCGCAGAACGGCGCGTCCGAGCCGATGCGATCCCCCGCGAAGGGCCAGTAGCGCAGTTCCGGCGCGAACAGGCCGCGCAGGCGCCGCAGCTGCTGCAGGGCGCGCTTCACCAGGCTGAGGGGGTACCTGCGCACGCTGATCAGGCCATCGGGCAGGATGCGGGCGCGCATGGCCGGATCTCCGCAAAGTGGCGGCAGCCCGTGCAGGAAGTAGTTGATCGCCTCGGTGTCGAACACCGCGCTGTGGATGTGCAGCCGCTCGCACTTCCCGGCCAGATCGGCCACCATGTGCAGGTTCTGCCGCAGCCGCCGGTGTCGTCCGAAAGGACCTGGCAGCGGGTGGAAACGCGGCCACGGCATGTAGCATGCGGCATCCCACTCGTCCGCCCGCACCACTGGGGCCACGCCCGGCTTGTACCAGACCAGCACCTGACGCGCGCCCGCCTCGAAGCCCTGCGCAATGCGGCGTGCAGCCAGGTACTGCAGCGGAGAAGCGACGAAGTAGAGCGCGACGGCCGATACGGACACGTGGAGATGCGGGTGATGGCGTGGCCCGATTCTACTGCCTGAGTGCAGGTGTGGCGCGTGCCGGGGGCGTGCAGCCGTTACAGTAGAATCGCATCGCCCGAATGGAAGGAACAACTCCAGCGACTCGTGATCGTCATCCTGCGCCAGCTGGCGCGCCTGCCTCTGTCGGTCTTCCATGCAATCGGGGCGCTGGGCGGTCGTCTTGCCTACGCGCTGTCGGGGCGCTATGCGCGCCGCCTGCGTGCCAATCTTAAGGCAAGCGGCCTGTGTGCCACCGAGGCAGAGTACCGCCGCGTGCTGCGCGCCAACATCGACGAGACGGGGCGGCAGGCGATCGAGACCATTCCGCTCTGGTTTCGCGATCAGCGCGCCTCCGTCGCGCTGGTACGCAGCGTGCGCGGCGAAGACCTGGTGCGCGAGGCCCATGCCGCGGGCCGGGGCGTCATCCTGCTCACCCCGCACCTGGGCTGTTTCGAGGTGGCTGCCCTGTACGCCGCCCAGTCCATTCCGATCACCGTGCTGTACCGGCCACCGCGCGTGCAGTGGTTGCATGGCCTGATCGAGTCCGGCCGCGGCCGCGGCAACGTGCGCCTGGCGCCCGCCAGTGCCAGCGGCGTGCGCCGGCTGCTCAAGGCACTGCGCAGCGGCGAGGCGATCGGCGTGCTGCCCGACCAGGTGCCGCGCTTCGGAGAGGGCGTATGGGTCGATTTCTTCGGGCGTCCGGCGTATACCATGACGCTGATCGGCCGCCTGTGCGAACTGACGCGCCCGGCCGTATTCGTAGCGGCCGCATTGCGCCGTCCACATGCCGGGGGTTACGACATCGAGGTCGAGCCGGTGCATGGTGATCTGTCGGGCGTCGAGGGTGTGCGCCGGATGAATGCCGCCATCGAGCGGATGGTGGCCCGCTGCCCGGAGCAGTACCTGTGGGCCTACTCGCGCCACAAGCGGCCGCCCGGTGCACCGCCGCCACCAGAGCGGGAATGACGATGGCGAGAATGCCGCACATACACGCGAGCCTCCTCGACGGCGAGTTGCATCGGCCGGATCCAGGCGTGTTGCCGTACGGTGCGCATGGCGGCGCTGACGACACCCCGGTACAGGTCTCCGTGGTCGTGCCGGTGCACGACGAGGCCGAGAACGTCGAAGAGCTGGTGGCCCGCGTCGAAGCTGCAATGGCGCCCACTCGGCGCGGTTTCGAACTGATCTGCGTCGACGACGGATCGCGCGATGCCACGCCCGGCATCCTCGCGCGCCTCGCGCAGTCGCGGCCGTGGCTGCGCCCGGTCTATCTGATACGCAACTACGGTCAATCCGCTGCGCTGCAGGCAGGCTTCGACGCCGTGCGCGGGGAGACCGTGGTCACGCTGGACGGCGACCTGCAGAACGACCCTGCCGACATCCCCAGGCTGCTCGACATGCTGGATGCCGATCCGTCCGTCGACGTCATCTCGGGCTGGCGCAAGGCGCGCCAGGACCGGATGTTGTCGCGCCGCCTGCCTTCGATGATGGCCAACCGCATCATCTCGCGCGTGACCGGCGTGCGCCTGCACGACTACGGCTGCGCGCTGAAGGTGTATCGCGCGGGCATCGTGCGCGACGTCCACCTGTACGGTGAACTGCATCGATTCGTTCCCGCGCTGGCGGCCGATGCGGGCGCCCGCATCGTCGAGGTGCCGGTGCTGCACCATCCGCGCATGCGCGGCCGCTCGAAGTACGGCCTGGACCGCACGCTGCGCGTCGTGCTCGACCTGCTGTGGATCAGGTTCCTCATGCGCTTCCTGCACAGGCCGCTGCAGGCCTTCGGCGGGGTCGGCATGGCTCTGCTCGGCACAGGCGGTGTGAGCCTCGCCTACCTCGCCGTCGACAAGTTCGTGCACGGCAACGACATCGGTGGCCGTCCGCTGTTGCTCGTGGGCGTGATGCTGCTGCTGATGGGCGTCCAGCTGATCGCCACCGGCGTGCTGGGAGAGCTGCTCACGCGCATCTGGCACGAGCCGCAGGGCCGTGCGCAGTACCGGCTGCGCCCGCCTCCTACTGCCTCCGATCCGCGCCCGGAACCTGCCAGCGACGAGCAGGATCGAGCGCGACGCGCATGAGCGGATTCATGCGCATCGTCCTGCACGTCGGTGCCGGCCTGGTCCTCTTCGCCCTGGTCGTATTTCACACCGAGCCGGGCCGCCTGGCAGCGCGGCTGTCCGGCATCCAGGGGCGCTGGCTGGCGTTGGCGCTCGCCATGTCCATCGCTGCCAACATGGCTTCCGCGATGCGCTGGTCGGCGATCGCGCGTGCGCTCGCCCTGCACGCCCCGGCGCGCCGTCTCCTTTTCATGTATGCGCGCGGCATCACGCTCAACGTGCTGCTTCCCGGCGCCACGCTGTCTGGCGATGTGCTGCGCAGCGTCGAACTGAGCGCGCTCGGAAACCCGCTGCCGCGCTCGGCCTTGTCGGTGTTCCTGGACCGTCTGAGCGGCCTGTGGGTGCTGTGCGGGCTGTCCCTGGCGGCAACCGCGGCCGCACTCCTGTTGCACCAGCTGCCTGCTGGCGGTGCGGCGGGTTGGTATGCGCTGGCGCTGGCCGCCGCTCTCGTCGCCCCGCTGCTGCCTTGGCCGGTGCCTGCGCATGCGAAGGCGCAGCCGCTGCCGTTCGCTGCGCTGAAACGCGCCATTGGGCGCATGCTCGGACCGCTGCACTCGGCGCGAACCGTGCTGCTCGGCTCGGTGGCATCGTCGCTGCTAGTGCAGCTGCTGTCGGCGATCGCCTTCTGGGCGTGCGCCGAGGCCGTTCACATCGGCCTGGGATTGGCGGCCGTGACGGCGGCGGCCGCGCCCATCTTCGTCATGGCTGCCCTGCCGATCGGCATCGCGGGCTTCGGCGTGCGTGAAGCGGCGGCCGCGGCGACGCTTGGGGTACTCGGCGTGCCGGCTGACCAGGCGGTCGCTGCGGCCGTGCTCTACGGAGCGTGTGCCGTGATCCAGGGTCTGCTGGCCGCGCCGCTGTTCGCGCTCAGGCGCTGACCGCGCTGCCCTGCGTGGTGCGGCTGTCGCCAGACGCCTGACCGGCTCGCCCTTCGCATCGGGCACGCCACCTGCTGCCCGGCGCCGGAGTGAACCAATCGGCCGCCTTCCCGCGCCCGCCATCCGAATGACCACCAGCCTGCTGGCGCCCGCATCGCCGAATCTGCGACTGCTGTCCCTGCCTGAACCCGACGCCGGGATCCGGGCCGACGTGCTGGACGGGCTGCGAGCCAAGCCCAAGCAGCTGCCCCCGAAGCTGTTCTACGACGCGTGGGGTGCGCGGCTGTTCCAGGCGCTGTGCACCACCCAGGCCTACTATCCGACGCGGGTGGAGACCGGGATCCTGACGCGGCATGCCGGGGACCTCGCCGCGGTCCTCGGGCCCGACGCCGCGGTGATCGAGCCCGGTGCCGGCGAGATGCGCAAGATCCGGTTGCTGCTGCCGGCCCTGCGTCCGCGGGCCTATCTGGCAATCGACGTGTAGGAACGGCAGCTGTTCGACGAGGCTGGCCGCCTGGCCGGCGAGTATTCGTGGTTGTCGGTGACCGCCCTCGCGGGTGACTTCGCGGATCCGCGGGTGCAGCGCCAGATCGATTGCGTCACCGGGCCGCGCGTGCTGTTCTTCCCGGGGTCCACCCTGGGCAACTTCGAGCCGCCCGAAGCGCGCGCCTTCCTGAGCGACATGCACACGCATACCGGAGCGTCGGGCGCCTGTGTGATCGGCATCGACCTGGTGAAGGCGCGGACTGTGCTGGAACGCGCCTATGACGACCCGGAAGGCATCACCGCGCGTTTCAACCTGAACGTGCTGTCACGCATCAACCGGGAACTGGGGGCTGATTTCGATCTCTCCGCATTCGTCCACCGGGCTCACTATGATGCGCTGCATCAGCGAGTGGAGATGCACCTGGTCAGCCGCCGCCGTCAGGTGGTGCATGTCGGTGGCGTGCCGGTCCACTTCCAGCCCGATGAGTCCATTCTCACCGAGAATTCCTACAAGTACCGGCCGGCACAGTTCGAGGCGATGGCGCGCGAAGCCGGTTTCGCCCAGGCGCGCTGCTGGACCGATGCTCTGGAGCAGTTCGCGGTCTTTCTGTTGCGCTGACGTCCACCGCCATTGGCCCGGGCGTTAGAATGCAGCAGCACATGCGCCGACCGATGTAAACGTACGGGCCGCCGCATCGTTGTCTGCAACAAGGCGAACCGCATCGTCGCGGTCCGAAAACTGGAGGAGCAAGCATGTCGAGAAAGTACCTGGTCGCCGCTGCCCTGGGACTGACCGTGGGCATGGCGCACGCCCAGACCATCAAGGTCGGTTTCGTCGACCCGCTGTCGGGGCCGTTCGCCAATGTCGGGCAGCAGGGGCTGCGCGGCTACCAGCTGGTGGTCGAGGAGATCAATGCCCGCGGCGGCGTGAACGGCCAGAAGTTCGAACTGGTGGCCCTGGACAGCAAGGCCAATCCGCAGGAGGCACTGAACGCGCTCAAGCAGCTCACCGACCAGGGTGTGCGCTACGTGATGCAGGGCAATTCCTCGGCCGTGGCTGCGGCGCTTTCCGACGGGGTGGCGAAGCACAATCAGCGCAATCCCGCACGCACCATCCTGTTCCTCAACTACGCCGCCGTCGATCCGGCGCTCACCAACGAGCGCTGCAACTTCTGGCACTTCCGGTTCGACGCCGACGCGGACATGAAGATGCAGGCGCTGACCAGCTACATGGCCCAGCAGAAGAAGGTGCAGAAGGTCTATCTCATCAACCAGGACTACGCGTTCGGCCACGCCGTGTCGAAGAGCGCGAAGGAGATGCTGGCGAAGAAGCGGCCCGACATCAAGATCGTCGGCGACGACCTGCATCCGCTGGGCAAGGTTAAGGATTTCGCGCCCTACATCGCCAAGATCAAGGCCGCCGGCGCGGACTCGGTGGTGACCGGGAACTGGGGCGCCGACCTGGCGCTGCTGGTCAAGGCAGGCAAGGACGCCGGGCTGGCGGTGGATTACTACACCTACTATGCCGGGATCTCGGGCGGTCCGACGGCGATCGGCGAGGCCGGTGTCGAACACGTGAAGCAGATCAGCCACTGGCACGCCAACGTCGGCGATCCCGAGTCCGACGCCCTGGTGCAGGCATATCGCAAGCGTTTTCCCGATAGCAAGGACGACTTCGTCTGGCTCGCCTCGCGCAATGTCATCGAGATGCTGGCCAAGGCGATGGAGACGTCGAAGTCCACCGACCCGGGCAAGGTGGCCCTCGCACTGGAGGGCATGAAGCTCCAGACCTTCACCGGGGAGGTGACCATGCGCGCAGACAATCACCAGTTGCTGCAGCCCATGTTCATCTCGACCTTCACCAAGGCAGGGAAAGCCGGGGCCAAGTTCGACCTGGAGCGGACCGGCCTGGCTTTCCGTACCGATGGGCGTATCGAGGCGAAGGACACGGCCACCGAGACCAGCTGCAAGATGCAGCGGCCCAGGATCTGAGACGGAGCTGAAACGGGACCGGGCGGCAGAGCCGCCCGGTCAGGTGCAGAAGGACTGTTCTCCTACTCGCTGCACTGTATGAAGTTGCACACCCGCTCGCAATCGGGCGAGAAGCCGCACTCGAACTGACCCATGCGCGCGCCTCCATCCGCGGTCGTACCGCACTGTTCGGACGCGACCATTTTGTTCATCTTGGGACGCCATTCGCACTGGTGGCAGGCAGTCAGCCCGGGCAGTTCCAGCGACTCCTGACGCACGGTCTGCGTCGCCTTGGGCTTCGCCTGGCGCAACTCGTCCAGGGTCGCGCCGCCCTCACCGGCGTAGGCGCCGAAAGCCAGTTGCAGCACTGCCAGCGCTGCGATTGCGACGATCCTCTTCATGCTTCCCTCCGATGT
Source organism: Burkholderiales bacterium (assembly GCA_020854105.1). Classification (GTDB taxonomy): domain Bacteria; phylum Pseudomonadota; class Gammaproteobacteria; order Burkholderiales; family SHXO01; genus SHXO01. The sequence continues at coordinate 63,913 of JADZGB010000003.1, read as the reverse complement.
TCCCGATCCGCACAGCACGACCATCATTGCACGTTAGGTCCGTTCCGGCGTGCCGAGGTTGACCTGGGTCAAACCTGACGGTTCGAGCCGGCCGAACCGCCGTCGCCGGCGGGGTCGCGCGCGGCTTCGCCGGCGTGTTCCGGGAGCACGATTCCTGCCGGTTTGGGACGCCTGTTGCGCAGCTTGCCTCCGGCGAGCACACCCCCGATCACGACCAGGTAGACCAGCCAGTTCACCCATGGCATTGCGGCGAGGCGCGTTGCCACCAGCGGCTCGTGCAGGATCATCTTCGCCGCGGTCCAGGCGAGTACGCCAGCGCCGATGTAGACGATCCCGGGATAGCGGTCGACCATCTTCAGGATCATCGTGCTTCCCCAGACCATGATCGGAATGCTGATCAGCAGCCCGAGCACCACCAGCAGCATGCTGCCGTGCGCGGCCCCCGCCACTCCCAGCACGTTGTCCAGCCCCATCACTGCATCGGCGATGATGATGGTGCGGATCGCCGACCAGAACCCGGTGATGTTCGTGCCGCCCGCGTGGCCCTCCTCGGCGCCATCGCCCGCCAGGAGCTTGTAGGCGATCCATACGAGCAGCACTCCGCCGGCCAGCATCAGACCGGGGATCTTGAGCAACTGCACGACGATCAGCGTCATCGCTACCCGCACCGCGATGGCGCCGCCCGTGCCCCACACCACAGCGCGCATCTGCAGGTGCTGCGGGAGCTTGCGCGCGGCGAGCGCGATCACGATGGCGTTGTCGCCCGCGAGGACCAGATCGATGATGATGATGGCCAGCAGGGCAGAGTAGAACTGGGGGGTGAACAGTTGTTCCATGGTTTGGGGTGCGCTGCGCGCCGACTGCGGATCCGACGATCCAGCAAGCGGCGTGTCGCTTCGCGCCTATCCTTTCAGTCGGTTGATTCTTATGACTTCGGGCAACCGGCGCAGCCCGCGCATGATCTGCGCGAGATGTACACGGTTGTGCACCTGAAGGGTGAAGTGGATGTTGCTGTAGGCCAGACTGTCGCCCGGTTCGACGCTGACGTTCTCGATGTTGGAGTCGTTGTCCGAGATCTCCGAGGCAACCTTGGCCAGCACCCCCTGCTGGTCTGACGCCAGCAGCTTGATGTTGACCGAAAACAGCTTCCGCGTCTCCGGCGCCCACTCGACGTCGAGCCACTTCTCCGGCTCGCGCTTCATCCTGCCGATGATCGGACAGTCGTGCGTGTGCACGATCATGCCTCGTCCCTTCTTGATGAATCCGATGATGGGATCGCCCGGTATCGGATGGCAGCACTTGGCGAACTGCAGGGCCATGCCCTCCGATCCGCGAATGACGATCGGTCCCGGCGCGGAGGCGGGCGCTGCCACGCCGGTTGCGCTGGGCAGCAGCTTGCGCGCGATGACGATCGCCAGCACGCGGCCCAGGCCGATGTCCGCCAGGACTTCCTGGCGGTCCCTGCTGCCGCCCTCCTTGAGCAGCCGCTCCCAGTCGGCATCCGAGATGGCGCGCAGACGTCCGCCAAGGGCGCCCAGTGCCTGTGACAGCAGACGCTCGCCCAGTTGCGCCGACTCCTCGTATTGCATGGTCTTGAGGAAGTGGCGGATGTGGTGGCGTGCCTTCGCCGTCACCACGAAGTTGAGCCAGGACGGATTGGGCTTGGCGTGACTGGCAGTGATGATCTCCACGCGGTCGCCATTCTTCAGTTCGGTGCGCAACGGCACCAGCTCATGATTGAGCTTCGCGGCGACGCACCGGTTGCCGATGTCGGTGTGCACCGAATAGGCGAAGTCCACGCAGGTCGCCCCGTGCGGCAGCGCCATGATCTTGCCCTTGGGCGTGAACACGTAGGTCTCGTCCGGAAACAGGTCGACCTTCACGTGCTCCAGGAACTCCACCGAGTCGGCGCTCTCGGACTGCATCTCCAGCAGGCTCTGCAGCCACTGGTGGGTTTTCTGCTGCAGCTCGTTCAAGGAGGCATCCGTGCTCTTGTAGAGCCAGTGCGCGGCAACCCCTGCCTCGGCCAGCTTGTGCATCTCCAGGGTGCGGATCTGGATCTCGATCGGACTGCCGAAGGGGCCGAACAGCGTCGTGTGCAGCGACTGGTAGCCGTTCGCCTTCGGAATGGCGATGTAGTCCTTGAACTTGCCGGGGATCGGCTTGTACAGGCCGTGCAGGCCGCCCAGCGTCAGATAGCACGCCGCCACGTCCTGCACGATGACGCGGAACGCATAGATGTCCAGCACCTTGGAGAAGGACAGGTTCTTGTCCTGCATCTTGCGGTAGATGCTGTACAGGTTCTTCTCGCGGCCGGTGACCTGTGCGTCGATGCCCGCTTCCTCGAGGCGCTGGCGGATGCTCCACTGGATGCGTTCGACCACCTCCTTGCGGTTGCCGCGCTGCTGCTCCAGCGCCCTACGCAGGACGCGATAGCGATTCGGGTACAGGTTCTGGAACGCGAGATCCTCGAGTTCCTGGTACAGGCTGTTCAGGCCGAGCCGGTTGGCGATCGGGGCATAGATCTCGAGCGTCTCGCGCGCGATGCGGTCGCGCTTCATCGGATGCATCGCGTCGAGCGTGCGCATGTTGTGCAGGCGATCGGCGAGCTTGATCAGGATGACGCGCACGTCGCGCGCCATGGCCAGCAGCATCTTGCGGAAGTTCTCCGCCTGCGCGTGCTCCTGGCTCTCGAACTCGATCCTGTCGAGCTTGGACACCCCGTCCACGAGGTCGGCCACCATCTTGCCGAAGCGCTCGGCGATCTCGCTCTTGGTGACGGTGGTGTCTTCCATCACGTCGTGGAGCAGGGCGGCGGTGAGCGCCTGCGGGTCGAGGTGCCATTGCGCGAGGATGGTGGCGACCGCGACCGGATGCGAGATGTAGGGTTCGCCGGAGCGCCGGAACTGTCCCTCGTGCGCCGCTTCCGAGAATTCGTACGCCGACTGCAGCTGATGCAAGTCTTCAGCGCGCAGGTAGCTGGAAGCGTCTCGGAGAAGGACTTGGGCCTCGGACATGTAGACGTTCACCTGCAAGTCACGCTGCGGGTGCGAGGCGGGAAGAGCAGGGCCGGTCGGTGGACTCGCGTTCACGCTGCCCGGTCAGGCGTCCGGGCTCAGGTCTGACCTCGATTGAGAATCTCGGTCCCTACCTTGCCCGCCGCGATCTCGCGCAACGCGGTAACGGTCGGCTTGTCGCGCGCACCATCGATCATGGGCGAGGCGCCCTGAGTGAGTTGCCGCGCCCGGTAGGTGGCCGCCAGGGTCAACACGAAACGATTGGGTATAGCTTTCAGGCAGTCGTCCACGGTTATGCGTGCCATGGCCACCTCACTTCATTGCATTGATCAGATCACGATGACGCGTGAGCTGGGCCGTCACCTGGAGGCGCGTAGCGCGGACGATGCTGACGAGATCGACCACTGCCACGTCAAAGTTCTGATTGATAATAACATAGTCAAACTCCTCTACATGGGCGATCTCCTCGCGCGCGTTGGCAAGCCGGCACTCGATCACCGCGCTGGTGTCCTGGCCGCGCGCGGTCAGCCGCTTGCGCAGGATGCCGAGCGACGGCGGCAGGATGAACACGGTCACGGCGCGCGGCACCAGCCGCCTGACCTGCTGCGCACCCTGCCAGTCGATCTCCAGGAGGATGTCGCGTCCTTCGCGCGTGCGTGCCTCGATCCACGCCTGCGAGGTGCCGTACAGATTGCCGTGCACTTCGGCACTCTCCAGGAAATCGCCCTGCCCGGCCATGCGCATGAACACCTCGCGCGTGACGAAATGATACTCGCGTCCGTCCTGCTCTCCGGGCCGCGGCGCACGCGTGGTGTGGGAGACCGACAGTTCCAGATCCGGTTCGCGCTCGAGCAGTGCATTGACCAGGCTGGTCTTGCCGGCACCCGACGGCGCACAGATGATGAACAGGTTTCCGATCACGGCATTCGGGTCCGATTCGCGGTGTCGATCCGGCGCGCCGGCGCGGGGCGCGGGGAACGGCGCCGCTTCCAGGCAATTTCGGCCGGACGCGGCTGGACTTGACCATCGCGACTGCCTGGCGTCGCGGCACTCATTCGATATTCTGGACCTGCTCGCGCATCTGCTCGATCAGCACCTTGAGCTCGATCGCGGCCTTCGACACGTCCACGTCCACGGACTTCGACGCGAGCGTGTTGGATTCCCGGTTCAGTTCCTGCATCAGGAAGTCGAGCCGCTTGCCGACCGCTCCGCCATTGGCGAGCACCCGGCGGACCTCCGAGAGGTGCGTCGCCAGCCGCGACAACTCCTCTTCCACGTCGATCTTGGCGGAGAACAGCACGAGCTCCTGGCGCACGCGGTCCTCGTCCAGCTCGGCGGCCGCATCGCGCAGCCGCGATGCCAGGCGCTCACGGTAGGCCTGCACCAGGAGGGGAATCCTGGGGCGCACTTCAGCGGCCAGTTGCTCCATGCGTGCTACACGCTCGATCAGCATGTCGCGCAGCTTGTCGCCTTCCCGTGCGCGGGAGGCGCCGAAATCAGCCAGAACGCGTCCCACCAGAGCCAGCGACTGCTCGCGCAGCTCGTCCTGTCCCAGGACGTCCGTGGCGAGCATGCCGGGCCAGCGCAGCACGTCGTTCACCGACAGCGGTGCGGCACCGGGCAGCAGTTCGCGCACTTGCAGATCCAGGACGGACAGCTGGTGCAGCAGGGTAGTGTTCAGTTCGGGCGCGAGTGCCGCAATGGCGCCCTTCTGGAAGCCGATGCGGCACTCGACCTTGCCGCGTGTCAACCGTGCGCTCAACATCTCTCGCAGCGCCGGTTCGAACGTGCGCAACTCGTCCGGAAGGCGGAACGTGAGGTCGAGATAGCGATGATTGACGGATCGGATCTCCGCGCTCAACGTGCCCGCCGGAAGCTCCTGAGCGAGTGCGGCAAAGCCGGTCATGCTGTAGATCAAGGGTGCTGCTCCGGCGTGTGGTGCGGCAAGGTGGTTTTGACTTCGCGCAGCGGCGCCACCACAATGTAGTCAATGTAATTGTCGCCGGAAGATAGCACAGAATCCGGCGCTCGAATCCGTGCCCCGGCGGGCCCGCCCCCGGGCCGTCCGACCATCCGAAGCCAGTGTCATGCGACCCAGCGGCCGTGCCGTAGACGAACTGCGTCAGATCGGGATCACGCGCGGATTCACCCGCCATGCGGAGGGCTCCGTGCTGATCGAATGCGGCGACACCCGCGTGCTGTGCACCGCCAGCGTCGAGGAGCGGGTCCCGCCCTTCGTCAAGGGCACGGGTCGCGGATGGCTCACTGCCGAGTACGGCATGCTGCCGCGGTCGACCAATACGCGCATCCAGCGCGAAGCGGCCAGCGGCCGCCAGTCCGGACGCACGCAGGAGATCCAGCGCCTGATCGGGCGCAGCCTGCGGGCGGTGACCGACCTCGCCCTGCTCGGCGAGCGCACCATCCAGGTCGACTGCGACGTGCTGCAGGCCGACGGCGGCACGCGTACTGCCAGCATCACCGGCGCGTTCATCGCCGTGCACGACGCGGTGGCGAAACTGCGCGCCCAGGGCCTGCTCGACCGTGATCCGCTGCGCGACTTCGTCGCCGCGGTATCGGTCGGCGTGTATCGCGGCGTACCGGTCCTCGACCTGGACTATGCGGAGGACTCGGACTGCGGCACGGACATGAACGTGGTCATGACCGGACGCGGGGGCCTGGTCGAGGTCCAGGGCACTGCCGAGGGAGAACCCTTCGCGCGGGCGCAGCTGGACGCGATGGTCGATCTGGCGGCCGCGGGCATCGCCCGCCTGGTTGGCGCCCAGCGCGCCGCGCTCGGCCTGCCGCCGCCGGCGTGAATGGCGCGCGCGTGTGAAGACCATCGTCCTCGCCAGCAGCAATGCGGGCAAGATCAGTGAACTGCGCAACCTGTTCGAGGGCCTCGGCATCGAGGTGGTGCCACAGTCCCACTACGGGGTGAGCGAGGCCGAGGAGCCCCATCCCACCTTCGTGGAGAATGCGCTGGCCAAGGCACGGCACGCGGCGCGCCATACCGGGCTGCCGGCGCTCGCCGACGACTCGGGCATCTGCGTGCACGCTCTGCGCGGAGCTCCCGGCGTGCATTCCGCGCGCTTCGGCGGGGAGCCGCGCTCGGACACCCGCAACAATGCCCACCTGCTGGAGACGATGGCGCACCTGAAGGACCGGCGCGCGCACTACTACTGCGTGCTGGTGCTGCTGCGCCACGAACACGATTCCGAGCCGCTCATCGCGGAAGGCGCGTGGCATGGCGAGATCCTGCACGCTCCGCGCGGCGACGGCGGCTTCGGCTACGACCCGCTGTTCCTGGATCCGCTGCTCGGTCGTACCGGCGCGGAGCTGCCGCTGGAGGAGAAGCGGCGCGTCAGCCACCGTGGCCAGGCGCTGCGTGCGCTGGCGGAGCGTGTGTGCGCGCTGCCGTCCTAGGCGGCGGCCGCCGCGCACGGCAGGGTGGAGAGGCCGGCTTGCACATCGGTCAGCATGAGCGTTGCGCTCGATCCGCGAGTGCCTGCACGGCGGTGCTACGCTGCATCGAGGGTGCGGGTCCAGCCGTACGGGTCGGGCCGGCGTCCGTACTGGATCGCGGTGAGCGCGTCGAACAGCGCGCGCGCCACCGGGCCGGGCTCGAATCCGTTGATCACGGCCTCCTGCTCGCGATAGGCGAGGCGTCCGACCGGCGAGATGAGCGCACCCGTGCCCATTCCGAACGCTTCCGTGATGGTGCCCGTGCGGATGGCATCGAACACCTCGTCCACGTCGAGGCGGGTCTCCTCGACGGTGAAGCCCAGGTCCGGGGCGAGCTGCAGCAGCGACTCACGCGTGATGCCGGGCAGGATGCTGCCGGAAAGCGTGGGAGTGCGGATGTGGCGGCCCTGGTAGACGAAGGCGATATTCATCGCGCCCACCTCGTCCACGTAGCGCCGCTCGACCGCATCCAGCCACAACACCTGCTGATGGCCCAGTGTCCGGGCCTGCTCCGTCGCGTACAGGCTACCGGCGTAGTTGCCCGGTGTCTTGGCTTCGCCGGTGCCGCCGCGCACAGCGCGCACGTGCTCGTGCGAGACGTGCACCGATACCGGCCGGAACGCCTCCCCGTACAGTGAGCCGACGGGACTGAGGATCACGTAGTGCAGGTAGGTGTGCGCGGCACGCACCTGAAGAGTCGCCTCCGCGCCGATCATCACTGGCCGTACGTATAGCGCCGCGTTGCTGCGCGCCGGCACCCAGCGCGCCTGCGCGCGTACCAGCGCCTCGATGGCCGCGACGTGGTCGGCCACCGGGACCGGCGGCATGCCCATGCGCTGTGCGGAGCGGTTGAAGCGCTCGGCGTTGCGCTCGACGCGGAATAGGTTGATGCGTCCGTCGGGGCGCCGGTATGCTTTGGTGCCATCGAACACCATCTGGCCGGAATGGAATGCCTGGGCCGCAGGGTCGAGCGCCAGCGCCGCATACGGGACGATGCGCGCATCGCGCCAGCCGGATTGTGGGGCGTAGTCCTGCACGAACATCGCATCGGTGAAGATGCGGCCGAAGCCGAGATCGTCCGGCAGGACCGGCTCGGCGGTGCAGGGCGTGTATTCGTGGCGTATGGAGATCATGGCGGCAGTACCGGGCGCGCAGCGAGTGTACACCCGCGTGATCACGCCGACCGCCGCACGGCACCGCGATTGCTGCACTTCACACCACGCAACGGAGGACGACATGGGCAGCACCTTGAACAGGACCGGCGAGAGCGCACCGCGCGTCGACGTGGGTCACGGTACGGGGGCGCTGGGCCCGAGCGACAGTTCCGACAGCGGCAGCGACATCGTGGGCGGTCCCGGCCTGGTCGACGCCGACGTGCTGCCGCTCGATACCGGCACGAACGAGGATATCGCGCGCGGGGCCGGCGCCGGGCGGGACATCGGCGACACCGATCTGGACAGTGACAGCGATGTCGCCGGCTCGGGGGAGCGCGGGCCCGCTGACACAGGCTGGCCCGGAAGCCGCTGACCGGCATGCGGCGAACCAGGCATGCACGCGCCTGAGCGCGACGGCGCACCGGTCCCGGTCCAGGATCGGTGGCTCCGGTTCCGCGCAGTGCGGGCACGCAGCGCGGAACTGGCGCGGCCGTTGTCTGCCGAGGATTGTGCGCTCCAGTCCATGCCCGATGCCAGCCCGGTCAAGTGGCACCTGGGGCATACGAGCTGGTTCTTCGAGACCTTTTCTTCTGTCCGGCGGGTTGCCCGGCTACCGCTGCTTCGCTGACGAATTCCGCGTACTGTTCAACTCCTACTACGTGCAGGTCGGGCCGCGCCACGCGCGCCCAGAGCGCGGGCTGCTGTCGCGGCCGGATCTGGCGCGCGTGATGGCCTATCGCGCGCACGTCGACCGCGCTGTCGAGGCCTGGCTCGAACGCCGGCACGGCGCCGAGGAACTCGCGCTGTTCGAACTGGGAGCGCAGCACGAGCAGCAGCACCAGGAACTGATGCTCACGGACGTGAAGCACCTGTTCTCGCGCAATCCGCTGCATCCGGCGTATGCGTCGCACATCGCGCAGACGCGTGGACGGGCGCCATCGATGCGCTGGCACGTGCACGACGGTGGCACCCGCATCACCGGCCATGCCGGCGCAGGCTTCTGCTTCGACAACGAGCGGCCCGCCCACCCTGTGCTGCTCCAGCCCTTCCGCTTTGCCTCCAGACTGGTGACCAACGGCGAGTACCTTGCGTTCATCGGCGAGCGCGGCTACGAGCGCCCGGAACTGTGGATGTCGGACGGCTGGGACGTGCGCACGCGGGAGGGCTGGGACGCGCCGCTGCACTGGCAGCGCGACACGCGCCGGTGGCTGCGCTTCACGCTGCACGGCATGGACGAAGTGGATCCGGATGCCCCGGTGTGCCACGTCAGCTGGTACGAGGCGGACGCGTTCGCGCGCTGGCGTGGCGCGCGTCTGCCCTCGGAGGACGAGTGGGAGCGCGCGGCCGCCGATGCACCGGTGGCAGGCAACTTTGCCGAGTCCCGCGCCTTGGACCCGCTCGCGGCATCGTCGCAGGCCGATGCCCCGGCGCAGTGCTTCGGCGATGCATGGGAGTGGACCGCGAGCGCCTATCGACCCTATCCGGGCTACCGCCCGGCCTCCGGTGCCGTGGGCGAGTACAACGGCAAGTTCATGGTCAATCAGTTCGTGCTGCGCGGCGGCTCCTGCGCATCCCCCGGATCCCACCTGCGCCTGTCCTACCGCAACTTCTGTCCCCCGCACGCGCGCTGGCAGTTCAGCGGCATCCGCCTTGCCGCCGATATCTAGGGCTTGCCCTGCATGCCGGGGCGCCTGTCGCGTGGAAAGCTGAAGGGCGCATCCAGCGCCTCGAGTTCGGCGGGATCGCGCCGGTAGATGTCCTCGAAGAAGTGCACGCCCTCGCCGCGCACCACGGCAGTCAGGTAGGCGAGCAGCACGGGCACGCGCTCGTGCAGGTTCAGCGTGAGCGTGCGGCCCGTGTCCGCGGCCTCGAGGAGGCGAGCCTGCGACCAGTGCTGCGGATCGTCCAGCAGCAGAGCGGCCAGCTCGAATACGTCTTGCACCCGGATGCAGCCGCTGCTGAATGTGCGCCGGTCGGCCTCGAACTGCTGCTTCTGCGGCGTGTCGTGGAGGTAGACCAGATGACGGTTGGGCAGCATGATCTTGATCCGGCCCAGCGCGTTGTCCGGCCCCGGCATCTGCACGATCCTGTTTCCGACGCGCTGCAATCCCTTCTTCTCCAGATAGCGCGGGTCCTTCGCGAGGCCCGGGATGACCTCGCGCTGCATGATGCCGGGCGGCACCGTCCAGGAAGGGTTGACCACCAGGTGCGTGATCTCGGCACGGAAGATCGGTGTCTTCGCCACCATCTTTCCCACCACCACGTTGGCGGCGAACCTGACCGTGCCGTCGATGTAGTACAGGCGGTAGCCGGGCACGTTGACCAGCACGTAGCGCTGCGGCAGGTCGTGCAGTAGCAGGCGCGCGCGTTCCAGTGACAGGCGCAGGCGGTCGATCTTTCCGGCCACGGGCTGGTTCAGTGCACGCAGGGTGCGTCGACCCACGAGGCCATCCGGTTCCAGGCCGTGCCGCTCCTGGAAGCGGCGCACTCCCGCCTCGGTCGCCTCGTCGTAGGTGGCATCCCCGTCTGCGCCAGGGTCGAGATCGCCTTCGATGCGCAGCCGCTCCCTGAGGGCCGGCAGGCGAGGATCCGCGGCGCCGGGGCGCAGCGTCGTGCCCGCCGGCAGGAAGCGCCAGCCCCCCGCGGCGGCGATCGCGCGGTAGCGGGCGAGCGCGCCGCGCAACTGCTCGTAGACGCGCTGCGAGGGCCGCAGCACGCCCAGCGCCTCGCGCAGCCGGCCTCGCGCCAGCGTCTGCTCGATCGCCTGCGCCGGGCCGGACAACAGCGGCGCGCCAGGGTCGGGACGGAAGTTCCAGTCGGCGTCTATGCGGCGCACATCCACCTTGCCGAAGCGAAGGTGATAGGCGAGGCGCAGCGTGGCGTCGGTGGCGAGCATGTCCAGATCCGCGTCGCGCCGCGGTCCGGCCGGCGCACTGGCCAGGCCTTCGAGCGCCTCGAGGTGATAGTCGCGCGGATTCAGTCCGTCTAGCATGCTCTCGCGCACCGCCTCCAGCAGTGCGGATACGTTGTCCGGATCGGTCCACGCCGGGCGGACCGCGCGTTGGTCGTAGAAGTCGGGCAGGACCACGGTCGAGGCCAGCACCTGCCCGGCTGCGCGCACGGTCTCGCCATTGCGCAGCTGGCCCACACGCGCCTCGATGAAGGCAGTGGCCGTGTCGGGCGCGGCGGCCGTGTTCAGCGCGCATCCCGCCAGGCAGCCACACAGCAGTGCTCGCGTCGCCAGGATGATCATGCGCAGCATCGGCAGGATGCGGGCCGTCCGCACCGGGACGAGCCCATGGCCCCGTGCCGGTCGGCGAATCCGCAGCTCCAGGCGTTCGCCGGGGCGACGCGCGTCGACCTCCTAGGACGCACGGAAGCCGGGAAGGCGGCTGGCTGCAGGGGTGCGCACGTACGTCAGGGCCAGGCTGCGCGCCTGCGTGTAGTCGCTGGTCACGAGAGGCAAGGGAATGTGCGAACGCAGCAATCCAGCCCAGGCGTACTCGGCCGCCACGTCGATGTTCCCTTCTATTGCGCCGTACTCGCGCATGTCGCCCACCAGGGAGCGATAGGGATCGTCCTTGAGTTCGCCGAGGGTGCGCGGGATGTTCGCGAACGAACGGCGGCGTCCGTGCTCGTCCACCGGATAGACCCAGCCCGATCGCTCCATGCTCACCCAGAAGGCGGTGCGCGATACCGCGGACATGTCGCGCTCGAGCGTGACGAAGCAGGTCGCAACGTTCTCGTCCGCCAGCGCGCGCGCGATGTGGTGGTCTCCGATCAGGTAGACGGCCAGATCCGGACCCAGCACGGCCGGCATGACATGCCAGGTGAGAAAATCCTGAAGCTGGCGTTCGCGCGCGGCGCGCAGCTGTCTGCGCCTGTACTCGACGCGTGACAGCGGGACGGTCATCTGCGTCGGCCGCAGGGCGGCGACTGCTGCAGTGATTTTGCTTTTCATCGCGATATGAGACGCTTCGTGCCAGATTAGCACGGTTGCACCGGAGCCCCGTCGCGGCCCACCGGAGCTCTTGCCGGCGCGTGCGCGACCGGCTATAAGGGCGGCGCCGGCCGGCATTCGGCCGGCATAGGCGCGGCGGAGGGCCGTTCGGTGGTCGCAGTTGCGGGTCCGGCAATCATGGAGCGTGCGTGGTTCGCACCGGCGTTCGCGCTCTCCTATTTCCTCGCCGCAGTGCTCGGCGACGCGCTCTCCATCGTGCCGGGTCACTTCGCCACGCTGTGGCCGCCCAGCGGGCTGTATCTCGCCGTGCTGCTGAGCGTGCCCTCCGGCCGCCGCCGCATCGTGCTTGCTGCATTGGCAGCGAACCTCGCGTTCGACCTGGGATGGCACGCACGGGCGCTGCCGGTCGCGCTCGGCTTCGCGCTGGCCAACAGCTGCGAGGCGCTGGCAGGTGCCGCGGTGATCGGACGCCTGTTCCCTCCGCCGTTTCGTCTGCACGGCGTGCGCGAGGTGCTGGCACTCACCATGCTGGGCGGTTTCGCTGGCCCGGCCGTGGGTGCGGCCATCGGTGCCGCGGCGGTGCACGGCTTCTACGGCGTCGCGTTCGGCCAGACCTTCGCGTTGTGGTGGGCGGCCGATTCCATCGGCATCGTCAGCGCCGCGCCGCTCGCCATGCTCGTGCTGCACGGCCATGGGGGCAAGGATCTTGGCGCCTTTCGCCTGCTCGAGCTGTGCGCGCTGTGCGCGCTGTGCGCCGTACTGGGGGCGTCGACCTGGGCCGTCGTGCACCTGTTCGGGTCGGTCGTGGCCTACGGATTCCTTCTGATCCCGCTGATGCTGGGAGCCGCAGTGCGATTCGGCCTGCCCGGTGGTGCCCTGGCTGTCGCCACGCTGGCCCTGGTCGCCGCCTGGCTCACGGCAGTGCACGAGGCACCCGACGGTGGCGCGCAGACCGCGGCGCGGGTCATCGGCCTGCAGCTGTTTCTCGCCACCATCGCGCTGTCCACCTGCCTGGTCGCGATGCTGGTGTCCCAGTTGCGCGCCGCACGCAGGCAGTTGGAAGCGCGCGTCGCGCAGCGCACCTCGGAACTGGCGGTGAGCGAGGAGCGCCTGCGTCTGGCAGTCGAGGTCGGACGCATGTTCGCATTCGACTGGGACATGGTCGGGGTTCAGGTGACACGTACCGCGAGCGCCGGCCGGGTGTTGCGGGCTCGCGAGGGAGCCGAGCGCGAGAGCGGTCCCGACCATGTGCGTCGCATCCGGCACGCAGACCGGCAGCGCTATGACGATACCATCTCCGCGCTCGGGCCGCAGTCGCCCGAATACGAAGTGCGCTACGCCGTTCGCCGGGACGACGGCAGCGAGGGCGTCCTGCAGGAGCGCGGGCGTGCCTGCTTCGATGCGCAGGGAAGGATGACCAAGGTGCTGGGCATGGCCGCCGACGTCACCGCGCAGGCACGCATGGAGCAGGCGCTGCACGAGCGAGAGGCCGAGTTCCGCCAGATCGCCAATTCGGCGCCCGCCATCCTGTGGATCGCCGACGCGGACGGTGCGGTGCGCTTCGTGAGCAGCAGCTGGTACGACTTCACCGGCCAGATCGAGGCAGATGCGCTGGGCACGGGCTGGCTGCACGTGGTGCACTCCGAGGACCGGGACGCCGTGCGCATGCGCTACGAGGCCGACGTGCGCCAGCGGCGCGAGCTGATGCTGAACTACCGCCTGCGGCGTCCCGACGGCAGCTACAGCTGGGTGCTCGATCGAGCCCGCGCCCGCTACTCGGCCGCGGGCGAACTGCTGGGCTACGTCGGCTCGACCATGGACATGGGCGAGCACAGGCGCATCGAAGCGGAACTGCAGCAGAGCCGGCAGCGGCTGGGACTCGCGCTCACGGCCGGAGGGATGGGTAGCTTCGACTGGGATCTCGCCCTCGGCACGGTGACGCTGGACACGGTACGGGCGGCTTTGTCCGGCAGACCGGACAGTGTCCTGCCGGTCGCGTCGCTGCTGGACATGGTCGTGCCGGAAGACCGGGCCGGCGTCGACCACGCCATCGCGCAGGCCCTGCAGCACGGCGAGTATGCGCACGCGTTCCGCATCCGCCGGCCGGATAGCCGCGTGCGCTGGCTGGCGGTGCGCGGCGGTCTGCGCCGGGACACCGCCGGTGCCGCGCAGGCGCTGATCGGCGTGTACTGGGATGCCACGGGCCGCAGGGGGCGGGAACTCCGTCCGGGCTGATGACCGGACGGGCTGCGCCGCAGCGCACGCGGCGCGGCATCGAGGCCGGCTGCAGGCGCAGCGCGACGCGCTCGCGTGCGAGGGCTGTCGATACTGTCAAGACAAACAGGTCCTTTGCCGTTATAGTCGCGCCCGCTCGTCAACAAGCAGACCCCATCCCCCGGGGCGCCGTCACCATGCTTCCACTCGATCCATCCCGACTCGGACTCCCGCGTTCGCGCACGCTCCAATGCCTCATCGTCACCGGACTGTACGCCCTCCTCGCGTGGTTCGCCCTGAGCGCGCCCATCGCGTCGGACGGGCCGCTGGCCCGCGCCCTGGGCAGCGTGGACCTCGCGCGCGAAGGCGCTGTCGCCTTCGTGCGCGTGCTGATCTGACCGCTCGCCGGCGTTCTCCTGGTGAACCTCACGCGCGATCTGATCGACGGCGTGCGCCGCCTGCGCCGGGCGTCCTGACCCGGATTCGGGGCGCGATGTCGCGATTGCGCATTCTCAGGACAACGCTATACACTTCCCCGCAGAACCCGCTGTCCGGCCATCGCGCCAGGATTGCGCGGGTGGGAACGATCCGCAGTGGCGCGGGGGCGCCTACGGGACCAGGGGAGGAAGTCGCATGGGAGTGCAAGCATTTGCAGGTTCCTGGCGCACCGCGCTGGCTGTTTCCGCCGCGCTGACTGTCGCCGTCGGGACACAGGCGGCCGAGTTCACGCCTGAAGAAGTGACCGTCGCGCCGGCCATCACGGCGAAGAACCGCGTCTACGTGATGGACATCGCCATCAACCATATCGCCGACGGCAAGCTGCACGTCGTTGATGGCGATTCGCTCGGCTACCTCGGCGTGATCGGCACCGGCTTCATCGGACAGGTCATCCAGTCCCGGGACAGGAAGGATCTCTACGTGGCCACCGGCTATCTGTCCCGGGGGCAGCGCGGGGAGCGCGCCGACATCGTCGAGGTCTGGGACGCCGACACCCTCCAGTTCAAGTACGAGATCCCGATCTCGGACAAGCGCGCCATGGCGCTCAACTACGAGGGACTGCTGGCGCTGTCCGCGAACGGCCGCTGGCTGTACGTGCAGAATTCCACGCCCGCCACCTCGGTGACCGTGGTGGACATGCAGAACCGCAAGATGGTGGGCGAGATTGCCATGCCGGGCTGCTGGGCGATCTATCCCGTGCAGTCCAACCCCAACCGCTTCGCCTCGCTGTGCGGGGATGGCACCATCGCCACCGTGACGCTCGATGACAGCGGCAACCTGGCCTCACGCGCCAACAGCCAGAAGATGTTCGATGCGGACGCCGATGCCTGGTTCATGCAGGGCGAGCAGGACGGCGATCTCTACTATTTCGTCAGCTTCAAGGGCAATCTGGCAGCGGTGAACGTCGCTGGCGACACCGCCCGTGTAGAAGGTACCTGGCCGCTGGTGCGCGGTGCGGACACCAAGAAGAACTGGCGTCCGGGCGGCTATCAGGTGCTGGCGATCGCCAACGGCCGAATCTACGTGCCGATGCACACCGGCGGCACGGAAGGCAGCCACAAGAATCCGGCCAACGAGATCTGGGCGATTGACCTCGCTTCGAAGAAGCGCGTGGCGCGGCTGCCCGGGCACAACGCGGTGGCGCTGGAGGCATCTTCCGACGGCAGCAAACTCTACGCGGTGGACGTACACAAGATGGAACTCGTGGTGTTCGACCGGCTGGCATCGAAACCGCGCGTGCGTGCCACACAGGTGGGCGATATCGCTCTGCAGCTGGGCGCGAACTGATGCCGGCTGTGCCGTACCTGGTGGATCCGGTGGCGGTGGGTGCCGTGATCGGCGCGCTCGCGCTGATCCTGTTCGCGGCGGCCTGGCACAAGCTCTCCGAGCACGATGTGTTTGCAGGCGCGCTCGAGGCATACCAGCTCCTGCCGACCGCGCTGGTTCCGCTCGCCGCGCGCGTGCTTCCGGTCGTCGAGGTGCTTCTGGGCATCGCCATCCTCGTGCCGATAACACGCGCGCAGGCCTTGGCCGGCACGGCGATGCTCATGCTCGTCTATGCGGCGGCGATGAGCCTCAATCTCGGACGCGGGCGCGACCAGATCGACTGCGGCTGCGGAGGCGAGAGCCATTCCCTGTCCTGGGCGCTGGTCGCGCGCAACGTGGTGCTCGCCGGCGCAGCGCTGGCGGTGGCAGGCCCCACGGTCGACCGCGGATTCGAATGGCTGGACGGGGTCACGCTGATCGTGAGCGTGCTCGCGTTCTACGTGCTGTACCTGATGGCCGACGAGCTGCTGCGCCAGGCCAGCCGTCTGCGGCAACTGAGCCAGGCCCACGTGCACGAGGAAGCGGAGGTCAAGTGAACAGCCTGCTGGTTTCCAACGCCCTGCTCTGGCTGCTGATGCTGACAGTGATCGTCGCCCTGTGGGCTCTGGCACGCCAGATCGGCGTCCTGTACGAGCGCATTGCGCCGATGGGAGCCCTGATCACCGACTCCGGTCCGAGGCTGGGGGAGGCGGCGCCCAGATTCGATCTGCCTGCGCTCAACGGTTCGGTCATCGCCATCGGCGGCGAGCGCCCCAAGAGCCAGCTGCTGTTCTTCCTGTCTCCGACTTGCCCGGTGTGCAAGAAGCTGTTGCCGGTCCTGAAGTCGGCGGTCTACGCGGAGCGCGACTGGCTCGAGGTCGTGCTGGCGAGCGATGGCGAGGCTACCCAGCACCTTTCCTTCTACGGCGAAGCCAGGCTCAACGAATTTCCGTACGTGCTGTCCGCCGACCTCGGGATGACCTACCGCGTGAGCCGCCTGCCTTATGCGGTGTTGATGGACGAGCGCGGTATGATCCGCGCCAAGGGCATGATCAATACACGAGAACACCTGGAAAGCCTGTTCAACGCGAAGGAACTCGGAGTCGGCTCGGTGCAGGACTACCTGCGCGAGCGGATATCCACGTAACCGGGCGAGACCACCTGAGGAAAACGTTCATCCTGTCTGGAAGTGGGGAGGAGGAGGCCATGATGCGGATTCAAGAGTGGATCGACCGGTTCGCCGAGCGGCGCGTTCGCGACGCTGCGCAGCGCACGAGCCGCCGCAGCACGCTCGCCAGACTCGGCACGGCGATGGTCGGGGCCGCCGCCCTGCCGATGCTGCCGTTCGACCGTTCGGGCAAGGCGCACGCCGCGGTCACTGGGCAGGACGACACGACCTGTGAATACTGGCGCAACTGCGCCCTGGACGGCTTTCTGTGCACCTGCTGCGGCGGCAGCGTGAACAGCTGTCCGCCCGGCACCGAGGTTTCCAAGGTGACCTGGGTCGGCACCTGCGCCAGCCCGAAGGACGGCAAGAACTATCTGGTCTCGTACAACGACTGCTGCGGCAAGGTCGCCTGCGGCCGCTGCCTGTGCAACTTCAACGAGCGCGAGCGTCCCGGCTATCGGATGGGCGTACACAACGACATCAACTGGTGCATGGCCAATACGCAGACCATGTATCACTGCACGGTGTCGGCGATCGTGGGCCAGGCCTGAGTATTCCCGCGGGGCGGGGTCCGGACCCCGGTCCGGACCCCGCCCCGCATCTGAGAGCCCGCATGCGCGCCGCACGCATTCTCATCGCGAGTCTGGGCCTGCACCTCGCCGCAACGGCGGGCGCCGCCGGCACCTTCGAGGAGCAGGGACACCTCGACTACGTGCTGCACTGCTCGGGTTGCCACAAGCCCGACGGCTACGGGGTGGCAAGCGGCGGGATTCCTCCGATCACGGGGCAGGTCGGATACTTCCTCACCCTTCCCGAGGGGCGCGCGTTTCTCATGCAGGTGTCCGGTCTGCTGACTGCCGGACTGTCGGACGAACGGGCGGCTGGGGTGACGAACTGGATGATCCGCCGTTATGCAGGCCCGTCGCTGCCGAAGGATTTCCTTCCGATCACTGCCGAAGAGGCGCGCCGCTATCGGCTCGAGCGGCCGGCGGACGTCTCCGCCGCACGCAACGCGATTGCGGCGAAGCTGATGGCGGCCGGCTATCCGATCCGCTAGCGCCTCGCCACGCCCGGTCGGCGCGCGGCTGGCCGCGTACCCGCCGCGTCAGACTCAGCCGCAAGCACCCACGGCCCCGCAGGCCGTGCAGAACTCGCAGCCGTCCTTCTTGATGAGCGCGTAGTTGCCGCACTCCTTGCACTGCTTGCCGACCATTGTGAGGTAAGACGTGGTTTCCGGCTCGCGGTCGCTCTGCGGTACCTCCAGCACTCCCATCTCCACCACCGGATAGCCGCGCTCGTCGAGCACGCCGAGCATCGCGAAGCGGTGAATGATGAGACGCGCGACATAGGCGACCGTGGAGGGAAAGTTCTGCTGGCGTTCTTCTCCGGGCACCCTGGCCATGAAGTCGCCCAGCGGTTCCGAGTAGTTGAGGAGCTTGCGCAGCTTCATGCCGATCCACGCGGGATCGATCACTCGCATGTCGAGCGACAGCAGCTTGCACAGGCCGTCCAGGGCGCGCGGGAAGCGCCCCGCCATCCATACCGAGTAGGGGCGCCGCTGCCCGCCCGGGAGGACGAGCTCCTTCATGATGAGCACGAAGTCGTCGCCGGAACTCGGGTTGTATACGTCCACTGTCCATGACAGGGTGCCGTCCGTGCCGGTCTTCGGCTCCTTCTTCGCGAACAGCGCGTTGAGCACCGGCGAGTGACCATTGCCGCCGGCCAACGCACCAAGTTCGTCCACGCGATGCCGGACGATGCGCGCGAATGCCGCGACCATGCTCGGCACCCGCACCGACTGGCCACTGGGCGGCATCGCACAGTCGAACGCGTCCTCGCCGGTGGTGCGCGCCAGCATGTCGAGCTTCATGCGCAGCCAAGCCTGATCCTGCGCGCGCATGTCCATGGACAACGTCTTGGCCACCGCACCCAGTCCGCGCGGCTGCTCGTTTCCGTTGACCCACACTTCGAACGGATGCGGTCCGCTATCCTCGATGTGGCCGACGAAAATCGCGAAGGTGCCGAAGGGCGACTCGACCATGTAGGTCCACGAAGGATTGCCGGCCGGCAGCTGCGGGCGGCCGGGCCAGCGCAGGCTGTACAGCGCCGGAGTGGGCGCTGCGTCCAGTCGCAGGCGTCGGTCCACCTCACTGGTGTCGAGGTCGTTAGGCTGCTGCGCCTTCTGCGTCGGTTCCACCGACAGCACGCTGCCCAGCACCGTATTCGGCCGGTAGGTGGTGATGCCCTTCAGGCCGGCGCGCCACGCTTCCAGATACAGGTCCTTGAAGTCCTCGTACGGATAGTCTTCCGGGACATTCACCGTCTTGCTGATGGCGGAGTCGATGAACGGTGCGACCACTGCCACCATGCGCATGTGATCGAGGGCGGAGATCTGCAGTGCAGTCACGAAGGCGTCGGGCAGGTTCTCCATGTCACCGCCCAGGTGGCGGTACAGGCGCCAGGCATGGTCCTCGACGTCGTAGGTCTTGAAGCCGCCGTCGGGCATGCGCTTCTTGCGCTGATACGTCCACGAGAAGGGCGGCTCGATGCCGTTCGCCGCATTGTCCGCGAAGGCGAGCGAGATGGTGCCGGTCGGGGCGATCGACAGCAGGTGGCTGTTGCGCAGTCCGTGTGTCCGGATCTCCTCCTTCAACGCATCCGGCAGGCGCGAGGCGAAGCGTGGTGCGGCCAGGTACTCCTTTGCGTCGAACAGCGGGAAGGCACTCTTCTCGCGTGCGATCTCGGCCGACGCCGCGTAGGCCTCGTCGCGCATGTGCCCGGCGATGCGCGCTGCCATGTCGCGCGCCGCCTGTGTGTCGTAGCGCAGGCCGAGCATGATCAGCGCGTCGCCCAGCCCGGTGAAGCCCAGTCCCACGCGCCGCTTGTTGCGCGCTTCCTCGGCCTGTTGCGGAAGCGGCCAGACGGTGGCGTCGAGCACGTTGTCGAGCATGCGGATGGCCGGACGCACGACCTTGCCGAATGCCTCGAAGTCGAAATGCGCCTTGGGCGTGAACGGCTCGCAGACGAAGGGGGCGAGATTTACGCTGCCCAGGCAGCAGCAGCCATACGCGGGAAGGGGCTGCTCGCCGCAGGGATTGGTGGACTCGATCAGTTCGCAGTACGAGAGGTTGTTGTCCACATTGGCGCGGTCGACGAAGAACACGCCCGGCTCGGCGTGATCGTAGGTCGAGTCCATGATCTGCTTCCACAGTTCGCGCGCCCGGATGCTGCGATAGATCCATTTGCCGTCGCCGCGCTGGCGCGGCGACGCCGCGTCCTCCGTCTCGCGTCGCGCGGGCGGCTGCACGTGCACCAGCTGCCACTCGCCATCCGATTCGACCGCGCGCATGAAGGCATCGGTGATCGCCACGCTGACATTGAAGTTCCTGAGGTCGCCGTGATCCTTGGCGTGGATGAAGTCCTCGATGTCGGGATGATCGCAGCGCAGAATGCCCATCTGCGCGCCGCGCCGGGCGCCCGCCGACTCGACCGTCTCGCAGCTCTGGTCGAACACCCGCATGTAGGAGACCGGGCCGCTGGCGCTGCTCTGCGTGCCCCGCACCAGCGCGCCCTTGGGGCGGATCGAGGAGAAGTCGTACCCGACTCCGCCGCCGCGGCGCATGGTCTCCGCCGCCTCCATCAGCGCGACGTAGATGCCAGGGCGTCCGCCCGTGGTTTCGGAGACGGAGTCGCCGACCGGTTGCACGAAGCAGTTGATCAGGGTCGCAGCGAGCTGCGTCCCGGCTGCCGAGTTGATTCGGCCTCCGGGAATGAACCCGTTCTCCAGCGCTTCGAAGAACACGGGTTCCCACTGCTGCGGATTGCGTTCGACCGCTGCCAGCGCCTGCGCCACCCGTCGTCGCACCTGCTCGACACTCTGTTCGTCGCCCTTGGCATATTTTTCAAGCAGGACGTCGATGCTGACCTGCTGGACGGGAAGGGAGAGGATGCTGTCGTTGAGTTTCATTGTTCTCGGGAGCGGGCGCAGGACAAGAAGACTATGGTAGCCGAGGGGCTGGCGAGGCGTGCTGAACGCGTACGAAAAAAAACCCCGAAGCCGGGGCTCCGGGGTTTTGATATGCGGATGGGGTTCGCGGCTTCCTTTACTCGGGCCGGATGTTCGACGCCTGCTTGCCCTTCTGGCCTTGGGTGATGTCGAAGCTGACGCGCTGCCCTTCCTTCAACGTCTTGAAACCCTTGCCCTGGATCGCCGAGAAGTGCGCGAATACATCCTCGCCGCCGCCTTCCGGGGTGATGAAGCCGAAACCCTTGGATTCGTTGAACCACTTAACAGTGCCAGTTGCCATGTACAGTCCTTCAGGTGGAAAACGCAGGCAGCGCCCGCAAGATGATGCCTGATTGCACAAAGACTGCACGCGCCGTACCGGTGATATGCATGAACCTTGGTAATCAAACACGGAGACTGGCTTATACCGCGTTTCCAGGCGCTCGTCCAATGATTTCCGCCCTGTCAAGAACGGGGCCGCGCGCCTGCGTTTCGGGGCACGAATGCCTGTAGAAAACGCCATGTCGGGGAACAATCCGCATCCCGGATTGCCGCCCCGCACGGCGGGCGCGCATGTGCATGGCAACCGGCACGTCCCGGCACGTCCCGGCACGTCCCGGTGTGCACGTCCCGGTGTGCACGTCCCGGCGTGGTTCTGCCACAATGCCCGTTTTCCCATCCTGATCCTGGCCGCGGCCCGAGCGGGAAGCGGCCCACGAACGAACCTTCGGACGAGAGGAAGATGAGTGTTGCAGCAGCCAGCGTACAAAGCGCGATAGACGAACTGAGGGCGCTACTTGGCGAGCGCCTGTCCACCAGCAACGGGGTGCGCGATCATCACAGCAAGGACGAATCCTGGCACATTCCGCACCGTCCGGACGCAGTCGCCTTCCCCCTCAGCACCGAGGAAGTGTCCGAGATCGTGCGCATCTGCGCGAGACACCGCACGCCGGTCGTGGCCTACGGCACCGGCACCTCGCTGGAAGGCGGGGTGATTCCCGAGCACGGCGGCGTCGTGGTGGACCTGGTAAACCTGGACAAGGTGCTCGAGGTGAACGCCGAGGACCTGGATGTCACGGTGCAGGCACGGGTGACGCGCAAGCAACTGAACGACTACATCCGCGACCAGGGTCTGTTCTTCCCGATCGATCCGGGCGCCGACGCCTCGCTCGGCGGCATGGCGGCCACCCGCGCATCCGGAACCAATGCCGTGCGCTACGGCACGATGCGCGAGAACGTGCTGGGTCTGACCGTGGTACTCGCCGACGGGCGCATCATCCGCACTTCGCGCCGCGCGCGGAAATCCGCGGCCGGCTACGACCTCACGCGTCTGTTCGTGGGCAGTGAAGGTACGCTGGGCATCATCACCGAGGTCACCCTGCGCCTGTACGGATTGCCCGAAGCGATCGCGGCCGCGGTGTGCTCGTTCGAGAGCCTGGAGGGCGCGGTCAGCACGGTGATCCAGACCATCCAGCTCGGCGTGCCTGTGGCGCGCATCGAACTGCTGGACGACGTGCAGATGGATTCGGTGAACAGGTTCTCGAAGCTGGACTACCCGATCAAGGACACGCTGTTCATCGAATTCCACGGCACCGGCAACGGCGTGAAGGAGCAGGCCGAACTGGTGCAGGCCGTCGCCTCGGAGAACGGCGGGGGCGAATTCAAGTGGGCAACCAGGCAGGAAGAGCGCACCCAGCTGTGGACCGCACGCCACGACGTCACCTATGCCAACAAGGCGTTGCGGCCTGGCTGTGAGATTTGGGCCACGGACGTGTGCGTGCCGATCTCGCGTCTGGCCGAGTGCATCGTGGAGACCAAGAAGGATCTGAAGGAGAGTTTTCTGATTGCACCACTGGTCGGGCACGTCGGCGATGGCAATTTCCACCTCGGCTTCCTCATCGATCGCAACAACCCGGACGAGATGAAGGAGGCGGAACGGCTCAACGAGCGTCTGGTGATGCGCGCGCTCGCAATGGACGGCACCTGCACCGGAGAACACGGCATCGGACTGGGCAAGATGAAGTTCCTGACTGCCGAGCACGGCGAGGCGGTGGGCGTGATGCGCGCGGTCAAGAAGGCGCTGGATCCGCTCAACATCCTCAATCCCGGCAAGATCTTCAGCGTCTAGGGCCGGGATCCGATGCCCGGCAGGGCGGTCCGACCGGCCGCCCTGCCGGCCGGCTTCGCTAGCCGAGTGCCTTCACCAGCACCGAGACGCCGCTGCCAAGCAGCAGCAGGCTGAGCAGGCGCGCGACCTGCATACGCGTCAGCCGCCCGTGCAGACGGTGTCCGATGTACAACCCGGCAAACACCAGCGGCACCAGGCCTGCGAAAGCGAGCCACACCTCCCGCTGCAGGAGCAGACCGGAGACCAGGAACAGGATCAGCCGTGTTCCGGTGCTCACCACGAACACCGCGCTCATCGTCGCGCGCATGCGTCCCATGTCGGGAATGCGTGCCATGAAATACATGGCGAACACTGCACCCCCGGTGCCGAACATTCCGCCGATGAGTCCTCCGAAGAGACCGGCAGGCAGCGACCAGCCGCGCCCCACCGGCCTGCGTTCCGGCCTGGGGTTCAGGGTGTACACGCCGTAGGCGAGGATGAACACCCCGAGGACGAACAGCAGCGCGCGCGCGGGTAGGACCACCAGGGTCGCCACGCCCAGCGCCATGCCTGCCAGCAGCGGCGGCACCATGGCCCGCACCTCGCCCCTGTCGACGTCATGGCGCAGTCGCACGCCGTTGGTCAGCATGCCGACGAAGTCGAGCATGAGCATCAGCGGCACCACCATCTTGATCGGCAGCAGCAGCGCCAGCAGGGGCATGGATACCAGCGAGGATCCGAATCCGCCAAGTCCCAGTACGATGTAGCCGAACAGGACGATTGCGGCGCAGGCGAGCCACAGCTCGGGCGGAAAAGGCATGCGCGGCGCGTCTCAGGCCCGGGGCGCAGACGAGGCAGTGCGGCCGAACTGCAGCGGTGCACCGGCGGTCGAAGGGCAAAGGAGGTCAGGTGACATGGGAATCTCGAACCTGGGTGGGCGTGCAGCGCCGGCCTGCATCGGAATCGCGTTTGTCCTGCTGGCCGGGTGCGCGAGCCGGCCCGCGCGGATTCCGATCACGGTCGAGGAGGTCGTCCAGATGAGCAGCGACGGGCTGCCTGCGAGCGACATCATCGCGCGCATGGACGATTCGGATACGGTGTACCGGCTTTCCGGCTCCGAACTGGCCGCACTGAAGGAACGCGGCGTGGCCGATGAAGTGCTCGACTACATGCAGGACACCTACGTCGACTACGAGCGCAGCCGCGCCTATCGCCATTACGACCCGTGGTGGGGTCCTCCCTATGCCTTCGCATATCCCTACTGGGGCTACTATGGCCCCTACTATTACTACCCGTACCGTCCCTACCTGCGCCATCGGGCGCCATACGCGCGGCCCCCGAAATCGGCACTCTCCGCCGGTAGCGGATCGCAGCCCCAGGCGCAGCAGCCTGCCGTCAAGCCTCAGAAGAGGGAGCGCACCTTCAAGCAGCAGGTGCGCTGAGCGCGGCGCGCGGGTCAGTGATGATGGGCGGTCCAGCGGTCCCGCACCTGCAGCAGCGTGCGCAGCACGAGTGGCTGGTCCAGCACCGTGCCGAAGGCGGAGGCTCGCAATCGTCCTGACGCGACCCGCTTGATCAGGTCGTCCAGGCGTACGTCGTAGCAGTCCAGGCCGAGGCTGCGGCTGGAGGGGCCGAAGTGTCCCGCCGCGGTCCGTGGCGGCATGCCGTCCTCGAGGTCGATGACGAAGCGCAAGCGCCGGTCCTCGAGAGGAGACAGCACCAGTGCGTCGGCGCAGAACTCGAGCGCCCGCTCCACGGCGTCGACCTGCGGCGGGCTCATGCGCTCGGGTCCGCTGGTGGCCAGCATGCAGCCCTTGAGAAACTCGCGCTCGGCGCAACTGTACCAGTCCGCGCCCGGGTCTAGGCGCACCCATGCGCGCGCCACGCCCAGCGCCTCGGCGCAGGAGAGCAGACGGCAGGCATCCGCCCACAGGCCGGCGGGCACGGCAGCGTGCCACAGGCAGCTCCACTTCAGCACGGCAGTGGATGTGCGCAGCCCGCGCGCGAACACGCTAGCGCTGCCTGGGTGGCCCGCCGCCGCATCGGCCGCCGGCATGGTCCACGGCAGTGCCAGCCACAGCCAGGTCTGGGCGAGCCGCAGCAGGCACTCCTCGACCACGGCACGCGCCTCCTGTGGCGTGTGGACCGAGGCTGCGCGGTCGCGCGTGACATGCCGCCGCGTCGCGCTCCGGTATGCCTGCCGCACGGCGGCATCGACACCGGCCATCGCTTCGGCCGTCGCCTCGTCCGGCTGCCGGGCCCAGCCGCGCAGGTCGCTCATCAGCCCGGACAGCCGCGCGAGGACCGCCACCTCGTCATGATCAGGTTCGTCGTGACCCGGCAGCGCCGCCAGGCGCTCGGCCACGCGTGCACCGACGGATGTGCCGTGTGCGGGATCGCCGCGCGGCGACCGAAAGGCGAGCATTTGTTCTTGTC
This sequence comes from Burkholderiales bacterium, assembly GCA_020854105.1. Lineage (GTDB taxonomy): Bacteria > Pseudomonadota > Gammaproteobacteria > Burkholderiales > SHXO01 > SHXO01. The sequence goes on along the minus strand of JADZGB010000003.1, from coordinate 38,585 downwards.
CGGGTTCGGGTCTCGCCGATAGCCTAGCGTATCTCGGCACGCCCCGGGTTTGACGCTGTTCGCGTCCATCGTGCATAGTCGTGCGAACGATGCGAGGAGGCGAGGAGGCGAGGAGGCGAGGATGACACGGGACATCACTGCCTAGGAGACGCTGGCGGCCGAGAGTGCACGCTACGCGGCGCAGACTGCCAACGATTTCGAGGCGATGGAGCGGCTGTTCGGAAGCGACCTCGTCTACATCCATTCGAGTACGGTGCGTGACGACAAGTCCAGCTATATCGAATCGATGCGCTCCGGTACCGTGCGCTACCGCAGGATGCAGCGCCAGGACACGCAGGTGCGCACCTTCGGGCCGGTCGGCATCGTCACCGGGCAGGCGAAATTCGAAGTGACCGCGCGCGGCCAGGAAATGGTGATGGAACTGCTGTTCCATGCCGTATGGGTGAAGCGCGCGTCCGGGCCGCAGTTCGTGTCCTGGCAGGCCACGCGCGTTCCCGCGCAGTGAGCGCCTGCCGGACTCAGCAAGGAGAGAGCATGATCAAGGTGACGGTGTACTACGGCAACGAAGAAGGCAGCCGCTTCGATATCGACTACTACTGCAACGTCCACATGCCCATGGTCAAGGCCAGATGCGGTGCGGCCCTGAAGGGCATGGACATCGACGCAGGCATCGCCGGCGGCACGCCCGGTTCGCGTGCCCCCTACGCGTGCATGGGGCACCTCTACTTCGACAGTGTGGAATCGTTCCAGAGCGCATTCGGCCCGCACGCGAAGGAGATCCTGGCCGACGTGCCCAACTACACCGACGTGAGGCCCTCGATGCAGGTGAGCGAGGTCAGGCTGCGGCAAGAGTGACACCGGACGCGCCGAGCGCGCGCCCGGTGTCACCCGCGCAACTCTTCCGCGCCTTCACCTGGCTGGCGCTGCAGGGATTCGGCGGCGTGCTCGCCGTGGCCCAGCGCGTGCTGTGCGAGGAGCGGCGCTGGCTCACGCGCGAACAGTTCGTGGAGATCCTCGCGATCGCGCAAGTCCTGCCCGGCCCGAACATCTGCAACATGGCGTTGATGATCGGCGATCGCTTCTTCGGCTGGCGCGGTGCGTTCGCCGCATTGGCCGGGATGATGGCGCTGCCGCTCGTCATCGTGCTCGTGCTGACGGCGCTCTACACCCGGTTCGCCGGCATGGCGCAGGTGTCGGGTGCGCTGCGCGGCATGGGCGCGGTGTCGGCTGGCCTGATCGCCGGTACTGCGTTGAAGCTGCTCCCGAACCTGCGTCGCAACGTGGTCGGCACGCCGGCGTGCACCGTCCTGGCGCTCCTTGCCTTCGCCGCCGTGGCTCTGCTGCGCTGGCCGCTGGTCGCGGTGCTCGCCGTCCTGGGTTCGACGGCCTGTTCGCTGGCCTGGATCCGACTGCGGGCGGGGCAGCGCGCGCCCTCCGTCACCAATCGCTGAGCACCTGCATGGACGCGCTGCTCAGCCTGTTCGCGCATTTCCTGGTCCTGTCCCTGCTCGCGATCGGCGGCGCGATCACGGTCGCACCCGACATGCACCGCGTGCTGGTCGAGCAACTGCTGCTGCTCACCGACGCGCAGTTCAACGCCTCGATCGCGATTGCGCAGGCGTCGCCGGGACCCAACGTGCTGTTCGTCGCCGTGATGGGTTATCAGGCGGCCGGACTGGGAGGCGCCGCGGCTACCATGCTGGGCATCATGCTGCCCTCCACCACGCTCGCGCTGGTGGTGGCGCGCTGGAGCCATGCACGCGCGCACCTGCTCGCGGTGCGGGCATTCAAGGCGGGCATGGCACCGATCGTGATCGCGCTGATGTTCGCCACCGCGTGGATCCTCATCGGCGGCGGTGGCAATCCGCGCCTGGCGCTGCTGGCGCTGGTGTGCGCCCTGCTGGTGTGGCGCACGCGCGTGCATCTGCTCGCCCTCATCGTCCTGGGTGCCGTGCTGGGCGCGATGGGCGCGCTGTGACGGGCGAAGGGTGCGGCAGCTGTACGGTGATTGGCGGCGGCCGCTGAATCTCCGCGGCTGCCGGGCGGGCTGACGCCGGCAAGGATTCTGCTTGGGAACGGATCCTTCGTCCGATGTGTGCGTCCAATGTTCGCGCTTCTGCTGTCCAGGCGGTCGCGGTTGCAAGGGTGGCCGTTCCGGCTGCACGGGTGGGTGTTTCGCCTGCGCTGGTGGCTGCCCTTGCTGGTGCTGGCGCTTCTCGTCGTCGCGCATGCAGAATGGCTGCCCGCGCTGGCGGCCCGAGTGCCGCCCTTGCGTCCGCACGCCGCGGCAATCGAGCAGCTCGCGCCGCTCGCCCTGCGCAGCCTCTACATCCTGATCCCGCTCACCCTGCTCGCCGCGCTGTGGCCATCGCGCACGCGTGACCGCCGCGAGCGCGGGGCGACTGCGCGGTTGTCACTCGAGGAACTGCAGGATCGCGTGGCGGAGACATTCCGTGCGCACGGCTACGCGGTGCACGTGCGTTCGCTCGAGGTCGATGGCGCCGACCTGCTGCTCATGCGCGGGCGCGAGCGCATGCTCGTGCAATGCCGGCACTGGCATCGCCGTGCCGTGGACACCGACATGTTGCGTTTGCTGTGCGGCCTGGTGAGCCGCGAGAAGGCGGGCGGCGCCCTGCTGCTCACGCGCGGCCGGCTCAGCGTCGAGGCCATGCGCTTCCTGCGCGAGGCGCCGATCGTGCTTATGGAGGAACGCGCGCTGGAGGAACTGCTGCAGGCGGCACCCGAATGCCTGGAGCGGGCAAGCGCATCGCTTGCCCGGCGTGCCATCGCCCCGACTGCGGTGTGAGTCAGCGCACGTCGCTCGAGGCGGCGTCGAACAGCGGGATCAGCGTGGACAGGCGGTCGTTGCTGCGGGCGAGCGATGCCGGCGTGATGCCGGAGCGATGCGGCGCGGCCCAGTCCGCGCCGGCCTGGTGCAGACGTTTCGCGGCCTGGATCTGAGCGGCGACCAGCGCGCGGTACAGCGGCGTCGCGCCCTCTTGGTCTGCCTCGTTCACGTGCGCCCCGGCTTCGATCAGAAGTTCGATCGAGCGCACGTTTCCGGAGGCGGCCGCCTGATGCAATGCGGTGGCACCGGTGGTGCTGCGCGCATTCACCGCGGCGTGGCGGCCGATCAGCAGTTCGACCAGGTCGGGCACGTTCTTGAATGCCGCCCAGTGCAGCGGGCTGAAGCCGCGTTCGTCCGCAACGTTCGGGTCGGCGCCGTGCTCGATGAGCAGGCCGGCAACCGCGCGGTGACCCAGCGAACATGCGACCGCCAGCGGCGGCGATCCGCTCGGGCTTTTCCGGTGGGCGCTCGCGCCGGAGGTCAGCACACGACGCACCGCCAGCTGATTGCCGTCGCGGATGGCGCGTTCGAGCAGGGACTGCAGGTCGGTGGCGGTTGCGATCGGGGAGGTGGCGATGTCCTTCTCGTCGCCCCAGGGATCCTCGTCGCCCCGCGCCTGCGTGTCGGAGGCGAGCGTCTGCAGGAACATCAGCTCCTGCATGACATCCATCGCGAAACCCTGGCGGTCGCCGCGCGTGTCGTACACCAGGTCGTTCAGGAAGGGGCCGAGCTCCCGGGTTCCCCACAGTTCGGCGATGCGTTCGAGCAGGCGGGGATAGCGCTCGTCCAGGTTATTGGGATAGCGATCCGGGTTCCTGAGCAGGGCTTTCATGAATCTGGCGTTCATGCGGTCTATATCGATCGGTCTGGCAGGAAATTGATACCCGCTCGCCGGCGGGCGCGCTGGGGGCGCGCATCTGCTATCGTCGTGCGACTTCGATAACTGTCCCGCATCGTCATGCTGTTCGAACCGCCGAGATCACTCGAGACCGCCGTCTTCGCGCGCCTGCCCGAGGAGCTGAAGACCGCAGGCCCGGGTAATGACTGGGTAGCCGGGCAGCCGCTCGGCACGCCCGGCGGATCGCTCCTGGAGGGCCCGTCCTTCGACCGGGACGGAAATCTATGGTGCGTGGACTGTCCCAACGGACGCATCTTCAAGGTGACGCGGGACGGTCGATTCCACCAGGTCGCCGAATACGATGGCTGGCCCAACGGACTGAAGATCCATCGTGATGGGCGCTTCTTCGTCGCCGACTACAAGAACGGGATCATGCTGCTCGACCCGGTGAATGGCCGTATCGAGCCTTACCTCGTACGCCACGACTCCGAGCGCTTCATGGCGGTCAACGATCTGTTCTTCGGCGCCAACGGCGACCTGTACTTCACCGACCAGGGCATGACCGGCCTGCACGACCCTCGTGGCCGGGTCTTCCGACTGCGCCCGGACGGGCGCCTCGATCTGTTGCTCGACAACGTGCCGAGCCCGAACGGACTGGTCCTGAACAGGGACGAGAACGCGCTGTACGTGGCTGTCACACGCGGCAACTGTGTCTGGCATGTGCCGTTCATGGCGCACGGCGGGGTGGGGAAGGTGGGCGTGTTCGTGCAACTGTCTGGCGCAGGCGGGCCGGACGGACTGGCTCTGGACCAGGACGGCGGCCTGATCGTGGCACACGTGCGCCTGGGAAGCGTGTGGGCCTTCGACCGCTTCGGCGAGCCGCGCTATCGCATCCGCTCGTGCGCGGCGCGCGCAACCACCAATGTGGCCTTCGGCTGGCCCGACCGCGATACCCTGTACATCACGGAATCCGAGAGCGGCACGATCCTGACGGCCAAGCTCGACGTTCCGGGCAAGCTCATGTACTCGCACATGTAAGGGCGCGCGGATACACGAACTGGTCGTTGACGGCGCGACGCTGGTCGATGGGACGGGTGCGCCGCGCCGGCCGGCAGAGTGGGCGCTCGCGGCGAGCCGGCCCTTTCACTTGCACACAGGAGACAGAAGTTGAACAAGCGCATGCTCGGCAGGTCCGGAATCGAGATCGCACCGCTGGTGTTCGGCGGCAACGTGCTGGGCTGGACCATCGACGAACCCGCCTCCTTCCGTGTCCTCGACGCGTTCGTCGCACGCGGCTTAGATTGCATCGATACGGCCGACATGTATTCGACCTGGGTGCCGGGGCACGTGGGGGGAGAGTCCGAGTCGATCATCGGCAGGTGGATGAAGGCGCGCGGCAATCGTGGCAAGGTGACCGTCGCCACCAAGGTCGGATGGCAGATGAGTCCGGAGAAGAAGGGCCTGAGCAAGGGATACATCCTGCGGGCGGTCGAGGATTCGCTGCAGCGTCTGCAGACCGACTACATCGACCTGTATCAGTCGCACAAGGACGATCCGGACACGAGCGTCGAGGAGACGCTCGATGCCTACGACGAGCTGGTGAGGTCGGGCAAGGTGCGCGCCATCGGCGCGTCCAACTTCGGCGCTCCCCGGCTCGAGGCATCACTGAAGGCGAGCGCCGCGCATGGCTGGCCCCGCTACGAGACGCTGCAACCTCAGTACAACCTGATGGAGCGCGCCGACTACGAGCAGAATCTGCAGGCGCTATGCCAGCGTGAGGGCCTGGGCGTCATCACCTACTTCTCCCTGGCCGCCGGCTTCCTGACCGGCAAGTACCGCTCGGTGGCCGATCTGGCGAAGAGCCCGCGCGGCAGCGCCTTCGTGAAGAAGTACCTGGACGCACGCGGGATGCGCGTGCTGGCGGCTCTCGATGCGGTTGCGGCCCGGCACGGGTCCACGCCGGCCGCCGTTGCCCTGGCCTGGCTGCTCGCCCGCCCCGGCATCACCGCGCCAATCGTCAGTGCGACCAGCGTGCAACAGCTCGAGACGATCTGTTCCGCGCTGGATGTGAAACTGGACCGGGCATCCATCGACAGTCTGGATACGGCCAGCAGCCCGGCGTGAGGCGCGAGCCGCTGCGTGGCGGCCGGGAGAGGGGCTTCCTGGTCCGGGGTGAAGCTCAGCGCGCGCGGATCAGGTAGGTCGATCCGTCCGGCAGGCAGACGCGCGGCACGTCCACGTCCAGGTCACCGAGCAGGAGGAAGGAAAAAGACTTGCCATGGCCGTCCAGGCACAGGCTGCCATTGACGCCGCCCTCCAGGGCGTCGTCGATCACGAAGTTCATCGCGCACAGCCTGGGCAGCACGTAGCGCCTGCATGCGCTCGCGCCCTTGTGCGCGAACACGGCCAGCACGCGCGCCTCGGTGACCTGCTCGAGGAGAAAGGGAAACGCCTGTGGCCGATAGGCAATGACGCTGATGTTGGAGCGGTTGCCCTTGTCTCCGGCACGCGCATGCGCGACGGCGTGAAGCGGTACGCGCAGCGTGCTCATCGATGTTCCACCAGCGTGACGCGCGGCTGCACGCGCCTGCGGTCCACCAGGACCGACGCGGTGCCGATCTGGGGCGTGACTTGCTGACGCACTCCGGCACCGCCGGCGGGACCGGAGCAGTACAGGCTCAGTACCTCGTCGGACACGCGCTGGGCGGTCGCGCGGTCGCGGCTGCGCACCGCAGCCCGCACCCGGTATTCCCCGTCGGGTGCAGCGTGCACGCGCGCGCGTCTCGTGCCGTCGTCGGCATCGAACAATGCGAACGTGCCCAGCACTTCGACCCGCACCGTTTCCTGCACGCCGATGCTGCGGCAGCGCTCGCGCACCGCGTGCGCCGCCAGTTCGGCCCGCGCCAGTGCATTCGGCCCGGCGTAGGAGATCTCGCCTTCGCCGAGCCAGCCGGCATCGACGCTCACCGTGGCCTTCAGGGTCGCCGGCGCGGGCTTGCCGCGCGCGCCGGACACGCGCACGCGGTCCGCGCCGATCTCCTCGACGTCGATCCCGCCCATGTCGAGGACCACGTCGGGCGTGATGTAGTGAAACGGATCGTGCACCTCGTACAGCAGCTGCTCGACCACGCTGGCACGGTTCACGCGCCCGCCGGTGCCGTCGGCCTTGGTCACCACCAGCCCGCCATCGGCGTCCACTTCGGCGATGGGAAATCCCACGTGCGCGAGGTCGGGCACGTCCTTGTATCCGGGGTCGGCGAAGTACGCGCCGGTGAGCTGTGCGCCACACTCGAGCAGATGGCCGCACGCCGTTCCCTGCGCCAGCAGCTCTAGCTGCTGCGGCTGCCAGCCGTGCACGTGCAGCAGCGGTCCCAGCGACAGCGCGGCGTCGGTGGTGCGCCCGACCAGCACGACGTGTGCATGGGTGGACAGTGCCTGCGCCACGCAATCCGCGCCGAGATAAGCATTGGCTGCGATGATGGTCCGGTCGCCCAGCGCGAGTCCCTCGATCAGCGGCTGCTCGCGCACTTCCTCCGCTGACATGGTGTCGAGCAGATTGTCACCGGTCAGTGCCGCTACCCGCAGGCCGGCGATTCCCAGTTCGTGTGCCAGCGCCTGTACCCGGCGTGCGGCGCCCAGCGGATTCGCCGCGCCCATGTTCGTCACGATGCGGATGTCGTGCTGCACGCACTCGCGCAGCACCAGCGGCAGGTACAGATCGAGGAACGGCGAGAACCCTGCGTCGGGGTTCTCGCGCCGCAGTTTCTGCGCGATGGCGAGGGTACGTTCGGCCAGCACCTCGTAGACGAGGAAGCGGGCGCCGTCGCGTCGCGCGAGCGTGCGCACCACCGGCACCGCTGCATCGAAACGGTCACCCGCGAAACCCGCGCCGCAACCGATGAAGACTCTGTCCATGCCTGCCGCGATGCCCGTTTCCGGAACGCCACGATCCGTGATTCTGCGCTCGCGCAATCATATGCTAGAGTGCCCGCACAAGAAACGGAGGCGGCGCACGATCGTCGCTCGAGGGGGGAAAGAATGCCTGCCGTGCAAGTTCCCGATTGCACACTGCACTACGACGTGCTCGATACCGTGCTGCCATGGATCGGCCAGCCGGAGACCATCGTGTTCTGTCACGGCCTGGGGGCCAATGCCCTGATCTGGCGCGCATGGGCGCCGATGCTCTGCGACAGCTATCGCATGCTCACCTTCGACATGCGTGGGCACGGCAGTTCGAGTCACCCCCCGGACGGCGCTGCGCTCGGTCTCGATCTCCTGGTGGACGATCTGTTCGCGGTGGCGGACGCCGCCGGCGCCGATCGCTTCCACCTGGTGGGGGAGTCCATCGGCGGCACCCTGGCGCTGCTCGCCGGTCTGCGTGCGCCCGAGCGGCTGCTGAGCATCACCGTGAGCAACGGCGCGCACGCGGGCGCTTCCATCAGCCATCTCGACGACTGGAAGCAGATCATCGACGCGCGCGGCATGGACGGCTGGTCGGACCACATGATGCAGGCGCGCTTCTTCCCCGGTGCGCTCTCGCAGCCGATGCACGAGTGGTACCGGCGGATGCAGGCGGGCGTGTCGGTGGATTTCCTGCTGCGGGCGGTGCGCCTGCTCGCGGGCGCGGACCTGTCGCCGCGGTTGCCCTCGCTCACCATGCCGATCCTGCTGCTGCATCCGGATTCGAGCCCGTTCATTCCTGTGTCCCTGATGGCCGATCTGAAGGCGCGCCTGCCGCGGTCGAGTCTGCACGTCTTTCCGCACAGCAGGCACGGACTTCCGTTCTCGCATGCCGACCTGTGCGCCGAGGCATTGCGCGAGTTCCTGGACGCGATGGATCAGCGCTAGGCCGCGCGCCGCGGGCGACGACGGCAACGGACACCGGTTCGCGGGGAGGAAACCAGAGATGGCGTGGCGTCGCGGATGGATCAGCGTGTTCCTGTTCACGCTCGCGATGATCAACTACGTCGATCGTGTCGGGCTCTCGGTCGCGGCGAAGCCGATCTCGGAGGAGTTCGGTCTGTCCCCGGTCTGGCTGCTGCTCCTGCTGTTCACGCTCTCGCTCGCGGGCATGGCCACGGCGATCTCGCTCGACTTCTCGCTCGTCAACGACCTGCTGCGCAACCCCGAGGACGCGGGCAAGGCAATGAGCATCCTCATCGTGGGCGGGAATGCCTTCGGCATTGCTGCGCCGATCGTCACCGGCCACGTGATCGGCGCGACCGGAAACTACAGCTGGGCCTTCGGCATCGCCGGCGCGCTGCTCGTGAGCGGTGCGCTGATCCTGCTGACCATGACACGCCGGCCGATCGAACTGCCCGCTGCGGCGTAGCGGGCGACACAAAGGAGACGAGGGTGTTCGACTGGTACCGCGACCTGACCAAGCCCGAGCGCAAGACCTTCATCGCGGCGTTCGCGGGCTGGTCGGTGGACGCCTTCGATTTCACCGTGTACACCTTCCTCATCCCCACGCTGATCGCGGCATGGGGCATGACCAAGGGCGAGGCAGGACTCATTGCCACCGCGTCGCTGATCCTCTCGGCGGTGGGGGGCTGGCTGGCCGGCATCCTGGCCGACCGCTACGGGCGCGTGCGCGTGCTGCAGATCACGGTCGTGTGGTTCTCGCTGTTCACGTTCCTGTCCGGGTTCACCAACTCGTTCGAGCAGCTTCTGGTCACGCGTGCGCTGCAGGGACTGGGCTTCGGCGGTGAGTGGGCGGTGGGCTCCGTGCTGATCGGGGAGATGATCCGCGCCCAGCATCGGGGCAAGGCAGTCGGAACGGTACAGAGCGGCTGGGCGGTGGGCTGGGGACTGGCGGCGATCACCTTCGCCGTGGTGTTCTCCGTGCTCCCCGAGCAGATCGCCTGGCGTGCCATGTTCTGGCTCGGCCTGCTGCCGGCGCTTCTGGTGTTCTACATCCGCCGCAACGTGAAGGATCCGGAGGTGTTTCACGCCACCCGCGCGAAAGTCAGGGAGTCCGGCGGGCATTTCCTCGACATCTTCAGGCCCGACCTGCTGCGCGTGACCGTGCTGGGCAGTCTCATGACCACGGGGATGATGTCGGGGTATTACGCCGTGACAATCTGGATGCCCACCTACCTGAAGACGGTGCGCAATCTGTCCGTGCTCAACACCGGCGGCTACACCTTCATGATCATCGTCGGATCCTTCGTCGGATACCTCGTGGCGGCCTATCTGTCGGACCATCTCGGCCGACGCAATACCTTCTTCCTGTTCGCGATCGGCACGTGCGTCGTCGTCGTGCTGTACACGCTGCTGCCGATCAGCAACGAGGCCATGCTCTTCCTCGGTTTTCCGCTCGGGTTCTTCCTGTCCGGCAACTTCAGCGGCGTCGGCGCATTCCTGACCGAACTGTTCCCGAGTCGCGTGCGCGGCTCGGGTCAGGGCTTCGTGTACAACGTCGGCCGCGGGCTGGGCGCCTTCTCGCCGCCACTGGTCGGCTGGCTCAGCGGCGGTCTCATGTCGCTGGCCACCGCCATCGGCGTGGTCACCGGTACTGCCTTCGCCGTCGTGGTGGTGGCGCTGTTCTTCCTGCCGGAGACACGCGGCAAGGAACTGGCGGTATACGACTGAGGGGGTGCGGCCCGGGCCTCGGACGATGCGCGGCCGGCGGACGATCGGTCCCGGCACCGGCCGGAGCGTTGACGCGGCCGGTAAGTTGTCCTAACGTCGTGCCGGCTGCACCGTGTGCGGTAAGGGTGCACGCCGCCGACAACAACAACCGCCATCGTCCGACTGGCAGCAGTACTGTTCAACCTGGGAGGGTTCATGAACACGACTTCACCTGCGAAGTACCTGCGTCTCGTCGCCGCCCTTGCGGGCATCGCCGCGGCAACCGGGGCCGGCACGGCGTCCGCGCAGCGGGCCGTCACCGATCAGATGCTCCTCAACGCACAGAACGACGGCGCCAACTGGATCATGGCGCCGCGCGACTATTCCAGCACCCGCTACAGTCCGCTCGCTCAGATCGACACGCGCAACGCCAGACGGCTGGTGCCTGTATGGACGTTCTCGCTCGGCGTTCTCGATGCGCAGAACACCACCCCGCTGGTCCTGGACGGCGTGATGTACGTGACCTCCGCGCACGGGCGCATCTATGCCGTGGACGCGCGGACCGGCACGATGAAATGGATGTACGCGCACCCCATGCCGGAGGACATCGGCAAGATGTTGTGCTGCGATGTCGGCAATCGCGGTGCCGCGCTCTATGCGGACAAGGTGTTCTACGTGACACCCGACTCGCACGTCATCGCCCTGAACCGGGAGACGGGGAAGGTGGTGTGGGACGTCGTCCTCGGTGACTACAAGAAAGCCTACACCATGACGGTGGCACCGCTGGTGGTGAAGGGCAAGGTCGTCGTCGGCATGTCCGGCGCCGAGTATCCGACGCGCCTGTACATCGAGGCACTGGATTCCGAGACCGGCCAGCAGGCCTGGCGCCGCTACACGATTCCCGGCCCGGGAGAACCCGGATTCGATACCTGGGGCACCACCGATCCGGACGCCTGGAAGTTCGGCGGCGGCTCCGCCTGGATCACCGGTTCCTACGACCCGACGCTCGACACGCTGTACTGGAGCACCGGCAACCCGAATCCTGACTGGGACGGGCATGGCCGCGTCGGCGACAACCTCTACACCAACTCCACGCTCGCGCTCGATCCCGATACCGGCGAGATCAAGTACCACTACCAGTACACGCCCTGGGATGTCTGGGACTACGATGGCGTGAACGAGACCATCCTGGCCGACATCGGCGGCGAGCGCGTGTGGCTGCACGGTGACCGCAACGGACTTCTGTACAAGGTCGACCGCACCAACGGCAAGCTGATCTGGGGCAAGGAGATATCCAAGGTGAACTGGATGACCGGATTTACTCCCGAGGGCCGTCCGATCATCAATCAGGACATGGTCCCGACCTACGACAAGGTGGTGAAGGGCGTTTGCCCGGCGTCGGAGGGCGGCAAGTGGTGGAACCCCATGGCACTGGACCCGAACCGGAGCATCGTCGTGGTGCCGAGCCGCGAGATCTGCGCCGACCTCAAGGCAGGCAAGACCGAGCGCATCGAGGGCCGCTACAACCTGGGCCTGGCCGAAGCCAACTGGGAGAAGGGACACGGACAGCTGATCGCCTTCGACATCAGGACCGGCGAGAAGATCTGGACGGTCCAGGCGCCATCGCCGTTCACCAGCGGCGTGCTCACCACTGCCGGCGGTCTGACCTTCGCCGGCACGCCGGAGGGTCAGTTCAGCGCCTACGATACGGCCACCGGCAAGAGGCTGTGGTCGTATCAGACCGGCTCGGGCATCGTCGGCAGCCCGATGAGCTTCTCGGTCGACGGAAGGCAGTACATTGCCGTGCCTTCCGGCTGGGGCGGCTGGACCGGCTGGGCCACCTGGGGCGGCAAGGGCGGCTCCCCCCATCTCAAGGACAACCGCAAGGGCGGCTACGTGACGGTGTTCGCGCTGTTCGACAAGTAGGCTAGACTGATCACGCCGGCGTGCGCCGGCGTGATGGCTGACCTCGCCCCGGCGAAAGCCGGGGCCCCGTCCCCCGATCCGTCTCGGTCATGAAGATCCTCGTCCTTGCCCTCGCCGTCGCCATTTTCTCTGTCGCACTGTCGGCGCCCGTCACGGCCCGCGCCGAGGACATCCGCAATCCACTGGGTCTGGACGCCGCGGCGGCCGACGAGGGCCGCAAGCTGTACGATGCCCTGGGCTGCGTGGCATGTCACGGCAACAATGCGCGCGGGGCCGTCGGTCCCGATCTGACCGACAACGAGTGGCTGCGCGCGCCGTCGGACGAGATGATCTTCAATGTCATCAAGAACGGCCGCTCCGGCACGCTGATGTCGCCGTTCAGGGATGTCGCGCCGGACGAGCAGATCTGGCAGCTGGTGACCTACCTGCGCGACGAGAACCGCAAGCGCAGGGAGGCGGGCGAGTTCAGATAACGGGACCTCGTCCCGGACGGCCTTCGTACGCGCTCCGGCCGCAGCCGCCCCCGGCCCTGTCCTGCCCGAGCGCCGGCAGCCGCGTGCGCTTCGCGTAGCGTCGGCCCCTACCGATCGGACCCATGCGCATGAGCAAGAGCCGTCTGGTACTGCTGATCGTGCTCGCCATGTCGGTCGCGGCCTTCTTCGCCTTCGACCTGGGCCGCTTCTTCAGTCTCGAGTATCTGGCCGCGCAGCAGGCGGCCATCGATGCCACCTGGCGTGCGCATCCGCTGCGCACCGCGCTGCTGTTCTTCCTCGTCTATGTCGCGGTCACCGGTCTGTCGCTGCCCGGCGCGGCAATCATGACCATCGCCGCAGGCGCCGTGTTCGGCCTGGTGGCCGGCACGCTGATCGTGTCCTTTGCCTCCAGCATCGGTGCGACCCTCGCCTTCCTGGCGAGCCGATTCCTGTTCCGGGACGCCATCCGGCGCCGCTTCGGCGACAGGCTGCGCACCCTCGATCGCGGCGTGGAGAAGGAAGGAGCGTTCTACCTGTTCACCCTGCGCCTGGTGCCGGTGTTCCCGTTCTTCGTCATCAATCTCGCGATGGGCCTGACCGCGATGAAGGCGCGCACCTTCTACTGGGTGAGTCAGACGGGAATGCTGCCCGGGACGATCGTCTACGTGAATGCCGGCACGCAGTTGGCACGCATCGACTCGCTGCACGGTATCCTTTCGCCCGCGCTGCTGCTGTCCTTCGCCCTGCTCGGTGTGTTCCCGCTCATCGCCAGGAGGATCGTCGACGCGTTGCGCGCACGCCAGGTATACGCAGACTGGAAGCGGCCGGCGCGCTTCGACCGCAACCTGATCGTGATCGGTGCCGGCTCGGCCGGCCTGGTATCGGCCTACATCGCGGCGGCGGTGAAGGCCAAGGTCACGCTGATCGAGAAGCACCGCATGGGCGGCGACTGCCTGAACACCGGATGCGTTCCCTCGAAGAGTCTGCTGCGCACCGCCCGACTTGCCGCGCAGATGCGCCGGGCCGGGGAGTTCGGTATCGAGCGCGTGGAGCCGCGCGTCGACTTCGCTCGGGTCATGGAGCGGGTGCAACGCGTCATCGGTGTCATCGCGCGGCACGACTCGGTGGAGCGCTACACCGCGCTCGGGGTCGAGTGCATGGCGGGCAACGCCACGATCGACACGCCGTGGAGCGTGATCGTGACCGACGGCACCGGCGCGACGCGCCGCCTGACCACGCGCGCCATCGTGATCGCCGCGGGTGCGCGGCCGTTCATCCCGCCGATTCCCGGCCTGGAGCAGGTGGGCTATCTGACCTCGGACACGGTCTGGGATCTGCGTGCATTGCCCGTGCGACTCCTGGTACTGGGCGGCGGTCCGATCGGTTGCGAACTCGCACAGGCCTTCACGCGGCTGGGCTCCCAGGTCACGCAGGTGGAGATGCTGCCGCGAATCATGGTGCGCGAGGATTCGGACATCTCGCAGATGGTGCTGGAGCGGTTGCGCGCCGAGGGCGTGCGCGTACTGCTCGAACACGAGGCGAAGCGCTTCGCGATCGATGGCGGCGAGAAGATTCTGATTGCCGGGCATGCGGGCAGCGAGGTGCGGGTCGCATTCGACGAACTGCTGGTTGCGGCAGGACGGTTGCCGAACACCGAGGGCTATGGCCTGGAGAAACTCGGCATTCCGATCACGCCGCAGCGTAGCGTCGAGGTGGACGAATGGATGGCAACGCGCTATCCCAACATCTTCGCCTGCGGCGACGTGGCCGGCCCCTACCAGTTCACGCACACCGCGGCCCACACGGCATGGTACGCGGCGGTCAACGCGCTGTTTGGACGCTTGCGCCGCTTCCGCGCCGACTTCTCCGTGATCCCTTGGGCGACCTTCACCGAGCCCGAGGTGGCACGTGTCGGACTGAACGAACAGGAAGCGCGTGAACGGGGCATCGACTACGAGGTCACGACCTATGGCATGGAGGATCTGGACCGCGCCATCGTCGATGGCGTGGCGCACGGGCAGGTCAAGGTGCTGACGCAGCCCGGCAGCGATCGGATCCTGGGTGCAACCATCGTCGCAGAGCACGCCGCCGATCTGATCGTGGAGTACATTGCGGCGATGAAGCACGGCATCGGCCTGAACAGGATCCTGGGCACCATCCACGTCTATCCGACCCTGGCCGAAGCGAACAGGTACGCAGCCGGCAACTGGAAGCGTGCACACGCGCCACGCAGGCTGTTGCGCTGGGTGGAGCGCTATCACGCATGGATGCGCGGCTGATGCGACTGTCCGTCGTGATGCCGGTGCTGGACGAGGCCGGCTGCATCCGCACCTCGCTCGAGCGGCTTCGGGTTCTGCGCGAGGCCGGTCACGAAGTGATCGTGGCCGACGGCGGCAGCCGCGACGGCACCCCCGATCTCGCCCGCGGCCTCGCTGACTGCATCCTCGATGCGCCGCGCGGGCGGGCCCTGCAGATGAATGCGGGCGCCGCCCGGGCAGGCGGCGACGTGCTGCTCTTTCTGCATGCCGACACCCGACTGCCTGCCGACGTGCTGGAGCAGCTCGCGGCGGTGTTCTGCACAGGCTCCCGGCGCTGGGGGCGCTTCGACGTGCGCATCGAGGGGAGGCACCCGATGCTGCGGGTGGTAGCGCGCGCGATGAATCTGCGCTCGCGGCTGACCTCGGTATGCACCGGGGATCAGTGCATCGTCGTAGCAAGGGAGCTGTTCGTGCGCGCGGAAGGCTATCCGCCGATCGTCCTCATGGAAGACGTGGCCCTGTCGAAGCGCCTGCGCCGGCTCGGCGCGATGGCAGCCTTGCCCGGTCCGGTGGTCACCTCCGGGCGACGTTGGGAAAACAACGGCGTATGGCGTACCATCGTCCTGATGTGGTGGCTTCGCCTGCGTTACTTCCTCGGCGACTCGCCACGGCGGCTGGGTCGCGTGTACGAGGCTGGTCCCCGGTAGATCGCTCCCAATCATTCCACATGTAGAGCGCACCGCCAGAGGGCGGGCCGGGTCGTGCATGGTCAGCGCGCAGGAACACAGGGCGATCGTTCAGGTGTTCGCCAAGGCGCCCCAGCCAGGGGAGGTCAAGACACGCCTGATCCCGGCACTGGGGGCGGCGAACGCCGCGGAACTGCACTGCCGGCTGGTGCGCCACACGTTGAGCACGGTGGCCATCGCGCGTATCGGCAGCACTGAAATCTGGACCACGCCTCCAGGGGGCAGCGCGTTCCTTCAGGTGTGCAGGCGCCTGCTGGGGCTGCCGCTGCGCATGCAGCCCGAGGGGGATGTCGGCGAGCGCATGAGCTTTGCCGTGCGTGACGGCCTCGCCCGCGCACGCTTCGTTCTGCTGCTCGGAACCGATGTGCCCGGCATCCATCACGAGGATCTTCGTGCCGCCCATCGGGCGCTGCAGGAAGGTGCCGACGTGGTGCTGGGACCGGCCGAGGACGGTGGCTACTGGCTGATCGGGCTCGGCCGTCACGATGCCAGCGTGTTCGATGGCATTCCCTGGAGCACGGCCATGGTGGTCGAGTGCACCCGCCAGCGTCTGCGCGCACTCGGCTGGCGGTGGCACGAGCTGCCAGCGCGCTGGGATCTGGACCGTCCGGAAGATCTTCAGCGCACCGCGGCCGATCCTCGATTCGCCTCCCTGCTCGCGGATCTGATGCAGCCCGCGTGAAGCGCCTGGTCCTGATCGGCGGCGGTCACAGCCATGTCGAGGTGATCCGGCGCATCGGCATGCGTCCTTCGCCGGGATTGCACGTCACTCTGGTCAGCCCGCAGCGCCATACGCCCTACTCGGGGATGCTGCCCGGGCTCGTCGCCGGCCACTACGACTATGCCGAATGCCACATCGACCTCCAGGCGCTGTGCGCGGCGGCATGCGTGGACTGGGTCGCGGATGCAGCGGCCGGACTGGATCTGCCCCGGCGAACGTGCACGCTGCAATCCGGGGCCGGCATCGGCTACGACATCGTGTCCCTGGACATCGGATCGGCCCCCCCGCCGGATCGGCAGGCTCCCCGGCCGGGACGGGAGATCGGCATCAAGCCCACGGAGACCTTTCTAGGCTGGTGGGACGACCTGCGTGTGCGGGCACGGGTTCGACCACTGCGCCTGCTCGTCGTGGGCGGTGGTGCGGGCGGGATCGAGATGACGCTGGCGATGCAGCATCGGCTGCAGAGCGAGGGTGCACGTGCCACGTTCAGCATCGCCACCATGGAGCGCTCCATCCTGGCAGGCCATCCACCGGGCGTGCGCCGGCGCTTCGCGCGCGTGCTGCAGGCGCGCGGGATTGGCGTACTCACGGGCGCGCGGGTGACGCATCTGGACGCCGGTGGCGCCTGGCTCGACTCCGGCGCGCAGCTGGAGGCCGACGGTGTGGTGTGGGCGCTCGGGCCCGTCGCGGCGCAATGGCCGGGTCGCGCGGGACTGGCCACGAACGAGCGCGGCTTCGTGCTGGTGGACCGCCATCTGCGCTCGATCTCGCATCCGGAGGTCTTTGCCGCAGGCGACATTGCGACGATGCGTGAACGTGCGCATCCCAAGTCCGGTGTGTACGCCGTGCGCCATGGTCCGCCGCTGGCGGAGAATCTGCGCCGGACGCTGGCCGGAGAGAAGCTGGTGACCTATTCCCCTCAGCGGGTGGCGCTGGCGCTCATCAGCACTGGCGAGCGCTGCGCGGTGGCGTCCTGGGGGCCGCTGTCGCTCCACGGGGCATGGGTGTGGCGCTGGAAGGACCGCATCGACCGCGGCTTCATGGCGCGCTACCGTGCGCGGCCCGCGCCCTCCTGACGCGCGGGGCGATGGACCAGCCGGTCCCGGGAGACAATGAGCGTTCCCACCGTCGAGGAATGCAGATGACCCAGCCGCGCCCCTTCCGCCTTTGCGTGCCGCAAGCCGCGCTCGATGACCTGCAGCAGCGCCTCGCCCGCACCCGCTGGCCGGAGGTGCCGCCGGTCGAGCCGTGGAGCACGGGCACCAGCGTCGACTACCTGCGCACCCTGGTGGACTACTGGCGCAAAGGTTTCGACTGGCGGGCACAGGAGGCCATGCTCAATGGCTTCCGCCAGTTCACCGTGCCGCTGTCCGGCATAGACCTGCACTTCATCCACGAGCAGGGCCAGGGCCCGGCTCCTTTCCCGTTGCTGCTGTCACACGGCTGGCCAGGCTCGGTCATCGAGTTCCACAAGATCATTCCGATGCTGACCGATCCGGCGCGCTTCGGCGGCGACCCGGCGGATGCATTCACCGTGGTTGCCCCATCGCTGCCCGGCTACACGCTTTCGTTCAAGCCGGGACAGCCGCGCTTCCGGCTGGAGGCGATCGCGGACACCTTCGCCGCGCTCATGACCGATGTGCTGGGTTACAGACGCTTCGCGGCGCAAGGCGGCGACTGGGGCGCCTTCGTGACCTCTCGCCTGGGGTACGCCTATCCCGAGCGGCTGGCGGGCATCCATCTCAACCTGCTCGCCGTCCGGCGCGATCCGAAGATGCTGGAGAATCCTTCTCCCGAGGAGAAGCGCTTCCTGGAACAGCTGGAATACTGGCTCCGGGAAGAGATCGGCTATCAGTGGATCCAGGGCACCCGGCCCACCACCCTGTCGTTTGGCCTCACCGACTCTCCCGTGGGCCTTGCCGCCTGGCTGGTCGAGAAGTTCCAGCGCTGGACCGATTGCGACGGCAATCCCGAGAACGCCCTCTCGCGCGACGAGATGCTCGCGGACATCACGCTCTACTGGGTGACCGGCGCGATCGGTTCCTCGTTCTGGCCGTATTACGCTCGCATGCACGGTCCCTGGCCGATTCCGGAAGGCGTGAAGGTACCCATGGGGTATGCGGAATTTCCCAGGGAGATCCTGTCGCCGCCGCGCTCCCTGGCGGAGAAGATGTACAGCAACATCCAGCGCTGGACGCGCATGGAAAGAGGCGGGCATTTCGCCGCGCTGGAACAGCCCCAGGCGCTGGTGCACGAGATCCGCGAGTTCTTCCGTCCGCTGCGCGCGTCGTGACACTGGGCGGCTTCCGGCCGCTGCACGCCGGTCAGGACCGGCGCGACGGCTCCCTTACCGATTCGCCTATGACCTAAGCGCTAGATGGCTGGCGTGTCGGATGCATGATCGGTAACCGATCTGTATGTGCAGCCAGTATAGACTTCCTCTCGCTGCGAACGAAAAGCGCATGGCTTGCGCCTCGCTTGCGGTCGCGGGTCCGGCGGTCGGCCAGACCGGCGCGGTCCACACGATCATCGGGAGGTACCATGAAGCGTATCGATCATATCCGCAACGTCTTGTCCGCCATCTCCCTCGTGGCACTCGCGGCTTCCGTGCAGGCCGCTGATCTGGAAACGATCAAGGTGGTGTTCGATCCCGGTGTCACCGACCGGACGAACATGGGAAGGCCCGCGGGCGAGGTCAGCGAACTGCGCGTCGGCGCCGAGGCCGAAGTCATGGCCCGCACCAACGTCCATCGCGAGGCCGGCGACGCCGGCGCGGTACGCATCTCGCGCGATGCGGAGTTCATGAAGCGCACGAACATGGGCGGGACGGCCATTTCGAAGCAGGCGCTCTCCACGGCGGAAGCGCAGTAAGCCGCATGACCGCACGCCTCGGGGCAACCGTCATCCCGGCGCACGCCGGGATCCAGCCGAAACAGAGAAGGGCCTTGTCTATCTGCGCTGGACCCCGGCGTTCGCCGGGGCGACGGGGCGGACTATCCCGGCGCGTAAGAGCCTGCCCCGGAATGCTTTGATCCGGGGCCGGGATCCAGCAGAAGAGCAGAAAAGCCTCTCTGATTCTCGCTGGGCATTGGAACGCCGGGGCTCCGAACGGACAGGGCCGTTCGCCAGGCTGGATCGGCTTTCAGCGGGGATGACGTGCGCTGCGTCGTCCTGTGGATGCATGAACAGTAATGAATGCGAACAACACGCATCCTCGGCCTGTTCGCGGCATTCTGCTGATTCGCAGTCGTGAGCTTCTGAATCCGGATCCAAGTTATCCGGCATATCGAGAATCCCCGAACGATGAGCGTGCCACCGCCTGCGCGTGAGGGTCTCGTGTGCGGCGCCGGGCCCGGCAGGGCGCCGGTTCGGCTAAGCTTTCGCGTGCGCGCACCCGCGTGGTGTGCACACCCGATCGATCGAGCTTTCCTGGCCGCCAATGGACATCGCCGCACTCAAAGACAGGCTCGTTGCCAGCTACCCGGCGTTCGCTGCCATGCCGGCGGCGCTGATGGAGTTCACCCTGCGCAACGCGGTGGTGCGCAGGGTGCCGGCCGGCACGGTGATGTTCGACGAGAACAACCCCTGTCAGGCCTTCCCCATGTTGCTCGAGGGCGTGATACGGGTATCCAAGGTGGCCGCCAATGGCCGTGAATTGCAGCTCTATCGGATCGTGCCGGGGGAGGCGTGCATCCTTTCCACCAGCTGCATGCTGGGCACCACGGCGTATACGGCGCGCGGTACAGCCGAGACCGATGTCACGGCGCTCGCCTTGACCGCTCCGGTATTCAATCGGCTGCTGAGCGAGTTCGAACCCTTCCGCAACTATGTCTTCTCGCTGTTCTCCGACCGCATCGTGGATCTCATGCAGCTGGTCGAGGCGGTCGCCTTCCACCGGCTCGACCAGCGTCTCGCTTCGCTGCTGCTCGGCAAGGGCAAGGTCATTCACGTGACACACCAGGCCCTGGCGGACGAACTGGGGAGCGTGCGCGAGATCGTCAGCCGGCTGCTGAAGAGCTTCGCCGAGCAGGGCATGGTGTCCCTGGGGCGGGAACAGATCGAGATCGTCGATCCTTCGCGCCTGCGCCAGGTGGCTGCGGTGGCCTGAACTGCCGGCTCGGGGCGCGCGCTGGCTCCCGCCAGGCGAGCGCCGGCGTGCGTCATCCCGGCGCAAGCCGAACCACATCGTCATCCCGGCGCAAGCCGGATCCAGTCGTGGCGACCGGCCCTGTCTGTTTGCGCTGGGCCCCGGCTTCGCCGGGGCGACGGAGCGTATACCGGGCCCCTGGGTTCGCCGGGGCGGCGGAGAACCCGGGCCCTCGCCGTTTGCCGGGCCGACGCAGAGCCCGGCCCCCCACCGGCAGGAGCGACGGCCAGCGGCGCCTGCAGTGTGACCTGGGTTACTGAACTCCCGGGCACCGCGAGCGAGGATGGCGCCAGCGGGGATGCAGCGAATGAGCCCGCGTCCGTGTGCGCTGCACCCCGGCGCGCGTCGGCCGACGGCATCACGATCGCGATCACGCTGCCGACATTTTCCGCGGTCACCCCGCGGACTATCATCTCGAGGAGGCTTCAGCCATGAAGAAGAATGTGGGTGGAATCGACAAGATCCTGCGTGTCGTCGTGGGGCTCGGTTTGCTGAGCATGCTGTTCCTGGCGGAGGGCGCGGCCAAGTGGTACGGTCTGATCGGCCTAGTGCCGCTGAGTACGGCACTGACGGGGTACTGCCCGCTGTATTCGATCCTGGGTCTGAACACCTGCCCGCTCTCCGGCAAGGCGCGCCAGACATGAGCGGCGGGCGGTACGCCGATCAGCGCGGCCGCAGGATGGCGAGCAGCCGGCGCATCAGCGGATAGAGCGCGAGGGCGGCGCTCGCGAGCTTGACCAGGCCGCGGGGACGAAGCGCCAGCAGGGCCAGCAGGAGCGCTGAACCGATGGCGCCGCCGCCGACCAGGCGGGGTGCGATCCGGCCAAGCTGCGGCAGCCAATCTCGTTGCCGCAGGCTTCGGACTTCGAGCGCGAGAAGGGCGCGCTGAGCGTCGCTCAGGGCGACGAGGACCTCGCGCCGACGGGCAAGGCTGCGCAGGCTTCCGATCACGTGCGTGCGCGCAGCGCTTCGCGGTCGCGGCGCAGCTGCGTCAGGCTGGCTTCGAAAGGCCGGGCCTTGGCGCGCAACAGGCGCGCCATCGACCATATCGCCAGCAGCCCGAGCGCCAGGAACAGCATCCCTGCGACGCTCAGTCCCGCCAGTGGATGGTCCTGCCACAGCGCCATGACGAGCGCAGCCGCGAGCAGTCCCAGGCCAATGGTAGTCGCGAGCACGACCACGCACGCGCCCACCAGCAGGGCAGCAAAGCGCAGCAGTTCCTCGCGCAGCTCGGTGCCCAGCAGGTCGAGCCTGGTATGGGCGAGATCGAGCAGCGCAGCGAGCAGGCTTCGCACGCGGCTGCGCTGGCTGGCCTCGCGACCGTCGGCTGTCTGCACGGCGCGGCCTCCCGGCCGGTTCCTCCGGCCGGCTCCTCTAGCGGCGTCCGAACAGGTAGCCGAGCAGGAAAGCGAGTCCGGCCCCCACGGCGACCGCCTGCCACGGGTTGTCGTGCACGTAGCGGTCGGTGGCGCGCGCGCCGTCTCCCACGCGCGCCTTCACGTCGTCGCCGAATTCCTCCAGGCGCGCGCGTGCAGTGCGCAGCGAATCCTCGGCCCGCTGACGTGCCTCGGCCACCCGCTCGCCGGTCTGGTTGGCAGTCGCTCGCAGCAGTTCTTCCACGTCCGCGGCGACCACCCGCAGATCCTCGATGAGCTTGTCCTTGCCTGCCGTATCCATTCAGCACCCCCTAGTCGAACGACATCCACCGTCGGATCGAGCGCGATGCGACCCGTCCAGGGATGGTATCGTCGCTCAGGACAGTCCGCAACTGCGCATCGCTATCTGCGATCGCGCGCAGCGGAAATGGTTCATGCCGTGCGAGGCGCGGACAGCGCATTCGGACGATGACAGACTCATTGGCAGAATATGACGCCGCCTCGGCGGGACGCGAGCAGCACCGACCTGGTCATTCTGGTGCACGGACTGTGGATGCACGGGGTCGTGTGCACGGCGCTCGCCTACCGACTGCGCCGTGGTGGCCACCGGGTGGCGCTGTTCTCCTACCGCTCCCTGCGCTGGGCGATGAACGACATCGCGGTGCGCCTGCACGCGTACACCGTCGCGCGCCAGCCCGCGCGGGTGCACTTCGCCGGGCACAGTCTGGGTGGTCTGGTCATCCTGAGCATGCTGTCCCGGTTTCACGATCTGCCAGCCGGACGAGTGGTGCTGCTCGGCAGTCCCTGCACCGAATGCGAGGCGGCGCGCCAGCTCGGCAGGCGCAGGGGCGGCGGGGTGCTTCTCGGCCGGGCGCTGCACGGCTGGTCCTCGTCAGAGGGTGAAGCGGTGGCGCGCGTGGTCCCGGTGGGCATCGTGGCCGGAACGCGGCGCATCGGCATGGGCAGTCTGTTGGCGACACTGCATGGACCGAACGACGGCGTGGTGCGAGTCGAGGAGACGCGCCTGCCGGGCATCGCCGATCACCTCGTGATGCCCGTTTCGCACTCGGGACTCCTGCTGTCGCGTGCCGTGGCCGATCAGGTGCTGTGCTTTCTGCGCGAGGGCCGCTTCGCGCACGGCGCATCGGCCTAGCGCTACCATGGGGCCGATGCACGACAGCAGAGTTGTGGCCCTGCTCCTGGCGCTGGTGCTGGCCCTGGGCAGTGGCGGATGCACGTCCATCCGCTATTACTGGCAGGCGATGCGTGGACAGTTCGAGCTGGTCCACGAGGCGCGCCCCATCGAGGAGGTGATTGCCGATCCCGCCACCTCCCAACGGTTGAAGGACACGCTGGGCCAGGTGCAGGTGATGCGCGACTTCGCCAGCCGCGAGCTGGCACTGCCGGACAACGGCAGCTACCGGCGCTACGCCGACCTGGGACGGTCCTATGTCGTCTGGAACGTGTTCGCGACCGAGGAGTTCTCCACGCGTGCGAAGGAGTGGTGCTTCCCGGTCGCCGGCTGCGTCGGCTATCGCGGCTACTTCAAGGAGGCCGATGCGCGTGCCTTCGCGCGCGAGCAGGCGCAGGCCGGGCTCGACGTGTACGTCGGTGGCGTGCCGGCCTACTCCACGCTCGGCTGGCTTGACGATCCCGTCCTCAGCACCTTCGTGCACTACCCGCCGGTGGAACTCGCGCGCCTCGTCTTCCACGAACTATCGCACCAGGTCGTCTATGTCAAGGGCGACACGACGTTCAACGAATCCTTCGCGATGACGGTGGAGATCGAGGGCGTGCAACGCTGGGTGCGCGCGCACGGGACGCCGCAGATGCAGCAGGGATTCGAGCAGGCGCAGGCGCGCAAGCGCGATTTCGCCGAACTGATCGAGCGCACGCGTGCGCGCCTCGATGCGCTGTACGGCGAAGCGGGCACGGACCCTGCCAGCCTGCGCCGGCGCAAGGCCCTGCTGTTGGAGGACATGCGTGCGCAGTACGCCGCGCTCAGGCAGGGTTGGGGCGACTTCGCGGGCTATGACTGGTGGTTCGCGCAGCCGCTCAACAACGCGCAGCTGGCCTCGATCGCCCTGTATACGCGACTCGTGCCGGGCTTCCAGCAGGTGCTGCGCGAGAACGCCGGCGACATGCCCGCGTTCTACGTCGAGGTGGAGCGGCTTGCTGGACTGCCCGAGGCGCAGCGCGCGCAGCGGCTGTCCGCGCCGGGCGCGCAAGACTAATCAGTCCGGCTGTCCGAGCCGGCCGGACGCGAGAATGCCCCGTGCACGCTTGTTGCCGTTTCCCGCCGCTCGCTCGAGCCACTGTCGGGCGGCCCCGAGGTCCCGCTCCATGCCGTCGCCGTGCAGATGGAACAGGGCGAGGTTCAGCTGCGCCTGCGCGTCGCGCTGGTCGGCGGCCAGGCTGAACCAGCGGATCGCCTGCCGCGTGTCGCGCGGCACTCCGATCGCCTTGTCGTGGATCGAGCCGAGGTTGTAGAGCGCATCGCGCCGCCCGTCCTTCGCCGCCATCTCCAGGTACCGGCGTGCCGCATCGTAATCCGGCTGAATGCCATTGCCATAGAGGTACACGGTGCCAAGGAGCATCGCTGCCTCGGTGTCGCCCTCGTCGGCCGCGGGCCGGAGCAGGTCCAGCGCCTCCTGGCCGCGTTCGTTCCCGATCGAGATGCGGGCCTGCGCCACTGCCGGGCTGGCCGGCGCGATGAAGCGCAGGCTCTCGAGGAAGCGCTCGGCCGCGGCAGCCAGTCCCGGCTGGGCGTCGGCTAGCGCTATGCGCTCCGCGAAGCGCAGCGTCACGACCATTTCGGGGCGGTCCGGGCGCACGCAGCGCCGACTGGCGATGACCAGCGTGCCTGGCTGGTCGTACCGCGCGCGCCGGTCCTCGAAGCGTGCCGTCGCACGCACGCACAGCACACCCTTCGGTGTCGAGGCCTCCTGACTGTAGTCCAGCAGTTTCATACCGCGCGGCTCGGCTGGCACCGTCTCGGCCCGTCGCGTGGCGCGCAGCAGATCCTCGGTGCGCACGATGCCGCGATCGAAGCGTGCGGTGTCGATCACGATGGCGACGCTGCGCCCGTCCTCGTATTTCCTGCCCAGTTCCGCAGACATGCTGTCCTTGCTGAAGGATGCCCAGTCCTCACCTTCCGGCATCAGCACGACGAAGCTCTCGAACCACCATGGGGTGCCGGGATTGAGGACGGGATTGGCCAGCGGCTCTTCGGCGCGTCCGCCGGTGTCCTGCGCGGGCGCCGCGCTCGCGCACAGCGCGGCGGCGAGGAGGGCGATGCGCAGGCACGCGAGGGGACTCATCGGCGATCCGGAAGAGGATGGAGCGGCCATTGTAGGCCGCGGCGCCAGGGACGCGGGCCGGCGAAGGATCAGGCGCCGCGGCCGGTGCCGCCGCGGGTCAGGCGGTGCGGCCGAAGGCGAAGCCCTTTCCCGGTGCCGCGTTGATCAGCGCGCGGGTATAGACCTCCCGGGGCTGCTCGAACACCTGGGCGACCGGACCCTGCTCGACGATGCGTCCGTGCTGCATCACCACGATGCGGTTGCAAATCCGCGCGGCCACGCGCAGATCATGCGTGATGAACACGATCGTCAGGCGCAGGCGCTGCTGGATCTCGTCGAGCAACTCCAGAATCTGCGCCTGCACCGATACGTCCAGCGCCGATACCGCCTCGTCGGCGATCAGCACCTCGGGCTGCACCGCGAGCGCGCGCGCGATGCAGATGCGCTGGCGCTGGCCACCGGAGAACTCGTGCGGATAGCGCTGCAGCGCGTGCGCAGGCAGGCGCACCAGCTGCATGAGTTCCTGCGCACGGCGCCAGGCCTCTTCGCGGGCGGCCCCGAAGTTCAGCGGTCCCTCCACGATCGCCGCACCGACCGTGCGGCGCGGATTGAGCGAGCGGTAGGGATCCTGGAACACCACCTGGACCTTGCGCCGGAATGCACGCGCGGGGGCACCGCGCAAGCGGGCCACCGGCGCGCCGTCCAGTTCGATGTCGCCGCTCGAGGGGTCGATGAGGCGCGCGAGGATGCGCGCCAGCGTGGACTTGCCGGACCCGGACTCGCCCACGATGCCCAGCGTCTCTGCGCGTCTTACCTCGAGGTCGACGTCCTGCGCGGCCACCACCTCGCGCCGCCCGCCCAGCCACCCGCCGGTCACGAACACCTTGTTCACGCGGCGGGTGCGCATGGCCACTGGCGCATCGGAGGAGGTCGCCGGCTTGCGCGAGACCAGCTCGGGCACGGCCTGCAGCAGCATGCGCGTGTAGGGATGCCGGGGACTGCCCAGCACATCGCGTGCGCTGCCTGATTCCACCAGATCGCCGAGGCACAGTACCGATACGTCGTCGGCGATATCGGCCACGACGCCGAAATCGTGCGTGATGAACAGGACCGCCGTGCCATGCTCGCGCTGCAGATCGCGGATCAGTCCGAGGATCTCGGCCTGGGTGGTGACGTCCAGTGCCGTGGTCGGTTCGTCGGCGATCAGCAGCGCCGGCTTGAGGATCAGCGCCATGGCGATCATGATGCGCTGGCGCTGTCCGCCGGAGAGCTGGTGCGGATAGGCCGCGTGGATGCGCGCAGGATCGGGAAGGCGCACGTGTTCGAGCATCTGCAGTACGCGAGCGCGCCGCTGCGCCGGCGCCATGGACGTGTGCTGTGCGAGCAGCTCGTCGATCTGCGCGCCGCAGCGCATGATCGGATTGAGCGCGGTCATCGGCTCCTGGAAGATCATCGCCAACTTCTCGCCGCGCAGCCGGCGCAGGCGCTCCGGCCCGGCCTGGAGCAGGTTCTCGCCGTTGAGCAGGACGTGCCCGGCCGTGGTTTTCAGGTTGCGCGGCAGCAGCCCCATCACGGTCTGCGCGATGATGGACTTGCCCGAGCCCGATTCGCCCACCAGGCAGCGCACCTCGCCGGCATTGACCGAGAAGCTGACGTTCTCCACGGCGCGTGCACGATCGGCACCGGCAGGCAAGGACACCTCGAGCTTCTCGACCGCGAGGACGGGCGCGCTCATGGACGCTCTCCGTGCTTGGAGAAGCGCGGATCGAGGGTGTCGCGCAGTCCGTCGCCCAGCATGTTGACGGCGAGCACGGTGAGCGCGAGGAAGATGCCGGGAAAGAGCACGTTGTGCGGGTATTGCTGGAACTGCAGGCGGCCCTCCGCCATGATGTTTCCCCAGGTCGGCACATCGGTGGGCAGACCGACGCCGAGAAAGCTCAGGATGGCTTCCACCAGGATGGCGGAGGCGCAGATGTAGGTGCCCTGCACGATCAGCGGCGCCACCGTGTTGGGCAGGATGTGCCGGACCATCATGATCGCAGTGGGGGTGCCGAGCGAGCGCGCGGCCTCGACGTAGGGCTCCTCGCGGATCGACAGCACGAGCGAGCGCACCAGCCTGACCACGCGCGGGATCTCGGGGATGGTGATGGCGACGATCACCGTCCAGATCGACGCGCGCCACAGGGCCACGAGCGCGATGGCGAGCAGGATTCCCGGGATCGCCATGAGGCCGTCCATCACGCGCATGAGCACGCCGTCCAGCCAGCGGATGGTGCCTGCCGCCAGCCCGATCAGTATGCCGAAGAGCAGGCTGAGAAGCGCCACGGTCACGCCTACCACGAGCGATACGCGGCCGCCGTACAGCACGCGGCTGTAGATGTCGCGTCCGTAGCTGTCGGTGCCGAGCCAGAACGTGTGAGGGAAGCTCTCCCCGGTGAGCAGCATGACCTCGCCCGTGGCGCCGGGCAGCAGGTCGCGGTTTACCGGATCGATCAGCGCCGGGTCGATGGTGCCCAGCAGCGGTGCGGCCCCCGAGGCGAGCAGCAGCAGCGCGAGCACCGCACCGCCGATGCGCACCGACCAGTTGCGTGCGAGCCGCGTCCACACTGCCGGACGCGCTGCCGGTCCCGCGATGGTGTGCTCTGCGCCGGGTTCGGTGACTGCGGAATCCATGTCAGTAGCGGATGCGCGGATCGAGCGCGAGGTAGGCGAGATCGATCGCGAGGTTGATCAGCACGTAGAACACGGAAAACAGGAGGATCACCCCCTGGATGGTCGGAAAGTCGCGCGCGAGCACCGCATCGACGGTGAGGCGTCCGAGGCCGGGAATCGCGTACACGCTCTCGGTCACCACCACGCCGCCGATGAGCAGCGCCAGGCCGATGCCGATGACAGTGACGATGGGAACGGCCGCGTTGGCCAGGGCGTGGCGTGTCAGCACGCGCCACTCGGGAAGTCCCTTGGCGCGCGCGGTGCGCACGTAGTCCTCGGTCAGCGCTTCCGACACCGACGCGCGCGTCACGCGCGCTATCAAGGCGATGTAGATGACGGACAGCGTCAGTGAAGGCAGGATCAGATGGCGGATGAACGGTCCCGCGCCCTCGCTCAGGCGCCGGTATCCCTGCACCGGCAGCCAGCCCAGCTCGAGCGAGACCAGCCAGATGAGCAGGTAGCCGAGGACGAACACGGGAATGGAGAACCCCAGGGTGGAGAAGCCCATCAGCGCGCGATCCAGCCATCCGCCGTGGCGCCACGCGGCCAGCACGCCCAGCGGCACCGCGATCGCGACTGCGAGGACGATGGTGCACAGGGCCAGTGCGAGCGTCGGCTCGAGCCGCTGACCGATGAGTTCGGTGACCGACATGCGGAAGAAAAACGACTCGCCCAGGTCGCCGCGCAGCACGTTGCCGATCCAGATTCCGAACTGCGTGATCAGCGGTTCGTTCAGTCCGAGGCTCTCGCGGATCTGCTCGATCTGTTCGCCGGTGGCGTTGTCGCCGGCAATCACGGCCGCGGGATCGCCGGGGGTCAGCCTCAGCAGCAGGAACACGAACACGGCGACCACCAGCAGCACCGGGATGGTGGCGAGCAGGCGTGCGGCGAGGAAGCGGAGCATGGGATGGAATCGTCGGTGGCGGGCGTGGGCGTCCGGTTCCGGCTGTCGCCGGGGCGGCGCCTCACTCGTTCACTTGTTCGGCAGAGCGGTTTCGAATCATCTCGCGCGATCGTCCGGCGCGGACCTCGGCCCCTCGTCCGCCATGCCGGCGCGAGACGGCATTGGTCTTCGGGTCCGGTTCAGCGCAACGCTCCCATCTCCAGCATCGCGCCCATCGGTGTGGTCCCTGCCAGCGCCTTGTAGGCGGGTGAGGACTCGATCGCCTCGAGGAAGGCGTCGAGGTTCGTGTATTCCGTTGACGTCGCGCTGAAGCCCTCCAGGTGCCCGAGCCTGCCCGGGTCGAACATCAGCGTGATGCCGGCGTTGAAGCTCGCTGGACCGTCATCGCCTGCCGCTGTCACGCGCCGCATGAGGCTGAAGCGATAGCCGGTCGCGCAGCCTTCGGACCAGCCGCCGTACCGGTAGACCAGCACGTCCGCTCGCGCCGCCTGGTCCAGCCGGTCGACCTTCACCTGCCGGTACCAGTCGAACATCAGCATGAGCATCGGGTCGGCGGTCATGCCCTCGATCGCGACCTCGCGCTCGCGCAAGAACTTCTCCAGGGACGAAAGCAGGGTATAGGAATCCATGCGGGCCAGCTACTTCTCGATGTTCCAGGGCACGAAGAAATACCCGATGACGAAGCCCTTCACCGTCTTGCGCGCGGCCACCGGGAAGTTGTACTCACCCACCGGCACGTGCGTGACGATCTCCATCGCCCGCGCCTGTATCTGCGCGGCGACGCGCCTGCGCTCGCTCGCGTCGCTGGCGCGTCCGAACGCATCGCGCAGCTTCTCCAGTTGCGCATCGCAGGGCCAGCCGAACCACGCCTTGTCACAGGACGCGCCCACCGCCTGCAGCGTGATCGGGTTCAGGTTGTCGACGTTGGCCCATACGGTCATGAAGGCATTCCAGCCGCCAGCGGATGGACGGTCCTTCTTCGCGCGCCGCGACACCAGCGTCTGCCAGTCCATGGACTGCATGTCCACCTTGAATCCGGCCTGGCGCAGGAGCTGGGCGGTGACCACCGGCAGCTTGGCGATGACGGCGAGATCGGTCGGGTGCATCAATACCACCGGCGTGCCATCGTAGCCCGATTCCTTCAGCAGCTGCCGGGCGCGCTTGAGATCGGGCCTGGCAACCAGATCCATGCCGACCTCGGTGGCGAACTCCGTGCCGCAGGGGAATATCGAGAAGCAGGTGCGATACATGTCCGGCAGGCCCACCTGTGCACGCAGGATCGGCGCCTGGTTGATCGCCGCCATCGCCGCACGCCGGACCTTCACGTTGTCGAACGGGGGATGTAGGTGGTTGAAGCGCAGGATGGCGTTGAAGCCGAGGGGATTGGTCTCGACGATCTGTATGTCGGGGTTCTTGCGGAAGACCGGGTAGGACTCGTGCGCCGGCGCCTCGACCACGTCCACTTCGCCCGCGGCAAGCGCGTTGGCCTGGGTCTGTGGATCCTTGATGATGACCCACTCGATGCGATCGACCTTCGCGACCTTCGCCCCGGCGGTGCCGCTGGGCGCTTCGCTGCGCGGCCGGTAGCGCGGGTTCTTCACGTACACCACGCGCTCGCCCGGCTTCCACTCGTCGCGCTTGAAGATGAAGGGGCCGGAGCCGGTGAAGTCGTCGATCTGCCGGTCGGCGGGTGTCCGGGCGACGCGCCGCGGCATGATGAACGGCACGTTCGAGCTGGGCTTGCCCAGCGATTCCAGGACCAGGCCATAGGGTTCCTTCAGCGTGAGGCGGAAGGTTCTGGCGTTGACTGCCTGCAGGCCGGCCGAGAACGACATCAGCATCTCGCCCATGCCGTCCCGCCTGGCCCAGCGCTCGAGCGAGGCAATCACGTCCTCGCTGGTCACCGGCTTGCCGTCATGGAACTCGAGTCCGTCGCGCAGGGTGAAGGTCCAGGTCTTGCGGTCGCTGCTGACCTCCACCTTGGCGACCATCTGCGGCTGGACCTTGCCGGTGACATCCAGGCCGAAGAGGGTGTCGTAGATCTGATAGCCGTGGTTGCGGGTGATGTAGGCGGTCGTCCAGATCGGATCGAGGACGGTCAGGTTCGAGTGCGGAACGATACGCAGCACCTTCTGCTGACTCCAGGCCGGGGCGGCCAGTCCGAAGGCAGCGGCGACCAGCGCGAGCAGGGCGGATCGGATCATGTGCTTGCAGTGACAGGATGGATGCCGCGCAGCATACCGATTCTCAGACGATCGGGCGCGGCCGTGCCTCGGCCTTGGCGGCGCTGCCCTTTGCGCTGGCCTTGTCCGGTGGCCGGCGCCGCAGAGCGCGCATCTCCTCCAGCTCCCAGGGACGCACCGCCAGTACCATGCTCAGCGGCCGCCGTTCGGTGAGGGGCAGGTGGGCTTCGGCGTGATGCTTCTCGGTGAACTCGTTGGCGACGCGGCGCAGCTTAGCCAGCAACGCCTCGGTGGAGGCCTTGGACAGCAGGCCGTTGGTCACGAGCATTACCTCGGACGGGCCGTCGAAGTGGCTGGCGAAGTATTCGCGCTGTGCCTGCGCCTTGAAGAACTGCTGGATCGGCCCGTTGGGCAACCAGGAGAAGGCCCGTGTCACCTTGAGCTTGATTCGATTGCCAGGCAGGAGTTCGAGCAGCTTGACGCGATCGAGCTGGATGAGCAGCGCGATGCACTCGGTCTTGCTGATGTCGTAGGCGTTGACGATCTGCTCGAGCGACAGGTGGTTCAGTGCGCACAGCGCCACCAGCAGGAGCTTGCGGTCGGACATGATGGCCCGTTCCTGCTCCCGGGTGAGCTGCGATACCTCGTCCTTGACCCCATCCACGGTGCGCGCGAGTTCCGAGATGGTGGTCTGGGCCAGGGCGCAGATCTGTTCGAAGCGCTCCAGCGTGAACTGCCCGCCCGAGAACAGCCGCTTCACGCTCGGTTCGCTCAGCTGCAGGGCGTCGGCGACATCCGAATAGGTGATGCCACGCGCCTTGAGTGCCCGCTTCAGTGCGTCCACCAGCGCCGCTCGCTGCTCCATCCAGAACCTCCCAGCCCAGAAAAGTATCGCTATTTGATACCAGCGGCGGACTATCCCGCAACTTCTCGCGCCTGCCTTCCTCCCGGCGCGATCGGCCGGCACGATGCCTCCGTCCGATGCACGCGCACCGGGACCCGACACGAAAAGGAGGCAAGAACATGAATACCACGACCCTCTGTGGCTTGCGTGCCGCGCCCGTCCCACGCCCCGCCACCCGCCACGCCCTCCGAGCCGTGCCGGCGGCCCGATCCGTCACGAGGCAGGCCCATGAGCGCTAGAACCCTGACCGCCGCATCCATTCGCGCCCGGAACGACATCATGCCGTGGGGAAAACAGGAAGAGGCCCTCGCGCTCGCTCGCGATCGCATGCTCGCGCTGCGCGACGCACAGGGGAGCAGGGTGCAATGCCTCAGCGGCCTGCTGTGGGTGACCGAGGATCAGCGCGTGACCGATCTGGTGCTCAAGCCGGGCGACAGTTTCATCGTCGGTCACCAGGGGCTGGTTCTGGTCATGGCGCTCGACACCTCCACGCTGCGTATCCGTCACGAACGGGGTTTTTCCGCCCTCGCCCGGCTCCTGCGGCGGCTCGGACGGCGCTGGAACGGACGGCGCGAGGCGACCGCTTCGCGCTCCGGCGGGTGAAGCTGGCGGTGTCGGTGTACTGCCCGGGATCAATCCTCGCATGCGCATGCGTGCAGCGGTACGGACCGATCTGCCTCGGCGCCCGGGCCCGGTCGTCGCGATGCGCGGTACGGGCCGCGCTGACCGATCCGTGCGCGGCCGACGCGCGACCGGCGCCAGAGTCGCTCTGTTAGACTCGGTCGCCAGGGCAATCCAGGAGCGCAACAGCATGTTGAAGGGCAGATCGGCCGTGGTGACCGGCTCCACCAGCGGCATCGGACTGGGCATCGCCCGGGCGCTCGCTCGGCAGGGTGCGAACGTGACGATCAACGGCTTCGGCGAGCCCGAGGCGATCGAGACCCTGCGCGCCGGGCTCGAACGCTCGCATGGCGTGGGTGTGGCGTATTCGGCGGCGGACATGATGCGTCCCGCCGACATCGCGGCAATGATCGCCGATGCCGAGCGCACCTTCGGCAGCGTGGACATCCTGGTCAACAACGCCGGCATCCAGCATGTGGCGCCGGTGGAAGAGTTCCCGCCCGACCGGTGGGATGCGATCATCGCGGTCAACCTGACCTCGGCATTCCACACCACGCGCGCAGCCCTGACGGGGATGAAGCGCCGTGGCTGGGGACGCATCGTGAACATCGCCTCCGCGCACGGCCTGGTCGCCTCGCCCTTCAAGTCGGCCTACATCGCCGCCAAGCACGGCATCGTCGGTTTCACCAAGACGGTGGCGCTCGAGGTCGCCCGCCAGGGCATCACCTGCAACGCCATCTGTCCGGGCTACGTCCTGACGCCGCTGGTGGAGAGGCAGATCGAGGACCAGGCACGTACGCACGGGCTGCCGCGCGAGGAGGTGATCGAGAAGGTGATGCTCGAGCGCCAGCCCTCCAGGCAATTCGTGAAGGTGGAAGAGATCGCGGCGCTGGCGCTGTTCCTGTGCGGCGACAGCGCGGCGTCCATGACCGGCACGGCGCTGTCGGTGGACGGCGGCTGGGTCGCGCAGTGAGAACGGCGTGAACCGCGTCGTCGTCACGGCCGACGGTCCCTACTGCTGCACGGGCAGCCTCGAACTGCGCAGCGCGGACGGGCAGGTGCTCGCAACGCCGGCCGAGACGCGGCTGTGCCGATGCGGCCTGTCCCGGGACAAGCCCTGGTGCGACGGCTCGCACACCCTCGCCGGCCTCGCGCGCGAGATCCTGCACGCGGACACTGTCGAACAGTCGAGCGCAGCCGGATTGCTGCGCATCCGCACGCGCAGGGATGGCCCGCTGAAACTGGACGGGCCGTGCGAGGTGCGGGCCGAGGATGGCACCATCCTGATGCGCGGCAACGAGACTGCGCTGTGCCGCTGCGGCCGGTCCGGGCGCAAGCCGTTCTGTGACGGCACGCATCGACACACCGGATTCGCCGCGCCCTGAGCAGTCCGGGCTGCAGCCCGCGCAATCCGGGAATAACTCCCGCGTTCGTGGTCCGATGCGGCGCTTCGCCTTGAGTGCCTTCGAGCTTGTGTGATACGTTGATTCCCCGTCAACACGGCATTCGGATCCGGTCCGGCATGAAATTCTCCAATGCGCTGTGTGCGGCTGCGCTGATGCTTCCTTCGCTTGCCGGAGCAACCGGGGAGAGCGCTGCCGGAGCCGACCCGGACAACGGCCAGGTCATCTACGACCGCATGTGCGCCGGATGCCACGGCTACAAGGGCGATGGCGGGGAGGGACACCGCGGCGGATTCAGTCCGCACGTGCCCACGCTGGCCGACAAGGCCTACATGGCGAGTGTCCCGGATGACTACCTGTTTCTCATCATCAAGAAAGGCGGCGCCTACATGGGCAAGATGGCCTCCATGCCCGCGTGGGAGAAGCGGCTGAGCGACGAGGAGATCCGCGACATCGTCGCGCACATCCGCCGCTTCTAGATCGAGCAGCTTTCGCATTGCGCAGAGCCCGAACCAATCGGGCCTGGGTAGTTGGTGAAGTTCAACTTCAACCGAGGAGGAGAGAGCATGAAGATCCCGATTGTTGCGGCGGCAGCACTCACCACGGCCCTGAGCGGCGCCTCGGGGGCGGCATTCTCGCAGGATCGCGCCAAGGCCGAGCCCGGCGGTCCCGCGGGCAAGTGGTCCACGCGCACGCCGGTCACGCCCGACCCGGGCAAGATCAAGGTACCGAAGGGCTACAAGGTGGGCGTGTTCGCGGCCGGTCTCGACACCATCACCTCCGTTACGGTGGACAACAAGGACAACGTGTGGGTGGCGATCTCCGGCAACACGTTCGGCTTCCCGCCCGAGGGCATCGACAAGCCCCACGTCAAGATCTTCGACAGGTCCGGCAAGCTGATCAAGGATAACGTCGGCCTGGGCACCTTCAAGTCGTTCGCCCTGAACGAGATCGCGTTCTGCCCCGAGAACGGCCGCACCTACATCGGCGACTACAGCTACGGCATCTGGGAGATCGACGGTGTCGACGGCACGCCGAAGCTGATCATGAACGAAGTGCCGATCGGCGACCATGCGCTGGGCGGCATCACCTGCCGCGACGGCTACCTGTACTACGCGGTGGGCTCGCCGACCAACTCCGGCTTCGCCGATCCCTCCATACACGGCTGGACCGACGCGGTCGATCCGTACTGGGAGAAGCGCACTCCCTCCGGCGTGCCACCGCTTCCGCGCGACGCGCCCTGCCGCGACATCGTGCTGAACGGGCTGAACATCCGCGACACCGAGGGCAACATGACCGGCTCCTTCCTGCCCAAGGGCACGCCCTCGAAGCCGGGCCAGGTGATTCCGGCGCAGAAGCCCTGTGGCGGCGCCGTGCACCGCGCGAAGCTGAAGGCGGACAGCAGCTACACCACCGACGACTGGGACGTGTATGCCATGGGTCTGCGCAACTCCTCGGGCGTCGCGTTCGGACCCAGGGGCTCGCGCTTCGAGAAGGTGCTGGCGGTGAGCGATAACGGCCACAACGACAAGGGCCATCGGCGCGTCTCCAACTCCGCGGAACGGCTGTTCCTGTTCACCGAGAAGGGCCAGGACGCGGGCTTCCCGGACAAGGACGGCTTCCACTTCGTCAACATCAAGCGGCATGGTCCGGACGTCTACCGCGGCAACAAGTACGACCCGACGCGCCCGAATCCGCACCTGAACATCGGTGACAAGCCGTTCATCCCGACGCTGCCACCGTATCGCTTCATCGATCATCTGATCGGTGTGCGCGGCACGCCGCTGATCGTGGCCAATCCCAATCCGAACGGCTACGTGAATCCGGTCATGGAGTGGGACACCAATAACCCGATGGACGGGCTGGCCTGGTCGCCTGAGGCGTTCGGCTCGAAGGACACGATCTACACCGCCATCTTCGGGATCATCGACAACGGGCCGGAGAGCCTGCGTCCGATGTGGCCGGCGATCGTGAAGATCGAACTGCTCAATCCCGCCGGCGTGAAGTGGTCGATCTTCGCCGAGAACATCGAACCGGGCCCGAACGCCTATCAGAAGAAGGAAAACCGCGGCGGTTTCGAGCGGACCAACGATGTCGAGTTCAGCAACGACGGCAGGACCATGTACATCGCCGACTATGGCGAACTGCACGTGAACTACCAGATGGAGTCGCCCTTCTACACGACGCCCAAGTCCGCGGTCGTGTGGATGATCACCAGGGAGTAGTAAGGATGCCGGCCCCGCCATGGCAGCGCTCGCGGCCCTGGCGGGATCCCGGTTCCCGCTACGGGTCGCTGGCCGGGGTGCTGCCGGCGAGTTCGATCAGCATCGGGTCCCGCGCCACGTCCGCGCCATTGACGGTGACGCGCGCGGTGTAGGTACCGTCCTGCAGTGAGCGAAGCGCGTGCAGTTCCACCCGCTTGTGCTGGTGGATCATGCTGGACATCAGCGCATTGAGTCTGTCGCGTACGGCGCGCGCCGTTGCCGTGTCGGCTTCCGCCCATGCAAGCCCTTCAGGGACAACCCGATAGAGTTCCGCGCCGGGCCCGAGCGCGAACCGGCAGGCGCGTCCGTCATCACAACCCCGAAACCCGCCTTCCACGCTCCCGGCAGACTCCGCCCCCGACGTGTCTGCCCGCGCTGCCCCGGACAGGGTGAATGCGAGCACGGCCAGCGCGCGTACCATCGGCCAAAGATCCTTAGCCATGCGCGGGTTATAGCAGATCGATGGATGTCACGACGGCGCCGGGCCGCCGCTCGGGTACCGGACCAGCCCCCATGCCAAGCCCAGCCCCCATGCCAAGCCCAGCCCAGCGTTCAACCCTAAAGATGGGCGGGGCATGACCGAAATTGGTTGCACCTCACTCTGTGGGCTCCGGTGCCGCATCCTGCACCGGAGACTTCATCCCTGACGCCGTCACGACGACGCTGACTGTTCGGCAGGCGGTATCGACCGTCGCGTTCCGGGCGGACCGCAAAAGACGAACGAGAACATCGGAGCACTGCACATGCGCACCAACATGCCTGTCACCCAGCAGGAGTATGTCTTGCGGGACGGAATGACCATCGTCTCGAAGACCGACACCAAGGGTCGGATCATTTATGTCAACGAGGACTTTCTCGAGGCGTCCGGCTTCACGGAAGCAGAACTGCTGAACCAGCCGCACAACATCGTTCGCCATCCAGACATGCCAGAGGAAGCGTTCGCGGATCTGTGGGTGACGCTCAAGGCAGGCAGGCCGTGGACCGGGATGGTCAAGAACCGGTGCAAGAACGGCGACTACTACTGGGTCATGGCAAACGCGACCCCCATCCTAGAGGGCGGTACGGTCACGGGCTACATGTCGGTACGTTCCAAGCCTTCTCGTGAGGAAGTGGCGGGTGCGGACGCCGCCTATCGCCTGTTCAAGGAGAAGCGCGCACAAGGCCTGATGATCCGGGACGGCCACGTCGTGCGCACGGGAATCCGCACCAGCTTCAACCTCGCCGGACGCGCCACGCTCGTTCAGCGTTTCCTCCTCGTCGGTGCACTTGTCGCGCTGCCTGCCGTTGCCGCGCTCGCCATGCTGGCATGGCCCGGATCGGCTCCGGCATTCTCCGTTGGACTGGCCGCGATGCTGGCGATGCCGATGGCTGCCGGTCTGTGGCTGGGAGGGCGGTCCGTGCGCGACATCGCCCGTTCGCTTACGGCGATGACGGACCAGACCAACGACATGGCGCAGGGCCGCTTCGACCGGATCTTCGATGCGCGCGGCAAGGACGAGATTGCCGATGTGCGCCGCGCACTGCAGTCACTGCGAACCAGGATGGGCTTCGAGCTGTCGGATACGCGCCGGCAGGCGGATGCGGCACTGCGCATCCGCCAGGCGCTGGACAACGTGGCCACCAACGTGATGGTGGCCGACAAGGACTACAACATCATCTACATGAACAAGGCGCTGGAACAGATGTTCCGCGATGCGCAGGAGGACATCCGCGAGAGCCTGCCGAGCTTCGACACGGCTTCCCTGCTCGGTGGCAGCATCGACCGCTTCCACAAGAACCCCATGCATCAGCGCAGCATGCTCGATGCGCTGCGCTCGACGCATCGCACTGCGCTCTGTCTTGGCGGCCGCAGCTTCGCGCTGGCGGTGACCCCGGTCATCAACGACAAGGGCGTGCGGCTCGGCACGGCGGTCGAGTGGGTGGACCGGACCGCGGAAGTCGCGGTCGAGGCCGAGGTTGCCGCGATCGTGCAGGCCGCGAGCGATGGCGACTTCAGCAAGCGCATCGAACCTGCCGGCAAGAGCGGGTTCTTCGCGCAACTGGCCAGCGGCGTAAACGGCATGCTGAACACGACGCAGACCGGCCTCGAGGACGTGGTGCGGATCCTGGGCGCCATGGCAAAGGGCGACCTCACGCAGAGAATAGAGAAGCACTACGCGGGGACGTTCGCGCAGATGCAGAACGACGCCAACGGCACGGTGGCGGCGCTGACCGCGATCATCGCGCAGATCAAGGAGGCCACTGAATCGATCGACACGGCCGCGCGCGAGATCGCGCAGGGCAATGCGGACCTGTCGCAGCGCACGGAGGAGCAGGCCTCCTCGCTGGAGGAGACGGCTTCCAGCATGGAGGAGCTGACCTCGACGGTGAAGCAGAACGCGGAGAACGC
>JADZGB010000002.1 GCA_020854105.1 Burkholderiales bacterium | reverse complement strand
CGCTTCACCGCCAGCTCCTTGAACTCTGCGGTGTACTCCTGCTTCGGTATCTTCAACATTCCAGCCCTCCATTTCGCCTATCCTATCCATTCCAGCTTGGAAGACGAAATTCCGGGGAAACCTCAGACTCAATGCGTTGTGCGGTCTATTCGGTAGACGCCGCCCCACCAATACTGAGGCCCCAACTGTTATCAGTTGAGGCTTTTTCTTGCCCGATCGCGCCGTGTGGCCAATGTGATGCGCCCCTGTGGGGAAAGCCTGTCATGAACCAGCGCAACACGGCTGCTTCGGTTCGCGCCTGCCTGCTCACCCGCGCTCGTGAGACCCGGCAAGACTTCAATCCGGTCTTGACCCGCGCTACGCCCTCGAGCGGTTGCTGTACCGGGTCAGCGTCTCACCCCACGCCGAACAGTTCATGCTGAAAGGCGCTGCTGTTCTACCTTGTGGTCCGCGGGATGCGAACTTCCTGAGTTTTGGTTCGGCCGAGTTGCCGCACCTCGAGGCCGATCTTGTCGCGGTACACTGAACTTGACGGCGACACCCTGCGACGCGCGATTCGAGCCACCCTTGATCGACGCAAGACGATGTTGCCCCGGACACTCTTTGCTTTCAGTAACCGCGACAGCAGGCGCTGATACCGGGAGGCGAGCGCGCAATGGATGACGATCACGACCATTCCCGGGGCATCGTGCTGTCGGTACGCGGCAGCGTGGTGGATGCTCGCTTCCCCGGTGGCCTTCCGGAGCTCCGCAGTGAGCTGCGCGCCGGAGCCGACCGCACGATCGTGGTCGAAGTGGTCAGCCATGTAGACCCGGAGACCGTCCGCGGCGTTGCCATGAACCCCACCACCGGGCTGGCTCGCGGCACTCCGATCTACGACTCGGGCCATCCGCTGCGGGTGCCGGTGGGCGAGCGGATGCTGGGCCGCGTGGTCAACGTCTTCGGCGATTCAATCGATGCCGGCGAAGACCTGCGTGGTGGCGAGTGGCGTCCGCTGTACGGGCAGCCGGTGTCGCTGGCCAACCAGGGCGCCACCTCGGAGATCTTCGTCACCGGCATCAAGGCCATCGACCTGCTGACGCCGCTCGAGCGTGGCGGCAAGGCCGGCCTGTTCGGCGGCGCCGGAGTGGGCAAGACGGTGCTGATCACCGAGCTGATCCACAACGTCGCCGGCCGCCACCGCGGGGTCACGGTGTTCTGCGGCATCGGCGAGCGCTCGCGCGAGGCCGAGGAGATGGTGCGCGACGTGGATCAGGCCGGCGTGCGCGAAAACACCGTGCTGATGTTCGGGCAGATGAACGAGCCACCCGGCGCGCGCTTCCGGGTCGGACATGCGGCGCTGACCGTGGCTGAATACTTCCGCGACGATGCGCGCCAGGACGTATTGCTGCTGATCGACAACGTGTTCCGCTTCATCCAGGCCGGCTCCGAGGTTTCCGGCCTGCTCGGGCGGCTGCCCTCGCGCATGGGCTACCAGCCCACCCTGGGCACGGAACTGGCCGAACTCGAAGAGCGCATCTGCACTACGAAACACGCGGCGATCACCTCGGTGCAGGCGGTGTACGTGCCTGCGGACGATTTCACCGACCCGGCCATTACCCACACCTTCGGCCACCTGTCGGCGCTGCTCGTGCTCTCGC
This sequence comes from Burkholderiales bacterium, assembly GCA_020854105.1. Taxonomy (GTDB): domain Bacteria; phylum Pseudomonadota; class Gammaproteobacteria; order Burkholderiales; family SHXO01; genus SHXO01. The sequence continues at coordinate 427,791 of JADZGB010000002.1, read as the reverse complement.
GCGATCGCGCCAGCCAGGGCTTCTATCCGGCCGTGGATCCGCTGCGCTCGGAATCGAAGATGCTGACCCCGCCGATGGTGGGCGAGCGCCACTACGCCGTGGCGCGCAAGGTGCGCGAGACCCTGGCCAGCTACGACGAGCTCAAGGACGTGATCGCCATGCTCGGACTGGAAGAGTTGTCGCGGGCCGATCAGCGTCGGGTCCACCGGGCACGGCGGCTGGAACGGTTCCTGACCCAGCCCTTCTTCACCACCGGCCAGTTCACCGGCAGGGGAGGCAGCATGGTGGAGCTGGAGGACACGCTGGACGGCTGCGAGCGCATCCTCGACGACGAGTTTGCCGATTACCCCGAGCAGGCGCTGTACATGATCGGCGCGGTCGATGAGGCGAAGAAGCCATGACCATGCGAGTCAGGGTCATCGTGCCCTCGGGCACCCTGGCGGAGCAGCAGGCCGCGAAGCTGGTGGCCGAAGCGCGTGACGGATCGTTCTGCCTGCTGCCGCGCCACGTCGACTTCGTGGCGGCGCTGGTCCCCGGAATCGTCACCCTCACCGCAGCCGACGGTGAAGAGACTTTCTTCGCGATTGACGAGGGCCTGCTGGTCAAGCACGGCGCGGACGTACGGGTGTCCACCTGGAACGCCCTGCAGGGCAAACTGGGCGAGCTGCAGCAGGCGGTGCTTGAACAGTTCCGCGAACAGGACGAGCAGGAGCAGGAGGCCCGCCACGCCCTGGACCGACTGGAGGCCAGCCTGGTGCAGCAAGTCCTGGACTGGGACGGGCGCCGATATGGCTGAGCGCGAGCGCAAGCCTTCGACGAGCATTCACGGGCTGGGCGAGAAGATCGGCGCTCGGGAATCGCGCAAGGTCCGGGTCCGCAGCACGCGCGACCGCACCCTCTGGCACGGCCTGAGGGCGGCCGGAATCGTCGGCTGGTCGGTGGCCGTGCCGACCGTAGCCGGGGTGCTTCTTGGGCTGTGGATCGATCGCAACTGGCCCGGGGAGTTTTCCTGGTCGCTGGCGCTGTTGCTGGGCGGGGTCGCACTGGGTTGCCTCAACGCGTGGTACTGGGTAAATCAGGAGTCCAGGATGATCGAGAAGGAAGAAACGGAACAGGAGGCCGACCGGTGAGCGCGGTGCTGCCTCTGCTGCTGGCGCTGGTGGCCGGCCTCGGGCTGGGCCTGTTCTACTTCGGCGGCCTGTGGCTGACCGTCAAGCGACTTGGCCGCGCGCGCAGCCCGACGCTGTTGTTCGCACTGAGCTTCGGGGTGCGCACGGCGCTGGTGGTGCTGGGAATGTACCTGGTGATGGACGGCAGCTGGCCGCGCATGCTGGCGTGCCTGGCCGGGTTCATCATCGTCCGCCAGACCATGATGTCGCGACTGCGCCCCGACCGATCGCCGGAAGCGCGCTGGGAAGGGGGCGCGGAACCGTGACCATCACCCCTGACACGATCATCTACTGGCAGCATGGCCCGTTCGCAATCAGCGCCACTCTGGTGTTCACCTGGGTGGTGATGGCGCTGCTGGCCGGCGGCTCGTGGCTGGTGACGCGCGATCTTTCAGGGGCAACTTCGGTCTCGCGTGGACAGCTCCTGCTGGAAATCGTGCTGAGCGGTATCCGCGGGCAGATCCAGGACGTGGTCGACGCCGACCCGGACCGCTACCTGCCTTTCATCGGCACACTGTTTCTGCTCATCGTGGTCTCCAACGTGCTGGTGGTGGTGCCGGGGTTCCGGGCACCCACCGGCTCGCTGTCGACCACCACGGCCCTGGCCGTGTGCGTGTTCTTCGCGGTCCCGGCGTTCGGCATCGCGGCCAACGGCCTGCGCGGCTATCTGAAGTCCTACCTGCAGCCGACGCCTTTCCTGCTGCCCTTCAACATCATCTCGGAGATCACGCGCACGATCTCGCTGGCGATCCGTCTGTTCGGCAACATGATGAGCGGTACGATGATCACGGCCGTCGCTCTGGCGATCGCGCCGCTGTTCTTCCCGGTCATCATGAATGTCCTGGGACTGCTGATCGGCGTGATCCAGGCGTACATCTTCTCGATCCTGGCTCTGGTTTACATCGCCTCGGCCACCCGTGCCCACGAGGAGCAACTCGCCGGGTCGCCCAACGAAGAAGGAGAAACCACCCGTGGAAAGCCTTGAGCTAATCGGCATGATCTCGATCATCATGGCGGGCGCGACCGTCGGCATCGGCGCGCCGATCACCGCCATCGGCGAGGGCTGGGCGGTCTCGCGCGCGATGGGCGCGCTGGCCCAGCAGCCCGACGCCGCGCCGGTGATCTCGCGCACGCTGTTCATCGGCCTGGCGATGACCGAGTCGTCGGCGATCTACTGCTTCGTCGTGTCAATGATCCTGATCTTCGCCAACCCGTTCTGGAACTACTTCCTGGGGCTCGCGTGAGGCTGACCGTGGCGGTGGACTGGTTCACGCTGATTGCCCAGATCATCAACTTCCTGGTTCTGGTCTGGTTGCTCAAGCGGTTGTTCTACGATCGGATCATCGGCGCGATGGATGCGCGCGAGGCGGGCATCGCCAGCCGCCTGGAGGAGGCCGTGCGCGAGCGCGAGGCCGCCGAAACCGAGGCCGGACAGTACCGGGCCAGGAACCGGGAGTTCGAACAGCAGCGCGAGCAGATGCTCGAGCGCGCCGGCGAGGAGGCCGAGACTCGGCGCCAGGAGCTGCTGGAGGACGCGCGCCTGCAGGTCAGCGAGGCCCAGGAGCAGTGGTTCAGCACGTTGGAGCGCGAGCAACAGGGCCTGCTGCAGGACTTCCGCGAACGCGTGGGGCAGCACGTGCTCACCGTGGCTGGCCAGGGATTGAAGGAGCTTGCCGACGCGGATCTCGAAGCACAGGTGCTGAAGGTGTTCACGCAACGGATCCGCGACCTCGACCCGGAGCAGCGCGAGGCGATCATCGCGACGATCCGCGACTCCGATGACGAGGTCGAGGTCCGCACTGCCTTCGCGCTTGGAACACAGGCACGGGAGGAGCTGGTCGCTACCTTGAGCGAGCACGCGGGCGGGGACGTCAAGGTGCGCTTCGACACCGACCCGCAGCTGATCTGCGGGATCGAGCTGCGCGCCCACTCGCACCGTCTGGCCTGGAGCCTCGATTCGTACCTGGAAGGACTGGAGGCACGGGTCTTCGAGGCCCTGGACGAGAGCGCCAGGGATCATGCCGCGGACCGGTAAGCCAGCACGATTCGGGACTCCTCGGGAGCCACTGCGCGAGTCCGCCAGGCAGGCGTTGGATGTCATCGAACGAGTGCTCTCGAGCACGCGCGCGGAACTGTCGACCCGCGAGCTCGGACGGGTAGTCTCGGTCGGCCCGGGGGTGGCGCGGGTGCGCGGCCTACTCGGGGTTCAGGCCGAGGAATTGGTGAGCCTGCACGGCGGCCTGCTTGGTCTGGCCTACAACCTCGACCCGGACGAGGTTGGCGTGGTCCTGCTGGGCGCAGGCGCGGAACTCGCTGCTGGGAGCTTTGTCCACCGCACCGGCCGCATCCTCGACATGCCGGTGGGCGCCGAACTGGTCGGGCGCGTTGTCGACGCGCTGGGCCATCCGCTCGACGAACTCGGGCCGGTGCGCACCCGCGAGCGCCGCCCGGTCGAGCGGCCATCGCCGCCGATCCTGCACCGCGCACCGGTCACCCGACCGCTGCAGACCGGACTGAAGGTGATCGATGCGCTGCTGCCGATCGGCCGCGGCCAGCGCGAGCTGATCCTCGGCGACCGCCAGACCGGCAAGACCGCGATCGCCCTGGACACCATCCTCAACCAGCGCGGACGGAACGTGGTGTGCGTGTATTGCGGCATCGGCCAGCGCAGCTCGGCGGTGGCCGAGTTCCTCACCCACCTGCGCCGACACGACGCGCTGTCCTACAGCATCGTCGTGGTCGCCTCGGGCGACGAGCCGCCGGGGGTCCAGTACATCGCCCCGTACGCGGCGACCACCATGGCCGAGTATTTCATGGAGCGGGGCCGCGACGTGCTTATCGTCTACGACGACCTCACCCGTCACGCCCGCGCCTACCGCGAACTGTCGCTTCTGATGCGCCGCCCGCCCGGCCGGGAAGCCTACCCGGGCGACATCTTCTACGTGCATTCGCGGCTGCTCGAACGCGCCACGCAGCTGCGCGCCGAGCGCGGCGGTGGATCCCTGACCGCGCTGCCGATCGCCGAGACCCAGTCAGAGAACATCTCCGCCTACATTCCCACCAACCTGATCTCGATCACCGATGGCCAGATCGTCCTGTCGCCGCAGCAGTTCCGCAAGGGCGTCCTGCCGGCCGTGAACGTGGGCCGCTCGGTGTCGCGGGTGGGCGGCAAGGCGCAGCTGCCGTGCTACCGCGCGGTGGCCGGGGAACTGCGGCTGTCCTACGCGCAGTTCGAGGAACTGGAGGTTTTCGCCCGCTTCGGAACGCGGCTGGACGAGGCCTCGGTCACCACGCTCGAACGCGGCCGCCGCGTGCGCGAGGTGTTCCAGCAGCTCCAGTATCAGCCGATGCCGGTCGCCGAGCAGGTCGCGGTGCTGCTGGCCGCCAGCGAGGGCCTGCTGAACCCAGTACCGGTGGACCAGGTCGCCGAAGTGGAGCGGGCGATCCGCACCAGCGTCACCGACGAGCTTCCGGAGGTCTGCCGGCGCATGGAGTCCGGCGAGCCGCTTGGCGACGAGGACCGCGCGGAGCTGCTGCGCGTGATCCGCTCCGTGCTCGCGGCCATCGCGGAACCCGCGCCATGACCCAGACCCTGGAGTCGATGCGCCGCCGGATCGGCACTGCCGAGGACCTGTACGGCGTAGTCCGGGTGATGAAGGCCCTGGCCGCCTCCAGTGTGCGCCAGTACGAGGCCGCGGTGGAGTCGCTGGCCGAGTACAACCGCACCATCGAGGCCGGCCTGCAGATCGCCCTGCGCAACCGCCCCGAATCCATCGCACCCAAGGTCGCACACAACGGCCGGCGGGCGGTGATCGTGTTCGGCTCCGACCAGGGCATGTGCGGCGCTTTCAACGAGCAGGTCACCGCTTTCGCGCTGGAGCAGCTCGACGCCCTCGGCGACGAGCGCGGGGACACCGCGGTGCTGGCCGTCGGCGCACGTGTGGTGGGCAGGCTGGAAGACGCGGGCTGCTCGGTGGTGCGGCGGGTGCCGATGCCGAGCTCCATCGCCGGCGTCACCCCCGCGGTCCACGACCTGCTGCTTGCGGTCGAGGAGCAGCGCTTCAGTGACGGCATCGACCGGTTGCTGGTCGTCCATCACAGGCCGCGCGCCCACGCCGGCTCACGGCTGCAGGCGCTGCAACTGCTGCCCGTCGACGGCGCCTGGCTGGACCGCCTAGCCAGCAGGGACTGGGATTCGAGTTCGCTGCCGACCTTCACCATGGAGTGGCGAGCGCTGTTCTCATCGCTGATCCGGCAGCACTTGTTCGTCGCGCTGTACCGCGCGTTTGCCGAGTCGCTGGCCAGCGAGAACACCAGCCGCCTGGCCGCCATGCAGGCCGCCGAGCGCAACATCCAGGGCCACCTCGACCAGCTTGCGCTCGACTACCATCAGGGACGGCAGGAATCCATCCAGGCGGAACTGCTGGACATCGTCGCCGGCTTTGAAACCCTGATCGGGGTTGACGAGAGATCGCCCGGCTGAGGCCGGGCCCGAGTCATCCGACTGGAGCACGGGCATCAGGGGCCGAAATCCGTGCGCCGCATGCCCAAACGGAACCGCCCCGCTGGATGAAGAACTGTGATCTTGCCGCACAGCGCGGCCAATGGCGCGCGCCGAATAAAGGCAGATGATTGGCGTGTCGCCATCATCCAGCGGAACTGTGCCTGTCCCGCAAGGCATCGACCAGAAAGTCGACGAAGGCGCTGACCTTGGCGCTCACGAGACGTCGCGATGTGTGCAGCACCCAGAGCTCGGACGTCTGATGCGGAACAGTGCTCCATAGCGCAAGGTGGCCGTCCGCGGCGGCTTCGTCGACAACGGTGCGCGGCAGCAGCGCGACGCCGGCACCGGCGCAGACGGCATCGCGCACCATCAGCAGCGACGAGAGGCGGATGCGCACGTCGGGCACGACCTGGAGTCGTTCGGTGACCTGCCATGGGCCCGTGTCGACAAGATGAGTCATCGCGACGGCGGGCACATGACGCGGCGTGCCGTCGCGAGCGGGCCTCGGCCGCTGCATCCCCGGCGGGGCCACGACGACGAGCGCTTCGCCTCCGATACGCCGGCCGACCAGCGACGCGTCCGCGCGTGGATTCACACGAACCACGACGTCATATCCTTCGTCGACGATGTCGACGTAGCGGTCTTCGGCGATGACCTCGAGCTCTACTTCGGGGTAGCGGCGACAGAACTCCGCGGCAAGCCGCCCGAGCATCGTCTGCCCGATCAGCAGCGGCACGCTGACCCGCAGCTTGCCGCGCGGCTGTAATGACCCCTCGCTCAAGGACTGCCCCACCTCGAGAATCTCGGCCACCAGCGCGCTCGTTCGCTCGTGCAACGCGCAGCCGTCCTCGGTGAGCTGAAGCTTGCGCGCGCCGCGCTCGAAGAGGCGCACGCCCAGACTCTCCTCGAGCGCCGTCACGCGACGGGACAAGGTTGCTTTCGGTCGTGCGCTCACGCGGCTCGCCTTGCCGAACCCGCCTTCCGAGGCGACCAGGTTGAAGTCGGCGAGCAGGCCGAGGTCCATCTTCAAGTGGTCCATAAATGGGACAGTGTATTTAGCTTTTGTGGCTCGCGATTCAAAGTATGGACAGTCTAGTCTGTTGCATGCTTGGAAGCGAACGCGCTGCGCAGGCGCAGGCGCAGCCGAGAAGTACAACAGAGGAGCGTCAAGATGACCACGATTTGGGACAAGGCAAAAATTGGGCGACTCACGGTGCCGCACCGCTTCGCGATGGCCCCGATGACCCGCAGCCGCGCACAGCCCGATGGCACGCCTGGCCCGCTCATGGCCGAGTACTACGCACAACGTGCGTCGCTCGGGCTGCTGATCAGCGAGGGCACGCAGCCGTCGGACGACGGGCAGGGGTATCTATCGACACCCGGCATCTACACCGACCGGCATGTCGCGGGTTGGCGGCGTGTGGCGGATGCGGTGCATGGGGCGGGCGGGCGTCTTTTCATTCAGCTGATGCACGTCGGGCGCGTCAACCACCCGGACAACACACCCCATCACCGGCAAGCGCTCGCGCCGTCGGCCGTCGCGTCGGGCGGAAAGATGTTCACAGCGCGCGGCCTGGTGGACGAGCCCACGCCGCGAGCCATGTCGATCGACGAGATCCGCGCGACGATCAACGATTTCGCGCACGCCGCCGTCCGCGCAATCGAAGCAGGTGCCGACGGCGTCGAGATCCACGGCGCCAACGGCTATCTCTTGCAGCAGTTTCTCTCAGTGAATGCCAACGTGCGTGACGACGAGTATGGCGGCTCCATCGAGAACCGCGCTCGGTTCGCGGTCGAGGCGGCATCTGCCGTCGCGAACGCGATCGGCGCCGACCGTACCGGCATCCGCTTGTCGCCCGCTTCGACGTTCAACGGCATCGAGGAGGGAGACGAGTACGAGTCCCTTTATCGTCACCTGGTCAGTCAGCTCGCGAAGCTCGACCTCGCCTACGTACACATCGTGCACGGCGGCAACGAGGGGCTGGTGCAAGATATTCGGGAACTGTGGCCGAACGCCCTGCTGCTGAACCGAGGTGGCCAGCTGCTCGAGAACATCACCTCGGACGTCGAAACAGGGCTCGCCGACATCGTGACCATTGGCCGCTGGGCGCTCTCGAATCCCGACTTCATCGAACGTTACCGCGCCGGTGCGCCCATGAACGCGCCGAATCCCGACACGTTCTATGGTGGCGACGCGCACGGCTACACCGACTATCCGCGGCTGTCCGCCCAGACCGAAGACGAGGCCGCCGTCAGATTCGCCTGAAGACGCGACGCCTCAAGGATCTACCGGCACGGGCATTATGCCGCGGAACTGAATCACGAAGCTCTCGACCCAGCACTTACTCATAAGTCAGAAATATAGGCGACACTTGGGTGCCTGAAGAACGCGCGTACCAGGCTTGGGCGGGAGGCGATGTCGGCCAGCTGTGCATGCACGCGGTCGGCCAGCTTCTCGCCGGCGCGCAACGGATTGCGCGCCACGCCAGTACGCTTGGCGTAGCTCCACACCAGCTCATCTGGATTCAAACCCGGTGCATAGCCGGGCAGGAAGTGCAGGGTCAACTTGCCTTTGAGGCTGTCTACGTAATCGCGTACCGCGCGGGTCTTGTGCGCCGGCAGCCCGTCGAGCACCAGATGGATCGCACGGCGACGCCCCTTCATCATCCGGCGCAGCAGTTCGATGAACAATTCCCCGTTGAGTCCCTCGCTATAGGTGGAGAACCAGAAGCCGCCCTTGCTGTTGACCGCCGAGGCGGCGCTGCTGCTTCGACGCTGCCCGGGCACGCACACCACCGGCGTTGCCCCTTTCGCCGCCCAGGTCCGCCCCTGCACGGTGTCGGCACGAAAGCCCGACTCGTCCCAGAAGTAGATTTCGACCTTTTCCCGCTTGGCCTGACGCACGATCCCCGGGTAGGTTTCCTGCTGCCAGCGGGCCACCGCCTGGGGATCGCGCTGGTAGGCCTGCTGCAGCGGCTTTGGGGGGGTCAAGCCCGTGCGCACCAGCACCGCGCCCACGCTGGCCAAGCTCAGGCTCACACCAAACTTCTGCGCGATCAGCTCACGCACGATCTGGCGCGTCCACAGGCCGAAGTCGAAACCGTACTGGCGAGGGTTCTTGCCGTTGACCCACTTGAACACCTGCTTCTCCTGCGCCGGGGCGAGCGTGCGCGGGCGACCCGTGCCTTGGGTCGACAGCAGGGCTCGCTTGCCGCGTCCACCGCCGCGCGCCTTGGCCCATACCTTGTAGGCCCGGCCTCGATGATGGCCGAACGAGGCCGCCACTGCAGCGGGCGACTCACCTTCAGTCATGCGTTCAAGGGCCATCAGGCGCATCTCTTCCAGCGCCGCCCGCGATACCGTGCGTCCGTCTCTCTTCTTCATGCAGGCTTCGCCAACGGTCGCGGCCATTTGTTCCCTTAATTACTGACTTAATAAGTAAGAACCGGGCCCTCCACCCTCAATTCCCGGGCGACTGCCGTCAAGGCTCGCCCAAGTTGCTCCACCGCTTTGACGGGACCGGTGTCGCTTCCCGTGTGTCTTAGAACGGAACCGACAGCTTCAACGTGCCTGCATGGGAATGCGTCCGACTGGAGAATTGACCGGCGTAGCCAATGCGCAGACTCATCCCGTCGGGGTTGAGAACATCCACTCCCAGGGAGAGTTCCCCAGGATTCCTGTCGTTCCTTCCGATCACGGTGAACGGCGCGGTACCGGTCGGTGCACCCTGAAAGCTTGCCGAGACGCTCGGCGTGCTGCCACTGGCCAGGTGGATCAGGCCCGCTCTGAAGTACGGGCGCAGCAGCACATCACGCGTCCCTGCCCATTCCCCGTCGATCTCGACTGCCGGGCTGAAGGTGACGTAGGTCTCGCTCTGGCTGCGCACATCCAGATTGGCCCCTCCCGCTCCGGATTCGCTGAAGTCATGCAGGTGGACATGCGTCACCGCCGCATCGACAAGCGGCCGCAGATACCACGAACGCTGCTCGAAGTCGTGGGACAGGCGCAGGTCAGGCGAAACGAAGCCCAGGCGCTGGCTGCTCTTGGCCGTGACGCCGGGGGTCGGCAAGGCAACCGAACGCTTGCTGTCCAGCCAGCCAAGGCCGCCGCTGAGCGATGCAGCGAGCGCCGTGGCGCCGAAACGGCCTTTCACCGTGACGCTGGCCTGCACGTGATCACCGTCGGTACTGCTGAGCTTGCCCACGTCAAGCCAGCTTCGCTCGTAGCCGAGGGCAAAGCCGAGATGCCACACCTCTGTGGTTTGTTCCTGCATGCCGCCAGCGAGCTTGAAGGCGTCGCGCCTGAAACCGAAGTTCTGCTCGGTGCGATCGTGACGTAGCGAACTGGCGCCGGCAGTCATCCACCTGCACTGACCCTCGCGGATGAAGCGACACGCACCATCGCGCGATCTGCAGCTCAGCATGGCGCGGCCGAACTGCAAACCGGAGGCGAGCGCAGCGCGCCCGGACGAGATAAAGACCTCCGGGTTCAGATGCCCCGTGATTCTGCCTGCGTGCAGGGATACCTGACAGGGCGCGCCGACCACGATCCGTGACGCAAGCTGCCCTTGCCAACGCATACGGCCCGCGACGGTTGCAACTAGTCGCAGGCCGCAGGTGCGCGCCCGATCAGGCGACGTGTCGCCGCGGCATGACCATGCTTTGAACGGTCGCACGATCCCCGCGTACGGCAAGAGGCAGGTCTCGACCGTCCTCGCGCAGCCAGGTTTCCAGTCCGAGTTGCGCCACCAAGTCCAGGAAGGGGCGCGCCGGCAATTGTTCGACGTTGACCATGCGGCGCACGTCCCACACGCCCTGGGCGATGAGGAGCGCAGCAGCGGCAGCCGGTACGCCGGCCGTATAGGCAATCGCCTGGCTGCCGACTTCGCGATAGCAGTCGACATGATCGGCAACGTTGTAGATGAAGATCTCCCGCGCCTTGCCGTCCTTGACGCCGCGCACCAGATCGCCAATGCAGGTCTTGCCCGTGTAGCTCGATGCCAGTGACGACGGATCGGGCAACACCGCCTTGACGACCTTCAGCGGCACGACCTCCGCGCCCTCGGCGGTGCGCACCGGTTGCTCCGACAACAAGCCAAGATTCTTGAGCACGGTGAACACATTGATGTAGTGCTCGCCGAAGCCCATCCAGAAGCGGATGTCGGGCACGTCCAGATGCTGCGACAACGAGTGCAATTCGTCGTGGCCAGTCAGGTACGTCGCCCGGAGGCCAACCACGGGGAGATCCCACTCGCGGCGGCGTTCGAACATCTGTGCCTTCTGCCATTGCCTGCCCTGCCAGTACCAGACCACGCCGGTGAACTCGCGGAAGTTCACCTCCGGGTCGAAGTTGGTCGCGAAATAGCGGCCATGGCTGCCGGCGTTGACGTCGATGATGTCGATCGAATTCACACGATCGAAGTACTCGTCCACGGCGATGCGGGCGTAGGCATTGACGACTCCGGGATCGAAGCCCGCGCCGAGAATGGCGGTCACGCCGGCCTTCTCGCACGCTTCACGGCGCTTCCATTCGTAATTCTCGTACCACGGCGGGGACTCGCAGACCTTCGATGGATCCTCGTGGATCGCGGTGTCGACGTAGGCGGCGCCGGTGTGCAGGCACGCCTGCAATACCGGCATGTTGAGAAAGGCCGATCCCAGGTTGAGCACGATGCTGGCGCCGGTGGCGCGGATCAGCGCCTCGGTGGCCGCGACGTCGAGCGCATCGAGCACATGTGTATCCAGCGAGGCAGTCAGCGGGACGCTGCTTCTGGCGCGAATAGACTCCACGATCGCATCGGCCTTGCGCAGCGTCCGCGAGGCGATGTGGATGTTGCCGAACTGCCCGCTCCAGGCGATCTTGTGGGAGGCCACGTGCGCGACGCCACCGGCGCCGATGATGAGGATGTTCCGCTTCATTCCGATCTCGCTTCCTCTATCTAGCCTCTCTCGAACACTCAAGAAAGGCTGTTGACGTAGTCCTGGAACGTGAACTGCCGCACCAGGCGCTCACTGCCGTCCAGTTCCCGGACGACGATGGCAGGCATGGTCAGGCCGTTGAACCAGTTCTTCTTGACCATGGTGTAACCGGCGGCATTGCAGATCGAGATCCGACTGCCGGGTCGCAGCGGTTCGGGAAAATCGAACTCGCCGAAGATGTCGCCTGCAAGACAGGAGCGGCCACACACGAGATAGCGGTACCGACCGGCGTCAGGCTCGATGCGCGCGCGCTCGCGGTAGATCAGGAGGTCGAGCATGTGCGCCTCGGTCGATGCATCGACGATGGCGAGCGGCTTGCCGTTGTGCAGCATGTCCAGCACAGAGACTTCCAGGCTGGCGCTTTCGCTGACCACGGCCTCGCCCGGTTCGAGATAGACCTGCACGTGATGGCGCGCCGCGAATTCCCGCAGCCTCGTGCAGAAGGCCGGCAGCGGATAATCCGGTGCGGTGAAATGGACACCACCTCCCAGGCTGACCCAGTCGACCTGCTCGAACAGTGCACCGAAGCGCTCTTCGATCTGCGTCAACATGGCGTCGAAGCGATCGAAGCTGCGGTTCTCGCAGTTGTTGTGGATCATGAAGCCGTCGATGCGCGGGAGCGCTGCGGCCACGCGAGCCGGCTCGCTCTCGCCAAGGCGGCTGAAGGGACGCACCGGATCGGCCAGATCGAAGCTCGATGAACTGACGCCGGGATTGAGGCGCAGGCCCAGCGGCTTGCCGCCAGTGCGCCCGCCATAGCGTTCCAGTTGCCCCAGGCTGTTGAAGATGATCTTGTCGGCGTGAAAGGCCACTTCGTCGATCTCGTGATCGGCATAGGCCACGCTATACGCGTGCGTCTCCCCGCCAAACTTCTCCTTGCCCAGCCGGACTTCGTAAAGCGACGACGACGTGACGCCATCCATGTACTCGCGCATCAGATCGAACACCGCCCATGTCGCGAAGCACTTCAGCGCGAGCACGACCTTGGCGCCGGACTCGCGGCGAAGCGCTTCGACCCGCTGCAGGTTGGCAAGCAGGCGGGCTTTGTCGATGAGGTAGTAGGGCGTTTGCATCATGGAGTCCCGGCGCAGACGGGCGCGTGCGCCGCTGCGATGTGTAATGGTTCGATCCGGCGTGCCGCGATGGGCGACACCGGAAAAACGATTACGACCTGTTCAGGACTCTTTCAGGAAGGTCGCTGGCCGCGCAGCAGCGCGGCGTAGCACCGGGCGTGGTTCAGGCAGGAACGCGGCAGAACCTCGATCTCCGAGCGACCGTGCGGGTCGGTCGGAAGATGCTTCACAGGCACCGTACGGCGCGCGGGCGCGCGCAACGGCGAGGTGCTCCGGCTTGCCGGGGCTCCTCGGGTCGAGGTTTCCGTTTGGGAGGTGCTCAGACTGACTGAAACCATCCCCAATTGGAACAGGGCGTCGCTTGTCATGGCGTCCTCTCCAACCTGCAGCTGAACATCCGAGAAGATCTCGGGCAGCGGATGGTACGTCTAAAGCGCGCCGGGTGCAAACGACTACGGCTAGGACTACGACCCGTGCGGCCGACCCCGCCCCGACAGTCAGCGGTTGCGCATGGCGCTCGCGAGTTCATGCTGACCGCGCTCTGCCAGCGCGTCGGCAGCGCCCAGTCGATCGCGCGCCTCCCGGTTCTGGCCCACCTTCGCCTTGCCCACGACCCGAGTGATCTCCACCTCGATTCCGACCACCGCCATCAACATGGTATCGATGTAGTCGCGCGGCGCGTCGCTCATGCGCCACGCTTTCCCGGCATGGGTCCTGTTCTCGTGGATTCGAGTGAGCCGGGCCACGAGGCCCCTCACGTACTTCTCGTCATCGCGCATGCGAAGTCGTCCGTGTACGTGCACGACCTCGTAGTTCCACGTCGGCACCTGCTTATGGTGCTCGTGCTTGCTCGGATACCAGTTGGGCGAGACGTAGGCGTCGGCGGCGCGGAAGATCACCAGCACCTCCGCGCCATCCGGGATCTGCGTACAGATCGGATTGGCTCGCGCCACGTGCGCATGCAACCGGCCACCCTCTCCCGCGTTGCCTTCCAGTTCGAACGGAAGGTGATCAGCGTCCAAACCCGCCGTCCCGTGCCTGACGAGTGCACCGAGCGGATTGTGTTCGATCAGGCGACGCAGCTCCTCGGGCCGGTTCTCGACGAAATGTGCTGGCATGTACATCGCGCGTCCTCGATGCAGTTCATTCTGGTACCCGGCATTCTGCCGGCGGGACCGCACGAGCGTCCAGTCGACGTCCACCGGGCTCCGGATCCTGTCGGATCCGTCCCCATCGCAGTACCGACTGGGCCCTGCATCGACTCGCCCACCCGCTCCCGTCGTACGCGTAGTTCACAGTTGCGCGTCGATTCGCAACATGCGTGCCAGCCACGCCTGAAACTTCCGTGCAAACGTGGCGCCCGGGGCATTTACGTGCACCGCATCGCCGTCGCTCCAGCGCAGCTGCTCGGCCTCGAGCGTGACACGCCATGCGCGTGCGGGAGCGATCTCCAGCCGGAACAGATCGTCCAGCTGGGCGGCGATATGCGCATCCTCGACGAAGACACCCTGTTCGGTGTTCAACGAGGTCGAGCGTGGATCCAGGTTGTAGCTGCCGACGAACGCGCGCTCACCGTCCACGGCGAGCGCCTTCGTGTGCAGGCTCGCGCCGGAGGAACCGAACAGGCTCGACTGCGCCATGACCCCGCGCGAGGGCTTGAGCTCCCAAAGATTCACACCGCCCTCGAGGAGCGGTCTGCGCCATCTGGAGTAGCCCCCATATACCGCGGCCACGTCATTGGCGGCCAGCGAGTTGGTCAGCAGATTCACTTCGCAGCCCACCGCGGCAAGCTCTACCAGCGCATCGGTGCCCTGCCTGCCCGGCACGAAGTAAGGAGAGATGACGTTCACGCGCTGCCGGGCCGCACGGATCATCGGACCGAGTGCTTCCAGCACGTGCGACGCCGTCTTCGCGCGCCGTGCCGCCTTCAGCGGATCGTCCGCGACAAACCGGTACTTCGACACCCAATCGATCGGAGCTTCGCCGGCCACGAGCTTGCGCACGTCCTCGTCCGCAGCCAGCGCCGCGGCGTAGCGTGAGCGTCTCGCCTCCTCGACGCCCGGGATCATGCTGGTTCTCAGCGCATCGAGCGCCTGGGAGGTGACATCCTTGGGTGCGAGCAGACGCACGGGATAGGCAGCCTCCGAGTTCCAGTAGTGGTCGAAGGACGCGGACACCTCGCGAACGATCGGCCCGATCATCGCGAAGTCGAGATCCACGAAGTTCACCTGCTCGCTCGCATTGAAGTATTCGTCGCCCAGGTTGCGTCCGCCAACCAGGGCGATGCGGTTGTCCGCGATCCAACTCTTGTTGTGCATGCGCCGGTTGATCCGATTGAAGTCCCCGAGCGCCTCCAACACGAAGCGCAGCCGGCCGGCGCGCGACTGGAACGGATTGAACAGACGCACTTCGACGTGCGGATGCGCGTCGAGGGCGGCGAAGCTGTAGTGGTTGCCGCGGGCACTCATGTCGTCCACCAGCAGGCGCACGCGCACTCCGCGGTCGGCGGCCGCGAGAATCTTGTCGGCGAGCGCAATGCCAGTCAGATCGACATGCCAGATATACGTCTGTACGTCCAGGCTGCGCTCGGCGAGCATCGCGCTGCCCGCGCGCCACACGAACGCCTCGCTTCCCTCGCTCACCAGTCGGAAGCCGGATGCCCCGGGATGCCTTGCCTCGACCGCCGCGATGCGCCGGTCGAGTTCGGTATCGAACGAGATCGGCCGTGCGGTCTCGACCGGCAGCGGCGGACGAGGCTGCAGGCCGGCACATCCGGTCAGCACCGCGAGCAACAGGCAGACGAGACGTCGATCCATGACTACTTGCGGGTCGCGAAGCTTCGCGTGGTCAGGTAGGTCACGATGGCCGAAAGCGAGGCACAGGCGGCGAGGAAGTAGAGCGCGATGTCGAAGCCGCCACTGCTCTGCCTGAGCCAGCCCACGATGAAGGGACCGATGTATCCGCCGATGTTGCCGAGGGAATTGATGAGCGCGATGCCGGTGGCGGCTGCCGCACCCGTGAGGAACATCGACGGCATCGGCCAGAAGGATGGACGCGAGCCGTAGATACCCACCGCCACCACCGACATCGCCACCAGTGCCCAGTACGACGCGCCCGCCAGCGCGAGCGCGGCGAAACCGCCGGCAGACAGCGCCAGGGCCACGATGAGATGCCAGCGCCGCTCGTTGCGCCGATCCGACGACTGACCCCACAGCAGCAGGCCCACCACGCCGACCGTATACGGAATCGCGGTGAGCGCGCCGGTGACGAAATTGGAATGCCCCAGCTGCTTGATGATCTGGGGCAGGAAGAAATTGATGCCGTAGCTTGCCGTGACACTGAACAGGTAGATGGCCGACAGCGCCAGCACGCGCCGGTCGGTGAGCGCCTGCCACAGCGTGAGTGCTCCGGCGTGGCGCTCGATCTGCGCCCGCTCCGCGCGCAGCGTGCCCTCCAGCCAGGCACGCTCCTCCGCGCTCAGCCAGGCAGCCTCCCCGGGGCGATCGGTCATGTGGCGCAGTACGACGAAGGCGAGCAGCACCGCCGGCATCGCCTCGAGGATGAACACCCACTGCCAGCCATGCAGCCCGAGAATGCCGTCCATCTCCAGGATCGCGCCGGAGATCACCGAGGCGATCGCGTTCGATGCCGGCACCGCGATGAACAGCGCCGAGATGACGCGTGCCCGATACGCCGCCGGGAACCAGCCGCTCAGGTAGTAGATGATGCCTGGGAAGAAACCGGCCTCCGCCACACCGAGCAGGAAGCGCAGCACCAGGAAGCTCGCCGGCCCGGTCGTCAGCGCCATCATGCCCGAGACGATGCCCCAGCTGAACATGATGCGCGCGATCCAGCGGCGCGCGCCGACACGCTCGAGCACGATGTTGCTCGGCACTTCGAACAAGGCATAGCCGATGAAGAAGATGCCTGCGCCCAGCCCGTAGACGAAGCTGCTCAGCCCGACATCCTCGTTCATGGTGAGCGCTGCGAAGGCGATGTTGGTGCGATCGATGTAGGCGATGAGATAGCTGACGATGACCAGCGGCAGCAGGCGCCACGAGACCTTGAGGATGGTGCGCCGCTCGAACTCTGCGGACACCGGTGCGGCTGCGGCCTTCATGCGCAGCACCTGCAGGTCAGGCTCCCCCGCTCCGACCTGCGCGCGGGCATGGGCATCGATGTACATAAGAGGCGAACGGCCTGTTCGCATCCGCCGACGGGCATGCGATCAGTGATATCGGACAGACCATCCGCGCGCATCGTCCTCCTCCTATTCTTCTGGTGAGCAGGAGTGTACACACAACCCGTCTTGGCCCTGTCACGGGGCGTGCACGACTCTCCGTGTGCACCCCCGTGCACGAATCCCGGTGCCGCGGCCACCAGGCCGGCGCCCGCTGCGCCGCGCCAGACCGTTCGGCGCGCACCTCTCGCGCTGCTACACTGACGACTTGATCCGGGGAGGAAATCGCGTGACCGGCATCGACTGCACGCATGCCTATGCACACCTGACCGGCGTGCTCATGCACTATGTCACGGCGGGGCACGGCGATCCCGTCGTGCTGCTGCACGGCTGGCCGCAGACCTGGCGCGAGTGGCGCCATGTCATCCCGCTGCTCGCTCGACGCTACCGCGTGATCGCGCCGGATCTGCGCGGACTGGGCGACTCCAGCCGTCCGCTGGACGGCTACGACAGCCGCACGCTGGGGGCGGATGTCGGTGAACTGCTCGCGCATCACCTGGGCATCGAGCGCTTCCATCTGGTCGGCCACGACTGGGGCGGTCCCACCGCGTTCGCGCTCGCCTGCCAGCGGCCCGACGCGGTCCGCTCGCTCGCCATCGTGGACGTCACGGTACCGGGCATCGGCCCCGATCTGTCCCAGGGCGGACGCCGCTGGCATCACGCGTTCCACATGACGCCTGACCTGCCCGAACGGCTGATCGAGGGGCGCGAGCGGGACTACCTGACCTGGTTCTATCGCGAGTTTTCCTGGCAGCCCGACGCCATCGGTGCACAGGACATCGACGAGTACGTACGCACGTACTCGCAGCCGGGCGCGATGCGCGCAGGGTTCGCGCTCTACCGCAGCATCCCCCGCAACGTCGCGGACAATCGCGCCCTGCACGACTCCGGGTTCCGTCTCCGGATGCCGGTGCTCGCCGTCGGCGGTGCACGGACCGAAGCACGCGGCCGCGCCGGTGAACCCGAACTCTCGCTGCGCGAGATCGCGGACGATGTCCAGGGCATGATCGTCGAGGATTGCGGACACTTCATCCCCGAGGAGCAGCCGCAGCTGCTCGCCCAGGCGCTGATGGGGCTGTTCGGCAGGGCGAAGTGAGGCGGCGGTCGGGCTGCAGCGAGGTCCCTGGTTCGCGCGCATCGCCCGCCTGCCCTGTTCGATAGGCATGTTCCGGATCCCGAACCGCTTCTTCGACGCCGATGGCGGCGTACGCGATTTCACCGGCAACGACCGGGAATCGACCTGGGGCCCGGCGCAGGCGCGCCGGGAACGGGCCGCGTTCGACGTCAGCCAGAGTGTACGATCACAGATCCAGCTCGACTTCCTGCAGGTAGTCCGCGACCTCGCAGGCCCAGCCGCGTTCACGCTCGATGCGCTGGCGCAGCGCGTCCGCCGCGGCCGGCTCCCCGTGCGTCAGGAACACGTTCTTCGGTGCCCGCTCGAAACTGCCCAGCCACTCCAGCGTCTCGGGCGCGTCGGCATGCGCTGATAGCATGTCCAGCATGGCCACTTCGGCGTTCACCGCGACGTCCTGACCGTGGATCCGCACCGTGCGGGCGCCGCCCAGCAGCGTCGCCCCGCGCGTGCCCCCTGCCTGATAGCCGGAGAACAGGATCGTGTTGCGCGCACTCGGCGCCAGCGCCTTCAGATGATGCAGTACCCTGCCGCCGGTCGCCATGCCGCTGGCAGCCACGATGATGGCCGGCTCGCGCAGCGCGTTGAGGGCGACCGATTCCTCGACGGTGTTCACGAAACGCGCGACCCGGCAGGTGCCCTCGCACTCCTGCGGACTGAGGCGGTGCTCCCCCAGGTGGGCGTGGAAGATGCGCGTCGCGTCCACCGCCATCGGGCTGTTGAGGAAGACCGGCAGATCCGGGATGCGACCGCTCGACTTCAGCTGCCAGATGAGATGCAGCAGTGTCTGCGTGCGTCCCACCGCGAACGCGGGCACCAGCACCACCCCTGCGCGCGCCACCGTCCGGTGCACGATCTCGGCGAACGCATCGGCCGCATCGGCGCCGCTGTGGACACGGTCGCCGTAGGTCGATTCGAGCACCAGCAGGTCGGTCAGGCGTCCGCGCTCGGGCGGCCGCATGATCGCATCGCGCGGACGCCCCAGGTCGCCGGTGAACAGGATCTCGCCCCGCGGAGCGCGCACCCGAACCATCGCAGAGCCGAGGATGTGCCCAGCGCGGTGGAATTCGAAGCCGATACCGGTACCCAGAGCGGTTGCCTCGCCGAATGGCACGGTGCGCAGCAGTTCCAGGCTGCGTCGCGCATCGGCCTCGGTGTACAGGGGCAACGCCGGCTTGTGCCGGGAGAAGCCGCCCTTGTTGGCATAGCGCGCGTCCTCCTCCTGCAGATGGCCGCTGTCGGGCAGCAGGATGCCGCACAGGTCGCGCGTGGCAGGCGTGCAGTAGACCGGACCGCGAAAGCCGTTGCGCGCGAGAAGAGGCAGATAACCGCTGTGGTCCAGATGGGCGTGGGTCAGGATCACCGCATCGATCTGGCCGGGTTCGACCGGCAGTGGTGCCCAGTTGCGCAGGCGCAACTGCTTGTAGCCCTGGAACAGTCCGCAATCGATCAGCACGCGGCGGCCGTAGCCGCTGAGCAGGTACTTGGAGCCGGTCACGGTGCCGGTGGCGCCGAGGAAGCGCAATGTCATGCCAGACTGTTGTGACAACGTTTCTTCTCCTGTCTCGATGGCCGCGAACGAAGCGCAAGCGTGCCGCGGCGTTTGACCTCGGTCAACACCGGAGTGTGCTTCCGGAGCATCATGCCCGGATCAGGAAGCGGGCGTCGGCCACGCCCACTGCCACCAGGAGCGCCTGCATGGCACGACAGATCTGGGTGTGCGACGACGAGCCGAGTGCGCGCTATCCGGTATGGACGCGCGGCAACGTCGGCGAGGTGCTGGTCGAGACCGTGTCCCCGCTCACCTGGAGCCTGCTCGGCCGTCACGCCTTCGAGCCTGGCTGGCGCGAGGCGTTCTACGAGATGGGGGTATTCACGCCCGAGGATTTCAGGCCGGCGGGCCAGCCGGAGGTGATCTGCTGCTTCGGCGGTTATGTCTACATCAACATGTCGATCACACGCGTGATGGCGATGCGCGTTCCGGGCCTGACCGTGGAAGCGATGGACCGGTCACTGTTCGGCGACTATGCGGGCGCCCCGCCCTACCGGCCGGATCCGCGCGATGCGAACGAGGCGCGCACGGCGTCGGCGCGCGCCTGGCTGCAGACGCTCTTCGCCAGCGACGCGAAGCTCGCGACCGATGCCGATCGCAGGCGCCTGGATGCATTGCTGGCGCGCCAGCCGCAACTGGGCATCCTGGCCGACGTGGAACTGCTCGCCTACTTTCGTTCCCTGGCGGGAGAGGTACGGCTGGGTTTCAGGCGGCACGTGCTCAATACCTACGGCGCCAATGTCCTCGCAAGCGTGATCGCCCAGGCAGCGGCGGCCGCCGGGATGTCCGACCTGGCATCACAGGTGACTGCCGCCGTCGGCGACGTCGACTCGGCCGATCAGTCCATCGACCTGTGGGAACTGTCGCGCCTGGTGCGCACGGTGCCCGCGGTGAATGCCGCCTTCGACGCCGGCGTGGCGGCGCTGCTCGAGCGCATGCATGCCTGGCAGGATCCGGCGGTCATGCTCTTCCTCGGTCAGTGGAACCGCTTCCTGCAGAACTGGGGCTTCATCGGCCCGAGCGTGTGGGACTTCCGCTCGCCGACCTATCGCAGCGACCCTGCGCTTGCCCTGCGCATGCTGGACCGCCTGCGCAGCGCCCCGGACAGCGCGGATCCGGCACTGCGCACCGCGCGCCTGCGTGCGCAACGCGACGAAGCGATCGATCGGATCGCCGGCCTGCTGAGCCGCGATGCGACGGGCCGCGCCCGGTTTCTCGCGGCCGCGCGGCAGGCGGGCAATTATCTTGCTGCGCGGGAGCGCAGCAAGATGCACTGCGCATTGATCATCGACCACATGCGTGACGTCATCAGGACGCTCGGACAGCGGCTCGTGCAGCGCGGGCAACTGCAGCGGTGGGAGCACATGCTGCTGCTCAACGACGAGGAGATGGACGGCTTTCTGTCCGACCCGTCGCGCCACGCAGACGCGATCGCCGACCGGAGCCAGCGCCTCGCTCTGCTGATGTCGCTCGAGCCGCCGTTCGTGTTCGAGGGTGATCCGCCGCCGCTGTCGGCCTACGCGCCGCGCTCCTCCGCCGCTGTCGCTCCCACGCCGCCGGCACGCACGCGGCTCGACGGCATCGGCGTCTCGCCCGGACGGCATACCGGGCGCGCCCGCCTGATCACCTCGCTGGAGAAGGAGAACGAACTGGAACCGGGAGAGGTCATCGTTGCGGCGGTCACCGATTCCTCGTGGGGACCGCTGTTTCTCACGGCCGGTGCCGTCGTGGTGGAGACCGGTGCCACCGTTTCGCACGCGGCGATCGTCGCACGCGAACTGGGCATCCCTGCCGTGGTATCGGTCCCGGGTGCGACCCGACGCATTCCGGATGGCGCCATGTTGACCGTGGATGGGAACAGCGGCGCGGTGATCGTGCACTGAGATGCCTCCACCGCAGCCGATCATGCAGTACGCAGACACGAATCTCGAGCGATGACCGGATGCGGGCACGACACCGGGGCGCCGCTGGTGCTGCCGCTCGATGGTCGAACCACCCTGGGCAAGGATCTCCTCGGCGGCAAGGCCTGGGGCGTCAATCGCATGGCTGCGCTGGGCCTGCCGGTTCCGCCCGCCATCGTGGTCACCACGCACGCTTGCCGCAGGTTCTTCGCGCGCGGTGACATGCTCGACGACGCGCTGTGGGCACGGATCGCCGATCACGTGCGATGGCTGGAGACACGTTGCGGACGGCGGCTGGGAGCCGCCAGCCGTCCGCTGCTCGTGTCCGTGCGTTCAGGCGGCGCGCACAGCATGCCCGGCATGATGGACACGATCCTCGATCTGGGGATGGGTCCCGCCGTGGAAGGCGCGCTGGCACTCGAGCACGGCAGGGCAACGCGGGCGCGGGAGATCGGCCGGCGCTTCGTCGCACAGTATCGCAAGGTCGTCCTGGGCGGAAGGGCGGACCCCGTGCCCGAAGATCCCTGGGTGCAGTTGCGTGCGGCGGTCGCCGCCGTGTTCGCATCCTGGCGCTCGCCGCGCGCGCAGGCCTACCGGCGCGCGCGCGGGCTGTCGGATGCCGCCGGCACCGCGGTGACGATCCAGGCCATGGTGTTCGGCGATGCCGACGCACGCTCGGGCACCGGCGTGCTGTTCTCGCGCAACCCGATCGACGGCAATCCCCCGGCGTGGGGCGAATGGCTGCCGGGCGCGCAGGGCGAGGAAGTAGTGTCCGGCACGCATACGCCGTCGCCGCTCGCGGCGCTGCGCGAGCAGCTGCCGGCAGTGTTCGCGCAGCTGATCGAGGCAGGTACCAGGCTGGAGCGCGACGCACGCGACATCCAGGACATCGAGTTCACCGTGGAATCCGGTCACCTGTGGCTGCTGCAGACGCGCACCGCGAAGCGCTCGCCGCAGGCGGCGCTGCGCGCGGCAGTGGCCTTCGCGGAGGCGGGGCTGGTTTCGCGTGAAGAGGCCGTGCGGCGGCTCAGTGCAGAGCAGGTGCGCCGGCTGCCGTCGCTGATGCTTGCTGCCGCCGAAGCCGCCCAGCGCGCGCCTGCTGCGACGGGAGAACCGGCCTGCCCGGGCATCGCCAGCGGCCTGGTCGTGCTCGATGCCGCTGAAGCCCAGGCCCTGGCGCGCACCGGACAGGCGACCATCCTCGCGCGCACCATCACCAGCCCGGACGATCTGCCCGGCATCCTCGCGGCCGACGGCCTGCTGACCGAACAGGGCGGATCCACCTCCCACGCGGCAGTGGTGTGCCGCGAACTCGGACGACCGTGCGTGGTCGGCTGCGGGCCTGGCAGTGTCACGTCGCTTGCCGGCGTGCGCGTCACGCTCGACGGCGCCAGCGGCCGCGTATGGCGAGGCGAGCTGGCGCTGGAACCCGGCGAAGAGCGCTGGAATGATGACGCGTCCAAGCTGCTCGCATGGGGACAGCCCCTGGTGCCGATGTGCCTGCTGTCGGCACCACAGGCTGGCTCAGCGGTGGTGGATCTCGACGCCTTGGGCGATGCCTGGCCGCGCGCACTGCAGCCGGGCATCGTCGCACGCGGGCGCGTGCTCGAGAGCGACGAAGGCGCGCGCGCGGCACTGGCAGCGGGACTCGCGGGAATCGTGGTGCGCCAGCGCCTGCCTGCGCTGCTCGCCTGCCTGGAAGCGGACACGGCAGCCGCGGCGCGGCGCGAATTCCAGGACGAGGCGCACGGGCTGGCCGCACAGGCAGATCCGCTGCCACTGCTGCGGCTGGTCGCATTGAAGGGGCAGCCCAGTCTCGAGGTCCTGGCCGATGCGCTCGGGCTACCGGTCGACTTTATCGCCGCCCGCTGTCAAGCGCTGTGCGAAGGCGGCGAGTGCACCCGATCGGATCGCGGCGTGCGGCTCACGCCCTCAGGGCAGGCTCGCGTGAAGGCGTTGCTCGCCAACGAACGCGCCGGTGTGGACCCGGCCATCGCGCAGTCGCTGTATGACGAGTTCCTGCCTCTGAATGCGGAACTGAAGAGCGCGGTGGCGGCCTGGCAAGTCAGGAACGACGGTACGCTCAACGATCACGCCGACGCCGCCCACGATGCTGCAGTCATCGATCGGATGTTCAGTCTGCACGCCAGGGCACAGCCGCTGCTGCAGCGCCTGGCCGGGCTCGCGCCGCGCCTGGGGCTCTACGAGAGGCGGCTGTCCCGCGCACGAGCGCGCATCGAAGCGGGGGAGCGCAGCTACATCACTCGCGTGATGGCGGACAGCTACCACAGCGTGTGGTTCGAACTGCACGAGGAGCTGATCGGATTGCTGGGCCGCACGCGCGCGGAACTGGCGCGGCGTGGCGATGGCGACACCGCCTAGACGTCAGTTGCCGCGATCGCTCCGGAATGCGGACGACGATCGCGGCGCGGTGCAATGAACCCGCCTGTCTTGCGGCCGGGCGCCGGGCGGATCAGGCGGTGCGCCGCTGCCCTTCCCCGGTGCCGGGAATGTCGAACAGCTGCGCCTCCAGCGCCTGCCACCGTTCACGCGCCTTGCCCACGCTCGCCAGCTTGACGTGGCCGAAGCCGCGGATCCGCTCCGGCACCGCGGCGAGCGCGAGCGCCTGGGCATGATCGAGTTCGGGAAGGCGCTCGAGCAACCGGCCGATGCTCGCCTCGTAGTCCGCGATCAGCTGCCGCTCCATGCGCCGCTCCTCGGTACGGCCGAACAGGTCGAGCGGTCCGCCGCGCAGGAACTTCAGCTTCGCCAGCACCTTGAAGGCCTGCCACGTCCAGGAGCCATAACGGGCCTTGACCAGATGGCCCTGCGCATCGCGCCTGGCCAACAACGGCGGCGCCAGATTGAAGCTGACCTTCACCTCTCCCTCGAAGGTCTCCCTGAGCCGCTGTTCGAATTCCCCTGTCGTATAGAGCCGCGCGACCTCGTACTCGTCCTTGTAGGCCATGAGCTTGAACAGCGACCCGGCCACCGTTCGTGCCAGGGCATCGCCCTTTCCGATCTGTGCCTCGGCCTGGCGCACGCGCTCCACGAACGCCTCGTAGCGGCGCGCATACGCCGCGTTCTGGTATTGCTCCAGGAACGCGCTGCGCCGGCGCACCAGCGCATCGAGCGTCTGCGGCATCTGCACCACGACCGCACTGGCGGGCGTTGCGACCCGCTCCACCCGGGCCAGATCGGCCGCCGCGCGGCGTCCCCACAAAAAGGCCTGCCTGTTCGCCTCCACCGCCACGGCATTCAGCTCGATCGCGCGCAGCAGGGCGGCTTCGCTGACCGGAACCAGGCCCTTCTGGAAGGCGAAGCCGAGCATGAACAGGTTGGTGGCGATCGCGTCGCCCAGCAGCGCGGTGGCCAGGCGGGTGGCATCCACGTAATGCGCGCGGTGCTCGACCGACTCGTCGATCAGCGCGCGGATCTGCGCGGCGGGGAACTGCCAGTCGGGATTGCGCGCGAACGCGCCGGTGGGCTGCTCGTGCGTGTTGATCACCGCCACCGTCACGCCCGGTCGCGTCTTCGCGATCGAATCCGCGGCACCCGCGGTCAGCATGTCGCAGCCGAGCACGAGATCGGCTTCCCCGGTGGCAATGCGCTGCGCGTGGATATCCGAGGGCCTGGCGGCGATGCGCACGTGCGAGGTCACCGCACCGTTCTTCTGCGACATGCCGGTCATGTCCAGCACCGACACGCCCTTGCCTTCCAGGTGCGCGGCCATGCCCAGCAAAGCGCCGATGGTGATCACCCCGGTTCCGCCGATGCCGGTGATGAGGATGTTGTAGGGCGTATCCCCGACCTCGGGCAGCACCGGATCGCCCAGGGTCGGAAAGTCCTCGCTCTTCACGCTGGCAGCGGACCGGGCGCGCCGGATCTTGGCGCCCTCGACCGTGACGAAGCTCGGACAGAAGCCCTCGACGCAGGTCATGTCCTGGTTGCACGAGGACTGGTCGATGGCACGCTTGCGCCCGAACTCGGTGTCCAGCGGAAGGATCGACACGCAGTTCGACTGGACGCCGCAGTCGCCGCATCCCTCGCACACCTGTTCATTGATGAACACGCGCGCAGGCGCCTGCGGGTATTTGCCCTTCTTGCGCCGGCGCCGCTTCTCCGCGGCACAGGTCTGGTCGTAGATCAGGATCGAGACGCCCTTGACCTCGCGCAGCTCGCGCTGGACCGCGTCCATGTCCCTGCGGTCGTGCAGGGTCACCAGCTGCGGCAGCTGCGAGCGGTCGGCATAGCGGGACAGATCCTCGGTGACCAGGGCGATGCGCTGGATGCCCTCGTCTGCCATCTGCCGCGCGATCATCGGCACGGTGAGCGTCCCGTCGATCGGCTGGCCACCCGTCATCGCCACCGCATCGTTGTAGAGAATCTTGTAGGTGATGTCGACCCCGGCTGCCACCGCCGCACGAATCGCCAGATGGCCGGAGTGGAAATAGGTGCCGTCGCCGAGGTTGGCGAACACGTGCCGCATCTTCGAGAAGGGCGCCTGGCCGATCCAGGTCACCCCTTCGCCGCCCATCTGCGCGGTACTCGTGGTGTGTTCCGGGTAGATGAACGTGGCCATCACGTGGCAGCCGATGCCCGCCAGGGCCTTGCTGCCTTCCGGCAGCTTGGTGGAGCGGTTGTGCGGACAGCCGGAGCAGTAGTAGGCCGGCCGCGGCGGCGTGCTCACCGCCTTCTGCAGCACCGCCTCCTTGGCCTCCAGAAAAGCGAGCCGCGCCTTGATGCGATCGCTGGGATGGAAGCGGGCCACGCGTCCGGCGATGACGCGGGCGATCTGGGCCACGGAGAAGTCGGCCTTGGCGGGCAGGAGCCACTGGCCGCGGCCACCGACCCACTCCCCCTCCTCGTCGAACTTGCCGATCACACGCGGGCGCACGTTGGGCTGCCAGTTGTACAGGTGTTCCTTCAGCTGGTACTCGACCACCTGGCGCTTCTCCTCGACCACCAGGATCTCCTCCAGGCCGCGCGAGAACTCGCGTACCCCCTGTGGTTCGAGCGGCCAGGGCATGCCCACCTTGAACAGACGAATGCCGATCTCGCCGGCGTTGCGCTCGTCGATGCCCAGTTCTTCCAGGGCTTCCAGAACGTCCATGTAGGACTTGCCGGAGGCAACGATGCCCAGGCGCGCGCGCGGCGAGTCGATGGTGACGCGGTTGATGCGATTCACGCGCGCGTATTCGATCGCGGCGTAGATCTTGTAGTCCTGCATCAGCGCTTCCTGCGTACGCGCCTGCACACCCAGAGAATCGGTGAGAAGACGCGCGTGCACGCCACCTTCCGGCATGACGAAGTCCTCGGGCAGGACGATCTGCAGGGAGAAGGGATCGGCCTCGATCGAGGCGGATGACTCCACCGTGTCCGCGAGCGCCTTGAACGCCACCGCGCAGCCGGAGAAGCGCGACATGGCGAATCCGTGCAGTCCCAGTTCGATGTACTCCTGCACGTTGCAGGGATAGAGCACCGGGATCATGGAGGCCGCGAACAGGTGATCGCTCTGATGCGGCAGCGTCGAGGAGTAGGCACCGTGATCGTCGCCCGCGACCAGCAGCACGCCGCCGTGTCTGGCAGTGCCGGCGAAGTTCATGTGCTTGAACACGTCCCCGCAGCGGTCGACCCCGGGGCCCTTGCCATACCACATGGCGAAGACGCCGTCGTAGTCGGTCGGACCGACCAGGCCGACCTGCTGCGTCCCCCACACTGCCGTGGCCGCCAGTTCCTCGTTCACGCCAGGCACGAACTTGACGTGATGCCCTTCGAGGTGCTTCTTCGCCTTCCACAGGGCCTCGTCGAGGCCGCCCAGGGGCGAGCCGCGATACCCGGATACGAATCCGCCCGTGTTCAGCCCTGCGGCATGGTCGCGCATGTGCTGCACCAGGGTCAGGCGCACCAGCGCCTGCACGCCACTCAGATAGATGCGCCCGCTCGTGGCGACGTACTTGTCGTCCAGCGTGACTGCCTGCATGTTTTCGCTCCTCGTAGGAATCGACTTCTCCGGCTGACCGCCTTGGGTGCGGCGGACGCGCGGAACCGCCGCCGTGCCGGTGGGCAGGGAGGCGCCCGTAGTCATCAACGGCGTCTGCCGTTCAACGCCGTTCGATCAGTTAGACGGCTCCTGGTAGACGGTGTTCGCGTCCAGCATCACTTCGTGGTGCCCCGCCCCTGCCGGAATCATGGGAAAGCAGTTCTCCTGCTCCGCCACGACCACGTCCAGGAAGTACGGCCGCTCCGAGCGCAGGCAGCGCTCGAGCGCCGCCGGCAGGTCGCGAGGATCGGTGACGCGCTCGGCCTCCCAGCCGAAGCCGCGCGCCACCGCGACGAAGTCGGGCAGCGCCTCCGTATAGCTATGACTGTAGCGCCCGCCATGGATCAGTTCCTGCCACTGACGCACCATGCCCATGTAGCCGTTGTTGCAGAGGACGAGCTTGACCGGCGCGCGGTGCTGCACTGCGGTGGACAATTCCTGGATGTTCATCAGCACCGAGGCATCGCCGCTGACGCACACCACTGTCCTGGTCGGATGCGCAATCTGCGCGCCGATCGCCGCCGGCAATCCGTAGCCCATCGTTCCCGCCCCGCCGGAGGTCAGCCAGCGCAGCGGCCGGTTGAACCTCAGATACTGCGCTGCCCACATCTGGTGCTGCCCGACGTCGGTGGCGACCACTGCGTCGCGGCCGGCGAGCCGGGATTGCAGTTCGCTCATCAGCTGTTGGGGCAGGATCGCCTCGATCGAGGGCTGGAAGCGCAGGCACTCGCGCGCGCGCCAGCGCCCGATGCGCTGCCACCAGTCCTCCAGTTGTCCGGGCTGGCGCTGTACGTCGCCCAATTCCTCTGCGAGGGCCTCGAGCAGCTGACCGCAGTCGCCGACCAGCGGAACGTCGACGCGCACCAGCTTGTTGATCGAGGCAGGATCGATGTCGAGATGGATCTTCTTGGCGTTCGGGCAGAAATCCTTCAGCCGCCCGGTCACCCGATCGTCGAAGCGCGCGCCGACGCAGATGACGAGATCCGCCTGGTGCATCGCGAGATTCGCCTCCAGCGTGCCGTGCATGCCCAGCATGCCCAGGAATGCCGGATCGGAGGCCGGGAACGCACCCAGTCCCATGAGCGTGAGCGTGCACGGCGCACCGGTAGAACGCACCAGGCGGGTGAAGGCTTCGCACGCGGCCGGTCCCGAATTGATCAGGCCTCCGCCGCCATAGAACACCGGCCGGCGCGCATTGCCGATCAGCATCGCAGCGCGGCGCAGCGCTGCCCGCGGCAGCGCCAGCCTGCGCGGGACGAGGCCTTCCGCGGGCCGGTCCGGCTCCGCCTGGTGTGTGGCGACAGCGAGCTGGAGATCCTTGGGGAAGTCCACCAGCACCGGTCCGGGACGCCCCTGCATGGCGATGGCGAACGCGCGCAGCACGTTCGCGCGCACCGCGTCGGCTGCGCGGATCTGCGTGTTCCACTTTGTCACGGGACGGGAGATCCCGAGCGCATCGCACTCCTGGAAGGCATCGCTGCCGATGAGCGCGGAGGACACCTGACCGCTGATGCACACCACGGGCACCGAATCGGAGAGCGCGTCGAGCAGGCCGGTGGTCGTGTTGCTCATCCCGGGTCCGGAGGTCACGAGCACCACGCCGGGCTTGCCGGTGGTGCGGGCATAGCCCTGCGCCGCATGCACCGCGGCCTGCTCGTGGCGCACCAGCACGTGGCGGATGCGCGGATCGGTGTACAAGGCGTCGTAGATGGGAAGGACGGCACCGCCGGGATAGCCGAAGATGACCTCGACGTCGGCCTCGACCAGGGTGTCGATGAGAGTCTGCGCGCCGTTGCGCGCATTGGGTTCCATGGCACGGCTGCGCTCGAGCGTGACGGTGTGCAGGCGGTCGTTCATGGATTGCATGATAAGGATCGGCCGCAAGAAAAGGCTTCGTTTTTTCTGGTGC
Source organism: Burkholderiales bacterium (assembly GCA_020854105.1). Taxonomy (GTDB): domain Bacteria; phylum Pseudomonadota; class Gammaproteobacteria; order Burkholderiales; family SHXO01; genus SHXO01. The sequence continues at coordinate 398,290 of JADZGB010000002.1, read as the reverse complement.
CTCGCTGACGTTGTCGGTACACTTTTCTGCGCAACCCCACTTTATCAGCGCAAACATCCTCCACCTGAGCAGGCACCGCCTTCCGCACCGGAACCGCCATCCCGAAGCCGGGGCGCCCTCCCGGAAGCAGGCGCGAGACGGCATTGCCGGTCGGGGAAGATTCTGCGCAACAGCGACGGGCACCAATGAATCTCGACAAGTTCGACCGGGCCATTCTTGCCATCCTGCAACGGGACGCGCGTGCGAGCCTGCAGGACATCAGCTCTCAGGTGGGCTTGTCCACCACGCCGTGCTGGACGCGCATCAAGAAGATGGAAGCCGATGGGGTGATCCAGGGCTATACCGTGCGCATCGACCCGGCGGCGGTGGGCTATGCAGAGACCGTGATCGTGCAGGTCACGCTGGAGAGCCACAGCGACGAGACGGTGGAGGCATTCGGCCGCGCGCTGAACGACATTCCGGAGGTGCTCGAGGCGTTCCTCATCTCCGGTGACTACGACTATCTGATCCGCATTGCCGTGCGCGACACGCGCGACTACGAACGGCTGCTGCGACAGCGGCTGTACCGCATTCCCGGAATCCGGCACTCGAAGTCGAGCTTCGTCCTGCGCACGCTGAAGGAGGCCATGATCCCGCTGGAGGAGGACGCAGGCCAGCCGGCGCAGCGCACACGCACGGGTAGGCGCACGCGCGCCTGAGCCCGCTGCCGGCTGAGTTCGCTACCGGCCGAGCCCGGTGCCGGTCGAGCCCGCTACCGGTCGAACCCAGTGCCGGTCGAGCCCAGTGCCGGCCAAGCCCGGTGCCAGCCAAGCCCGGTGCCGACCAAGCCCGGTGCATTAAGCCAGGCGCAGGCGCCGCCGCAATCCCTTCGTCCCGCCCGAGGCGCAGGGGCGGCGAGCACACCGGTACCTTCGTGCGCACCCCCAGGCAGGCGTGTGGCCTGCCACGACGGCCTGTGGCACACTCGCGCCCCGGATTTCTCCCGACAGGACCGTCCCGATGACAGTTGCAGCCGCGTCGCCCCTCGCCCGCCCCATCATCACCCTGCAATCGCACATCCTCGAGCAGGAGGCCAGGTTCGTGGAAGCCACGGGCGCCCTTTCCTGGATCCTCTCGGCAATGTCGATCTCGACCAAGATGATCGCCGCGCGGGTGCGCCGGGCGCGGCTGGAGGATGTGCTGGGCGTGGCAGGGGCGGAGAACGTCCAGGGCGAGGAACAGCAGAAGCTCGACGTTATCGCCAACGAGATCCTGCTGCGCACCCTGGGCGGACGCGAAGGCGTGGCCATCGTGGCCTCCGAGGAGAACGAGGAACCGGTCATCCTGCGCGACGATCCCGACGGCGAGCGCCGCTACTGCGTCCTGTTCGACCCGCTCGACGGCTCGTCCAATCTGGACGTGTGCGGCGGGGTGGGCACGATCTTCAGCATCCTGCGCCACGACCGGCGCGCGCGCGATGCGCACGGCTCGCTGCTGCAGAAGGGTTCGCAGCAGGTGGCTGCCGGATACGTGCTGTACGGATCCTCCACCGTGTTCGTCCTCACCGTGGGCAACGGCGTGGACATGTTCGTCCTGGATCCGGAGGTCGGCGCCTACATGCTGGTCGAGCGCGGCATCCGCACGCCGGCTGCGAGCAGGAGCTATTCGGTGAACGAAGGTAACCGCGGCAGCTTCCCCGAGGGTTATCAGCGCTACCTGGACTGGGCGCAGGGCCATGGCTACTCGAGCCGCTACATCGGCTCGATGGTGGCCGACGTCCACCGCATCCTGCTCAAGGGCGGGGTCTTCATGTACCCGCCGACAGCGAAGGCGCCCAAGGGCAAGCTGCGCCTGATGTACGAGGCGAATCCGATGGCCATGCTGATCGAACAGGCTGGCGGCAAGGCCTTCGCCGCACCCGGCCAGCGCATTCTGGACGTGCAGCCGGAGGACATCCACCAGCGCACTGCCGTCATTCTCGGCAGCCCCGACGAAGTCGATCACGTCGCCGCCCACCTCGCCTGAGCGTGCGGAGACGCCGGTCGGAGGTGGCGCTTGCGGGCAAGGCTGCGCACGGCAACCCCGCATGAGCGCGCTGCACGCGGCGCATCTGCCTGCGCGATCCGTATAATTGCGCGCTTTTGTCGAGCACGCGCGCATGTGGTTCAAGAATCTCGTCGTCTATCGGCTTCCGATGCCCTGGTCGGCCAGTGCCGACGATCTGGAGGGGCAACTCGCGCGCAAGCGCCTGCAGCGCTGCGGGAGTTTCGAGATGGAGAGCCGGGGCTGGCTGTGTCCACGCGACGCGGAAGTCTACGTGCACCGGCTCGCGCAGCAATGGCTGCTCGAACTGGGTGTGGAGCAAAAGCTGCTGCCCGCGTCGGTCATCCGTCAGGTTGCACAGGAGCGCGCCGAGCAGGTGGCCAACCGCCAGCCCTACCCGGTCGGCCGCAAGCAGATGCGCCAGATCAAGGAAGAGGTCACCGAGGAGCTGCTGCCGAAGGCGCTCACGCGCCGGCGCAGCACGCACATCTGGATCGCCCCGCAGTCGGGCCTGCTGGTGATCAACGCCGCCGCACCCAAGAAGGCGCAGGAGGCGTTGGAGGCGCTGCGCAGCGCCTTCGACGAAGTCCCCGCGACGCCGCTCGCCACGCAGCTTTCACCCACCGCGGCGATGACGCAGTGGCTGGCCGGCGGTGATGCCCCCTCCGGATTCACCATCGACCAGGACCTGGAACTGCAGTCGCCGGACGAAGGGAAACCGACGGTGCGCTACGTGCGGCACGCGCTGGAAGGCAGGGAGATCCGCGAGCACATCGCGGCGGGCAAGAGCGCGACGAAACTGGGACTGACCTGGCAGGACCGCATCTCGTTCGTGCTGACCGAGCAGTTGCAGATCAAGCGCCTCGCCTTCCTGGATATCGAGAAGGCCGGTGCTTCCGAACAGGTGGAAGACGCCGGCGAGCAGTTCGACATCGACTTCGCGCTCATGACCGGCGAACTGCTGCGCATGCTCAGCGACCTGGTGCACGCGCTCGGGGGCGAGGCCCGACTGCCCGGCTGAGGCGCTGCGTCAATGGCGGGGGCGCCGTGCCTGGGCCACCGGCAGCTTCCCCGCCTGGCGCATCCCGTCCGACTCGAACAGGGGATCGCCGGCGAGGTAATCGAGCAGCATGCCGGTGGCGTCTGCTCCCCAGAACAGCTCGCCATCCGCGATCGCCGTCGGCACACCGAATACCCCGCGTGCGATTGCCTCTTCGCCGTTGCGCCGGAGCGCGGTCTTGACATCCTCGCCCTGCAGGCGCCGCTCGGCGTCGGGCAGGTCCAGTTCCGCGAGCAGCGCCTGCCATGCGGACGTGTCATCGGGAAGATTGCCCTCGCTCCACACGAAGCGGAACAGGCGCAATACGACCTCGAAGCGCGCCTGCGCGACCATAGCCAGGCGCAGCAGCGACAGGGGATTGAACGGGTGGGCGCGCGGCAGCCGGACCGGCAATCCGAGCTGGCGTGCGCGCCACAGCGTGTAGCGGTAGGTGAATTCCCGCTTGGGCGCAATCTCGGCCGGCCCGAGCTGCCCCCAGTGCTGCAGCAGCCCGGCGAAGAGCACGGGCCTGCAGGCGACGACGAGCGCAGGCCGCCGTGCGAACTCCTCCGCCTGAAGCCAGGCGAAGGGCGAGATGAAGTCGAAATACCAGTCGATGCGGCGGGTCGGTATCACGGTGTGCTTCCCGCTGCCGCGCTCATGCGCTCGCGCAATCGCTGCTCGCGTGCGGCCAGCTTCTGCCGGATCTGTGCGACCACCGCCAGGGCCGCACGTTCACCCTCGAGGATCGCCAGATGCCGGCTCTCGAAGTCGGTCATCGACAGGCTCGACGTCTCCGGCCGGATCACCACGTCGGCATCGCGCAGTTCGATGTCCGCCAGCGCATTGCCCATGATGACGAAGGTGCGCAGCAGCATGTCGACGCTATCGCGCACCGGCCTGTCACCCGGACGCGTGGAGATGTCCACCGCGATCACGAAATCGGCGCCCAGACGCCGCGCGACCTTCACCGGAACCGGACTCACCAGACCACCGTCGACGTACTCGCGTCCGCTGATGCGCGCCGGCTGGAACACGCCGGGCACACTGCTGGACGCACGCACGGCCAGGCCCGTGTCGCCGCGTTCGAACACGACCTCCTGCCCGCTGCGCAGATCGGTCGACACGATCGCGACCTTGCGCGGCAGCTGTTCGATGGTCTTGTTGTGCACGGTGCGGTTGACGTAATCCTGCAAGGCCTCGCCGCGCAGAAAACCGCGATCGGGTATGGACCAGTCGCTGACCATCGACTCCTTCATCTCGAGGGCGAGGCGCTGCAGTTCGAAGCCGTCCAGGCCGTAGCCGTGCAGCGCCGCCACCAGGCTCCCGACACTGGTCCCGGCAAGGATCTCGGCCCGGATGCCCTGTGCCTCGAGAGCCTTGATGACGCCGATATGGGCGAATCCCTTGGCGGCGCCGCCGCCCAGCACGAGCGCGATGCGCGCCGGTGGAACGACGACCGGCGCGGGGGGCCGCGGAAGCGGAGCGGCCACTTCCGCAGGAACTGGCTCGACAGGAGTCTGCCGGCTCGACGGAGTCGCGGCGCAGCCCGACAGGAGGACGAGCAGGAGCCAGGCGCGCACTGGAATCCTCATACCGGGAAGCTCATACCGGGGTGCTCGGGCGGGTGCAGACCGGGCGCGTTGCGCCCGGGGCATCACGTCTGCGACTGGAGATAGTTCTGCAGGCCGGTGCGGTCGATCAGACCCAGTTGCGTCTCGAGCCAATCGACGTGCTCCTCCTCGCTCTCCAGGATGTCCTCGAACAGCTCACGGGTGACGTAATCGTTGACCGATTCGCAGTAGGCGATCGCCTCGCGCAGCAGCGGCAGCGCCTGGTACTCGAGCTGGAGGTCGCACTTGAGCGCCTCGGGCACGTCTTCGCCGATCATCAGCTTGTTCAGCTGCTGCAGGTTGGGCAGACCCTCTAGGAAGAGGATGCGGTTGATGATCTTGTCCGCATGCTTCATCTCGTCGACCGACTCGTGGTACTCGTATTCGTCCAGCTTCTTCAGGCCCCAGTTGCGGAACATGCGGGCGTGCAGGAAGTACTGGTTGATCGCGGTCAGCTCATTGACGAGCACCTTGTTGAGGTACTCGATCACCTTGGCATCACCCTTCATGTCGGCTCCGGTACGATTGCGGACGAGCGGGAATTATACCGGCAGGTTCCCGGCACGGAGCGGCAGACCGCGCAGAGCGGCCAGCGGTGGATGCGCGGCAATCAGGGCGCGCAGGACAGTGCGGGTTCACGCAGATTGCGCGACTGATCGAGCAGGCGCACCGTGTATTCGGCGCAGGTGCCGCAGCCGGACGCCACGCCCAGGCAGGCGGTCAGCGCCGGAAGCGAATCCGCTCCCTGGTCGATCGCCTCGCGGACTTGGCGTTCGGTGATTCCGTTGCATACGCAGACGAACATGGCGTATTCCTCCGTGCCGCAATCCTAGGAGAAGATGAGAATGAGTGTCAATCCGGCACCGCACAGGAGGCCGCATTCGCGACCGGACAGCGGCCGCAGCGATCCAGGCACTGCATCAGGCAGGCGACCGAGCGGCGGCAGGCCACCACGGGAATGCCCTGCTCCTGGGCTGCCTGGCGGAACGCGCGCATGGCGTTGTGGTTCAGGAAGTCGGTGAACAGAATGAGCAGCTCCGTCCCGGCGGGCAACCCGTTGGAGCGGCGCTGCCCGGCCGGTTCGCGCGCGCTGATATGGCGCAGCACGTCGATGCCGCGCTCCAGCAGCGCCTGCGGGATATTGCCCAGGCGGTCCGCCCCGACCAGTGTCGCCTTCATCCTTGCCTCCATTTTCGCAAATGATAGGCATTCGCATTTATGGCCGTCAAGCTTAAGCCGTCAAGCTTAATGCGAGTTATTCGTATTTACATTCACTCAAGACGCCGATAGTATCTGCAGCCGGTACTCACCACTACGCCGGCCCGGGAGAACGATGAAGCCCAAGAACAAACGAATCACCCCTTTCCTCGCAGTGCAGATCCTGACTGCCGCTGCCGGTGTGGCGCTCTGCGAAGCGCCGCGCGCCGCGGAGGAAGAACGGGAGGACCCCGGGCAGGAGACGACCGCGCCACGGGTCGACGTGATCGGCACGCCGGAACGGCTGACCGAGATCGCCGGCAGCGCGACCGTGCTCGCGCCCCGGGACCTCGAGGAGGCGCACGTGTTTACCACCACCGAGGCGCTGCGCAAGGCCCCGGGGGTCTATGTCCGGGACGAGGAAGGCTTCGGACTTCGCCCCAACATCGGCATCCGCGGCCTGAATCCCAGCCGCTCCACCAAGGTGCTGCTGCTCGAGGACGGCATCCCGCTGACGTTCGCGCCCTACGGCGACAACGCCAGCTACTACCATCCGCCCATCGACCGCTTCGAACGCATCGAGATCCTGAAGGGATCCGAACAGATCCGCTTCGGGCCCCAGACCGCCGGTGGCGTGGTCAACTACATCACGCCCGTTCCAAAGGGAGAGCCGGACGGGAAGGTCGGCATCACCGTGGGCAGCCGCGACTACTTCAATGCCCACGTGCAGCTCGGACGCGGGCCGGTGCTGCTCGACTTCGTGCGCAAGCAGGGCGACGGCAGCCGCGATCACACGCACTCGGCGATCAACGACCTCAACGTCAAGGGCGTGCTCGACCTGGGCGGCAACCAGGCCCTGACCCTGCGTGCCAACGTCTATACCGAGGATTCCGACGTGTCCTACTCCGGCCTGACGCAGGCGGAGTACGACAACTTCGGCGGCGAATACAACCCGTTCGACAACGACAGCTTCAAGGCAAAGCGCGTCGGGCTGTCCGCCACCCACGAGCTCCAGTTCAACGCCAACGTCCTTCTGCTCACCAACGTCTACGGCTCCTACTTCGAGCGCGACTGGTGGCGGCAATCGAGCACGACCACCGACACCCAGTGCAACGCCAGCTATCCCGCGGTCACCGCGAACTTCCAGTCGGACCGGCTGGCCGGCATCGCCGTGAATCCGGATATGTGCAATTCGGCCCAGGGCCGCCTGCGTTCGTACTTCAGCTACGGCATCGAACCGCGCCTGTTCGTGCAGCACGACACACTGGGCATCGAGAACGAACTGGAGGTTTCGGTCCGCGCGCACTATGAATCCCAGGAGCGGCGCCAGGAGAACGGCAGCTCCGCCACGGCGCGCAACGGCACCGTGGTCGAGAACAACGAGCGCGACGTCGACGCCTACTCCGCGTTCCTGCAGAACCGCTTCATATTCGGGCGCTTCACCGTGACGCCGGGCATCCGGGTCGAGCACATCAAGCAGGAGCGCACCAACAATCTGACGGCAGCCAATGGCGACGAGACCCTGACCAAGTGGCTCCCGGCGATCGGCGGCACGTTCGCGCTGAGCGGCACCACCACGCTGTTCGCAGGCGTGCACCGCGGCTTCTCCCCGCCGCGAGTGGAGGATCTGATCGGCAACGACGGCGCGACCGCAGCCGAGGTACCGTACGACTGGGCGGTGGAGGCAGAGGTCGGCATCCGCAGCGCGCCGCGCCCCGGCATCGACCTGCAGCTGGCCGTGTTCCGCAACGAGTTCGACCAGCAGGTGGTGGTGGGAAGCGTCGCCGGCGGCAATCTGCCGTTGGCCCTTGGCGAGGCCCTCTATCAGGGTGCCGAACTGGCCGGTCGCATCGAGTTCGGCCCGCTGCTGGGCTGGCGGCACAACGTGTATACGCGACTGTCATACCAGTGGCTGCCCACCGCTCGCATCGAATCGCCGTTCGAGGCGATCGTCAACGGCGCCCTCGTCGGCGAGGAGGGCAAGCGACTGCCCTACGCGCCCAAGCACCTGCTCACGCTCGGGCTCGGCTATGTGCATCCGCGCGGATTCAGCGGCGAGATCGAACTGGTCTACACCAGCGACCAGTACAGCGACTTCGCCAATACCGAAGATTCGACCGCCAACGGCCTGGCCGGCGTGATCGACGACTACACCATCGTCAACCTTGCCCTCAACTACAGCATTCCGGGTACCGGGTGGACAGTGTTCGGCACCATCAAGAACCTGTTCGACGAGGAGTACATCGCCGACCGTACGCGCGGAATCCTGCCTGGAACGCCCCGCCTGTATCAGGCCGGTGTCCAGTACCGGTTCTGAGCCTCGCGAATCTGCCCCCGGCGCCTATAATCCATCCGCTTTCGAGGTTCAACCACTACAACGACATGTGCCTGCGCGAACTGTTCCTGCTGGTTTTTCTGCTCGTGCCACTGGGCGCGCCCGCGGCGCCGCCGGATTCGCAGGCAGTGCTCAACATGCTCGACTACGTCTCGGTCGAGTATCCGGAGTTCGTGCGTGACGGGCAGGTGCTGGACCAGGAGGAGTACGCGGAGCAGGTCGAGTTCTCCTCACGCGTGCGCGACCTGGTGGGCGCCATGCCAGCCGGCGCCCGTCATACCGATCTGGTCAATCAGGCGGAAGAACTCGTCGGCCTGATCGCCGACAAGGCCCAGGCGCAGCACGTGGTGGCACTGGCGCGCAAGCTCCAGGCCGGACTGGTGACGGAGTACCAGATCGTCGTCGCACCCAGGCGCGCCCCCGATCCGGCCGAGGGCGCGCAGCTGTACGCCTCCAATTGCGGGTCCTGCCACGGCGCGCAGGGCAGAGGTAATGGCCCGGCTGCAGCGGGACTCGATCCCGCGCCGACCGATTTCACCGACGTCGCCCGCGCCTCCGCCCGCAGCGTGTTCGGCCTGTACAACACGATCTCGCTGGGCGTGACAGGCACATCCATGCCTGCCTTCGCGCAGATGACCGACGCTCAGCGCTGGGCGCTGGCCTTTCACGTCGCCTCGTTCTCGAACGACCCGGCGCAGGTGCGCGATGGCGAGGCAGCGTGGCGTGCCGGTGAGGGCCGCAAGGCGTTTCCGGGGCTGGCACAGGCGGTGACCGTCACACCGCTGGAGGCACGCAGCAGCGGTCCACGCAACGATGCAGTGCTCGCCTACCTGCGTGCCCATCCGCAGGCGCTCACCGCGCACGCCGGCTCGCCGCTGGACTTCAGCCTATCGGCCCTCGCACACAGCATCCAGGCCGTGCGCGCCGGGCGCCACGACGACGCCTACCGGCTGGCCGTGACCGCCTACCTGGAAGGTTTCGAACTCGCCGAGCCGGGGCTGGCGAGCCGGGATCCGGATCTGCTCGCGCGTACCGAACAGGCGATGATGACCTACCGCAATGCAGTTCACGCGGGAGCCCCGGCCGGCGAGATCGAGGCAGCGTACGTGCGTGCGGTCGACGCGCTGCAGCTGGCCAGGACCGCCCTCGCGGCCAGCGCGCTCTCCCCCGCCGCAGGCTTCGCCGGGTCGATCGTGATCATCCTGCGCGAGGGCCTGGAAGCGATCCTGGTGCTGGCCGCCATGGCTGCGTTCCTGGTCAAGACCGGACGCCGCGAGGAAATGCGCTGGCTGCATGCCGGATGGATCGGCGCCCTCCTCCTGGGTGCGGTCACCTGGGCGGTCTCCAGCACGATCATCCGCATCAGTGGCGCGCAACGGGAAGTAACCGAGGGGGTGACCGCGCTGCTGTCCGCCGGGGTGCTCCTGTACGTGGGCTTCTGGCTGCACAGCAAGTCGAACGCACGGCGCTGGAGCATGTTCATCCGCGACAGGATGGCTGGTGCCGGAGCAGACACGCGCTTCGGCGCACGTGCGGCCCTGGGCATCGCCCTGGTCGCCTTCCTCGCGGTGTATCGCGAGGTGTTCGAGACCGTACTGTTCTACCAGGCGCTGTGGGCCCAGGCCGCAGGGGCAGGCCGCAACGCCATCCTGTTCGGTCTCGCCGCCGGCGTGGTCGGACTGCTGGTGATGGCCTGGCTGATCATCCGTCTGTCCGTACACCTGCCGCTGGGGCTGTTCTTCGGCGCCAGCTCACTGCTTCTCGCCGTCATGGCGGTGGTGTTCGCTGGCCAGGGCATCGCCGCACTGCAGGAGGCGGGCAAGCTCCCGCTCCACCCTCTCGATTTCCCGGCCGTTCCGATGCTCGGCATCTATCCGAACCTGCAGGGCATCGGCTTGCAGCTGGCGCTGATCGTGGTCATCGTCGGCGGCTGGTACCTGGTGCGCGAACAGTCGCGCAAGACCTGATCACCATTCATCGGAGACGTGTCATGTCGGCTGTCCGCATCGCGGCCCTGGCGGCCATCGCCCTTGCTCTCGCCCTGCCTGCCCGGGCACAGGACAGAGTGCTGAACCTGTACTCCGCTCGTCATTACGATACCGACGAGGCGCTCTACTCCGACTTCACCAGGACCACCGGCATCCGCATCAACCGCATCGAGGCAGGCGACGATCAGCTGCTGGAACGCATTCGCAACGAGGGCGCGAACAGTCCCGCCGACGTACTGCTGATCGTGGACGCGGCCCGCCTCGCGACCGCCGAGCAGATGGAATTGTTCGCACCGGTGAAGTCGAAGATTCTCGAGGAGCGCATTCCCGCGAACTACCGGCATCCGCTGGGACAGTGGTTCGGCTTCTCCAGCCGCGCGCGCGTGATCATCTACGATCCGAAGGCAGTGAAACCCGAACAGGTGCGCAGCTATCGCGATCTGGCGTTGCCGGCGAACAAGGGCAAGGTATGCACCCGGCCGGGCAGCCATCCCTACATGCTGTCGCTGGTGAGCGCGATGATCGAGCACCTGGGCGAGGCGCAGGCCGAGAGCTGGGCTCGGGGCGTGGTCGCGAACTTCGCGCGCCCGCCGCGCGGCGGCGACACCGACCAGATCCGAGCGGTGGCTTCGGGCGAGTGCGCGATCGCCCTCACCAACAGCTACTACTGGGTGCGCCTGATGCGCTCGAAGAAGTCCGAGGACAAGGCGGTGGTCCAGGCGGTGCGCTTCATGTGGCCAGATCAGCAGGGGCAAGGCACGCACATGAACATCTCGGGCGGCGGACTCATGCGGCACGCACCGAACCGCGACAACGCGGTGCGCTTCCTCGAGTACCTCGCAAGCGACACAGCCCAGGCCTACTTCGCCAACGGCAACAACGAATGGCCGGTGGTGAAATCCGCAATGGTCGACAATCCCGAGCTCGCATCGCTCGGCAACTTCAAGGCCGATCCTCTGAACATCGGCGTGCTGGGAAGCCGGCTCCCGGCAGCCCAGCGCCTGGTCGATCGGGTGGGCTGGAAGTAGCGCAACGCTTCAGCGCACGCTGGCGCCCGTGTCACGCAGCGCGCGACAGAGCAGGATCACCGGCAGCAGGCCGGCGGCGACGATGCTCAGGCTCGGCACGGCGGCCTCGCCCAGCCGCTCGTCCTTGGCCAGGTTGTGCGCCTGCGTGGCGAGCGTATCGAAGTCGAACGGGCGCATGGCGAGCGTCGCCGGCAGTTCCTTCAATGCGTCCACGAACACCAGCAACATTCCGATCGCCAGACTGCGCATCAGCAGCGGCGCGTGCACGCGCATCGCGGTGCCGAGCGCACCGCATCCCAGACTGCGGGCGGCCTCGTCCATGCTGGGCGTGATGCGCGCGAGGCCGGCCTCGGCGTTCGACAGCGCGAGGGCGAGAAAGCGTACGACATAGGCATACAGCAGCCCGGCGATGCTGCCGGTGAGCAACAGGCCCGGCCGATACCCGAACTGCCCCTGGATCCACGCGGAGAGAGCGTTGTCCACGCGTGCAAGCGGAACCAGGATGGCGACCGCGAGCACGGCCCCGGGAACCGCATAGCCCAGCGCTGCCAGCCGGACCCCGCCGCGCAACGCCGTCGAGGGCCGCAGACGTACGGCATAGGCGAGCATCAGCGCCAGCACGACGCACAGCAGCGCTGCCGCGCCCGCGGCAGAGACGCTGTTGGTCACCAGCTCGAGGTAGCGCTGCAGGTCGAGAAGTTCGACGTCGCCCCAGGCCAGGCGCATCAGCACGAGCGTGGGCAGCACGAAGCCGAGCACAGCCGGTATCGCACAGGCGCAGGCCAGCATGATCGCGCGCGCGCCGTGCACGCGGCGGCGCGACGCCCCGCTGCCTGGTGCGCCCTGATAGCGGGCGCGGCCGCGCGAGCGCCGCTCCAGCCAGATCACCCCCGCAACGGCAGCGAGCAGCAGCAGGGAAAGTTGCGCCGCGGCGGTCCGGTCGCCGAAGCTGAACCACGCCTTGAAGATTCCCGTGGTGAATGTCTCCAGCGCGAAGTAGGATACGGTGCCGTAGTCGGCAAGAGTCTCCATGACCGCGAGCGAGACCCCCGCGGCGATGGCCGGACGGGCGAGCGGGAGCGCTGCGCGCCAGAACGCGGCACCGGCCGACAGTCCGGCCAGCCGTGCCGCGAAGAACAGGCTGGGCGAGCGCTCGACGAATGCCGCTCGCGCGGGAAGATAGACGTAGGGGAACAGCACCAACACGAACAGCAGGATCGCGCCGGATAGCGAACGGATCTCCGGGAACCAGTACTCGCGCGCCCGCCATCCGGTCAGATCCCGCAGCGCGCTCTGAACCGGTCCGCTGAACTGGAGGAAGTCGGTGTAGGCATACGCGACGACGTAGGCAGGCATGGCCAACGGCAGCACGAGCGCCCACTCCAGCCAGCGGCGCCCGGGAAATTCCAGCGCAGCCATGCACCAGGCGCATCCCGTTCCTACGACCGCCACTCCCAGACCCACCGCGCAGGCGAGCGCGAGGCTGTTCATCGCATAGCGCGGCAGTACCGTCTGCGCGAGGTGCGTCCACACCCGCGCATCGGAGTCTGAGAACAGCGACAGCGCCAGTCCCGCGAGCGGAAGCGCGACGAGCACGCACACCGCGAAGGCGGTTCCGGCCAGCACCGCACCGCTGTCGAGCGAGCGCGCAGGCGACGGCACATCGGAGGACACGGCGAAGGACACGGATACCGGCGGGGACGCGAACGCGGATGATACGGACAAGCCGCTGATTCTACCAACCGCACGCCCGGACGACGGCGCAGCCGCGGCTATACTTGCCCGATGCTCCCAGCCCGTCCGCGCCCCGCCCGCCCGCTCCATGCCTGACGAGACGCCGCTTCTCGAACTGCGCGCGATTCGGCACGCATACGGACGCCACACGGTGATCGACGAACTCTCGCTGACCCTGGCGCGCGGCCGCATCGCCTGCCTGCTCGGACCGAGTGGTTGCGGAAAGACCACCGTGCTGCGCAGCATCGCAGGCTTCGAGCCGATCCTCGCCGGCGAGATCCACCTCGCGGGCGCGGTGGTGAGCCGCCCGGGCCACCGGGTAGCGCCGGAGAAGCGCCGGATCGGCATGGTATTTCAGGACTACGCCCTGTTTCCGCATCTGGATGCCGAGGGCAATGTCGGCTTCGGCCTAGCGCATCTTGACCGTAGCTCGCGCCGCATGCACGTGCACGAGGCCTTGCGCGCGGTGGGGCTGGAGGACAAGGCCCATCGCTATCCGCACGAACTGTCGGGCGGCCAGCAGCAGCGCGTGGCGCTGGCGCGCGCGCTGGCCGCGCAACCGCGCCTGGTGCTGCTGGACGAACCGTTCTCGAGCCTGGACGTGGAACTGCGCGAGAGGCTGGCCAGCGAGGTGCGCAGCCTGCTCCAGGAGCAGGGGATGACCGCGGTGATGGTGACGCACGACCAGCACGAGGCGTTTGCCATGGCCGATGAGATCGGCGTCATGCATGACGGCCGCATTCTGCAGTGGGACACGCCCTACAATCTGTACCACCGTCCCGCGCACCGGTTCGTGGCCGACTTCGTCGGCGAAGGCGCGTTCGTGCGCGGACATGCCGATGCCGGGGGCCGCATCGCGCTGGAACTGGGGCCGCTGTGCGGGTGCACCCAGTACGGCGGCCTGGCGCAACCCAGGCCGTCACAGCCGGTGGATGTGCTCCTGCGGCCCGACGACGTGGTACACGATGACGCCAGTCCGGTACGCGCGCTGGTGGTGAAGAAGGCGTTTCGCGGGGCGCAGATCCTGTACACCCTTCGGCTGACCAGCGGCGCGCAGATCCTGTCCCTGGTACCGAGCCACCAGGATCATCCGCTGGGAGAGGCGATCGGCGTGCGGCTGGACGCCGATCACGTGGTCGCCTTCCCGATCGAGTCCTAGCGCCCGGCTTCGCCGCCGCCGGGCAGCATGCGCTGGAACACGCCGTCGCGGTCGACCAGCAGATGCTTGAGCGCCGCCGCGACGTGCAGGAGGACGAGCACGCCGAGCAGGTACGAGAGCAGTCCGTGCACCGTCTGCAGGCTGTCGCGCATCGCCAGGTCCTCGGCGAAGAACGGACCGATGGAGATGCCGAAGTACTTGACGCCGTACTTGGTGAAGTTCGAGGCGAGGAATCCGATCACCGGCATCACCACCAGGCAGGCGTACAGCAGGAAATGATTGATCCTGGCAAGGGTCGCCTCCCACGCGGGCACGGAGGCGGGAAACGACGGCGGTGTATGCGAGGCCCGCCACGCCAGGCGTACCAGCACCAGGACACCGATCGTCGTACCGATCGACTTGTGCAGATTGAACCAGTAGGCGCGCTCCGGCGTCCCCTTCGGAATATCCGTCATGTAGTAGGCGATGGCAAACATGGCGATCACGCCGATCGCGATGATCCAGTGCAGCACGATCGCCATGCCGGTGTAGTGTCCGGCGGCACGGGTCTTTTCCATCCTGCGAAACGATCTCCTTGTAGCGGGCCGGCTATCCTACTAGAGCCGACCCCATTACGGCACGCGGCCGCCACCGATAGATGGATCCGGGCGCATCTATCGGCTGCAGCATCGCAGAGTCAACCTCCGCCGGCGCCAGTTTCGACCGCCGGCCCCTGAGCGGATTCCAGGCCTGCCCGGCCTGCGACACGCCGGGCACCCTCGAACCAAGGACGGCAGGATCGACCAGGAATGCCGACAGGCGCGGACAGAGACGACGAAGCGGCCGTGCGGGGCCGCTTCATCGTTCACGACGGCGCGGTCAGAACGCGTAGCTTGCCGACACGCCGGCCAGGAAGTTGCGGCCTGCGGCCGGGTAGTAGAAGCGGCTGTTCGCGTCGTTCACCGCGATGCCGGACACGTACTCCTCGTCGAACAGGTTGTCGATGCGCACGAACTCGGACAGGCGCCAGCGCCCGGGGCGCTGCTCCAGGCCGGCACGCAGGCCGAAGGCGTGGAACGCATCGGCCTTCTCGCTGTTGATGTCGTTCACGTAGACCTTGCCCTGGGCGCGGAACTCCAGAGCGGTGGAGAATCCCAGCGGCGCATGCGTCCAGGCCAGTTCGGCGTAGGCATTGTACGGCGCTACACCGGGGATCTTGTTGCCATCCTCGACGGTTGCCGTGCCGGTGACGGTGCCGGGAATGCAGGGTACGCTCACGCAGGTGGAGAAGCTCTCGGAGAACTTCGCACTGAGCCACGTGAACGCCATCAGCGTCGAGAAACCGCGCCCCAGCCTGGAGTCCAGTGCCAGCTCCACGCCGGTGCGGGTGGTGCCCTCCGCATTCTGGAAGCTCTGACGGCCATTGCGGTTCGACAGGACGACGATCTCGTCCTTGGTGTCGATGTGGAACAGTGCGACCTCGAACCGGGTGTCGCTCCCCAGGGCGAGCTTGGCCCCCACTTCGTAGTGCGTGCTGCGGCTCGGATCCAGCCCCAGGTTCGGGCCGCTCGCGTCGGGTGCGGCCTGATATGCCAGCTCGATGAACGTCGGCGTCTCGAAACTGCGGCCTACGTTTGCATACAGGTTCACCGACGGCGCGAGCCGGTACAGCAGCCCCGCAACCGGCGTGAATGCGGAGTACTCGACACTGCCGCTGTCGTTCGGGTTCTCCTGGACCACGCCTCCCACCACGGCGCCGATGGCCGCGGTGGACCCGCTGCACGTGCCCGCTACGGTTCCCGGCGCGGTGACCTGCGTCGTCGTGCAGATGAAGTTGTCCTGCGAGTCGAACTTCACCTTGATGTAGCGCAGGCCGGCACTCGCACTCAGCTTCTCGGTGGCCTGCAGTTCTCCTTGCACGTAGAAACCGTAGCTCTTCACGGTGTTCTTCTCGTCGCGCTTCTTCGCACCGGTCACGCCCAGTTCCGTGGGTGAGCCGACCGTACCGGTGAAGTTCAGGAAGCCGGTGCGGTCCTCGCTCGCGTTGTCGTAGTCCGCTCCGACGCTGAAGGTCACGCGCTCGGCGATGCGCGACCAGCGCACCCCCAGGCCGCTGAAGGTACGGTCCAGCACCGATACTCCGCCCGACTGACGGATGTTGTTCTGCGTGCCCGGCGCGATGGCGAGGTAGCCGTCGTTATCGCGGTTGCCCGCGTACGCCATCAGGCGCAGGACGTCCTGATCGCCGAGTCGCGTCTCCAGCACCGCACCTGCCTGCAGATTGTCCAGGCTGCGCCGCGAGTTGTACGACTCCGCATCGGGGATCGACTGCGTCGGATCATCGTCGACCTGCGCGGCAGTCAGGCCCAGCGGATCCTCGTTTCCCGGCTGATTGAGGTAGTTGACCAGGACGGTCACCCGCGTGTCCTGCGATACGTCCAGGCGCAGCTTGGCGTTGAACTGGTCCTTCTCGGCGTGGCTGTGATCACGATAGCCGTTGGTAGAGAAATGGCTGTAGCTGCCGATGCCGTTCACCGCACCGGTGTCGGCGCCGAACTTCATGCCTCCCTTCCAGGTGCCGTAGCTGCCCGCCATGCCCTGCACGGTCAGCGTGGGATCCTGCGGACCATCTTCGGTGAACACCTGCACCACGCCGCCCGAATGGTTGCCGTACAGCGCGGAGAACGGGCCGCGCAACACCTCGATGCGCTGGGCGGATTGCAGGTCGAACAAGCCCGGGCTGCCCTGACCATCTGGGGTGCTGGCCGGGATACCATCGGCGAGCAGCTTGATGCCGCGGGTGCCGAACTGCGAACGCGCACCGAAACCTCGCACGCTGATCTGCTGCTCCTGGGCATAGCTTTCCCGGCTCTGCACCACGGTGCCCGGCACCTGGTTGAGTTGCTCGGAGATGTTGACTTCGGCCCGCGCGGTCTCCTGGATGCGCGCCTGATCCAGGCTGTTGATCGCGGCAGGCACGTCGAAGCTGCGCTGCTCGTTGCGGGTGGCAGTGACCACTACCGGCGATGCACCGACTTCGGTGGCAGTGCCTTGGTCCTGCGCGTGACCGGCCAGGGACAGCAGTGCAAGGGCGATGGGTGTCAGGGACAAGATGCGGTGCGGGTGCATGGATTTTTTCTTTTGCATGACTCGGGTCTCTCGTGCGAGCGCGCGACCATGGCGCTCTCCGGCCAGGGCAGTAGCGTGCTGGTAAAAAGGCCGGTAAAAAAAAAGGCTGCCTGGCGGCAGCCCCTCAATGGTGTACAACCGGCTAGCGGTTGTAGATGTACATCGTGACTTCGAAACCGAAGCGCATTTCCGTGAATTCGGGCTTGCTCCACATGGTCGCTGCTCCTGTCGTGGGTGGATGGGGCGAACAATTCGTGAAGCTATTGTTGCCGTGTACCCGACCGGCAAACAGCGCGATTCCACTGATTGCGGCCTCATGATTTTCATGAGGTCCTCTGCTGCAACGCAGCAACTCCTATGGTTCCAGCAGTCCGGAGCGAATGGCGATGATCGCCAGTTCCGCGGAGTTCGAGGCGCCGAGCTTCTGCTTGATGTTGTACAGGTGCGTGCCGATGGTACGCGGGCTGAGCGACATGATGTCGGCGATCTCCTGCACCGACTGGCCCTTAGCGAGCGCCAGGAAAACCTTGAATTCCTTCTCGCTGAGCATGTCCACCGGACTCTTCTGACCGGCCAGCTGCTGCACCGCGAGCTGTTGCGCGATACCCGGCTCCAGGTAGGTTCGACCCTGGGACACCTGCCGAATGGCCTGAATCAACTCGTCCGCCGCGCTGCGCTTGGTCAGGTAACCCACCGCCCCCGCCTTCAGCACGCGCCGCGCATGCATCACGTCCTCATGGGCCGAGAGCACCAGGATCCTGGCCTGCGGTTCGCGCGCCAGAATGCGGCCGATGGCTTCCAGTCCGCCGATGCCGGGCATGGAGATGTCCATCACCACGATATCCGGATGCAGGTCCGGGAAGCCGCGCACCGCCTCCTCTCCGCTGCTCGCCTCCGCCACCACCCGGATGTCCGACGTACCCTGAAGGAGAAGGCGGAAGCCCATGCGCACCACCGCATGGTCATCCACCAGCATCACGTTGATTGGTGCGTCGATCATCTGGTTCCCGTATCAGGCGGTGACTGCCGCCACCGGCCGCAGCGGGATGGACGCCCGCACGACCACCCCCTCGCCCGGCCTGCTCTCGATCGAGAAGCGCCCGCTCAAGCCTTCAACCCGCTCGCGCAGCCCCATCAGCCCGAAGCGCGCGCTGTCCACCGCGTTGCGCTCGCCAAGCCCCTTTCCGTTATCGCGCACCGTCACCTCCAGCGTGCCGTTCTCGCGCGCGATCCGCACATCCGCCCGGTTGGCGGCGGCGTGCCGGATGACGTTGGTGATGCACTCCTGAAGCAGGCGGTAGACGGTGATGTTCACCGTCTCGCCCAGATCGTCCAGATCGCCCTGCAGCTCCATGCGCACCGTGATCTCGGGATAGCGGTCGCTCCAGCTGTCGCGCAGTTCCTCGAGCGCCTCGCGCAGCCCAAGATTGTCCAGCGCACTGGGACGAAGCTGACGGATGATTCCATGCACGACATCGTAGATGTGGCCGCCGACCTGTACGATGGTCTGCGCACTGGCATTGACCTCGGGCAGGGTTTCGCGCGTGCGGTTGGCGATGGCCGCGCCGATGGTGCGGATCGCCGTCACGCACTGGCCCAGTTCGTCGTGCAGTTCACGGGCGATGCTGCGCCGCTCCTCCTCGAGGTGCTGCTGGATCAACCGGGTGAGGCGCCGATTCTGCTCGAGGTCCGCCTCGGCCTGCTGCGCGCGCTTCTGCGCGGTGATGTCGCGCATGGTGACGATCCCGCCGATGACTTCGTCGCTGGCCGGGTCGATCAATGGCGCAGCGGAGAGCAGCACGTCGAGGTCATCGCCGGCGCGCGTCAGGCGGCGCGTCTCCAGGTTCTCGATCACCCGCCTGTCACGGATCGCGGCCAGGTTGGCTTCCACCTCGGCCTGCGCGCCAGCCGGCGTGAGCAGGGTCGCACTGCGTCCGACGATCTCCCGTGCGGGATAGCCGAACAGGCGCTCGGCCGCAGGATTCCAGAACGAGATGTTGCCCTGCAGATCGTTGATGATGATCGCATCGCTCGACTGCCGCACCACCAGCGCGAGACGCTGGTTCTCGGCGTGGCTGAGTTCGAGTGCGTCGGCCATGCCGTTGAAGGTCCGGCCGATCTCGTCGAAGTCGCGCACGGCGAAGCGCGGCAGACGCGTGTGGTAGTGGCCGCGCTGCATCTGCGACATGCCCGCGAGGATCATGCGCGCCGGGCGCAGGGCGCGGCCGACGAGCAGGAACACCACCACGTTGACCACCACCAGCAGGCCGGCCAGCAGCCACAGCAGCTGCACCAGGTCGTCCCAGGCATCGAGCACCGAACGCGTGTCGTCCGGGCGCACCACCACGCGCCCCTCTCCGGTCTCCAGCGTCATGCTGTCCAGGCGCGTGGCGACCATGTCGTAGAACCAGCGCGGCGCGTCGCGGCCCACCTTGTAGGTCGACGGCGGCGACTGGTAGAGCACGTGCCCGTCCGCTCCGAACAGCTCGATCTCGTGGGCGCGCACCCGCCCCAGGCTTTCCAGGAACTGCACGAGCACCTCGTTGGGATGGCGGCCGGCCTGCACCAGGCTGGTTCCCTGCAGCACGCCGGTGAGCAGCTGGATCGTGATCTTGCCGCCCGCCTCCATTTCCTCGCGGATCGACCGGCGCATGTCGCTCACGATGATGTTCACCGTGAGCAGGGTGAACAGCACGATGAGCGTGGTGATGATCAGGTTGATGCGCATGCGCAGGCTCATGCCCGACCTCCCTCGATCCATTGCTTCACGTCCTGCGTGGCGCGTACCAGCGCGTCGATCATCGCCGGATGCAGCGCCGAGTGCCCCGCCTCCTCGACCATGCGCAGGGTCGAGGACGGCCACGCGAGGTGCAATGCATGCGCCGTGACGGGCGGACAGACCAGATCGCGACGCCCCTGGACGATGATAGCCGGGACTGCTTCCAGCCGCGACATGCCGAACATCAGCTGCTGCGATGCCAGAAAGCAGTGATTGACGAGGTAGTGCAGGTGGATGCGCACGCGCGCCGCCACCGTCTTCCCGGCGGGGTCGGCCGGCGACGTGCCGGCCAGCGACGTGCCGACCGGGAACGTGCCGGCCGGGGCAGCGGTCTCGCCCACGGACATCACCGCGCTCTCGTATGCGTTCCAGCGCGCCGCCGCTTCCTGCGCGATACGCTCGTCGGCGCCCGTGACCTGCGCGTGATAGCGCGCGAGCAGCCCGGCCGCGCTCTCCCCTGCGTCACCGCCGCTGAAGCGCAGCCATGCCTCGGGCATGAATGCACGCAAGCCGTGGACGAACCACGCCACCTCCTGCGCGGATGCGAGGAACACTCCGCGCAGCACCATTGCGCGCACGCGCGCCGGATGCCGTTGGGCGTAGGAGAGCGCGAGCGTGCCGCCCCACGAACCGCCGAACAGCACCCAGCGCTGCACGCCGAGGAACTGGCGCAGCCGCTCGATATCCGCGATCAGATCCTGCGTGGTGTTGTCGGCAGTCTCTCCCGCGGGCGTGGATCTGCCGCAGCCGCGCTGGTCGAACAGCACGATGCGATAGAACGAAGGGTCGAAGAAGCGGCGATGGTTCGGATTGGTACTGCTGCCCGGACCGCCGTGCAGGAACAGTACCGGTTCACCGTGCACGGCGCCGCACACCTCCACGTGCAGCGCGTGCCCGTGCTCCACGGGAAGCTGCAGCACGTCGGCGGGCTCGAGAGGCGGATAGAGGGTCAGCGGGCCGGACATCGCGCACGTTGCGCCCGCGGTACCGGCGGACGCTCAGGATTCCTTGAGCTTGAAGAGAATCGGAAGCTTCACCGTGAAGGTCTTGTTGCGCAACTCGCGCGGGACGTTGGGCAGGACTTCCCTGACCATCTCGATCGCCCTCTGGTCGAGAATCGCATGGCCGCTGCTCTCGGCTACCGACACGCGCTTGAGCTTGCCGTCCGAGCCGAATTCGACAGCCACCTGCGTCGTACCCTCCCACCTGCGCTCCCGTGCGAGCCGGGGATAGGCACGCTCGCCACGCTCCTTGACGAGTTTGCCCACGCGCGACTGGATTTCCAGGGCGAAGCGATCGAGCACGCCGCTGTCTGTCTGCTCTGCCGCTGGCCGCGCAGCCGGCGGCGGCACCGGCGCGGCTGCCGTGCCCGCGGGCGGTGCCGGCGCGACCGGTGCCACGGGTGCCGATGGCGTGGGAGGCGTCTCGCGCGGCGACTGTACGGTGGTGGTGGGACGCGGAACGGGCTGCGCCACGGGCTCGGGTGCGCGCGGCTGCACGTTCGGTTCGGCGCGCGGCGCCTGCTGCACCACCTGCGGGCGGGGCTGCTCCACGCGCGGCTGAGACCGTGCCGGTTCGCTGTGCAGTTCCGGGCGCGGCGCGGGAGCCTGCTGCACCACCTGCGCACGCGCCTGCGGGACAGACTCGACGCGCGGTGCCTGCTGTGCCATCTGCGGGCGGGGCTGTTCCACCCGCGGCTGCGGCCGCGCGGGCTCGCTGCGCAACTCGGGCCGCGGCACGGGCGCCTGCTGCACCACCTGCGGACGCGCCTCCGGGACAGGTGCGACGCGCGGTTGCTCCTGGGGGACGTCCGCACGCGGCGGCACCGTGATTGTCGGCTGCACATCGGCGCGCGGCACGGGCAGGACCTCGGGCCGCGCCACGGGCGGGGCAGCCACGATCTCGCGCCGGGGCTCGGTGCGGATCACGGGCGGTGGCGGCGTCTGCGAGGGTTCTGCGCGTGTCACCGGGGCTGGCGCCACCGGCCTCGCACGGGCTGTCGGCGGCGTGTCGGGCCGCGGCTGCGGTGCAACGGGACGCGGCTGCGCGACCTGGGGTTCCGGCCGCGGCTCATTGCGCATCGGCTGCGGCTCGACGCGTGGCTGCGGCGTCTGCGGCAGCGGTTGCACCGGCCGCGCTTCGGGGCGTGGCTCGCTGCGCGCCACCGGCGGCAGGGGCTGCTGCGGCTGCACCACCTGCGGCTCAACGCGAGGCTCCGGAGTAGGTATCGACCTCGGCGGCACCGGCTGCTGCGGCTCCACACGCCGAGTCGGCGGCGTGCGCTCGAGCCGCTTCGGCGCGATGGGCTTCTGCTGCACCGTCTTCTTCGCCGCCGGCGCCTTGCGCTCCTTCTTCGGCTCGGGCTTGGGCTCGGGAGGCGGCTTCACCGGCTCGGGCTTGGCCAGCTCGACAGTGAGGATCTTCTCCTCCGGACGCGGCGCACTCAACGTGGGGAGCAAGGCCACGACCGTGACATGCAGCACGAGCGAGATCGCGAGCGCCCAGAC
Source organism: Burkholderiales bacterium (assembly GCA_020854105.1). GTDB lineage: Bacteria > Pseudomonadota > Gammaproteobacteria > Burkholderiales > SHXO01 > SHXO01. The sequence continues at coordinate 375,781 of JADZGB010000002.1, read as the reverse complement.
CGCGGGACGGTCGCGGTACCACTCCTGATCGAGATCCAGCGGATCAGCCGCGGTCGTGCTTGACATGTCGCGAGGGTAGAAGACGCGGCCAACGCGAGTAAAGCGCAACACGCCCAGCGCGCGGCAATCTCATGATATTCATGAGCAGCAATTGCTGATTTTTTTGTGGGACCGCGCAATGCGCTCCCAGACAATACGATTGAACTCTTCGGCCGCAGGAGGCTTCTGGCCCTGGGCAGGCAGGGTTCTCCGCTTCGATCGCGCCACGATCCGAGGCGGAAAGCTCGAATGATAACCCTTAATACTGGAGAAGACTATGTGGACCAAGCCTGAATTTACCGAGATGCGCTTCGGTTTCGAAGTCACGATGTACATCTACAACCGCTGATACCCTCGCGGTTGAACGAAAGCCCCGCAAGGGGCTTTTGTTTTTGGAGCGTTCTCGGGGAACGAAATGCGAATAAGGGTTCTGGGCGCGGCAGCGGGCGGGGGATTCCCGCAGTGGAACTGCAACTGCCGCAACTGTGATGGAGTGCGCAAGGGCACCATGCGCGCCCAACCGCGCACACAATCGTCGATCTGCCTGTCGTCGGACGGCATCAACTGGGTTCTGTTCAACGCCTCGCCGGACGTTCTCGCGCAGATCAAGTCGTTCGCGCCGCTGCAACCCGGCCGCTCGATTCGCGACACCGGCATTCGGGCGATCGTGCTCGTGGACGGTCAGATCGACCACACCACCGGCTTGCTCATGCTGCGCGAGGGCAAGCCGCTGGAGATCTGGTGCACCGACATGGTCCACGAGGATCTGACCACCGGAAACCCTCTGTTCGGCATTCTCGGCCATTACGCGGGCGTGAACCGGCACCGCCTTCCGATCGAGGCAGGCAGCAGCTTCTCCATCGACGGCATCGAGCACCTGCAGTTCGAGAGCGTCGCGCTCAAGAGCAAGGCGCCGCCGTATTCACCGCATCGCGACAACCCGCACGAAGGCGACAACGTGGGCCTGCGCATCGTCGACAGGCGAAGCGGCAGAAGCCTTTTCTACGCGCCCGGCCTGGGCGAGATCGAACCGCATCTCGAGCCGTTGCTGAAGTCGGCCGACGCGGTGATGGTCGACGGCACGTTCTGGACGGACGACGAGATGATCCGTCTGGGCGTGTCGAAGAAGCGCGCGCGGGAGATCGGCCATCTTCCGCAGTCGGGGCCCGGCGGCATGATCGACGTGCTCGAGCCGCTGCGCGCGAAGCACAAGGTACTCATCCACATCAACAACACCAATCCGATCCTCGACGAGGACTCGGCCGAACGCGCGCAGCTGCGCGCGGCAGGCATCGAGGTCGCGTTCGACGGTATGGAGATCGAGCTGTAGAGCCAGGAGACGACAATGGGTGCACCCGAGAAACTGCCCTGGAGCCGCGAGGAATTCGAGCAACGCCTGCGCGACAAGGGCAAGCGCTACCACATCCATCACCCGTTCCACATCGCCATGAACAGCGGCGGATGCACCCGCGAACAGGTGCAGGGCTGGGTCATCAACCGCTTCTACTACCAGACGGCGATCCCGCTCAAGGACGCGGCGATCATGTCCAACTGTCCGATGCGCGACGTGCGGCGCGAGTGGATCACCCGCATCATCGACCATGACGGCCGCGCCGGCGACGAGGGCGGCATCGAAGCCTGGTTGCGCCTGGGGGAGGCGGTCGGGCTGCAGCGAGTGGACATCGTTTCGCACGAGCACGTGCTTCCCGGCGTGCGTTTCGCCGTGGATGCATACATCGACTTCGCGCGCACGCGGCCGTGGCAGGAGGCAGTGACCTCCTCGCTCACGGAGATGTTCGCACCCGAGATCCACCAGAGACGGCTCGACACCTGGCCGGAGCACTATCCCTGGATCGACAAGGACGGCTATCAGTACTTTCGCAAGCGGCTGTCCGAAGCGCGCCGCGACGTCCAGTTCGCGCTCGGCTTCACGCTCGATCATTACACCACGCGCGCCCAGCAGGAGCGGGCGCTCGAGATCCTGCAGTTCAAGCTCGACGTGCTATGGAGCATGCTCGATGCCATGCAGGTCAATCTCGGCATCGGTCAGAAGAAATGAGCGCGCCTGTGCCGCTCGCACTCGACCGTGTGCTCGAACTCCAGCGCCAGTTCCGGTTCCAATGGGAACCGGCGCAGGAAAGCTTCGTTCTGCTCTATCCCGAAGGCATGGTGAAGCTGCAGGGAAGCGCCGGCGAGATCATGAAGCGCATCGACGGCGAGCGCAGTGCCGAACGGATCGTGGCCGACCTGGAGGCCACGTTCCCGGGGGTCGATCTGCGCGACGACGTGCTGCAATTCCTGGAGGTCGCACATGGAAAAGGCTGGATCCGCGCGAGAACCGGTTAGCAGGCCGCTTTGGGTAAACGCGGAGATCACGTACAAGTGCCCGCTGCACTGTGTCTTCTGCTACAACCCGACCGACTACAGCCGGTATGGGCCGGAGCTGTCGACCGAGGACTGGCTGCGCGTGTTTCGACAGGCGCGTGAATTGGGCGCGGTGCAACTGGGCATCAGCGGCGGCGAGCCGCTCATGCGCGACGACGTCGAGACCATGGTCGCGGAGTCGAGCCGGCTGGGATACTACGTCAACCTGATCACCTCCGGCATCGGCCTGACCGAGAAGCGCATCGCTGCATTCAAGGAAGGCGGGCTGGGACAGATCCAGCTCTCGTTCCAGGATTCCACGCGCGAGATGAACGACTTCCTTTCGAGCACGAAGACCTTCGAGCTGAAGTCCCGGGTCGCGAAGTTGATCAAGCAGTACGATTATCCGATGGTGCTGAACGTCGTCCTGCATCGCATGAACATCGACCACATCCAGCAGATCCTGGAGATGGCCGAAGCGATGGAGGTCGACCACGTCGAACTCGCCAACACGCAGTATTACTCGTGGGCGATGATCAACCGCGATCACCTCCTTCCAAGCAGGGAGCAGCTCGTCCGCGCCGAGGAAGTGACCAATGCGTTTCGCGCCCGGGTCGGCAACAGAATCAAGGTGTACTTCGTCGTCCCGGACTACTACGCGAATCGCCCGAAGAAGTGCATGAACGGCTGGGGGACGACCTTCCTCAACGTCACCTCCGATGGGCTCGCCCTGCCCTGTCACGAGGCGCGCATGCTGCCGGGCCTGACGTTTCCGAACGTGCGCGAGCACGACATCACCTGGATCTGGAACGAGTCACCGGGCTTCAACGCCTACCGCGGCGACGCCTGGATGAAGGAGCCCTGCCGCAGTTGCCCGGAGAAGGAGAACGACTACGGTGGCTGCCGCTGCCAGGCGTTCATGCTCACCGGCGATGCAACCAACGCCGACCCCATCTGCGATTTGTCTCCGCATCACGGACTGGTCACGAGCGTGGTGGAGAAGGCGCAGATGCCCGGCAAGCCCGTAACCGCGCATCCCCTCGTATTCCGCGACGATGCCAACTCGCGCCGGCTGAGCGGCGCAGAGAACAAGAAGGAAGAAGTCTAGCCAGAAACTGGTGCAGGCCCCGCGATTCGCGCGTCACGAATCGCGGGGCCCACGGCTCGCGCCGGGATGGCGAGCGCGCGGTTCACGAATCACGCTTCACCCGCGCGTCACGGACTTCAGTGATGATGCCCATGCGGGCCGTGCACGTGCCCGTGGGTGACCTCCTCCGAACTGGCGCTGCGCACCTCGGTGACCACGCAGGAGAAGACCACGCCCTGCCCTGCGAGCGGGTGGTTGCCGTCCACGACGATCTTGTCGTCCGCCACGTCGGTGACCGTGTAGACACGTGTCTCACCCGACTGTTCGGAGCCTCCCTCGAACTGCATGCCGACCTTGACGTTGGGGGGAAACAGATTGCGCGGTTCGACTCGCACCAGCGATGCCTCGTACTCTCCGAACGCGTCCTCCGGCTCGAGCTTGACGTCGCATTGGAAGCCGGCCTGCTTACCGTCCAACGCCTTCTCCACGCCGGGAAAGATCCCGTGGTAGCCACCGTGCAGGTAGCTGATGGGTTGATCGGTTTCCTCGATCAGTTCACCCTGGGCATTGGTGAGACGATAGCTCAGGCTGACGACGGTGTTCTTGGTGATCTGCAATGGCGTGATCCTGTACTGGTTGACCCGGGTACCGGCCGATCCGGATACGGGTTGATCCGAAAGGTGGGGCACCGGACGTGCCCGCGCGCCACCCCCGGTCAACGGGGAAGCGCTTTCACCAGACGCAACACCTCGGCGGCGTGCCCCTTCGGGGCGACATGATACAGAGCGTGCCGGATGATCCCGTCGCGGTCGATGACGTAAGTGGAACGTACCACTCCCGAGCGCTTCTGGCCGTCCAGTTCGCGCTCCTCCAGCACGTCGTAGCTGCGGCACACCTCGCCGTCGGGATCGGCCAGAAGTTCCACCGACAGGCCGTGCCTGTCGCGAAACGAGCCGTGGCTGAGGCAGTCGTCCATGCTCACGCCCAGCACGATGGCACCGAGCGCCTCGAACTGGTCGGCGAGTTCACTGAACTCTATCGCTTCCATGGTGCAGCCCGGCGTGCCGTCCTTCGGATAGAAATAGAGGACGACGGGCTTGCCCGCGAAAGTCGACAGGTCCACCACTTCCATCTCCGAGTCCGCCAGTTCGAACCCGGGAGCACGCGCCCCGACCTTGAGCATCCGGCCACCGTGTACACGAAACCTGAGTCGATTCTAGCCCATTTCATCCGCGCCGACGTCTTGCGCCAGCACCCGATTGCCGCCCCTATAATCCGCGCATGCCAAGAGATTCCTCTCGCCGGTTGCTGGGCGGCGCGACACCGGCACAGTTCCTGGCGAGACACTGGCAGAAGCGACCGCTGCTGGTGCGCGGCGCCGTGCCGGGATTCGCCGGTGCCATCGACGCCCACGAATTGATGCGTCTGGCGTGCGACGAGCACGTCGAGTCGCGGATCGTCGTGCGCGGCCGCCGTCGCAACTGGCAGGTCCTGCACGGACCATTTCGGCCTTCCGCGTTCCGCAGTCTTGGTGAACGCGGGTGGACGCTGCTGGTGCAGGATCTGAATCATCACGTGCAGGCCGCCCACGACCTGCTGCGCGCCTTCCGCTTCCTGCCCAATGCCCGGCTCGACGACGTGATGGCGAGCTATGCCGCGCCTGGCGGAGGCGTGGGTCCGCACGTGGACTCTTACGACGTATTCCTTCTCCAGGGCCCTGGCATACGTCGCTGGCGCATCGGACGGCAGCGCGACCTGGGCCTGGTGCAGGGTGCGCCGCTCAAGCTCCTGCGCCGTTTCGCGCCAACGCAGGAGTGGAGGCTCGGGCCGGGCGACATGCTGTACCTGCCGCCTTCCTACGCGCACGACGGCACGGCGATGACCGCGTGCATGACCTATTCCATCGGCTTTCGCGCACCGGCATGGCAGGAACTCACGTCCCAGTTCCTCGCCTGGCTGCAGGATCGGGTGAAACGCGAGGGGTTGTACACGGATCCGGATCTGACCCCCACGCATACGCCCGGGAGACTGGGCGCCGGTCTGATCGACCGGGCTGCGGAGCAGCTGGCGCGCATCCGCTGGAGCCGCGCGGACGTCTCGCGCTTTCTCGGCTGCTACCTCACCGAACCGAAGCCCAGCGTGTTCTTCACGCCGCCGGCTCAAGCCCTGGGACGCTCTGTCTTCGAGCGTCTCGCGTGGCGTCATGGGGTCGCACTCGACCGCAAGAGCCGCATGCTCTACAACGGCAGGGAGATATTTCTCAACGGCGAGTTGGAACCCCTGGACGGGACAGCGGCCAAGCACCTGCGCGCGCTGGCCGACGCCGGCAGCCTGCGGCCCGGCCCCGATCTCAGGGTTTCTCTGTCCGAGCCGCTATACGCGTGGTACCGGGCCGGATTCATTCACCTCGTCACGGGTGTGCCATGAACGAGCAGGCAAGCGAGCAACAGCTGAACGGCATGGCCGAGTACGTGGCGGCCGTGGACGATCTGCTGCAGCGGCCCGTTCGCACACTCCGGATCTTCGAACGCCAACTCGACCGAGCCTTCGGCGGCGCACGGCGCTGCGAGACCCTGCGCGCCTTCCTGCTCGCCGACCGCGGCAACCGGCTTCGCATCGTCGTGCACGAAACCGACAACCTGGGGCGGGATTGCGCCCGTCTGCTGGCCCTGCAGCGACAGTTTCCGCATGCAATCGCGATCCACGAGACGCACACCGAAGCGCGCCGCGCCAGCGATCCGTTCGCAGTGGCCGACGAGCGCCACCATGTTCACCGCTTCCACCATGATCAGGCGCGCGGTGTGCTGCGCCTGCACGATCCCGCCCTTACGCGTCCGTTCATCGACCGCTTCGAGGAAATCTGGTCGTTCTCCACGCCATCCGTCAACGCCACCACGCTCGGGCTCTGACGCCTGCCAACGACAGTGGTGGATTCGCGGATAGCCCGTGCATCTTGTGTTGTATTTCTACACATGGCACTGGAATTATCGGACGAAGATGCTATCATTTTGCGTTAGGCTCTCGTCCTAAGCTGTACTTGGATGAAGCTGAAGTTGTAGATGTCGAGTTGCGTTCCCCCAAACACGTTCAGACCTCGTCAAGGAAAATAGATGAAATACGGCCTTCTCGTTGGTGCCATCCTGGCAGTGACCATCGCCGCGTGCGGCAAGAAAGAAGAGGCCCCGCCTGCCCCCCCGCCCGCGCCGGCGGCCGAACCCGCGCCCGCTCCTGCTGATGAGCTCGCGCCCGCTCCGGCCGACAGCGCCGCCTCCGCACCTGCGGATGTCGCCCCGGCGGAACCCGCCCCGGCTACCACCGAAGAAAACAAGCAGTAACGTACGCGCTACAGTTGAAAGACCGGCCGCCCTCGGCCGGTCTTTTTTTTGCGGGTGGCACGCTCAGCGCAGTGCACGCCAGCCCAGCCCGACGTCCTGATCCGCGACGCCGATCCAGTCGTGCGCGCAGGCGAGTACGGCAGCCAGGGCTCCCCGCGCAAGATCCGGCCGGTTGTTGCTCTCGCTCAGGTGAGCGGCAACGACATGCCTGAGCTTGTCCTTCGAGATGCTGGCCAGCAGTCTCGCCGACTCGGCATTGGCCAGGTGCCCGTAGCGCCCGGCGATACGTTGCTTCAGGGAAGGCGGATAGGCACCGCTGGCCAGCAGTTCGCTGTCGTGGTTGCACTCCAGGACCAGAGCGTTGCAGCCGTCGAGCATGCCGACGATGGCGGGCGTGATGCATCCGGTATCGGTCAGCACTCCCAGCGCATCCTGTCCGTCCCCGAACACGAACTGCGCCGGTTCGCGCGCATCGTGCGGCACGGGGAAAGGCCGCACCTCGATATCCCCGATGCACACCGGAGCGTAGGACTCGAGAAAGTGCAGTTCGATGCCCTGGAACAGGGGTTCGAACCCGCGCAACGTGCCCGGCGTCAGCCAGACCGGAAGGCCGAACTTGCGCGCCAGGCGAGCAACGCCTCCGATGTGATCGTCGTGCTCGTGCGTGACCAGTATGCCGGTCAGGCCGCCCGCCTCGACCTCGAGGCGGGCCAGTCGCCGCACTGTCTCGTTCAGCCCGAACCCGCAATCGAGCAGGAGACGTGTCGTCCCGTGCTCGACCAGCAGTCCGTTGCCCTGACTACCGCTTCCCAGCAGCGCGAAACGCATGGTACGGGACGATGCAACGGCTAGAAGACGCTCGGGTTGCTGCCTGCCGGCCCTGCACGCTAGCGCAGATCCTCCTGGAGGATTGCGAGCATCCGGTTCGCAGCGTCCGAGCGGTTGACCTTGCCGTCGACGCCGAGCACGGTCACCTGCGAACCGCCATCGGATTGCACCACCGCGACTCGATAGTCGGCCGGCTGGTTGGGTCTCTGCTCGTCCTTCTTCCAGAAGGCGAGACGCGAGAGCAGGCCGGGCTCCTCCTTGTTCGGCGATGGCGGCTCGAGATAGCGCACGAAGTACATGCCGGCTGCCCGGTCGCGGTCCTGCACCGAGAAACCGAGCCTGTCGAGCGAAAGTCCCACCCGTCGCCACGCACGATCGAAATCGTCCTTGAGCACCAGCACCGTACCGCCGTCGGCCACCTTGCCGAGCGTGGCGCGCGGCTGCTGCACCGTCGTGTTCTTCACGCTCGCCTGCGCGGTTTCCTGGGTCGTGCCGAGGCGCATCATCAGGCGCGTGAGCATCTCCGCCTCGAGATCGGGATCGGCCGCGCGCGGCTGCCACACCGTACGTCCGCTCTGCCGGACGTTGGCATCGGCAACGTACATCTCATAGGCGCCGCGATGGGTGATGTAGATCTCCGTACCCCCACCGCCAGTACTCCGCTCGATGCGGGTCTTGAACCGGTCCATCTCGGGGCTGGAGTAGACCTGATCGACCACCTTGCCGATCATGTCGCGCAGGAACGATTGCGGAATCTTCGCGCGATTCTCCGCCCAGTCGGTCTCCATGATTCCCAGCCCCTGGTCCTCGAGAGCGAGGATGAAGCCCTGCTCCTGCCAGAACTCGCGCAGCACGAGCCACACCGATTCCGCCGAAGCGTCCACCACGAGCCAGCGCTGGGTTCCGGAGCGCTCGATGCGCGCACCCTCGACGGGCTGGAGGATGTTGGTGGACTGCGCGCGCGGCCGATCCTGCTGGTACTCGGAGTAGGTGGCCGCACCCCGTGCCGGCGCATTGGGCAGCGCGAAGCGGTCGCTGGCGCTGGGAGCGGGCAACTCCGGAGGAATCTCCAGTGGCGCGGTCTGCCGCGCGGTCTTGTAGTCGACCTTCTTGGTGGGAACGATGCTACTCGTGCATCCGGCTGCGAGGAGTGCTCCCAGCAACAGTGCTACGGCAAGTCTACGCGTCATGTGTTCCAAGGGAATTCGTTTGTGCGGCGCTCAGGCCGGTAGCGCCTGCGTGTCCAGTTCGGCCTGCTCCATCGCCGAGTGCAGCAGGTCATGGAACGACGAGGACAGCGGCGTCAGTGGCAACCGGATGCCGCCTTCGATGCGGCCCATCTGCTGCAGCACCCACTTCACCGGAATCGGATTGGCTTCCACGAACAGATGGCGGTGCAGTCCGAGAAGGCTGTCGTTGAGGGCGCGCGCACGGGCGAGGTCACCCGCGAATGCGGCCTTGCACATCTGCGCCATCGACCGGGGTGCAACGTTGGCCGTGACCGAGATCACCCCGTCGCCTCCCATCAGGGTGAGCGCGAGGCAGGTGCCGTCGTCGCCGCTGTAGATGCCGAACCCCCTGGGGGCGCGGCGAACGAGGTCGGACCCCCGCTCCAGGTTGCCGGTAGCGTCCTTGATCCCCACGATGTTGGGCACCTGGGCGAGGCGCAGGGCAGTGTCGTTCTGCATGTCGCACACGGTGCGTCCCGGTACGTTGTAGACGATCATCGGGATCTCGACCGCTTCGGCGATGGCCCTGAAATGCCGGTACAGGCCCTCCTGCGTGGGCTTGTTGTAGTAGGGGACCACCGACAGCGCCATGTCGGCGCCCGCGCGCCTGGCATAGGCCTGCAGCTCGATCGCCTCGCGGGTGGAATTGGCCCCGGTACCGGCGACGACCGGCGCGCGTCCGCGCACCTGCTCGACCGTCGTCTTGATGAGGAGACAGTGCTCCTCGAAATCGACACAGGGAGATTCGCCAGTGGTGCCGACCACCACGATGCCGTCCGTACCCTCCCCGATGTGCCACTCGACGAGTCTGCGGAACGCGTCGAGGTCGAGGCTTCCATCCTCGTGCATCGGGGTCACGATCGCGACCAGGCTGCCTCTCAACATGATCACCTCCGGTGGATGCGCCGTCTGTGGCGCATTCGCAAGGGCGGTAGTTTAACTGAAGCCATCCTGCCATTCACCCGCGAGCGGGCGCGACGGCACTTCCTTGGCGGCGATCGCACACACGCGCTGCACGAGTGCCGGCTTGGGCCGCTGCACGTAGCAGTCCTCGTAGGCCAGGACACGAAGTCCTTCGCTCGCACGCAGCAGTTCGCCGGGCGCGAGGAGGAAGTCGGGGTTGGCGGGACGGCCATGGCGCTCGTTGCCTGCCGCGAAGGTCTCGTAGATCAGGACGCCGCCCGGGACCAGCGCGGCGCGTAGCACGGGAAACAGCGGCCGGTGCAGATAATTGGTCACGATCACTGCGCCGAAACACCCGGCGGCGAACGGCCACGGCGCGGCCTCGATATCGGCGCACACGCGGTGTACGCGCCTGACGCCAGCGAGTCCGGCCAGCGCCGCCCGGTCACGATCCACGCCGATCACCTCGCGTCCGGTGGCGGCGAACATGCGCGCGTGGCGTCCCGATCCGCATGCGACATCGAGCACAGGAAGACCTTCTGGCACGAGATGGGCGAAGCGCAGTACCCACCCGGAGGCATACGCGGGTCCGCTCATCGACTCAACCCGGCGCCAGTCCGCGCAGCAGCCGGTCGAGCGCGAACATCGCTTCCTCGAACAGCCCCGCCAGGGCCGGACCGATATAGGGCGCGGCCAGGTAGAGCGCGACGAAGCCGGTTACCAGCGTGATCGGAAAGCCGACGGCAAACACGTTCAGCTGGGGCGCGGCGCGCGACATGATCCCGACCGCTACGTTGGCGATGAGCAGTGCACCGACCACGGGAAGCGAGATCAGCACCCCGGCGCTGAAGATGACGCTTCCCCATTCCACCAGGGTGCGCCAGCCAAGCGCACGGACCGGTCCCAGTTCCACGGGCAGCATGCGGAAGCTGTCGCTCAGCGCGCCCAGCACGATGAAATGCCCGTTGATGGAGAGGAAGACCAGGATCGCGAACAACCCCATCGCCTGCCCGACCACAGCGGTCTGCGCGCTGGTCTGCGGATCGAAGAACACTGCGAAGCCGAGACCCATCTGCAACCCCGCCACTTGTCCCGCGGTCTCGGCTGCGGTGAGCGCGATGCGAACCGCGAACCCCATGCCCAGACCGATCAGCAGTTGCTGCACGCCGATCAACACACCCTGTGCCGATGCAGGCTCGACCGACGGCATGGCAGGCAGCACTGGCGCGAGCAGCAGCGTGATGAAGATCGCCAGGCCAACCTTGGCGGTGATCGGTGTGGCGTTGTTGCCGAACAGGGGGTCGGCGAGCAGCATGCCCAGTACGCGCAGGAATGGAAAGAAGAAGGCGGCGATCCACGCGTACCACTGGGCTGTCGAAACCTCGAGCATCTACGGGGCGGGGTTGGCTGCCTAGCCGATCACCGATGGCAGCGAGACGAACAGGCGGCGGGTGAAATCGACCATCACGCCGATCATCCAGGGGCCGGCCAGAACGGCCGCGGCGAAGATCGCCACCAGCTTGGGAATGAACGACAGGGTCATCTCGTTGATCTGCGTGGCCGCCTGGAAGATGCTCACCAGCAGCCCGGTGGCGAGTGCGGTGAGCAGCATCGGCGCCGACACCAGCAGGGCCACTTCGAGCGCCTGCTGCACCAGGTTCACGACGGTCTCGGGAGTCATGCGCTCAGGCGCCGGTTTGGAAGGTCTGCACCAGGGAGCCGATCAACAAGTTCCAGCCGTCCACCAGCACGAACAGCATGAGCTTGAAGGGCAGCGAGATGATGACCGGCGAGAGCATCATCATACCCATGGACATGAGCACGCTGGCGACGACCAGGTCGATGATCAGAAACGGGATGAACACGATGAAGCCGATCTGGAAGGCGGTCTTCAGTTCGCTGATCGCGAACGCGGGGACGAGCACCCGCATGGGCACCGAGGCAGGACTCTCCAGGGCGGGTTCGCCCGCGAGCTTCGCGAAGAGCGCGAGGTCCGACTGCCGCGTCTGCCTGAGCATGAAATCCTTGAGCGGCACGGCGCCGCGCTCTACCGCCTGCGGAAAGTCGATGCGCTGTTCCGAGAAGGGCACGTAGGCTTCCTCGTACACGCGCTCGAGCACGGGTCCCATGATGAAGAAGGTGAGAAACAGCGCAAGACCCACCAGCACCTGGTTGGGCGGCGCCTGCGTCGTGCCCAGCGCCTGGCGCAGCAGCGAGAGCACGATGACGATGCGGGTGAACGACGTCATCATCAGCAAGATGGCCGGCAGGAAGGTGAGCGAGGTAAGGAACAGCAGCGTCTGCAGCGTGAGCGAGAACGTCTGGCCTCCGCCCGCAGCCGGCGTACTCGTGATCGCCGGCAGGGCCGCCTGTGCCCAGGCTTCGCCGCCGAGCGCAGCGGCCATCAGCGCTGCCGCCGCTACCCGCGGCATGCGCATTCAGCGGCGCTCCGCACGGGCGGCGCGCACCTGCGACATCACGCGCGCGAAGCCCGCAGGAGCCGAAGGTGCAATGGCATCGCCCGCAGGGCGCGGCATGCTGTGAACCAGGCTGACGTGGCCAGAGGCAACCCCCAGCAACAACCAGGTGTCCTGGACCTCGATCACGACCAGCCGCTCGCGCGGCCCGACCATCACGCCGCCCACCACCTTGAGCATTCCGCCCGCGCTCGCCTGTCCCGGCGCGAATCGCCGGAGCAGCCACGCGAACAGGCCGATGGCACCAAGCACCAGCAGCAGGGCGAACACGACCTGGACCATGCCGAAGACCGAACCCGAGGGCGGCACTGCGGGCGGCTCCGCGGCGAGAACCGAGACGGTAGAGCAGGCAGTGGCGACGGTCAGGCACAGGTAGAGTGCCCGTCCGGCCCTGTTCATGGCAGCAGCGTCACCGCTGCAGTCGCCGCACGCGCTCTTCGGGCGCGATGACGTCCGTCAGGCGGATACCGAACTTGTCGTTTACCACCACCACCTCGCCCTGGGCGATGAGACAGCCGTTGACGAGCACGTCGAGCGGCTCACCGGCGAGGCGGTCGAGTTCCACGATCGAGCCCTGAGCGAGCTGCACGAGATTGCGGATGGCGAGCTTGGTCCGCCCCAGTTCGACCGTGAGTTGGACGGGAATGTCGAGGATCAGTTCGAGGCGCTCCGGCGCCACGTTGACACCGGCATCGGGGTGCAGTTCCGGAAAGACCTGGGCGCGCGCAGCGCCGGCGGCATCCACGCCGGAATCGGCGGCCCCGCCGACAGGAGTCTGTTCGGCCATCGCCGCAGCCCAGTCGTCCGCGCTGATGTCGCCCTTTACCTCACTCTCGGCCATGGCCTGTCCGTTCCACCTTCAACCGTCCCCGCCCGGACTGCCCAACGGGCGCTCCACCTTGAGCGCGTAGCGTCCGTTCACCACACCGTAACGCCCCTGCATTACCGGAACGCCATCGACCTGCGCGCCAATCGATTCGGGCAGATCGAGTGCGATCACGTCTCCCGGCTGAAGCGACATGAGCTGACCCAGTGTAACCGTCGCGGTCGCGAGCGTCGCCTGAAGCTGGACCTCCGCGTCGTACACGTGTGCCGACAGAAGGGAGGTCCACCGGTCGTCCGTCTCGCTGCGGTCGGCCTGCACACCGCTGTAGATGAGGTTGCGGATCGGTTCGAGCATAGCATAGGGGATGCAGACGTGAAAATCGCCTCCGCCGCTGCCCAGATCGATACTGAAACTGACCGCTACCACCACCTCCGACGGCGTGGCGATGTTGGCGAACTGCGTGTTCATCTCCGAGCGCACGTACTCGAACTCCAGCGCATGCACCGGCATCCAGGCCTTCCCATAGGCCTCGGACACGATGTCGAGCAGGCGCCGGATGACGCGCATCTCGGTGGCCGTGAAGTCGCGGCCTTCGACGCGCGTGTGAAAGCGCCCCTGGCCGCCGAACAGGTGATCGATGACCTGGAATACCAGGGTCGGCTCTATCACCATCAGCATGTAGCCGCGCAGCGGCTTGGCCTGTACGACGTTGAGATTGGTCGGAACGACCAGATTGCGCACGAACTCGGAGTACTTCAGGACCCGGACCGGACCGACCGAGATCTCCGTGCTTCGGCGCGTGAAGTTGAACAGCTCGATGCGCAGCAGGCGCGCGAAGCGCTCGTTGACGAGTTCCAGCGTGGGCATGCGCCCGCGCACGATCCGCTCCTGGCGGCCGATGTCATAGGCGCGCACACCCTCGCCGCCTTCGCTGGGAGAGGACTCTTCCTGCTCGCCGGTGACCCCGCGCAGCAACGCATCGACTTCTTCCTGGGAGAGGATGTCGTCGGCCATTTCCCCTACTGAATGACGAAAGAGGTCAGCAGCACTTCCTGTACGCCTTCACCTTCTACCGCGCTCCCGCCCTGACCGGCGGCATCGGTCTGGCCGGCGCTGTGATGCGCCGCGGACGGGCTCGCCTCGATGCCAAGCGGGCCATTCACTGCGGCACGGATCTCGGCACGCAGACGATTCTTGCCTTCGAGGCTGCCAAGTTCCTCGACGTTCTTGCTCGACAGCAGCAGCAGGACGCCGTTGCGGATCTCCGGCAGATGCGCCTTGATCCGGTCCCCGACTGCCGCTTCCGCCACTTTCAGGTCGATCCCCACCTGCAGATAGTGCTGCACTTCACCCGCCAGATTCACCACGAACGGCTCGAGCGTCACGAATACCGGCGGCGTCCTGGGTTTACGCTTCTCGGCTTCGACCGCGTGCTCCTCCTTGCCCTTGGACATGAAGAACCACGCCGCACCGCCGCCTCCTGCGAGCAGCACGACCACCACCCCGATGATGGCGAACAGCAGTGCCTTCTTCTTCTTGCCGCCGCCTTCGCCCTCGCTCTTGGCTTCCGTCTTGTCCGACATCGTCGACTCCTTCGGTCCGGGAAATGCGGCCTGGCGCCGCCACATCCGCATTTACGGCCGGGAATATCTCAATGTGAGACCCCCCGGCCAAACCAAAGCAAAAACAAGACGCTTGCGGCGCGAGTTTAGGTGCTTTCTAGATGCATGGCAAGGCGGGCCGCGAAGCGGCCGCGTGCAAGCGGCCAGCCGGGCGTGAAGACGGGTCAGGCGTAGGTGTCGACCAGTCCGGTGCCTGTGCGCTCGGGCAGCCAGCTGCGCGCGTGCGCGTCGGGAGACGACGCGGGATCGATGCGCCCGCCGGTGTGCCGTGGCACGCGTTCATCCTGTGCGTGCTCGTGCTGGCGCGGGAGCGCATCGCCGCCAACCGTGACATTACCCAGTTCCAGCCCGATCGACTGGATCATTTCCTGCAACCGCGGAATGCTGGCCTGCAGCGCTTCGCGCACAGCGGCGTGCGTGGCAACCAGGCTTACGTTGGCCTGTTCACCGGTGATGCTCAGGCGCACCTCGACCGGTCCGAGCTGCGGCGGATCCAGCCGCAGTTCCGCCACCTGCCGGTTGTTGGCTGCCATCCACAGCACGCGCTCGCCCATGTCGCTCGCGAAGCGGTGGCGTGCCATCGACACCGACTCGTCCAGAGGCGTGGCGGCAGCTGCGGCATGATGCGCGGAGACCTCGGCACGGCGCTCTACCCCATGCGATGGCGCGATCTCGGGGCGGACCGCAGGATCGGAGGCACGGACCGGCTCCTGCTCCGGGCGGCTCCCGCCTGATGCCACTTGCGTCCCGTCCTTCGAGACGGCAATCCTTGCCGCCGACCCGTGTGCGTCATCCAGCAGGAATTCCGTGGCGGCCGGCTCTGCATGTCCGATTCCCTCCACGACGCTCCGGCCGTTCTCGCCCTCGCCTCGCCCGCGCTCGAGCGCCAGTACGCGCGTGGTGATGGACTGCGCCGGCGCAGCGGCGGACTGGACCATCCCCTGCAGGGCGGCGGCAACGGCAGAATCCGGTGCGGCCACAGGCAATCCGTTCCCGTCGAGCGCGGCAGCAGCATCGTCGCTGTCGGCCTCGCGCGCGGCGCCGGGCCCCGGACCGTCAGAGGGCTGTGCCGGGGCGGCGCCGAGCTGCTGGGCCAGCACCGACTGGAAATCCACGTCATTGCCATCGGCAGGTGCGCCGGAAGGCCCGAGGGGTGCACTCCCGGACGCGGGAAGCTGGAGCGTGCGCAGACTGAGCGATTCAGACATGAAGTCGATCCCGTACTCCGTTGACGGGAGCGCACTCTGCAATGCCCATGCCATCGATACGCTCGACCAAACTTGCGCTATTTCAATCGCTTGCCTGGTCGCCGAGAATCCGGCGACCGGCAAACTCATCCTGCTGCTTCTGCTCGCGCTTGCCGTCGCGTGCCAGCTCGGCCGCCCGGTGACGGTCCTTCAGCACATTCATCGCCTGCTCGCGCTGGCGCAGATCGAGCCACTCGCTGTGCTTGGCGGACCACGCCTCCTGGCAGCGGCGCACGTCCGCGTTCTGCAGGTCGACGGCCCGCTCGAGCTTGGCGAGGAAGGCACGGAAGTCCTGCATGCGTGCCTGATCCAGCCCTGCGTGCAGCGCCGCGCGGTACTGCTGCCGATAGTCGGCGAGGAACTGCAGCAGCTGGTCCAGGCGGGATTGCGTGTCGGCACGGCGCTGCGCGAGCTTCTGCAGCTCCGCGGTGGCGCTCTCCAGTCGCCTCTGCGCCAGCGCCAGAACCGGTTCCAGGCGGAACGAACGCGCCATCTCAGCCGCCGATCAGCGCGTTCAACCGCTGGCGGCTTTCGGCATAGGGTGCGGCTTCCAGCAGGTCCTGCTGCAGGAATCCCGCGAGCTGCGGGTACTGTGTCACCGCGCGGTCGAGCAGCGGGTCGTTGCCGCGCACGTACGCACCCACCGCGATCAGGTCGCGCGAGCGTCGATAGGCAGAGAAGAGCTGCTTGAAGCGGCGCGCCGCGTCCAGCTCCTGCGCATCGAGCAGATCCGTCATCACACGGCTGATCGACGCTTCGATGTCGATCGCCGGATAGTGTCCCTGCTCGGCCAGGTCGCGGGAGAGCACGATGTGGCCGTCGAGGATCGCGCGCGCCGCATCCGCCACCGGATCCTGCTGGTCGTCGCCCTCCGTCAGTACGGTGTAGAAGCCCGTGATGGATCCCCGGTTGTCCTGCCCGTTCCCGGCCCGCTCCACCAGCTGCGGAAGCTTGGCGAACACCGACGGGGTGTACCCCTTGGTCGCGGGCGGCTCGCCGATCGCGAGGCTGATTTCGCGCTGGGCCATGGCGTAGCGGGTGAGCGAATCCATGATTAGCAGCACGTGCTTGCCCTGGTCACGGAAGTACTCGGCCACCGCGGTTGCATAAGCGGCCCCGTGCAGCCGCAGCAGGGGCGGGCTGTCGGCCGGCGCCGCCACCACCACCGCGCGCCGCCGGCCCTCCTCGCCCAGGATGCTTTCGATGAACTCGCGCACCTCGCGTCCGCGCTCGCCAATCAGCCCCACCACGACCACGTCGGCGTCGGTATAGCGCGCCATCATGCCGAGCAGCACGCTCTTTCCCACCCCGCTGCCGGCGAACAGCCCCAGGCGCTGGCCACGTCCGACCGTGAGCAGGGCGTTGATGGCACGTACGCCCACGTCGAGGACGGTGCGGATCGGGGCACGATCCAGGGGATTGGAGGTACGGCTGTGCAGGGGAACATGCCGGTCGAGCGCGAGCGGCCCGCGCTCGTCCAGCGCCCGCCCGGCTCCGTCCACCACGCGCCCGAGCATGCCCCAGCCTACGGGCACCTGCCTGGCGCGGTCCTGCGCACGCCGACGCGGCACGAAGTCCTCTCCCAGCCGGGGCACGCGCGTGAGGGCAGCGTCGACCGGAACCACCAGCGCACCGGGTTTCAGTCCGTACACGTCGGTGGACGGCATCAGGAACAGGCGCTCGCCGTTGAAGCCGACCACCTCGGCGTCCACCCGCTGCCCGCTCGGCGTCATCACGTAGCAGCTGTTGCCCACCGGCAGCTTCAGCCCGACCGCTTCCATGACCAGTCCGGCCACCCGTGTGAGACGGCCGCTGACCATGAACGGCTGGGTCACGCGCAGCGCGCGCATGCAGTCCTCCAGGTAGCGGTCCCAGCGCGGCCGGTATTCCATCGACAAGTCCGGCGAGCCTTCAATCCCAGGCGTCTTCGCGCCCGAGTGCCGCAATGACGCGCTGCCAGCGTATCTCCATCGTGCCATCGACCTCCGTCGACGCGGTCTCCAGCTTGAATCCGCCGCGCGTCATCTGCGCGTCCTCGACGATCTTCCAGGGCAGCGGCTGCGCCCGCGCCTCGTCCGAGAGCCCGCGCAGCAACTGCGCATCGGCCGGATGCACCACGAGCGTCACCTGCTCCGCCAGGGTGGGCAGGCTGCCCATCCCCTCGCGCAGCGCGGCGAGCATCAGCTCGGGCTTGATGCGCAGGGCCTCGCGCAGAAGCAGCTTCGCCAGTTCCAGGCTCAGACCGAGCAGATCGCCCGCAAGGCGCTGCTCGACGTCGCCTGCCAGTGCGCTCAGGCCGGCCGCAGCCCGACGCAGATCCTCGCGCTCGCGGTCCAGCACACCGCCCAGTTCCTGCCGCATCGCTTCGGCTCCGGCGCGCCGGCCTTCCTCGCGCACCTGCTCGAGTTCCGCGGCGCGCGCCGCGGCAGCCGCCTCCTCGGCCATGCGCCTGGCCTGCAGAGCCGCGTCGCCTTCCGCGCGTGCCTTGGCCGCCTGCGGTGCGGCAAAGTCAGCGAGTTCCGCCTTGCGCATGACCGCAGCCGCATCGCCACGCAGGATGCTATTCGACAAGCCCCTCGTCTCCCTTGCCGCCCATCACGATCTGTCCTTCCTCGGCGAGGCGGCGCACGATGCGCAGGATCTCGCGCTGCTCGATCTCCACCTCGGAGAGCCGCACCGGCCCCTTCGCATCCAGGTCGTCCCGCAGCATTTCCGCCGCACGCTGCGACATGTTCTTGAAGATCTTCTCGCGCAGCCCCTCGCTGGTGCCCTTGAGCGCCACGATCAGGGTGTCGGACTGGATCTCGCGCAGCAGCAGCTGGATCGAGCGGTCGTCCAGGTCGATCAGGTTGTCGAACACGAACATCTTGTCCTGGATCTTCTGCGCCAGGTCCGAATCGGTCTCCCGGATGTGCGCGGTAACCGAGGCTTCCACCGTTCCGCCCAGGTAGTTGAGGATGTCCGCTGCGGCCTCGACGCCCCCCTTGGACGTCTTCTTCAGCTTATCCGTGCCGGCAAGCAGCTGCATCAGCACGTCGTTCAGGTCGCGCAGCGCCGAGGGCTGGACGCCCTCCAGCGTGGCGATGCGCAGCATGACGTCGTTGCGCAGCCGTTCCACGAACTTCCCCAGCACCTCCGCTGCCTGGTCCGCGTCCAGGTGGACGAGGATCGTGGCGATGATCTGCGGGTGCTCGTTCTTGATCAGTTCGGCGATCGAGTCGGCGTCCATCCATTTCAGGCTCTCGATACCGCTGACGTCCTGCCCCTGCAGGATGCGGTCGATCAGGGGCCCCGCCTTCTCGTTGCCCAGTGCGCGCGTCAGCACCGAGCGCAGGTACTGGTCGGCTGCCGCACCGATGGTGGTCTGCTGGCCGGCCTGCTCGCGGAACTCGCGCAGCACGCCGGCCACCTGGTTGCGGCTGACGCCGTTGAGCTTGGCCATGACCTGTCCGAGCTTCTGCACCTCCTTCGGCCCGAGGTGCTTGAAGACTTCGACCGCCTCCTCCTCGCCGATGGACATGAGCAGGATGGCGCTGCGCATGAGGCCATCTTCACTCACCGCGCCCCACCCACTCCTTCACCACGTTCGCCACCAGACGCGGTTCCTGTCTGGCCAGTTCCTTGACCGCACGCAGATCGGCTTCGTAGCTGGCGGTGGCCTCGTCCTGAAGCGGGACCATGCCTCCGCCCGGCCCCGCGCCGGCCAGATGCGGCTGCATCCCCGGACCGCCCGGCCCGGGCAGGCCCTCGACGGTCGGTTCCACGCGCGCGCCGCGTCCCAGATCTCGCAGAGCCGAACGCGCTACGCGCAGGACGATCAGCACCACCAGCGCCGCGCCCAGGTACTTCAGAATCTGTGTCACGCCGGCGGGCGTCGTGAGATCCTGTACGAACGTGCCCCACGGTGAAGGCGCAGCCTCGCCGCCGGGCATGACCTCGGCGCTGAAGGGCGCGTTCACGACGTTGACCGTATCGCCACGCTCCTGGTTGAACCCCATCGCCTGGCGCACCAGCGCGTTGATCTGCTGGATCTCCGCATCGGTGAGGGGCTTGTAGCTGACCGCACCATCCGCACCGATCTCGCGCTTGTAGTTCACCACCACTGCTGCCGCCAGCCGTCTCAGTGCTCCCACCTCGCCTTGGCTGTGGCGGATGACCTTGTCAACCTCGAAGTTGGTGATGGTCTCGCGCTGGCTGCTCGTCGGCTGAGGCGGCGGCGCCGCGCCGGCCTGGGCGGGCGGCTGCCCCGGTGCGGTGAGAGGCGCAGTGGCCGCCCCTGGAGGCTGGTTGCTGAGCGCACCCGGCACTCCCTGCGCGGCCTGCGCCTGGGTGCTGATGCTCTCCATCGTCTGCTGGCTGCGCACGGACGATTCCGCTGGCGTCGGATTCGGCTTGAAGCTCTCCGAGGTCTCCTCGACGCGAGTGAAATCGAGCGCGGCCGTCACCTGCGCCCTGACGTTCCCGGGACCGACCAGCGGCTCGAGAATGTTCTCGATGCGCTGCGCAAAGCTGGATTCGACCGCGTGCACGTACTTGAGCTGGGAGGCATCGAGCTGGGTCGAGGCCTCTGCGGCGGCGCCGGCGGCGGAAAGCAGATTGCCGGCCTGGTCCACCACCGTGACGTTGCGCGCGCCGAGTTCCGGAACGCTGCTCGCGATGAGATGCTGGATCGCACTCACCTGCGCCGGGTCGAGCATGCGGCCCGGATACATGGACACGAACACCGACGCGCTCGGCTTCTGCTGCTCGCGCACGAACACGGTGGGACGCGGGATGGCCAAGTGCACGCGGGCGGATTGCACTGCGCCGACGGACTGGATGCTGCGTGCCAGCTCACCGGCCAGCGCACGCTGATAGTTGACCTGCTCGGCGAACTGGCTGATGCCGAACTTCTGCGCATCCATGAGTTCGAATCCGACCGCACCGCCCTTGGGCAGCCCCTGCGAGGCTAGCCTCAGCCGCAGATCATAGACCTGGTCGGCCGGCACCATGAGCACGGTGCCGCCCTCGGCTACCCGGTAGGGCACATTCATCTGTGCCAGCGCGGCGATGACCTCGCCGCCGTCACGGTCCGAGAGATTGGAATACAGCACGCGGTATTCGGGGACGCGTGCCCACATCACCGCCACGGTGACCAGCGCCACCATCGCCGCGACGGCGGCGAGAAGGCCCAACTTCTGGGGGATGCTGAGTCGCGCGAAGCCCCTGGCTGCGCTGAGGATGCCTTGCCCGGGGGACTGCGCCATCAGCGCCTGCCTTGCTGCGGGCAGGTCAGTGCCCGCTTAGCGGGCGGAGGAATGTTGCGGCCCCGGGGCCGCTGGTTGGCGTGGACGCCGCTGCGTACCGCCACATTCAGACCTGCATGTTCATGATTTCCTGGTATGCGGAGACCAGCCGGTTGCGCACCTGAACCATGGTCTGGAACGACAGGCTCGCCTTCTGCAGGGACGCCATCACCTCGTGCAGGTTAACGTCGGGAGCGTTCATGTCGAATTGCTGCTGCAGGCGTGCCGCCTCGTTCTGCGCGGCATTGACCTGCTCGAGCGCGGATTCGAGCGCCGCGCCGAACTCGGCGCCGCCCGCCGCATCGGCCGGTGCGCTGTCGCCGCCAGCCTGCGCGGCCATGCGGTTCAGCTCCTGCAGGAGCTGATCGATGCCTTGAGAATTGATGCTGTTCATCGGATTGCGATCGCGAATCTGTCCGGGCGTCCCCGTACTGCCCAATGCAGCCAGAACGGGCGCGGCTGCAACTCCCATGCCACCGACTGCTACGCCTCGCCTTCCTTGCCCACCGCGCCCTCGAGCCGGTACTGCGCGAGCTTGTAGCGAAGCGTCCTCTCGCTCATTTTCAGGCGCTCGGCCGCGGCCTTGCGCACTCCGCCTACCGACGCCAGCGTATCCAGGATGTGGGCACGCTCCAGCGACTTGAGATCGGCCGGCAGCGGCTTCGGCGCGGCCGGGGCGGCAATTCCTGCCGGCGCTCCGGTCCGTGCCATGTCCGACGCCGCGTCCCCGCCCGGCAGGCACAGATGCTCGACCTCGATCGAGGCTCCGGGCGCCAGGATCATCGCCCGTTGCATCACGTTCTCAAGCTCTCTGATGTTACCTTTCCAAGTGTAGGCAGTCAAACGACTTTCCGCCTCCGCCGAGAGCGAAAACGCACGCCCTGAACGGCCTCTCGCCGCCCGCGCGAGAACGGCCCGGGCCAGAGGCAGGATGTCGCGCCGCCGCTCGCGCAGAGCCGGGACGCGCAGCGGAAATACGTTGAGCCGGTAGTAGAGGTCCTCGCGGAAGCGGCCTGCCTGGACCTCGGCTTCGAGATCGCGGTTCGACGTGGCCAGCACCCGCACGTCCAACGCGATCGGACGCTTGCCCCCGACGCGCTCGACCTCACGCTCCTGCAGCACGCGCAGCAGCTTGGCCTGCAGCGGGAGCGGCATCTCGGTGATCTCGTCCAGCAGCAGGCTGCCCGCCTGCGCCTGCTCGAATTTTCCCGCGTGCGACTGCGATGCACCGGTGAACGCACCGCGCTCGTACCCGAACAGGGTGGCCTCGAGCAGATTGTCCGGTATGGCCGCGCAGTTGATGGCGACGAAGGGTCCGTGCGAGCGCGCCGAGTTGCGATGAATGAACTGCGCCACGACCTCCTTGCCCACCCCGCTCTCGCCAACGACCAGCACGGTGGCCTCGGATGCCGCCACGCGCCGCGCCAGTTCGAGCAGCTCGCGCGAGGCGCGGTCCTCGGCGATCACTTCACTGTCCCCGGCCTGCGTCACGGGGAGCATCCAGCGCGCGACTTCGGAGACCAGGACTTCGGGCTCGAACGGCTTGGGCAGGTAGTTGCATGCACCCTGGCGCATGGCCTCCACCGCCCGCTCGATCATGCCGTAGGCAGTCATCAGCAGCACTGGCGTAGCCGGCCAGCGCGCCTTGACCTCGCGCAGCAGGGTCTCGCCGTCCATCGGCTTCATCTGCACGTCGGTCACGATGATTCCCACGTGGCGATTCTCGAGCAGGCGCAGCGCACCCTCGCCGTCCGCGGCCTCGAGGGTCTCGTAGCCGGACAGTTCCAGCGTGTCCTTGAGCGCTTCGCGCAGATCGGTGTCGTCCTCGACGACCAGCACGGGCAATGGCTTCACGGCAACTCCGGTTTCATCGTTCATCTGCAAGCGGCACGGCAAGCGTGAACAGTGCGCCGCGGCCGGGCGCCGATTCGACCTCGACTTCGCCGCCGTGCGCCTGCGCGACGCTGCGCACGATCGCCAGCCCCAGGCCGGTACCCTCCTGGCGCGTGGTGAAAAAGGGCTCGAACAGCCGATCCAGCGTTGCCGCATCCATTCCCGGCCCATTGTCCTGCACGCGGATGCGCAGCCGTCCGCCCCCGGCCCGCACCTCGAGTTCCACCGCACCCGTGCCGCCGGCGCAGGCCTGCAGCGCATTCTCCAGCAGATTGATCAACGCTCCCTGCAGCGCCTTGCGATTGCCGTGCAATCGCGACGGGCCCACGGCAATGCGCGTGCGGAAGGCGACGCCTGCGGCATGCATCTGCGGCTCGATGGTGTGCGTGACCGCCTGCAGCAGTTGCGCCACGTCGATTTCCTCCTGCGCCGCCGGCGCCCCGCGCACGAAGGTGAGCATGTCCTGGATCATGCGCTCGAGGTCGCGCAGGCGCGCCTGGGCACGCTCGGCGAAGCGCACGCGATCGCCGTCGGCCAGCGCCGGCCGCGCCAGGTTGCCCGCATACAGCAGCGCGGTGGCCAGTGGCGTGCGCAGCTGGTGCGCCAGCCCCGCCGCCATCTCGCCCATCGACGACAGGCGGCGATGCTGCTCCAGTTGCTCCCCCAGCCGGCGCGCCTCGGTGATCTCGGTGAGCAGCAGGGCACGGCCGCCGGCGGAATCGAGCGGGCTCATGGAGAGCGTCACCCAGCGCAGTGCACCGCCGCCCTCCTGGCCGCACAGCGCCCACTCCTGTGCGCCCCGGGACGCCTGCAGGCGGCTGGCCGCGACCTCGTTCCACGGACGGCCCGTGGGATCGAGGTCCAGCATCTCCCGCGCGGCGGGGTTGCACTGTGCGACCCTGCCCTGCGCATCCAGCACCACCACACCGCCCGGCAACGCCGCCAGCAGGTGTGCCAGACGCTGCGACAGGGCCTCCTTCTCCTCGTACTGGCGGCGCAGTTCGCCGTTGGCCACCGCGAGTTCCGCGCTGAGCCGCGCCACCTGCTGTTCGAGGTCGTTATAGGCGTTGGCAAGCTGGGCCGAAGCCTCGTTGAACAGGGAGAATGCCTGCTCCAGGTCGCGGGGCGAAGGCGCGTTCGAGGTATCGGCCAAGTGCGGGGACGGTGAGATACCGGGACGGTGACGGGAACTCGCGCGAGCATACCAATGCCGGCACGCGCGCGAAAGGGCAACGCCGCTCGCGCCCACGCGCGTTTGACACCTGTTCGCCGCCGATGCTACAACGAGCCGCATTGCTCGATGCCGCCGGCGGGCCAGCCGCGCACTCGCCAGGTCCGTTCGAAGGTCTGCAGGAGATCCAATGAGAAACAGCCTTGCCGTATTCGCGTGCGCGATCACGCTGGTCGGATGCACCGGCGTCAATCTGCGCTCGCCGACGGCGAACGCGAAACTGGTCCCCACCAAGGGCAGCCATGTGAGCGGCACCGTCACGTTCACGCAGGAAGGCGAACAGGTGCTGGTGGAGGCGCGCATCACCGGGCTGTCTCCTGGATTGCATGGCTTCCACGTGCACGAACGCGGCAACTGCACGGCGCCCGACGCCTCCAGCGCAGGGCCGCACTTCAATCCGCACTCCGCCGCGCATGGCGGTCCCGAATCCGAGCGCCGGCACGCCGGCGACCTCGGCAACATCGAAGCGGGTGCCGATGGCGTCGCGGTCCTGCGCAGGCAGGTTACCGGTATCAGCCTGGGAACCGACGTGGACAGCATCATCGGGCGCGCGGTGATCGTGCATGAACGGCCGGACGACCTCGCCTCCCAGCCGGCGGGAGATGCCGGCACACGTCTGGCATGCGGCCTCGTCAGCAAGAGCGCGGACAAGTGGTTCTAGGCGCAGGCGCTGCCCGCCGGCCGGGCGGGGTGTCCTGCCGGCCGCTCCCCGAACGTTGATTCCCTGGCTCACCGAGGCAGTCGAGTTTCCACCCCTGCACCGCGCGCTTCACAATCCGAACGGATTGCTGGCCGCGGGAGGGGATCTTTCGCCGGAGCGCCTGCTCGCAGCCTATCGCCTCGGGATCTTTCCCTGGTACAGCGCCGACGATCCGATCCTGTGGTGGAGCCCCGATCCGCGCACCGTGCTCTATCCGCGCGAGCTGCACATCGGGCGCAGTCTCGGCAAGACCCTGCGCAAGCAGATGTACCGGGTGACCATGGACCGCGCGTTCGCACAGGTGATCCGCGAGTGTGGTGTCCCGCGCGCCGGACAGGCCGGCACCTGGATCACCGACGACATGCGGCAGGCCTATTGCCTGCTGCACCGGCGCGGGCTCGCGCACTCGGTGGAGACCTGGGACGGCGAGCGGCTGGTCGGCGGCCTGTACGGCGTGGCCCTGGGCCGGATGTTTTTCGGAGAGTCGATGTTCTCGCGCATGGGCGATGCATCCAAGGTGGCATTCGTGCATCTGGTGCGACGGCTGATCGACTGGGATTTCGGCCTGATCGACTGCCAGATGCGCACCGAGTTGCTGGTGTCGTTCGGCGCGCGCGACATCCCGCGCGAGACCTTCTCGCGCACGGTGGAGGAATTGGTACACTACCCGGACCGGCTGGGGCCATGGACCGTCCCCGATGCATCCCCGGCCGCCGATGCCGGCGCTTGATACCGGACAGGCATGACACAACTCAACGACCTGCCGTTCTCCGTCCTGCAGTTCTACGCCACGGCGCCATACCCGTGCAGCTACCTGCCTGACCGGCTGGCACGCTCGCAGGTGGCCACGCCGAGCCACGCGATCGATCCTCAGGTCTACGGCCAGCTGGTGCGCGCGGGGTTCCGCCGCAGCGGCGCCTTCACCTATCGGCCGTACTGCGACAGCTGCCGTGCCTGCGTGCCGGTGCGCATCATCGCGGGCGAGTTCGTGCCCACCCGCTCGCAACGGCGCGCTGCCGCCCGTCATCGCGATCTGGACGCGCGCATCCTCGAACTCAAGTACCACCCGGAGCACTACGCGCTCTACCTGCGCTACCAGTCGAGCCGTCACGCCGGCGGCGGCATGGACCACGACAGCCGCGAGCAGTATCGCCACTTCCTGCTTCAGAGCAACGTGAGTTCCAGCCTGGTCGAATTCCGTCAGGACGGCCGGCTGCTCATGGTCAGCATCATCGATCGTCTCGAGGACGGACTGTCCTCGGTCTACACCTTCTTCGAGCCCGGCCTGCAGGGGGCGAGCCTAGGCACCTTCAACGTGCTGTGGCAGGTGGACATGTGCCGCCGCCTGAACCTGCCCTATCTGTACCTGGGCTACTGGATCGGCCAGAGCCGCAAGATGGCCTACAAGATCAACTTCCAGCCGGCCGAGGGCCTGTTCACCGGGCACTGGCGTCGTCTGCCGCGCAACGGACGCGGCGATCCATCCTAGGGAATCCGATGAATTTCGAGCGCATCACTGTCGAGAATCGCGGCCACGTCACGCTGATCGGACTGAACCGTGCCGCGAAACGCAATGCCGTTGACGTCGCGATGTACACGGAACTGGCAACGGCCTACGGTGCGTACGAACGCGATGCCAATGCGCGTTGTGCCGTCCTGTTCGCGCACGGCGAGCACTTCACCGGCGGCATCGAACTGCCGCAGTGGCTGCCCTACTTCCGCGACGGGCGCATGCCGCCGCTGCCCGACGGCGCCGTCGATCCGCTGCTGCGCACGCAGTCGCTGTCCAAGCCGCTGGTGATCGCCGTACGCGGATGGTGCCTGACCATCGGCATCGAGTTCCTGCTCGCGACCGACATCCGCATCGCTGCGCACGACACGCGCTTCGCACAGATCGAGGTCAAGCGCGGCATCTTCCCGATCGGCGGCGCGACCGTGCGTCTGCCGCGCGAGAGCGGCTGGGGCAATGCCATGCGCATCCTGCTCACCGGCGACGAGTTCGGCGCTCAGGAGGCGCTCGACTGGGGAATCGTGCAGGAGATCGCGCCGCCCGATGCGGTGCTGGAGCGCGCGACCGCGCTGGCCGGGCGCATCGCCCGGCAGTCGCCGGTCGGCGTGCGTGCCACGCTCGCCTCGGCGCGCATTGCGCGCGACCACGGCGATGCCGCCGCCTACGCACCGATGATGAAGCAGATGCAGGCCTGCGTCGCGAGCGACGACGCGGTCGAAGGCCTGAACGCCTTCCTGGAGCGCCGCGAACCGGTTTTCCGGTGAGCTACGCTGCGCTGCGGCCGCTGCTGTTCCGACTGGATGCCGAGCGGGCGCACGGCCTGACGCTGCGCGCGCTCGATGTCGGCGCCCGGCTGGGGCTGCCGCCCGCCCCTGCGCTCGTCGACGGACCGGTGCGCGCCATGGGGATCGACTTCCCCAACCCGGTAGGGCTCGCGGCAGGACTGGACAAGAACGCCGAGCATCTGGACGCGCTCGCCCGCCTGGGGTTCGGATTCATCGAGGTCGGCACGGTGACGCCGCGACCGCAGCCTGGCAATCCGCGTCCACGCATGTTCCGCATCCCGGCGGCGCATGCGGTGATCAACCGCCTCGGCTTCAATAATTTGGGCGTGGACCGCCTGGTGCGCAATGTCGAGACGGCCCGCTACCGCGGCGTGCTCGGCATCAACATTGGCAAGAACTTCGACACACCGATCGCGCGCGCGGCCGCGGATTACCTCACCTGCCTGCGCAAGGTTTACGGACTGGCCAGCTACGTCACCATCAACATCTCCTCGCCCAACACCAGGAACCTGCGGCAGCTGCAGGAAAGCGACGAACTGGACGCTCTGCTGGCTGCTTTGAGAGCCGAGCAGATGCAGCTCGCGGAGCGGCACGGCCGCTACGTTCCGCTCGCGCTGAAGATCGCACCCGATCTGGCCGCCGAGCAGATCGAGAGCATCGCGCAGATCCTCCTGCACCATCGCATCGACGCGGTGATCGCCACCAATACCACTCTTTCGCGCGAGGGCCTCGAGGGCCTGCCCCACGCCACGGAGAGCGGCGGTCTGAGCGGTGCGCCGCTGACCGCACGGGCGCAGCGGGTGATGGCGGCACTGGCCCGCCAACTGGACCGCCGGATACCGCTCGTGGGCGCAGGCGGGATCATGAGCGGCGCGGACGCGGCGGCGCGCGTGGCGGCAGGCGCGACGCTGGTGCAGCTCTATACCGGCCTGGTATACGCGGGACCCGGTCTTATCAAGGAGTGCCGGCAGGCGCTCGCGCGTCACGCCTGATCCGGCGGCGCGGATGGCGCGCCGCAGCACGGGGCAGCGGCCGCGGGTATACTGGCCGCCCGCCTGCCGGCACCGGCGGTGCACGCCAGCTCTCCTCACATACCTACCGATGACCACCTCCCCCGTTTCCACGCCCGCCCTGAGGCTCGCCCATGGCCTCCTGTTCGAGGATCTCTACCGGCGCGAAGGCCTGCTACGACTCGATCAGCACTTCGTCGCCACCCTGCAGACCCGCGCACCGGAACTCGCGCAGCGGTTGCGCACCGCCCGCCAGGACCCGGTGCTGCTCACCCGACCGGAGGCCTCGGAGCTGATCGTCGCGCTGGCGCCGCACCTGGAGTCTTTCCTGGCGCGGCTGTTCGGGATCGAGGCAGAAGTGGAGGCACTGGCCGCCGGCCACCTCGAACTCGCGCCGCTGTACGCGGTCAAGCGCGGCTTCGTGCAGCGAAGGGCAATGGCGAAGATCAAGCCGCTGGAGGCCGAAGACATCGACGGGCCGGCGCTGGAGACTCGATTGGCGGCGCACATGCACGGCGCATTCTCGGAACTGGGCTTCGCCCGGCTGGTGACCGCGTGGCTGGCGGACGAACCCGCCCATACCGCCGAGCTGGAGATCGCCGCGCGCTACGCCGCCTGGGCCGGCCACACTGCCGCCGGCCGCAGGCGTCATGCCGAAGGCATTCTGTTCAAGGTGCCCGCCAAGCTGGATCCACTGCACCTGGTACCGCTCCAGGAGACCGTGCACGGGACGCACCGCAGCTTCCACGCCGCACATCTGCGCCGGCGCGAAGGCTTCGCGCTCACGGATCGCGGCACCGACCTGATGGGCGCCCTCGATCAGGCCAACTATTGCATCTGGTGCCACGAACAGCAGCGCGATTCCTGCTCGAGCGGCATGCGCGAGAAGGTCGGCACACCGGAGCTGCGGCCGCCGTTCAAGAAGAGTCCGTTCGGCGTGCCGCTCAACGGCTGCCCGCTGGACGAGAGGATTTCCGAGTTCCACAAGGTCAAGGTGCAGGGCCACGCCATCGGCGCGCTCGGAATCATCTGCGTGGACAATCCGATGGTGGCCGCCACGGGGCACCGCATCTGCAACGACTGCATGAAGGCCTGCATCTACCAGAAGCAGGAACCGGTCAACATCCCGCAAGCGGAGACGCGTACCCTCAAGGACGTCCTGGCATTGCCCTGGGGCTTCGAGATCTACTCGCTGCTCACGCGCTGGAATCCGCTCGACCTGCACCGCCCGCTGCCCAGGCCCGCGAGCGGGAGGCGCGTGCTGGTCGTCGGCATGGGACCGGCCGGCTATACCCTGGCCCATCACCTGATGAACGACGGGCACGTGGTGGTCGGCATCGACGGACTGAAGATCGAGCCGCTGCCTGCCGCGCTGTCCGGGATCGACGCGCACGGCAAGCGCGCGCCGATGCAGCCAGTCCACGACGTGAACGCGATGTACCAGCAACTCGACGAGCGCACCCTGGCCGGCTTCGGCGGCGTGGCCGAGTACGGCATCACCGTGCGCTGGGACAAGAATTTCCTGAAGCTCGTCCGCCTGCTGCTGGAGCGGCGCGAGCAGTTCGCGCTGATCGGAGGCGTGCGCTTCGGCGGCACCATCACCGCCGAAGACGCGTTCGCGTACGGCTTCGATCACATCGCGCTGGCCGCCGGTGCGGGGCGTCCGACCGTGCTCGAGCTGCCCAACGGCCTCGCACGCGGCGTTCGCACTGCCTCGGATTTCCTCATGGCGCTGCAGCTCACCGGTGCGGCCAAGACCGAGTCGGTGGCCAACCTGCAGATCCGGCTGCCCGTGGTGGTCATCGGCGGCGGACTGACCGCGATCGACACGGCGACCGAGTCGCTCGCCTACTACCCGCTGCAGGTGGAGAAGTTCCTGCACCGCTACGAGACGCTCGCGGCCGAGCGTGGTGAGGCCACGGTGCGCAGGAACTGGAGCGCGGAGGAGCAGGCCATCGCGGAGGAATTCCTCATGCACGCACGTGCCATCCGCGAAGAGCGTGCGGCAGCGAACGCGCAAGGACGGGCGCCGCACATCATCGAGCTGCTGCGCGGCTGGGGCGGTGCAACCATCGCCTATCGCAAGCGGCTCATCGACAGCCCGTCGTACACGCTCAACCACGAGGAGGTGGAGAAGGCACTGGAGGAAGGCATCCTCTTCGCCGAAGGACTGACGCCGGTGGCGGTGGAGGTCGATGCGTTCGGCCATGCCAGCGGATTGACGGTCAGCGCGCAGTGCACCGACAGCGAGGGCGCCCTGCAGCCCTCGGGCGAGACCGTGCTGCCTGCGCGCACCATCCTGGTGGCAGCGGGCACGCAGCCGAACACTGTGCTCGCGCGCGAGGACAGCGCGCACTTCCCGCTCGACGGACGCTACTTCCAGGCCTGCGACGAGAACGGCAACCCGGTCCAGCCGCAGCGCAGCGCCAAGCCCGACGAGACGCACGTACTGCTCGCGCGCGAGCCCGACGGCCGCTTCATCAGCTTCTTCGGCGACCTGCACCCCTCCTTCTTCGGCAACGTGGTCAAGGCCATGGGCGGCGCCAGGCGAGGCTACCCGGTGGTCAGCTCGGTGCTCGCAGCACGCACCCCGGCGTCCATGCGGGACGACGGCGGCTTCCTGCGCGAACTCAACGACACGCTGCGTGCCACCGTGCACGAGGTCGTGCGGCTCACGCCCAACATCGTCGAGGTCGTCGTGCACGCGCCGGCTGCCGCTCGCCGCTTCCAGCCCGGCCAGTTCTACCGGCTGCAGAACTTCGAGCGCAACGCCGCGCTCGTCGACGGCACACGCCTGGCGATGGAAGGCCTGGCACTGACGGGTGCCTGGGTCGATCGCGAGCGCGGCCTGGTCTCCACCATCGTTCTCGAGATGGGCGGCTCGTCGGACCTGTGCGCGATGCTCGCACCGGGCGAGCCAGTGATTCTGATGGGGCCGACCGGCACGCCGACCGAGATCCACGCGAACGAGACCGTGGTGCTGGTCGGTGGCGGCCTGGGCAATGCGGTGCTGTTCTCCATCGGCCAGGCGCTGCGCCAGGCCGGCTCGAAGGTGCTCTACTTCGCCGGCTACAAGAAGCGGATCGACCGCTACAAGGTGGCGGAGATCGAGGCAGCCGCGGACGTGGTGGTCTGGTGCTGCGACGAGGCGCCCGGGTTCGAGCCCTCACGCCGGCAGGACCGCAGCTTCGTGGGCAACATCGTGCAGGCAATGCTGGCCTACGCCGAAGGCAAGCTGGGCGAGCAGACCATCTCCCTGGCCGATACCCGGCGTCTGATCGCGATCGGCTCCGATCGCATGATGGCCGCAGTGGGTGCGGCGCGTCACGGCGTGCTGGCAGCGCACATCCCTGCCGCACACGTGGCCATCGGCTCGATCAACTCGCCAATGCAGTGCATGATGAAGGAGATCTGCGCGCAGTGCCTGCAGCCGCACGTGGATCCGGTGAACGGCGCGCGCAGCTACGTGTTCTCCTGCTTCAACCAGGACCAGCCGCTGGATGCCGTGGATTTTCCGGGCCTGGCAGCGCGCCTGTCGCAGAACTCGCTGCAGGAGAAGCTCACCGCCCAGTGGATCGATCGCTGCCTGGTGCGTGCCCGGCGGCGCGTCGCCCCCGTCTGAGGCCTCGGGCGTGGCGCCGACCATGGCCGATGCCATCGATGCACTGCTGCCGCAGACGCAGTGCAGGAAGTGCGGCTACGCGGGCTGCCGTCCGTACGCGGAGGCAATCGCATCCGGCGAGGCGCCGATCGACCGCTGCCCTCCGGGCGGCGCGCGAGGGATCGAGCGCCTGGCCGCGCTCACCGGCCGTGCACCCGTGCCGCTCGACAGCTCCAGCGGCGCCGAGGGTCCGCGCGGCGCAGCACTGATCGACGAGGGCGCCTGCATCGGCTGCACCCTGTGCATCCAGGCATGCCCCATCGATGCCATCGCCGGAGCGCCCAGGCAGATGCACACGGTGCTGCTGGAACACTGCAGCGGCTGCGAGCTGTGTGTGGCGCCCTGTCCCGTGGACTGCATCGAGATGGTGCCGCTGCACGTGCTGGCTGCACAGGGGTCCCGGCACGCCTCATTGCTGTCGCAGGTCGCGGTTGCCGACGAATCCGTGCATTGGCGCAGCCGCTTCCTCCAGCGTGCGGCACGGCTGGAGCGGGAGCGCAGCGAACACGAACTGCGGCTCGCGCACAAGGCGCAGGAGAAGTTGCAGGCGCTCGAGCCCCGCGCCGGCGATCCTGGGATCGAGCGCAAGCGCGCAGTGGTTCGGGCCGCCATCGAGCGGGCCCGGGCCCGGCGCGCGTGCACCGGCGACGGAATCAGGCGAGACGGAAGCGGCTGACCGATCCCTGCAGGGAGTGGGCGAGGTCTTCCATATGCTCGGCGGCAACCGCGGTCTGCTGGATCGCACAGGTGTTTTCCTCGGCCATGCGCGCGATGCCCGTCACTGCCTGCGCAGCCTCGGCGCTGGCCGATGCCTGCTGCCTGACCATGTCGGCGATGCGCTCGGCGCCCTGATTGCCCTCGAGCACCGCCCTGGAGGCGTCGCCCAGGATGGCGACCACGTCCTGCATCAGTCCCTGGCTCGAATCGATCGACTGGCGTCCCTCGACGATGGCTCCCTCCACGGCCTTGGACTTGTCGGACAGGGTCGAGGTCACTGCGTCTATTTCGCCGGCGGAACGCGCCGACTTCTCGGCCAGCCTGCGCACCTCGTCCGCGACCACGGCAAATCCGCGACCCTGCTCGCCTGCGCGGGCCGCTTCGATCGCGGCATTGAGTGCCAGCAGGTTGGTCTGCTCGGCGATCTCCTTGACCTGCCGCGTGATCGCGGTGATGGTCGCGGCGCTCTCGATGAACTCGCCGACCGTGGAGGCGATCTGGCGCACGGAGCCGCCCGCGCGCTCCAGCTCCGAGACCATCTTCATCAGGCTGGCATTGCCGCGGGCGCTCGACTCCATGCTCGTGTGCGCCAGACTCTGCACGCTGTCGGCAGTCTCCGCGACGGAGCCGATGGTTGCGCTGCTCTGCTCGACCGCCTGCGCCGCCGAGCTTGCCGCCTCGCTCTGGCGCTGCGAGCCCTGCACCACGCTCTCGGCCGACGCCGACAGCTCGGTGGCGGCGCTAGATACCTCGCCCGCACTGTCGTGCACCTGGCGCACGATGCCGACCAGATTCTGCTTCATGGCATCGATGGACGCGAACAGATGGCCCATCTCGTCCCGCGACTGCGCGGCGGCGTCCACCGTCAGATCACCCTGGGCCAGGCGCTCGGTCACCGCGACCGCCTGGCGCAGCGGACGCGCCACCCACACCGTGGTGGCGGCGTAGATCAGGGCGCCGATGGGCAGGAGGATCAGCAGCGCTGCCAGGAGCATGAGGTTGCGGCCGTGGTGTGCACCGGCCAGCACGTCGGCCTCGGTCATGCGCGAGGCGATCATCCAGTTCCATTCGGGGTAGGTGTCGTACGCAACCACGACCCGGGCAGCGCCGCCCTTTCGGTTCGGATCCAGATAGTGCCGCACGCCTTTCCGGCTTTCCAGCATGGCCGCGATGTCGGTCCGTGCGGCGCCGGTCAGCATGTTCCTGCCGGCGCCGTTCGGGGACACCAGTGCGGTGCCCCGCTCCGGTCCGGACGAGGCATCCACCACGAAGACGTAGCCGGAGGTCCCGAGCTTCATCTGCGCGACGCGCTCCTTGAAATTCTTCAGACCCTCGGTGAAGTCCAGGCCGACGAAGCTGACCGCGATGACCTGCCCGTCGACATCCTTCACCGGCCGGTAGTGCGTGACGTACTCGCGGCCGAAGAGGTGCGCCTTGCCCACGTAGGTCTCGCCCGCCATCAGTCGCGCGTAGCCGGGATGGGTCCGGCCCAGCGAGGTGCCGATGACGCGCCCGCCCTTTTCGTTCTTGAGCGAAGTGGTGACCCGCACGAAGTCGTCGCCGCTGCGCACGAACAGGGTGGCGACGCCGCCGGTGGTCTCGGCGAAACGGTCCACGCCTCCGAAGTCGAGATTGATCGCACGGCCGCCGATGCGCAGGACCGGCGCGCTGACCTCGCCGACCTGCACCGGTGCCGACGCATCGAGCTCGAACCGCCCCGGATAGTAGGCGTCGAAGCTCTGCGCGAGCTTGACCACCGTCCCGGTCAGCGACTGGTTGTACGCGTCGATCATGCTCGTGATCAGGCCGTTGT
This sequence comes from Burkholderiales bacterium, assembly GCA_020854105.1. GTDB lineage: Bacteria > Pseudomonadota > Gammaproteobacteria > Burkholderiales > SHXO01 > SHXO01. Next base: position 341,219 of record JADZGB010000002.1, on the reverse strand, counting down.
TGTGCCGGAGATCGTCCACGGCGCTGCGCTCGGCCGCACTGCTCGCGACCCGGGTCTGGACGAATGCGAGCATGCCGATCAGCAGGGCGATGGCGGGCAGCAGAATGACGGAGAATTTCGTTGCGATCGACAGATCGCGCAGGCGAAGATTCATGTGCAGGCTCACCAAGGATTCGTGGCCGGTGTGGCGGGTCGCAGGCACTGCCTGCGTCTCGGCAGTATCGGCCGCGTCCGCACGAACTTGATCCGTTGCCATCTCCTCCCATGAACCCAGCCAGACGCGCAGAGATCTTCCGCCGGTTCCACACGCATGATCCGGCACCGGCCACCGAACTGCATTACCGCACGCCCTTCGAACTGCTGGTCGCGGTGATCCTCTCGGCGCAGGCCACGGACCGCAGCGTCAACCTCGCCACCGCACGCCTGTTCCAGGCCGCCGACACCCCCGAGCGCATCCTGGCCCTGGGTGAGGACGGACTGGGAGACTACATCAGGAGTATCGGGCTGTACCGGACGAAGGCCAGGAACCTGATTGCCACCTGCCGGTTGCTGCTGGAACGGCATAGCGGCGAGGTCCCGCGCGAGCGAGAAGCCCTGGAGGACTTGCCCGGCGTGGGGAGGAAGACCGCCAATGTCATTCTCAACACCGCTTTCGGCGAGCCCACCATCGCCGTCGATACGCACATCTTCCGGGTAGCCAATCGCACGAACCTTGCACCCGGAAAGAGCGTCGAAGAGGTCGAACGCCGGCTGCTGAAGGTGGTGCCGGAACAGTACCGCAAGGACGCGCACCACTGGCTGATCCTGCATGGCCGGTACGTGTGCAAGGCGCGCACTCCGGACTGCCCCGCCTGCATCATCCGCGATCTGTGCGAATACAAGGCGAAGACGCCATCGAGGGAGGGAAATGTACCAACCCAGTCGTGAACAGGCGCGCCGGTTTTTCTTCGACACCTGGCGCCAGTACCGGGACGGCGCGCCGCTGCAGCCGCTTCAGCGCATGGCGCTGGAGGTCATGCTGCTGCATCCGGAGTACCACGCCATGCTCGATCAGCCGGATACGTACGTGGATCGCGACTACACGCCCGAGTCAGGCGCGATGAACCCGTTCCTGCACCTGTCGCTGCACCTGGCCGTCGACGAGCAGTTGTCCGTCGACCGGCCGGCAGGAGTGCGCGCCGCCTTACAGCGGCTGGCGCTCGGCGAAGGCGACCGGCATCGTGCCCTGCACGCACTGCTGGAGTGTCTCGGCGAGACACTTTGGCAGGCCCAGCGGCTCGAGGGGACGCCCGATGCACAGGCCTATCTCGAATGTCTGGAGAGGCGCGGCGGGCATCGCTGAGCCGCGGGCGTACAAACAAGAAGGGCCGGCGCTGGCCGGCCCTCTCCCACTGGGCGCGTGCGCCTCAGTACCTGACGTCCAGACCCTGCTGCTTCGAGAAATAAAACGACAGGTCGCGGATGTCCTCCTTGGACAGGGGTGCGGCCATCGGAGACATCAGCGGGTTCTGGCGCTTGCCGTTCTTGTACTGCTCGAGCGCGTGGACCAGGTAATCGTAATACTGGCCTCCGAGCTTCGGTGTGTCGGGCGTGAGCGGCTTGTTGCCGTCCTCGCCGTGGCAGGCGGCACACACTTCCGCGGCCTTCTTCTTTCCCGCCTCGTAATCGCGCGCGATCGCGCTGGATGCGCCGGTCGCGAGTGCCAGCACCGAAACTGCAATCAAGGTGATACGCATGGCTTCGATCATCCCCCTGGTCCGTGTCCTACTTGCCTTCGCTGGCGTAGTACGCGGCCAGATCGGCCATGTCCTGATCGCTCAGAGAGCCCGTGACCCCGTTCATCGACGGGTGCTTGCGTGCGCCGGACCGATAGTCCTGAAGGGCCTTGACGATGTAGGCGGCGCTCTGCCCACCCAGCTTGGGAGCCGAATAGACGGTGGGATAGGCGGTGCGGTAGCCGACGATGCCGTGGCAGCCCTCGCACATCTGCTTCTTCTGCTGACCGGCGGCCGGATCGCCGTCTGCGGCGCGCGCCGGCATTGTCATGGCGAGGGCCAGGCCGGCTGCCAGCGCGAATGTCACTCGGGTGAGGATCATGAGGCTGTTCCAGTCTCGTTATTGGTTTGTACCGGGTGAAGGGATCACCCTTGCTGAAAGCGCACGAACTGTAAAGGAAACGCCTGTGCCAGGTCAATGCCGCCCCTTTCGGCGACCCGGGCATCAGCCGCCGGTGAGGATCGTGCCTTCCTTGATCGGGACTGTCTGCACGTAGCGCTGATCATGCGTGTCCTCGACCTCCACGCGCAGTTCGCCCGCCTGATGGGGCACGAACCAGAAGCGGAAGGTCGGGTTGTCGCTCAGCGAGAAGTCGACCTGCGCCGTCATCACCGGCTTGCCGTCGTAGGTGACCGCCACGCTGCGCACGAACTGCGGCACGCGCGAGGCATCGAAATCCATCGCGAGTGCCGACTCGTTGGGATGGCGGATGTTGACCTGCACCAGGTTGGGCTGGTCGAACTTGACATCGTCGTCGAAGCGGAACTTCATCTTCCCCATGAGCGCAGCGGGGACCGCGAACTTGCCGCTCGGCGCGGAGCAGCCGCCGGCGGCCTTCACCCAGCGTGAGTCCATGTACAGCTTGCCGTCGTTGGTCTCCGCCACTGCCCGCACGTGGCTGAAGTCCTCGAAGCGCAGACGCGTCTCCACCTGGGCGCGGCCGCTCGCGGGGGTGAAATCGAACACACCAGCCACCGACGACGGATTGCGTTCCACGATGAGATAGATGCGCTCGATATAGCGCTCCGCGGTCTGATCGAACTGCGCCTTCACGGCCACCGGCACCGTCGCCGCATCGGCCGCCCGCAGCGCTAGGTAGACACGCACCACGTCCTTGCCATCCTGGATCTCGCGGTCGCCGAACATCATCTTGCGGATGCCGCCCCAGTACTGGGAGTTGGCCGGGTCCGGCTCCGCCTTCTCGTTGGCCATCGCCGAACAGGCGAGCCCCGCCACCAGGAGCAGGGCAACGGCCCTGGAGACGAATTCCTTCATCATGATTGCCGATTCCTCCGTATGGACGCCGTCGAGGCGAGCCGGCGCAGTATAGCGCAGGCCGCCATGCGCTCAATCCTCCCACTCGAGTTCGGTGTAGGCGCCGGTCACGTTGCGCTTGTGGTACGTATCGAAGTTGACCCAGTTCGGCGCCTCCTGTGCACCGACCGACTCGACCGCATCCTGGATCGGCACGCCATTGCCGAGCGCCTGGCGGGTCTCGCGCACGATCAGGCCCAGGTAGCGCTTCTGCGCGTCCAGGACCTGCGGCCAAGCGGCGTCGCTGCGACCGTGGCCGGGAACGATGGTCCGCGCCGGCAACGCGGCCAAGTCGTCCAGCACCCGCAGGAATCCCAGGATGCTGCCGTCCACGACCGGCGTGTGCTGCAGGAACAGCAGATCGGCCAGCCACAGCGTCGAGGTGGTCTCGTCGAACACCGTCAGATCGTTGTCCGTGTGTGCCAGCGGCCAGGCGCGCACCTCGATGAAGCGGCCGCCCAGGTCCAGCCGCAGGCGGTCCTTCACCAGCAGTTCGGGCACGATGATCTCGCTGCCGGCCCCGGCCTCGCCCAGATCCCGTTCGAGGGTACCCTTGTAGAACTTGCCGCGCGCGGCCAGCGCGCGTGGCAGTTCCGCATGCCCGACGTATTGCGGCCGGTCCGCAAGGAAGGCGGCGGCGCCGAAGAAGTGGTCGGGGTGTACGTGGGTGGTAATCACGTAGCACACCGGCTGCGGCGTGACGCCCGCGATCGCCTCGCGCAGTGCCCGGCCCACCGCCAGCGAGCCACCGCTGTCGATCACCGCCACACAGCGCTCGCCGACGATGAAACCGATGTTCGCGTTGTCGCCCAAGTTGAGCGCGGAGCGATCCTCGTGGCGGCCATAGTGCACGAAGTTGCCCGGGGCGATCTCCTCGACCACGAACCCGGCGCCCGATGCGATGCTGCCGCAGCCCAGCAGGGCGAGCATGGATAACAGGATCTTGCGCATGTGGTTTCCTCTTCAACGACGCGCAGCATGCCAGAATGGACGCATGTGCATGCACTCCTGCGCCGGATCGCCGGCGAGCCCGGCATTGCCCGCTTCGCTGGCGCGCCCATGACGCTTCCGCTGCCTCGTCTGCCGCGGCCGCACTGGCTGATGATGCTGCTGATCCTGTGTGCCGCACCGGCAACCGCGCTCGAGCCGGTACCGGTGGCCCGGGACGTCTACGCCTTCATCGGTGCGCTCGACGAAGCCTCGAGCGCGAATGCCGGCTTCACCGGCAATGCCGGGTTCATCGTGGCCCGTGACGGCATCATCGTCGTCGACACCGGCGGATCCTACCGCCTCGGGCGCGCCATGCTGCGCGCGATTCGCCGGGTGAGCGACAAGCCGGTGGCGCTGGTGGTGAACACGCACGCCGTGCAGGACTTCCTGTTTGGCAATGCGGTCTTCGCCGACCTTGGCGCACCCCTGCTCACCCACCGCCGCTCGGCCCAGCTCATGCGCGAGCGCTGCGCACACTGCCTGGAAAACCTGCGCCTGCTGCTCGGGGCGCAGGCGATGCGAGGCACGCGGCTGGTGGTGCCGGCGCGTCTGGTGGACGGCTCGCAGATAGTGCGCGTCGCAGGCCGCGAACTGGAACTGCTGCACTTCGGCTGGGGCGCCACGCCCGGCGATCTGGTGGTGCTCGACCGTCGCTCGGGTATCGCGTTCGGCGGCGGCCTGGTCAGCATCGGACGCGTGCCGGAGACGCGCGATGGCCGCCTGCCGCAATGGATCACCGCGCTGGATGCCGTGGCCCGGCTGCCGGCGCGGCAGGTCATCCCCGGACACGGCCCGGTGGCAGACATCGCGGAGGTGCGCCGCACGCGCGCCTATCTGTCGGACCTGGACGCACTGGCGCGGCGGCTGTATGACGAGGGCTTGAGCCTGCTGGAGGCCCTGGACCGCAGCGACCTGCCGGCGTACCGGGACTGGGGCGCCTACGCCAGCGTGCACCGGCGCAACGTGCAGCAGCGCTATCTGGAACTCGAACTGGCCGACCTGGACGGTCGCTGAGGACGGCGGGCGGCGCCCATGCGCGCGATCTCCACCCGGTCCCGTCCGTTGCGCTTGGCCCGGTACAGCGCCTCGTCGGCCGCGCGCACCAGTTCGTCGGCGCTCTGGGCGTGCGCCGGATAGAGCGCGACACCCAGGGACATTGTGACCGGCGGCAGAGGCGACTCGTCCGGCACTGCCAGGTGGCGCGCCACCGACATGCGCAGCTCCTCCGCGCGCTGCGTCACCAGTTCCAGTGAAGCCTCGGGCAGGATGACGAGGAATTCCTCGCCGCCATACCGGCATACGATGTCCCCGGCACGCACCTGGGCGCGCAGACACTCCGCCAGGCCGACCAGCAGGCGATCGCCGGCTTCGTGACCGAGGGTGTCGTTGTAGCGCTTGAAATGATCCAGGTCGGCCATGATCACGCCCATCGGACGGCGGCTGCGCTCGGCACGCCGCAGTTCGCGCTCCAGCGCCTCCTCCATGTAGCGGCGGTTGAACAGGTCGGTGAGCGGATCGTGCCGGGCCTGGATCTGCAGCGTCTGGCGCAGCGCGAGGTTGGACAGCGCCAGATCGAGATACTCGCTGACGGCGCATGCCCATTGGCGCCAGGCGCTGTCGCGCTCGGCGTTGAGTGCCTCGTCCGCGCTGCCGGAGAGCGCGCTTGCCTCCCAGTACAGCAAGCCGGCCACCACGCCGCTCACGCGCAGCGGCACGCACACTGCGCCGGCCAGCGGGATGCGGGTGAGATGCGCGCACGCACGCGCCCCGCGCGCCGCCGGAACATGGTGGGCGCGTCCGTCGCGCAGCGCCTGGCACTGCTCCACGGACAACCGCTCGGCGCTGCCCGGGGCACCCCAGCGCGCGCCGGCGCGCATGACCTCACCCCCGCCCTCGAGCCAGTACAGCCGGCCGCCGCCCTCCGGAAACACGGTTTCGATCTGGCGGGCAAGCGCGGCGCGGCCCGATTCGAGCGTGGTGCATGCACCCAGCACGTTCCCCAGCTCGTTCATCGCTGCGCGTGCCTGGGCGCGCAGATGCAGTTCGTCGGCCAGCGCGTGCAGACGTGCATTGGAGGCGCGCAGGACCTCCTCGTCGCGCTTGCGCTCGCTTATGTCGCGCGCCACGCCGGCCACACCGATGACTGCGCCGTGCTCGTCCAGTACCGGGGATTTCACCACCTCGAACCACTGCTGCGTACCGTAGCGCCCCATCTCGTCCAGGCGCAGCGTGCGGCCAGTGCGCAGCACCTCCAGATCCTCTTCGCGATTGCGGCCCGCGACTTCGGGCGCCATGAAGTCGGCATCGCTGTGGCCGACGATGTCGCCCACCGGCACACCGAGCAGCGCGGCGACCCGCTCGTTCACTGCGAGGAAGCGCAGCTGCCGGTCCTTGAGCCAGGCCATGTCGGGGATGCTGTGCAGCAGTGCCGCCTGACGCTGGAGGATCTCCTCGCGCTCGCGCTCGGCCCGCCGACGCTCCTCGAACTCGCGGCCCAGCCGGGCGTTGGCATGCTCCAGTTCCTCGGTGCGCTGATGCACGCGCCCCTCCAGTTCCTCGTTCGCCCGGGTCAGGGCCAGCTCGGCGCGGCGGCGCGCGCTGATGTCCATGCAGGTGCCGATCCAGGCGACCGTCGCCCCGGCCTCGTCGCGCTCCGGCACGGCCGACATGCTCACGTGGATCGCCTCTGCCCCGGGCGCGAGCAGGCGGCAGTCCTGCTGGAAGGGCGTCTGCGCCTGCACCGCCTCACGCCACGCCTCCAGCATGCGCTGCCGGTCCTGAAGATGGACCGCCGAGGCCCAGCCTTCCCCACCCGCGGCCTCCTCGCTCAATCCGAACAGGCTGCGCCAGCGCTCGTTGACGAAGCGGAACTCGCCGTGCACGTCCGCCACGAATACGCCCATCGGGGCGTGCCGCGCCAGTTCGCTGAAGCGGCGTGCGCGGGCCCGTGCGGCATCGCTCATGCGCAGCGCCAGCAGCGAGGCCCGTGCTTGGCCGCTGGCCAGTCCGACCAGCGACACGAACAGCAGCAGGCTCACCGCGGTACCGGCAACGAGGATGGCGGTAGCCGCCTCCTGCGCCACCGCTCCGCCCAGGGCGGTCCCGGGCGTGACCTCCACGGTCCAGGTCCGGTCCTCCACGCGCACCGTGCCGATGCGTGCCTGCCTGGGATCGCTTTCGCCCGGCGAGCGGAAGAGCAGGCGGTTCGCCGACGGTGCACCGTCGTACAGGCGCAGCACCACGTCGCCGAGCGTGGCATCCGTCACCCACCGCATGAGGGACGGCACATCGATCACGGCGAGGGCGTAGCCGGGCTCGGGATGATGGCCACCCGCATCCAGCCGCAGAGCCACTGCCAGCCACGGCGCGTCGGCCGCGGAGTCGCGCAGCACCGGCGACACCGACGGCGTGCCGGACAGGTCGGTCCCGCGCAGGGCAAGGTGCAGCCCCGGCATGTGCGCGAGATCCAGTCCGCGCCAGGATCCGGGCAGGGCCGGCGCGGCATAGCGCACCGCCACGCCTGCGGGCTCGGGGACCGGCTGCGCGCGTCCCTCCAGGTACACGAGATGGCGCAGGCCGGGCGAGCGCCGCTCGAAATCCAGTATCCCGGCGAACTCGCGCCAGGCCGATTCCTCCTGCGGCTGTGCACCGGCCAGCCAACCGCGCGCCGCGAGCAGCATGGCGGCATAGGCGGAGAAGGCCTCACTCAGCCGCGCCTGCACCAGGGTCAGGCGCTGCTCGAGCACGTGGTCGAGCCGCGTCTGCGCCGCGTGCTGGCTCTGCAGCCACAGTGCCGAAGTCGCCGCCAGCCCGCTCAGAAGCGCGGTCCAGGCCAGCACCCAGCCCCAGCGCGCGGGCAGCGCGCGCCGGACGCACGGACTCTCGGATGCGGCCGACCTATAATGCCAGCGCATTCTCTTCAAACGGGACCTCAATGGGCAAGCGTCTCACCAAGATTTATACCCGGACCGGCGACGACGGCACCACCGGGCTCGGCGACGGCTCGCGCGTTGCCAAGGATCACGCTCGGATTCAGGCACTTGGCGCTGTAGATGAACTCAACAGCAACATTGGCGTCCTGCTCACCGAGGCGCTGGACGACGACCTGCGCATCTGCCTGACCGCGATCCAGCATGACCTGTTCGACCTCGGCGGGGAACTCTCCATTCCCGGATATCAGGCCGTCCAGGAGGGGCAGCTGGTGGCGCTGGAACGGCTGCTCGACCACCACAACGCCACCCTGGAGCCGCTCAAGGAGTTCATCCTTCCCGGCGGCACCCGTGCCGCCGCCCTGTGCCACGTGGCCCGCACCGTGTGCCGACGCGCGGAGCGCGGCGTCGCCGCCCTTGCATCGGCACAAGCGGTCGGTCCGTACTCGCTGCAGTACCTGAACCGCCTGTCCGATCTCCTGTTCGTACTCGCGCGCGTGCTCAACCGGCGCGGAGGCGGCAGCGACGTCCTGTGGCGCAAGGACCGGGGAGTCGGAGAAGGGCCCGGGTGAGCACCGCTCGCACCGCACGTCGCCGCGGCCGGGCTGGCCGGTCCTGAGGCAGCGCTGCAGCAGGGGCAGCACCAGCCTCCGATGCCGACGGCCGGTGTGCAGGGTCCGTCCGGCTGCCAGCAAGCGCGCCGCACAACGCCTCCACGCCCTGCAGCAGACGCGGCGTGGCGCGCGTGAGCAGATCCGGGTCGAGGGCGATCGTGCGCCGACGCAGATGCGCGAAACGCGCCCAGGCCGAGATCCATTCCGAGGCCCGTCCGGGGGGTGCGAGCACGAGCAGGGTGTCGGGCGCGGCAGCCAGCACCTCCTCGCGGGAGACGCTGCCGGCCAGCGCGGGGAGTGAGGCGAATACGTTGCGGCTGCCGCAGTGACGCAGGGCCTGGCTGACGAGATGCGCGCCGTTCACGGTCATCAGCGGCCGATCCCAGATCTGCACGAACACCGCGGCGGCATCGCGCGCATCCCGACGCGACTGCGCCAGCCGCGCCTCGTAACGGCGCGCGGAGGCTTCGCCCGCATGCGTACTCCCCGTGAGCCGACCCAGCCGTCGCAGCGTGCGTGCGACATCGGACAGCGTGCGCGGTTCGTTGACGAATACGCGCAACCCCAGAGCCTGCAGACGTGCGATGTCTGCCGGCCGGTTGCCCGAACCCCAGGCGAGCACCAGATCGGGCCGCAGCGCCAGCACGCGCTCGACGTCGATGCCGGCGGCATCGCCCACCCGGGGAAGCGCGGCCACGGCAGGCGGCCAGTCGGCACCGCGCACGCTCGCCACCAACGCCGTCCCGGCACCGATGTCGAACATGAGCTCGGCCAGATGCGGCGCGAGCGCCACCACGCGGCGCGCCGGCGTGGAGACCTCGAAGTGCCGACCCAGGTCGTCCTGCAGGGCCGGAGCGGCGATGGCCGGGACGCAGCCGAGGGCCAGCAGGATCACGGCGGTCAGGGCGCTGCGCAGGCGTGCCTCCAGCGTTCAGCGCTCCATGTAGTGCAGCAGCGTCGCGCTCGTCTGGCGCAGGCGCTGGGAGAGCAGCGTGACGACCCGGATCAGCACCTTTGCGCCGAGTTCCGGGGCATCCTCGAGAATGCGCACCATCGCGGCGCGCGCCAGGATGGCGAACGTGGTGGGCTCCGCGGCGATACACGTGGCGAAGCGCGGCTCACCGTCGATCATGGACATCTCCCCCAGCGTCATGCCGGGGCCGACGCTGGTCATGGTCTGCAGCACGCCACGCTTGTCGGTCTTGCGCACGTCCACGTGGCCGCTGACGATCAGCAGCATGTAGTCGTCGCACTCGCCCTCGGCGATGATGGTGGCGCCGGCCGGGGCGCGATACAGCCGCATGAAGGCGGCAAGCCGCTGCACGTCTTGCGCGGTGAAGCCGTCGAAGAAGCGCGCGTGCCCGATCATCCGGCCGATCTGCCCGGCAGTGTGCGTGCCCTCGCCCAGGAGTTCGAGCGTGGCCAGGCGCGCGTTGGCAGCCCCGCTCACGCCGCCGCCTTGCTCCATATCCGCGTGCGGCGCAGGTAGGCCTCGCGCGCGGCGGCGACGTCGGCCACGAACAGCGGCAGTTCCGCCAGCAGCAGCGCCTGCGGCCCGTCCACCAGTGCCTTCGCCGGATTGGGGTGGAAATCCACGAGGATCATGTTGGCCCCCGCCAGTACCCCCTGAGCGGTAGCGTGGACGAGATCGAGGATTCCGTCCGGTCCCTCGATGCGCGAGCCCACCGAGTGCGAGGGGTCGATGCATACCGGCATGCGGGTCAGCCGGCGCACCACCGGCACGTGCGCGAAATCCACGAAATTCCGGTGCGGATCGCCCATGTTGGTCTTCATGCCGCGCAGTCCGAACACCACGCGGTGATTGCCCTCGCTCGCCAGGTACTCTGCCGCGTTGAGCGACTCGTCCAGCGTGATGCCGAAGCCGCGCTTGATCAGCACCGGGTACTCCTTCTGGCGTCCCACCGCCTTGAGGAGTTCGAAATTCTGCGTGTTGCGCGTGCCGATCTGCAGCATCACGCCGGTCGGGCTGCCGGTCTCGCGCAGTGCCTCGCGGATCTCGTCCACGTGCGCCTCGTGCGTGATCTCCATGGCAATGACCCGGATGCCGTGCTTGCCAGCGATCTCGAACACGTAGTTCAGGCAGGCGCGGCCGTGTCCCTGGAACGAATACGGACTGGTGCGCGGCTTGTACGCGCCCATGCGCGTGCACTGCAGGCCGTTGTCCTTGAGCGCACGGCACATCGCGTCCACGTGTTCCGGCGTGTCCACCGCGCACAGACCGGCGAAGATGTTCAGCGTGTCCTGTCCGAAGCGCACGCCCTGGTATTCGAAACCCGTCGGTCGGCTGTCGTCCCTGTGTCGGCCTAGCACGCGGTATTCCTCGGACACGCGTACCACGCGCTCGACCAGCGGCAGCGCGCGCATGTCCTCCATCGACAGTTGCTTGGTGTCTCCGATCAGGTAGATCTCCGTGACCGCGCGCAGGTCGCCTTCGATCCGGTGCGCCTTGACCTGGATGCCGGGCAGCTGACGAAGCGTGCCCAGCAGCTGCGCGTACTCGGGGGCGTTGAGATCGGTGTTCTCGTTGAGGATGAGGATCATCGGTCCTGGTGATTGGTGATTCGTGGGTGTCGTCATCCCGGAGAAAGCCGACGGGATCCAGTCGATTGGTGATTGGCGATGAGTGATCCGCGGGTTTGGTGCGATCAGTCACCGGGATACGAGAGGCCGGTCGAACAGTCAGGCGGAGGTGCCGCCGACGGTCAGTCCATCGATGCGCAGGGTGGGTTGCCCGACGCCCACGGGCACGCTCTGTCCTTCCTTGCCGCAGGTACCCACACCGGTGTCGAGCGACATGTCGTTCCCGATCATGCTCACCCGCGTGAGCGCGTCCGGGCCGTTGCCGATCAACGTCGCCCCCTTGACAGGATAGGTGACCTTGCCATCCTCGATCATGTAGGCCTCCGACGTCGAGAACACGAACTTGCCGCTGACGATGTCGACCTGCCCGCCGCCGAAATTCACCGCGTACAGGCCACGCTTGACGGAGGCGATGATCTCCCGCGGATCCTTGTCACCGGAGAGCATATAGGTGTTCGTCATGCGCGGCATGGGCGTGTGCGCGAACGATTCCCGGCGTCCGTTGCCGGTGACCGGCACGCCCATCAGGCGCGCGTTCATCGCGTCCTGGATGTAGCCCTGGAGCACTCCGTCCTCGATCAGCACGGTGCACTGAGTCGGATTGCCCTCGTCATCGACGTTGAGCGAGCCGCGCCGCCTTGCCAGGGTGCCGTCATCCACCACGGTGACGTCCGGCGCAGCGACGCGCTCGCCGACGCGGCCGGTGAATGCCGAGGTGCCCTTGCGGTTGAAATCGCCCTCGAGTCCGTGGCCGATCGCCTCGTGCAGCAGCACGCCCGGCCAGCCCGGCCCCAGCACCACGGTCATGGTGCCGGCCGGGGCGGGTCGTGCACGCAGGTTGACCAGCGCCTGCTCCACCGCCCTGCGGGCGTAGTCGTGCAGCACCTCGTCGGTGAAGTAGGCGTAATCGAAGCGGCCGCCACCGCCGGCACTGCCTTGCTCGCGCCGCGCGCCTTCCTCGGCGATCACCTGCAGCGACAGTCGCACCAGCGGCCGCACGTCGGCCGCCATCGCGCCGTCGCTGCGGGCCACCAGCACCACCTCGTACTCGCCGGCCAGGCTCGCCATCACCTGCTTCACGCGCGGATCGATGGCCCGAGCGAACGTTTCCAGCCGCTCCAGCAGGGCCACCTTGCTCGGTGCATCCAGGCTGGCGATCGGATCGTGCGGAAGATACAGCTCCCGTGCGGGGTTGCGCCGCGCCACCTGCGTACGCGCCTGCGCGCCCTGGCGCGCGATGGCGCGGGTGGCATCGGCGGCAGACTGCAGCGCGGGCAGGCTGATGTCGTCCGAGTAGGCGAACGCGGTCTTGTCGCCAGTCACGGCCCGTACGCCCACGCCCTGATCGATGTTGAAGCTGCCGGACTTGACGATGCCCTCCTCCAGGCTCCAGCTCTCGCCCCGGCTGTACTGGAAGTACAGATCCGCATAGTCCACGTGGTGGCTGAGGATATGGCCGAACACGCTGCCCAGCTCACCCGGATCGAGCCCATAGGGCGCCAGCAGGGTGCGCTCGGCGGTGGAGAACAGGATTTCGCGATGGACGGGTGCGTTCATGGCTGCCAGGGTGCGATGTGGTCAACGACTAGGTTAGCGGTAACGGGGTGCCGGGAGCCAGGGGAATTCGCCAGGCCCGGGTTGGTTCTGAGGATAGTTCTGGGCGCGCATGTGCTTTTTCCAACCTCACTCCCGGCCCGGCCGCGCGTCCTTCTGGTTGCGCCGCTTGCCGAGCACGATCGGGTCGGACCAGGTGCCGCTGATCTCGTATTCGAACGCAGCGAGCTGATTGATCGGATCGTTCAACGCCTTCTGGGCCAGCAGGGCCGCGATGCCGATGGCGGGATTGAGGAAGGCTGCGCCCAGCGCAACGCTCTCGCTCAATGCAGGCAGCACCTTGATGTCCAGCCGCTGGGTCTCGCCGGCGAGGTTCACCTCGCCGCGCATCTCGACCCGCGCTGCCGGGCCGATCATGCTGAAGTTCTGCGTGCGGGCGATGCCCTGTTCGACATCGATATTCGCGGCGAGGGAATCGAACACGAACCCGTCGCTGAACACGTCGTTGAAGTCGAGCGCCACGCGGCGGGGCAGCGCCTGCAGGCTGAGCACCCCGATCAGCTTGCCGATGCCGGGCTCGGCCCTCGCGAAGCGGCCCTTGCGCGCGCGCAGCTCCAGTGTTCCGCGCAAGCTGGGCTGGTCGGGCGCCTGCGGAGCGCCCGACCAGCCCAGCCGGCCCTTCAGACTGCCGCTGCCGCCCACGACGCCTGGCGGGATGTCGATGCTGGCGAAGTAGGCGCCGATGTCGTCGGCGCGCACCGTCAGGTCGAGGCTGGTCGTCGGCGCACCGACCGACCGCTGCCATACACCGCTCGCCTCCAGCGTTCCGTGTTCGCCGACCGCCTCGAAGCGACGGATGTGCCATTCGCGCCCCTGCGGCCCGGCGGTGAGCATCATGCGGCCGAGCCGGCGCGCGCCGAGCCGGAAATCCTCGGCTGCGATGTCCAGGGCCGGCAGGTTCATCGGCCGCGTGCCGGTGACTTCGTTCATCTCTTCCGGGGCGTCGGGCACGTGCAGCCTCTCGAGCCGGGCAGCGAGGGCACCGGTACCGGCGGGCGCCCATTGGAAGGTGCCGACGGCCTGGCGTGCATCGATGCGCCCGCGCCAGACCTCCTGCGCGCGGACCAGTCCGATCTGCACGTCGTTCCAGTCACGCCCACCGGCGCGCAGCACGCCGATCTGCATCGAGGCTCCGGCCAGCTTCGTCCCCCCGCTCCCGCCCCCCGGTGCATCGAGCAGGGCACGCCACGCGTCCAGGTCTGCCGCCGGGACGGTGCCGCTGAGCCACAGGCCGTCGCGGGCGGGCGGTGGCGCCTGCGCGTTGAGCCGGATCTCCCCGCGCACGATGCGGTCGCGCGCGCGCGGGTCGAGTTGCAGTTGCGCGGAGAGCACGCTGCCAACCGACAGCACGGCGAAATCGCGCACTCCGTTTCCCCGGCGCTGGTAGCGCATCGGCCACGGCCGCGCCGCCGGCTTGGCGAAGGGCGCCGGAAGCGTGCTGGTCAGTCCGCGCAGGTCCGACTCGACCCTGAGTTCGTAGCCGCCGTCGCGGATGCCGACCCGCGCCTGCCAGCCGATGCTGCCGCTCAGGCGCGCCCCCAGGGGATGGTCGACCAGTGCGCGCATTGCGGCGGTGTCGGCACTGCCCCGTGCCTGTACCTGGATGCCGTTGCCGTCGCGATGCACCGAGAACCGCGCCGGCATGCCGAGCACGCTTCCGCTGGCCTCGTCCACGCGCACGTCGCGTTCGGTGAAACGCAGCTCACCGGCCAGGTTGTCGAGGCGCGGGGCGCGGTGACCCGGCTCCAGCGTATTGCCGGCGAAGCGGTAGCTGCCCCGCACGCCCGCCTCCTCCAGACGGTGCAGGGGGATGGTCAGTGCCAGCTGCAGGGTACCCGACCCGGTGGCGCGCATCCCGCGCGTGAGGCCGCCGATCCAGCGATCCACCGCACTTTCCTCGATGAAGCGCAGGAAATCCTGGCTGGGACCCTGCGCGACCCCGCTTATCCGCACGGTGTGGTCGGGGCCGGCCAGGTCGGCGATGCTGGCCCTGACCGCGCGCAGCTCGGTACCGAACACGCGCGCCTGCTCGACCGAGAGGTTCATGCTGGCGGCGCGGAACACCAGTTCACCGCGCCCCCCCTCGATCACCGGCCAGCCGGGCACGTACGACAGCGCGCCGTCGTGAAAGCGCGTGACCACCTCGAAGATGCCGCTGGCGGGATCGACGAAGGGAAAGCGGCGCAGGTCCCCGCGCAGACGGAAGCGAACATCCTCGCTGCGGCCGGCCACCAGCCCGTCCTTGAGCCACTCGCGGATGTCCTCGTGGATGCGCAGGGGAATGTAGCGCCAGACCTCGCGTGCATCGCCGCGCGAAAGCGATCCGGACAGGTCGATCGTACCGGGATGTCCGGGCACGGCGCGGTAGGAACCGCGCACCTGCCCGGCCAGATGCGCGTTCGAGAACACGGCGCGCTCGATGTGCACCAGCGGGCCACCTGCCGGATTGCTCCAGGTGACGCGCGCATCCAGCGATTCCAGCGGAAGCGCGGCGGCGAACACGCGCGGCATGGCCACCTCGGACCTGCCGCTGCTCAGGGTCACCACGCCGCCCTGGTCGGTCGCCTCGACGCTGCCGCTCACCGCGCCGAATCCGGGCAGATAGCCCGATGGGGACAATGCCAGCCGGTCGAACCCGGCACGCAGCAGATAGCTGCGCCGTTCCTGGAACGGCCCGGTCCAGCGCAACTCGAAATCGCGCACCGTTCCGCGCGGAGCAGCTTCGGCCAGGCGCCCACGCAGCGCCGCATCCAGCGGCAGCCGGTCCAGCAGTCGCATCACTGCGGCCAGATCCAGCCGGTCGACCTGCAGGCGGGACTGCACCTGGCGCTCATCCCCGGCGGCCGAACGGTCGTAGGAGATCTCTGCCGGGGACAGTCTGAGTCCGTCCGGCGTGGTGAAGGACAGTCTGCGGGCGCCGTAGGCGAAGCCCTGTGCGTTCTGCCGCCAGGTGAGGCGACCGGCCATGCTCGTCAGGGCCAGTTCCGGCAGATCGGAACGCAGCCGCAGCCGCACGCCGGACAGCGCGACGTCGGCCGTGAGCGCGCGCATGTGCCCGGCATCGATGCGTGACCAGGCCTCCAGCGCCCCGGCCCCACGAGTGACGTCGAAGGGAATCGCGATCCACTGGCGCAGGGCAGTCAGATCCGCATATCCCATCTTCATGTACAGCTCGCCGCTCCACCGCGCGCCCGGGCCACGGCGGTCGCGTGACAGATCGCCGCGCAGGTCGACGGGAGCGGCAAGCGCCGCCGGCGGCACCGCGTGCAGCGCGAATCGCCATCCACTCAGGTGCTTCTGCAGCGTCAGATCGGTGTCCCGGACCAGCAGCGGTGTGCCCCCCAGGGTCTGGTCGATCCAGGTGAGCGAGGAATCGCGCACGCTCACCCGATGCTGTTCCAGCAGCCAGTCGCCGAATCCCTCCTCGGCCTGGCCCGGCTGCAGCGGCATGCCCGCCACCCAGAAGCGCCCGGTCCGGTCGCGCCGCACCTCCAGGCTCAGCCGCTCCAGCGCGATCGAGTGGAAACGCGGCTCGAGGGCCACCAGCGAGGTCCAGGACAACTGCGCATCGATGCGCTCCAGCACGAGCCGCTCGGCGCCCGCGCTGTCGTACACGCGCACCTCGCGCAGCGCCAGGCGTGGCCGCATGCCGTCCCACGCGGCGCTCACCGCACCGAGCGTGACGCGCTGGTTGGCCGCACGGCTGATGGCCTGGGCGATCTCGGCCCGGTAATGGTCGATGTTGGGGATCAGCAGATAGCGCACGGCGGCTGCCCCGGCCCCCAGGAGCAGGGCAAGGATCAGCACGCCCCGCAGCAGCCAGCGCATGAGCCATGCGGATCCATGGCGCACGAAGCGCAGCGTGGGCCAGGCGAGCGGCAGCATGCGCTTCATCGGCGCCTTGTCTGCGAATGCGGCCAAGCGGCGGCGCGCAGCAGGTGGCATGCGGCGGCGGAGTGCTTCGCAGGGTGACGCAACGGGCGGGTCAGGGCAGGCAGTCCGGGGGTGGGATCGCGGCGCCGTTGCAGCTTCGACAGCGCGACCAGACGCGCTATTCTACTCAATGGCATCCAGCGACCCCATGACGGCGACACACACCTCCGACCGCGATCCGGCCCGGCTGTTCGAACGGGCCGCACACTTCAGCCGCTTCCTGCGCCGGCTGCTGGACAATCCTCCCGCCTGCTTCCGCCCGGAGGACGTCCTGCGGCCCCTGCACGTGCAGGAGATCGCCGCCCTGCTCGCCGAACATCCGGTGCCCGACGAAGGCCGCCTGCACCGGGCGCTGCGGGCAGTGCGCCGGGCCGCGATGCTGCGCATCGTCACGCGCGATCTCGCGGGCCTGGCCGATCTCGACGAGGTCGTCACGAGCACCGGCGCGCTGGCAGAGCAGACTCTGCGCTTCGCGCTCACGCACCTGGACGCCTGGGCTGCCGCCAGGCACGGCGAACCCCTGGGCGAGAGCGACGGTGCGCGCATGCGCCTGCTGGTCGTGGGCATGGGCAAGCTGGGCGGGTGCGAGCTGAACGTATCCTCCGACATCGACCTGATCTTCCTGTACCCCGAGGCGGGCGATGCCCGGGGAGCACGCCCGCTGAGCGCGCACGAGTACTTCACGCGGCTGGGCAAGAAGCTCATCAACGCATTATCCGAGCACACCGCCGACGGACACGTGTTCCGCGTAGACATGCGCCTGCGGCCCTACGGCGACAGCGGGCCGCTGGCGATGAGCTTCGCCATGCTCGAGAACTACCTGCTCACGCAGGGCCGCGAGTGGGAGCGCTATGCCTGGGTCAAGGCGCGCGAACTCACGGGCGCGCCCACCGAGGAGCTGATGCAGATGGTGCGCCCCTTCGTCTACCGGCGCCATCTCGACTACAGCGCCTTCGAGTCACTGCGGGAGCTGCACGCACAGATCCGCACCGAGGTGGCCCGGCGCGAGTTGCACGACAACATCAAGCTCGGCCCGGGCGGTATCCGCGAGATCGAGTTCGTGGCGCAGGTCTTCCAGATCGTGCGCGGCGGCCATGACCAGGCGCTGCAGCTACGCTCGACGCGGGGCGCGCTGCAGCTGCTGGCCGCGCGCCAGCTCCTGCCCGCCGAGGCGGTGGAGGACCTGCACGCGGCCTACGTCTTCCTGCGCAACCTCGAGCACCGCCTGCAGTATCTGGAGGACCAGCAGACGCAGATGTTGCCGGAGAAGCCCGAGGACCTGCAGCTCGTCGCGCACTCCATGGGGTTCGAGGACGTGGTGCGGTTCCGCCGCACCCTCGACGCGCATCGGGAGCGAGTGACACGCCAGTTCGAGGCCGTGTTCGCGTCGCGCACCGAACCCGGTCGCGACGAGCCGATGGCCCAGGTGTGGCAGGCGCGGGAGCCGGAGGAAAGTGCCCTCGCCCGGCTGGCAGCGCGCGGCTATGCGGATCCACCGGATGTGCTGCGCCGGCTGCGGGCGCTGCGCGACAGCGCAGTCTACAGGCGCATGTCCGCCTCGACCCACGCCCGCTTGGACCGGCTGGTGCCGCGCCTGCTGGAGGTGGCTGGCGCCTCGGATCGCCCGGACGCGACGCTGGAGAGGCTGGCCGGGGTGGTCGAGAGCATCGGCCGGCGCGAATCCTACCTGGCGTTGCTGCTCGAGTATCCCGGGGCGCTGCAGCGGCTGGCCGACCTCGCGGCCGCCAGCCCCTGGGCCTCGGAATACCTGGCGCGGCACCCGATCCTGCTCGACGAGCTGATCTCGCTGGCCGGCCCGGAGGCGCTGGACTGGCCGGCGCTCGCCGCCCGGCTGCAGACCGAGCTCGACCGGGCCGACAACGTCGAGCAGCAGATGGATCTGCTGCGCCACTTCAAGCAGGTGCAGACCATGCGCCTGCTCGTGCGGGATCTGTCGGGCACCCTGCCACTGGAGACGCTGAGCGATCACCTCAGCGACCTGGCCTGCCTGATCCTGGGCCAGGTGCTGCGCCTGGCCTGGGCCGGTCTGCGCACCCGCCATCGCGCGCAGCCGCGTTTTGCCGTCGTCGGCTACGGGAAGCTGGGCGGCAAGGAACTGGGCTACGCCTCCGACCTGGACATCATCTTCCTGTACGACGACAGCGACCCGGAGGCGGCCGAGCAGTACGGGCGCCTGTCCCAGCGCATCAACACCTGGCTCACCAGCTACACCTCTGCCGGCGTGCTGTACGAGACCGACCTGCGCCTGCGTCCCGACGGCGCGAGCGGGCTGCTGGTGAGCCGCATCGACGCCTACGCCCGGTATCAGCGCGAGAAGGCCTGGGTGTGGGAGCACCAGGCATTGACACGGGCACGCTTCGTGGCCGGCGACACCGGCATCGGCGCGCGCTTCGAGGGGCTGCGCGAGGAGATCCTGCGGCTGCCGCGGGACACCGTCGGCCTGCGCGGCGAGATCCACGCGATGCGCCGGCGCATGCTCGAGGCGCACCCCAATCGCAGCGAGCTGTTCGACCTCAAGCATGACCGCGGCGGCATCGTCGACGTCGAGTTCATCGTGCAGTTCCTGGTGCTCGGACACGCGCATGCCCACCGCGAACTGACCGGCAACATCGGCAACCTCGCCCTGCTGCGCCTGGTGGCCAGGCTGGGGCTGATCGATCCAGAACTGGCCGAGCCGGTGCACCACGCCTATCGGGAGTTCCGCCGCATGCAGCACGCGCTGCGGCTGCAGGGCGAGCGCTACGCGCGCGTCGAGCGCGAGCGTGTGCAGGTGCTGGTGACACCGGTACTGGCCCTGTGGCGCGCGGTATTCGGCCAGGACGGCTGAGCGGGCAATCAATCCGCCTGCGCCGCCGCCCGCTCGATCGCCTGCACCAGCACCCGCGCTTCCTGCGCTCCGGACACGGCCAGGCGGCGGTCGAAGACGAAGAAGGGCACGCCCTGCACGCCCATGGCGCGCGCAGCCTGATCCTCGTTGGCCACCGCCCAGCGCCGTCCCGGGTCGTCCAGTTCGGCCTGGGCGCTGGCGCGCTCCACACCCGCCTGCTCCGCCAGGTCGACCAGCACGTCCTGGCGCGTGAGGTCCGCACCCTCGATGAAATAGGCGCGGAACAGGCGTTCGACCATGGCGTCCTGTCTGCGCTGCGCACCGGCCAGCGCGATCAGCTGGTGAGCCGTCAGCGTGTTCGGCTGGCGCCCGATGCGCGCGAAGTCGAAGTCGATGCCCGCGTCGCGACCGACCGCGCTCACTCGCGCATAGACCTGGCCGGCATCAGCGCCGAATTTGCGCTGCAGGTACTGCGCACGGTCCATCCCGCCCTCCGGCATGTCGGGATTGAGCTGGAATGGCCGCCATACCACCTCGACCGGGATGTCGGGCGCATCGGGCCGCTGGCGCAGGGCGCGCAGGGCCGACTCCAGGCGGCGCTTGCCGATGAAGCACCAGGGACACACGACATCGGAGACGACTTCGATCTGTACGGCCATCGTGGCGACCTTCTGTGACGATCCGGGGCGCGCGGCGCACGGTAGGATGCAGGCCAGCTACGCTAGAATATTCGCTTTTCCGAGGGAGACGGCAAGATGTCGATGGCAGACCGCGACGGGGTTATCTGGTACGACGGCAAGCTGGTGCCCTGGCGGGAGGCTACGACCCACGTACTGACCCACTCCCTGCACTACGGCCTGGCCTGCTTCGAAGGCCTGCGCGCGTACAAGACCGAGAACGGCACGGCGATCTTCCGCCTCGGGGAACACACACAGCGCTGGCTCAATTCCGCGCACATCTTCATGATGAAGATGCCCTACGACAAGGAGACCCTGATGGCCGCGCAGCGCGAAGTCGTGCGTGCCAACAGACTCGAGTCCTGCTACGTCCGGCCGATCGCGTTCTACGGCTCGGAGAAGATGGGCGTCTCGCCCAAGGGAGCGCAGGTGCACGTTTCCATTGCCGCCTGGCCGTGGGGCGCCTACCTCGGCGCGGACGGCCTGGAGCAGGGGATCCGCGTGAAGACCTCCTCATACGCGCGCCATCACGTGAACGTGACCATGTGCCGCGCCAAGTTCTCGGGCACCTATGCCAACTCGATCCTCGCCAATCAGGAGGCGGTCGATCACGGCTACGACGAGGCGCTCCTGCTCGATGTCGAGGGCTACGTTGCCGAAGGCGCCGGGGAGAACCTGTTCATCGTCAAGAACGGCCGGCTGTACGAGCCGGAACTGACTTCCGCGCTGGTGGGCATCACGCGCGACTCGGTCATCCAGCTCGCGGGCGACCTGGGCCTGAAGGTGGAAGCGCGCCGCATCACGCGCGACGACGTGTACCTGGCCGACGAAGCGTTCTTCACCGGGACTGCGGCGGAAGTCACGCCGATCCGGGAACTGGACGGCCGCGCGATCGGTTCGGGCAAGCGCGGGCCGATCACGGAGAAGCTGCAGGCCATGTTCTTCGACGTGGTGAACGGCCGCAATTCCAAGTACGCGCACTGGCTCACGGCGGTCTGACCGGCATGGACGAGGGCAAGACGGTTAACACGTCCCGCACGATCGAGGTCACCGCCGCGAACCTGCCGCTGCACTGTCCGACGCCGGCAATGGTGCTGTGGAACTCGCATCCGCGCGTGTTCCTGCCCATCGAGCAGCGCGGCGAAGCGCTCTGCCCCTACTGCGGCACGCGTTACACGCTCAAGGGCGGTCCGATCGCCGGACGGCACTGAGCCGCTCGTGCAGCCGGCAGCGGTATCTCGCCCGCCGAGCTGCCTGCCGGTGCGGAGGCGGGGCACGCGCGCACCCCGCATCCCGCCGGGCGACCACGCCGCGAGCCGGGCCGCGCGCGTCACCGGCACCGCGCACTGAAGGCCGCGCGCATGCCGCCCCCCTGTGTCGATTACCTGCCTCCCGCCTGGCTCCCCGGCGGACACCTGCAGACCATCTACCCCTATCTCTTCCGCAGACAGCCCGCGCCTGCGCTGCAGCGCGAACGCTGGGACGCCCCCGATGGCGATTTCGTCGAGGCCGACTGGCTGGCGGGACCGGCCGGTGCGCCGCTGGTGGTGCTGTTCCATGGACTGGAGGGCAGTTCCCACAGCCACTACGCGCGCGCCCTGCTGCGCATGCTTCGTGCAAGAGGGTGGCGCGGCGTGGTACCGCACTTCCGCGGATGCGGCGGCCTGCCCAACCGCACTGCCCGTGCCTACCACTCCGGGGATTTCGCCGAGATCGACTGGATGTTGCGCATCATCGCCGACAGGTCTCCCGATGCGCCCCGCTTCGCGGTCGGCGTATCGCTGGGCGGCAATGCCCTGCTGAAGTGGCTTGCCTGGGTGGGCGAGGCAGCACACGCCTCGATCGCCGCGGCTGCCGCGGTATCGGCCCCCATGGACCTTGCCACGGCCGGACATCGGCTCGGTCGCGGCCTCAACTGCCTGTACGGCTGGAATTTTCTGCGCACGCTCAAGCGCAAGAGCCTGGCCAAGCTGGAGCGCTTTCCCGGCCTGTACGACGCTCGCGCGGTGGCAGGGGCACGCACGCTGCACGCGTTCGACGGCCTGGTGACGGCGCCGCTGCACGGCTTCCGCGACACCGAGGACTACTGGAGCCGCGCCAGCAGCAAGCCGGATCTGCGTGCGATCCGCTTGCCCACGCTCATCGTGCACGCACGCAACGATCCCTTCCTGCCCGGCGCCTATCTGCCCGGTCCCGGCGACGTATCGCCATGGGTCGGGCTTCACTACACCGAGGCTGGTGGGCACGCAGGCTTCGCCAGCGGTCCCTTTCCCGGCCGCCTGGACTGGCTGCCCGGCTGCCTGCTGCACTTCTTCGCGACGCATGCGGCGCCGCAGTCCGCTGCGACGACAGGGGGCTAAGCAACGTCCATGTTGGTACGATAACCGGTCAACTCCACACGGAAATCACTCATGCCTCAGGTTCCGACGGAAATATTCAAGGCCTATGACATTCGCGGGATCGTCGGAAGGACCCTCACCCCGACAGTCGCGGAACTGATCGGCCGCGCCATCGGTTCGCAGGCGCGCGCACTCGGCCAGGCGCGCGTGTGCATCGGACGCGACGGCCGCCTGTCCGGGCCGGAACTGTCGCAGGCCCTCGCGCGTGGCCTGCAGGCCGCGGGGGTGGACGTCATCGACCTCGGCCGCGTGGCCACGCCCATGGTCTACTTCGCCACCCACCATCTGAACACCGGTTCCGGCGTAATGGTGACCGGCAGCCACAATCCGCCGGACTACAACGGGCTGAAGATGATGCTCGCCGGCCAGACCCTTGCCGGCGAGGCGATCCAGCAGCTGCGAGATCGCATCGAGCGATCCGACTTCTCCTCGGGCAGCGGCGGCTACACGACGGCGGACGTGAGCGCCGCCTACATCGAGCGCATCGCGGCCGACGTCAGGCTGGCGCGACCGATGAACATCGTGGTGGACTGCGGCAATGGCGTGCCCGGCGCCTTCGCTCCGGCTCTCTACCGGCGTCTGGGATGCACGGTGCACGAGCTGTTCTGCGAGGTGGACGGCACGTTCCCCAACCATCATCCCGATCCGTCGCAGCCGGAGAACCTCGAAGATCTGATCGAGGCCCTGCGTGCCGGCAGTGCGGAACTCGGCCTCGCCTTCGACGGCGACGGCGACCGTCTCGGCGTGGTCACCAAATCGGGAAAGATCATCTATCCCGACCGTCAGCTGATGCTGTTCGCCGCGGACGTGCTGTCGCGCAATCCCGGAGCGAAGATCATCTTCGACGTGAAGTCTACGCGCAACCTGTTCGGCTGGATCCGTTCGCACGGCGGCGAGCCGCTCATGTGGAAGACCGGCCATTCGCTGATCAAGTCGAAGATGAAGGAGACCGGCGCCCTGCTCGCCGGCGAGATGAGCGGGCACGTGTTCTTCAAGGAACGCTGGTTCGGCTTCGACGACGGCCTGTACGCCGGTGCGCGCATGCTCGAGTATCTCAGCCGCTGTCCGGACATCGAAGCGGAGTTCGCACGCCTGCCTGACTCGGTGAACACGCCGGAGCTGCAGATCAAGCTTCGAGAAGGCGAGAACTACGCCCTCATCGACATACTGCGCCAGAGCGCGAGCTTCGAGGGCGCACAGGAGGTCATCACCATCGACGGGCTGCGGGTCGAGTATGCCGACGGTTTCGGCCTGGCGCGCGCATCGAACACCACACCGGTGATCGTGCTGCGTTTCGAGGCCGACGACGCCCACGCCCTCGAGCGCATCAAGAACGACTTCCGTCGCGTGCTGCTCGCGGCCATGCCCGGCGCACGACTGCCGTTCTGAGGCGATCCGGCCGCACTACGATGAGCCGCGCCCGGACGCATGGTTGAACAGCAACACCCCGCTCAGGAACTGTTCCTCGGGCGCCAGCCCATCCTGGACCGCAGCCAGAGGCTGGCGGCATTCGAATTGCTGTTCCGTTCCGGGCGTTTCAACGACGCACGGGTCGAGGATGACGTGTTCGCCAGCGCCACCGTGATCAATCATGCGTTCACCGAGCTGGGACTCGAGGCGGTACTCGGCCGGCACCTGGGATTCATCAACCTCAGCGCGCCGCTGCTCATGAGCGATGTCGTGGAGCTTCTGCCAAGGAACAAGATGGTGCTCGAGATCCTCGAGACCGTCCACGTGACCGAGACGCTGACACAGCGCTGCCGCGCATTGAAGCGGGCAGGCTTCACGCTCGCACTCGACGACTTCACCGGACGCGAACCCGAGTTCAAGCCCTTGCTCGACATCGTGGACATCGTGAAGGTGGACGTGCAGCAAATGGACGGCGACGCCCTGCGCGCGACCACGGCCCGTCTGAAGCGCTTCGGGGTGCGCCTGCTCGCCGAGAAGGTGGACACGCGCGAGCGTGCGAACCAGTGCATGGCACTCGGTTACGACCTGTTCCAGGGTTATTACTTCGCGCGGCCCTCCATCATCTCCGGCAAGCGCATGAACCATGCGCAGACCGCGCTGGTGCGCCTGTTGAACCTGGTGCTCACCGACGCCGACACCGCGCAAGTCGAGACAGTGTTCAAGGAGCACCCGGACCTGAGCGTCAGCCTGATCCGGCTGGTCAACTCGGTTGCAGTCGGCGGCCGCGGCGAGATCCACACGCTGCGCAACGCCATCACGATGCTCGGTCGCAGGCAGCTTCAGCACTGGCTGCAGGTGTTGCTGTTCGCGCTGGGCAGAGCACCGGGCAGCGAGTTCTCGAACCCTCTCCTGGTGCTGGCCGCCACACGCGGCAAGCTGATGGAACTGCTCGCCCGGGGCCTGACGGCGCACGAGCGCGATCTTCCCGATCGCGCCTTCATGGCCGGCATTCTCTCGCTGGTGGACGCGCTGCTCGACATGCCGCTGCAGGACATCGTCGCCGGCATGCCGCTCGCCCAGGATCTCGAGGACGGTCTGGTCAGCCGGTCGGGCCGGCTGGGTGCCATGCTGGCGCTGGTGGAGGCGCTGGAAGAACCCGATCGGGCAGAAATCGAGGCAGCGCTTGCGCGGCTGCCGGGATTCGACCGCAGCGCACTGCCCGCCATGCAGGTCGAGGCGATGCGCTGGGCGAATTCGATCGGCGAGGCGCGCTGAACCGCCCTCGGCCGACCTCTTGCTGCGCGCGTGCGGGAAACGAGGGGAGCGCTAATCCGACGGCCGGAAAGGAGAGCAGCGCCGAACGGCCCTACCCCGGATCAGCGCCGGGCGCCCTCGACGATTTCCTTGAGCGACCTCAATCCCAGCGGATACCCGGCGTTGAGCGCCCTGAGCACGGTCTCGTCGTCCTGCCCGGGCGGCGGATCGTCGGTCCAGTAGGCCAGGCGCTTGAAGCGGGCCTTCCATTCCACCAGCGACCTGCCGCCCGGCGCATCCTTCACCGTCACGGTGGCGAAGTAATCGCTCGACATCACCTCACCCTCGGCGTACGTGTAGGTAAAGGTGCGGTTGTACGGGTCGTACTCGACCAGCTTCTCCTCGACCTTCGTGCCGTTGCCGCGGCGCAGCTCGC
The DNA here is from genome assembly GCA_020854105.1 of Burkholderiales bacterium. Taxonomy (GTDB): domain Bacteria; phylum Pseudomonadota; class Gammaproteobacteria; order Burkholderiales; family SHXO01; genus SHXO01. Next base: position 315,424 of record JADZGB010000002.1, on the reverse strand, counting down.
GGATCGCGCCCACCTCGTTGTTGCGCCCGAGCACCAGCCGCGATTCGGGGATGGGCGGATACCACCTGTTCAGCCCGACGAAATCGCCGACCACGGCCCATACCGCATCGGGCGGTGCGTCGATCACGATGCTGTGCTCGACCTGCCGCTCCTTCGCCTGCGCCTGCGCCAGTGCCGGAATGATCGACACGAGCGCTGCCCCCAGCCACAGTATCCGTTTCATGCACCTCCTCCCGTTCGTGATGCTGGCTTCGGCTCGCATCACAGGCGGTCCTGCACCCAGTTGCGCACCGATTCGAGTGCCTGCGCCAGACGGGCTGGCTCGCTGCCGCCCGCCTGCGCCATGTCGGCCCGTCCGCCACCCTTGCCGCCCACCTGCTGAGCCACGAAGTTGACCAGTTCGCCCGCCTTCACCCTGGCAACGAGATCGGGCGTGACCCCGGCGATCAGCGTGACCTTGCCGCCATCGTCCGAACCGAGCACGATGGCCGCCGACTTGAGCTTGTCCTTGAGCATGTCCACCGTCTCGCGCAGGCTCTTCGCATCCGCCCCTTCGAGCCTGGCTGCGAGCACGCGCACCTCGCCCAGCGCGTGTGCCCGGTCGGCCAGATCGTCGCCCTGCGAGGCGGCCAGCTTCGACTTCAGACGCGACAACTCCTTCTCGAGCGCACGCACGTTGTCCATGATCTGATTCAGGCGCGCGCCGATCTCCATCGGATTGGCCTTGAGCATGTCCGCGACGCCTTCGAGCGCGGTGGTCTGCTGCTGCACGTACTCGAGCGCCCCTTCGCCGGTCACCGCCTCGACCCGGCGGATGCCGGCCGCAACGGCGGACTGCGCCACGATCTTGAAGAAGCCGATGTCCCCGGTGCGCCTTACGTGCGTTCCGCCACACAGTTCGGTGGAGAACGGGCCCATGCCGATCACGCGCACCTCGTCGCCGTACTTCTCGCCGAACAGCGCCATGGCGCCGGCCTTGATCGCCTCGTCGTACTTCATCAGGCGGGCCTCGACGGGGTTGTTGCCGCGGATCTGCTCGTTCACCAGCCGCTCTATCTCCCGGATCTCCTCGGGACTGAGCGCCCTGTCGTGCGAGAAGTCGAAGCGTGTCTTCCAGGGATCGACCAGTGAGCCCTTCTGCTGCACGTGCCGGCCCAGCACCTGGCGCAGAGCCGTGTGCATCAGGTGGGTGGCCGAGTGGTTGTGCGCCGCGCGCGCACGCAGCGGTCCGTCGACCTGTGCGCCGACCTCGTCGAACACGCTCAGGCGCCCGGTCCTGAGCACCCCGCGATGCCCGAACACTTCCGCCTGGATCTTCTGCGTGTCCTGCACCTCGAACGTCCCGTGTCCGCACACCAGCTGACCGATGTCGCCCACCTGTCCGCCCGACTCCGCGTAGAACGGCGTGCGGTCGAGAACGATCACGCCCTCCTCGCCTGCCTGAATCGAATTGACCTGTGTGCCTTCGCGATAGATCGCGAGCACCCGCGCCTCGAGCCGCAGGCTGTCGTAGCCGAGAAACTGGGTCGCCTGCCCGCGATACTCGACTGCCTGCGCCATCTGGAACTTCGAGGCAGCACGCGCACGCTCGCGCTGCTCCGACATCGCCGCCTCGAAGCCGGCCAGATCCACCTGGAAACCGCGCTCGCGCGCGATGTCGGCCGTGAGGTCCACCGGGAAGCCGAACGTGTCGTACAGCTTGAACACGGTCTCTCCCTCGAGCATGCGGTCCTCGCGCTGCAGTGCGCCGTCGAGCACCTGCATGCCATTGTCCAGCGTCTCGGCGAAGCGCTCCTCTTCCTGCTCGAGCACCGCTGCGATGCGGCCCTTGTGTTCGACCAGTTCGGGATAGGCCTCGCCCATGACCGCTGCGAGATCGTTCACCAGCAGATGGAAGAAGGGCTTCTTCTGCCCCAGCTTGTATCCGTGGCGAATGGCCCGGCGGATGATCCGGCGCAGCACGTAGCCGCGGCCCTCGTTGCCCGGGATGACACCGTCAACCACCAGAAAGGAACAGGCGCGGACGTGATCGGCGATTACCTTGAGCGAATTGGACTCGATGTCCTTCGCGCCGGTCACGCCGGCGGCTGCCTGGATCAGGCTGCGGAACAGATCGATCTCGTAGTTGCTGTGTACGCCCTGCAGCACCGCCGCGACCCGCTCCAGGCCCATGCCGGTGTCCACCGAGGGTTTGGGCAGCGGATGCAGCGTCCCCGACTCGTCGCGATTGAATTGCATGAACACCAGGTTCCAGATCTCGATGAAGCGATCGCCGTCCGCATCGGGCGATCCCGGCGGACCACCGGCGATGTGCGGTCCGTGGTCCCAGAAGATCTCGGTGCATGGGCCGCATGGGCCGGTGTCACCCATCTGCCAGAAGTTGTCGCTCTGATACTTCTGGCTGCCGGGCTTGTCGCCGATTCGCGAGATGCGCTCGACCGGCACCCGGATGTCCCTGGCCCAGATGTCCCAGGCTTCGTCGTCGTCCTGGTACACGGTCACCCACATGCGCGCCGGATCGAGGCCGAACTCCTTGGTCAGCAGTTCCCAGGCGAAGCGGATGGCGTCGCGCTTGAAGTAGTCGCCGAAGCTGAAGTTGCCCAGCATCTCGAAGAACGTGTGGTGGCGCGCGGTGTAGCCCACGTTCTCCAGATCGTTGTGCTTGCCGCCCGCGCGCACGCAGCGCTGCGAGGTCGTGGCACGGTTGTAGGGGCGCTTGTCGAGGCCAAGGAACACGTCCTTGAATTGCACCATGCCGGCATTGGTGAACAGCAGGGTCGGATCGTTCCCGGGGACAAGCGGACTGGAGGCGACGATCTGATGACCGTGGCGCTCGAAGTACTTCAGGAAGCGACTGCGGATTTCGCTGCTCTTCATGCTGGACGCTGGCTCTTTGGTCGAAGGACGGGCACGAGCCGCCGGGGCCCGCGTTCAAGAACCTGAAATTAAACCATATTGGAGACGTTGCAGAAACTGCGAACCGGACTGGCTGGCACCGCTAGCGCCCCGAGTGGCAGCCCGGCAACGCAGCGCGTCTAATCGTCGTCCAGGTGGCCGAGCAGACGGCCGATGACTTCCCCGGAGAACCCGCGGCCCGCGAGAAAGCGCTCCTGCCTGGCCTTTTCCTGAAGGGTGGCCGGTGGCTTGCCGAAGCGCTTGCGCCAGAGCGCACGCGCGCTGTCCAGATCCTGTGCGGCGAGGCTTGCCGTTGCCTGCTCCAGGGTCTCGCCGCTTATGCCCTTTTCGCGCAGCCGCTGCAGCACGCGCCTGGAACCGTAGCGATCGCGCGCGGCCCGGACCAGCTGCTCCGCGAGCCGCTGCTCCGACAGCCACCCCGCCTGCTGCAACTCGTCGAGCACTGCTTCGACCACATCGGCGGGCACCGCCTCCTGGGCGCCGAGCTTGCGCCGCAGTTCGTCGCGGGAATGCTCGCGACGCGCCAGCAGCCGCTGCGCGCGCGCGCGCAGCGCCCCGGCTTCCGGAGCGGGCACCGCGGACACGGGTGGCGTTACTCCTCTTCGGCCTCCGCCAGGGCCGGAGCACCGGCGCCTGTCACGCCCGCCTGTGCCCGGATCTTTCCATCGATCTCGGCCGAGAGCTCCTCGTGGTCGCGCAGGTACTCGCGCACGTTGTCCTTGCCCTGGCCGATGCGCTCGCCGTTGTAGCTGTACCAGGCGCCGGACTTCTCGATGACCTTGTGGAGCACGCCAAGATCGATCATCTCGCCGTGCCGGGAGATGCCTTCGCCGTAGAGGATGTCGAAGTCGGCCTGACGGAAGGGCGGTGCGACCTTGTTCTTGACCACCTTCACGCGTGTCTCGCTGCCGATCACCTCGTCGCCGCGCTTGATCGCACCGACGCGGCGGATGTCCAGGCGCACCGAGGCGTAGAACTTCAGCGCATTGCCCCCGGTGGTAGTCTCCGGGTTGCCGAACATCACGCCGATCTTCATGCGGATCTGGTTGATGAAGATCACCAGCGTGTTGGAGCGCTTGATGTTGGCAGTGAGCTTGCGCAGCGCCTGGGACATGAGCCGCGCCTGCAGGCCCATCTGCGGCTCGCCCATCTCGCCCTCGATCTCGGCCTTGGGGGTGAGTGCGGCGACCGAGTCCACCACCACGATGTCGACCGAGCCCGAACGTACAAGCATGTCGGCGATCTCGAGGGCCTGTTCGCCGTTGTCCGGCTGCGAGATCAGCAGTTCCCCGATGTTCACGCCGAGCTTCTGCGCGTACTGCGGATCCAGGGCATGTTCCGCGTCGATGAACGCGGCCGTTCCACCCTGCTTCTGCATCTGGGCGATGACCGACAGCGTCAGGGTGGTCTTGCCGGAGGACTCCGGGCCGTAGATCTCGACGATCCGGCCACGCGGCAGGCCGCCGATGCCCAGCGCGATGTCCAGCCCGAGCGACCCTGTCGACACCGCCTGGATGTCGCGCGCAACGTCGGACTCGCCCAGCTTCATGATCGATCCCTTCCCGAACTGCTTCTCGATCTGGGACAGGGCGGCCTGCAGGGCCTTGCGCTTGTTCTCATCCATGATGTGGGCAACTTCCTTTTCGATCAGCATCCGAAATTCTCCCATAAACGCGGTGACCGGAGACCAGCTCTTCCTGCGCTGCGAGCCGGCGTGCGGACATGATGCGGGTGCGGGTGGCTCACGGCGTGAGCCTGCGACCGTCACGCCGCGATCCGCGGCACATCCCATCCGGTCAGCCGCTGGCCAGGCCCGGATCAAGTGCCGGGCGCGCGTGCCGTTACCACACCCATGTCGCGTCCACCTGTCGTCTCCGCGCAGCGCCCGGCTGCCCACATCGGTCGCTTCCGGATCGTGCGCCGCCTGGGGCAGGGTGCCCAGGGCGAGGTCTCGCTCGCCGAGGACACCCGCCTGGGCCGGCGCGTGGCCCTGAAGACCATCCGCCTGGGCGGACGCAGCGAGGCCGAGCAGGTGGCACGCGTGCGCGCGCTGCTGGAGGAGGCGAAGATCGTCGCCCAGCTCAGCCACCCGCACATCGTCCCGCTCCACGACGCGGGGGACGAGGCCGGTGCCCCGTATCTGGTGTTCGAGTACGTCGAGGGTGAGACGCTGGCCGCGCACCTGCGCGCACACAGGCGGCTGCAGCCTGCCCGTGCCGCAGACATCGCCGCCCAGGTTCTGGGCGCGCTCGCCTACGCGCACGGCAAGGGCGTACTGCATCGCGACATCAAGCCCGCCAACCTCATGCTGGCCGGGGATAGCGCGCGCCTGATGGACTTCGGGATCGCCCGGCGCACGGACACGCCGGGCCCGGAACGGTCGCTTGCCGGGACACCAGCCTATCTCGCCCCGGAGTACATCGCCGGCGAGGCATTCACCGCCGCGGCCGACGTGTTCGCAGTCGGGATGATGCTCTACGAGATGCTCACCGGCACGGTCGCGATCGTCGGCCAGAACCTGTTCGAGACCCTGCACCGGCAGCTGACCGAGGCGCTGCCCGCGCCATCGCAGCATGCCGGGCTGGTCGACGAAGGTCTGGACAGCATCGTGCTCAAGGCGCTGTCGAAGGATCCCGGGCAGCGCTACCCGGGCGCGCAGGCCATGCGGGAGGCGCTGCTCGCCTGGCTGGGGACGGGCAGCGAACCGGCAGCGGCGCCCGAGGACGCGCGATCCACGCTGCAGTTCGTGCTGCGCCGGATGCGCCACAAGTCCGATTTTCCTGCCCTCAGCGGCATGATCGGCATGATCAACCGCGCAGCCTCGTCCGAGACGGAACGCGTCTCCGAACTGTCGAACGCCATCCTCAAGGATTTCGGCCTCACCGCCAAGCTGCTCAAGCTGGTGAACACCGCCACCTTCGGGCAGTTCAGCGGCACCATCAGCACCATCTCGCGCGCGGTCGTGATACTGGGCTTCGAGAACGTGCGCCAGATCGCCGTCTCGCTGATCCTGCTCGAGCACCTGCAGAGCAGGTCACAGGCGGTGCAGTTGCGCGACGAGATGCTGGCAAGCTATCTGTGCGGACTGCTGGGGCGCGAACTGGTGAGCAAGGCAGGCATCCGCGACGCCGAGGAGGCGTTCGTCTGCTCGCTCTTCCACCCGCTCGGGAAACTGCTCGCGGCCTACTACCTGCACGAGGAGTTCCAGCAGATTGTCAAGCTGCAGGCCACGCAGGAGCTGGACGAAGCACGTGCCACCATGCAGGTGCTGGGCCTGAGCTTCGAGGACCTGGGCATGGGCGTGGCCCGCTCCTGGGGATTCCCGGAACGCCTGCTGCACAGCATGCGGCACCTCGAAACGGACAAGGCGCCCAAGCCGGCGAGCACCGAGGAGCGCCTTCGCGCGGTCGCCTCGCTGTCCTCGGACCTGTGCGCCGCGCTGCGCGAGCCCGCCCCCGAACGCCGACGCAGCCGTCTGGCGGCGCTCAACGCGCGCTACGAGACCCTGGGCGTGAACACGCAGCTGGTCCAAGCCGTGGCGCAGAGCGCAACTGCCGAACTGGCGCGCGACTGCGCCATGTTCGGCATCGCGCCGGCGAGCAGCCCCCTGATCGGTCAGCTCCAGGAGACTGCCCGGCGCGACCGGCGCCCGGTCAGTTTCGAGAGCACGGACGGGCTCGAGCGTGCGGTGGGTGATGCCCGGCTCGACACGGCGGCCACTGCCGGAATCGGTCGCGGCGTGATGCATGGCGAGCAGCGCAGCGCAATCCTCACTGCCGGCATCCAGGACATCACCAACAGTCTGGTCGGCGAATTCCAGCTCAACGACGTGCTGCGCATGATCCTGGAGACGATGTATCGCGGCATGGGCTTCACGCGCGTGCTGCTGTGCGTACGCGACCCGGCCAGCGATTCGCTGAAGGCGCGCTTCGGCTTCGGCCCCGAGATCGACCGCGTGCTCAGGCGCGGCTTCCAGGTGCCGCTCGCCCCGAGCCGCGACGCCTTCCATGCCGCGATCAGCAACGGCGCGGACATCTACATCGCCGACGTCAACGGAGAGCGCATCCGCGACCACATCCCCAGGTGGTACCGCGAGACGGTACCGGCGCTGTCGCTGGCACTGTTCCCGGTGGTGGTGAACAGGAAGCCGGTCGCCCTGTTCTACGGTGACAGCGATCGCGTCGGCGAGCTGTCCTTCGACGCCGGCGAACTGAATCTGCTCAAGACCCTGCGCAACCAGGCCGTGCTCGCGATCAAGCAGCGGCCCTAGGACAGGCCGTGGCCCCCGGCCACGGCGATGACGCCTTCCAGCGCGGCGATCACCGCCTGCCGCCGTACCGCGTCGCGGTCGCCATCGAAGTGCAGGCTGCTGGCGCACGCTGCGCCGGGCGCAGCCCAGCCGATGCACACCAGACCCACCGACTTGTCTGCGCTGCCGCCGCCCGGCCCGGCGATGCCGGACACCGCCACGGCCACCTGGGCGCTGCTGCGGGCCAGGGCGCCGGCCGCCATCTCCAGCACCGTGGCCTCCGACACCGCGCCGTGCATGCGCAGGGCATCCTCGGACACGCCCAGCATCTGCATCTTGGCGGCATTGGTGTAGGTAATGAATCCGCGGTCGTACCAGGCGGAGCTGCCGGCCACCATGGTCACGCACTGCCCGATCCAGCCGCCAGTGCAGGACTCGGCGGTGGCCAGCATCCAGCCGCGTGTGCTTAGCGCCTCGCCCACCCGCCGCGCCAGGTCAAACAAGGCCGGATCCAAACCAGGCTCCCAGGGGAACGAATGTCTTGTATAAGGCCAGGCACAGCAGCGCGAAGAAGGCCGCGGCCAGATCGTCGATCATCACGCCGAACCCGCCGCGAAACATCTTCTCGATGGCGCGGATCGGACCCGGCTTGAAGATGTCGAACAGGCGGAACAGGAGGAAGGCGAAGGCCTGCCAGATCAGCACCGGCGGGGTGAAGAACAGCACGACGAGGAAGGCGACCGTCTCGTCCCACACGATGGCCCGGTGATCCTCGATCCCCAGCGCGCGCCCGGTACGTCCGCAGATCCAGATACCCAGCACGCACAGCACGCCGAGCAGTACGAGGAACTGCAGGGGCGCGAGCCGCGGCTGCAGCCACCAGAACAGCGGAAAGGCGGCCAGCGTGCCGAAGGTGCCCGGCGCGAACGGCACCAGGCCTGCGCCGAAACTCAGGCCGAGGAGGTGCGCCGGATGACGCAGCAGGAAGCGCACGTCGGGGCGCGCGATCATGTGACCGGCGTATGCACTGCCGAGAGCCATGGAACGGTTCAGCCGGAGGGCGTGCGAAAGTGGTCGAAGCCCGCCGCCTGCAGCACGAGCGGCGCCCCGTCGGCATCGTACACTGTCACGCCGGGGCTGCCCTGTTCGATGTGTCCGATCGCCGTCAGCGGCAGCGAAAAGCGCTGCGCGAGCGCGTGGATGGCCGGTGTGGCGTGCGCCGGCGCAGTGAAGCACAGCTCGTAGTCGTCGCCGCCCGCGAGCACGCATTCGCGCAGCGCCGGCCCGTCGTGTCCGGTGCCCGGGCGGGGAACCTGCGGCCAGCGCACGACTGCGCGCACGCTGGAGCGGCCTGCGATATGCCCGAGGTCGGCCACCAGTCCGTCGGAAACGTCGATGGCCGCGTGCGCGATCCCGCGCAGCGCCACGCCGAGTTGCACGCGCGGCTGCGGTCGCTCCAGACGCTGCAGGCAGCGCGCGCGCTCGGGTGCCGGCAGCGCCCACTCGCCGCGCAGGCAGCGCAGGCCGACCGCCGCCTCGCCCAGTGTTCCCGACACCCACACCAGATCGCCCGCACACGCGCCGCAGCGACGCAGCGCCTGTCCGGCGGGCACGTCGCCGATGATCTGGACACACAGGTTGAGCGGACCGGAGGTGGTATCGCCGCCCACCAGGTCGACGTCGTGGTCCGCGGCGAGCGTCATGAAACCGCGCATGAATGCCGCGATCCAGGCTTCGTCGATGGCGGGCAGCGCGAGCGACAGCGTGGCCCAGCGGGGCCTGGCGCCCATTGCCGCCATGTCGGACAGATTGACCGCCAGGGACTTGTGACCGACGCTTGCAGGGTCGGCGTCCGGCGGGAAGTGGCGCCCGGCCACCAGCATGTCGGTGGACACGGCCAGTTCCATGCCGGGAGGCGGCGCGATCAGCGCGGCGTCGTCGCCGCCGGCCAGCACCGTGTGATGCGTGGCCGGCGAGAAATGCCGCGCGATCAGTTCGAATTCACCGGGCATGTAGCATCGAACCTCGTCGTCGTCTCGCGCACCTACACCGGGTCGAGCCGGTCAGGTGCGCGGCAGCTGCCGAAGCAGCGCCTGGTACTCGTCTTCCTTCATGGTGAAGCTGTGTTCGGGCAGCGGGAACCGTCCGTTGCGCACCTCGTCCTGGAACTCGGCCAGCGCCTTGCCGATGAGACTCCGGCAATCGGCGTACTTCTTCACGAACTTCGGGGCGAAGCGGTCGAACAGCCCGACCATGTCGTGCAGCACGAGATTCTGTCCGTCGCAATGCGGACCCGCGCCGATGCCGATGGTCGGAATGCGCAGGCGCTCGGTGATCAACTGCGCGACGCGATCGGGAATGGCCTCGAGCACGATGGCGAAGCAGCCGGCCTGCTCCATGGCAAGCGCATCCGCGAGCAGTTGCACGCCGGCCGCGGCGTCCCTGCCCTGCACCCTGAAACCGCCCAGCTTGGACATGAGCTGGGGCGTCAGGCCGATGTGCGCCATGACCGGGATGCCGGCCCGCACGACAGCCTGCGCCATGGGCGCGAAGTCCTCGCCGCCCTCCAACTTGACCACGTCGGCGCCCCCCTCCTTCACCATGCGCATGGCGCTGTTCACTGCATCGGCGACGCTGGCGTGGTAGGCGCCGAGCGGCAGATCCCCGACCAGGAGCGCGCGCCTGGCCGCGCGCGAGATCGCCTTCGCATGGTGGATCATCTCGTCCATCGTCACCGGCACCGTGCTCGGGTAGCCGAGCGCGGTCATGCCCAGCGAGTCGCCGATGAGGATGCAGTCGATGCCGGCCCGGTCGACCAGTTGCGCAGTGGGAAAATCCACCGCAGTCACCTGGAACACCTTCTCGCCGCGATCGACCTTGGCCTGCAGATCGAAAATCGTGAGCTTCTTCGCTGCCTCCGCCATCGCTGTCTCCCTGCCGTTCGCGGCTATCTTCTGAACTCGTGCGGCCGGATCTGGGCAGCCAGCCTGTCCAGAACTCCGTTGACGTAACGGTGACCATCGGTGCCGCCGTAGCTCTTGGCCAGTTCCACCGCTTCGTTGATCACCACGCGGTACGGCACGTCGGCACAGGCGCTCAGTTCGTAGGCGCCGAGCAGCAGCAGCACGTGCTCGATCGGGCTGAGCGACCCGGCGGGGCGGTCCAGGAACGGCTGCAGGTCCGCATCGAGGCCGTCGCGCCGCTGCGCCACGCCTTCCACCAGCGTGGTGAAATAGGCCTCGTCGGGGCGCGGCGCCGCGGCCTCGACGAGCGCGTCGCGGCATAGCTGGCGCGTGTCTCCTCCGCTCACCAGCCACTGGTACAGCGACTGCAGCGCCAGTTCGCGCGAACGCCGACGCGAGCCGCGCGCCACGTCGCGGCGCGACCCTGCGCTCTGCTCAGCGCCGGCCATCGAGCGCCCTGAGCAGGTTTGCCATCTCGATCGCCGCACGCGCGACGTCGCTGCCCTTCTGGCGCATGCGCGCTTCAGCCTGGCCGTCGTCGTCGGTGGTCAGCACGCCATTGGCGATCGGCACGCCGGTGTCCAGCTGCACCTGTGCCAGCGCCGCGGCCGACTGATCCGACACCACCTCGAAGTGATAGGTCTCGCCGCGGATCACGGCACCGAGCGCGCACAGCGCGTCGAAGCTACCGCCGGCCGCCATTCTCTGCGCCGCCAGCGCGATCTCCAGCGCCCCGGGCACGGTGACGACCAGCATGTCCCCGGGCCCGACACCGCAGCGGCGCAGTTCGGCCGAACAGGCAGCCAGCAGTCCCTCGCACACGTCGATGTTGAACCGGCTCATGATGATGCCGATACGCAGTCCGGCCCCGTCATAGCGGGGCTCCAGTTCCTCGATGTCGTCGTATCGCGCCATGCTTTCCGTGCGTCGTCTCGTGTCAGCGCCTGCGCTCGCCGATGGCGGTGACCGATGCCGCCAGAGCCTTCTGCGGCAGCAGATAGCCGGTCACTTCCAGGTCGAAGCCGGTCATGCTCGGCATCTTGCGCGGCTGCGCCATGATACGCATGCGCGCCACGCCCAGATCGCGCAGGATCTGCGCGCCGATGCCATAGGTGCGCAAATCCATCTTCGCGACGTCCGCGCCCGGCTCCTCGCGCAGCCGCTGCAGCAGCGCCTGGCCGCTCTCCTCGCGGTGCAACAGCACCAGCACGCCCGCTTCGCCCGCCGTGATCGTGCGCATGGCATCACCCAGGTTCCACGAGTGCGCGGCACTGGTCGTGTCGAGCAGATCCACGGCCGAGAACGGCTCGTGCACCCGCACCAGCACTTCCCTGTTTCCGCCGATATCGCCGTGCACGAGCGCGAGATGCACCTGATCGGCGGTCACGTCGCGATAGGCGACCAGCTGAAAGCATCCGTACGCGGTCTCGATCGGCCGCTCCCATTCGCGACGCACGAGCGACTCGGTGCGGCTGCGATGGTGGATGAGGTCGGCTATGGTTCCCACCTTCAGTCCGTGCTGGTGCGCGAACACCAGCAGGTCCGGCAGGCGCGCCATCTCGCCATCGTCCCTGAGAATCTCGCAGATCACCGCGGCCGGCGTCAGGCCTGCCAGCGCGGCCAGATCGCAGCCCGCCTCGGTGTGACCGGCGCGCACCAGCACGCCTCCGCGCTGCGCCATCAGCGGAAAGACGTGCCCCGGCTGCACCAGATCCTGCGGCCGCGCGTCGCGGTGCACCGCGGCCTGTACCGTGCGTGCGCGATCGGCGGCGGAGATGCCGGTGGTCACGCCCTGTGCGGCCTCGATCGAGGCCGTGAAGTTGGTCCCCATCTGCGAGCGGTTGCGCCCGACCATCGGCGGCAGTTCGAGCTGGCGGCAGCGTTCCTCGGTGAGCGTGAGACAGATCAGACCGCGCCCGAACCGCGCCATGAAGTTGATCGCCTCCGGAGTGACGAAGTCGGCGGCGAGCACGAGGTCGCCCTCGTTCTCGCGGTCTTCCTCGTCCACCAGCACGACCATGCGGCCGGTCTGCAACTCGGCGATGATCTCGTTGATGGGGCTGATAGCGGTCATGGAAAGAGCGAACCGGCGAAGGAAGCGGACATTCTGCCAGATTCGCACCGGCGCCCGGCGCGCGCATGCGCCGCGGCGCCCTCGTGCACGCACGCGATATCGATCCCTTCCGGGCCGGCAGCGGCTGACATCCCGACGATCAGTCCACGCCTCCCATCAGGCGCTCGAGATACCTGGCGATCAGGTCCACTTCCAGGTTGACGCGCGCATTCGCACCGAGGTGCCGGAGATTGGTCACCTGTAGCGTGTGCGGGATGAGGTTGATGGAGAATGCGCGCCCTTGCACGCGATTGATGGTGAGACTCACGCCGTTGACAGTGATCGAACCCTTGCGGGCGATGTAGCGCTCCAGGCCCTCGGGGCAGCGGATCTCGAGCAGCCAGCTCTCGCCCACGGCCTCGAAGCGCAGCACCTCGCCGCAGCCGTCCACGTGTCCGCTCACCAGGTGCCCGCCCAGGCGGTCCGCCAGACGCAGCGCCTTCTCCAGATTGACCTCGGCGCCGGGCTGGAAGCCGGCGGTGCTGTCGATGGTCTCCCGGGACACGTCCACCGCGAAGGTCTCGGCGTCGAGGGCGACGACGGTCAGGCACACACCGTCGACGCAGATGCTATCGCCGGGATGGACGTCGGAGAGATCGAGTTGCGGCGCGCGCACGATGACGCGCGCCCCCTCGTGCGCCGGGGCGATGCTGGCGATGGTGCCGGTGCTCTGGACGATGCCGGTAAACATGAGTGGCTCAGGAAGCGGATGGATCGGAAGCGCCGCGGCGCAGTCTGGCGCGCAGGTGCAGGTCGGGCCCGATGCTGCGGACTTCGCACACGTCTAGGTCGATGCGCTGCTCGAGCACGGTCAGCTCGCCGAGGTCGAACATGCCGCGGCCACGATCGCCCAGCAGCTGGGGCGCGAGGTACACGATCAGTTCGTCCACCAGACCGGCCCGTACCAAGGCGCCGTTGAGGCGATTGCCCGACTCGACCAGAATCTCGTTCATCCCGCGGCGGCCCAGTTCGTGCATCGCCGCGTGCAGATCGACCTTGCCGCACGCATCGCCCGCCACCACCACCTCGGCGCCGCGCGCGCGCAGCGCCCGCGCCCTCGCGGCCTCGTCCGCGGCGGTGAACACCAGCACGTCCCCGCCTTCGAGGATGCGCGCGCTCACCGGCAGTTCGAGGTTGCGATCCACCACGATGCGAAGGGGCTGGCGCGAGGTCTCGATGTCGCGCACGGTCAACCTGGGGTTGTCGTGCAGGAGCGTGCCGATGCCGGTCATCACCGCGCAGGAGCGCGCGCGCCAGCGGTGCCCGTCCTGGCGCGCAGCCGGCCCGGTGATCCACTGGCTGGTGCCGTTGGCAAGCGCGGTGCGTCCGTCCAAGCTTGCCGCGGTCTTCACCCGGACCCATGGCCGGCCGTGCCGCATGCGCCGGACGAAGCCGATGTTCAGTTCCCGCGCCGCCTCCTCGAGCAGCCCGCATTCGACCTGGATGCCGGCCGCGCGCAGCTGCGCGAACCCCGCACCCGCAACCCGCGGATCGGGGTCCGACATCGCTGCCACCACGCGTGTCACGCCGGCATCGACAAGTGCGTGCGCGCATGGCGGGGTACGCCCATGATGCGAGCACGGCTCCAGCGAGACGTAGACGGTGGCGCCGCGCGCGCGCGCGCCGGCCTGGCGCAGCGCGTTCACCTCGGCGTGCGCTTCGCCCGCACGCTCGTGCCAGCCCTCGCCCACCGCCTCGCCCTCGCGCACCAGCACGCAGCCCACGCGCGGGTTGGGCGTGGTGCTGTACAGGCCGAGCGCGGCGAGTTCGAGGGCTCGCGCCATGTGGCGCTGATCGTCGGCCGAGAACACGGGCGTGGCGGGCAGGCCGTGCGGGTTCAGGAGGCGGCCGGCCGGCGCACCCGTCGGCGCGGCGCGCTGGGGGCGGGCTTCTCGACCTCCTTGAGCACGTCGCGGAAGTCCTCCACGTCCTGGAAATCCTTGTACACCGAGGCGAAACGGATGTAGGCGACCTTGTCCAGCCGGTACAGCTCGCGCATCACCATCTCGCCGATGCGGCGGGAAGCGATCTCGCGCTCGCCCAGCGCAAGCAGCTTCTGGGTGATGCGCTCGATCGCGCCGTCCACGTATTCGGTGGGCACCGGCCGCTTGTGCAGCGCGCGCACGAAGCCGGTACGCAGCTTGTCGCGGTCGAACTCCTCGCGGATGCCGTTGGCCTTGACGATGCTGGGCATGCGCAGCTCGACCGTCTCGTAGGTGGTGAAGCGCTTGTCGCAGGCGCCGCAGCGGCGGCGGCGGCGCACGCTGTCGCCCTCCTCGTTCACGCGCGAATCGACCACCTGGGTGTCGGGTGCGCTGCAGAAGGGGCACTTCATCCGGTCAGGTCCGCCGGCTCAGCCGTACACGGGGAAACGGCGGCACATCTGGACGACCTTCTCGCGCACCATGCCCACCAGCCTGTCATCGCCTGGCGCGTCGAGCACGTCGGCGATCAGATGCCCGAGCTGCTGGATCTCGGGCGCGTCGAAGCCGCGCGTGGTCACTGCCGGCGACCCGAGGCGGATGCCGCTGGTCACGAATGGCTTCTCCGGGTCATTGGGGATCGCGTTCTTGTTCACCGTGACGTAGGCACGGCCCAGGGCCGATTCGGCATCCTTGCCGGTGATGCGCTTGGCACGCAGGTCGACCAGGAACATGTGCGACTCGGTGCCCCCCGAGACGATGCGCAGACCGCGCTCCTGGAGCACCCTGGCCAGCTCGCGCGCGTTGGCCAGAACCCGCTCCTGGTAGCTGCGGAATCCGGGCGTCATCGCTTCCTTGAACGCGACTGCCTTGGCGGCGATGACGTGCATCAGGGGACCGCCCTGATTACCCGGGAAGATTGCCGAGTTGAGCGCCTTCTCGTTGTCTGCGTGGCCGAGGATGAGGCCGCCGCGCGGGCCGCGCAGCGTCTTGTGCGTCGTGCTGGTCACGAAGTGCGCGTGTCCGATCGGGCTGGGATAGAGCTTCGCCGCCACCAGACCGGCGTAGTGCGCCATGTCCGCCATGAGGGTGGCCCCGACCGCATCGGCAACCTGGCGGAAACGCTTCCAGTCGATCACCAGCGAATAGGCCGACGCGCCGGCCACGATCATCTTCGGGCGGTGCTGGTGTGCGAGCCGCTCGAGCTGCGCGTAGTCGATGACCTCGTCGGCGTCCAGGCCATAGGAGACGATGTGGTAGAGCTTGCCGCTGAAGTTCACCGGCGAGCCGTGCGTGAGGTGGCCACCGTGGGCGAGCGACATTCCCAGCACGGTATCGCCGGGCTGCAGGTTGGCCATGTACACGGCGGCGTTGGCCTGGCTGCCTGAGTGCGGCTGCACGTTGGCGAAGTCGCACTCGAACAGCGCGCACGCCCGCTCGATGGCCAGCTGCTCGGCAGCGTCCACGAACTCGCAGCCGCCGTAATAGCGCTTGCCGGGATAGCCTTCGGCGTACTTGTTGGTGAGGACCGAGCCCTGCGCCTCGAGCACGCACGGACTGGCGTAGTTCTCCGAAGCGATCAGTTCGATGTGGTCTTCCTGACGCTGCACTTCTCCGGAGACGGCCTTCCAGAGCTCCGGATCGAAGCTCGCAATCGTTTGATTCTTCGAAAACATGGGATGGTTCGACGCAAAGCGGCGATTGTACCATCGGCCCCGGCGCGAGCCGGCCCGAGCGGGTAGCGGCGCAGAGGGCCCCTGCTATGATAGGCGCCTGCAGCGCCGCGCAGAGCGCCCTGAGGCAGGCTCTCTGGTGCGATACCAATAACGAGGGAGGAGTCCATGAAGAGCAACCCGCTGGGCAAGCTGATCTGGGTGGTCGTCGCCCTGGTCGGCGCCTGGGCATTCGGCAGCATCGCCACGCACCGTGGGGAATCGATCAACGCCATCTGGTTCGTGATGGCCGCGATCTGCGTCTACCTGGTCGCCTACCGGTTCTACAGTGCCTGGATCTGCGCCAAGGTGCTGGTGCTCGACGAGACCCGGGCCACGCCGGCCGAGCGCTTCAACAACGGCCGCGACTTCATTCCCACCAACAAGTGGGTGACCTTCGGCCACCACTTCGCCGCCATTGCCGGCCCGGGCCCCCTGATCGGCCCGACCCTGGCAATGCAGTTCGGCTATCTCCCCGGCACCATCTGGATCCTGGTCGGCTCGGTGCTGGGCGGTTGCGTGCAGGACATGGTGATCATGTTCTGCTCGACCCGGCGCAACGGACGCAGCCTGGGGCAGATGGCGCGCGACGAGCTCGGACCGGTGGGCGGCTGGGCAGCACTGATCGGCACCATGATGATCATCATCATCCTCATCGCCGTGCTCGGCCTGGTCATCGTCAAGGCCATGCAGCACGACCCGTGGGCGACCTCGACCGTCGTCGCGACCATCCCCGTGGCGGTGCTGATCGGCCTGTACATGCGCAGCATCCGACCGGGCCGCGTGCTCGAGGGAACGCTGATCGGCATCGCACTGCTGATCGTGTGCGTGGTGGGCGGATTCTGGGTGGACCAGACTGCGGCCGTGCGCAGCCTGTTCGACTGGGACGCGAAGACCTGTGCGTGGTTCGTGATGATCTACGGCTTCGCCGCTGCGGTGCTGCCGGTATGGCTGCTGCTCGCGCCGCGCGACTACCTCTCCACCTTCCTCAAGGTCGGCGTGGTGGTGATGCTCGCCGTCGCCATCGTCATCCTCGCCCCTGAAGTCAAGATGCCCGCGCTCACCGAGTTCGCGCGCACCGGCATGGGCCCGATCTTCAAGGGCGACCTGTTCCCGTTCGTGTTCATCACCGTCGCGTGCGGCGCCATCTCGGGCTTCCACGCGCTGGTCTCCTCCGGCACCACACCCAAGCTGCTCGCCAACGAGAAGGAGATCCGCATGATCGGCTACGGCTCGATGGCGATGGAGTCCTTCGTCGCCATCATGGCCGTGGTCGCCGCCAGCATACTGGACCCGGGCGTCTACTTCGCGATCAACGCCGACTTCGGCAGGAGCGCCGAGGAGACCGTCGCGATGATCTCGGCCTGGGGACCGCAGTTCCAGGTCACGGTCGACCAGATGAAGGCGCTGGCCGTGGAAATGGGCCTGCCCTCGCTGTTCGCGCGCACCGGCGGTGCGCCCTCCCTCGCGGTGGGCATGGCGAGCATCTTCAGCGCCACCTTCGGCGGCGGGCTGATGAAGTTCTGGTACCACTTCGCCATCATGTTCGAGGTGCTGTTCATCCTCACCACGCTGGACGCCGGCACCCGGGTCGGCCGCTTCATGCTGCAGGATCTGGGCAAGCACTTCTGGCCTTCCTTCGGCAACGTGTCCTCCTACCCGATGACGGTGCTGGCGAGCCTGATCTTCGTCGCCGCCTGGGGCTACTTCCTGTGGCAGGGCGTGACCGATCCGCAGGGAGGCATCCGCTTCCTCTGGCCCCTGTTCGGCATCTCCAACCAGCTGCTGGCAGGCATCGCACTGTCGGTTGCCACCGGCATCATCATCAAGATGGGCAAGCTGCGCTATGCCTGGGTGACCGGTCTGCCGCTCACCTGGCTGGCGGTGGTGTGTACGACCGCGGCGGCGACCAAGGTGTTCAGCCCCAATCCCGAGATCGGCTTCTGGTCGGGCGCGAACGCGATCGCGGACAGGATCGCATCGGGCGCGATACCTGCCGACAAGCTGGGCGATGCATGGGCCCAGGTGATCGCGTTCCGCATCGACGCCGCCCTCGCGCTGCTGTTCGCGATCCTGCTGTGGGTGGTCATCCTCGACATGCTGCGCATGACGCTGCGCTTCACTTCGGGTCGCCCGGTCCTGCCCCTGTCCGAGGCGCAGTACGAGCGCACGCAGCTGGGCGGCCAGAAGCTGAGTACCGCATTGCACTGAGCCAGCACGATGACCCCGGACGAAGCCCGCGCGCGCCAGCGCGAAGACGAGTTCCTCGCCCTGCTGAGGCAGGGCGGCACGGTCTCGTCCGGGGGCCTGTTCGACGCGCCGGAGCCCGGGCTGCGCTGCCTGCTGCCGGAATGTCCGGACCCGGCACATGCGGTGGCGCCGCTGCCGGCGCTGCTGGCCGAGCCGATCCTCCCGGCGCGGGCTGTGCACCCCGGCTGGTTCGTACCCAACCTGCTGTGGCGGACCCTGTGGCTGACGTGGGGGTTCGTGCGCCAAATATCAGGCGACGACGCCTACGAGCGCTACCTGGGGCACATGACGCGCATGCATCCGGGCAGGCAGCCGATGACGCGCGCCGAGCACTTCGCCTGGCGCCAGGAACAGAAGTGGAACCGGCTCTCCCGCTGCTGCTGAGAAGATCCGGCTAGGTCTTGTCCTGATCGTTGGCGGCGGGACGCGACGCCTGCCAGCGCGCCAGCAGGGTCTGGGCGTCGGCGACGGTGAGCATGATGGAGGTCACGCCCAGGCTGAAATTGCGCGACAGGATCTGGCCGAGCCGCTGGCGCAGCGGTTCCCGGGCCGGCGAGAGGATCACCACTGCATACATCGGCGGCTTGCCATGCAGCCTCACCATGCTGATGCGGAACGGTGCACTGGATCGATCTCCAGCTTCCTGCGCCAGGCTGCGCAGGCAGCCATCGAGGTCCGCTTCGGACGGGTACTGGGTAGGGGAAGATGTCTGGTCGGGCACGGCGGTGTCGGAGTACGACGACAGAGTGTCGGGCTTCGGTATGTTGGTTGCGATGACAGCAGCGGCGCATGAAGCACGCACACGCATTCGAGCCCCAAGTGTACCCCGAGCCGCCCACCCGTGACGAGGCGCGCGCGCCGGCGCCATGCCTGATTTCGACCTGGCGCTGGCCGCGGAGGTCTGCACACCATGGCGGCAGGGACACGCACAGGCGGTGGCACGCTGTCCTGTCGGACCGGACCGCGGTGCCGGTACCCCGAACTGGACGACCCGAATACCGGCGCATGCCCGGCAGCTGAAGGGCTCTGCGGGCACCGTTCGCGAGGCGGCCTGCCACACCGTAGAATAACGGCCGCACACGTGCGACAGACCATGAAGAATACGCCGCCGATCCGCTATCGCATCGTCCCGCTCGATCCCGAAGCGCACCTGTTCGAAGTCAGCTGCACCATCCAGGACCCGCACGGCGCCGGTCAGTGCTTCGCCCTGCCCGCGTGGATTCCCGGCAGCTATCTGATCCGCGACTTCGCCCGCCATGTGCTGAGCGTACGTGCGCGCAGCGGACGCCGCGACCTGGCGATCGAGAAGATCGACAAGGACACCTGGCGCGCCGCCCCCTGCACCGGACCACTGACCGTCACCATCGAGGTGTACGCGTTCGATCTGTCGGTGCGCGGGGCGCACCTGGACCCGAGCCACGCCTTCTTCAACGGCACCTCGGTCTTCCTGCGCGTGATCGGCTTGGAGACACGCGCCTGCGAAGTCGATCTGCGCCCTCCCCCCGGCGCGCGCTACCGCAAGTGGCGGGTGGCCACCACGCTGCCGCGCAAGGGCGCTGCCGCGTACGGGTTCGGCACCTATGCGGCCGCCGACTACGACGAGTTGATCGACCATCCGGTGGAGATGGGCACCTTCACGCTCGCGACCTTCCAGGCCGCCGGCGTCGCGCACGACATCGCCATCACCGGCCGCCACGATGCCGACCTGGAGCGCCTGTGCGCCGACCTGAGCCGGCTGTGCACCTGGCACATCGGACTGTTCGGGCGACCCGCGCCCATGAAACGCTATCTCTTCCTGGTGACGGCCCTGGGCGAGGGCTACGGCGGCCTCGAGCACCGCAGCTCCACCGCCCTGCTGTGCTCGCGCGACGATCTGCCGCGCGCGGGTGTGAAGGCGGTCTCGGAGGCCTATCGGACCTTCCTCGGCCTGTGCAGCCACGAGTACTTTCACACCTGGAACGTCAAGCGCATCAAACCCGCTGCCTTCGTACCGTACGACCTGCAGCGGGAGAACTTCACCACCTTGCTGTGGGCCTTCGAGGGGATCACCAGCTACTACGACGATCTCGCGCTCGTGCGCAGCGGGCTGATCCCGGTGCAGGATTACCTCGAGATCCTCGGACGCAACATCACCAGCCTGCTGCGCACCGGCGGGCGTCTGCGCCAGAACCTGTCGGATGCGAGCTTCGATGCCTGGATCAAGTACTACCGCCAGGACGAGAATTCGCCGAACGCACTGGTGAGCTACTACCTGAAGGGCAGTCTCGCCGCGCTATGCCTGGATCTGCACGTGCGCAGCCGCACGCGCGGGCGCCGCTCGCTCGATCACATCATGCTCGCCCTGTGGCAGCGCCATGGGATCACCGGCACGGGGGTCGCCGAGGGCGAATGGGAGCGCCTGGCGGAGGAGGTGACCGGCCTGCGCCTGCGCGGATTCTTCGACCGGACGCTGCGCAGTACCGGGGAGCTGCCGCTGCGGCAGGCGCTCGCCGGGATGGGCATCGGGCTGCATCTGCGGCAGGCCGAGTCGCCGGCAGACCGCGGCGGCCGCGCGGCGCAGCCGGCCGCCCCCCGGCTGAGTCTCGGTGTGCGCACGGCGGACGATCCACTGGGCGCGAAGCTCACGCACGTGCTGAGCGGCGGCAGCGCGCAACGCGCGGGGCTGGCTGCAGGCGACGTGCTGATCGCGCTCGACGGCCTGCGCGTGAGTACGCGTACGCTGGACAAGCAGTTGCAGGACCTGCGGGCGAACGAGCGCGTGCGCGCGCACGCGTTCCGGCGCGACGAGCTGATCGAGCGCGAACTCGAGCCCCAGCCCGCTGCCGCGGACACCTGCCACCTCACTCTCGCGGTCGATGCGGCGAGGCGCCGTCGCCGCATGCACTGGCTCGGATCAGGAGATGCGCGATGAACCAGCGTACGGAACTGGCCTTCGACTACGACGACGTGGCGGACGCGCATCGCGTGCTCGCCGGCCACGCGTACCGCACACCGGTCATGACCTCGCGCCAGGTGGACGAGCGCACCGGCTGCCGGGTGTTCTTCAAGTGCGAGAACTTCCAGCGCATCGGCGCCTTCAAGTTCCGCGGCGCGTACAACGCGATTTCCCGGCTGAGCCCCGCGGCGCGCGAGCGGGGCGTGCTCGCCTACTCCTCCGGGAATCACGCACAGGCGGTGGCGCTGGCCGCGCGCCTGCTCGGCAGCCGTGCGGTGATCGTGATGCCGCAGGACGCACCCCGGGTCAAGCTCGCTGCCACCGAGGGCTACGGCGCGGAAGTGGTCACGTACGACAGGCACGCGATCGTGCGCGAGGAGCTGGCGGTGCGGCTGGCGCAGGAGCGCGGGCTCAGCGTGATTCCGCCCTACGATCATCCTCACGTGGCGGCTGGCCAGGGCACCGCCGCGAAGGAACTGATCGAGGATGCGGGCGCGCTCGACTACCTGTTCGTGTGCGTGGGCGGCGGCGGCCTCATCTCCGGCTGCGCAGTGGCCGCGCACGCGCTCGCGCCGGACTGCAAGGTCATCGGCGTGGAACCGGAGGCCGCGGATGATGCCACGCGCAGCTTCCGCACCGGCACGCTGCAGTCCTGCCAGAACCCGGACACCATCGCGGACGGGGCACGCACGCCCTCGCTCGGCCAGGTGACCTTTCCCATCGTGCTCACGCGCGTGCACGACATGGTCACGGTCGACGACACGCGGCTGCTGGGGGCGATGCTCTATCTGTGGGAGCGCATGAAGATGGTGGTGGAGCCGACCGGCGCACTGGCCATCGCCGGGCTGCTCGAGCGCAAGGTGGCGATGCCTGCCGGCGCGCGCGTCGGCATCATCGTCTCGGGCGGCAACGTGGACGTGCGCGACGTGTGCCGCTGGCTGGGCAGCGCAGGGGAAGCCCGCACCTAGGAAATCGCGATGACGCGCGAGGCGCCATCGGAGCTCGCCTGGCCGGTGCCCTTCAGTGCCTGCTGCACGAAGCGGTTGTCGAAGGCCTGCCCGACGTCGAATTCGGGCGCGGCCCGCACGGCCGGGTCGAACCTGCGCAGCGCCTCGTACAGCGCCGCCACGCCGGCAGCTGGAATGCTTCCGTCACGAGAATAGCCCGGGCGCGAACGCTGGTAGGCGGCGAGGTAGACGGCCGGATCGCCCATCGCGTACTGGGCAGGCACCGCCTGCAGCACCTGCTGCGGCGTTGCCTTCTGCAGCCAGAGCAGCGCCTTCACCATGGCATTGGTGAGCCCCTGCACGATGGCCGGATTCTGGCGGATGAACGCTTCCCGGGTGTAGAGCGAGCCGACCGGGAGCAATTCACCGAACACCTGGCGGCAGCCCCGCTCGCTCATCGTCTCCACCACCACGTTCATCGCGCCGCTGCGCTTGAGGATGGTGATGGCCGGCTCCACGTTGGCGAGCGCGTCGATGTGCCCCGCCTTCATCGCGGCGACCGCGGCAGGCCCGGTCCCGACGCCGATGATGGACACATCGTCGGCACGCAGCCCGGCGGCGGTGAGCAGGTGATTGACCACCATGTGCGTGCTGGAGCCCGGCGCAGTCACGCCCACCTTCATGCCCGCGAGATCCGCGGCGCTCCTGAACGTGCGGCCCCTGGCCACGCCCAGTGCGATCGAGGTGGTCGCGGTCTGCAGCACGAAGCTCTGCAGTTTCTGCCCTCTTGCGCGCAGTGTGAGGACATGGTCGATGCCGCCGGAGACGAAGTCGGCACTGCCGCCCATCATCGCCTGAAGGGCCTTGGCACCTCCCGCGAAATCGAGGATTTTCACCTGCAAGCCCTCTGCGGCGAAGTAGCCGAGCCTCTCGGCCAGGGTCAGCGGCAGGTAGAACAGGGCGGCCTTGCCGCCCACTGCGAGGCTGACCTTGCGCGCATCGGACCGGGCGCGGGCGGCGCGGCACGCGAACAGCGGCACAAGCCCCAGGCCGACGAGTGCACGCCGGCGTGACATCATTTCGGTGTGCCCGCGGTGAGCGCGCTCAGGTCGATATTGCCGCTGGAATCGAACGGCAAATCTGCCCCGGCCACCGGCGCGAGCCGACCCTGCAGCCGGTATTCGATCCGACCAGGCGGGCGCTCACGCACACCGCCGACCTGGGCCAGCACGTCGCCCAGCGTGCTGATCGCCCTGACGTCCAGAACGAGGTCGCCGAAGGCCGGCACGATGCCATCCTGCCGGCTCACGCCCTTGGCGAAGTTCCTGCCATTGAGTTCGACGTCGAATGCGACGCCCTGCAGCGGCACGTCCACGCTGTTCGGGTTCTGCACCCGCAGCTTCATCAGGAACTCCTGTTCCAGCAGGCCGATCTGACCAGGCCGCACGTCGGCCAGCGTCACCGACAGCGGCTCCATGCCCCGCGGCAAGCCGGCGCAGGCACCAAGCGTGAGCGCCACGGCCGCGACTGCCATCCTTCCTACTGCCTGCATGCTTCCTCCTGTCCGGTCAACTGCGTGCACCCCGATCCTGCGCGTTCGGGCGCCAGCTCATCAGCCGCCGCTCCAGCAGCGTGACCAGCCGGTCCAGCAGCAGTGCGGCAAGCGTCAGCACGATGACGCCGGCGAAGACCGTGTTCACGTCGAATACGCCCTCGGCCTGCAGGATCAGATAGCCTACACCGCGTGCGGAGCCGAGATATTCGCCCACCACTGCTCCGACGAAGGCCATGCCCACCGAGGTGTGCAGGCTGGCGAACACCCAGCCCATGGCGCTGGGCAGGTAGACGTGGCGCAGCAGCTGCATGCGCGACGCGCCGAGCATGCGCGCATTGTCGAGCAGCACCGGACTGACTTCGCGCACGCCGTGATAGACGCTGAAGAACACGATGAAGAACACCAGCGTCACGCCCAGCAGCACCTTGGACCAGATCCCCAGTCCGAACCAGACGGCGAAAATCGGCGCCAGGATCACGCGCGGCATGGAATTGAAGGCGGTGATGTAGGGATCGAGCAGTCTGGCGGCACGCGGGCTGAGTCCCAGCCAGAGTCCTGCTGCCAGCCCCAGCACGGTGCCGAGCAGGAAGGCCAGCAGCGTCTCGAGCAGGGTGACCCCCAGGTGCGGCAGGATTCTCCCGGTCGAGAACCAGTCCCAAATGCGGGCCAGCACCTGCAACGGCTCGCCGAAGAAGAACGGCGGCAGGATCTCGGTGCGGGTGAGCACGTGCCAGAGCACGAACAGGCCCAGGAGCAGCAGCACCTGCCACGGCCACAGCGGACTCTCGCGCGTGGAGGTGCGGCGCTCAGAGGAACGCGTGTCCATGAGCCTTCATCACCTCCTGTTTGAGCGCGCTCCAGATCGCGCGGTGCAGTTCCACGAAGCGCGGATGCATGGCGATCTCCTGGACGTCGCGCGGCCGCGGCAGATCGACCTCGTACTCGGCGATCGGATGCGAAGCCGGACCGGCGGAGAGCACGACCACGCGGTTGGACAGGGCGATCGCCTCCTCCAGGTCGTGCGTCACGAACAGCACGCAGCGCCGCGCCTGTGCCCAGAGGCCAAGCAGTTCGTTCTCCATCAACTGGCGCGTCTGCACGTCGAGGGCGGAGAATGGCTCGTCCATGAGCAGCATGCGCGGCTCGAGGATCAGCATCTGCGCCAGCGCGGCGCGCTTGCGCATGCCGCCCGACATCTCGTGCGGGTACTTGGTCGCGTGCGCCGCGAGTCCGACCCGCTGCAGCCATTCCCGGGCGCGCTCGCGCGCCTGTTCCCGGACCACGCCGCGCAGCTCGAGACCGATGGCCACGTTGTCCAGAGCGGTGCGCCAGGGGAACAGGGCATCGGTCTGGAACAGGTAGCCGGCGCTGGCGTTCAATCCGCTCGAGGGTGTCCCGAAGATTCGCACCTCGCCTTCGGTCGGTGCCTGCAAGCCGGCCGCCAGATTGAGAAGCGTGGACTTGCCGCAGCCGGTCGGCCCGACCAGGGACACGAATTCCCCGTCCAATACGCGCAGCGACGCCGCCCGCACCGCGGTGTAGTCCGCACGCATGCGGCCGCGCGCTGGAAACGTGCAGGTCACCTGATCCAGGACCAGGGCGGGAGATGCCGGCGAAACCACGGACACGGATGGAAGTCGAAAGCCGGTGCTTGGATGGCCGCGCATCATAATCTGCCGCGCGCCCGCTTGCCGCGGCGCGCCTGCGATGCCATCATCGGCGCGCACCAGCCCGTGCCGCGCGTGCGCATACGCCGGCACACCATCTGCGAATCAGGCGAGGAGTCCGGTATGACGCGGTTGCACCGTCCCCATGCGATACGGTTCGTCAGCGCGCTCGCATCCGGCGCAGCCATGCTGGCCGCTGCACTTCCGCTGCGGGCGGAGGAGATCGAGGTGCTGTGGGCGGATCCCAAGTGCGAGATGTTCCTGATGCAGAAGCAGGACGGCGAGTTCGGCACCGTACTGCGCCTGACCGTCCATCCCATCCGCATCGGCGACAGGATCGAGGGCGACTTCGCCCATATCGACCAGATCCGCAAGGTGAAGAACCTCGATACCGGGGACGACATCATGGTGCGGGGCGTGCGCTACTCCACCAGCCGCAAGTGGGTGCTGCGGGTGCTGCCCAAGTGGTGCAAGGGGCCCACCGAGTAGGTCGGACCCGGGATCACCGGGCGAAGCGCGCGAGCGCCTTGTCCACGAAGGCGTTGGTGTAGGTCTGCTCGAGAAACAGCACCGGTGCGCGGCGCACCGCCTGGTTGTGCTCGAGCAGCACGCGGTGGCTCATCTTCACTGCCTTGGGATCGATGCGTCCGTCCGACGAATACGTCAGCCGCACGCGCTCGAACGCGTCGAGATAGAGTCCGCGGTCACCCAGCAGGTACTCGGGCGGAACCGTCTGCGCCACCTGCTCGGCGGTAGCCGTGCGCAGCCACACCAGCGAGCGCACGATCGCGTTGGTGAGCGCCTGGACGGTGTCGGGATAGCGCTCCACGAATGCCTTCTTGGCGTACGGGCAGGCTGCCGGCAGCGAGCCGCCGAAGACTTCGCGCGCGCCTTTCACCGTAGTGGTCTCGTGCACGATCCGGATCAACCCCTGATTCTCCAGCAGGGTCATTACCGGGTCGACGCTGGACAGGGCATCCAGTTCTCCGCTCCTCACCGCCGCCACTGCCTGCGCGCCGGTGCCCACGCCGATGATCGACACGTCATCGGGCGTGAGCCCGACTGAAGCAAGCAGGTGATTGACCAGCATGTGGGTGCTCGAACCCGGGGCGCTCACGCCCACGCGCATGCCCTTCAGGTCCCTGGGCCATGCATACTTCTGCGCGCGCCCGGCCACGATCCCGAGTTGCAGACCGGGGTTGGTTCCCTGCAGCACGAACGCTTGCAGCTTCTGCGCCATCGTCTGCATCACGATGGTGTGTTCGAACGCGCCGGAAACCACGTCGGCACTGCCACCCACCAGCGCCTGCAACGCTTTCGCCCCGCCCGGGAAATCCTGGATCTCGACGCTCAGGCCCTCTTCCTCGAAGTAGCCGAGCCGCGCGGCGAGCGCCAGCGGGAGATAGTAGAGCGTGGTCTGCCCGCCGACCGCCAGGACGATGCGCGGCCTCTCGGGGTCCGCGCCGATTCCGGCGAGCGGCAGGGCAAGCAGGATCAGTCCCAGCGTCAGGGCATGCGACAGGCGAGCGATCATCGTCGTGCGGCAGGGCGGTCGAGGGAAGCGGCATTCTACTGCGCGCTGCACGCCGACCTCGCCCGGATGGGTATCTCTGGATCCCGGCTTGCGCCGGGACGACGATCGAGTTGCTTGCGCCGGACTGCCGAACGAATCGCCGGCGCCGGATGACGAACGCATCGCGTCCGCCGGCCGACGATCTACTCTCCGGCAACGGTCATGCGGCCGATCAGCACGGATCCGCACTGGCGCGGGCCTCGCGCCACCACGTCGTTGCCAATGGCGACGATGTCCTTGTACATGTCCTTCAGGTTGCCGGCGATGGTGATCTCGTGCACCGGATAGGCGATCGCGCCGTTCTCGACCCAGAAGCCGGCAGCGCCACGCGAATAATCTCCGGTGACCTGGTTCACGCCCATGCCGAGCAGTTCAGTCACCAGCAGGCCCCGGTCCAGCTTGCGCAGCAGTCCCGGAAAATCCTCGCCGGTACTGTCGAGGACCAGGTTGTGGCTGCCACCCGCGTTACCGGTGCTGCGCATGCCGAGCTTGCGCGCCGAATAGCTGCCGAGGAAGTAGCCCTTCAGCACGCCGTCGGCAACGATGTCGCGCGCCTGCGTCGCCACCCCCTCGTCGTCGAAGGGGCTGCTGCCCAGTCCGCGCCGGATGTCGGGCAGGTCGCGGATGCGCACGAACGCGGAGAAGATGCGCTCGCCGAGCGCATCGAGCAGGAAGGACGAACGCCGGTACAGGCTTCCACCGCTTGCCGCCGAGGCGAAGTGGCCGAGCAGGCTGGCGGCAATCGGCGCCTCGAACAGCACCGGCACCTCCATCGTCCCGATCCTGCGTGCGTTCAGGCGCCGTGCCGTGCGCATGCCGGCGCGACGCCCCACCTCCTCGACCGCCTCCAGTTGTTCCGATGCACGCGCGATGCTGTACCAGTCGTCGCGCTGCATCTCGTCGCCTTCGCCGCCGATGACCGAGCACATCGCGCTGTGCCGCGAACTGGGATAGCCGCCGACGAAGCCATTGCTGTTGGCGTAGACGAAATGCGACTGCTGCGTGGAAAGCGTGGCGCCTTCGGAATTGCTGATCCGCGAATCCACCGCCAGCGCGGCTGCCTCGCACGCGCGCGCGCGCTCGATCGCCTCCTCCACCGGCAGGTTCCACGGGTGATAGAGATCCAGGTCGGGGATGTCGCGCGCGAGCAGATCGGGATCGGCCAGGCCGGCGCATTCGTCGGCAGCGGTGAAGCGCGCGATCGCGTGCGCGGCCTCCACGGTTTCACGCAGCGCCCTGGGCTTGAAGTCGGAGGTGCTCGCGTGGCCGCGCTGCTGACCGACGTAGACGGTAACGCCCACGCCCTTGTCGCGGTTGTACTCGATAGTCTCGATCTCGCCCTTGCGCACCGAAACGGTCTGGCCGAAGCCCTCGCTGACCTCGGTCTCCGCCGCCGTGGCGCCCAAGGCGCGCGCGTGGTCGAGTACTTCGGCGGCAATCCGCCGCAATTCTTCCGGGGAATTGGAAAAAGCGCTGTTGTCGGGCACGCGAGTTGACCGGTTGCTGGAGCGGCGACTCAACGGCCGCGCCGGATCGATTGGTTATGATACCAGTTGAGGCACACGGCCCAGCCCCTTCACTCCCGCATGCAGCGACCCGACCACGAGCAGAACCCCTACGATGCCGCCGACCAGGCATCGGAACCGAGCAAGACCCAGCGCAAGCGTGCCAGCCACGAGCTGCAGGATCTGGGGGAGGAGCTGGTGGCGCTGAGCGAGGCGCGGCTGGCACAGCTCGATCTGCCGGACCGCCTGCGCGAAGCCATCCTGCAGGCGCGCCGCATCTCGAAGTTCGGCGCGCTGCGCCGGCAGTTGCAGTACATCGGCAAGCTCATGCGTGCGGCGGAGGTGGACGCGGCAGCGATCGGCGCCCGGCTGGACGCCTGGAAGGGGTTGTCGCGTGACGCAACCGCGCACCTGCACCTGCTCGAGCGCTGGCGCGAGCGCCTTCTGGCCGACGACGCCGCGCTCGGCGAACTGGTGCAGCGCCATCCCGGATCCGATCTGCAGCACATCCGCGTCCTCGTGCGCAATGCGCGCAGGGAGCACGCCGCGGGCAAGCCACCGGCGAGCTATCGCGAACTGTTCCAGGCGCTCAAGGACATCATTCCCGAACCCGACAGGCAGGCACGGACCTCGCCCGACACCGACGAGACACGATGAACATCGACGACACCCTGATCATCGGACTGGCATCCATCAGCGATCGTGCCTCGCAGGGCGTGTACCGGGACGAGGGCATCCCGGCGCTGGAGGATTTCTTCACGCGCGCCCTGACCTCGCCCTGGCGCACGCTGACCCGCCTGATCCCGGACGAGCAGCCGGTCATCGAGGCCACTCTGAAGGAACTGGCCGACGATCAGGGCTGTCACCTGATCCTCACCACGGGAGGCACCGGTCCGGCGCCGCGCGACGTGACGCCGGAGGCGACGACGGCCGTGGCGACCAAGATGATGCCCGGCTTCGGCGAGCAGATGCGCCAGATCAGCCTGAACTTCGTGCCCACCGCGATCCTGTCGCGCCAGGTGGCGGTGATCCGCAACCGCACGCTCATCATCAACCTTCCCGGCCAGCCCAAATCCATCCGGGAGACCCTCGAGGGCCTGCGCGATGCCGAGGGCAGGCACACGGTGCATGGAATCTTCGCGGCGGTGCCGTACTGCATCGACCTGATCGGCGGCCCCTACATCGTGACCGCCGAGGCAGTGGTGAAGGCATTCCGTCCGAAGTCCGCCATCCGGCAAAAGGCTGCGGGATGAGCGGGCCGGCCGACGCGCCGATCGAGATCGAGACCGGGCGCGATCCCTCGCACGCCGTCATCTGGCTGCATGGGCTGGGGGCGGATGGCAACGACTTCGTGCCGCTGATCGAGGAACTCGACCTGCCTCCGACCCCGCTGCGCTTCGTGTTTCCGAACGCACCGATGCAGCCGGTGACCATCAATCACGGTTACGTGATGCGCGCCTGGTACGACATCGCCGGATCGGAATCCGGCCGGCGCGAGGACGAGTCCGGGGTGCGTGCGTCGCAGGCAGCGCTGGAGGCGCTCATCGCCCGCGAGGACGCACGCGGCATCGCTCCCGAGCGCGTGGTGCTCGCCGGCTTCTCCCAGGGCGGCGCCATCGCGCTACAGACCGGGCTGCGGCATGCCAGGCGCCTGGCCGGCATCATGGGCCTGTCCACGTACGTACCGCTGGCGCACACGCTGCAGACGGAACGCCATCCGGCGAACCTGGCCACCCCGATCTTCCTGGCGCATGGCGTGGAGGACGACGTCATTTCGCTGCACGCCGCACGGCGGTCCCGGGATCTGCTCGAGGGCCTCGGCTATCCGGTCCAGTGGCACGAGTACCCGATGCCACACTCGGTATGCGTGCAGGAGATCGGAGACATCGGCGCCTGGCTGCACCGGATCGTGCTCTGATCCGATCGCGGCCAGCCGGCACCGCCCTGCGGCGCCGCTACTTCGCTTCGGCCGCCAGTGCCGCCGCGCGCCCACGCGCCACGTCGACGCTCAGCAAAACGGCCAGGCCGGCCACGAAGAACACGCCGGTGATCAGCATCGCGAGACGATGGTCGCTGCCGCTGATCCACGTGACCACGCCATAGGTGATCGGTCCGAGGATGGAGGCGAGCTTGACCGCGAAGCCCCACAGACCGAAGAACTCCGCTCTGCGCCGGGCCGGGCTCAGATATCCCACCACTGCCCGCCCGGCCGACTGGCTCGCGCCCAGACACAGGCCGGCGAGGTTGGCCGCCACCCAGAACGATGCCGCACTCGTGCTCTGCCAGGCCAGGATCACCATCGCGCACCAGCCCAGCAGAGTGAGCGCGATGGTGGGCACGTGGCCGATCCGGTCCTGCAGATGCCCGAAGGCGAGTGCGCCCAGGCTCGCCGTCACGTTGACGACGAGGATCAGCAGCAGCGTGTCCTGGGTGGTGAACCGCATCACCTGCTCGGCGTAGATCGCCGCGAGCGTGATGACCGCCGAGACGCCCGACTGATACAGCACGATGCACGACAGGAAGCGGCGCAGATCCGCGTACCGGCGTGCGTGCTGCAGCGTGTCTGCCACGCGCGTGAAGGCGCGCGTATACAGGCCCGGCGCCATCGGCTGCGGCTGCGCCCGCTCGCGCAGGAACAGGAAGGTGGGCAGGCTGGCGACGGCGAACAGCGCGGCGGTGATGAGCATGGT
This sequence comes from Burkholderiales bacterium, assembly GCA_020854105.1. Taxonomy (GTDB): domain Bacteria; phylum Pseudomonadota; class Gammaproteobacteria; order Burkholderiales; family SHXO01; genus SHXO01. Next base: position 284,427 of record JADZGB010000002.1, on the reverse strand, counting down.
CGCCGGCACGAACTCGCCTGCGCTCTGACCCCTGCCCTGGGCCCAGGTGACGTAGGCCAGGCAGGCACCCAGGCTGACGATGCCGCCCAGGTAGCCGAGCGCCCAGCCCCATGCGGACACCTTGCCGATCGCCTCGCCCTGCGCGATCTCGGGCAGAAAGGCGGCGACGATGTTCTCGCCCAGGCCGAAGAAGAAGTTCGACAGGATGATGAGCACGCAGGCGAGCCACAGCTGCCCGGGACCGGCGAGTGCGAGCAGCGCCGTGCCGAGGACACAGCCCACGGTGGTGCCCAGGAGCAGGCGCTTCTTGGCGGCGTGGGCGTCCGCGTAGGCCCCGACCAGCGGACCGCACAGCATGATGAGCAGGTAGCTGACCGACAGCGCGGCGGTCCAGGCGAAGGTCGCCCAGTGCGCGCCGCCCGCGATCACGCCCACGAAATAGGCGTTGAAGATCGCGGTGATGACGACCGTGGTATAGCCCGAGTTGGCGAAGTCGTACATCGCCCAGCCCCAGACTTCGCGCGGGCGTACGTCGGGGAACAGGCTGCCCGCGCCCGGCTTCACACGGCCCCGGCTGCGCGCAGCGCCGTGATCTCCTGGTCGCCGTAGCCGATCTCGCGCAGCACCTCGTCGGTGTGCGCCCCCAGCGCGGGACCGAGCCAGCGGGTCTCGCCGGGTTGCTCGCTCAGCCTGGGCACGATGCCAGGCAGCTTGATCGGCGTGCCGTCGGCAAGCGCGTGCTGCTCGATCATGCCGCGCGCGTGGAAGTGGACGTCGCGCGCGATGTCGGCAATGTCGAAGATCTTGCCGGCGGGCACCTCGGCCCGGGAAAGCAGCGCCAGGGCATCATCGAGATCGAGGCTCGCGGCCCACTCGCCGATCAGCGCCTCCAGTTCGACGGCGCGCTTGACGCGCCCGGCGTTGTCGGAAAGCGCCGGATCGTCGGCAAGATCGGCGCGCCCGATGGCGAGCATGAAGCGCTTGAAGATGCTGTCGCCGTTGGCGCCGATGACCAGGTACTTGCCGTCGCGGGTCGTGTAGGTGTTGGATGGCACGATCCCCGGCAGGGCAGAGCCGCTGCGCCCACGCACGAAGCCGGCGACGTCGTACTCGGGCAGCATACTCTCCATCAGGCTGAACACCGCCTCGTAAAGCGCGACGTCCACCACCTGACCGCGCCCGCCATTGCCGCTGCGCGCATGCAGGGCCATCAGCGCGCCGATCGCTCCGTACAGCGCGGCCACCGAGTCGCCGAGGCTGATGCCCGCGCGCACGGGCGGACGATCGGGATCGCCGGTGACGAAGCGGATGCCGCCCATGGCCTCGCCGATCGAACCGAACCCCGGCTGGTCCCGGTACGGGCCGGTCTGACCGTAGCCGGACAGACGCACCATGATCAGCCCGGGATTGGACGCGGCCAGCCGCTCGTAGCCAAGTCCCCACCGCTCCAGGGCGCCGGGCCGGAAGTTCTCGATCACGATGTCGGCCTTGCGTGCAAGGCGGCGCACCACCTCCTGCCCCGCCTCGAGACGCAGGTTCGCGGTGACCGACTTCTTGTTGCGCGCCTGCACCGCCCACCACAGCGAGGTACCCCGGTGCAGCTTGCGCCAGGTGCGCAGCGGATCACCCGCATCCGGCGCCTCGATCTTGATCACCTCGGCGCCGAACTCGGCCAGGATGCGCGAACAAAACGGTCCTGCGATCAGCGTCCCGAGCTCGAGGACGCGCAGCCCCGCGAGCGGGCCGCTCACGCGGCAAACTCGCGCAGCACGCGCCCGGCATTCGGCGCCTCGGGGAAAATCCCTTCGTCATCGGCGACCTGCACACCGTTGATCCAGACTGCGTGCACCCCGATCGAGGGCGTGTGCAGGCGCGAGGCGCCGGCCGGCAGGTCATACACCCGCCGAGCCTGGCCGCGCCCCACCGTCGCCGGATCGAACAGCAGCAGGTCGGCGCACGCACCCTCGACGATGCGGCCGCGATCCCGGATGCCGAAGGCATCGGCCGGATAGCTGGTCATCTGCCGCACCGCCTGCTCGATCGGCATCAGCTGCCTGTCCCGCACCCAGTGCCCGAGGAAGTGCAGGCCGAACCCGGCGTCGCACAAGAAGGTCAGGTGCGCGCCCGCATCGGACAGCGACAGCATGCTGTGCTCGTCGGCCAGCATGCGCCCGACCGCGTCCTCGTCGGAATTGAGTAGCGTGGCGGTAAACAAAGTGTCGAGATCCTCGTCCAGCGACAGGTCGAGGAGATAGTCCATCGGATGCACACCGCGCGCGGCCGCGAGCGTGGACAGCGGCATGCCCTCCCGGTCGGCGTGCACGGGCCGGGCCGCCTGACGCACGAAGATCTTGTCCCACTCGCCATTGAATAGGCGCCGGCCGCGCTGCGCCAGTTCGCTCTTGACGCCGGCACGGAAGGCCGGGTCGTGATAGAGCGTCTTGACCGCTTCGCCGTGCAGCGCCATCGCCGGCTGCCACGAGGCCAGCCCCTCGAACACGTAGGGTTCGTGCATGGTGAACTCGAACACCAGCGGGGTGCAGGCGACCGCGCCATACATCCGGTGTCCACGCCTGCAGGCGGCGCCAATGTTCCCGAGATCCTCGAACGTGGCCTCCGGCGCCATGTTGCTGTGAAGCAGTGCGGCCACGATGAACGGGCGGCCCGACAGCGCGGACAATTCCTCCAGCCAGGGCACCGACGTGGCGGTTCCCTTGGTGATCATGAGCACGCCGCGGCCGACATCGCGCAGGCTGCCGCACAGCGCTTCCATCTCGGCCTTGTCCGCGAGGCGCGACGGCATGGGGATGCCGTTCTCGCCGTTGTGCTGACCAGAAGTGGTAGTACTGAAACCGACCGCCCCCGCGCGCATCGCGTCCACCACGATGGAGCGCATGCGCGCCACCTCCTCCGGCGTCGCGGCGCGCCTGGGCGCATCGGCACCGAGCACGAAGGTACGGATGGAGGAATGGCCGACGAAGCAGGCCACGTTCGGCCCCACGCCCCGGCGCTCGAGCATGTCGAGGTACTCCGCGAAGCTCTGGAAATCCCAGCGGATGCCCTGACGCAGCGACTCCAGCGACATGCCTTCCACGTGCGTGAGATTGCGCATCACCAGGTCGCGGTCTTCCGGCCGGCAGGGTGCGATGGTGAATCCGCAGTTGCCCATGATCAGCGTGGTCACACCCATCGACGGCGAGGGATTGGCCATCGGATCCCAGGTGATCTGCGCATCGTAATGCGTGTGGGTGTCGACGATGCCAGGCATCAGGGCCAGGCCGCCTGCATCCACCGTCTGGCGTGCCGCGCCCAGACCCGAACCGACGGCCACGATACGCCCGGCGCGCACCGCGACATCGGCGGATGCTGCCGCAGAGCCCAGGCCGTCGTGGACGGTGGCACCGCGAATCAACAAGTCGTGCATGTTCCCTATAATCCCTGCGTTGCGCGCCGCCCCACGGCGGCGTCGTTCGAATCAATACGAGATCGAGTGGATCTCGAGCTCCGCATCTCCGGCGGGGCGGTGCCACTTCACCGTGTCGCCCACGCGGGCACCGATCAGCGCATCGGCGAGCGGCGCCTGCCAGCTGATCTTTCCCGTGTGCACGTCCGCCTCGTCTTCTCCGACGATCTTGAAGCGGTGCACGCGCCCCTCGCCGTCGCCCGCCTCCACTGTCGCCCCGAAGCGCACTTCGTCCTGCGCTTGCTTGCTGGCATCCACCAGGATGGCGCTGTCCAGACGCTGCGAGAAGTAGCGCAGGTCGCGTTCGATCGCACTCAGCCGCGGCTTGTCGAAGTCCTGTTCGGCCGCCTTCAGCGCAGCGTGCTGTGCGCTCAGTTCGTCATAGCGTTGGCGCAGCATCACCAGTCCCTCGGCAGTCACGTAGTTCGGATGCGGGCTGATCGGCCGCTCGGGCAACTCCTCGCCCGACAGATCGGTGTCGTCGCCTTTCACGAAGGCACGGCTCATGTCGATTCCTCCAGACAGGGATCTCCCGGCGCCTGCCAGGACGTGCGAATCAGACGCGAGGCACGGCCGCTGCGCGGCTCGTCCCGGTAGCCGGCGCGCGCCCTCGAGCACCTGTTTCCCGGCGGCGTCGGTTCGCCTGCGCGGGCTGGCCGATTATACCGGCGGGCCTCACATGCGGTAGCGCTCGAGTACCGTGCGATCGACCTCGACGCCCAGCCCGGGACGGGTCGGGATTTCCAGCCAACCGTCACGCTGCTCGAGCGGCTGCTGCACCAGGTGCTGCCGGAAGGGATGGGAGGAGCGGTCGTACTCGAAGATCGGTTGCTGCGGAAAGACGTTGTGATGGGCAACCGGCACCGCAGCGATCATCTGCAGGGAGGCCGCCTGCGCAATTGCCGAACCCCATACGTGAGGATTGACCTGCACACCGTGCGCATGGGCAAGCGTGACCACGTGGCGGCAGGCGGTGATGCCGCCTACGGAACCCAGGTCGGGTTGCGCGACGTCCACACAACGCTGCCCGATCAGCTCGCGGAATCCGAACAGGGTGTGCTCGTTCTCGCCGCCCGCGATGGGCATCGACAGCTTCTCGCGCATCTCGCGATAGCCCGCGTAGTCCTCGGGTGCGACCGGCTCCTCGTACCAGCGCAGGTCGTACTGCTCGAGATCGCGTCCCAGCTGCAGCGCCTCGGCCACACCGTAGCCGTGGTTGGTATCGACCATCAGCTGCACCTCGCGCGCCCCGAGCGCTCGCCGCACCTCATTCATCACCTGCATGTCGTCACGTACGCCGTAGCCGAGCTTGACCTTCATGGCCCGGAAACCTGCTTCATAGTGCGCGAGCGCCTCCTCGCCCAGCCGTGCAGCCTCACCGTGCCCGGAGATGCGATAGAAGCCGGTCGCGTAGCACTGCACCCTGTCCCGGAATGCGCCACCGAGCAACTGGTGCACGGGCTTGCCGTATGCCTTCCCGGCGATGTCCCAGAGCGCGATGTCCACCGCACTCATCGCCGCCACCACGGATCCCTTGCGCCCGTAGTCGCGGGTGGCGTGGTACATCCGGTGCCACAGCACTTCGATGTCGAGCGGGTTCGCGCCCATGATCACGGGTTTGAGCGCATGCTCGATGGCGGCCGCCGCGATCTGGGGCGGCTCGAGCCCCTGCGCGAAGGCTTCACCCCAGCCGACGGTGCCATCGTCGGTCACCATCTCCAGCAGCGTGGCGGACCGGCGCCCTACCCAGCCCTGGGAGAAGGCGAACGGTTGCGCAAGCGGACTTTGCAGGATGTGGATCTTGAGGTCGGCGATCTTCATGGCGGGGCTCTCTCCGTGGAGACCGCAGTTTACCGAAGCTGCCCGCCTCGTCGTATCACCCAGGGAAATGGGCCGCCCTGCGGCGGCCCATCCCGTGGTCGCTGCGGCAGACCGGCCTCGGCGGTTCTGCGATCCCGAAGATTGGCCGCTGCCGCCCGGGTAGTCGTCGGGGCAGTCACCCCCGCGGCCGCTCATGTCACCCATGTCCTGCCCGGGATTCTGCCCGGGATAGCGCTCGTACATGTCGCCTATTCCCTCACCCCATCGATCACCATGCCAGCGCCCGCCGCGCCAGTCGTCACGATATCCCTGCGCGCCATATCCCTGCGCGCCGGCACGCCAGTCGCCCGGGTCGCCCCAGCGATCGCGATAGCCCCAATCCTGCCGCGCAGACCAGTCCCCGCGGTCGCCGTGGTACCCAGGCCGACTCTGACCGTAGCGTGACCTGTCCCAGGCGCGTCCACGGTAATAGGGATCGTCGCGGTAGGTGTATCCCGATCCTTTCTCCCACGATCGGTCGCAGCGCGGCCCGCGCCAGTCACCGCGATCCGAATAGTAGTCGCCGCCTTGTCCGCCATGGCAGTCGAAGCGGTAGTCCTGATCCCCGGGCGCTGCACGCCAGCGGCGATGATCGCGGTAGCCCCACAGTCCCCGCCACGGTCGCGATAGCGCGCGCCGCGATCGTAGTAGTCATCCTGGGCCCAGCGATCGCGCCCGTACCGATCGCCCTCGTCGTTCGGACCCCGGCCACGCCAGGCACGATCTGCCGAGGGGTCGTCACGTTCCTGCATGTGGCGCTGCGCCATCTGCTCGTGCCAGCGGCGCCAGGCCTCGATGCGTGCAGCGTCGCTGCGTGCTTCCTGACCCCCGCCCGTGCCGGGGCCGGACATCTGGTCGGGCGGCATGCCCTCCGACATCCGTCCCGGTCCGGACATCTGTTCGTCCGACATGCGGTCTGTCACAGTCCTGCCGGTGGCCGCGCTGTCTCCGGACCTGCCGGGCTGTCCGTCCATGGCCGCCCCGCCCTGCTGATTGCCCGAGGCGCTCGTGGCGCCCGATTGGGCGGTATCGGACTGGGAGCCAGTTGCGCTCTGGTCGTTGGACGCCGATGCGCCCGTGACCGAGGGCTGCTCGCTGGACGAATCGCCGGACGATTGCGCACTGCCGGGCGATGCCGGCAGGCGCTCGCCCGCGGGGGGATCCGCGCCCGGCGAGCGCGACGTGCTGTCGTCGGACGCGAGCAGCGGCGCGGGGCCGGCAAGTGCGAACGCCGCGAACAGGGCGAGACTGAGTGGTGTCTTGCGCATGATGCCTCCAGAGATCTGCGTTGAGTTCCTTTCGCACGCTGCGGATGACTCTGGCTGCGGCAATGGCTGTGCCGTCGATCTGCGCCCCGTACGACCCCGTCGATCAGCAGCGCCCCTGCGGTCTGGGATGTTCCTGCGCCGCCGTACTGAACTGGACGTGCGTCTGCGTGCCGATCGCCTCCCTGCCGCCTTCGGCGGCGTACACCTGCTCGCCCTTGCTGGCGGCGATCTCCCAATAGTCCGCGCTGGCGATCTCCACCTGCACCACGGCCAGATTGTCATCGTCGGCGCCGCCGGGAAACCAGGCCTGGAACTGCGGCTGCCACAGTTCGCGCGCCTTCGCCCGGTCGTGCATCACTCGCGCGGTCCCTGAAACGGAAACGTAGCGGCCGCTGTCCGGGGACGCGTAGCCCAGATTCACCTTGGGCCGCTGCTCGATGTCCATCGCGTTCAGGGAATCGGCCGCGGCAAGGAACCACAGGGTGCCGTCGAAGTCGGTCTGCAGCGTCGTCATGGGTCGGCTGCTCAGCGTGCCGTCCACCGCGCGCGTGGTGAGCATCGCGAATCGGACATCGCGGATGAGTTCGCGCAGGCGCTGCGCCTGGGAAGAGAAGGCGGATACGGTAGGCATGAAGGATCTCCTGGTCGATGAGGAAGAGATGCCATCAAGCACCGTACCCGTAGGCAGGCTTCAAGCACGAGGGCCACCGCGCGGGTGGCCCTCGTGGTCAAACTGGTGCCGGTGAAGAGAGTCGAACTCCCGACCTTCGCATTACGAATGCGCTGCTCTACCAACTGAGCTACACCGGCGAGGCGCGCAATTATAGCCGCTTGCAGGGCGGCCGTGACACGCGCGCTCCAGTGGCTTCAGCGGTTCCTGAAGGCCGGCTTGCGCTTCTCGGCAAAGGCCGCCATGCCCTCCTTCTGATCCTCGGTGGCGAAAGCCGAATGGAACAGGCGGCGCTCGAAACGCACGCCCTCGGCGAGCGTGCTCTCGTAGGCGCGATTCACCGATTCCTTCGCCATCATGACGATGGGCAGGCTGAGTTCGGCGATCTTCTGGGCCGTGCGCACGGCCTCGTCCACCAGTTCGGCAGCCGGGACGATGCGGCTCACCAGTCCGCAGCGCTCTGCCTCCTGCGCGTCCATGTAGCGCCCCTGCCCCAGGAGCACCATCTCCATCGCCTTCGATTTCCCGACGAAGCGCGGCAGCCGCTGGGTACCGCCGGCACCGGGAATGACGCCGAGGTTGATCTCGGGCTGTCCGAACCTGGCGGTGTCTGCGGCCAGGATGAAATCGCACATCATCGCCAGTTCGCAGCCACCGCCCAGCGCGAATCCCGCAACGGCGGCAATGACCGGCTTGCGGCAGCGGCCGACCGACTCCCACTCCGCGGTGATGAAGTCGGACTTGTACACGTCCATGTAGCCCCATTCCTTCATCGCCTTGATATCGGCACCGGCGGCGAAGGCCTTCTCGTTTCCCGTGATGACGATGGCCCCGATCTGTTCGTCGGCTTCGAGCGCCTGCACCGCCTGTGACAGCTCGCGCATGAGATCGGGAGACAGCGCGTTGAGCGCCTTGGGCCGGTTGAGCGTGATCAGGCCGACTTTGCCGCGCGTCTCGACCAGGATGTTGTCGTAGTTCATGGTTCGACGATGGTCCGTGTGTGAGGAAGAATCCTATAATCGGGCATCGACAGCGAAGGAACCCAACGATGCCCTACGAGACCATTCTATTCGACATTGCCGACGGGATCGCCACCATCACCCTCAACCGGCCGGAGAAGCTCAACGCCTTCACCGAAGCGATGCACCAGGAGCTGCGCGACGCGATGACGCGCGTGCGTGCCAAGGCGTCGCTGCGCGTGCTCGTGCTCACGGGCGCCGGACGGGGATTCTGCGCCGGTCAGGATCTGAGCGAGCCGGCGATGGCCGGCAATTCGGACGTGAGCACTACCCTGGAGCGCAACTACAACCCGCTGGTCCTCGGGCTGCGCGATCTGCCAATACCGGTGATCTGCGCGGTCAACGGCGTGGCCGCGGGTGCCGGCTGCAATATCGCGCTCGCCGCAGACATCGTGATCGCCGCGCGCTCGGCGCGCTTCATGCAAGTGTTCAGCCGCATCGGTCTGATCCCCGACGCAGGCGGCACCTACGTCCTCCCCCGCCTGGTGGGGCAGGCACGGGCACTGGGGATGTCCCTGCTCGCCGAACCGGTCACGGCCGAACAGGCCGAATCCTGGGGACTGATCTGGAAGTGCGTCGACGACGCAGCGCTGCAGGCCGAGACGCGCCGCATCGCCGGGCAGCTCGCGGCCGGGGCGACCAAGGCCTATGGCCTGATCAAGAAGGCCTTGTACGCTTCGTCACAAAACAACGCGGAACGTCAACTGGCTCTCGAGGCGGAGCTGCAGCGTGAAGCAGCCCGGACCGCCGATTTCCGGGAAGGAGTGAGCGCGTTCCTGGAGAAGCGACCCGCTCGCTTCAGCGGGCGCTAGGCCGCACCCTGCACCGCTGCCTCGCTTTCCGGGGCAGCGGAGCGCACGCGAAGGATGATGTCCACCCCTTCCGTGACCATTCCCGGAGGCAGGTCCGGCAGACCGGTGACCCGCACGCTGTCGGCGTCGATGTCGGCCAGGCGGCCGGTGCGCACGTCGTAGATGTGGTAGTGGGGCTGTGTGTTCGGGTCGTAGAAGACCTTGCTCGGATCCACGATCACCTCCCGGATCAGCCCCCTCTGCACGAACAGATTCAAGGTGTTGTAGACCGTTGCCCGTGAGGTCTCGGGATGCCCCTCGTTGACCAGGGCGAGAATCTGGTCGGCGCTAAGGTGCTCGAACCGGGCGAACAGGGCGCGAGCGATCTCGATCCGCTGGTGCGTCGGATTGATGCCGTGCTGCCGTAATACGCCGGCCAGATTGCTGCGCGAATGCCGAGTCATGTCCATCGTGCCGGTCAGTATAGTCCAGCAATTGGACTGTGTCTAATTCGCATCTGACCTGTCCGAACAACAGCCAGGGAAGGCCAGTCTGCCTCGGGCATTGGGGCGCGCTACTTCACTGGCACCCCTCTTGCGCCAGACCGCCTCCGCCGGCTCGCCCCGCTTCCCAGGCGGCGCCCGACCGCTCATTCCCTCCAGACAACCGGCCATCGGCCGTTCTTGCCGACATGTCAGGTGGGTTTCTACGATTCCGACAACTCGAACGCAGCGAGGTCGAAGCATGGTCAGGCAGCGCGGTTTCACCCTCATCGAACTGATGGTCACGGTCGTCATTATTTCGATCCTGGCCGCCATCGCCATTCCGTCCTATCGCGACTACGTGATTCGCGGTGCGCTGCCGGAAGCCTTCTCCATTCTTGCCGGCCACCGCGTGAAGATGGAGCAGTTCTTCCAGGACAACCGCACTTACGCGGACGCCTGCGACGAGGGCACGGTCGCCACCACGCCGGCGGCGACCGAGCGCTTCACCTTCGCCTGCGAATCGGACGCAACCACCTACACGATCACCGCCAGCGGCAACGACGGCAGCCCGGCTCTGGGATTCGCCTTCACCATCGACGAGGCAAACAATCGGGCTACCACCGGCGTTCCCGATGGCTGGACGGACTCGGACGACTGCTGGGTGGTCAGGAAGGACGGGAGCTGCTGACATGCATGCCGCCCTCCAACGCGGGGTCACGCTGATCGAGCTGATGATTGCGCTGGTCATCGTCGCGATGCTGATCCTGGTGGCCATGCCGAGCTTCAGCGCCTGGATGGCCAATGCGCAGATCCGCAATGCCGCTGAGGCCATCCTGAACGGCATGCAGTTCGCGCGCACGCAGGCCATCCAATTCAACACCGCAGTTCAATTCGAACTGACCGGCGAGACCATCTGGACCGTCTCACGCGTCTCCGATGGCGAGGAACTGCAGCGGCGCGTCGAGGAAGGCTCGGCCAACGCCACTTCCATCACGCAACCGGACGCCGCGACGATCCTCACCTTCAACGGCATGGGCTGGATCATCGCAAATGACGATGGAAGCGACTCGATCACTCAGGTCGACGTGGACTCGAGCCTGGACATCGACGGCGAGCGTCCGCTGCGTATAACGGTGACGCCGGGCGGGTCGCTCAAGATGTGCGATCCAGCCGTCGCCGCCCCCGATCCTCGTGTATGCCCCTGAGGAGAACTCTGATGCATCATCGCGCATTCTCGACCAAGCAAGGCGGCGCGCTTCTGCTCGAAGCGATGATCGCGATCCTGCTGTTCTCGCTGGGCGTGCTCTCGCTCGTCGGCATGCAGGCGATGGCAGTGACCAACGTGTCGGAGGCGAAGTACCGGACCGATGCCAGCTTCTACGCCAACCAGATCATCGGCCAGATCTGGGTGAACCGCGACAACATCGCCGACTACGACTATGCCGGCGGCGCACCGAGCGCCGCGCTCGAGCCCTGGCTGGATCAGGTCACCGCCGCATTGCCGGGCGTGGCGGACAACCCGCCCGAGATCGAGGTGGACGGCACGAACGTCACCGTGACGATCTTCTGGCAGTCGCCCGAGGACGCTGCGAAGGATCCCCAGCCGGATCCGCACCAGTTCACCGTGACGACCTCCATCAACTGCTGCTGAGAGGACAGAGATGACCCTGTCGATCCACACGTCCGGGCAGCGCGGCTTCAGCATCATCGAACTGATGGTCGCGGTTGCGATCTCGCTGATAGCCACGCTGGTCATCTTCGAGACCTTCGCGGTATCCGAAGGAATCAAGCGTACGTCCACCAGCGGCGGCGACGCCCAGCAGAACGGCGCAATGTCGCTGTACATGGTAGAGCGCGAGGTGCGCATGGCGGGTTATGGCATCAACAACGCCGCGCTGCTCGGCTGCAAGATCGTCGCGTATGACGAGGTCGCGGACGAGGATCTCGAATTCACCCTCGCGCCGGTCGTCATCGAACCCGGCGCGACCGACAAGGATCCCGACACCATCACCATCCTTATCGGCGATTCCGACCTGCTGGCGGATCCGGCCAAGCTCATTCAGGCCATGCCTTCCCCGGCCGCAACCTACAAGGTGGACAACCGCTACGGGTTCATCCCGGGGGATCTGGTCGTCGCAGTCGAGGCCGGCAAGGACTGCACGCTGGCGCAGGTGACGGAAACACCCGGCACGCCGGGAAAGAGCGACAACGTCATCCACAACAGCGGAATGTACAAGGATCCCACCGGCAAGAATGTCCCGGCGCGCTACAACAAACCAGGCGGGCTGGGCATCTCCTACAGCACGGCCGGATTCCTCTACAACCTCGGCCAGATGCCTCAGCGGAACATCTACCGCATCGTCGACAACCGCCTGGAGATCGAACGCACGCTGGTCAACACGGACATCAACGTAGTCACCGAGCAGATCGTGCAGATGAAGGCGGAGTACGGCAAGGACGACGGCGCCGGCGGCGGGGTCCCGAACGACGGCATCGTGGACAGCTATTCCAACAGCGCTCCGGCAGGCGCGGACGGCTGGCGCCAGGTGCTCGCAATGCGGCTTGCCGTGGTGGCGCGAAGCGCCCAGCCGGAAAAGCCGACCGAGGAAGGCGGCGCATGCGATATCACGACCGCGTTCCCGAGCTGGGCAGGTGGCAACATCGACGTGAGCGCCGACGACAACTGGCAGTGCTACCGCTACCGGGTGTTCGAGACCGTGGTTCCGCTGCGCAACCTGATCTGGATGCAAATCTGATGCGTACTCAATTCGGACGGCATTCCTACCGCGCATTCCCATCGAAGCAAGGCGGCCTCGTCCTGTTCATCGCCCTGATCGTACTGGTCGCGATGACGATGGCCGGCATCGGCATGGTGCGCTCGATCGACACCGGCACCATGGTCGCGGGCAACCTCGGCTTCAAGCAGAGCGCCATCAACTCGGCCGAGTCGGGACTGCGGGAAGCGTATCAATGGCTCGTCGACAACGCCGGCGGCGGTGGCCTGAGCAACACCAACACCGGAAAGGGCTACTACTCCTCCCGTCCGGCCAACGAACCGGACTGGACCGATGCCGACACCTGGGAGGACGCCGTCGTGCTGGCTCCCGATGCAACCGGCAATTCCGTGTCCTATGTCATTCATCGAATGTGCACCCAGCCGGATACGCCGTACAACGGCGCGAACGCCGGTGTGGCGAACCAGTGTGCGCTCACGGCGTCGTCCACCATGCCTGGCGCGGGCGGCAGCATGAGCGTTGGTTCCTACTCCTTCGCCGGCACGCCGCAGGTGTACTACCGCATCACCGCCCGCACGCAGGGGCCGCGCAACACCGAGAGCTACGTGCAGGCCATGGTCGCAATCAGCAACTGACGCCATGGCTTGCCTTCAAGCGAACAACCGCTCAGACCATCAGGAGATGGACATGACCCACACCAACCGATTCCGGCTCGATACCTGGGCCGCCATGTGTGCAGTGCTCGGTCTCGGGCTGCTGCCTGCATCGCTGGGGGCGGCACAGACGGACATCTCGAACGTGCCGCTCGCCACGGGGTCCGAGTCGGCGGCACTGCCGAATCTCATGTTCATCCTGGACGACTCCGGCAGCATGGCCTCGACCCATCTGCCGGACGAGACCCGCGACAGCGGCACCTGCAAGCAACGGACGAACTCCTCCGGCGGCACGTCGACGGCCTGTCTGTACGGCGACCCACCCATATACGCCGCCCAGTACAACGGCGTGTACTACAACCCGGCGATCCGCTACGTTCCGCCGGCAAAGCATGATGGCAGCAGCATGCCGTCCATGACGGATCCAGCCGAGGTGCTCAACGACGGGTTCGACGAGGATTCCGGCAACATCAAGATCCAGACCGAGTTTCCGGAGATCGTCTACTGCAAGCTGACCACCAACAACGAGGAGAGCTCGGGCAACTATCCGTCCAACTGCCGTCGCAACGGCTACAGCACGACTGCCACGCTGAGCACGACGACGACGGTCGATTTCTACTACCCGGTCAGTACCACCAGCGACCACGGCAGCAACACCCCGCCGACCGTCGACACCTACCCTGACGCCACGTTCAAGTACGCCAAGGAAAAGAGCGGTTCCCCGTTCTACTTCACGATCGCACCGAAGGAGCACTGCAGCGACGCGAATCTGACCACCTGCACGCTCTCCGCGAGCCCCACCGGCACGTATACCCACCCGGCACCGGTGCGCTGGTGCAAGAGCGCGACCGCCGCGACGAACTCGGCCAACGCCACGGCAGCCGTGTCTGGGGGCGGCGGCAATCCGCCCAATCATTGCCAGGCCAAATACGACGACGACCATCGCTATCCGCGCTACGGCCTGTTCAAGCGCGTGGAGATCATCCCGTCGGTGACCAGCTATCCCAAGGCAGCCGGGCGCACCGACTGTGCCGGCGGGAGCTGCACGTACACGGAGGAATTGACCAACTTCTCGAACTGGTATGCCTATTACCGGTCGCGCATGCAGATGATGAAATCCGCCGCCGGGCGTGCGTTCAGCACACTGGACGACCGCTATCGGGTGGGCTTTATCACCATCAATCCAGGAAGCTCGAACGTCTCGTCCAGCAAGTACCTCAAGCTCAGCACCTTCACCGGCAGCCATCGCGAAGCGTGGTACGAGAAGTTCTATGCGCAGACCCCGAGCGGCATGACGCCGCTGCGTCAGGCGCTGTCCCGGGTTGGCCGTCACTACGCGGGCAAGACCGATGGCATCAACGCCGGGATGGGCGACGATCCCGTCCAGTACTCGTGCCAGAAGAACTTCGCCCTTCTCACCACGGACGGGTACTGGAACAGCAGCGCCGGCCAGAAGGTGGACGGGAGCGCGATCGACAATCAGGACAACGTCGATTCGAACTCTGATCCGAAGTGGTCCGCCCGCTCGAACGGAACCTACGATGGCGGCATCAGCACCGCCACGAACACGCTGGCCGACGTCGCGCTGTACTACTACAGGACCGACCTGAGGCCCTCGGGCTCGATCGGCGCGCTGGGCGCCGACGTCTCCGAGAACAACGTGCGCGATTCGAGCAAGGACTTCAACAAGGCCCAGCACATGGTGACGTTCACGCTGGGCATCATCGACGGGAAGATGACCTATCGCCCCGACTACGAGTCGGACATTAGCAGCAACAACGACTTCTATCGGATCAAGACCGGCGACAACGGCTGCGCCTTCAGCGGCGGCAAATGCAACTGGCCCTCCCCGAGCGCCAACTCGCAGACCGCCATCGATGACCTGTGGCACGCAGCCGTGAACGGACGTGGCGTGTACTACTCGGCGCGCGACCCGGAGACGCTGGTCGGAGGACTCTCGGATGCCCTCCTGAACCTCGAATCCGAAGTGGGAGCGGCGTCGGCCTCGGCAACGAGCAGCCCGAACATCACCCCGACAGACAACGCGATCTTCAGCTCGACCTATACGACCGTGGAGTGGTCGGGCGAGGTGGTCGCGCAGACGATCGACACGGGAACGGGCGAGGTGGTGCCCACGATCGTCTGGTCCGCGCAATCGAACCTGGACGCCATGGTCTCGGCAACCAGCGATTCGCGCAACATCTACTACGCGGACGCATCCGGGGCGCTCACCGGGTTCAGCTTCGCATCGATGAGCGCCGCGGAGAAGGCCTTCTTCAGCAACAAGTGCGCGCCTGCCGCACTCACCCAATGTTCGACCCTGTCGGCGGCCAACTTGGCGATCGCCAACGACGGAGCGAACATGGTGAATTTCCTGCGCGGCCGTACCCAATATGAAGGTACGGTGTTCCGCAACCGGGAGCACGTGCTCGGCGACACCGTGAACGCGAAACCCGTATTCGTGCGCCAGCCGATGTGGTCTTTCGCGGACGAGGTTTCGCCGACCTACGCCGAGTTCCAGATCGACAACGAGGACCGTCAGGGTGTGCTCTACATCGCCGCCAACGACGGAATGCTGCACGCGTTCAACGGCGATACGGGCGCCGAGATGTGGGCCTACGTACCGCGGATGCTTCTGCCGGAGCTGTACAAACTCGCCGAGGACAACTACGCCTCGATGCACCGCTACTATCTGGACGGTTCACCCGAGGTCATGGACATCCACGATGGCAGCGGCTGGCGAACCGTTCTGGTAGGCGGCCTGAATTCCGGCGGCCGCGGCTACTATGCCCTGGATATCACCAACCCCTCCAGCCCGGTGGCACTGTGGGAGTTCTGCAGCAACGCGACCCTGTGTACCAGCAATGATGCTGATCTCGGGTATTCCTATGGCAATCCCGTAATCACCAAACGCGCGTCCGACGGCACCTGGGTCGTGCTGGTCAGCTCGGGCTACAACAACGTCTCGCCCGGCGATGGCCAGGGATATCTGTACGTGCTGGATGCCGTCACCGGACAGTTGCTCGAGAAGATCGGCACGGGCGCGGGCAGCACGACATCCCCGTCGGGGCTGGGGAAGGTATCGGCGTGGGCCGACAATTTCGGCATCGACAATACCGCGAAGTACATCTACGGCGGCGACCTGGCGGGCAACGTGTGGCGATTCGACCTGACGAGCGCATCCGGCTCCGTGCAACGACTCGCCACGCTGGTGGATGGCGGTGGGCGTCCGCAGTCCGTCACCACCAAACCGGAGCTGAGCATTGCCGAAGGCTATAGTCTCATTCATGTCGGGACCGGGCGCTACCTGGGTGTCAGCGATCTGACCGATCCGGCGGAGTGGAACCCTCCCTCCACGGACGCCTATCAGCAGAGCCTGTACACCTTCAAGGACAAGGGGACCGACTATGGCAATCTGCGCGACGACCTGGTCGAACAGACCATCGAGCTGGTGGATGACGACACCCGCACCGTAAGCACCGAAACGGTCGATCTGGACACCACTGACGGCTGGTTCGTGGACTTCAATCCGGGCGACGACTCGCCCGGCGAGCGCGTGAACATCGATCCGCAGCTGATCCTCGGGACGCTTGTCGTGGTCACGAACGTGCCCAACGACGACGCCTGCAACGTCGGTGGCGACAGCTGGATCTACTTCTTCGACTACAAGAGCGGCCAGTACGTCAGCACCAGCCCCGGGAACGCCGTCGCGAAGCACCTGGGGAACGCCATCACGGTGGGCGTGGTGGTGTTCCAGCTGCCCAACGAGACGAAGAAAGGCATCGCGACGGACGCCAAGGGCAACAAGCAGTCTGTCGACATCCCGATCGGCAGCGGCGCGATCAACGCCCGCCGCACCTCCTGGCGCGAACTGATCAAGGAATAGAACGCCTGCGCCAAGGCAACGGGCTGCCCGAGGGCAGCCCGTTTTCGTTCCTGCCCGTCCCGATCAGGCAGCGAGCGTCTTTGGCAGCGGGAATACGACCGACTCGGTCAGCCCGTCCAGTTCACGCACCTCGTCCGCGCCGAGTTCACGCAGGCGTTCGACGACAGCGCGCACCAGAACCTCGGGAGCGGACGCTCCCGCCGTCAGGCCGATGTGCTGCCTTCCCTCGATCCAGGACGGCTCGAGTTCCGCAACGCTGTCGATCATGTAGGTCGCCACGCCCCGCTTCTCCGCCACTTCCCGCAGACGGTTGGTGTTGGAGCTGTTCTGCGATCCCACCACGATGATGACGTCGCTGCACTCTGTCAGCGCCTTCACCGCGTCCTGGCGGTTCTGGGTGGCATAGCAGATGTCGTCCTTCTTGGGACCTGCGATGCTCGGAAAGCGCACCCGGAGGGCAGCGACGATTCCTGCCGCATCGTCGACGGACAGCGTGGTCTGGGTGACGTAGGCCAGGTGCTCGGGATTGCCAACGCTCAGGCGCACGACATCCTCCGCCGTCTCCACCAGGTGAATGCCATCGGCGCACTGCCCCATGGTGCCCTCGACCTCGGGGTGGCCGCGGTGGCCGATCATGACGATCTCGCGGCCCTGCTCGCGCATGCGCGAGACTTCCACGTGAACCTTGGTCACGAGCGGGCATGTCGCATCGTAGACGTGCAAGCCACGCACTTCGGCATCCTGACGGACTGCCTGGGAGACACCGTGTGCGCTGAAGACGACAGTGGCACCCGCCGGGACTTCGTCGAGCTGATCGACGAACACGGCGCCCTTGCGCCGCAGATCGTCGACCACGAAGCGGTTGTGCACGACCTCGTGTCGCACGTAGATCGGCGCACCGTGCAGTGCAAGAGCGCGCACGACGATCGCGATCGCGCGATCGACGCCGGCGCAGAAGCCGCGCGGCTGGGCAAGAGTGACGATCATTCTTCGGAGCTCACGATAGCTTGGCCTGCTCGACACGCGGGCGCCGGAAACTGTCCCAGATCAACAGCGCGGCGCCGGCAGTGATCGCACTGTCGGCCAGATTGAATGCCGGCCAATGATAGCCGGCCACATGCACATCGAGAAAATCCACGACCGCTCCCAGCAAGAGGCGGTCGATGACGTTGCCGATGGCGCCGCCCAGGATCAGCGACAGCGCGAAGCAGAAGTACGGGTCGTGCCGGTGCCGCCGCAGCAGGTACAGTATCAGCACGCTTGCTGCGATGCCGATGGCGATGAAGAACTCGCGCTGCCAGCCGGACGCCGTGCTCAGGAAGCTGAACGCCGCACCCGGGTTGTACACCAGCACGAAGTTGAAGAACGGCAGCACCTCGACGCTCTGCCCGAACACGAGCGTCTGCTGGACCAGCCACTTGGTGAGCTGATCGAGCACCAGTACGACGAGGCTCAGGATCGGCCATTGCCACCAGCGCATCCGGCTCGGGTCAGGCATGGGTGCGCGTCTCGCCCGTACCGTACAGATTGGCCACGCAGCGTGCGCACAATTCGGGGTGTTCTGCCGAGCGTCCCACGTCGCCCCGATAATGCCAGCAGCGGCTGCACTTGCCGTGCACGCTGGCACGCACCGTCACGCGCGGTTCCGATGTGCTGTCCACCGCCACCACTTCGGCCGCCGAGGTGATGAACACGAAACGCAGGTCGTCGCCCAGCGCAGTGAGCGCCGCGTAGGCGGCGCCGGCGGCTTCCACCGTCACCTCGCCCTGCAACGAGGAACCGACATCGCCCTTGACGCGCAGCTGTTCGAGTTCCTTCTGCACGATCGAGCGCACCTCGCGGACGAGCGCCCAGCGACGCTCCAGCTCATCGGCCTCCTGCACGGCGGGAAGCACGTATGCGGTGTGCAGGAAGATGCTGTCCTGATCGTCCCGCGAGAACTGCTCCCACGCCTCCTCCGCGGTGAAGCTGATCAGCGGCGCCAGCAAGCGCAGCAGACAGTGCGTGACATGGTGCAGGGCACTCTGCGCGGAGCGCCGTGCCGGGCTCGCCACGGCGCTCGTGTACAGCCTGTCCTTCAGGATGTCGAGGTAGAACGCTCCGAGGAACTCGGAGCAGAAGTTGTGCAGCTTCTGGGCGGCGAGGTGGAATTCGTACTGCGCGAAATCGCGCATCACCGCCTCCTGCAGGCGCTGCGCCGTCACCAGCGCGTAGCGGTCCAGATCGAGCCATGCCTGCACCGGCACCAGGTCGCGCTGTGCGTCGAAGTCCGATACGTTGGCGAGCAGGAAGCGCAGGGTATTGCGGATGCGCCGGTAGGTCTCCACCACCCGCTTGAGGATCTCCTGCGAGATGGACATCTCGCCCGAGTAGTCGGTGGTGGCTACCCACAGGCGCAGGATGTCTGCGCCCAGCGTGTCGGAGACCTGCTGGGGTGCGACCACGTTACCCACGGACTTGCTCATCTTGCGTCCCTGCCCGTCGACGACGAAGCCGTGCGTGAGCAGCTGCCGGTATGGCGCACGGCCGTCGATGGCGCAGCCGGTCAGCAAGGACGACTGGAACCAGCCGCGGTGCTGGTCGCTTCCTTCCAGATAAAGATCGGCCGGCTTGGCGAGCGCTTCGCGCCGCTCCAGCACGCTCGCGTGCGTGGTGCCGGAATCGAACCACACGTCGAGTGTGTCAGGAACCTTCCGATAGTCCTGCGCGCCCGTACCCAGTACCTCCTCGGCGCTCAGGCTGAACCACGCCTCGATGCCGCCCTGCTCCACCTTCTGCGCCACTCGTTCGATCAGTGCCGGCGTATCGGGGTGGAGTTCCCCACTGTCCTTGTGCACGAACAGCGCCATCGGAACGCCCCAGTTGCGCTGGCGCGACACGCACCAGTCCGGCCGGTTGCCGATCATCGCCTCGAGCCGGGCACGTCCCCATCCCGGAAAGAAATGCGTTTCGGCCACGGCCCGCATCGCCACCTCGCGCAGCAGCGCGCCCCCGCCTGCAGCATGATTCGAATCCATGCCGATGAACCACTGGCGCGTCGCGCGAAAGATGATCGGCGTCTTGTGGCGCCAGCAGTGCGGGTAGCTGTGCTGCAGCTTGTCGGCCCTGAGCAGGCGCTGGTTCTCGGCCAGCGTCTCGATGAGCACCGGATTCGCGTCCCAGACGCTCTTGCCCGCGACGATATCGGCCCAGTCGTGGAAGCGCCCGGCGTCGTCGACAGGATTATCCGTGGCCAGGTTGTAGCGTGCGCCGACCAGGTAGTCCTCGAGACCGTGTGCGGGCGCGGTATGCACCAGACCCGTACCCGCGTCGATCGTGACATGCTCGCCCAGGATCACCGGCACTTCGCGGGCGTAGAACGGATGCTTCAGCACCAGGCCTTCCAGCGACCTGCCCGCCGCCGTGCCGATGACTTCGCCGGTAAGCCCGTAGCGCTGCAGGGACGCCTCGCGCAGTTCCTCTGCCAGCAGCAGCAGCCCGCGATCCGTCCGTACCAGGCTGTAGTGCAGGCCTGGGTGCACCGCGACGGCCTGATTGGCAGGCAGTGTCCATGGCGTGGTGGTCCAGATGACGGCAAATGCCGGATCCAGCAGATGCGTGAAGCCGAAGGGGCGCGCGAGCTTGCGCGTGTCTGCGAACTCGAATGCCACGTCGATCGCCGGCGAGACCCGATCCTCGTACTCGACCTCGGCTTCTGCCAGCGCGGACCCGCAGTCGACGCACCAGTGCACCGGCTTCGCACCCTGGTAGAGATACCCGTGCTGCTGGATGCGGCCGAGAGACCGGATAATGTCCGCTTCGGTGCGGAAATTCATCGTCAGGTAGGGATCGAACCAGTCACCGAGCACGCCCAGGCGGATGAAGTCCTTGCGCTGACGTTCGATCTGGCTCTGGGCGAAGGCGCGGCACAGCTTGCGGAACTGGTTGGGTTCGACGTTCTTGCCGTGCTGCTTCTCCACCTGGTGCTCGATCGGCAGGCCATGGCAGTCCCAGCCTGGGACGTAAGGCGCGTCGAATCCCGCCAGCGACTTGGTCTTCACGACCATGTCCTTGAGGATCTTGTTCACTGCGTGGCCGATGTGGATGTCGCCATTGGCGTAGGGCGGCCCGTCGTGCAACACGAACCTGGGGCGCCCGGAAGCAGCCTTGCGGATGCGATCGTAGAGCCCGGTCTGCTGCCACTTCTCGACCCATCCCGGCTCGCGCCGCGCCAGGTCGCCACGCATGGGAAACGGAGTGTCAGGCAGGTTCAGGGTGCTCTTGTAATCAGCCATCAGGCTGCGCTCCACGTTCTCGGATCGGATTCTCTCAATCGTCACGCGCCGCGCTCGCGGAAGTACCGCCGCGTGTCGTCCACATCGCGTCCTATCGCCTCCATAAGGGAGGCGAGGTCGGCATACTTCTTTTCGTCGCGCAGCTTCTTCAGGAAGTGCACCTGCAGCCGGCGCCCGTAGAGCTCGCCCTCGAAATCCAGCAGATGCACTTCCAGCACCGGCCTCGCGCCGCTCTTTACCGTCGGCCGCACGCCCAGGCTCGCTGCCCCCGCCAGCGGGGCGTCGCCGAGGCCGGTCACCTGCACGGCGAAGATGCCCTGCAGGGGTACCGGATGGCGCCGCAGTGCCACGTTCGCGGTCGGAAACCCGAGTTCGCGACCAAGGCGGTCACCACCTACCACCCGTCCCCCGATGCTATATGGGCGCCCGAGGAGGGCGGCTGCCCCATCCAGTTCACCCGCTGCAAGGCGCTCGCGTACCGCAGTGCTCGAGACGCGCATCCCCTGCACCTCGACGCTATGCATGCGTTCGACCTCGAAACCGTGCCTCTTGCCGGCTGCGCGCAGGGCATCGAAACTGCCCAGGCGCCGCGCGCCGTAGCGGAAATCATCGCCCACCAGCACATAGCGGGCACCAAGCGCACCGACCACCAGCCGCTCGACGAAGGCCTCGGCCTCGATTCGCGCGAAGTCCTGGTCGAAGCGGCACACGAGAACCCTGCGCACGCCGAACGCCTCGAGCAGTTCCAGCTTTTCGCGCAGTGTCGTGAGCCGCGCCGGCGCCTGATCGGGCGCGAAAAACTCGCGCGGATGCGGCTCGAACGTCATCACGCACGAATCGATTCCGCGTTCCCCTGCCCTCATGATCACGCGCTCGATCATGGCACGGTGCCCGACATGCACGCCGTCGAAGTTTCCGATCGTGAGCGCGACCGGGCGGCTCGCGCGAGTAGGAGGATGACGCAGGACGACCATGGACCCGGGCACCGGCAGCCAGCACGCCGCTCGGCATTGCTAACCGCTTGTTAGGGAAGTCATTGTAGCAGTGCCGCCGTATCACTGACCAGCGCGCATGCCGCCCCTCCCGGCTCGTGCGGCCTACCGGGGTGTGTCGCCGGCTAGTGTGATCCGATGCATCACACGCCGGTAGCCATGGTAGTCGTTGATGGGGTTGTGCAGCGTGCAGCGATTGTCCCGCCATGCCAGCGCGCCCACCTCCCAGCGAAAGCGGCAGGTGAATTCGGGGCGCACCTGATGCGCGAACAGGTATCGCAGCAACGGTTCGCTCTCCTGCGCGCTCATCCCGGCGAAGCGCATGGTGTGCGCAACGTTGACGTACAAGGCCTTGCGGCCGGTCTCGGGGTGGGTGCGGATTACCGGGTGCTCGGCAACGTGCTCGATGCCCGCGCCCACGCGCCCGTCGTCTCGCACCCGATCCTCCCTGGTCCGGGTCACGTCCGCCTTGGCCGAACTGTTGACGGCCCGCAGCCCCTCGAGCAGGCGCTTCATGCCGTCCGACAACGCGTCATAGGCGTCGTACTGATTGGCGAACTCGGTATCTCCGCCGAATGGCGGCACCTCGCGCGCGAGCGGCATCGAGCCCATTGGCGGGCATTCCAGATAAGCCGTGTCCGTATGCCAGATGCCGCCGAAGTTCATGCGTTCGCGCTCCAGCTTCTTCACCTCGATTATCTCCGGGTACGCCTGCAGGCCTTGCACGAACGGGTACTCGACGGGCGTGCCCACCGATCTCGCGAACGCGAGAAACGATTCCGGGGTCAGCGGCTGGTTCCGGAAGAACAGGACGAGATGCTCGAGCAGCGCGCCACGAATCGCCTCGAGGGCTTCGGCGCGCAGCGGGGCAGACAGGTCGATACCCGAGACCTCTGCTCCGAGCGATCCGGCTACGCGCTGCACCTTCATGGCACCCTCACTTGACGCGCCTGACGAAGTCGCGCGGGCGTACGCCGACGAGAATCAGCACCGCGAAGTAGCTCGCCGCACCGAGGGCCACGACCCAGGAGAGGCGCGAGGCCCGCTGCCACGCTGCGTCCGCGAGCCAGCTGTCCACCGATCCCATCGTGAACCACAGGACTGCTCCCATGGCCACGAGCGCGGCAGCGATCTGCCCCACGAAACGGAGCCAGCCGGGCTGCGGCTGAAACACGTCGGACTGGCGCAGCCGATGGTAGAGCAAGCCTGCATTGACGCACGCACCCAGACCGATGGCGAGTGCCAGACCGGCGTGCCTGAGCGGGTAGATGAATGCGAGATTCATCAGCTGGGTGAGCGCGAGGGTGACGAGACCGATCTTCACCGGCGTCTTGATATTCTGACGCGCATAGAAGCCGGGCGCGAGCACCTTGACCAGGATCAGGCCGACCAGGCCGGCGCTGTAGGCCATCAGCGCCTGGCTGCTCATGCGCACGTCGTGCGCATCGAACTGGCCGTGATGGAACAGCGTCGCGATCAGCGGCACGGCGAGGATCGCCAGCGCCAGCGCCGAGGGCAACGCCAGCATCAGGGTCAGCCGCAGGCCCCAGTCCAGCAGCCGCGAGTACTCCTCGCCACTGTTCTCGGCGTAGCTGCGCGACAGACTGGGAAGCAGGATCGTGCCGAGCGCCACGCCGAGCACGCCCGTGGGGAATTCCATCAGCCTGTCAGCGTAATAGAGCCAGGACACGCTGCCCGTGACCAGAAAGGAGGCGAAGATGGTATTGATCAGCAGGCTGATCTGACCGATCGAAACCCCGAAGATCGCCGGCCCCATGAGTTTCAGGATGCGCCACACGCCGGGATCGTTCAACGCTATGCGCGGGCGAGGCAGCATTCCGAGCCGGCGCAGATGAGGAAGCTGGAAGCCCAGTTGCAGGATCCCGCCGGCGAATACCGCCCAACCCAGGGCCATCACCGGGGGATCGAAATAGGGAGCAAGCCACAGGGCGAACACGATGAACGCGACGTTCAGCAGCGTGGGCGTGAAGGCCGGAATGGCGAAGCGCCCATAGCTGTTGAGGATGGCTCCGGCGAGCGATGCAAGCGATATGAAGAGGATGTACGGGAAGGTCACGCGCAGCAACGCGACGGTGACGTCGAACTTCTCCGGGACATTGGCGAATCCCGGCGCGGTGGCATAGATGATCAGGGGCGCGGCGAGCACCCCGACCAGGGTGACGCCGAACAACGCCAGCGCCAGCAGCGCGGTGACGTGATCGACCAGCAGCCTGGCCTCGCCCTGGCCCCGCCGGGTCCTGTACTCGGCCAGTATCGGCACGAACGCCTGCGAGAAGGCACCCTCGGCGAAGATCCTGCGCAGCAGATTGGGCAGTCGGAAGGCCACGAAGAAGGCATCGCTGTACAGGCCGGCCCCGAACGTTCGGGCGATCACGGCGTCGCGCACGAAGCCCAGGATGCGCGAGATCATGGTCATGCCGCTGACCGTGACAAGGGACTTGAGAAGGTTCATCGAGGATCGAGGTTGAGCAGCATCGCCGCCCATGGCGGCGCGCGGGCGTGCCGGCCGGTGGCGCTGCGCTTCGGACAGCGTGCGAAGGATACCCGAAATAGCCGCTTCTTCCCCTTGCGCGATCCGCCTTGGCCCGGTATCATCTCGCCCTTTTTCAAAGCCTTAGCTTCCAAGGAGCCGAGATGGCCAACACCGCCCAGGCGCGCAAGCGCGCCCGCCAGTCGGAAACCCGCCGGGCGCAGAACGACGCCCTGCACTCGATGCTGCGCACCTCCGTGAAAAAGGTCCGCAAGGCCATCGCGGTCGGGGACAAGGCAGCCGCACAGGCAGTCATGGATGCGGAGCGCTCGAAGATCGACTCGGTCGCCGCCAAGCGGGTCGTGCATCGAAACACCGCTGATCGTTACAAGAGCCGACTCCAGGCCGCCATCAAGGCACTGTCCTAGCCGACACCGGCGTACCGCATGCCGGGGCGGCCAGGACCGTCGATCTCGGAACGGTCGATTCGGGAGCGGCCTTGTCCTGGCGCCGGGAATCCGCGCCGTCCCGACCACCCCTCCCCTGCCCGCGTCGCACGTCCGATGCATTTTGCGCCGGTCCGTCCGGCATCCCTCCGCGCCATGCGCAAGACTCTCCCACCCCTGCATCGCCCCGCCGGCCGCTCGGGCTGACGCGTGGATCGGACAATCAGCATGCGCAAGCCGGTCAGCAGGATCCTGGTGATCAATGACGAGGGGGTGGTTCTCAAGGAACTCATCAAGGGGCTGAATGCCGCCGCGAAGAGCCTGGACAATCCGCTCGGCATCGTCTTCACGGGCGTGACCACGGCGCGCGACGCGCTCAGGGCGATCGAGGAGGACGGCGACATCCAGTCGGTGATCGTCGACGACACCCTCTACACCCTCAAGACGGAAGGCGGCAATTCCCGCGTGCTGCAGATGTCCGCCCTCGAACTGGTCCAGCGGATCACGCGCTTCCGCCCACAGTTGGACATCTACGTCCTCATCGCACAGGAGCAGGAGGACGAAGTGGTGGACGCGTTGTTCACCGAGTCGGTGGACGGGTACTTCTACCGCGAGGAACGCGACTACCGCGGGATGTACCGCATCCTGAACGCCCAGATCCAGGAGCGCGCGCACACCCCCTTTTACGACGCGCTCAAGAGCTATGTGCTGATGGCCAAGGACGCCTGGCACACTCCCGGGCATTCCTCGGGCGACAGTCTGCGCGACAGCCCGTGGGTGAGCGACTTCCACGAGTTCATGGGCGAGCACGTATTCGACGCCGACCTGTCGGTCTCGGTACCCATGCTGGACTCGCTGATGGATCCGACCGGCGTGATCCTGGAAGCGCAGAAGATGGCCGCGAAGGCCTTCGGCGCACGTCGCACCTTCTTTGCCACGAACGGTACCTCGACCGGCAACAAGGTCATCTTCCAGACCCTGATCGCGCCCGGAGAGAAGCTGCTGCTCGACCGGAACTGCCACAAGTCCGTCCACCACGGTGTGGTCCTGTCCGGCGCGCACCCGGTGTATCTCGACTCGTCGGTCAATCGCAAGTACGGGATATTCGGCCCGATTCCCAAGAAGACGCTGTTCAAGGCGATCGAGGAGCATTCCGACGCGCAGGCACTGGTGCTCACCTCGTGCACCTACGACGGCTTCCGCTACGACCTCAAGCCCATCGTAGAAGCCGCGCACGAGAAAGGCATCAAGGTCGTGATCGACGAAGCCTGGTACGGCTTTGCGCGCTTCCATCCCGCATTCCGCCCCACCGCGCTGGAATCGGGAGCGGACTACGCCACCCAGAGCACGCACAAGATCCTGTCCGCGTTCTCGCAGGCGAGCATGCTGCACGTGAACGACCCGGAGTTCAACGAGCACATCTTCCGGGAGAACTTCAACATGCACACCTCCACCAGCCCCCAGTACAGCATGATCGCGAGCCTCGACGTGTCGCGCAAACAGGCGGTGATGGAAGGCTACAAGCTGCTGTCCCGGACCCTGCGCCTGGCCCAGGAGCTGCGGCAGCAGATCA
This sequence comes from Burkholderiales bacterium, assembly GCA_020854105.1. Classification (GTDB taxonomy): domain Bacteria; phylum Pseudomonadota; class Gammaproteobacteria; order Burkholderiales; family SHXO01; genus SHXO01. Next base: position 257,821 of record JADZGB010000002.1, on the reverse strand, counting down.
ATTCCACGGGCGTGTTCCGCGTGCTGGAACTGGACGATCTTCTTCCCGAGGAAGTGCGCCACGACGGCATCCTGCTCGATCCGACCAAGGTGACCGTCGACATCTCGGAATGCGGCTACACCGTGGAGGAGTTGCAGCACGAACTGTTCGAGCGCTACAACATCCAGGTCGAGAAGTCGACATTCAACACCCTGTCGCTGCTGCTCACCATCGGCACCACGCGCAGCAAGGTCTCCCGCCTGTACGACGCTCTCATGCGCATCGCGCGCGAGCGGCGCGCGCCGCGCCGACTGTACCGCACCCCGGAGATTCCCTCCGTCACGTCGCTGAAGTACCTGCCGCGCGATGCGTTCTACTGTGGCGGCCAGACGCTGCCGATCCTCGACGACCAGGACCGCATCAATCAGCGCCTGGGCGGCCGCGTCGCAGCCGATCAGATCACTCCCTATCCGCCGGGAATTCCGGTACTGGTGCCGGGCCAGGTGATCACGATGGACATCCTGCAATACCTCGCCGGCCTGCTGCGCAGCCACAAGCGCGTGGAGCTGCACGGCATCGTGTACGACGGCTACGTCCCGTGCATGCGCGTGCTCGCGCCTGGAGACGAGAAGGGACTGAAGCGGCTCAAGGGCGCCTGAGGGCTCCCGCCGCCTCGGACTTGCCCGCGCACGGCGAATCGGATAGATAATAGACTGTCAGTCTCATACCACGGCGGCCCGAGTCGCCGTGTTGCGTTTTTGGAGCATGTCAATGATGGGCCAGCACCTGATGAGCACGTACTCACGCCTCCCGGTCGCGTTCGAACGCGGTCAGGGCGTGTGGCTCTGGGATACCCAAGGCAAGCGCTACCTCGACGCCCTGTGCGGCATCGCCGTTTCAGGCATCGGACACGCGCACCCGCGCCTGGTGCAGGCCATCGCCGATCAGGCAGCGCGCCTCGTGCACGCGTCGAATCTGTATCGCATTCCGGAGCAGGAACGGCTGGCCGCGCTGCTGTGCGAGCTGTCGGGCATGGAAACCGCGTTCTTCTGCAATTCCGGGTGCGAGGCCAACGAGGCCGCGATCAAGCTCGCGCGCATGATCGGCCATCAGAGGGGCATCGAACAGCCCACCATCGTGGTAATGGAGAAGGCGTTTCATGGCCGCACCATCGCCACGCTCTCCGCCACCGGCAGCCGCAAGGTGCAGGCCGGATTCGAACCTCTGCTATCGGGCTTCGCGCGCGTTCCCTACGATGACGTGGACGCCCTGGGACTGCTCGGCGGCAACAGGAACGTCGTCGCGGTACTGGTCGAACCCATCCAGGGAGAAGGCGGCGTGCAGGTGCCGAACGGCGACTACCTTGCACATCTGCGCAGCGTGTGTGACCGCTTCGGCTGGCTGCTGATGCTCGACGAGGTGCAGACGGGGATGGGACGAACCGGCAATTGGTTCGCGTTCCAGGGCACCGGGGTACAGCCGGACGTGATCACCCTTGCCAAGGGGCTCGCCAACGGCGTACCGATGGGAGCCTGTCTCGCGCGCGGATCGGCTGCTTCCGCCTTCAAGCCCGGCAGCCACGGATCGACGTTCGGCGGCAATCCGCTGGCCTGTGCCGCGGCACTGGCCACGCTCGCCGTGATCCGGGACGAGGGGCTGCTGGAGAACGCGGCAATCATGGGTGAGACCGTCCGCACCGGGCTGCGCAGCCGGCTCGCGGGGAAGGCAGGCGTGCGCGAAGTCAGGGGTCAGGGCCTGATGATCGGCATCGAGTTGGACCGCCCGTGCGGCGACCTGGTCAGGCACGGGCTCGAGCACGGCGTGCTGATCAATGTGACGGCGGAGAACGTCGTGCGCCTTCTTCCGCCGCTGCTGATAAGGCCGGCGGAAGCGCAGCTGCTCATCGAGGGGGTGGCGGGATTGATCGAACGGTTCGTGGCCGAGCCGCTCGGAGTGGCGGACTGATCATGCCGGGCGCACGCGCAGTACGTCTGGACGCGAACTCGCACGACGAAGCCGTGGGCAGGTCCACCCGCCATTTCCTCCAGCTGAAGGATCTCACCCAGACGGAACTGGAGCATCTGTTCGGCCGCGCGCGAGTGCTCAAGGAACGCCAGCGATCACACAGCCTGTATCAGCCCCTGCGCGGCCGCACGCTGGCCATGATCTTCGAGAAGAACTCGACGCGCACGCGCGTGTCGTTCGAGGCGGGGATGGCGCAGCTGGGCGGTTCGGCGCTGTTCCTCAGCAGCCGCGAGACACAACTAGGACGCGGAGAACCGATCGAGGACGTCGCCGAGGTGATCTCGCGCATGGTAGACGTCGTGATGATCCGCACCTTCGAGCAGGACATCGTGCAGCGGTTCGCCGCACATTCGCGCGTGCCGGTGATCAACGGACTCACCGACGAGTACCATCCCTGTCAGATCCTCGCCGACATCTTCACCTTCATCGAGCACCGCGGCCCGATACACGGCAGGACTGTTGCCTGGGTGGGCGACTCGAACAACGTCTGCAACACCTGGCTGCAGGCGGCGAAGCTGTTCGACTTCAACTTCCACGTCGCCACTCCACCAGGCTACGAACTCGAACCGGAGCGCGGCGAGAGCTACGAGAGCATGCACCTGGAGTGCTTCAACGACCCCCACGACGCCGTGCGCGACGCGGATCTGGTCACTACCGACGTGTGGACGAGCATGGGGTTCGAGGACGAGGCGGAGGCGCGCAAGCGCGAATTCGCCGACTACCGCGTCGATACCGAGATGATGAAGCTGGCGAAGCCGGACGCGCTGTTCATGCATTGCCTGCCGGCGCACCGCGGCGAGGAGGTCGATGCCGACGTGATCGACGGTCCGCACAGCGTCGTATGGGACGAGGCCGAGAACCGGTTGCACACGCAGAAGGCGCTGATCGAGTTCCTGCTGCTGGGGAAAGTCGAGTCCTAGCCCGTTGCCGGCGTATCGTCGAGCCGATCCCGCGATACGCACTCCCGAGGTGGAGCGGCGCCTGCAGCAGGCGACCGTCGTGGCAGGCAAACGGCGGCGAAGCATTACACTATCGCGCTCTTCCAATTTCAGTCGCGGGCTCGCTTCTACCCGGAGGAGGATCGATCATGAAGCTGATTTGCAAGCTGTTTCTGGCTGCCGTCCTGGCTCACGCGAGCGTGGCCTGGTGCGCCGACGAGGACGGGCCGTGGATCGCCGACGAGAATGGCTGCAAGGTCGCCAACCCGGTGCCGCAGCCGGACGAGACCATCCGCTGGACCGGACCGTGCAAGGACGGCTTCGCCGACGGTGAGGGCGTCCTGACCTTCTTCGCCAGCGGCGCACCGCACAGCCGCTATGAGGGGATGCTGAAGCGCGGATGGGCGGAAGGCCAGGGCAGGCTGGAACTGCCGGACGGCAGCCGCTACGAGGGCGAATGGCGGCGAAGCATGGAGAACGGCATGGGGCGCCGGGACTGGGCCGACGGCAGTTCATACGACGGTCAGTGGAAGGACGGCAAGCCGCACGGCTCCGGCCAGTTCCGCCTGCCTGACGGGCGTATGCTGATGGGAACCTGGAGCGACGGCATATTCGAAGGTGACCAGGACACGCCCGGGCAGGAAGACGAGCAGCCCTTCGATCCGAACCGCACCTGATTCACGAAACGGGAACACGCGAATGAGCACAGTCAAGAAAGTCGTGCTGGCCTACTCCGGCGGCCTGGACACCTCGGTCATCCTCAAGTGGCTGCAGGACACGTACAGGTGCGAGGTGGTGACCTTCACCGCCGACATCGGACAGGGCGAGGAACTGGAACCGGCGCGGATCAAGGCGCAGAAGTCTGGCGTGAAGGAGATCTTCATCGAAGACCTGCGCGAGGAATTCGTCCGTGACTTCGTGTTTCCGATGTTCCGCGCCAATGCGATCTACGAAGGCGAGTACCTGCTCGGCACCAGCATCGCCCGCCCGCTGATCGCCAAGCGCCAGATCGAGATCGCCAGGCAGGTCAGTGCCGACGCGGTCTCGCACGGGGCAACCGGCAAGGGCAACGACCAGGTCCGTTTCGAGCTCGGGTACTACGCCCTGCAACCGGACATCCGCGTCATCGCCCCCTGGCGCGAGTGGGATCTCAACTCTCGCGAGACGCTGCTCGCCTATGCCGAGAAGCACGGCATCGCCATCGAGATGAAGCACCGGGAGGGCGGCAGCCCCTACAGCATGGACGCGAACCTGCTGCACATCTCGTTCGAGGGGCGCGCATTGGAGGATCCCGCGCAGGAACCCGAGGAGGGCATGTGGCGCTGGACGGTATCGCCCGAGCGCGCGCCCGACAAGGCGCAATACGTCGAACTCGAGTATCGCAGCGGCGACATCGTCGCCATCGACGGCCGAAGCATGACCCCGGCGCAGATCCTCGCCGCGCTCAACGACCTGGGTGGCCGGCACGGCATCGGCCGCCTCGACCTGGTCGAGAACCGCTACGTGGGCATGAAGTCGCGCGGCTGCTACGAGACGCCCGGCGGCACCATCATGCTCAAGGCGCACCGCGCGATCGAATCGATCACGCTCGATCGCGAAGTGGCACACCTGAAGGACGAGTTGATGCCGCGCTACGCCTCGCTGATATACAACGGCTACTGGTGGAGCCCCGAGCGGCGCATGCTCCAGCAGATGATCGATGGCTCGCAGGCGAACGTGAACGGAATGGTGCGCGTGAAGCTGTACAAGGGCAACGTGATCATCGTGGGGCGCACCTCGAACACCGATTCGCTGTTCGACACGAGCATCGCCACGTTCGAGGACGACCGCGGAGCATACAACCAGAAGGATGCCGAGGGATTCATCCGCCTCAATGCCCTGCGCATGCGCATCGCCTCGAAGCTCGGCCGCAAATGAGGACGCGCGCACGCCGATCCGCGCAGCCGCTCCGGCGTAGCCCTACATGACCACCATTGCCGTCGTACGCAAGAACGGGATCGCGGCCATCGCCGCGGACACGCTCACCAAGTGGGGTTCCGCGAAGGAGAGCGCAACCTACATCGTGAACCACGAGAAGATCCTCCAGGTGGGGGACAACTATCTGGCGATCACCGGCTCCGCCACGTTCAAGCTCATCCTGCGAGACTACTTCGGTGGCAGCGCCAACGACGTGCGCCTAGGTTCCGCGACCGAGATCTTCCGCGCCTGGAACCGGCTGCATGCGGCGCTGAAGGAGCGCTACTACCTGCTCCCCGAGGAGGACAAGGAGGATGCGCTGGAGTCGTCGCGGGTGGACGTGCTGATCGCCAATCCGCATGGCATCTTCGGCGTGTCGGGACACCGCACCGTCCAGGAGTTCTCGCGCTTCTATGCCTACGGGACCGGCAGCGATTACGCGTTGGGGGCCCTCTACTCGGTGTACGAGGACCCGGCGCGCGACGCGCGCGCGCTCGCCTGCCATGCCATCGAGGCAGCTGCGGAGTTCGACGACTGCACGGGGATGCCTCTGAACTGCTTCACCATCCCGCTCGCTTCGCGCTAGGAGGAGCCATGCCGAGCTTCGACATCGTCTCCGAGGTAGACAAGGTCGAACTGAAGAACGCGGTCGACCAGTCGAACAAGGAGATCTCGACACGCTTCGACTTCAAGGGAACGGATGCGCGAATCGAGCAGGCCGATACCGAACTGACATTGTTCGCCGACGACGAATTCAAGCTCGGACAGGTCTACGACGTGCTCATCGCGAAGATGGCGAAGCGCAACGTGGACGTGCGCAGCCTGAAGAAGGGCAACGTAGAGAAGGTCGGCGGGGACAAGGTCAGGCAGACCATCACCGTGCGCACTGGCGTTGATCAGGAACTGGGCAAGAAGATCATCAAGCTCGTCAAGGACGCGAAGCTCAAGGTGCAGGCCGGCATCCACGGAGGCGCGGTGCGGATGACCGGACCCAAGAAGGACGTGCTCCAGGACACGATTGCCCTGGTGCGCAAGTCGATCACCGATTATCCCCTGCAGTTCCAGAATTTCCGCGACTGAACGTCCCGCGGCTGGACGTCCCGCGCCCGAGCATCCAGCCATTGAACGTTCCCGCAGCTGAACGTCCAAGAAGCGGCTTCGGCGCCCTGCCCTGCTCCTGCTGTCCGACGATCAGCCGCGCAGGCCCGCGATCCAGCGGCTGTAGACCCTGTCCGCCACCTGATGCAGGGCGTCCACCCGCAGCCCCAGGCGCTCCGAAATCCGCTCCACCGACTGGATCTCGGGGCTGCCTCCTCGCGCGATCTGGCGCCTGCCGCTGCCGCACAGGCTGCGCACGAGATCCTCGGTCATCTCGATGTGGCACTGCAGCGCCAAGTGCGGGCCCAGTGCGAACCCCTGGTTCTGGCAATAGGCGCTCGACAGCACCGGAACGGCCCCGCGTGGTATGGAAAAGGTCTCTGCGTGCCAATGGAAGGTGACGAAGCCGGCGCGCGATTCACCAAACCACGCACGCGCCGTCTCGTTGCGAGCGAGCGTCACTTCGCCCCAGCCGATCTCTTTCACGACGTTGCGTGACACCACGCCGCCCAATGCCCGGGACATGAGTTGAGCGCCCAGGCAATGACCCAGCACCGGCACGTCTCTTGCGACGGCGGCGCGGATCAGCTTCAGGACGGGCGGTATCCAGGGCAGATCGTCGTTCACGCTCATCGGGCCGCCCATGAAGACCAGACCGGAACAGTCGTCCGGTGAACCGGGCACCGGTTCGCTCTCGTCGATGGCTACGATGCGCCAGGCGATGCCGGATCGGTCGAGGCAGGTCGCGAGGTAGCCGGGCCCTTCGGTCGGGCTGTGGCGGAAGATGGCAACGGGTCTCACGGGAGGGGACAATGTACGCGGGATCGATCAAGTGTACGACAGCGCCGGGCCAGCGCGGACCGGTGACCATGCTGCTCGCGCTGCTCCTGGCCCTCCCGTGCATTTCCGCGGCCCAGGAGCTCGCGATCGAGATCGCCGGACTGTCCGCGGGCAAGGCGATCGTCGTCGCGGGCGGCGGGCGTCCCAAGGTCTACAGGGACGGAGACATCCTCCCCGGCGGCGCACGGCTGGTGAGGGCAACCCCGGAGGGCGCTCTGTTCGAACTCGACGGCAAGCGCCAGATGCTCAGGATCGGCAGTCATGTATCGACGGCGCCGACGACCCGCAGCGGCGCACAGCGTGTCAGCCTGACCGCCGATGCGCGCGGCCACTTCGAGGCCATCGGCACCATCGACGGCGCGTCCGTGCGCTTTCTGGTGGACACCGGCGCCACCACCGTGTCCATGGGTGCGGACGATGCGCGCCGCATCGGCATCGACTACCTCCGGGGGCAACCCGGCTACGCCAGCACGGCCAATGGCACCATCAAGGTACATCGCGTGCGCCTGAACAGCGTGCGGGTAGGCGAGATCGCGCTGACCAACGTCGAGGCTTCCGTGCACGACACGCGCATGCCGTTCGTCCTGCTCGGGATGAGCTTCCTGAACCGGGTTGAAATGAACCGTCAGGGCGATACCCTGACGCTGGTCCGACGCTTCTGACGCAACCGTCCCGCACGCGTCGGAAGACCGGTCAGCGCGCCCGCTCGCAACTCTTGTCGCGCTCTATCAGGGCGTATGCCGAGTGGTTGTGGATGGATTCGAAGTTCTCCGACTCCACCGCGTACGCCTCGATGCGGGTATCCGCATTCAGCACTGCCGCAACATCGCGCACCAGATCCTCGACGAACTTGGGATTGTCGTAGGCCCGTTCCGTCACGTACTTCTCGTCCGGACGCTTGAGCAGACCGTACAGTTCGCAGGACGCCTGCTCCTCGCACACCCGCACCAGATCCTCGATCCACACGAAGTCGCGCGTGCGTGCAGTGATGGTCACGTGCGAGCGCTGGTTGTGTGCGCCGTAATCGGAGATGCCCTTCGAGCAAGGGCACAGGCTGGTGACCGGAACGACTACCTTCATGGTGAACTCGTAGCGCCCGTCCAGGATCTCCCCGACGAAAGTGACCTCGTAATCCATCAGGCTGCGCACCCCGGACACCGGTGCAGCCTTGTTGATGAAGTACGGGAAGCTCATCTCGATGCGCCCGCACTCGGCATTCAGGCGCTCGACCATCTCCCGCAGGATCGCCTCGAACGACTCCACCGAGATCTCGCGCTCGTGACTGTTCAGGATCTCGACGAAACGCGACATGTGCGTGCCCTTGAAGTTGTGCGGAAGGAACACGTACATATTGAACATGGCGATGGTGTGTTGCACCCCACCGCTCTTGTCCTTGACGCGGACGGGGTGGCGGATCGCCTTGATCCCGACGCGGTCGATTGCCAGCTGCCGGGTATCAGCGCTGCTCTGCACGTCGGGGATGACGAAAGGCCTGGGGTCGTTCATCGAACGTCCTGCATGACATGAAGTTCGGAATGGGAGATTATAGTGCGCGGCGATTACCCGATCAATCTAGTCGGAATAGGCGCCGCCGTGGTCTGCGGCGTCTGCACGCATCAGTGCCGGCGCAGAACGATGAAGTCGATCAGTTCGCGCAGCCGTGCCGCTTCGGCGCCGAACGGAAGCAGTGCCTGCAGTGCGTCGACGCGCAGGTCCTCTGCGAAGCGCCGCGCCTGGGCTGCTCCCATGATGGACACGTAGGTTGCCTTGTTCTGACGTGCATCCTTGCCCGCGGTCTTGCCCAGGGTCTCGCTGTCGGACTCGGCATCCAGCACGTCGTCGACGACCTGGAAGGCGAGGCCGGCGCACCTGGCGAAGCGGTCCAGAGCAGCAGCCGAGCCGCCGTCGCAATCGCCGCAGCGCGCACCGAGCACGACCGATGCGCGAATCAACTCTCCGGTCTTGTGGATGTGCATGTTCTCCAGTTCCGGCAGGCTCAATTCCTGGCCGGTGCTGGCCAGATCGATCGCCTGCCCCCCGGCCATGCCGCGTGAACCGATGGCGCACGCGAGCAGCGCGATCATCTCGACCTGCTCCGCAGGATTGACACATAGCGCCTGCCCGGCCAGCACGTCGAAGGCGAGGCTCTGCAGCGCATCTCCCGCCAGCAGCGCGGTGGCCTCGTCGTACGCGACGTGGCAGGTGGGACGCCCCCGCCGCAGTACGTCGTCGTCCATGCACGGCAGATCATCGTGAACCAGGGAGTAGGCATGAACCAGTTCCACGGCTGCGGCCACCCGGTCCACCCGGGCACGTTCCGCACGCGCTGCCTCTCCTGCAGCGTAGGCGAGCAGCGGACGAACGCGCTTGCCGCCGCCCAGGACGGCATAACGCATGGCCTCGTGCAGGCGCGCGGGAGAGCGTCCGGGATCTGGCAAGATCGCCTCCAGCACCGCCTCGATATCCCGTTGGCGCGCCTGCATCCAACCGGCGAAGTCAGTCCTGTTCGTTTCCATCCTGGAAGTCTCGCAGCAATCCGTCCTCGAGAATCTTGACCTGCTGTTGTGCGTCCTGCAGCGCGCTCTGACACACCTGAAGCAGATACGCACCGCGCTTGTATGCCGCCAGCGACTGCTCGAGCGACAACTCGCCCGACTCCATCCCGGCCACCAGACGTTCCAGTTCCTCCACGGCCAGTTCGAAGCTCGGCGCGGGCGTGTCGGTACCGGCCTCTGACGTTGGAGGCGGATCTGGCTTGCGTGCGTTGGCCTGGTCTGGCATCGGAGGCGGCGTAGTCGAGGTCGGCAGCGGGCGAGACGAGAACGAGAAAAGGAGTCGCAAAATAGCCCAGTTGCAGCAGCCGGGTCAAATGTCGGGTTGCGGATGGCCCAGGCAGCGGCAAACCGCGCTAACATCTATCCGAAACTTGGCACGGATAGACATGATCTCGATCGAACATGAAGAAGACATCAGCATCGTCGCGGTATTCGGCGAGTTCGAACTTGCCGACTACCGGCGCTTCGAAGACGAGGTGATCGCGCAACTGGAGCGCGGTGGGCGGGTCAGTCTGCTGATGGATCTGCGCGACATGGTCGGCCTCACCGTGGACGTGGCCCTGGAGGACATCCGCTTTACGCGCGCGCATGCGCACGCCATTGGCCGTGTAGCCATCCTGAGCGAGCGCGGCAGCGTCGCCTGGACAGCCCTGCTGTCGCAGTTGTTCGTGGACACGGAGATCCGCGTGTTCGACACCGAGCCTGCCGCGCGCGAGTGGCTCGCCGCGGCCGGCGCCAGCTGAATCCCTGCATACGTCGAAATTCCCAGGCGAGAACACACAATGGATTACAAAACGCTCATCTCTGTCGACCAGTTACGCGCTGCTCTCGATCATCCCGATATCGTCCTGTTCGACTGCCGGCACGACCTGATGAACCCGGAGGCTGGCGCCGCTGCGTATGCCGCCGGCCATGTCCCGGGTGCACGCTTCGCGCATAGCGACAAGGATCTTTCCGGCCCCAAGAACGGCAGGACCGGACGTCATCCCCTGCCCGATCCCACGCTGCTCGCGCGCTGGCTCGGAGCGAACGGGGTGGACGGTACGAAGCAGGTGGTGGCCTACGACGGCGCAGGAGGTGCCTCCGCGACGCGTCTGTGGTGGATGCTGCGATGGCTCGGACATGATCGGGTGGCGGTGCTCGACGGAGGTTGGGAGGCCTGGGTTGCGGCGGGACATCCGACCACCACCCAGTTGCCCTCACCCCGGCCCGCCAGCTTCATCCCGACGCCGAAGCCGGGCATTCATGTGGACGTCGACTACGTGCTCGCTCACCTGGAAGATCCGTCAGTCGTGGTGCTGGATGCACGCGCTCCCGAGCGCTATCGCGGCGAAACCGAGCCCATCGATCCCGTGGCCGGCCACATTCCGGGCGCGCGCAATCGGCTGTACAAGAACAATCTCGGCAGTGATGGCCGCTTCAAGCCGGCCGAGGTGCTGCGGGGCGAGTTCGCCGCTGTGCTGGATACGATCCGACCGGACCAACTGGTACACCAGTGCGGATCCGGCGTGAGCGCCTGTCACAACATCCTGGCCATGGAGATCGCCGGCCTTCCGGGCTCCCGCCTCTATCCCGGCTCCTGGAGCGAGTGGTGCGCCGATCCTGCGAGGCCGGTCGAGCGCGGCTGAGAGCGCGCCACGCCGGGCGCCCCTCCGCGTGCACTAGGCGAGCATGTCCGCCCAGATGTTGCGGCCCCAGGATTCGGCGTAGCTGCCCTCGCGCGCACTGGGGCCCGACGACAGGCCTCCACTGCCCTCGACTATGGTGAAGGTCTTCTTGTCGTTGTTGTACTCGTGCACGGACGCGATGTGCACCACCTCGGTGTCGCTCACGAAGCTGTAGCAGGTGTTGGTCATCATCGGCGCCGGATTCACGGCCTGCCCGCGCAGCAGCGCGGCGACCGCCGCGGCACACACCTTGGCGTGCTGGTTCGCCATGTGACCGGACTTGGGCATGAGCGGAGCGGCGAGTACTGCATCCCCGAGGACGTGCACGTTCGGTCGCACCATCGATTCGAAGGTGAGGAAGTCCACCGCGCACCATTTATCGTTGGTGGTGATCAGGCCTGCATCGGCGGCAATGCGCCCGGCACGCTGAGGCGGCACCACGTTGAGCACGTCGGCCCGGACGTCCTCGAATTCCAGCCTGGCGGTACGTGTCCGTGCGTCGATCGCGGTGAGCGTGCTGTTGGGCCGGTACTCCACGATCCCCGGGTACATGTCCTTCCAGGCATCCAGGAACAGCAGCTCCTTGGACTGCACCTTCTCGTTGGCGTCGAGGATCAACACCTTCGACCGCGGCTTGTGCGTCTTGAAGTACCACGCCACCTGGCAAGCGCGCTCGTACGGCCCGGGCGGGCAGCGATACGGTGAGCGCGGCACCGTCATGGCGTACACGCCACCGTCGGACATCGATTCCAGCTGCCTGCGCAGTGCATCGGTCTGCGGACCGGCCTTCCATGCATGCAGAACGTTCTCGCGTGCGGCCTGCGTCTCCCATCCGGGCACGGCATCCATCAGCAGATCGAGCCCGGGCGAAATGATGAGGCGGTCGTATGGCAGGCTCGCGCCGCCAGCGAGTTGCACGAGACGCCTGTCCGTATCGATGCGCGTGGCCTCCTCGTGCACTACCGTCACTCCCCAGCGGCTCGCCAGCGTCGAGTAATCGCGCGTGAGATCGTCCAGGTCCGCGACGCCGGCGAGCACCCGGTTGCTGAGCGGGCAGGAAACGAACCTGCGATCGCGCTCCACCAGCGTGACGTCGATCTCCGGGGCCCACATGCGCAGATACTTGGCCGCCGTGGCGCCGCCGAATCCGCCGCCGATCACCACCACTCGCGCGCCCGAGGCGCGGGCGCGCCCCGGCAACGCGAGCGCGATGCCGGAGCCCAGGGCAAGCTTCAGGATGTCGCGTCTGGACAGGCTCATCGACTCCTCCTCAACGCTTGCGGGATTCGAACCACTGGGCGAGCGCCTGGATCTGTGCGTCGGAGTAGCCCCTGACGAGCTGATCCATGATCGTCGCCTCGCGCTTGCCGTCACGGAACTCGCCCAACAGCAGGATCATGCGCGATGCCTCCATTCCGTCGATGCCGGGGATCGGGCCGATACTGGCTCCGGCTGTTCCATGGCACCCCGTGCAGGTTGCCGCCAGCGCCCGTCCCGCCTCCACCTCCTGCGCCTGCACGGCCACATGAGGCAGAACGACGAGAGCCAGGGCCATCAGTGCGAGTCGTCTCATCGGCATCTCCTGATCGCTGCGACGGGCGATCGGCCATCGCCCACCTGCAATTGACGCGTGCATCGGCGTAGCGGTGAACGAAAACGGGCAGGTCGACCTGCCCGTTCCGCTCGTTCGTGAACTGCTTGCTCAGCTTTCGATGTCCGCCGGTTCCTCTTCGGGGAAATCGAGCTTCACCTTGCCGCCTGCATCGATGTCGACCGTGACCTTGCCGCCACTGGCAAGACGCCCGAACAGCAGTTCATCGGCCAGGCCCCGCCGGATAGTGTCCTGAATCAGGCGCGCCATCGGGCGCGCGCCCATCAGCGGATCGAAACCGTTCTTGGCCAGGTAGTCCTTCAGCGCCGGAGTGAAGCTCACCTCGACCTTCTTCTCGTGCAACTGGTCCTCGAGCTGCATCAGAAACTTGTCGACGACGCGCAGGATCACCTCGTGGGTAAGCGGTGCGAACGAGATCGTGGCATCGAGGCGGTTGCGGAATTCCGGAGTGAACATCCGCTTGATATCCTGCAGCTCGTCCCCCTGGGAACGCCCGGCCGTGAATCCGATGCTGGTCCGGGTCAGCGACTCGGCTCCCGCGTTCGTGGTCATGATGATGACCACGTTGCGGAAGTCGGCCTTGCGCCCGTTGTTGTCGGTCAGGGTGCCATGGTCCATGACCTGCAGCAGGATGTTGAAGATGTCCGGATGCGCCTTCTCGATCTCGTCGAGCAGCAGCACCGAGTACGGGTGCTTCGTTATGGCTTCAGTGAGCAGGCCGCCCTGGTCGAATCCCACGTATCCCGGGGGCGCGCCGATCAGGCGGGACACCGCGTGGCGCTCCATGTACTCGGACATGTCGAAACGGGTCAGCTCCACACCCATGATGTAGGCCAGCTGCCGCGCGACCTCGGTCTTGCCCACCCCGGTCGGACCGGAGAACAGGAAGTTCCCGATCGGCTTCTGCGGATTGCCCAGCCCGCTGCGCGCCATCTTGATCGCCGCAGCCAAGGCTTCGATCGCCTTTTCCTGGCCAAATACTACTGCCTTGAGGTCGCGGTCGAGATTCTGCAGCTTGCTGCGGTCGTTGGACGACACGTTATGCGGCGGAATGCGCGCGATCTTGGCGATGATCTCCTCGATCTCGTGCTTGGTGATTACCCGGCGCTGCTTGGACTTGGGCAGGATGCGCTGGGCCGCACCGGCCTCGTCGATGACATCAATCGCCTTGTCCGGCAGGTGGCGGTCGTTGATATAACGGGCAGACAGCTCCGCCGCGGACGTCAGCGCGGAGGTCGTGTAACGGACTCCATGGTGTGCTTCGAACCGGCTCTTGAGTCCACGCAGGATCTCCACCGTCTCCTGCACGCTCGGCTCGACGACGTCGATCTTCTGGAACCGGCGCGACAACGCGTGATCCTTCTCGAAGATGCCACGGTACTCGGTGTACGTGGTGGCTCCGATGCACTTGAGTGATCCGGTCGAGAGTGCCGGCTTGAGCAGATTGGAGGCGTCCAGCGTCCCGCCCGACGCGGCACCCGCCCCGATCAACGTGTGGATCTCGTCGATGAAGAGAATGGCGCTCGGATTGTCGAGCAACTGCTTGAGGACCGCCTTGAGGCGCTGCTCGAAATCGCCCCGGTACTTGGTCCCGGCGAGCAACGCACCCATGTCCAGCGCGTACACCTGGCAGCGCGCCAGGATATCCGGCACGTCTCCCTCGATGATGCGGCGTGCCAGGCCTTCGGCGATCGCGGTCTTGCCCACGCCCGCCTCCCCCACCAGCAGCGGATTGTTCTTGCGGCGGCGGCACAGGGTCTGAATTACACGCTCCAGTTCGCGCTCGCGCCCGATCAGCGGATCGATCTTTCCCGCCAGCGCCTGGGCGTTCAGATTCATCGTGTACGTCTCGAGCGCTCCGCCCTGCTGCTGTTCCTGCTCGCCGTCGGCCTCTGCCTCCGGCTGCTTGGCGGGTCCGCTCTGGGGCACCTTGGAGATGCCGTGCGAGATGAAATTCACCACGTCGAGGCGCGTCACCCCCTTCTGGTGGAGGAAGTACACCGCGTGCGAATCCTTCTCCCCGAAAATGGCGACGAGCACGTTGGCGCCGGTGACCTCCTTCTTTCCGGAGGACTGGACGTGCAGGATCGCGCGCTGGATCACGCGCTGGAAGCCCAGCGTGGGCTGCGTATCGACTTCCTCGCCGCTGACGATGGGCGTGTGCTCGCTGATGAAGTCGCTGAGCAGCTTGCGCAACTCCTCGATGTTGGCGGCGCAGGCACGCAGCACTTCGGACGCCGACGGATTGTCGAGGAGCGCCAGCAGAAGGTGTTCCACGGTGATGAACTCGTGGCGCTTCTGGCGCGCGTCCATGAATGCCATGTGCAGGCTGACTTCCAATTCCTGCGCGATCATAGGTTTCCTCTATACGACGGCTGCTGTCGTTACTCTACCACCGAAACTCGGACACGCGTCCAGTATGGATCGGCATTCCCCGCGCTCAGGTTTCCTCCATCACACATTGCAGCGGATGCTGATGCTTGCGCGAGAACGAGACAACCTGCTCGACCTTGGTGGCGGCGACGTCCTTGGGATAGACGCCGCACACGCCCATGCCTTCGCGGTGGACCTTGAGCATGACCTGCGTGGCCTGCTCGCGGGTCATGGAAAAGAACGTCTGCAGCACCGCGACCACGAAATCCATTGGCGTGTAGTCGTCGTTCAGCAGCATGACTTTGTACAGAGGCGGGGGCTTGACGCGGCTCTTCTGCGCTTCCAGCAGTACGCTGTCGCGGTTTCCACTAGCCATGCGCGCTTCCGGGGTGGGACGCCCGATTCATCATTGCCTGATTCGCGATCAATGTGGACCAAAGAGGTCCATTTTACAAGTACGCGGTCAAGCATTTTGTATACCGGTCCGGCCCTCCCCTAATTCCTTGACTTCGGGTAGGAAATACCCTAAAAAGAAAATCGGCGGTGCCTGTCTGTTTGGTATGCGGGGCGGGTAGGCGGAGGCTCCATGCCCGCGTCAGTCCCGCGGCAGCCAGCGCACGCGCCGGTTCTCAAACAAGGAAAGGAAGTATGGCAACTGGTACGGTCAAGTGGTTCAACGACTCCAAGGGCTATGGGTTCATCACACCCGATGATGGCGGCGAAGATCTGTTCGCGCACTTCTCGGCCATCAACATGAGCGGTTTCAAGACGCTCAAGGAAGGGCAGAAGGTGAGCTTCGAAGTGACGCAGGGCCCGAAAGGGAAGCAGGCTTCGAATATCCAGAGCGCCTGAGGTATCGGTACCACAAACCCAGACACACCTGAGGGAAAGGGGTTCCCAAAGCAGGAACTCCCGGAGGAGGCCAAGTTGGGATTCTGAGGCGGACGGTGATCCGCGCCGCGCAGGGAGGATAATCCGCACCCGCCCACGAGGCGGGTTTTTTGTGTCCGTGGACACCCCGCCTCGGGACCGGATGGCGCTCAGCGCATGCGGTCGACCATGGCCTTGCCGAAGCCCGAGCACGACACCTGCGTCGCACCCTCCATCAGCCGGGCAAAATCATAAGTCACGACCTTGTCCAGGATGGTCTTCTCCATGGAGGAAATGATGAGGTCCGCGGCCTCGACCCAGCCCATGTGCCGGAGCATCATTTCGGCGGACAGGATCAGGGAGCCGGGATTCACGTAGTCCTTGCCGGCGTATTTCGGCGCCGTACCGTGCGTGGCCTCGAACATCGCGACCGAGTCGCTGGTGTTCGCCCCGGGCGCGATGCCGATCCCGCCGACCTGTGCCGCCAGGGCATCGGAGATGTAATCGCCGTTCAGGTTCAGGGTTGCGATCACGTCGTACTCGGCCGGGCGCAGTAGGATCTGCTGCAGGAAGGCGTCGGCGATGACGTCCTTGATCACGATTCCGCTGGGCAGCCTGACCCACGGCCCGCCATCCAGCAGCTGGCCACCGAACTCGCGCTGCGCCAGTGCATAGCCCCAGTCACGGAACCCGCCCTCCGTGAACTTCATGATGTTGCCCTTGTGCACCAGCGTGACCGACTCGCGCTTGTTGGCGATGGCGTACTGGATGGCCTTGCGCACCAGCCGCTCCGTGCCTTCTCTTGAAACGGGCTTGATGCCGATCCCCGAAGTGCCGGGGAAGCGGATCTTCCTGACCCCCATCTCCTCGATCAGGAACTTGATGACCTTGCGCGCGCCGTCGCTCTCGGCCTGCCACTCGATGCCTGCGTAGATGTCCTCGGAGTTCTCCCGGAAGATGACCATGTTGGTCTTCTCCGGCTGCCTCAGCGGGCTGGGAACCCCGCGGAAATAGCGCACCGGGCGCAGACATACATACAGGTCGAGTTCCTGCCGCAGCGCCACGTTGATGGACCGGATGCCCCCGCCCACCGGCGTGGTGAGCGGCCCCTTGATGGAGACGACGAATTCCCTGGACGCCTGCAGGGTCTCGTCCGGCAGCCAGACGTTCTCTCCGTAGACGCGGCAGGACTTCTCGCCGGCAAACATCTCCATCCACTCGATCCGGCGCCTGCCGCCGTACGCCGTGTCCACGGCGCTGTCGACCACGTGCCGCATTACCGGCGTGATGTCCACCCCGGTGCCGTCACCCTCGATGAAGGGAATGACGGGGTTGTCCGGCACCTTCAGCGTGAAGTCCGTGCTGACGGTGATCTTTTCGCCTTTCGTCGGCACCTGGATGTGCTTGTACATGAGGAGTCCTTCAGCCTTGATCAGATACGTTGTTGAAACAGGAAGAGTTTACATCAGCGGCACAGTTGCCAGCGACAATTCGGCGCCCTTGCGATCTTGCGCTGCGAAACAGGAATGGATGCAAGGAAACCCTGCGGGAGCAAGCTATTGTGAAAGTCCTGGAATTCCATGCGACCGTCTTTGTTGCATTGCGCCATCACGTTGCTATACTCGTTTCGATTCCCGGCGCGCTGCCCACGAGCGAGTGCGCCGCAAAAGGCAGAGCCGAGATCTCGGGTTCGAGCCAGGTGCGGCCGGCACATAGGACGTACGGAAGTGTAGCGAACGTGCATTCGCACACGTATGGCGGTGGGACAGGGCCGCGTCGTCGTAGCACACCCACGCTCCACCCTGGCGTAGATATACGGCAAAACCTGCTGACGCTGCATGCCAGAAGGCATGTGTATTCGCATTCCAAGAAACAAGGTAGGGAGATTCACCATGACCCGAGAGCAACAGATCGCCGAACTGAAAAAGGATTGGGCGGAGAACCCCCGCTGGACGGGCGTGCGCCGCCCCTACACCGCCGAGGACGTGGTTCGCCTCCGCGGCAGTCTGCACATCGAACACACACTCGCCAGGCACGGCGCGGACAAGCTGTGGAAGCTGGTCAACGCCGAGCCCTTCGTCAACGCGCTGGGCGCCCTGACCGGAAATCAGGCGATGCAGCAGGTCAAGGCCGGACTGAAGGCTATCTATCTGTCCGGATGGCAGGTCGCGGGCGACGCCAATGACGCGTTCCAGATGTACCCCGACCAGTCGCTCTATCCGGTAAGCAGCGTGCCGAGCGTGGTGCGCAAGATCAACAACGCACTGATGCGCGCCGACCAGATCCAGCACATGGAAGGCAAGGGCGACATCGACTTCTTCGCGCCGATCGTCGCTGACGCCGAGGCAGGCTTCGGTGGCGTGCTCAATGCCCATGAGCTGATGAAGCACATGATCGAGGCGGGCGCCGCGGGCGTCCACTTCGAGGATCAGCTCGCAGCCGCCAAGAAGTGCGGTCACATGGGCGGAAAGGTGCTCGTCCCGACCCAGGAGGCAGTACAGAAACTGGCCGCAGCGCGCCTGGCTGCGGATCTGATGAGCGTTCCGACCGTCCTGTTCGCGCGTACGGACGCCGAGGCGGCCAATCTGATCACCTCCGATTTCGACGAGAACGATAAGCCGTTCCTGACCGGGGAACGCACCAGCGAAGGTTTCTACCGGACCAGGAACGGCCTGGCGCAGGCGATCTCGCGCGGCCTGGCGTATGCCCCCTACGCGGATCTGGTCTGGTGTGAGACGGGCAAACCGGACCTGAAATTCGCACGCGCCTTCGCCGAGGCGATCCACGCGGTCTATCCCGACAAGCTCCTGTCCTACAACTGCTCGCCCTCGTTCAACTGGAAGAAGAACCTCGACGACGCGACCATTGCCAAGTTCCAGCGTGAACTGGGCGCCATGGGCTACAAGTTCCAGTTCATCACTCTCGCCGGCTTCCATGCGCTCAACTACGGCATGTTCGACCTGGCACACGGTTACGCGCGCGAGAACATGACCGCGTACGTCAAGCTGCAGGAAGCGGAGTTCGCGGCTGAAAGCCGCGGCTACACCGCAACCAAGCACCAGCGCGAGGTCGGCACCGGCTACTTCGACGAGATTACTCAGGCCGTCCAGGGCGGCAAGTCTTCGGTCACCGCACTGACCGGGAGCACCGAGGAAGAACAGTTCGCCTGATCGGCCTTGGACCGTCCTGCGCCGCCCCGCCGAAAGGAGGGGCGGCTTTTTTGTGCCAGAATTTCCAGTTTCATACCCAAGTCCAAGGAGATCGCGATGCACAGCGACACGCCCCTGCCTGCAGGCGTGCAGATCACCGGCCGCATGACCCCCGAGTACGCGTCGATCCTCACGCCCGAAGCACTCGGCTTTCTCGCGGCTCTGCATCGCCGGTTCAACGATCGCCGCCTGGATCTGCTGCAGCGGCGCGTCGCCCGGCAAGCCGAACTGGACGCAGGCAAGCTGCCCGACTTCCTGCCCGAGACCAGGCATATCCGGGACGCCGACTGGAAGGTCGCGCCCGTCCCCGCCGATCTGCAGGATCGCCGCACCGAGATCACCGGCCCGACGGATCGGAAGATGGTCATCAACGCGCTCAACTCCGGCGCGAACATGTACATGGCCGACTTCGAGGATTCGAATACGCCCACGTGGGACAACCAGGTCCTGGGCCAGATCAACATGCACGATGCGGTCCGGCGCAACATCGACTTCACCAGCGCGGAAGGCAAGCAGTACCGACTCGGCGAGAACGTCGCCACCCTCCTCGTCCGGCCGCGCGGCTGGCATCTGGAGGAGAAGCACATGAGCGTGGACGGTAGGCCGATGTCCGGCTCGCTGTTCGATTTCGGCCTGTACTTCTTCCATAACGCGAAGGCACGTCTGGAACGGGGCTCGGGCACCTACTTCTATCTCCCGAAGATGGAGAACCACCTCGAGGCCAGGCTGTGGAACGACGCCTTCGTGTTCGCCCAGGACACGCTCGGCGTACCGCAGGGAACGGTCAAGGCCACGGTACTGATCGAGACCATCCTCGCCACGTTCGAGATGGACGAGATCCTCTACGAACTGCGCGAGCACTCGGCCGGGCTGAACTGCGGACGCTGGGACTACATCTTCAGCTGCATCAAGAAGCTCAAGAACAAGCCGGACTTCATCCTGGCAGACCGGGGGCTGGTCACGATGACCTCCCCGTTCATGCGCGCCTACTCGCTGCAGCTGATCAAGACCTGTCATCGCCGCGGCGCATTCGCGATGGGCGGCATGGCGGCACAGATTCCGATCAAGAACGACGCGGCCGCGAACGAGCAGGCGCTGGCCAAGGTCCGCGCCGACAAGGAACGGGAAGCCAGCGACGGTCACGACGGCACCTGGGTCGCACACCCGGGCCTGGTCGCCATCGCCAGGGATGCCTTCGACCAGGTCATGAAGACGCCCAATCAGATCACGCGCCAGCGCGACGACGTCCAGATGAGTGCCGCCGACCTGCTGGACTTCCAGCCGAAGGGGCCGATCACCGAGCAGGGGCTGCGGCAGAACATCAACATCGGCATCCAGTACATCGGCGCGTGGCTCGCCGGAACCGGCTGCGTGCCGATCTTCAACCTGATGGAGGACGCAGCGACCGCGGAGATCTCCCGTGCCCAGATCTGGCACTGGATCCGCAGCCCGCTGGGTGTGCTCGACGACGGCCGCAAGGTGACTCGGGAACTGTTCCGCGAACTGGTGCCCCAGGAACTGAAGCGCGTGCGTGAGATCCTGGGCGAGCAGCAGTATGCCGCCGGCAAGTACGACGAAGGCGCCAGAATGTTCGAGGAACTCACGTTGCGCGACGAGTTCGTCGAATTCCTCACCCTGCCGGCTTACGACTACATTATCGCGCACGAGCACCGCTGAGGCGCGGACGGCGCGTGCCCGCCCGCTTGCACGCCGGGCGCGGCGGAACCCTTCCGGGATCTGCTGCCGTGGGCAGCGCTGGCACGCGGCGCGGAGGCGCGCGCGGCACCGGCCGGCTGATCCTGTTCAACAAGCCATACGGGGTGGTGTGCCAGTTCTCGCCTCACCCCGTCCGCCCCACCCTTGCCGGTTTCATACACGTACAGCAGGTGTACCCGGCGGGACGCCTCGACTGGGACAGCGAGGGACTGCTGGTTCTCACCGGCGAAGGCGGCCTGCAGCATCGCATCAGCCATCCGGCAGCGAAGCTGGCAAAGGTGTACTACGCCCAGGTCGAGGGCGTGCCGGACGAAGCAGCACTCGGGCGCCTGCGCACGGGCGTGATGCTCGACGGCCGCGTTACGCGGCCCGCAGGCGCAAGGCTGACCCAGGCCCCGACGTGGCTGTGGCCGCGTCAGCCGCCCATCCGCAGCCGCGTGCACATCCCCACCAGCTGGGTGCGGCTGGAACTGGTGGAGGGCCGCAACCGCCAGGTGCGGCGCATGACCGCGGCGGTGGGCCACCCCACCCTGCGTCTCGTGCGATGGTCGATCGGCGCATGGACCCTGGACGGCCTGCTTCCCGGCCAGTCCCGCGAAGCCAGCCTGGCATAGTTCGCGAAGTTGACTGGCCTCGGCCGAGCACGTATCCTGCCGGCACCGTTTGTCGGATCAGGACTTGGAGGGGGAGGAGCAGCATGCGTAGAGCCTTGGGTGCGTCGGTTGCCGTATTGCTCGCGGTGTTCGCTGCGTCCGCTTCGGCGGGCGTCGTGCCGAACCACGGCGCGCAGAATCATTCGGGAGCCAAGGTAAAGCCCGTCAACCACAACCATGACAACGAAAAGACGGAGCAGGCACCCGAGAAGGAAGACTCCAGCAAGGAAGAAAAGCGGTAGGGATTCCTGCGATCTACTCCGAAAAAAGGCAGGGTTTCCCTGCCTTTTTTCGTTTCCGGACCGGACCGCAGCATCTGCAGTCATTGCCATGTCGAGGGATATCCATCTCACCGTTGCCGCCGTGATCGAGCAGGACGGACGCTTCCTGTGCGTCGAGGAGGTGGCCGATGGTGCACTGCGCATCAATCAGCCGGCCGGCCATCTCGAACCAGGCGAATCGATGATCGACGCCGTGATCCGCGAGACGCTCGAAGAGACCGCCCGCGACTTCGAGCCCGAGGCGCTGCTCGGGATCTATCGCTGGCGCCATCCAACGCAGGGATCGACCTACGTTCGCGTGGCCTTCGCCGGACGGGCGTCCCCGGCTCGCCGGGGACGCAGCCTGGATGCGGGCGTCGTGCGCGCCGTATGGCTCGACTTCGAGGAGCTGGCTGCCCGCACCGGCGAGCACCGCAGCCCGCTGGTCATGCGCTGCGTGGAAGACCATCGCGCCGGACGCCGGTATCCGCTCGATCTGCTGCGCGACCTGGCAGCCGCTCCCACATGAAGACGCGCATCGTGATCGGCATGTCGGGAGGCGTGGATTCCTCGGTTGCCGCCTGGCTGCTCAAGGAACAGGGCTACGAGGTCATCGGTCTGTTCATGAAGAACTGGGAGGATGATGACACCGACGAGTACTGCACTTCGCGTGAGGATCTGATCGATGCGGTATCGGTGGCCGAGCTGATCGGCATCGAGATCGAGGCGGTGAATTTCGCGCAGGAATATCGCGACCGCGTCTTTCGCAACTTCCTCGAGGAATACCAGGCAGGCCGCACGCCCAACCCGGACGTGCTGTGCAACGCCGAGATCAAGTTCAAGGCCTTTCTCGACCATGCGTTGAAGATTGGCGCCGGGCGCATCGCCACCGGCCATTACGCGCGCGTGCGCGAGATCGACGGACGCTTCGAGCTGATGAAGGCGGTGGATGCCACCAAGGATCAGAGCTACTTCCTCTATCGGCTCAATCAGGCGCAGCTCGGCCGCACCCTGTTTCCGCTGGGTCATATGCTCAAGCGCGACGTGCGCACGCTGGCGCAGCGACTCGGTCTGCCGAATCACGCCAAGCGGGACAGCACCGGCATCTGCTTCATCGGAGAACGTCCTTTCCGCGAATTCCTCATGCGCTACCTTTCGACCGAACCCGGTCCGATGCAGACTCCGGATGGCGGGCGGGTAGGCACGCACCAGGGACTCATGTACTACACCATCGGCCAGCGCCAGGGTCTGGGCATCGGGGGGCCGGGTGAGGCCTGGTACGTGGCCGGCAAGGATCTCGCGCGCAACACGCTCGTCGTGGTGCAGGGCCATGATCACCCGGCACTGTTCCGCGATAGCCTGCAGGCGCTGGATCTAAACTGGATCAGCGGATCGCCGCCTCCCGCTCCTGCCGTCTACATGGCGAAGACGCGCTACCGGCAGCCCGATACTCCCTGCTCGCTGGCTCCATTGCAGCAGGGCGAGTGCACGCTGAGCTTCCCGACCCCGCAGCGCGCGATCACTCCGGGCCAATCCGCGGTGCTGTACGAACGCGAAGTCTGCCTGGGAGGCGGGATCATCTCCTGAGGCCCCCGCGCGGCGGCTGGCAGACGGCATCGTGCTAACATTCGCGCCTTTCGCCGCGACCACGCCCATGCTTTCCTCCCTCACCGCGCTGTCGCCCCTGGATGGCCGTTATCGCGGCAAGATCGCGCCGCTCGCCGGCTACGCCAGCGAGTTCGCCCTGATCCGCTACCGCGTACGCATCGAAGTGCAGTGGCTCGTGGCGCTCGCCGACAACCCGGAGCTGCCCGAGATCGCCCCGTTCCCGGAGCCGACGCGCCGCCGGCTCGATGCCGTGCTGGCAGCGTTCGGGGAAGCGGATGCGCAGGCGGTGAAGGACATCGAGGCGCGCACCAACCACGACGTCAAGGCCATCGAGTACTGGCTCAAGGAGAAGCTCGCCGACGACGAGGAAGTGATGCGCGTGGCAGAGTTCGTGCACTTCGCCTGCACTTCCGAGGACATCAACAACCTGTGCCACGCGCTGATGGCCCAGGACTGCCGTGAACTCGTCCTGCTGCCCACGCTGCAGCGCCTGATCGACAGGCTGACGGCACTGGCGCACGCAACCGCTGCCCTGCCGATGCTCTCGCGCACCCACGGCCAATCGGCCACACCGACCACGGTGGGCAAGGAGATGGCCAACGTGGTGCACCGGCTGCGCCGTGCCTTCGCGCGTATCCAGGCCGTGCAGCTCAGCGGCAAGATCAACGGTGCCGTGGGCAACTACAACGCGCACCTCGCGGCCTATCCCGAGGCTGACTGGGAGGGTTTCGCGCGCCGGTTCGTTGAGTCGCTCGGACTGGTGTTCAATCCGTACACCACGCAGATCGAACCTCACGACGACCTCGCCGAACTGTTCGATGCCTTTGCTGCGGCCAATACGATCCTGATCGATCTGGACCGCGACATCTGGGGCTACATCTCGCTGGGCTATTTCCGGCAGCGCGTGAAAGCCGGCGAAGTCGGCTCGTCCACGATGCCGCACAAGGTCAACCCGATCGACTTCGAGAACTCCGAAGGCAATCTGGGCATTGCCAACGCGCTGCTGCACCACCTCAGCGCGAAGTTGCCGATTTCCCGCTGGCAGCGGGACCTGTCGGACTCGACGGTGCTGCGCAACGTCGGCGTCGCCTTCGGCCATACGTTGCTCGCCTGGGATGCGTGTCTGCGCGGCCTGGACAAGCTGGAACCGGATGCGGCAGCACTGCAGGGCGACCTGGATACGAGCTGGGAAGTGCTGGCCGAGCCGATCCAGACCGTGATGCGTCGCTATGGCGTACCGCATCCCTACGAACAGCTGAAGGCGCTCACGCGCGGGCAGTCCGGGATCACGCGCGAGGCGCTGCATGCCTTCATCCATGGGCTCCCCATACCCGACGCGGAGCGCGAGCGTCTGCTCGCGCTCACGCCGGCCACCTACATCGGCCTCGCGCGCCGGCTGGCCGAACGCATCTGACGCAGTCCGCTTGATTCGGCGCGCAACGACCCTACATCCCTGCGGATAGCGGTCAACCAGGAGCCACGCATGTCATCCCATGCCAGCAACGTGAGCGAAGCGAACTTTCCCGCGGAAGTCCTCGAGCGCTCGAAGCAGGTACCCGTGCTGGTGGACTTCTGGGCTCCGTGGTGCGGACCTTGCCGCCAGCTCGCACCGGTCCTGGAGAAGCTGGCCGAGCAGTATCAGGGCCGCTTCCACCTGGCCAAGATCAATTCCGACGAGAACCAGCGCCTGTCCGCAGAGTACGGCGTACGCAGCATCCCGAACGTGAAGGCATTCGTGGATGGCCAGCTGGTCGACGAATTCCTCGGTGCTCAACCGGAATCGGCGGTGCGCGAGTTCATCGACCGGCTCCTGCCTTCGCCTGCCGAGCTGCTACGCAGGCTGGCCGCGGATTTGCTGCAGGAAGGAAACGCGGCGCAGGCATTGACGCTGCTCGATCAGGCGGTGGCAGACGAGGCACACAACGACGCCGTGCACGCAGACCGGGCGCAGACGCTGCTCGCGCTCGGACGCCTGGAGGAGGCGCAGGCGGCGGTTCGTCAGCTCGGCCCGCTTGCCAGCGACGACGCGCGTATCGCGACCATCGTCGCCCGCATCAACTTCGCTCAGCCGCAGGATGTGCCGGACACGGCTGCGCTCGAAGCGCGCATCGCTGCGGACGGCGCCGATCTGGATGCGCGCCTGGCCCTCGCTAAGCTGCACGTGAGCGCGCAGCGCTACGAACCGGCGCTGGAACAGTTGCTCGAGATCATCCGTCGCGACCGCAAGTGGAACGGCGAGGCCGGGCGCAAGACGATGCTGTCGGTGTTCGATCTGCTCGGCGCGCAGGATGCCCTGGTCGGGAAGTACCGTCGGCTGCTCGCCTCGGCGCTCTACTGAGACGAGCCGCGCAGCCTGTGCCGCAGCACTTCGACGATGCCGGGCAGGATGGACAGGAAGATGATCATCAGGATGACCAGCGAGAGATTGTCCTTGATCACCGGCAGATTCCCGAAGAAATAGCCCGCGTACGTGAGCAGCACCACCCAGACGACGGCACCGATCACGTTGAAGAACAGGAAGCGTCCGTACTCCATCCGGCCGATCCCGGCCACGAAGGGCGCGTAGGTACGCACGATCGGCATGAAACGCGCGATCACGATGGTCTTTCCGCCGTGGCGCTGGAAGAAGGCGTGCGTGCGCTCCACGTACGATTTCCTGAAGAACCAGGAATCGTTATAGCGGAACACCTTCGGTCCGATGAAGTGGCCGATCGCGTAGTTCAGCGAGTCACCCAGGATCGCCGCGAGTATCAGCAGGCCGGC
Source organism: Burkholderiales bacterium (assembly GCA_020854105.1). Lineage (GTDB taxonomy): Bacteria > Pseudomonadota > Gammaproteobacteria > Burkholderiales > SHXO01 > SHXO01. The sequence continues at coordinate 231,699 of JADZGB010000002.1, read as the reverse complement.
CATGAGATGCACGTTCATCTCACCCGCCGCGGCAATCGTCCCCGCGACGAAGAGCAGCGAGTCTCCCGGCAGGAACGGGGTGACCACCAGCCCCGTCTCGCAGAACACGATCAGGAACAGGATCAGGTAGATCCACGTGCCGTAGTTCTGGGCGAGCCAGAACAGCCGATCGTCCAGGTGGACCAGCAGCTCCCAGAAGAACTGGATCAGTTCCATCCGAATGCGGCGCGGCGCCGGGCGGCCGGGTGCGCGCTCAGACCACCGCTTCCTGCTTGGGCCGCTCCGGCTTGATCAGATCCTCGCGCGTCACGCGCAGATAGATCAGCAGCGGACTCGCGACCAGTACCGATGAGTAGATCCCGAACATGATGCCGATGGTCAGCGCCAGTGCGAAATAGAACAGGGCGTCGCCGCCGAACAGCAGGATCGAGGTCACCATCAGCTGCGTGCTGCCGTGCGTGATGATGGTGCGCGACATGGTGCGGGTGATGGCGTTGTTGATGATCTCGGGGAGCGTGGACTTGCGCATCTTGCGCACGTTCTCCCGGATCCGGTCGAACACGATCACCGACTCGTTCACCGAGTAGCCGAGAACCGCGAGCACCGCGGCGAGCACCGGCACGGAGAACTCCCACTGGAAGAAGGCGAAGAAGCCCAGGATGATCACCACGTCGTGCAGGTTCGCGATGATCGCCGCGATGCCGAACTTCCACTCGAAGCGCAGCCACAGGTACAGGACGATTCCGAGCGAGACCAGCAGCAGCGCCAGCGCGCCGTTCTCCACCAGTTCCCTGCCCACCTGGGATCCCACGAAGTCGACCCGCATCAGTTCGGCCGTGGGATCCTCGGCCTTGAGCGCCGCAATGACCCGTTCGCTGAGCTGCGCGCCGGTGAGGTCCTGGCGCGCCGGCAGGCGGATCAGCGCGTTCTCGGAGCTGCCGAAGTTCTGAACCGTCGCATCGCCGAGCTCGATGCGCTCCAGCGTGGCACGCACCTTGTCGAGGTCCGCGGGGTGGCCGTAGTGCAGTTCCATCACCGTGCCGCCGGTGAACTCCACGCCCAGGTGCAGGCCGCGCGTGGCGAGGAAGAAGACCGCGAGGACGAAGGTGACCAGCGATATCACGTTGAATATCGCCGCGTACTTCATGAAGTTGATATCGCGGCGGATGCGGAAGAATTCCATGGCGGGTCTCGATCGGAATCGGGTTGACCGGTCTCAGGCGGGGTTGGGCTGCTTGTGCTGCCAGTCGACGTTGCCGATGGGCAGCTTCTCCAGCCTGCGCTTGCGCCCGAACGTCAGGTTGACCAGCGAGCGCGAGACGACCACCGCACTGAACATGGAGGTCATGATGCCCAGGCAGTGCACGACGGCGAAGCCGCGCACCGGTCCACTGCCGAAGGTGAACAGGGCAATTCCGGCGATCAGAGTGGTGATGTTCGAGTCGAGAATGGTGGCCCAGGCGCGTTCGTATCCAGCGTGGATGGCCGCCTGCGGTGTGACTCCGTTACGCAGCTCCTCGCGGATGCGCTCGTTGATCAGCACGTTCGCATCGATCGCCATCCCCAGGGTGAGGGCGATGGCGGCGATGCCAGGCAGGGTCAGAGTCGCCTGCAGCATCGACAGCAGCGCGATGAGCAGCATCACGTTGACCGCCAGTGCGATCACCGACACCACGCCCATCACGCTGTAGTAGGCGATGATGAACAGCGACAGCATCGAGAAGCCGATCCAGGTGGCCCGGAAGCCGCTTCGGATGTTCTCGGCGCCGAGACTGGGGCCGACGGTGCGCTCCTCGATGATCTCCATCGGCGCCGCTAGTGCGCCGGCTCGCAGCAGCAGCGCCACCTCCCTGGCTTCCACCGTGCTCATCCGGCCGCTGATCTGCACGCGGCCGCCGCCGATCTCCTGGCGGATGACGGGGGCGGTAACGACCTCGCCCTTGCCCTTCTCCACGAGAACCATGGCCATGCGCTTGCCCACGTTGTCCCGCGTGAGCTGCTGGAAAATCCGCGCGCCGGTGCCGTCCAGCGTGATGTGCACGGCCGGCTCCCCGGTGTCGCCCGCGAATCCGGGCTGCGCATCGGAGATGCGATCGCCGGTCAGCACCACCTGCCGCTTGAGCAGCACCGGCACCTCGCCATCGCGTTCGTAGAGCAGTTCGGAGCCCAGCGGAACCTGACCCTGCATGGCCGCCTGCAGGCCGGCGGGTGTGCTGTTCTCCTCGTCCACCATGCGCACCTCGAGAGAGGCGGTGCGGCCCAGGATGCGCTTGGCGTCCGCCGTGTTCTGCACACCGGGCAGCTGGACCACGATGCGGTCGATGCCCGCCTGCTGCACGATCGGCTCGGCCACCCCCAGTTCGTTCACGCGGTTGCGCAGCGTGGTGAGGTTCTGCTGGATGGCGAAGTCCTGGATGCGCTTCTGCGCCTCCGGCTTCAACGTGCCCGTCAGGATCGGCTCTGCGTTGCGGGTCTGCTCGACGATCGCCAGGTCGGGGTAATTGTTCTCGACCAGGCTGCGGGCCTTGTCCCGCGTCGCGGTGTCGCGGAAGCGCAGCACCACCGTGTTCCCCTCGCGCGAGATGCCGCTGCTGCGCGCATCGTCCTGCCCGCGCAGGGTGGTGCGGACGCCGGCTGCCGTGCTGTCGAGCGACTTGGTGATGGCCCCGACCATGTCCACCTGCAGCAGGAAGTGCACGCCGCCGCGCAGATCGAGGCCGAGGTACATCGGCTTGGCGCCGATCGCGGCGAGCCAGCGGGGGGAATTGGACAGGAGGTTGAGCGCGACGGTGTAGTTCGCCTCGCCCAGTTCCTGCTGGATCACGTCCTTGGCGCGCAGCTGCGCGTCCGTGCCCCTGAAGCGCAGCTTGGCGCTGTTCTGGTCGAGATAGGCCTCGTCGTGGGCGATGCCGGCACGCGTCAGCGCGTCGGTGGCGCGTGCCAGCAGCGCCTCGTCGACGCGTTCGGACGCGCGTGCCGCGGAGATCTGGACGGCAGGCGATTCAGGAAACAGGTTGGGTATCGAGTACACCAGGCCGACCAGCACCACGACCAGGACAGTGGCGTATACCCAGATGGGGTAGCGATTCATGGATGCGACAACCGATGAGGACGACTGCTGTTGCGATATCCCGGCACGGCGCTCAGGCCGCGCTCTTGATGGTGCCCTTGGGCAGCACCGTCTGGATCGACGGCTTCTGCACGACAACCTCCACGCCCGGGGAGATCTCCACTTTCGCGTATTGCTCGCTGACGTTGGTCACCTTGCCCAGCGTGCCGCCCGAGGTCACCACCTCGTCGCCCTTCTGCAGTCCGGCGAGCAGCTGCTTGTGCTCCTTCGCGCGCTTCATCTGCGGACGCATCAGCAGGAAGTACAGCAGCACGAACATCAGGACGAGCGGGAGCATGCTCAGGAAGTCCATGCCGGCCGGTGCACCGCCGGCGCCCTGCGCATATGCGACGCTGATCATCGTTTAGGTCTCCTCGTGTGGGTCTGGTTGGCCCGCCGCGGCGAGTGGCCCTGCACGTCGCGCAGGCGCGCGAGGCGGGACATGTGACTGTCCGGGCCCGGGCATGCCGTACCCGGAGGACCACGCAGATCCCCGGGACGCTGCCCGCGGCGTGGCTCTGCGAAGCCCGGACGCAGCACTCTGCCGACGGTCCGCGAAAGAGGCGGATTCTAGCATCTTTGCCTAGGCTTCCCCGGTGTTTTCGCCCGGAAGCGACGCGGCGAACGCCGCCAGCGTGCCCTGTGAAATGGCCGCACGCAGCCCCGCCATGAGCGCCTGGTAGTGATGCAGGTTGTGGATGGTGTTCAACCGTGCGCCCAGCATCTCGTTCACGCGTTGCAGATGGTGGAGGTAGGCGCGTGTGTAATGGCGGCAGGTGTGGCAGCCGCACGCCGGATCGAGCGGACCGGTGTCCGTGCGATAGCGGCTGTTGCGCAGTTTCACCACCCCTTCGCTGGTGAACAGCCAGCCGTTGCGTGCATTGCGGGTCGGCATCACGCAGTCGAACATGTCGATTCCGGCCTGGACTGCCTCGACGATGTCGCGCGGTGTTCCCACACCCATCAGATAGCGCGGCTGGTCCGCCGGCAGCCGCGGTGCGGTATGACGCAGGATGCGCCGCATGTCGGCCTTGGGTTCGCCCACCGACAACCCGCCGATGGCGTAGCCGTCGAATCCGATCGCCATCAGGCCAGCCAGGGACTCCTCGCGCAGGCTCTCGTACATGCCCCCCTGCACGATCCCGAACAGCGCATTCGGATTGCCGGCATGCGCGCGCCGGCTGCGCTCGGCCCAGCGCAGGCTCAGCCGCATGGACTCGGCTGCCTGTCCGGGATCCGCCGGATACGCGGTGCATTCGTCGAAGATCATCACCACGTCCGATCCCAGCACCCGCTGGATGTTCATGGCCTCTTCCGGCGACAGGAAGCAGCGGTCCCCGTTCACCGGCGACTGGAACTGCACCCCCTGCTCGCTGATCTTGCGCAGGGCCCCGAGGCTGAACACCTGGAACCCTCCGGAATCGGTCAGGATGGGACCGTCCCAGCCCATGAAGCGATGCAGCCCGCCATGCAGTTCGATCACCTCGAGTCCGGGGCGCAGCCACAGGTGAAAGGTGTTGGAGAGCACGATCTGCGCGCCGAGTTCGCGCAGGTCGATTGGAGCCACTGCCTTGACCGCGCCGTAGGTGCCCACCGGCATGAATGCCGGCGTGTCCACCGCGCCGTGCGCGAGGGCCAGTCGTCCCCGGCGTGCCGAACCGTCGCGCGCCAGAACCTCGAACTTCATGCGGCTTCCCGGGCACGCTGGATCAGCATGGCGTCGCCGTAGCTGTAGAACCGGTAGCGCTCGCGCACCGCGTGACGATAGGCAGCGAGCACGTGCTCGCGACCGGCGAAGGCAGACACCAGCATGAGCAGCGTGGAACGCGGCAGGTGGAAGTTGGTCACGAGCGCGTCCGCCACCCGGAAGCGGAAGCCTGGCGTGATGAACAGCGCGGTCTCGCCATCGCCCGGCAGGACGCCTCCGCCATGCGCGGCCGATTCGAGCGCACGCAGACTGGTGGTGCCTACGGCCACCACCCTGCCGCCGCGTGCGCGCGCCCGCGCCACCGCCTGCGCGGTCTGCTCCGGTATCCGATAGCGCTCCGGGTGCATGCGATGCTGCTCGATGTTTGCGCTGCGCACCGGCTGAAACGTGCCGGCGCCCACGTGCAGGGTAAGGAAGGCCCGTTCGATGCCTGCCGCGTCGAGTCGCTCCAGCATCCCCTGGTCGAAGTGCAGGCCGGCCGTGGGCGCGGCCACCGCCCCCGTCTCGCGCGCATACACGGTCTGGTACCGGCTCTCGTCCTGCGCGGCCGGCAGACGCGCTATGTAGGGGGGCAGCGGCAGTTCGCCATGCTGCTCCAGATAATCGGCGACATTGGCGATCCCTTCGAACGTCAGGTGATGCAGATCGTTCTCGCGCGATCGCACGCGCGCGATCGCACCTCCGGGCAGGTCGAGCAGGGTATCGGCGCGCGGCGCATGGCTCGCGCGCACCAGGGCGAGGACGTGGCTCGCATCCAGCACGCGCTCCACGAGCAGCTCGACCCGCCCGCCACTGCGCTTGGTGCCATGCAGGCGCGCACGCGTGACCCGGGTATCGTTGAACACCATCAGGTCGTGCGGCGACAACAGGCCGGGAAGCGCGTCGAAACCGCTGTCGGTGAGCACCCCCGTGCTGCCGTCGAGGATGAGCAGGCGGCTGTCGCCGCGGCGCTGCGCGGGAAACTGCGCGATCAGTTCTGGCGGCAGGTCGAAGTCGAAGTCTTCGATCCGCATCGGGCCGATTATACCGGCGCCGTTCGTGTCCACGGCCCGCAGCAGGCCCGTGCGGTTTGCCGCTGCCTGGGAAATCCCGGATAATCCGGGGTCCCACGCGGCCGGGATGGCGGAACTGGTAGACGCACGGGACTCAAAATCCCGCGCTGGCGACAGCGTGCCGGTTCGATTCCGGCTCCCGGCACCATCGGGCACGAACCCGACCATCGAGGCATCGCCCGTACCGAACAGCGACCTCACGTGAAACTCATCATCAAGAAGATCGACGACGACGGGCGCCTGAGCCTCGTCCCCGGCCTTCTCGACACGCCATGGGACATCGAAGTGGTCGATGGCGATGACCGGGAAGCCTTCGCCCGCACGCTGGAGAGTGCCGACGCGCTGGTCGCGATGAGCTGGCGCGGTGAACAGCCGTGCGCGCCCAGGCTGCGCCTGCTGCACCTGCCTGGGGCGGGCACGGACGACATCGACTTCGAGCGTGTGCCTGCCGGCGCCACGGTATGCAACTGCTTCGGGCACGAGATCGGCATCGCCGAGTACGCGTTCGCTGCGATGCTGGAATGGACGGTGAAGCTGCGTGCGATGGATGCCGCCCTGCGCGCCGGCGACTGGACCGGCTCGTACCTGTGCGGCCCGCGCCACGGCGAGCTTCACGGCAAGACGCTGGGAATCGTCGGCTACGGGCACATCGCGCGCGAGGCTGCGCGCCGCGCCGACGCGTTCGGCATGCGGCTGATGGCCTGCAGCCGCAACGTCCGCGAGGACGAGCCCTCGATCGGGCGTGTGGAGGGCATGCATGCGCTGCCCCGCCTGCTGGCCGTGTCGGACTTCATCCTGATCGCCGCACCCCTGTGCGACGAGACCCGCGGCCTCATCGACGCACGTGCCTTCGAGCAGATGAAACCCGGCGCGTTCCTCGTCAACGTGGCGCGCGGGCCCATCATCGACGAGGCCGCGCTGTACGCGGCACTGCGATCGCGCCGCATCGGCGGCGCCGCGATCGACGTGTGGTACCGCTATCCGCCCCAGGGCCAGCGCACTGCGCAGCCCTCGGAACTCCCGTTTGCCGAACTGGACAACGTCATCATGACCCCGCACGCCTCGGCCTGGACCGACGGCCTGCTTCCTCGCCGCAATCGCGTGATCGCGGACAATCTCGACCGCCTCGCGCGCGGTGAGCCGCTGCGCAACGTCGTGCACGCCGCCCGGACCCGCTGAAGGACAGTACCCGCTGAAGGACAGTACAGGTGACGCCGCAAGCCCTCGACGAAGCAGCACGCTCTCTGTGGACACACTGGCAGGAGGGACGGCGCATGGCCGCCTTGCCGTCGTCGTGCCGCCCCGCGACCCGTGAAGAAGGCTACGCGGTCCAGGAACGCGTGATGGCGCACGCGGGACGCGGGCAGTTCGGCTGGAAGATCGCCGCCACCAGCAGCGCAGGGCAGCGGCATATCGGGGTGGACGGCCCGCTAGCGGGCCGGCTGCTCGAGGGCCAGATCGTGCACGGCGGCGCGACCGTATCGCTGAGCGGCACGCAGATGGGCGTGGCCGAACCCGAGTTCGCCCTGCGCCTGGGCCGCGATTTGCCGCCGCGCCCGCGGCCGTACCGCACCGAGGAGGTCATGGCCGCGGTGGACACGCTGCATCCTTCCATCGAGGTGCCCGATTCGCGTTTCGCGGACTTCGCCAGCGCCGGCGGACCGCAGCTGATTGCCGACAATGCCTGTGCGCACCTGTTCGTGTTCGGACCCGCCGCGCGCGCCTACTGGCGCTCGATCGATCTCGGCTCCCACACCGTGCGGGCCCGCGTCGAGGGACGCTACGAACGCAGCGGCACGGGGGCGAACGTGCTCGGCGGACCGCATCTGGCGCTCACCTGGATCGCCAACGAGCTGTCGGTCCTGGGCATCGGGCTGCGCGCAGGACAGGTAGTGACCACTGGAACCTGCATGGTCCCGCTGGAGGTCGTCGCCGGGGACCGCATGGTCGTCGACTTCGGCGTACTCGGCAGCGTCGAGGCGCGGTTCGACGGCTGATGCCCAGCGCCGGGGAATCACGGATCAAGAACGGCACGGGCCGCCCGCGGCGCGTGAGCTTCTACCCGAAGTCGTTCCCCATGCTCATCCTGGTGGGCTTCTCGCTCGCCGTGCTGCCGCTCATCCTGGCTCTGATCAACAACGCGGTGTCGATCCGCGAGCTGGCCACCAAGAGCCAGCGCGCTGTCTACAACGCGGTGCAGGCCACGCAGAGCAGCCGCAAGATGATCGAGCAGATCACCAGCATGGAGCGCAGCGCGCGCCAGTTCTCGATCCTTGCCGACCCGCAGATCTTTCTCGTGCTGGAGGAGACGCACCGCAACTTCCTCTCCACCATCGGCGAGGCGCGCACGCTGCCACTGATGCCCGAGCAGGTACACGTGCTCGAACGCATCGGCGAGATGGAGAACCTGCTGTTCACCAGCATTGCCGGTCTGCACGAGCAGCCGCGCCTGGTGGTCGATATGGTGGAGGACTACGGGCGAATTCTGGATCTGGCTCGCGCACTCGACGGCATGGGGCGCGAAGCAGTACAGCGCGAAGCCGCGGCGATGCAGGCCCTTTCCGCGGAGGTGGACAGCTTCATCTTCTGGCAGGTGGTCGCACTGATCCCGGTGGCGGTGTTCCTCGTCGCCGGATCGACATTCCTCATCCTGCGTCCGATCCGCCAGATCCAGACCGCGCTCGAGCGGCTGGGCGAGGGCGACTTCCAGCAGAGCGTGAACATCTCCGGGCCGCGCGACCTGGAGGACCTGGGACGCCAGATCGACTGGCTGCGCATGCGTCTGATGGAATTGGAGGAGCAGAAGACACGCTTCCTGCATCAGGTCTCGCACGAACTGAAGACACCGCTGTCGGCGATTCGGGAAGGGGCGGAACTGATGGCCGATGGCGCGGTGGGTCCGCTCACGCCGGCGCAGGCGGAGGTGTCACGCATCCTGCACGAGAACACACTGCGTCTGCAGCGCCTGATCGAGGACTTGCTAAACTTCCACACGGTTCAGTTCCAGCGCTCCGGCATCCGCCTCGAGAAGGTGGATCTGGACAGCGTGATCGAACGCGTGGCGCAGGCGCATCGTCTGCCGATGCGTGCCAAGGAACTGCGCCTGAACGTGAACTGCAGTGCCCTGTCTCTTCAGGCCGACGAGAACAAGTTGGAAGTCATCCTCGACAATCTGGTCTCGAACGCGGTGAAGTTCTCGCCGCCGTTCGGGGAGATCTCGATCACCGCGAGGCCGCGCGGCCAGGAAGTGCTGCTCGACGTGATCGACGAAGGCCCCGGCGTACCGCAGGCCGAGCGCGAACGCGTATTCGAACCCTTCTATCAGGGCAAGGCGCGGGGTGATGCGCCGGTCAAGGGCACCGGACTGGGTCTGGCGATCGTGCAGGAGTACGTCATCGCACATGGCGGGCAGGTCACGATCCTCGACCATCCGGGCCAGGGCGCGCACTTCCAGGTACGGCTGCCAGCCGAGGGCATGCACAGGCGGGCGGCGTGACGCGATCAGCCCTCGCCCTGCTCTGCCTGGCCGCGCTGGTCGTCGCCTGTGTCCCGGTGCGGCAGCGCCCCGAGACCCCACCGCCGGTGGCGGAATCCCCGCAGCCCGGACCGCCGCGGCCTGCCGCGCCGGAGCCGCCCCCTTCCGCGGCGAACGAGCCCACCACGCCTGCACCACCGCCGGCGCCGGTCCGGAAAGTGAGCGATGCCGAACGACTGCTGTACTATTACGAGTACGTGTCCAAGCTGCCCGCCGAGCAGGTGGCTCAGGAAGCGGAGCGCACGCAGAAGTTCCACGCACAGAACCGCACCGACTTCGCCCTGCTGCAGCTGGCGATGATCCGGGCCGTTCCCTCCGCATCGAACAAGGACCGCGCCCAGGCGCTCGAGCTGCTGGGATCGTACCTGAAGGACAGCCGCGAACGCGGTTCCGACCTGCGTCCCCTCGCGCTGTTGTTGAACGGCATGCTGACCGAACAGCTGCGACAGGACACCGAGGTCCAGCAACTGGCCGCGAAGCTCAAGGAGGAGGCGCGTCGCAACGAAGAGCTCAAGCAGAAGCTCGATGCGTTGATCGAAACCGAACGCAAGATGCTCGAACGCAACAAACCGACGAGGACCCAATGACGACTCAATCAGCCCGCGTGATGCTTGTCGACGACGATCGCGACCTTCTGCGCCTGCTCTCCATCCGTCTCCAGGGCGCCGGCTACAGCGTCACCGCCGTCGAGAGCGGGGAAGCCGCCCTGTCGCAGCTGGCGGTGGCCAGTCCCGACGTCGTCATCACCGATCTGCGCATGGGTGGAATGGACGGCATGGCGCTGTTCCAGTCCCTGCAGAAGAAGAATCCGGCCCTGCCCGTCATCATCCTCACCGCGCACGGCACCATCCCCGACGCGGTGGATGCCACGCAGCGCGGCGTGTTCGGATACCTGACCAAGCCCTTCGACGGCAAGGCGCTCCTGACCCAGGTGGAAAAGGCCCTGCAGGTGAGCGGCAATGCGACCGCGGCGAACGACAGCGACGCCGATACCAGCTGGCGCGAGGAGATCATCACGCGCAGCCCGGAGATGGAAGCGATCCTCGCGAAGGTCCGTCTGGTTGCCAACAGCGACGCCAGCGTGATGATCTTCGGAGACAGCGGCACAGGCAAGGAACTGCTGGCCCGCGCCATTCATCGCGCCAGCCCGCGTGCCACCCAGCCGTTCGTGGCGGTCAATTGCGGCGCCATCCCGGAGCAGCTGCTCGAGTCCGAGCTGTTCGGACACACCAAGGGGTCGTTCACCGGCGCGGCGTCCGACTACAAGGGACTGTTCCAGGCGGCGGGCCGCGGTACGGTGTTCCTGGACGAGATCGGCGACATGCCGCTGCCCCTGCAGGTGAAGCTGCTGCGGGTGCTGCAGGAGAAGGAAGTGCGCCCGATCGGCTCCATTCAGGCGATCAAGGTGGACGTGCGGATCATCTCTGCCACGCACCGCAATCTGGAGGAAGCGATCAAGCAGGGCGCCTTCCGCGAGGACCTGTATTACCGGCTACACGTCGTCGCGCTCGCGTTGCCGCCGCTGTCGCAGCGGCGGGAGGACATCCCCGTGCTCGCGGCACACTTCCTCAAGACCCTCGCCGGGCGCTACGGGAAGACCCTGAACGGCTTCGCGCAGGATGCGATCGAAGTGCTGGTCAAGCACTCGTGGCCGGGCAACGTGCGCGAACTGTACAACGTGGTCGAGCAGGCGGTCGCGCTCTCCACCACACCCATCATCAGCCCGGCCCAGCTAGAGACCGCGATCCGCGGCGAGACCGGAAACCTATCCTCGTTCGAGTCTGCCCGTTTCGAATTCGAACGTGACTACCTGGCGAAGCTGCTCAAGATCACCAGCGGCAACGTCACGCAGGCCGCCCGCCTGGCGAAGCGCAATCGAACCGAGTTCTACAAGCTGCTGCAGCGGCATCATCTGAACCCGTCGATGTTCAAGCCGGGTATCGCCGCATAGCGATCCGTACGTCACCACCAGGCGACAGTCGCAGTCGCCTGGCATCAGGCAGTTATGCGATCGCCATTTCTACAGTCGCCGTCAAGTGACAAGTGGTCCTTGGCAATGCCGGGTAAGTGATTGAGTCTTCGAGAGGTGGGGGTTGGCACGCGGGTTGCAAGGGTGAATTACCCCGTGCGCTGTTCACGCCAGGGTCAGTTCAGAGGACGAGTCACTTGCAGCCACGTACTTCCTGGTTGTTTCCGCTCATGGTCTTCGCCGCGGCAGCCGCCATCGCGTTCGGTGCACTGGGCATCCTTGCCATCACCGATCGAGCCCCAGCCTTGACCTTCCCTTCCCATCCGCTCAACCGGAGCGCATCACCGCAGCAGATCATGGCGACCACCAGCAACGGGCAGGCGGGAGGCGAAGTCGCGCCTGCCGCGCCTGCGCTGGCGGGGCGGCAGGCCGGTCGATAGTCGGCCGGGAAGCGGTCCGGATCGTTTTCGTGCGCGTCAGCACGAGCTTGCCGCCCGGCTTAGTCCGGGCGGTTCTTTGCCTGCACCGGGGATCGGCTCAGGCGTGCCGGTCCACTCCAATGAGGATGGCGCAGGGCGCGTGCTCCAGAAGCGAGGCGCCGACCCAGCCTTTCCACCAGCGCGCAGCGAACGACTGGCGCTGCGGATGGCGCACCACGATCAGCCCGGAACCCAGGCGGATGGCCATGCGGCAGATCTCCTCGATCGGCTCGCCTGCAGCCAATACCCCTTCGGCATCGAAGCCGCGTTCGCGCAGACGACTCACACCCTCGTCGAGCAGGGACTGGGCGCGCACGCGATCGTCCTCGAGGACTTCGCCGGGCACGTAGCCCTCGCCGAGGAACAGGCCGCTGGGCATGGGCAATATGGCAAGCAGATGGACATGCTGGTGCGGGATCCAGTCCAGTTCCGGCGTCGCCAGCAGGCGCGTGAGCCCCGGCTCCGAGCCGTCGTAGGCCATCAGGATGTTCATCGGCAACTCCTTCGTTGCCCCGGTGGAGACACCATTCTAGCGCCCCGATCCGCACGAGGGCTCTGCCGCCGGAACGTGGAGAGGCCGGAGCCGGATGCGCCGGCCCGTTGATAGGCGAGCCGGGCGCCGTGCATCAGGCCTGCCTGGTGGTGCTCACGTCCTGGTGGCCACGCACACCGGTCCGTCCTGCTCGACCACGTCCTTGCTCTCCTTGGTCCCCACACTGGACAGATCCACACCGTGACGCACTGCGGTCATCTCGGCGAGGATCGATACCGCGATTTCCGGCGGCGTCTTGCTGCCGATGCGCAGACCCACCGGCCCGTGCAGGCGATCGAGCTCCTCGCTGGACAGGTCGAACTCCGCGAGCCTCTGCTTGCGCCGGGCAGTGTTCAGGCGCGAGCCCAGTGCGCCCACATAGAAGGCGGCGGACTTCAGCGCCTCGATCAGGGCGAGATCGTCGAGCTTGGGATCGTGCGTCACCGCGACCACTGCGCTGTGCGTATCCAGATCGAGCCCGGCGATGACGTCGTCCGGCATGCCGCGCGTGAACTCGCAGCCGGAAACGGTCCAGGTGTTCGCGTACTCCTCGCGCGGATCGCACACCACGACGCTGTAGTCCAGTGCGAGCGCCATCTGCGCGAGGTAGTGGGAGATCTGGCCGGCGCCGATCACGAGCAACCGCCAGCGCGGACCATGCACGGTCTTGAGCGTCTTTCCATCGAAGGCGGTGATGTCGTCGCTGCGCGCCGCCGACGAGAGCCGCACCTGTCCGGTTGCCATGTCGAGTTCGCGCGCGACCAGCTCGCGCCGGCCTACCCGTTCGAGCAGCTGATGCAGCCAGCGCGCATCGGGCACCGGTTCGAGGACGATGCGCAGCTGCCCGCCGCACGGCAGACCGAAGCGGGCGGCCTCCTCCTTGGATATCCCGTACACGGTCAGTTCCGGACGGTCGCCCGCCAGATCCTGCTTGCGGATACGGTCGATGAGATCGTCTTCCACGCAGCCCCCCGAGACGGAGCCCGCGACCAGTCCGTCGTCCCGGACCGACAGTAATGCACCGGCCGGTCGAGGCGCCGAACCCCAGGTCTCGACCACCGTTGCCAGCACCACCGCGTGGCCTTCCGCGAGCCACTGCGCGCTGCTCTTGAGAACCTGCAGATCGACACTGTCCATTCGCTCACCTGCCTGGAAGAAAAACTCGAAACGTCCAACCCGTCCCATGCCGGCTCAGCCGCAACCGTTATTCCCGCCGGGAAATAGCCCTGGGACGAAAAACCCCCGCTTTCCCGGATGGGAAGCGGGGGCAGATACCGCTGCTACGATCAGGCCGCGCGAATGTTCTCGGGCGTCAGCGGCAGCATCCGGGGACGCTTGCCGGTGGCGTTGGAGATCGCATTGGTGATCGCTGCCTGAACCACGGCCGTCGCCGGTTCGCCCAGACCGCCGGGCGGCTGGTTGGCAGCCGGCTTGATCCAGTGGAACTCCAGCTGCTTGGGCGCTTCGTTCATCCGGGCAACGCGATACGAGTCGAAGTTGTTCTGCTCGACCATGTTCTCGTTGATGGTGACCTCACCCCACAGGCAGCCGGATTGTCCGAAGTTGATGCAGGACTCCATCTGGGCAAGCGCCTGGTCCGGATGAACCAGCGGACCGGCATCGGTCACCGACACCACGCGATCGACCGTCACATCGTAGTTCGGGGACACGGTGACTTCGGCAACCATCGCGATCACGGTGTTGTAGCCTTCCATCACCGCGACGCCGCGGCCCTTGCCCTTTGCCAGGGGCTTGGTCCAGCCGGCCTTGTCCTTCACCATCTGCAAGGCAGCCTTGATCCGGGGACCGACTGCCACACCGGCCGACAGACCCGACCAGGCGTGCTTGGACTCGGCCATGTCGATCATGGCCAGGCGGTAGTCGATCGGATCCTTGCCGGCAGCCGCGGCACACTCGTCGATGAAGCCTTCCAGCACCACCGCGTTCAGGTTGTGCGACACCGCGCGCCAGTAGCCTACCGGGATGCCCGTATCATGCATCTGATAGGTGAACTTCAGATTGGGCACGGCATACGGGAAGTTGTCGATGCCTTCGACCGAGAACGGGTCGATGCCGTCCTTCACGATGCTCGGGAACAGGCGCGCCGAGATGGACGGGCTGGTGGAGTGGAAGCTCATGCCGACGATCCTGCCCTCGCCGTCCAGACCTGCGCTCATGGTGTACAAACCGGCCGGACGGTAGGAGTCGTGCGTCATGTCGTCTTCGCGGCTCCACACCATCTTGACCGGGATGCCGCCGGCGGCCTTGGAGATCTCCGCTGCGTCGATGGCATAGTCCACTTCCACGCGACGGCCGAAACCGCCGCCGAGATAGGTCGTGGTCACCTGCACCTGCTCCGGCTTGAGACCCGTGGCGCCGGCGACGACGTGCGGGATCAGCTGCTGGAACTGGGTGGGGGTGATGATGATGGCCTTGTCCGCGGTCACGTGGGCCGTGGTGTTCATCGGCTCCATCGGGCTGTGGGACAGGAACGGCAGCGTGTAGGTCGAGGTGACGGTCTTGACTGCCTTCGGCATCACTTCGTCGACGTTGCCGGATTCACGGAAGGTCGCGCCCGGCTGCTTGGCGGCGTCCTGCAGACCGGCCCAGATCTTCTGCATGTTCAGGCCGGCGTTGGGACCCTGATCCCACTCCACGCGCAGCAAGTCCCTGGCCTTCTTCGCCTGCCAGTACGAGTCGGCGACCACGGCCACACCGCGGCTGTACTGCACGATGCCCTTCACGCCAGGCATGTTCTTGGCGCGGGAGTCGTCGTAGCTCTTGACCTTGCCCCCGATGTAGGGGCTCATCGCGACGGCGGCGTACATCATGCCGGGGACGCGGGCGTCGATGCCGAAGACCGGCTCGCCCCTGACCTTTGCCGGCGTGTCGATGCGCTTCTGCTTGACGTTGCCGACCACCTTGAATGCGGACACGGGCTTGAGCGGGACGTCCTTCGGCACTTCCATCTGCGCTGCCTTGGGGGCGGCCATGCCGTAGCTCATGCGCTTGCCGCCCGGGCCGATCAGCTGGCCGTTCTCGGCCCTGACCTGGGAAGCGTCCACGCCCCATTCGGCTGCAGCGGCGGAAACCAGCATCATGCGCGCGCTGGCGCCGGCCTTGCGCAGCTTCTCCCAAGCGTCACGCACGGAGGTCGAACCCCCGGTCAGCTGACCGCCCAGCAGGGAGTTGATATAGGCCTCCGCGGGAGGCGCGAACTCGATCTTGACCTTGCTGAAATCGACTTCCAGTTCCTCAGCGATCAGCATCGGCATCGAGGTGGCCACACCCTGGCCCATCTCCGAGCGCGCGACCATCAGGGTCACCTGGTTGTCATTGCCCACCTTCACCCACGCGTTCGGCATGGCGAAGGAACCGCCGCCGCCATCGGCCTGGGCGACCTTGCCGGGCAGGTGGAATCCGATTGCCAGGCCGCCGGCAACGGCCGCGGAGGCCTTGACGAAATCACGCCGGGATTGGTTCTTCATCTCTTCCATGTCTCAATCCCTCCTGATTAGGCCTTCGCGGCTGCCTTGATGGCAGCGCGGATACGGGGATAGGTGCCGCAACGGCAGATATTGCCCGACATGGCGGCGTCGATGTCCGCGTCCGAGGGGTTCTTGTTCATTGCGAGCAGCGCGGCGGCCGACATCATCTGGCCGGGCTGGCAGTAGCCGCACTGCGGTACGTCGACCGCGATCCAGGCCTTCTGCACCGAATTCATCTTCAGGCCTTCGATGGTGGTGACCTTCTGCCCTGCCACGGACCCGATCGGGGTCTGACAGGAGCGCACGGCCATGCCGTTCAGGTGAACGGTACAGGCGCCGCACAATGCCTTGCCGCATCCGAACTTGGTGCCGGTCATGCCCAGCGTATCACGCAGAACCCAGAGCAGCGGGGTGTCCGGCGCAACGTCCACGGTCTCGTTCTTACCGTTAACGTTGAAGGTGATGTTCATAAAATCTCCCCCTTCGAGGTAGGTTGGGATGGAACAACTACAGGTACAACGGGGAAAAATACACGAAGCCCCAGGGCCTTTCAACAATTCGACGACGCCCGTTTCCCCTTCCGATTTCCGGGTTTAGCAGCAGTTGCCGGCAAATTCTCTGCTGCGATGCACAAACGAACCTCCCTGCGGGAGCGCGGCGATCCGGTCGGCCGCGAGGGCCAGGCACTGCGGGCAGGGGCACCCGGGTGCCATTGCCTGCCCTGCCCTCGATTGCTGCAACGCAGCATGCATGACCGCGCCCCAGGCACCTCAGCGATGGTCATGCTTGCGCAGTTCCAGCTTGGCGACGGCGGCACGGTGAACTTCGTCAGGTCCGTCCGCCAGGCGCAGCGTGCGGTTCCAGGCGTACATCCATGCCAGCGGGAATTCCTGGCACACGCCGCCGCCGCCATGGGCCTGGATGGCCCAGTCGATGATCTGCTGCGCTGCATTCGGTGCGAGCACCTTGATCATCGCGATCTCGGCCCGCGCGGCCTTGTTTCCGACCGTATCCATCATGTAGGCGGCGTTGAGCGTGAGCAGGCGCGAGGTGTCGATCGCGATGCGGGCCTCGGCGATCCGCTCGTGCCACACGCTCTGCTCCGCCACCGGGCGGCCGAAGGCCACGCGCGACTTCAGGCGCTTGCACATCAGTTCGAGCGCCCGCTCGGCCTGGCCAATGATGCGCATGCAGTGGTGGATGCGTCCCGGGCCCAGGCGGCCCTGCGCGATCTCGAAGCCCTTGCCCTCGCCCAGCAGCATGTTCGACGCGGGCACGCGCACGTTCTCCAGCAGCACTTCCATGTGGCCGTGCGGGGCGTCGTCGTAGCCGAACACGCTGAGCGCGCGCAGCACGCGGATGCCGGGGGTATCGGCAGGGACCAGGATCATGGACTGCTGCTGGTGCTTGTTGGGATTGTCCGGATCGGTCTTGCCCATCACGATGTTGATCCGGCAGCGTGGATCACCGGCACCCGAGGACCACCACTTGCGCCCGTTGATGACGTATTCGTCGCCCTGACGCTCGATGCGGCACTGGATGTTGGTGGCATCGGACGAGGCCACCTCCGGCTCGGTCATCAGGAAGGCGGACCGGATCTGACCCTCGAGCAGCGGCGTGAGCCACTGCTTCTGCTGCTCCGGCGTACCGTAGCGCAGCAGCACCTCCATGTTTCCCGTATCCGGCGCGGAACAATTGAACACCTCCGGAGCCCACTGCACGCGCCCCATGATCTCGCACAGCGGTGCGTACTCCAGGTTGGTGAGTTCGCCGCCGTGCTGCTTCGGACGCCACAGGTTCCACAGGCCCTGCTTGCGCGCAACGGGCTTGAGTTCCTCGATGATGCGCGTGGGGATCCAGGCATTGCCCTTGGCCCGGTTCTCCTCGATCTCCTCGAAGAAGCGGCTCTCGTTGGGGTAGATGTACTGATCCATGAAGGCGCCGACCTGCGCGCGCAGTTTCTGGACCTTCTCCGAGTATGCGAAATCCATGGGCGATTCCCTGTCAGGCGGCGTGGCCGCGTCGTGGTTGAAGAATGTTGCCGGTATCCGGAGGCCACGACGCGGGCGTCATGCCGCCTCCGGCGCGATGCGCTCGAAACGCTGCATCGCCTCGCGCAGGAACCCCGGGACCGGCACCGCGCTGCGCGTGGCCGGATCGGCGTTCACGTAGATCAGTTCCCCGCTCACCAGCGGCGTATCGGCCCGATGCAGCTCGAGCAGGAAGCGCAGGCTGCTGCGCCCGATGCGGGCGAGGCGCACGAGCACGTCCAGTTCATCGTCGTAGACGGCGGGCGCGTGATACTCCAGGGCGGCCTTCTTGACGAACAGGTCGGTCCCGTATTCGAGGATGCCGTCCGGATAGGGGAAACCCAGTGCACGCCAGTATTCGGTGATACCGACGTCGAAGTACAGCAGATAGTTGCCGTTGAAGACGATGCCCTGGCGATCGACCTCGGCCCAGCGCACGCGCAGCCGGTGCGAGAAGGCGAAGTCAGCGCGCGGCACGGCCGGCAATCCTATTCATAGCGGCGCGTCAACCACTCGGCGACCAGGCAGGGCTTGTCGCTGCCCTCGCGCTCGAGCGTCACGTCCCAGGTCATCTGCACGCCGTGCGTCTGCCCCTGCGGGTCGATGTCTTCCAGCTGGCGCAGGCGCAGCCGCGCACGGACGCGCGCCCCGACCGGCACCGGGGCGGTGAACCGCACGCGGTTCAGACCGTAGTTCACCCCCATGCGGGCACTGGCGAAGGCGATCGAATCGCCCAGGAACTTCGACAGCAGGGACAGTGTCAGGAAGCCATGGGCGATCGCCGCACCGAAGGGCGATTCGCGTTGCGCCCGCGCCGGATCGACGTGGATCCACTGGTGGTCTCCGGTGGCCTGCGCGAACAGATTCACGCGCTCCTGTGTCATCTCCAGCCAATCGCTCACCGCGATCTCCTGGCCGACACGGTCTTTCAACTCGCGCAAGTGCGCGAACTCGATGCGCGGCATCGCCTGTGCTCCCTTGTCTGTTTCGCGATTATATGCGGTGTAATCTCATCCTTTGTCTGGAGGTGACCCATGCACATCGGAATGGTCGGTCTCGGCCGCATGGGGGCGAACATGGCGCGCCGCCTGGCGCGCGGCGGCACCCGGGTCGCGGCCTTCGACGTCAGCGAGGCGGCACGCGCCGGCCTGTCCGGTACGCCGGGCGTGGAGCCGGTCGATTCGCTGACGGCACTCGTCGCGGCGCTGCCAGCGCCGCGCAGGCTGTGGCTGATGCTGCCGGCCGGGGCCGCGACACAGACTACGATCGACACCGTCCTGCCGCTCATGGAGACCGGCGACACGCTGGTGGACGGAGCCAATGCGTGGTACCGCGACGCCGTCCCCCGCGCCAGGGCCGCGGGCGAACGCGGCGTACATTTCGCCGATGCCGGCGTCTCGGGCGGCATCTGGGGCCTGGACAACGGCTACGCGATCATGCTCGGCGGCAGCGACGCGGCGGTCGCTGCGGTGACCCCATTCGTGCGCATCCTGGCGCCCACGCCGGACACGGGCTGGCTGCACTGCGGCCCGGTGGGAGCAGGCCACTTCGTGAAGATGGTCCACAACGGCATCGAATACGGAATGATGCAGGCCCTGGCCGAGGGTTTCGCGCTGATGGGCGCGAAGGAGGAGATGGACCTCGACCTCGCCGCGATCGCGCAGATGTGGCGGCACGGCAGCGTGGTGCGCTCGTGGCTGCTCGATCTGACCGCCGAGGCGCTCACACGCGACTCGGGCCTCGAGGGGATCAGGCCGGTGGTGGCCGATTCGGGCGAGGGACGCTGGACGGCCATCGAGAGCGTGGAACTCGGGATTCCCACGCCGGTGATGACGCTGGCCCTGATGAACCGCTTCGGCACCCAGGGAAAGGGCGACTACGCAGCCAGGCTCCTGGCCACCATGCGCAACGTGTTCGGCGGCCACGCGCTCGAGCGCAAGCCGTGAGCGCATCCGTGCAGGGTCGCGCCGGGCGCGCGCCACGGGGTCGGGATCGCCAGGCACACCTGGGACCGTAGATCCCGGCCTTGTCCATGCGGTCGAACGCTCGCGGTTCGAGTCTGTCTCACCCAGCGCCGTCCGCGCCGCCGCGTACGTTACCCCGTGGCGAGCCGGTACCGTGGTGACTTGCGACCAGGGGAGAGCGCGATGCCTAATCCGATCACCGGCGGCCTGCCGCGTTTTGCCGCCACGCTGCGCTTTCCGGCCCTGTTCGCACTGACGGCAGGCCTGTTCCTGCTCGACCTGCTCGTGCCCGACCCGGGTGCCGTTCGTGGACGAACTGCTGCTGGGCCTGCTCGCGCTGGTATTCGCCACCATCAGGCGCGAGGCACCGGTGCGCAGCTGAGACTCAGGTCTTGTAGCGGGCCGCGACTGCGCTGGTTTCGCGGGCCAGCAGGAACTGGTCGCTGGTCACCGCGAGCATCTGCATGCCGCGGGCTATCCATGCCTTCGCCTCGGCCTCGTTGAAGTTGAGCAGCCCCGGCGCCTTGCCGCTGCGACCGACGCACTCCAGCACTTCCCCGATTGCCGCTTGCACCTCGGGATGGCCGGGGTTGCCCAGATGCCCGTAGTCGGCAGCAAGATCCTGCGGACCCACGAACAACGCGTCCACGCCGTCGACGGCGGCCATCTCCTCGACCCGGGCCACCGCCGCGCGCGTTTCCACCTGCAGGATCAGACACACCTGCTCGTTGGCGTGCGCGAAGTAGTCCTTTACCCGTCCGAAGCGATTGGAACGCGCATTCGTGGTCACCCCACGCACACCTTGCGGCGGATAGCGCACCGCGGCCACCGCGCGCCGCGCCTCGTCCGCGCTCTGCACGTTCGGGATGAGCAGGCTCTGAACGCCCACGTCGAGCAGGCGCTTGATCATGACCGTGTCGTTCCACGGCGCGCGCACCACGACCGGACAGGGATAGCCGGAGGCCGCGTGCAGTTGCTGGTGGATGTTCGGCAGATCGTTCGGGGAGTGCTCCATGTCGACCAGGATCCAGTCGAAACCGGCCCCGGCGCAGATCTCCGCCGACGTCGTTCCGCCCAGGCTGACCCAGCACCCGATCTGCACCTTGCCCGCGCGCAGGTTGCGCTTGAGCTGATTCACCGGAAACTCCACGCTGCCTCCTCCATCGTGCACGCCCACCGCGCGCTGTTCGTTGGCGCGATTCTATCCCCGAAGCCGGTTTGCGCGTCCCGGCGCGAGCACGCAGAATGACGCGCTTCGATCCGACCTGACGGGCAACATGGCAACCACTCCCTACTTCCACGGCGTCTATCCGATTCTCGCCACCCCCTTCGCCGACGACGAATCACCCGATCTGGAGTCGCTCGCGCGCATGGTGCGCTTCATGCACGGTCTGGGCGTGGACGGCATCACCGTGCTCGGCGTGCTGGGCGAGGCGAACCGCATGCTCGACCGCGAACGCGAGGCGGTGGTGCGCACCGCGGTCCAGGCCACCGGCGGCGCCCTGCCGGTGATCGTGGGCACCAGCCACAGCGGCACGCGCGCCGCGCTGGGCCTGAGCCAGGCGGCGCAGGAGCTCGGCGCCGCGGCGGTGATGATCACCCCGCAGGCCGAGGCAGTGCCCTCCGACGAACGCGTGTTCGAGTACTACCGTACGATCGCCGAGGGCATCTCCATCCCCATCGTGGCCCAGGATCACCCGGCGTCCACCGCAGTGCACATGAGCGTGCCCCTGTTGCTGCGCATGCTGCACGAGATCCCGCGCATCGCCGCGATCAAGGAGGAGGCGCTGCCGACCGCGTCCAAGATCCGGGCACTCGCGGCCGGCATGCAGCGCAAGGTACCGATTCTCACCGGGCTCGGGGCGCTGTACGGGCAGTTCGATCTGGAAGCGGGCTCGGATGGGTTCAATACCGGCTTCGCCTTTCCCGAAGTGCTGATGGCGATGGTCGGGGCGGCCCGGGCCGGCGACTGGGCGCACGTGCGCACGCTCTACACGCGCTTCCTGCCGCTGATCGTCTTCGAACAGCAGCCCGGGGTCGCGATCCGCAAGGAGATCCTACGCCTGCGCGGACTGATCGCCGGCGCCCGCGTGCGACACCCCGGCGCAGGCATCCAGCCGGCTGCCGCACGGCAGCTGCACGACCTGCTCGACGCGATCCTGCCCGGGGCCGACCTGACGCGACCGATCGTGCTGTAGCGGCTGCATCGCCCCGGCGTACGAGCGCCCGCCCCGGAGTGGTCTGATCCGGGGCCGGGACCCAGCGACAACGGAAAGCGTCCTACCCCCGCCCCACGAACGGCATCTTCGTGGCCATGATGGTCATGAACTGCACGTTCACGTCCAGCGGCAGGTTGGCCATGTGCAGGACGGCCTCGCCCACGTGCGCCACGTCCATCATCGCCTCCACCGCGATCTGACCGTTCGCCTGCGGCACGCCTTTCGCCATGCGCGCCGCCAGTTCGGTCATCGCGTTGCCGATGTCGATCTGGCCACAGGCGATGTCGTACTTGCGCCCATCCAGCGAGGTGGCCCTGGTCAGGCCGGTGATGGCGTGCTTGGTCGCGGTGTAGGCGACCGAATTGGGACGCGGCGCGTGCGCCGAGATCGAGCCGTTGTTGATGATGCGTCCGCCGCGCGGATCCTGGTCCTTCATGATCCTGATCGCCTCCTGCGTGCACAGGAAGGGGCCGGTCAGGTTGATGTCCACCACCTGCTTCCACTGCTCGAAGGTCAGATCCTCGAGCAGCACTCCCGGCGCGTTCACCCCCGCGTTGTTGAACAGCACGTCGAGCCGCCCGAACTTCTGCTTCACCTGCGCGAACAGGTTGCGCACGGATTCGGGATTGCTCACGTCGGCGACGATCGCCGTGGCCCGCTCGCTGGCTGCCCCTGCCTCGGCGATGGCCTGGTCGAGCATCTCCCGGCGGCGGCCGGTGAGGACCACGCGATAGCCATCGCGCAGCAGTGCGAGCGCCGATGCCTTGCCGATGCCGGTGCCGGCTCCAGTCACCAGCGCAACCCTGTCGTGTGCCGCCATTGCCTTCCTCCTCGGTGTCTCGTGAGAGCGCGCATGGTACCGCAGGCGCCCGCGCACGCGATCCGGGACTACGGCCCGGACCTGCTGTTCAGTCGTTGTTCAGCCGGGCGTCGAACCCGGCCTCTGCCAGCGCTGCGATGACCTGCTGCACGTGCTCGCGATCGCGCGTCTGCACGACGAAATCGACCTCGACCGTCTGCACCGGCAGATTGGTGAACGCCCGCTGATGGAAGATCTCCTCGATGTTCGCATTCTGCTCGGCCAGGCAGGCGGTCACCCGCGCCAGTGCGCCGGGCAGGTCGCGCAACTGCACGGTGAGACGGGTCAGGCGACCGGTGCGCACCATGCCGCGCTCGATCAGATCGGCGAGCACGAGCGGATCGATGTTCCCGCCGGAGAGGACCAGCCCGACCTTGCGGCCGCCGAAGCGCGCGGGATCGGACAGCACCGCGGCAAGTCCGGTCGCGCCCGCGCCCTCGACCACGGTCTTCTCGATCTCGAGCAGCAGCACGATGGCCTGCTCGATGTCGTCCTCGTCCACCAGCACGAGATCGTTCACCAGTTCCCGCACGACGGGAAGCGTGAGCGTGCCGGGATGCTTCACCGCGATTCCATCGGCGATGGTGTTGCTGCCGAATGCCGGAGAGATCCCCTGGAGCGCGCAGTACATCGACGGGAACCGCTCGGTCTGCACGCCGAGCACCTCGATTCCGGGAGCGATTCCCGTGGCGGCGGTCGCCATGCCACTGATCATGCCGCCGCCACCGACCGGCACGACCAGCACCTCCAGGTCCGGGTGCTCGGCGAGCATCTCCAGCGCGATCGTCCCCTGGCCGGCGATCACCTTCTCGTCGTCGTACGGGTGGACCAGGGTCAACTGGCGCGTGTCCGCCAGCTGGTGCGCGTGCACGCGCGCATCATCGAACACCTCGCCGTGCAGGATGACCTCGGCACCGTGCGCGCGCGTGTGCACCACCTTCACGCCAGGCGTGTAGCGTGGCATCACGATGACGGCGGGGATGCCCAGCCTGCGCGCGTGATACGCCAGACCCTGCGCGTGATTGCCGGCCGACGCGGCGATCACGCCGCGCGCGCACTGCCCGGGCGTCAGGGACAGAAGCTTGTTGAGCGCACCGCGCTCCTTGAAGCTGGCGGTGAACTGATGGTTCTCGAACTTCAGATGAATCTGCGCGCCGGTGATCTCGGACAGCGTGCGCGAGTGCAGGCACGGCGTGCGCACGATGCTGCCCTCGAGCGCCCGCGCCGCCGCATGTACGTCCTGGAGCGAGATGGTCATCGGCGCTAGGTTAGCAGACCCCAAAAAACGAAAACCCGCCGAAGCGGGTTCCGTGTGCGATTGCGCGGCCCGTCACACCGCCTGGATGTTCGAAGCCTGCTTGCCCTTGGGCCCGGTGGTGACTTCGAAGCTCACCCGCTGTCCTTCCTTCAGGGTCTTGAATCCGTCCATCCTGATCGCGGAGAAATGCGCGAACAGATCCTCCCCCTTGTCGTCCGGCGTGATGAACCCGAAGCCCTTCGACTCGTTGAACCACTTCACCGTACCAGTTGCCATCTGCCTACCCCCGAGACTGATTGAACCGCGGGCTCCCACCCGTGCCGATGTTTGGGCTTCAAGCGCGCGTTGGTGCATCCGTCACGATCGAACTCAAACATCGCGGGATCATACCCCTTCCCCGTGAGAATTCCAGACACCCGCGCCCCGCCAGATGCCCCGGGCATGGCACCCCGGGCGTCGCTGGTGAAGAGGGGGTGTCGCTGGATGAAGACGGAGGCGACGGCGCGCATGGCCCTCGACCTCGGCCGAACGCAGAATTGACGGGCCTGCGCCGGCCCGAAATTCATGAAAATCTCGGTTCCCTGCGGCTTGCCGCGCCGGCAGAATCCGCTGCAGGTCGGGGCGCCCTGCCCCTGCCGCGCCTTCGATACCGCAAGGCCTGACACGATGAATGCGTTCACCCACGTACTGGCCGCCGCCTGCCTCGGCCTGACGGTCCTGGCAGGCGCAGCCCGGGCCGGCACCCCGCCCGACCCCTGGAGCGGCGATCTCTCCGCCATCGGCAGCCAGGACTGGAGCCGTGATCGCGCTGCGCACCTGCTCGAGCGCGCCGGCTTCGGCGGCACTCCGGAGCAGATCGACGCACTGGCGCGGCTCTCGCCCGAGCAGGCGGTAGCGCGCCTGATCGACCACGACAAGGTGGACAACGGTCACCTTCGGCCCTTCGATGCCTCCGAGATCTGGGACGAGGGACTCGACCCCTTCCCGGTGAGCCGTCCGGCCACCACCGACCAGGCCCGGACCAGGGGCGAGGCGCTGGGCGTGCAGGTCAAGCCCGACGGCAACCGACGCATGCAGCCGGTCGCGAACAAGTTCTTCTACTGGCTGCGCGCCAGCCGGCTGGAGACCAATCGCGCGGCTTGGTGGTGGGCCGGCCGGATGCTGGCCACCCATCGTCCGCTGGAAGAGAAGATGGCGCTGTTCTGGCACGGCCACTTCGCCACCAGCGAGGAGAAGGTGCGCGACGTGCGCAAGATGCTGCTGCAGCTCGAGCTGTTCCAGCGGGAGGGCACCGGGAATTTCCGCGACCTGTTGATCGGCGTGGCGCAGGATCCGGCCATGCTCGCGTTCCTGGATGCCGGCGTGAACGTCAAGGGCGCACCGAACGAGAACTTCGCCCGCGAGATCATGGAGCTGTTCACCATGGGCGTGGGCAACTACAGCGAACACGACATCCGCGAGGCCGCACGCGCGTTCACCGGCTGGAACTACGCCGGTCTGATGTTCGTGGTGAACGACGAGCGCCACGACGGCGGCGAGAAGAGCGTGCTCGGACACACCGGGCGCTTCGACGGCGTGCAGGTGATCGACATCATCCTGGCACACCCGGTCACGGCCGACTACATCGCCTCCAGGATCTACCGCTTCTTCGTACGCGAGGACGTCTCGCCCGAGCTGGGCAGGCAACTGGGTGCGGTGCTGCGCGACAACGACTACGAGATCGCGCCGCTGATGCGCACCATCTTCCTGTCGAAGGACTTCTACAGCGCACCGAGCGTGGGCACGCGCATCAAGGGGCCGGCCGAAATGGTCGTCTCCACCTACCTGAAGCTCGGATTGAAGGAGATTCCCGGCGTTCCGGACTTCAACGACACCACCGCGGCCCTGGGACAGCAGCTGTTTCGGCCTCCGACGGTGGCGGGCTGGGCGCAGGGCCGCAGCTGGATCACGCCGGGACTGCTGATCGAGCGCGGCAACTTCGCGCGTGACGTGATGTTCCCCGACATCACCTACATTGCGACCGACCGCTATCCGTCCCTGCTCACCGGCGACGAGATTCGGGCCGTGCACGAGCGCATCGGCATGGGCTACGACATCACCAGCGCGACCAGGCCGGTCAGCGTGGCGATGGCCGGCGGCGCGGGCGGTGACACCGGGGCAATGTCCAACACCGGGGCAATGTCCAACACCATGGCCGCGTCCAACGCCAGCGAGATGTCCGGCACCATGATGGCCATTTCCAGCGCCATGGTCGATCGCGACGAGGACTTCAACACGCGCTTCGCCAGCTATCGCGGCTGGCAGATGGCGGTCGAGCGGGTCAAGCCGATCCCGCGCACCTTCGCCCGCCTGGATCTCGCGGGCATGGTGGCGGAGGCGGGATTGAAGGACAGCACGCAGGTGGTCGACTTCATGCTCGGTCGCCTGCTGCGGGTGCCGATCGATGCCTCTCGGCGCGCCCAGCTCATCGCCTTCCTCGATCGCGAACTGGGCACGTCCGACATCGCCCGTGCACGCACGTACCTCGAGGAACCTCTGCGCATGCTGGCGCACCTGATCCTGAGCATGCCCGAGTACCAGCTCGGCTGACGCACGCGCCCCCATCCGGAGAACACGCAATGAACCGCAACCAACTGGAACGGCTGCTGGCCAGGCGCCGCCTGCTGAAAGGCGCGCTGGGCGGGGTGTGCGCGCATACCGCGGGCGCACTCGGCCTGCCGCTGTTCTTCGGCAGCGCGGCCGATGCCCTGGCGGCGATGCCCGCGCAGGACAGGCGCGTTCTGGTGGTGATGGAGCTGTCCGGCGGCAATGACGGCCTGAACACGCTGGTGCCCTATGCCGACGATGCCTACTATCGCCACCGGCCCAACATCGGCATCAAGGCCGACAAGCTGCGCCGGATCGACCAGCACTTCGGCTTCAGCCCGGGAATGGCCGGTTTCGAGCGGCTGTACAAGGACGGCAAGCTGGCCGTCCTGCACGGCTGCGGATACGATCAGCCGTCGTTCTCGCACTTCACCTCCATGGCCTACTGGCACACGGCCGCGCCCAACAGCGGCGGCGAGTACGGCTGGGTCGGCCGGCTCGCGGACGCGCTCCAGCCGCAGGGTGCGCCCAACTTCCTGGTCAACATCGACGAGACCCAGTCGCTGGCGGTGCGCAGCCATGTGCACACGCCGGTGGTGTTCGATGACCCGGAGAAGTTCGTGCGCAAGGGCTTCTTCCAGGAACGCGAGGTGTTCGAGCGCATCGCCGACGCCGGCGCGCCGGCCAACGACGCGCAGCGCTACCTGCTCGAGGTGGCACGCAGTGCGCACGATGCCTCCGCGCTGGTACGCGAGGCGTGGTCGCGCTACCGGACGCCGGTCGACTACGGCGTGTATCCGGTGGACCTGAAGAAGGTGGCCGCACTGATCGACGCCGACATGCCCACCCGGCTCTACTACGTCGCCTATCGCCACAACGCCTTCGACACGCACGTGCACCAGAGCGATCTGCACGCGCGTCAGCTCACCTATGTCTCCGACGCCGTGCTCGCCTTCCAGCGCGACCTGCAGCGCATCGGCCGCGCGCAGGACGTCACGCTGCTGATCTTCTCCGAGTTCGGCCGCCGCGTACCGGAGAACACCAGCCTGGGCACCGATCACGGCACCGCCAACCTGATGTTCGTGGTCGGCGAGAACGTCAGGGGCGGGCACCACGGCACGCCCGTCAGCCTGACCAGCCTGGACGAGGGCGACAATCTCGTCCACACGATGGACTTCCGCCGCGGCTACGCGACCGCGATCCAGGGCTGGATGGGGCTGCCGGCGCGGGACAGCGAGACGCTGCTGGGCGGGAAGTTCGATCCGCTGCCGGTATTCGGCTGAAGGACGGGGCGGACCGCACTCTCCGCCCGGGACCCTCAGCCGCCGAGCAGTCCGCGCGCTGCGAGGCTGCGCATCAACTCGGTCACGCCATAGCTCCACGGCGCGATCCGGTCACAGTAGCCGACCCGGTTGGACAATGCGCCGAGCGCGCTCGAACGGATGGTGACGATGTCGCCGGGTTTGTGGGTAAACCCGCGCCCCGGCTCCCCGCGATCCTGGGTGGGCGCGAAGGCGGTGCCCAGGAACAGCACCACGCCGTCCGGATACTGGTGGTTGCGATTGAGCGCCTGCCCGGCCAGATCGAGCGGATCGCGGCTGATCTGGGCGAGGTCGTAACCACCGCGCACCACGAAGCCATCCTGACCCGCGATCTCGACGTCGATGTGGACGTGGCGCACGTCGTCGTGGCTGAAGCTGCCATCGATCAGCCGGATGAACGGTCCGATCGCGCAGCTGGCGTTGTTGTCCTTCGCGCGCCCGAGCAGCAGTGCGCTGCGCCCTTCCCAGTCACGCAGGTTGACATCGTTGCCCAGCGTGGCGCCGATCACCCTGCCGTTGCGGTCGATGGCCAGCACCAGCTCGGGCTCGGGATTGTTCCATGACGAGTTCTGCAGGATGCCGATGTCGGCGCCGGTGCCGACCGCGGACATCGGCTGCGCCTTGTTGAACACCTCGGCGTCGGGACCGATACCCACTTCCAGATACTGGGACCAGGCGCCGCGCCGGATCAGCGATTCCTTCAGGCGCATCGCTGCCGGCGATCCGGGCACGATGTTGCCGATCTGGCCGCCGATCTCCTCGCCGATCGACTTGCGCAGGACTTCGGCCTGCGCGGGATCGCCGTGCGCCTGCTCCTCGATGACGCGCTCGAGCATGCTGGCGATGAAGGTCACGCCGCAGGCGCGCACCGCCTGCAGGTCCACGGGCGCCAGCAGCCAGGGGCTGC
The DNA here is from genome assembly GCA_020854105.1 of Burkholderiales bacterium. Lineage (GTDB taxonomy): Bacteria > Pseudomonadota > Gammaproteobacteria > Burkholderiales > SHXO01 > SHXO01. The sequence goes on along the minus strand of JADZGB010000002.1, from coordinate 202,682 downwards.
TGGCGTCCTGCGCGCCCGCGGCACTGTTGGCGAGGAGATCGGCGACATCGCCGATGACCGGCGCTTCGCCGATGGCGGCGCGCACGAGCGCAGCCGGCTCGCCGCTGTTGAGCAGCTCCGCACTGGTCGATGCCACCGAACTCAGATCGTAGACCTTGCCCGCCTGCACGGCGACGGGCACCGGGCCGGCATGAGCCCCCGGCAGCCAGGCACGGCCGATCAGCAGGGCACGCGCGTCCTGCGGCAGGGCCGTGGCCGCGTCCAGTACCAAGGCAGGAGCGCTCATCTCAGTAGGTCCTGGCGTTCAGGCGGAAGCTCATCTCCGCGCCGCAGCGGGGCGCGCACACCAGTCCCCACACGTCCTGATCGGAGCGGTACATGAAATGGATGTCGAAGTGCTCGCCGTGATTGTTCTCCGCCCGCAGCGTGTACACCTCGGAGACCGGGGACTGTGCGAGCGCACCGTAGATCGATATTTCCCTGGCCATGCGTTCGTCCAGGGCGTGTGCGTCCTCATCGCTGGCACGGTCGATCTCGACCGAGATGAAGTAGTGCGCCTGCGCCGCCGCCCTGGACGGATTGGGCGTCCAGGCAGGGATGAGCACGGGGGTGGTGAAGCTCGCGGGATATCGCCACAGCCAGTCCCGGCTCGGCACCAGGAACTGCGCCTCGGGCGTGCAGTGCAGTTGCGCCCAGCGATCCAGGGGCGCAGGCAGACGCGTGATGACGTCTTCGGAAGGTGTCCGGCAGTCGATGGTCTGGGGGGCGTCCCGCTGCTCGTCCGGATGTGCGAGCGCGAAGCGGGCGGTGCCGGTGGCGGCCAGAAACAGCAGGGCCGCGGCTGCGACGTGCTTCATCGGATCTCCTCCGTGCGCGGTGCGCGCCTGCGACGAGTGGCGCACCGGTCTGTCGTTTCCGATCGATTATACATGCGGGTTTTTCTGCAACCCTTCGCACCGGCGGCGCCGGTAACTGCCCCGGTAATTGCCCCGGGAAGCACCCGGCGCGCGGATTTCGGTAAGCTCGCCCGAATCGCCGCACGGATGGAACAGGAATGATCGATCGTGATCCGGGCAGTTGGTGCCTGGAGCGAACACGAGCTTGCGCGCACCGGAGTCTGTGGTACCGGGCCGCGTCGCAACGGGCCGCGTCGCACCGGCAATGTCTGCGCCGCGTCGCGGCATCACCGTCCGGCGCGTGATCCCCGGTCGCCTCGCCCTGCTCGACGTGGAGACCACGGGTGCCGACCCGCGCCGCGATCGCATCACCGAAGTGGGTGTCCTGCTCGTCGACGACGGAGCGCTGATCCAGGAGTGGTCCACGCTGGTGAATCCCGGCCGCCACATTCCGTCCGGCATCCAGTCGCTCACCGGGATCACCGGGGCAATGGTCGAGCACGCGCCGCGCTTCGAGGACGTGGCGATGGATCTGGCTGCACGCATCAACGGCCGGCTGCTGGTGGCGCACAACGCGCGCTTCGACTACGCGTTCCTGCGCAACGAATTCCGCCGCGCCGCCCTGCCCTACCGCAGCGAAGTCCTGTGCACCGTGCGCCTGTCGCGGGCGCTCTTTCCCGGGCACGCGAAGCACAATCTCGACACTCTCGTCGAGCGCTTCGCGCTCGCCTGTGACGGGCGCCATCGCGCGCTGGCCGACGCGCGCCTGCTGCTGCAGCTTCTGCGGGCCATGGCGCTGCATGCCGCACCGGATCGCCTCGCGGAGTGCGTCGCGCAGGTGATGCAGGCACCGCGCGCGCCACCGGGAGTCGACCCCGATCTGCTCGACGACATCCCCGACGCGCCGGGCATCTACCAGCTGTTCGGCGAATCCGGCACGCCGCTGTATGCCGGCCGGGCAGCCAGCCTGCGTCAGCAGATCCTGACCCATTTCTCGGAAGGCGGCCGACACGCCGGTGCCCAGCGCGAGGCGATCCGCAGCGGGCGACTCGAGTGGAGCGCGACCGCAGGCCAGCTCGGGGCATCCCTGCGCCAGCTGCGCATCGTCGAACGGGATGCGCCGGAACACAACCGCCCTCCACGCAGCAGTCACGAGGCCTGGGCCCTGCACTGGAAGCCGAATCTGACCGGCGAATTCGCCGTCACTGCCGTGGATCTGAACCACTGCCACAGCCCGCAGACCGACCTCTACGGTCCGTTCCGGTCGCGCACCGATGCGCTCGGTGCGCTGCGCGCGCTGGTGCGCGAGTACCGGCTGTGCGCGTCCGCGGTGGGCCTGGAGGATGCGCCATGCCACGGGCTGTGCACCGATGCCTTCCGGGGCGCCGATGTCTGCCGGGGCGCCGATGTCTGCCGGGGCGCCGATGCCGGCCGGGGCGCCTGTGTCGGACGCGAGCCGCCTGCACGGCACGCGCTGCGGCTGATGCAGGCCCTGCAGCGCCTGCGCCTGCCGCTCTGGCCCTATGCCGGTGCCGTCGTGCTGGTCGAGGAGGACATGGTGAACACACGCAGCGAACTGCACGTGCTCGACCGCTGGCGCTATCTCGGATCGGCGCTGGCCGAACACGAACTGGACGAATGGCGCGAGGCGCGTGCGCTGCCGCGCTTCGACGTGGACATCTTCCGCACGCTGCGCCGCGCCCTCGCGCACGGCGGCTATCGGGTGCGCGATCTGGCGGGCTGCGCAGAGGCGCGCGACTGAACCGTGCGTGCCGCCCGAGAGCGGCACGCTACAATGCGGCGCGCTCCCGAACCAGCGGCGGCGCCCCGTTTCCACCGACGATCAGGATTCCGATCCCATGGCCCAAGGCAGCGATCCGATCCCTCGCACGGCCTTCTGGCTCGGCGCGGCCGGGCTGGTTCCCTTCGTCGTGCTGGCCAGTGCCATGCACGCGCTTCCAGACTACCGGCCGATGCTGGTGTTCTGGCTCACCTCCTACGCTGCGGTGATACTGAGCTTCGTCGGCGCCGTGCACTGGGGCGCGGCCATGCTGCACCCGCGCATGAATGAAGGCGATCGCGCGGTCTTCATGACCTGGAGCGTGATTCCGGCGCTTGCCGCATGGGGCGCCCTGCTGATGCCGGCGAAGACCGGACTGCTGCTCATGGCTGCGACGTTCGCCGCCCACTACGGCGCGGATCGCCAGTTCGCGCAGCGCTTTCCCCTGCCTCCCTGGTATCTGCGCCTGCGTGCCGGGCTGAGCACGGTGGTCGTGGTCTGCCTGCTGCTTGCAATCTTGCGCGTGCAATGATGTCCGAGAAGGTTCGATGGGGCACGCGCTCGTGTGCCCCGGCCGGGTGCACCCTTGCGTAGAGGTCTCATGCAGAATCATTCCCGGCGTGCCGCCGCACGCCTCCTGAAGTCGCTGGCCCTGACCATTGCGGCCTGCGCACCCGTGTCCCTGCACGCCGCCGACTGTCCCCAGCCCGCACAGTGGCTGCGTCTCGACAATGGCCATGCGACACCGGTCGCGCTCCAGGACGTGATCGCACATGCTGCGCGGCAGCGTGTGGTCCTGCTCGGCGAGAGCCACGACAGCGCCGAGCACCATCGCTGGCAGTTGCACGTGCTGGCTGCCCTGCACGCACGGCAGCCCGCCATCGCGCTGGGCCTGGAGATGTTCCCGCGGCGGTTGCAGCCGGTACTCGACGCGTGGAGCGCCGGCACCCTCGGCGAGAGCGAATTCCTCCAGCGCAGCGAGTGGGACGAGGTATGGGGCATCGACCCCGCCCTCTACCTGCCGCTGTTCCACTACGCGCGTATGCACCGCATCCCGATGCTGGCGCTCAACGTCGAGCGGACGATGGTGCGCGAGATCGGCAGCCAGGGGTGGGAAGCCATTCCCGCGGAGCGGCGCGAAGGCGTGGCCGATCCGGCGCCGCCGTCGAACGAGTACCTGAAGTCCCTGTACGATGCCTTCGTCGCGCATGGGCGGCCCGGCACGCCGTCGGCCCAGCCACCGGCCGAGGCCGACCTGCGCGATCCGCAGTTCACGCGCTTCGTGCAGAGCATGCAGGTCTGGGACCGGGCGATGGCGCAGCGCATCAGCGATCAACTCGTGCACGGCAGCACACGCATGGTGATCGGCATCATGGGCAGCGGGCATCTGCGCGACGGCTTCGGTGTGCCGCACCAGCTGCGCGCGCTCGGCGTGCACGACGCTGTCGTGCTGCTGCCCTGGGAGACGGGCACGCAGTGCGAAACGCCCCAGGCGGGGGTGGCCGACTACCTGTTCGGTGTGATGGATGACTCGGCGCCCGCGCCGCGTCCGCGGCTGGGCGTGACGCTCGACAACGACGAGGCCGGTGTGGTGGTGCGCGCGGTGGCGAAGGACAGCATCGCCGAGCAGGCGGGGATACGCGGCGGCGATGTGATCATCCGGATCGCCGGTCGCCCGGTGACGGCGATGAAGGACGTGACCGCCGCGGTGCAGCGGCAGGCACCGGGCACCTGGCTGCCGCTGTCGGTCAGACGCGCAGACAGCACCGTGGAGCTGGTCGCCCGCTTTCCCGCACAGCCGTGACGCGGCTGCGCACTCGCACGGCTGTCCTCGCCGTGGCGTTGTGGGCCGGTGCCGTGCCGTGCGCGCACGCTGGCGGGCAGGTCGAGGTGATGCACGAACTGGACGTGGAACTGGACCCGCACACGCGTGCATTGCGCGTGGACGACGTCCTGCAGCTGCGCGGCACCGGAGCGGTGGAGGTGAGCCTCGATGCGGGCCTGCACATCGCCGAGGCAACGCTGGACGGGCACCCGCTGGGCGAGGGCCGCCGGCGTGGCGCACTGCGCGTACACCACGTGGACCTTTCCGGCGTGCACCGCCTGCACCTGCGCTACGAGGGCAAGGTCGCGCCGCTCGCGCAGACCGACCATCGCGGCACCCTCGAAGGTCTGGTGCCGATGGCGGATGCGCGCGGCAGCTATCTGCCGGCCGGCACCGGCTGGTATCCCATGGTGGGCGAGGCGCCGCTGCGCTACCGGCTCACGCTGCGGCTGCCGCCGGGGCAGCGCGGCCTGGTACCGGGGCGCCAGCTCGAGGAATCGGACGGCGTGCACGGCTACCGCGCCCGCTATGCGGTCGACGTGTCCACCGACGGCATCGACCTGATGGCCGGTCCGTACGTCGTCGACTCGCGCACCGTCGAGGTCGCCGGAAAGCGCGTGCGCCTGCGCACCTGGTTTCACCCGGAGATCGCCGAACTCTCCTCCGGCTACCTGGATGACAGCGTGCGTTACGTCGAGCGCTACAGCGCACGTGTGGGCGCGTATCCCTTCGACGAGTTCGGCGTGGTGTCGAGCCCACTGCCGACCGGCTTCGGCATGCCGACGCTCGCCTACCTCGGGGTGGAGGTGCTCAGGCTTCCCTTCATCCGCGCCACCTCGCTCGGGCACGAGGTGCTGCACAACTGGTGGGGCAACGGGGTATACGTCGACTATGCCTCGGGCAACTGGGCCGAGGGCCTCACGACCTTCCTGGCCGATTACGCCTACGAGGAGGCAGAAGGCGCGGACGCGGCGCGCACCATGCGCCTGGACTGGCTGCGCGACTTCGCCGCGATTCCAGAGCAGGGAGATGCGCCGCTGCGCACCTTCACCTCGCGCACTCACGGCACGTCGCAGATCGTCGGCTACAACAAGGCCGCGTTCGTGTTCCACATGTTGCGCGCGCGCATTGGCGTGGATGCCTTCGAGCACGGCCTGCGCCGATTCTGGGACAGCCACCGCTTCCGCCGCGCCAGCTGGGACGACCTGCGCCGCGCATTCCAGGACGCCGCTGGCGAGGACCTGACCGGCTTCTTCGCACAATGGCTGGATCGCGCCGGCGCACCGCGCCTGCGACTGCAGCGCGCGCAGCGACGCGGTGACGATCTGGTCGTCGAACTCATCCAGGGAATGCCGCCTTATGTCCTGGACGTGCCCGTCGAAATCACGGACAGCGATACGAACCGCCGCCACGCCGTGCTGCGGATGACGGACGCGCGCCAGACATTCGTCGTGCCCGGCGCCGGACGTGCCGATGCGGTCGTGCTCGACCCCGGTCTGAATACGTTCCGCCTGCTCGACAGCGGCGAACTGCCGCCGATTCTGCGCAACGCGATGGTGGACCCGCGCACCCGCCTTCTGATCGCCTCCGACGACGCCGACTTCCAGACCGCCGCACGCGAGCTGGCGAACAGCTTCCTCGATCATCCGCCATCCGCGGAAGCGGACAGCGGTCCGCTGCTGCTGATCGCGCCACTGGATCGCATCGACGCACTGCTCAGCGCGCGCGGACTTCCTGCCGCGCCCGCGGAAGTCGGGACGACAGGCAGCGCCAGGGTGTGGACGGCCAGGGACGGCAGCGCAACGACCATCCTCGTCATCGCCGCGCGCGATGCGCAGGCCGTGGCGGCGTTGCGCAGAGCGCTGCCGCACTACGGCAGGCAGAGCTGGCTGGTGTTCGAGGGCGCTCGCGCGATCGCCCGCGGCACCTGGCCCGTGCGGGCGCAGCGGCTGAACATCCAGGGCTGAAAACCTGGATTCCGGCTTTTGTCGGACTTGCGCCGGGATGACGGACGCATTGAAAAATCGGGATCCGGCCAGAGGCAACCAGCTATCCCGACAAGCCGGAACAGAAGCACCGTCGTCCCGGCGCGTGAACGCCTGCCCCGGAATGTCTTGATCCGGAGCCGGGACCCTGCCACAGGCACCGTCGCCCCGGCGAAAGCCGCGACCCTGCCAGACAGACAGGGTTTTCTCCTTCCTAACTCCTCGCCAGGAATCCCGTCATCGCCTTGTCGAACGCCTGCGGCTGCTCCATGTTCGACAGGTGCGAGGCGTCCGGAATGATCACCAGCTCGGAGTTCGGCGCGGCGTGGTGGATTTCCTGCGCCATCGCCACCGGCGTGCCCGCATCCTGCTCGCCGACGATCACCTGGATCGGGCACTTGATCTCCGCCAGCCTGCTGGTCACGTCGATCATCGGAATGGCGTGGCAACATCCGACGTAGCCCATCGCCGGTGTGCTGCGGATCATCTGCGCAACCTTCTCCACCACCGGGCCGCCCTTGGCCAGGTAGGGCTCGGTGAACCAGCGCTTCAAGGTCGGCTGCACCAGCGGCTCCATGCCCTGGTCGGTGGCGAGCTTGATGCGGTCGGTCCAGATGCCGCGTGCTTCGGCGGGATAGCGGCTGGTGGTGTCGCACAGCACCAGGCTGCGCAGCACGCCCGGGTACTTCAGCGCGAAGGTCATGCCGATCATGCCGCCCATCGACAGGCCGACGAAGTGGGGATCCTTGACGCCCACCGTGTCGAGCAGCGCCTTCACGTCGTCGGCCATCTGCTCCAGCGTGTACGCGGTGACCGGTGCGTCACTGCTGCCGTGCCCCCGCGTGTCGAAGCGCAGCACCCCGTAGCGGGCGGCGAGCGTCTTCGCCTGATCGTCCCACATGTGCAGGTTGCACGCGAGCGAGTGACTCATCACCACCCACGGCCCTTCCCCCTCGATCTCGTAGTGGATGCCTACACCGTTGCAGATGCTCTTCATGCTCGCTCCCCCCGGACTGGACGTGTCGTTGTTGTACGTGTCGTTGTTGTCGTGCGCCCGAGTATAGCTTGACCGACAGGGCGCTTCGTTCCATCCTTCGGGCCACGACGACAGGAGGAGAAGGGCATGCGGCTGGTGCAGTGGCACGAGGGAGAAACGCGCAGGGTGGGTGTGCCGAGCGAGGACGGACGCAGCCTGCAGCCCGTGCAGGACGCGGACTCGGTGTACCGCCTGGCGGTGGAGGCGATCCGCGGCAGGCACACCCTTGAGCAACTGGTGCGCGGCCGGCTCTCGTCGCAGAGCGTGAGCTATGACGAGGTGATGTCCGGACAGCGCCTGCTGCCGCCCCTGGATCATCCCGACGTCGCCCGCTGGCTGGTGACCGGCACCGGCCTGTCCCACCTGGGCAGCGCCGCCGCGCGCGACTCGATGCACGCCAAGCTATCCCAGGACGAGGCGCAACTGACCGACTCGATGAAGATGTTCAAGTGGGGCGTCGAGGGCGGCAAGCCCAGGGCCGGCCAGATCGGCGTGCAGCCCGAATGGTTCTACAAGGGTGACGGACGCTGCGTGGTGGCGCCAGGCCAGGCGCTCGAGCTGCCCGCCTATGCGCTGGACGGAGGCGACGAGGTCGAGATCGTGGGTTTGTACGTGATCGGCGACGACGGCACGCCGTGGCGCGTCGGCTTCGCGCTCGGCAACGAGTATTCCGATCACGTCATGGAGCGGCAGAACTACCTGTACCTCGCACACTCGAAGTTGCGCCAGTGCTCGTACGGACCCGAGCTGCTGCTGGGCGCACTGCCCGCCAACGTGACCGGCGAGGCACGGCTCACGCGCAACGGCGAGGCGATCTGGAACGAGAGCTGGCTCTCCGGCGACGACAACATGGCGCACTCGATCACCAACCTCGAGCACCACCACTTCAAGTACGCCGACTTCCGCCGCCCCGGCGACGTGCACGTGCACTTCTTCGGCGCCGCTACCGGCAGCTTCACCAAGAACGTGAAGGCGAAGGTGGGCGACTTGTTCGAGATCGAAGCGCAGGGCTTCGGCCGGCCATTGCGCAATCCGCTCGGGGCGGCGCGCCGGCATTACGGCCCGGTGAGCGTGAAGCCCCTGTGAGACGATCGAGCATGAAGAACGGAGTCGTTGCCGCCGCCCTGCTTTGTCTCGCCACACCCGCATTCGCGGCGTGGACCGCCGTGGGCGAGGATCCACGCGGCACGACCTACGCCGACGCCGCAACGATCGAGAAGGCCGTCAGCACGGTCAAGATGTGGTCGATCTTCGACTACGGGACCTTCCAGCGCATGGTGGAAGTCGGCTACTTCTCCCAGAAGTCGCACAACGAGTACGACTGCGCCGGCAAGCGCATGCGTGGCCTGCACACCTCGCTGCACGCCGAACGCATGGGCGCGGGCGCGGTCATCTACGAGGACGACTCCATGCACGAGTGGGAGAGCGTGCCGCCGGGTTCCGTGCAGGAGACCCTGCTGATGGTCGCGTGTAGGTAGACGAGTCCGGTTCCAGGAATAAGTGGCTCGATAAAGCTCAGGCAGGTCAGAAGCACTCCGGGGCAGGCTTTCATTCGCTCGTGCGACAGCGTCGACTCCCCTCGGCGCGAGCACCCGATTGCACTCTGAATTCAGAATGCTAAAATCCGGTCCACGTTGCACCCCCGTCATGTGCCCCCTGCCCACCCAGCCTACCCTGGTCGACCAGGTCTACGACGCGATCCTGTCCGAGATCTCCGCGGGCAAGCTCGCCCCCAACGGGCGCGTCATCCAGGAGGAGATCGCCGAATCCCTAGGAGTCTCGCGCCAGCCGGTACAGCAGGCGCTGCTGCTGCTCAAGCGCCAGGGCCTGCTGCGCGATGCGCCCGGACGCGGTCTGATGGTCGCCCCGCTCGATGCGGACTACGTGCGCCACCTGTACGAGATCCGCGGCATGCTCGACGGGCTGGCCAGCGCGAAGGCAGCCGAGCGCGGCAGCGAGGCGGCGCGCAAGGAAGGGCCTGCCTTCATCGAACGCGGGCGAGCCGCGGTGGCCACCCGCTCGATCGCGAGGATGATCGCGACCGACATGGACTTCCACTTCTTCCTCTACGGTCTGTCCGGCAATCCGCTGATCGCCGAGGCGAGCAACGTGCACTGGAGCTATCTGCGCCGGGTAATGGGTGAAGTGCTGCTGCACGGTGAGACGCCCGCCGACATCTGGAATCAGCACGAACGCATCCTGGAGGCGGTGATCGCGGGCGACGCCATACAGGCTGAGCGCCTCGCGCGCGAGCACATCTCGCACGCCTCGCAGACCCTCACCAGCCGCCTTCTACCGAGCGAGACGCCGAAATCAGCCAGACGCACCGGCGGCAGTCGCCGGATCACCGCAGGGAAGACAACGAGATGATGGACGCATCCCACTACGGCACGCTGTATCGCTCGCTGCAGCGCGCCGCCGAACGATTTGCCGACCATGCCGCCTACTGCGTGCCGCCGATGGCCGGGCGCAGCTATCACCCCGACGGCTGGGAAGTGACGTGGGCGCAGACCCTCGCGCAGGTCGAGGCGAAACGCGAGGTCTACCGACGCGCGGGCTACAGGCCGGGCCATCGCGTCGCGATCCTGTTCAATCAGCGTCCCGAGTTCTTCTTCCACTACTACGCGCTCAACGCGCTGGGTGCGGGCGTGGTGCCGCTCAACCCGGACTACCGTGCGGACGAGATCCGCTACGTGCTCGAGCACTCCGAGGCGCAGCTGTGCATCAGCGTGGACACGCACGCGGAACTGGTGGGCCCCGTGTGCGAGGCCCTGAGGCTGCCCTGCGTATCGTTCGAGCACTTCCCCGACACGCTGCCCGCCCCGCGCACCGCGGCCGCCACCGCCGCGCCTGACGCATCCACCGAGGCCGCCCTGCTCTACACCTCGGGTACCACCGGCCGGCCCAAGGGCTGCATCCTCACCAACGAGTACTTCCACACCTTCGGCCAGTGCTACGTGGATCTCGGTGGACGCCTCGCCTTCCGTGAAGGCGAGGAACGCCTGTACAACCCACTGCCGCTGCACCACGCCAACTGCCTGTCGGTCGCCGCGCCGGCCCTGCTGATTACCGGCGGCTGCCTGATCTTCCCCGACCGCTTCCACGCCAGCACCTGGTGGAAGGATCTCGTCGCCACGCGCGCGACCGCCGCCCAGTTCCAGGGGATCATTCCCAACATCCTGCTCAAGCTGCCGGAGACGCCGGAGGAGCGTGCGCACCAGGTGCGCTTCTCGCTGTGCGCGGGCATCGAACCCAGCCAGCACGAGCCGTTCGAGAAGCGCTTTGGCTTCCCGGTGGTGGAGATGTGGGCGATGACCGAGACCGGACGGCTGATCAGCGACTGCCACGAGCCGCGCAGGATCCACACGCGCTCGTTCGGCACGGTGAGCAAGTGGGTAGAAGCGTGCGTCATCGACGACCGGGGCAACGAGTGTCCGCCCGGCGTGCAGGGCGAACTGGTCATCCGCCACAGCGCACAGGCGCCGCGCAAGGGCTTCTTCTCCGGCTATCTGAAGAACGCAGAAGCCACCGAGGACGCGTGGCGCGGCGGCTGGTTCCATACCGGCGACGCGGTGGTGCGCGACGCCGAAGGCTGCCTGTACTTCCTCGATCGCAAGAAGAACATCATCCGTCGTTCCGGAGAGAACATCGCCGCGGCCGAGGTCGAGGCCAGCATCACGTCGCACGACAAGGTCAAGCAGGTCGCGGTCATCGCTGCACCGGACGAGGTGCGCGAAGAGGAAGTGATGGCCTGCGTGATCGCGAAGGATCCGGCGGATGTCGCCAGCGAGGCCAGCCGCGCGGCGCTCGCGCAGGAGATCTTCGACTGGTGCTTCGAACGCATGGCCTACTTCAAGGCGCCGGGCTGGGTGCTGTTCGTGGACAGCCTGCCCACCGGCACGTCGGCCAAGGTTCAGAAGATCCACATCTTCCCGCCCGGCGTCGACCCGCGGCAACAGCCCGGCGTGATCGATCTGTGTGCGCAGAAGAAGCACAAGCCGGCCAAGCACTAAAAAGGAAATCTCGCATGGCACTGCCTCCCCTCACCGTCGATACCGCCGCCGGAGTCATCGCCCGCTTCCTCAGGGCACGCGGCGTGGACCGCGTCTTCGCACTGTGCGGCGGTCACATCATGCCGATCTGGATGCGCTGCGATGCCGAAGGCATCCGCATCATCGACGTGCGCGACGAACGCGCCGCGGTCTACATGGCGCACGCGCACAGCGAGCTCACCGGCACGCTCGGGGTGGCGCTGGTCACCGCCGGGCCGGGAATGACCAACGCGATGACCGGCATCGCCAACGCGTACGTCTCGCGCGCCAGCGTACTGGTGCTCTCCGGCGGCCCGCCGCGCGCGCAGGACAATCGTGGCGCGCTGCAGGATCTTCCGCACGTCGACATGGTCAGGCCGATCACGCGTTACGCGCGCACGGTGCGCGAGCCGGCGCTGGTGCTGCAGGAACTGGACGAAGCGGTGTCGCGCGCGCAGGGACAGGGCTGCGATCCCGGGCCGGTCTACCTGGACTTCCCGACCGACACGCAGCGCGGCGTCGTGCCGCATCCCGTCCAGCTGGCCGAGCACTTCAAGCCGAAGCCGCGACCGCGCCTGCTGCCCGACGCGCTGGACGTGTCGGCAGCCATGGACCTGCTGGTCAATGCCAGGCGCCCGCTGGTGATCAGCGGCCGCGGTGCGCGCGGAGCAGCGTCGGAGCTGTCCGCCTTCCTCTCGAGGTTCGGCGCGCTCTATCTCGACACCGGCGAGAGCAAGGGCATCATCCCCGACGATCATCCTTGCGCCGTTGCCGCCATGCGCGGCACGGTGATGACCGAGGCCGATGTGATCGTGACCGTGGGTCGGCGCCTGGACTTCCAGCTCGCCTACGGCTCGCCTGCGGTGTTCAAGCAGGCGAAGCTGATCCGCATCGCGGATGCGCCTTCGGAGTTGCGCGATAACAGACGCGGCGAGGTCGAACTATTTGCCGAGCCGCGTGCCGCGCTCGCGGCGATCACGGCCAAGGCGAGCGGCCCCAGCCCCAATCTCGACAGGCAGTGGGTCGACGGCTCGCGCGCCAGGCACCTGGAACGCGCCGCGAAACTGCGCAGGTCGATGGAAACGGCGGCCTCGGACAAGGACGGCCGCATCCATCCGAACCGAGTGCTCGCGGAGTTGCAGAAGCAGATGCGGCCCGGCGCCATCGTGGTGGCCGACGGCGGGGACTTCCTGAGCTTGGCGCGCGTGGGATTGTCGTCGTCGGTCTATCTCGACCCGGGTTCGCTCGGCTGCATCGGCATCGGCACGCCCTTCGGCATCGCCGCCAGCCTGGCCTTCCCCGACCGGCAGGTGGTGGTCGCGACCGGCGACGGCGCCTTCGGCTTCAACGCGATGGAGATCGACACGGCCGTGCGTCACGGCGCGACGCCGCTGATCGTGGTGGCCAACAACGGCGCCTGGCAGATCGAAGTGCACGACCAGACCGACACGCACGGCAAGGTCGTAGGTACGCGACTACAGTTCGCCGACCACGCCGCGATGGCGCGCGCCTTCGGCCTGCATGCTGAACGGGTGGAGCGGGCGGAGGATCTCGCGGGCGCGATCGCACGCGCGCTGGCCTCGGGCAGGGCGGCACTGCTGGATGTCGTGGTCAGCCCGGAGGCGCGCTCCTCGGACGGGAAATCCGGCCTCGCCTGGGTACCCGACCTGCAGCCGCTGGCGGCGTGGGATGACCTGGAATCGGCGTGGCGCGCGGGCGGTGCCCATCGCTGACATTCATTCAAGCAGAGGAGCGAGCACAGCCGCGTCGTCGTTGCGTACGTCGTTCACCCGCGTGCTGACCGGGAAGGTCCGCATCAGTTCGGCCGGACAGGGCCGCATCATCGCCTCGATCGCCTCGCGCGAATCCACCGCCGGGTCGAGCCAGCGTGCGTAGTCCTCGGTCGCCACCGGCACGGCGGTGGAGGGCGCCACGTTGTAGCGCGGCGCGCCTTCCTGCAGCAGATCGACCAGCCGCGCATCGAAACGTCGCGCAATCTCGCTGGTCCGGGTGTGGAGTTCGTAGCGGCCGCACATGGCCCGCGCGCTTCTCGGTGGACGGGGACGAGGCCATGTTAGCATCGGCCGTCGTCGAGACCTTCAGGGAGAAACCATGATCCATGAACTGCGCATCTATCACTGCGTGCCGGGGCGCCTGCCCGACTTGAACAAACGCTTCGAGACCATCACTCTCGGTCTGTGGGAGAAGCACGGCATCCGCCAGGCCGGCTTCTGGACCGTGCTGGTCGGGCCGAACAACCAGTCGCTGTACTACCTGCTGGAGTGGAACAGCCTGGCCGAGCGCGAACAGAAGTGGGGCACGTTCGTGTCCGATCCGGAATGGATCGCCAAGCGCGCCGAGACCGAAAAGAATGGCCAGATCGTCGAGCGCATCGAGAACATGTTCCTCGCACCGACGGCGTATTCGAAGCTGAAGTAAGCCCTGGATCCCGGCTGGCGCCGGGATGACAGAATATTTGGCTCGCGCCGGGATGACGACCGATCCCGGCTCGCGCACGAAGATGGCCGCTTCGCTAGCGTTTCTTCTCCGCCGTGCGCAGTGCCGCCCCGCCACCCACGAGCGGAAGTCGCTGACCGGTATCTTTCAACTCCACGCCTGACGACCCGACCTCCAGCACCCACACGTTGCGCTCGGCCATGCTCTGCACGATCAGCGTTCGGCTGTCGGCGGAAAACACCGCACCCTGCGGCCACGGCCCGACGTTCGCGCTCGACAGGTACTGCAGCCGGTCGCGCAGGATGCGATACAGCGTGACCCGGCCGTTGGGCGAATAGAACGGCGAGTTGTCCGGTTTGTTGCTTCCGTTCATCGTCACCACGGCAAGCATCTTCCCGTCCGGAGACAGGGTGATGGCCTCGGGCGTCTGGCCCACGCTGTAGGTTTCAACCACCCGCAGCGGCTGAAGCGTCAGATCGACCACGCTGATGGTGTCGCTGTCTCCCCGCGCGTAACCGAGATTGGCGACGATCGCCATCCGGCTGTCCTCGGTGATCACCGCACCGTAAGGTTTGAGCCCGGTGCCGAAGTCGCGCTTCGTGTAGATGACCTTGTCGCCGTTGATCGACAGCACCGAGACCGTGTGATCACCGTCGCGCGTGACCAGCGCCAGGCGGCCATCCGGAGAAATGGCGACATGCGCCACACCCGATTCGGCCGTGCCGACCGCGACCGTGTCGATCCTGGACACGCTCGTACCCTGGATGCGGAACACCGACACCGTGCCCTCGTAGCGATTGGCCACCAGTGCGAGGCGGCCGTCGCGGGTGATCGAGAGTCCGGACGCGCCGGCCCCTGCCTCCAGCTCGCCCACCAGCCTGGGCGGGTTCGCCTTGAGATCGAACACCGAGACGCGATTGTCGGGGATCAGCCGCGAGGCATCTGCAGGATCGATCTTCGCCGCCGAGGTCACGAACAGCAGGCCTTCGTCGGGCGTGAGTGCCACCGAGGTCGGCGGACCGATGACGCTTGCGTGGGTTTCGATCTGTCGCAGCACGCTCGGGGGACGCGTGGACAGATCGATGAGCGTGACGGTGTCCGGTGCCGGCTTCTGCACCACCACGGGCGTGCCTTCGTGCAGCACCAGCTTGTTGTCGTTGGCCGAGACGGCGAGCTGGGCCGACGCGTTCGCGCCCATCAGCAGGCCGACAACGGCTGCCGCGCGCCGCAGGCCGCACGGGCCGCGGCGTCGGAACGTGCCCGGCACGGCGTCAGACCACTTCGAACAGGCCAGCCGCCCCCATGCCGCCACCGATGCACATGGTGACGACCACGCGTTTGGCGCCGCGGCGCTTGCCCTCGATCAGCGCATGGCCGATGAGCCGGCTGCCTGTCATTCCGTATGGATGGCCGACAGCGATCGACCCACCGTTGACGTTCAGGCGCTCATCGGGAATGCCGAGCCTGTCGCGGCAGTACAGCACTTGCACCGCGAACGCTTCGTTCAATTCCCACAGGTCGATGTCGTCGACCTTCAGTCCCGCGCGCGCGAGCAGCTTGGGCACGGCGAACACGGGGCCGATGCCCATCTCGTCGGGCTCGCAGCCGGCCACGGCAAAACCGCGAAACACGCCCATCGGCTTCAGCCCTCTGGCGGCAGCGACCTTGTCGCTCATCACCACCTGTGCAGAGGCGCCATCGGAGAACTGGCTGGCGTTGCCCGCCGAGATGACACCGCCCTCGATCGCCGGCTTGATGTTCGCCACACCCTCGTACGTGGTGTCGGCGCGGATGCCTTCGTCCTCGGAGGCGACCACGTCGCGGGTGGACTCCACGCCGGTATTCCTGTCCACGGTCTTCATCGTGGTCGACACCGGCACGATCTCGTCCTTGAATTTTCCGTCCGCGCGCGCCTTCGCCGCGCGTTGCTGGCTACGCGCACCGTAGCGGTCCTGCTCTTCGCGCGAGATCCGGTAGCGGCTCGCCACGGTTTCCGCGGTCTGCAGCATCGGCCAGTAGATCTCGGGCTTGTTCTTCAGCAGCCACTCTTCCTGGAACATGTGCTTGTTCATCTCGTTCTGCACGCACGAGATGGACTCCACGCCGCCGGCAACGAAAATATCGGCCTCGCCGCCCATGATGCGCTGCGCGGCCAGCGCCACCGTCTGCAGGCCGGAGGAGCAGAAGCGGTTCACCGTCACACCGGAGACGCTCACCGGCATGCCGGCGCGGATGGCGATCTGGCGCGCGATGTTCCATCCCGTCGCGCCCTCGGGATTGGCGCAGCCCATGATCACGTCCTCGACCTCGGCCGGATCGAGCTGCGCGCGCTCCAGCGCGTGCCTGACCGCGTGTCCGCCCAGCGTGGCGCCATGCGTCATGTTGAACGCGCCCTTCCAGGACTTGCACAGTGGCGTGCGCGCGGTGGATACGATCACGGCTTCGGTCATGGCACTCTCCTTCCCCTCCGGGTTCTCGATGCGCCATTATCCCAGCAAACGCCGCTACCCGGCCCGATCGGCGGCTCGGCGCAGGTGCCGGGATGCCCGTGCCGCGCGCCCCATCTCCCGGGCGAAGGGCAGTCCGACGAGCAGAACTGCCAGGCTCACGAAGCTGATCAGATAGACCGGCGGCAGGGCGGGATCGCGCAGCCGGAACGTCCACCGGGGCGGCTCGCCGCCCAGCCCGAACAGCGCCAGCGCCTGCCCCGGATGCAGAACGGCAAGCGCCAGCAGCACCATCCAGGGGATGGCCTGCTGGATGCCGTGCACCCACTGTTCGACCGACGGGATGTCGCGGTGCGCATGCGCATAGCGCAGATCCGCCATCATCGTCAATTCGTACGCCAAGCATGCGATCGCGAACAGCATCAGGACCAGGGCGTCGATTTCCAGCAGCAGGATCGCGAGTACGCCCACCCCAAGCTCGACCAGCATGAGCCAGTGCGGGGCCGACTCGCGCCAGCCGGACGGCGTCTCGATGTGCAGAGCGCGACGGCACCGGGCATCCGCGAAGCCGGCGAGCAGCCACACGGGCAGGATCCCATACAGCAGTAGGTGCTCGAGCAACCGGGCGCTCTCCATAGCGCTCGCGGTGCAGGCACCATGCCCGTCGTCTCTGTCTTGGCTGGATCCCGGCTTGCGCCGGGATGACGGACTGCTCCGGCTAGCGCCCGGATGACGATGGGATCGTCGCCCTGGCGCACTCGCTCCGTCGCCCCGGCAAACGCCGGGGCCCAGCGCAAACAGACAAGGCTGCTCTCTGTTTAGGCGCCGGGATGACGGACTGCTCCGGCTAGCGCCCGGATGACGACGGGGTCGTCGCTCCGGCGATCGCCGCCCTCAGGCGGGATTGAATGTTCCCCCTTCCTTCGCCAGACGCTCGAGCAGCTTCGACGGCGCCCAGAACTCGCCGTGCTGCGCGTGGAAGCGCTGCACCGATTCCAGCACCTTGTCGAGGCCGGCGGTATCGGCATGGAACATCGGGCCGCCGCGATAGCGCGGGAAGCCGTAGCCGGAGACGTAGACGATGTCGATGTCCGAGGCGCGCAGGGCGATGCCTTCCTTCAGGATGTTCGCGCCCTCGTTCACCAGCGCGTACATGCAGCGCTCGAGGATCTCCTGGTCGCTGATCTCGCGGCGCGTGATGCCGGCCTCGGCGGAAGCCTCCACGATCAGTTCCTCGATCTGCGGATCGGGAATGGGCGTGCGGCTGCCCGGTGCATAGCGATACCAGCCGGCGTTGGTCTTCTGGCCGAAGCGGCCCATCTCGCAGATCCTATCCGCGACCTTCGAGTAGCGCAGGTGCGCCGGACGGGTCGCCGCCTGGCGCTTGCGGATATACCAGCCGACGTCCAGGCCAGCGAGGTCGCTCACGCGGAACGGCCCCATCGCGAAGCCGAAGTCCTCGATCACCCTGTCCACCTGCTGCGGCAGTGCGCCCTCCTCCAGCAGGAAGCCTGCCTCCCGGAAGTAGCCGTGCAGCATGCGGTTGCCGATGAAGCCGTCGCACACGCCGGCCACCACGCCGACCTTCCTGATCGTGCGCGCCAGTTTCATGGAAGTCGCGAGCACGTCCTTGCCAGTCTTCGCCGCGCGCACCACCTCAAGCAACTTCATCACGTTCGCCGGGCTGAAGAAGTGCAGACCGATCACGTCCTCCGGGCGCTTCGTCGCGGCCGCGATCTCGTCGACGTCGAGCGTGGAGGTGTTCGTGGCGAGTATCGCGCCCGGCTTCATCACCGCATCGAGTTTCTCGAACACCTGCCTCTTCACCGCCATGTCCTCGAACACCGCTTCGATGACGATGTCGGCGTCCTTGATCGCCTCGTACTCGAGCACGCCCTGCAGCAGGCCCATGCGCCTGTCCATGTCCTCCTGCCTGAGCCGCCCCTTCGCTACCGTGGCCGCGTAGTTCCTCGAGATGACGCCCAGCCCCTTGTCGAGCGCCGCCTGGCTCATCTCCAGGATCTTCACCGGGATGCCGGCATTGACGAAGTTCATCGCGATGCCGCCGCCCATGGTGCCGGCCCCGATCACCGCGGCGGTCCTGATCTCGCGTGTACGCGTGTCCTCGGGCACGTCCGGGATCTTCGCCACCTCGCGCTCGGCGAAGAACAGATGGCGCAGCGAGCGCGACTCGGTTCCCGGACGCAGCTTCTCGAAACCGTCCCGCTCACGCTGCACACCCTGCTTGAATGGCAGCGTCACCGCCGCTTCGACACAGTCGCAGATCACTAGCGGGGCTGGATAGCCGCGGTGCTCCTTGGCGATCCTGGCGCGCGCATTGGCGAAGAACGCCTCGACCGACCCGTCGACGGCTGCCTGTCCCGAATTGGTGCGCTTGATCTCGCGGCCCTCGCGCACCACACGGTTGGCGAACTGGATCGCCGCGGCCGGCATCTCGCCCTTGAGCAGTTCGTCGACGAGCCCGAGGTCCAGTGCCTTCTCGGCAGGGATGGGATCGCCGCTCACCATCATGTCCAGGGCACGCGCCGCACCCAGCACGCGCGGAAGCCGCTGCGTCCCGTGCGCGCCAGGCAGGATGCCGAGCTTGACCTCGGGCAGGCCCAGCAGCGTCCCCGGCAATGCCGCGCGGAAATGACAGGCGAGCGCGAGCTCCAGACCGCCACCGAGGGCGAAGCCGTGAATGCCGGCGATCATCGGCTTGGTCACCGTATCCATGTAGCTGACCAGGTTCGGCAGCGTGGACAGGCCCACGGAAGAGGGCTTGCCGAACTCCGAGATGTCGGCGCCGCCGCAGAATGCGCGGCCGCTGCCGACGATCAGGAATGCCTTCACCGCCGGATCGTGTTCGCCCTCCTTGATCGCGTCGAGAATACGCTGGAGCACGCCCTTGCTCACCGAGAGCGCGTTGACCGGCGGATTGTTCAGAGTGATGACTCCCAGGTGACCCTGGACTGCGTAGGTGACGATGTCGGACATGGCGGCAGAACGCTGCAGACGTTGATCGGAAGCGTCCGACTATAGCAGGGATGGCCGGTGCTCCCTGGCGGGCGTCCGCTCGTGCCCAAGCGATGCATGGTTCGCCATCCGGCGAAAGCGACTCGTCCACCATCCCTGGGAGATTCGCCATCTCCAGCAAGTCCGTCATCCCGACCACGACAGGCGATATCATCCTGCGCTCCCGCGGTCCGGATCCGCCCATGACCTTCACTTCGACGACCCACGTTCCGAATGCCGATCTTCCGGCGATTCTGCGCAAGGTGTTCGGCTACGACTCCTTTCGCGCACCGCAGCGGGAAATCGTCGAGCACATGGTCGCCGGTGGCGATGCGCTGGTGCTCATGCCTACCGGCGGCGGCAAGTCGCTGTGCTATCAGCTTCCCGCGCTGGCACGTCCCGGCACGGGCGTGGTGGTGTCGCCGCTGATCGCTCTCATGCAGGATCAGGTGAGTGCGCTCACGCAGCTTGGCGTGCGAGCGGCATTTCTCAATTCCACGCAGGACTTCGACACCTCGCGCGCCACCGAGCGCGCACTGGCCACGGGGGAACTCGACCTGCTCTACGTGGCACCCGAGCGCCTGACCACGCCCTACTGTCTGCAACTGCTGTCACGCACGCGGATCGCACTGTTCGCCATCGACGAGGCCCACTGCGTCTCGCAATGGGGGCACGACTTCCGCCCGGAGTACCTGCAACTCGAACTGCTGCACCAGCGCTTCCCCGACGTGCCGCGCATCGCCCTCACCGCGACGGCCGATCCGCTCACGCGCGGCGAGATCGTCCGGCAGCTCGGGCTCGAGCAGGCGCGCATCTTCGTCTCGAGCTTCGACCGGCCCAACCTTCGCTACACCATCGTCGACAAGACGCAGCCACGCGAGCAGCTGCTGCACTTCCTGCGCGAGGAACACGAAGGCGACTCGGGCATCGTCTACTGCCTGTCGCGACGCAAGGTCGAGGAGACAGCCGAATGGCTCGTCGCGCGGGGGATCGATGCCCTGCCCTACCACGCCGGCATGGACGGGGACACCCGTGCCGCCCATCAGGCACGATTCCAGCGGGAGGAGGGCCTGGTGATGGTGGCGACCATTGCCTTCGGCATGGGCATCGACAAGCCGGACGTGCGTTTCGTCGCCCACCTCGACCTGCCCAGGAGCATCGAGAGCTACTACCAGGAGACCGGGCGCGCGGGACGCGACGGCTTGCCGGCGGACGCCTGGATGACCTACGGCCTCGCCGACGTGGTGCAGCAGCGCCGGTTCATCGCGCAGTCCGACGGCAGCGAGGCGTTCAAGCGCGTCTCCACCGCCAAGCTCGACGCACTGCTCGGCCTGTGCGAGAGCGCCGGCTGCCGGCGTGTGCGCCTGCTCGACTACTTCGGCGAGGCCTCGCGACCCTGCGGGAACTGCGACACCTGCATCGATCCGCCGCAGACCTGGGACGCCACCGATGCGGCGCGCAAGGCGCTCTCGGCGATCTATCGCACCGGGCAGCGCTTCGGCGCAGTACACGTCATCGACGTGCTGCGCGGCCAGGTGCATCAGCGCGTCGAGCGATGGCAGCATCACCGGCTGAGCGTGTTCGGCATCGGCGCCGACATCGACGAGGATGCCTGGCGCGGCATCATCCGGCAGCTGGTTGCGCTGGGACTGGTTGCCGTCGATCACCAGGCGCATGGCGCGCTCGTGCTCACCGGGCTGAGCCGCGCGGTCCTCAAGGGAGAGCAGCCGGTGCAGATGCGCCGCACCGAAAAGGCCGGCCGAGGCAAGCCGCGCGCGGCGAAGCCAGCCCCGACCGGTCTGTCGGACGACCAGGCAGCCGTGCTGGAGCGGCTCAGGGCCTGGCGCCGCGACGAGGCGCGTGCGCAGGGAGTGCCTGCCTATGTGATCTTCCATGACGCCACGCTGGAGGAGATCGCCAGGCTGCGTCCGCGCAGCCTCGTCCGGCTAGCGACGATCGGCGGGATCGGCACGAGGAAGCTGGAGCGTTACGGGGAAGCGCTACTGGCGCTGCTGGACGCCTGAGCCCGGTCGGGGCGGCGCATTCAAACCACGCCGACCCTGCGGGCACCTCATCCTTTGCCAAGGAGGGGAAGAGATCGCCGATCACGCAACTGTCTTCCACTGCTCTGCCGCGAGCGTCTTTCCCTCCCCGCCCGCGACGACCTTCCCCTCCTCTGGCGAGGAGGGATCCGGCGCAGCTCGGGTAGCGTGACTGTGGGGACCGGCCTACGGTTTGGCCACGGCAAGCCGTGGGCGAACCCTCGAAATCGGCAGGGACGGCGAGCGCAGGCCGCGTGCAGGCCGGGTGCCGCGCGCCGCATCCACCGCTGCGGCGATGCGCTCGACGCCGCTGCGTATCTGCTGTTCGGTCAGAGAGGAAAAACCGAGCATGAGCGTCCGCTCCGAATAAGCGCAGCCGCCGAAGTCGCAGGCAGCGCCGGACTGCAGGGTATAGACACCGACGCCGTGCTCCGCCGCCATGGTCTCCAATTCGACGGCGCGCGGCAGATCCTCGGCCAGGTGCCAAGCGATGTGCATGCCGCACTCGGCACCGGAAATCACGACCTCGCCGAAATACCGCTTCAGCCAGTCGGTGAGGCAATCCCGGCGCTCGGCATAGGTCTGACGAATGCGGCGCAGGTGGTTGTCGAAGCCGCCCCGGGCAAGGAATTCCGCCAGGACCACCTGATCGAGCCACGGGTGGCCATTGTCGAGCAGAGCCTTGGCCGCGCGGGCCGGCTGGACGAGGTGCTTCGGCAGGACGAGATAACCGAGGCGCAGACCGCTGCCGATGGATTTCGAGAACGTCCCGAGATAGATCACGCAGCCGTGGCTGTCCAGGCCCATCAGCGCGGCAATCGGCGAGCCGCGATAGCGGAAATCGCTGTCATAGTCGTCCTCGACGATGTAGGTGCCCGTGCGCCGGGCCCAGTCGAGCAGGCGCAGACGGCGCTCCAGCGAGAGGGTAAAGCCCATCGGGTACTGGTGCGAGGGTGTGACGTAGAGTAGCGCCGCGCCTGCCTCCGGCAGATCGTCGATGCACAGCCCGTTCTCGTCCACACGGACCGGGACCAGCCTCGCGCGGTAGCTCTCGTAGAGATAGGCCGCACCCTGGTAGGCGGGGTTCTCGATCGCCGCACTCATGCCTTCGCGCAGGAGCAGGCGTGCCGTCAGGTTGAGGCCCTCCTGGCAGCCCGCGACGATGACGATCTGATCGGGATCGACGTTGATGCCGCGTGCCGGGCCGATTCGATCGGCGATGGCCTTGCGCAGGCCGAGTACGCCGGCGGGATCCTGGTACTCCAAGAGCCGCGTGCCGGCGGTTACCATGGCGCGGTTGATCAGGCGGCGCCACGCCTTGATCGGGAAGGAGTGCGCATCGACCCGCCCGAGGAAGAAGTCGTAAGCCAGATACCTGTCGTTGAACACCCTCTGGGCACGGCCCTCGAAGGCAATCGGCCGGCGCAACGAGAGCTCCTGGACCTTGGCCTGGTTCGCCGGAGCCACCCGCTTGGCGGTGAGGCAGTCCTCCGGCAACTCGAAGCTGACGTAGGTGCCGATGGCTTCGCGCATCTGCAGATAACCCTCTGCACCGAGCCGGTCATAGGCCAGCATGACGGTGTTCCGCGAAACCCCGAGCTGCCCGGCCAGAGCGCGGCTGGCCGGCACCAGCGTGCCGGGCTTCAGGCGCCCGCCGAGAATCAGCTTGCGGACCTGATCGTATATCTGCGCCTGCAACGACTGACGGTTGCCAGGGTCGATCAAGATCGGAATTTCCATGGACCGTCCTCTTCTTCTCGTTCTGGCATCGGCAAGTCTAGCCGGATAGCTCCATGGTAGACCTCCGAGCCGATGTCCGTAGGGCCACGGCCGGAACGACTGTTGGTACCAGTCAGTTCTTCCTCTCGACCCGGCGCCCCTGTGCCAGGCTGGCGTCCAGGTCGCTCTCCGCAACCTCCTTGTGCACCAGGTTCTGGTGACAGTCGATGCAGGTGGCCTTCTGCGTGCGCATCTTCGCGTGGGCCGCCTTGGCGTCGGCGCCCGGGGGCTGCGGATCCTTGTGGCAGGTGCGACAAGTGATGCTGTCCCAGCGCTTCAGGTTCATGCGTGCGATGTGCGCCATCTCGGGTCGCCGCGCGTCGAACTTCGTGATGTCCGAGTAGTCGTTGGTGAACTCGGCAAGCAGCTCGGGGCCGCCGTTGACCACGTGGGTGACCAGGGCGAGGTGCAAGTTGCCCAGGCCCTGCGGGATGTGGCAGTCCTTGCAACCGGGGTTCGCGCCCAGCGCCCCGTAGTGGGACGACATCTTCAACTCCTCGGCGGGATAGCCCATCGAGTGGCAGCTCACGCAGAACTGCGTCCTCGACAGCGCCGCCTCGCCGCCGAGGACGACGACGACGAGGACCAGCGCACCTACCGCGCCGAGCGCCAGCGCGGCGCCTTTGTGTCTCAGGTCTTGACGCAACCGTCCTGTCATCACTCTTCCTTGCCGCTCACCCCCGGTTTCGCCCTGGACTGGAATTCGTCATGGAAGGAGGATACGGGCGGTCCGGTGAACACACCCTCGAGCTTGAAGTGCTCGTGCATGGCCTTTTCGCTTCGCACTGCCTTGGCATGGTCGAAGCGGTACTTCTTGCCGAGTTTCGGCGCAAATGGCGTGTAGGGCTTCTTCGCGCCCTTCCACGGCGAGCCTTCGTAGTTCATATGGCAGCTGTTGCAGCGCTCCTCGAACTGAAATTCCTGTCCGGCCTCGGCCAGCTGCTGACGCGGTGCGGTCTGCTTCTTCTTCTCGAACGACTGGCCCGCCTTGCGGTGAAGGAGACGATACTCCGAGCCCGGTCCGTGGCACGATTCGCAGCCGACCCCGATGAGGTACTTGCTCGGCTCCTTGGGATCGTAGCCGCCTTCGTGGTCGTAGCCGGTCGAGTGACAGCCGACACAGTCCGGATCCTGGCGATAATCCCTATTCGGATCCAGCTTCGCTTTCTTCTTGGCCTCGGCCCGGGCCCTTGGCGCCAGCGAATCGAGGGCCCTGGCGTGCGCCGTCTGCTCCCAGGAATCGAGCTGACTGCGATGACAGGAGCCGCATTTCCGGTAACCCTCGTAGCTGGGCGCCGCCATCGCCGTGGCGGCGGCGAGCAGCAGGCCGACGACCGACATTGCGGCAGGACGTAACCTCATGGCTCACTCCCCGGATGACACGGCTGGTTGCAATCTATGGCCAGACCGGCCGCCGTGGTAGAGCCAGCGCGCGACCCGAAGCTGGTGCCAGGCAGGAATCGCCTTCAATTGCCGGATTGCTGTGGCGGGATCTTGTAGACCCAGTAGCCGGCGTGCTGGTAGACGAGCTGCAAGGCCTGCAATTCGGCCGGCCGTGAGGTGGTGAGCGGCAGCATTTGCGCGAGCAGGGTGTTCCCGCTGTGGCTATTGGTAAGGAAGTAGACGCGCGCGCGGCCGTCGGAGAGCTGGTGCAGGGTATAGGCGGCGTAGGTGTTGTCGCGCATCCAGCGCTTGACGAAGCCGATCGGCCCGTGCATGTCGCCCTTCATCGGGAAATCCTTCCAGGCGACGCCGACCTGCTCGGGATGCAGCAGGCCAAGCTTGTAGAGGTCCGAGACGTGCACGGCGACATAGGCTTCCCGATTGCCTGCGAGCTCGCGCAGCATGGTGGCGCCCGTTGCTGCATCCGCGCTGAGCGCCTCGGTGAAGCGGCGGAAGCGCCCGGTTTGCACATCGCTCGGCGGCGCCCCCCAGAATTCCCGCTCGTACTTCTCGATCGGCCGGTCACGCTCCCGCCATGCTATCGGCACGATGAGCGGCTGGCCCAGATGTGCATCGAACAGCGTCTCGCTCCCAGTCAGCAGGTGCAGCGCACGCGCGGTATCCCACCAGCCCAGCACGAGGGCGTCCTTGGGCGCGTACTTCGAGATGGCCTGCGCCAGTGTTTTCACCTCGGTCAGATCGATGTCGACGAAGGCCAGCGGTTCGCCGCTTCGATTGTCCCAGTCGAGCATGACGGGCGCCGCCGCGCCGCGGCGCGCGACATGCGTCACGGCGACCGGCTTGTCGATGCCATCGATGCGGACCTCGTACTTGCCGATCGTCAGATCCGGCCAGGCCGGCAGGCCGAGGGAAGCGAACTGCTGCGCGCTCCCTTCATCGATCAACTCGTAGCGGTAGGGGGCGGCACCGGGGCGCAGGAACGAATAGACGACCCATCCCAGCAGGAGCAGACCTCCCGCCACCAGGAAAACGCCCAGTGACGGGAGGAGCCTGCGGGAGGCACCGATTGCGAACGCGGCCTCCATGACCGAGGCTCAGCGCCCGGACCCGTCGCGGCGGCGCCAGCCAGCCAGGACCACCCCACCGGCGATGAGCAGCGCGCCGCCGAGGCCGCCGAGCGAGGCGCGGCCGGTACGGCTGTCGCCGTCGAGCAGACTGACACGCGCGGCCTCGAGCCGGGTGACGCGCTCCTGCAAGGCGGCCATTTCACGCAGCCTGGTGTCCTCGCTCATGATCTTGGAGTAGGCGCGATTGAGCGGCTCCCAGCCTTCGGTGTAGGTCCAGCCGCCCGGATTGACGTGCGCCAGGCCGACGTGCAGCTTGGGCAGGTCGTTTTCCCCCATCTCGATGACTTCCGTCTCGATCGACGAGGGATTGTTGCCCTTGGACCAGAACAGCTGGAAGAACTGCGCCACGCCCTCCTTCTCGGTCGGCGGCGGGGTCGGACGGTTGCTCGCCTGGCCCGGCAACAGCTTGTCGGCGTAGAGTGCCTCGACCACCTTGTGCGCCTCTTGGTACTTAGCAAGCCCCTGCAGCGTGCCTTTGTCCATCAGCTCGAGATAGGAGCGTGCCAGGCTCTCGCTGTGGCAGTTGGAGCAGCTCTTGACCCAGGCTTCGAGGCGCTTCTCGGACCAGTCGTCCTTGATGTTCTCGGCGATCCCCGGCACCGAGGGATAGTTGGCCCAGCGCACCTTGCGCACCATGTTGTGGCTGTACTTGCCCTGGTACTCCATGTGGCAGGTCTGGCAAGTCGGGGCTGTCTGTCCACCCTTGGAATAGGCTTCCTTCAAAGGTACGTTCCAGTTCCACTGGCTGCCCAGGATCTCCACCACCTTTCCATGCTTGGAAAGCATGTAGGCTTCCCAGTTGTTGTGGTCGATGCCGTTGTGGCAGGTCGCGCACGCCTGCGGCTTGCGCGACTCGGCGGCCGCGAACGTGTGACGCGTATGGCAGGTGTCGCACTTGTTCTGGTTCTGGTGGCAGGCCGTGCAGCCCTCGGCGATCTCCCGCTGCGGCATGCCGGCCCAGATCGAAGTCTCGACGTTGGCCTTGTAGTCGAGCGCATGCGAGGGGCGGCCCTTGGGCCACTGGTTCTTCGGCCAGGTGATGGTGTCACGCTCGGACTCGCGCTCGGCGAATTCCTGCAGGTGGCAGGCGGCACAGACATCCGCCGTGGGCATGCGCAGATCGGTGCGGTGGTCGGCGCTCTTCTTCGCATTCACATCGACGTGGCAGTCGATGCAGCCCACTTCCTTCAGCTGCTCGCCCTCTGCGAGTTTACCGAGGGAGCGCAGGTTCTTCTCGACCTCCTCCAGCTTGGCCTTCTTGTAATAGACGTCGTCCTTTGGCTTTAGCGTGCGGATCTTGTCGAGATTGGCGTGGGAGCTGTTCTTCCAGGCATTTACCCACACCGGCGTCTCGTCGCTGTGGCACTTGACGCACTGCTGACGGGAGGCGACATCCTTCACCGACGACGGCGGCTTGTAGAAGGAGGCCGGATCGAGATACTTGCTGAAGGCAATCGGCTCCCAGTAACTGGCGAGCGAGCCGCGGCCGGCGCCTTCGGCCGGATCCTTGTAGCGCTTGACCAGCGCCTCGTACAGCTGCCTAGAGGTGGCCGACTTGTCGAGCTTCAGCGCCTCGTAGGTTTCAGTCGGGATCTCTGCCCGCGCGCCGACCGAGAACAGGACGCCGCAAACGAGCAGGAACACTCCGCGCTTCTGCCACAGCTTGACGATCACGTTGGCCTCCTCCTTCCTGAACCCGACGGGACGGATCTCGCATGCCTCTATCATCCAGTCCGCCGCGCAGGGAAGATAGGGCCGTGCCGGAAACATCTCATGGTGCCAATGGGACCGGTCGACGCCGAGTGCGCTGCGGGCACTGGTGCCAGTGCAGTGACCAGTCTGGTTGTCGGAATCAGCGGGATCGGGACGAGGAAACCACAGCGCTATCGCGAGGTCCTGCTGGCGCTGCTGAATGCGGCGTGCCGACTGCCGCCCCTACGCGGCGAGTTTCAGCTCGGACCCGGAGTGGCACTGGCGTAGGTGATGCCGCCGTCCACCGCGATGGTCTCGCCCGCCACGTAGTCGCCTGCGCGCGAGGCCAGGTAGATCGCCGCGCCCGCCATGTCCTCGTCGCGGCCGATGCGGCGCAGCGGGGTACGCGAGGCAACCAGATCGGGATTGTCGCGCGCGGCGCGATTCATCTCGGAGGCGAACGGTCCCGGTGCGATGGCAGTGACGAGGATGCGATCCTGCACCAGCTTCGCCGCGAGACGCCTGGTCAGGAAGATCAGCGCCGATTTCGACGCATGGTAGGAGTAGGTTTCCAGGGGATTGAGACGGATGCCGTCGATCGAGGCGATATTGATCACCTTGGCCGGACGCTCCTCGCTCGCCGCCGCCTTCAGCGCACCGTGCAACGCCTGCGTCAGGAAGAAGGGCGACTTGACGTTGAGGTCCATCACCTTGTCCCAGCCGTGTTCCGGAAATTCGTCGAACTCCGCGGCCCAGGCGGCACCGGCGTTGTTCACCAGGATGTCGAGCCTGCCTTCGCGCCGCTCGATCTCCCCGGCCAGGCTACGGCAACCTTCGACGGTCGAGACGTCCTGCGCGATCGCGATGCACTCGCCGCCCTGCGCGCGCAGGGCTGCAGCGGTGGCCTCGCATGCCTGCGCCTTGCGCGAGGAGACGTAGACCTTCGCGCCGTACTCCAGGAAGCCTCTGGCAATCATCCTGCCGATGCCGCGGGAGCCGCCGGTCACCAGGGCAACGCGGCCCTGCAGCGTGAACAGATCCTTCATGATTCGCTTCTCCGATGTTCGATCCCGAGTTCGGCACACAGGCGTTCGACGGTCGCGCGCAGTTCCATCACTTCTTCGCGCAACTGCGCGAGTTCCGCCCGCAGGGCAGCGGCGTCATCCGCCGTACGGGCGGGCGGTACCGACGGAGCGTCGGAAGCAGGCTCTCCGCACAACAGATGCGCCCATCTGGATTCGCGCGCGCCGGGCTGGCGCGGCAGCCTGACCGCAAGTGCGGCCTCCTTCCGGCTCGCCATTTCGTCGAGGTAGGCCTCGACAGCAGACAGGTCGGCGAACTGGTACAGGCGGTCGGCATTCGCACGCAACTCGGCAGCAGTCTGCGGTCCACGCAGCATGAGCATTGCCAGCAGGGCCGAGGTACCCTCGCCCACACCGAGCCACTTGGGCAGGTTGTGCGCATAGCGCAGCACCCGGCCCGAGGCGCCGTAGGATTCCATCACCAGAGTCCGGCCCTTGAGCGACGCCAGCGCGGCCTGGACGTCCGACTCGACCAGATCCATCACCGGATGGCGGCTGGACTTCTGGTTGCAGCCGGCGATCAGGGCATTGACGGTCAGCGGATAGATATCGGGAGTGGTGCGCTGCTTCTCGAAGAGCACGGCGAGGACGCGTGCTTCGACCGGGGATAGAGGAGGCTGGGACATCGAATGCGCCGGAGGACGAGGAGCGACGAGCCTAGCACGCAACCCGTGATTCCGGCGCAGGCCGTCATCGGTCCGTCGCCCCGGCCTACCCGCTCCGTCGCCCCGGCTTACCCGCTCCGTCGCCCCGGCGAACGCCGGGGCCCAGCGTAAACAGACAAGGCCCTTCTCTGTCTTGGCTGGATCCCGGCTTGCGCCGGGATGACGAATTCCCCGGGATGATGAATTCCCCGGGATGACGACGGGCTTGCGCCGGAACGGCGATCGCTGGCACTGCTCAGACCTCCAGCCACTCCTTCCGGATCTGCTCGTTCGCCAGCAATGCCTCGGGCGTTCCCTCGAACACGATCTGTCCATGTCCCATCACGTACAGCCGCTGGCAGATCTTCAGTGCGATGGTGAGCTTCTGCTCGACCAGCAGGATGGACAGTCCGCGATTCTTCATCTCGTCGAACAGGCGCGCGACCAACTCGACGATCTTCGGCGCCAGGCCCTCGGTGGGCTCGTCGATCATCACCAGATCGGGATCGCCCATCAGCGTGCGACACAGCGTCAGCATCTGCTGCTCACCGCCGGACATCACGCCGGCGGGCGCCTCGGCGCGTTCACGCAGGACGGGGAACAGCCGGAACATGTCCTCCATGCTCCAGCGGCCCTTCTGGCCCGTGCTCTTCTGTCCAAGCAGCAGATTCTGGCGCACGGTGAGCGTGGGGAAGATCTCACGGCTCTCCGGCACATAGCCCAGGCCGCAGCGCGCCACCTTGTAGGCCGGAAGGCCGCCGATCTCGCTGCCCTTGAAACGCACCGATCCGGTCTTGTCCACCTGCCCCATGACCGCCTTGATCGTGGTCGAGCGCCCCGCGCCATTGCGCCCGAGCAGCGAAACGATCTCACTCGCGCCCACGCGCATGTTCACACCATGCAGGATGTGGCTCTTGCCGTAGTAGGCGTGCAGATCGGAGACGTCGAGCATCAGGATCTTCCGCCAGGGAAGACGGCAGGGATGTTCATTGCGGAGAAACCTTGCGCCACGGAGGGCACAGAGAACACAGAGAGAAGCCCAAACAGACGATCGGCAACGGCGTTGCTTTTCTCGGTGACCTCCGTGTCCTCCGTGGCAAAGACCTTCATTCGGCCACCGCTCCCAGATAGGCTTCCCGCACCGCCGGGTTGGCCCGAATCTGGGCCGGCGTCCCCGTCGCCAGGACCTTGCCGTACACCAGTACCGAGATGCGATCGGCCAGGCCGAATATCACCCCCATGTCGTGCTCGACCATCACCAGGGTCTTGCCCTGCGTGACGGTGCGGATCAGTTCCACCGCGTCGGCCGTCTCGCTGTGGCTCATGCCGGCGGTCGGTTCGTCCAGCAGGATCACCTCGGCCCCGCCGGCGATGGTGATGCCGATCTCCAGGGCGCGCTGCTCCGCGTAGGAGAGAACACCGGCCAGGCGGTCGCGCCGACGCGCGAGGCCGATGCGCTCGACGATCTCCTGTGCGCGCTCGTTCACCCCGCTCAGGAAACCCATGCGGTGCCAGAACGAATAGCGGTGGCCGGACGACCACAGCAGCGCACAGCGCACGTTCTCGAACACGGACATCTTCGCGAAGATGTTGGTGATCTGGAAGCTGCGCGCCAGCCCGCGCCGGTTGATGTCGTTGGGGGCGGAATTGGTGATGTCCTGCCCGTCGAGCACGATGCTGCCGGAACTGAGCGGGAAGCGCCCGCTGATGAGGTTGAACAGGGTGGACTTGCCGGCTCCGTTCGGCCCGATGATGGCGTGCCGCTCGGATTTGCCGACGGTCAGGTTCACCCCGTTGATGATCTGCGTGCGACCGAAGCTCTTGCGCACGTCGTGCAGTTCGAGTGCCACGCTCATGCCGCGTCCCTCGCCTGCAGTTCGCCGTGCACGTGGGTCCATGCGCGCCTGATCACGGGCAGCGTGAGCACGAACAGCACCAGTCCGGCGATGAACACCGCGCCTGCCGCCAGCCAGGATGCCGCACCTGTCACGTCGATGTGCAGGCCGAACAGGTCGAACTCCGTACCCATGTCGGCGCCCTGCTCGACGTGGTAGAGCATCTCGACCAGAGCGACGAAGCCGAGCACCATCACCAGCAGGCACACGCCCGACAACAGATAGCCAGGGATCAGCCGGCGGAACAAGCCATGGCGCAGCGGTGCGCCGTGCACCGCGAACAAGCTGGCGATGCCGCCCGGTGCGAACAGGACCATCATCACGAAGAACAGCCCGAAGTACAGCAGCCAGGCCTTGGTGTAGGTGGATAGTGCGGACTGCAGGAAGGACACCAGCACCGCTCCGATGACCGGGCCGAAGAAGTGCCCCACTCCGCCGACGAAGGCCATCACCAGGACGTTGCCGGAAGCCATCAGCCCGAGCGTCTCCGCAGTGACGATCTCGTAGTTGATGGTGGCCAGTCCGCCCGCGATGCCGGCGAAGAAGGAGGCGAGGCAGAACATCCAGTAGCGCACGCGGGTCGGGTTGTAGCCCACGAAGCGAACGCGCTCGGCGTTGTCTCGTACCGCATTGGCCATGCGCCCCAGCGGAGTCTGCGTCAGGGCGAACATCGCGATCATGCATGCCAGGCACCAGCCGGCGATCAGGTAGTAGACCTCGATCTGCGGGCCGTAGCTGACGCCCATGACCGGATCGCCCAACACGCGATTGGTGGTGATGCCGCCCTCGCCGCCGAAGAAGCCCGGGAACATCAGGGCCGAGGCCGCCACCATCTCCGCGATGCCGAGCGAGATCATCGCGAACGGCGTGCCCGAACGCTTGGTGGTGACATAGCCGAAGACAATACCGAACGCCAGGCCGGCGAATCCGCCGACCAGAGGTATCAGCGTGACGGGCAGGCCGAATTCGCCGGCGCCGATCCGGTTCAGCGCGTGCGCGCAGACGAAGGAGCCGAGGCCGAAGTGCACGGCATGGCCGAAGGAGAGCATGCCGGTCTGACCGAGCAGCATGTTGTAGGACAGCGCGAAGATCACCGCAATGCCCATCTGGCTGAGCATGGACAGCGAGAAGCCCTGCGTGAACAGCATCGGCAGCACGATCATCACGGCTGCCACGAGGCCCCAGGTCGCCACCTGGCGTCCGAGGGCAAAGCGCGTATCGGGCACTGCGGGAAGCGGCATCCGGAGCGCGGACGTGTCGGCCTTCATCTCAGGTTTCACGCGTGCCCAGCAGGCCCATGGGACGGAAGACGAGCATGAGCACCATCAGCAGGTAGGGCAGCACCGGCGCCATCTGCGCGATGCTCAGGGAGAGCACGTCGTACCACCCGGAGGAGGTGTCCAATGCCACACCCAGCGACTCCAGCAGACCCGCCAGGGAGTGATCGAGGGCAACGGAGAAGGTCTGCACCGCACCGAAGAAAAGTGAAGCGATGAAGGCGCCGGCCAGCGAACCCATCCCGCCGAACACGACCACCACGAAGACGATCGTCCCCACCGCCGCCGCCATCCCGGGCTCGGTGACGAAGGCGTTGCCGCCGATGACCCCGGCCAGCCCCGCCAGCGCGCAGCCTCCGCCGAAGACCAGCATGAACACGCGCGGCACGTTGTGCCCGAGCGCCTCCACCATGTGCGGGTGGCTCAGCGAAGCCTGGATGATCAGGCCGATGCGCGTGCGCGTGAGCAGCAGATACAGGCTCAGCAGCATCACCACCGACATGACCATCATGAACACCCGGTAGGCCGGATAGCTGGTGCTGAAGATGGTGAATGCGCTGAAGTCGAGCGCGGCCGGGATGCGATAGTCCACCGGCGCCCTGCCCCAGATGAGGTGAACCACCTCCTCGATCAGGTAGAACAGTCCGAAGGTGAACAGCAGTTCCGCCACGTGCCCGTACTTGTGCGCGGTGCGCAGGCCCCAGCGCTCGGTGGCTGCGCCCAGAACGCCGACCAGGAGCGGCGCGAGCACCAGCGCCGGCCAGAAGCCGATGTGCTGGCTGATCTGGTAGGCGAAGTAGGCCCCCAGCATATAGAAGCTGGCGTGCGCGAAGTTCAGCACGCCCATCATGCTGAAGATCAGCGTGAGGCCGCTGGAGAGCATGAACAGCAGCAGTCCGTAGGACAGGCTGTTCAGCAGTTGTACGACGAAGAATTCCATCTGGCGATGTATGCGATACCGTCGGCCAGGGCACGTGCGTGCGCTCCCCGGTCCATCCCCTCCTGCGCGGCGGAACCCGCGCGCAGCGGGCGATTCTAGCGGAAAGGCCGTGCCGGAAGATACTCCCGCGAACGCATCCTCGCTGCATCCGGAATGTCGGCGCGGCCGTGAACGCCTCCCGCGAGACTTGCGCGGCGGGTGATCGCGGACTCCCGCGTCATCGTCGAGGACCGCCTGCCAGTTCGAGCCGAATGCGCGGCATTCCCCGCATGGGTACCGAGCCAGTGCGGGAATGCCGCTAAAATCGTCGGCCAAGCGCGGCAAAGCTCGCGCACCGAACCTTGCCAGGAGTCCTAATGCACGGCCTGATGATGAACATGCCCCTGTCGATCTCCGCGCTGATCCGCCACGCGGACCGCTATCACGGGGATACGGAGATCGTCTCGCGGCTGGTGGAGGGGGGCATTCACCGCTACACCTACCACGATGCACACCGGCGCGCACGCCAGCTCGCCAATGCCCTGGCATCCCTGGGCGTGGAAGCCCCCGATCGCATCGGCACCCTGGCCTGGAACGGCTTCCGCCACTTCGAGATCTACTACGCGACCTCGGGCAGCGGCGCGGTGTGCCACACGGTGAACCCGCGCCTGTTCCCCGAACAGATCGTCTACATCATCAACCACGCGCAGGACCGGTACGTCTTCTTCGATCTCACCTTCCTGAAGCTGATCGAGGCGATCGCTCCGCAGTGCAAGGCCGTGCGCGGCTGGGTGGCGATGACCGACCGGGCGCACATGCCGCAGGGCAGCACGCTCGATCTGCTGTGCTACGAGGACCTGATCAACAGCCACTCGGACGACTACGTCTGGCCCGAGTTGGACGAGAACGCCGCTTCGTCCCTGTGCTACACCTCGGGAACGACGGGCAATCCCAAGGGCGTGCTGTACTCGCACCGCTCCACCATCCTGCACGCCTACGCGGCATGCATGCCCGATGCGATGCAGCTCTCGGCACGCGACGTGGTCATGCCGGTGGTGCCCATGTTCCACGCCAACGCGTGGAGCCTGCCCTACGCCTGCGCGATGGTCGGCTGCAAGGTGGTGTTCCCGGGTGCGGCGCTGGACGGCGCCAGCGTCTACGAATTGTTCGAAACCGAAAAGGTCACCATGTCGGCCGGCGTGCCGACCGTGTGGCTCGGACTGTTGCAACACACGCAGCAGAACAAGCTCGGATTCAGCACCTTCCGGCGTACGGTCATCGGCGGCTCGGCGTGCCCGCCCGCCATGATCCGCACCTTCAACGAGGTGTACGGCATCGAGGTGCTGCACGCATGGGGCATGACAGAGATGTCGCCGCTGGGCACGATGTGCACCTTCAAGACCCGGCACCTGAACCTGAGCCAGGAGGAGAAGTACGCGGTGATGGCCAAGCAGGGGCGTCCGATCTACGGCGTGGACATGAAGATCGTCGACGACGCCGGCAGGGAACTGCCCTGGGACGGCAAGGCCTTCGGCGACCTGCTGGTGCGTGGGCCGTGGATCACCGCCGAGTACCTGAGAGGCGAAGGCGGCAGTCCGCTGCGCGAGGACGAGCATGGCCTGAAGTGGTTTCCGACCGGCGACGTGGCGACCATCGACGCTGACGGCTTCATGCAGATCACCGATCGATCCAAGGACGTGATCAAGTCCGGCGGCGAATGGATCAGCTCGATCGACCTGGAGAACACCGCGGTCGCCCACCCGGAAGTGAAGGAGGCGGCGGTGATCGGGGTGAGCCACCCCAAGTGGGACGAGCGTCCGCTGCTGATCGTGGTCAGGAAGCCGGGCGCCGCCCTGACGCGCGAGCAGCTGCTCGAGTTCTTCCAGGGCAAGGTGGCGAAGTGGTGGATGCCCGACGACGTCGTGTTCGTCGATGAACTGCCGCACACTGCCACCGGCAAGATCCTGAAGACCCGGCTGCGCGAGGACTACAAGGGCTACAGGCTGCCGGGAACGTGACCGGCCGCGAGGCGCTCACGCCGCCGCCTGCTCCAGCGTCTGCGCGCCCTCGTAGACGAAGGCGTTGAAGTTGATGTTCACGCGCGGCCGGTTCGTGCGCGGCGTGTTGCCCGCGTGCAGCAGGCCGCCATCGAATACCACCAGCCTGCCCTTCTTCGGGGCGATGCGCGTCCTGACCGTGAGCGCTCCCTTGTGCCCGAAGCGCTGGTCGAACAGGATGGTGTCGCCGGTGGCGTCGTTCACGTAGTAGATCGCCGTCATCAGCGGCTCCTTGATCTCGGTGAAATCCACGTGCGGCATGCCGTGCGCGTCGGGATTGGCGAGGTCCGCGTACACGCCGAGGTTCATCTTGATGCGGATCAGCTGCTTGATGGTGTACGGAATGGCGGTGAGGACAGGCAGCAGGACCGGAAACAGCTGCGACACCGGCTGCTTGCTGTCGAACACGAGATGCGTGAACTGCTGGGCGTCGACCGCGCTGGCCGTGGTCGGGAAAATCTTCGCGGCGTTGTCGCCATAGGTCGCCCCGCCATTGCGCATCCACGGGATCTTGTCGCCCAGGGCCACGTTCTCCAGCATGTCCTGGATGACTTTCGGTACGGCCTGGTCGATGACGATGACGTCCTGCATCGATCTTCTCCTCCTGCCTCGCGGTCATGTGTTCTGATCGCCGCCCGCAATCATCTGCGGCACGGCCACTATTGACTCTTCTGTCAGCGCCCGCTTCTCGCATGCGGGTCACGCAACGGCAGCTCCCTTACTGCAACGCAACAACATGGATTCACCCAGCAGCCGCGTCTACCCTTTCTCCATCCCGCTCCTATGCAGTGCCGCTATATAACCACATAGCGGCGCTGCAAGTCACTACACTGCACATCACGCAGCCGGCCGCGTGCTCATGACCGAAACCGGACCCTGCCTTGCGCCTGCCCGGGTCGGCGAGACCCCGTGTTTCCCGGCTTCGTCTGCCTGCCCGCGAGGAATCACGACTTTGCAACGTGGGTCGGATCTGCAGGATGCTTTTCCGTTTCGGCCGCCATTGCGCGGAATATTTGCAAGCACTTTCGCCTGTCCCATCGATACACTTCCCCATCACCTGCCACCCATCCGGCGCGCAGGCGGCCTGTCGCGACAGCAGCGCGCATCCAGGCGGTCCGGGACGGCGCGGCGCCATCGCCCCAGGCATCGCGAGGCGCCCAGCCGGCGAACGCGCAGCGACAGAGGACAGACATGAACCAGCAAGAGGTGGTCGCCACCTACCTGATCGAAACGCCGCATTCGCTCGAGCATGCGGCGGCCGTGATCGCCGGGGAGCAGTCCAGCGGCACCTTCGTCTCGGTGCCCGGCGAGACCAACGAACTCAAGGAGCGTTTCAGCGCGCAGGTGCGCAGCATCGAGGCACTGGAGACGGTCGATGCGCCCAGCCTGCCGGGCTCGAAGGCGCCTCGCGACAACGCCAGCCGCACCCGGTATCGGCGCGCTCGCGTGGTGATCGCCTTTCCCCTGCACAACTTCGGACCCTCGATCCCCGCCCTCCTCGCCACGGTGGCAGGCAACCTGTACGAGCTGCAGGAGCTCTCCGGCTGCCGGCTGGAGGATGTCGAGCTGCCGCCGGCCTTCGCGCAGCGCTATCCCGGCCCCGGCTTCGGCATCGAGGGCACGCGCCGGCTCGCCAATGTCCACGGCCGACCGCTGATCGGCACCATCGTCAAGCCATCCATCGGCCTGTCGACCGAGTCCCTGTCGAAGCTGGTGGGCGAACTGGCGCGGGCCGGCCTGGACTTCATCAAGGACGACGAACTGCACGCCGATCCGCTCTACGCGCCGTTCGAGGAGCGGGTGCGCGCGGCGACGGGGGAGATAGAACGCTCCGCCGACGAAACCGGCAGGAAGACGATGTACGCGTTCAACATCAGCGGCGACGTCGACCACATGCTGCGCGCGCACGATCTGGTCTGGAAGCTGGGCGGCACCTGCGTCATGGTCAACGTCAACAGCGTGGGCTTCGCCGCGCTGGCCCACGTGCGCCGCCACTGCCAGCTGCCGATCCACGGCCACCGCGCCAACTTCGGCGCGATGGCGCGCCATCCGCTGCTGGGCATCGGCTTCGATGCATACCAGAAGATCTGCCGCCTGGCCGGCGTCGACCACCTGCACGTGGGCGGCTTCAACAGCAAGTTCTACGAGAGCAACGACGAGGTCGGCGCCTCGATCCGGGCCTGCCTCACGCCGATGTTCGGCGACTACCGAGCCATGCCGGTGCTGTCCTCGGCGCAATGGGCGGCCACCGCCCTGCCCATCTACGCCGCCACCAGGACCATCGACGTCTTCCACCTCGCGGGTGGCGGCATCATCGCGCACCCCGGCGGCACCGCCGCGGGGGTGCGCAGCATGCAGCAGGGCTGGGAGGCGGCGCTTGCCGGCACTTCCCTGGAGGATTACGCGAAGACGCGTCCCGAGCTGGCCGCGGCGATCGAGAAATTCGGAGGGCGCGCGTGATGGCTGTCTCGAACCTGCTGCTCGCCTTCTACGGCGACGACTTCACCGGCTCCACCGACGCGATGGAAGCCCTGGCCCTGTCCGGCCTGCGCACCGTGCTGTTCCTGGCGCCACCTTCTGCCGATCTGGTGCACGGGAAATTTCCCGACCTGCGCTGCATCGGCATCGCCGGCACCAGCCGCGCGATGTCGCCCAGGGAGATGGACGCCGACCTCGCGCCGGTACTGCGCGAGCTGTGGGCGCTGCGCGCGCCGCTGACACACTACAAGGTGTGCTCGACCTTCGATTCCGCGCCGGAGATCGGCAGCATCGGCCACGTCGCCGATCTGGTCCGCACGCAGCTCAATGCGGGGCAGACCATCCCGGTGCTCGCGGGCGCACCGCCGCTGCGCCGCTACACCGTGTTCGGCAACCACTTCGCCGCCGCGGGCGAGGAGATCTTCCGGCTCGACCGGCACCCGACCATGTCGCGCCATCCGGTCACGCCGATGCACGAGGCCGATCTGCGCGTGCACCTGTCACACCAGACGCACGCCAGCGTCGGCCTCATGAGCCTGCCGGAACTGGCCGGCGGCGACGCCACGGTCGATGCGCACCACACGCGCAAGCTCGCAGCGAAGCCCGGCCTGCTGCTCTACGACGTCGCGGACGATGCCAGTCTGCGCACGGTCGGCCGTCTGATGTGGAGCGAAGCGCAGCGGGTGCAGCAGTTCGCCATCGGCTCCTCGGGAGTGGAATACGCGCTCGCGGCGCACTGGCGCGCGAGCGGCACCATCCCGGCCAGGCGCGCTGACTTCGCGCCGGTGAAGCCGGTGGCGCAGCTGGTGGTGGTGTCGGGCAGCGCCTCGCCAATGACCCAGCGCCAGATCGAATGGGCCGGACACAATGGCTTCGACTGCCTACGCGTGCCGACCGAGTCGTTCGTGCGTGAGCAGACCGCGACGCAGGCGCACGGGCAACTGCTGGCGCAGGCGCTGGCCGTGCTGTCGGCGGGCCGCAGCGTGCTGCTCTACTCGGCCGCGGGTCCGGACGACCCGAGCATCCAGGCCACGCGCGCCACCCTCGGCTCGGGCTCGGGCAACACCGCCCGGGTCCTGGGCAGCGCACTCGGGCGCCTCGCGCGCGAGCTGTTGTTGCGCACCGGGCTGCGGCGCCTGGTCGTCGCCGGCGGCGACACCTCCAGCTACGCCACGCGGGAGCTCGGGCTGTACGGCCTGGAGATGCTGGCGGAACTCACGCCCGGCGCGCCGCTGTGCCGCGGCCATTCGACGAATCCGGAGTTCGACGGCCTGGAGATCGCGCTCAAGGGCGGCCAGATGGGCAAGGAGAACTATCTCGGACTGGCGCGCGGGTAGCACAGCGATGTGACGAGAAGTTCGTCATTCCGGCGCAAGCCGGAATCCAGCTGTGACATTCACCCTGGGTAGCGCGCCCGGGGCCGGCATGCGCGGACGACGAAGTCAAGCTTCCTGGATCAGTTCGATGCTCACACCGTCCGGGGCCGCCACGTAGCACAGCACCATGCCCGGCTTGAATTCCCACGGCTCGACAGCCATGCGCACGCCCTTGCTCCCGAGTTCATCGCAGAAGGCGCGCAGATCGCCGCGGTAGGTGAATCCGAAGTGATCGGTTCCCCACTCTTCATGGCTGGAGAAGCCTTCGAAATGCTGCATCGGCCTGGTGGTGGCGGGCTGCTCGCCGGGACGCCGGCCGCGGATCACCAGCGTCATGCCGCCCACCTGCACATCCAGTTGCGGTGCACCACGCAGATCCTCCTGCACCCGCGTCACCTCTGCGCCGAACATGTCGCAATACCATTGCGCCGCCGCGCGTGCATCGCGGCTGATGAGGTGAACGTGATCGAAGCCCAGGACGCCGTTCATGGACCGTCTCCTTGCGTGCCGTGTCGGTTGACCGATGGTCGCACGGGATGGCGTCTGCGCGCAGGACGAGGCGCGTACACGGAGCGCACGGATGCGCGCGCCGCACGGCGCGCGTTCGTCAGACGGCAGGCCGTTCCAGGGAATTCATCAGCCGCTCCAGCGCATCGGGATCGACCGGCTTGACCAGATGATGGTCGAACCCCGCCGCGCGTACGCGGCGCCGGTCCTCCTCCTGCCCGTAGCCGGTCACGGCAATCAGGGTGACCTGGCGCAGTGCCTCGCGTGCGCGGATGCGGGCGGCCAGGTCGTAGCCGCTCATCCCGGGCAACCCGATGTCGAGCAGCACCACGTCGGGTGCGAAGTGCTCGGCCATATCCAGCGCCTCCCTGCCATCGAACGCGCAGCGCGCCTCGTGGCCCCACAACTCGAGCAGCATGCGCAGGCTCTCGGCGGAATCGCGGTTGTCGTCCACCGCGAGCACGCGGCGCCTGCTCGGCACGGCCGGTGACGGCGAGGGCGGATCGGATGGCGTTGCGGCGCCTGCCGCCGGGACGGATGCGGGCAGGCGCACCACGAACTCGCTGCCTGCGCCCGATCCGCCGGAGCGCACGTCCACGCTCCCGCCGTGCATCTCCACCAGCGACTTGACCAGACTCAGTCCGATGCCAAGCCCCCCGTCGGTGCGGTCCAGGCTGTGCTCGCCCTGGATGAACAGATCGAAGATGCGTGGCAGCAGATCGGCGGCGATGCCCTGCCCCTGGTCGGACACGCGCACGCACCAGCCACTGCCTGCATCAGGCTCGATCGCGAGCGCGATGCGGCTGCCCTCCGGGGAGAACTTCGAGGCGTTCGCGAGCAGATTGAGGACCACCTGCACCAGCCGCGTGGAATCGGCGAACACCATCGCCGCGTGCGGCGGGGCAACGAGTTCCAGCTTCTGCCGCCGCTCGTCGAACTGGAACTGCACGACCTCGACGGCATGCGCCACCACCTCGCGCAGATCGACGGGTTGGCGCCTGAGTTCGATCTTCCCGCGCGTCACGCGCGACACGTCGAGAAGGTCATCCACCAGCCGGACCAGATGGAACAACTGGCGCTCGAGTATCTCGGTCAGCGAAGCCGGATCGACCTGCGTACCGGGTGACTTGAGCAACTCCACCGCATTGCGGATGGGCGCCAGCGGATTGCGCAGCTCGTGTGCCAGCATGGCGAGGAACTCGTCCTTGCGGCGGTCCGCCTCGCGCAACGCCGCCTGCGCCTTCTCCCGCTCGGTGATGTCGATGGCCATCGAGGTGAGGAACGGCCGTCCGTCGGCAAGCTTCTTGACCTCCGAACGATGGAACAGCCACTTGCGCTGCTCGCCGGTGCGGGTCCACACGACCACTTCGGGCTCGACCTGCTCGTTGGCGGCGAAACGCCGATGCATCTCCGCCATGGTCGCCTCGACCTGCTCGCGTGGAACACCTCTGCCCTTGGAGTACCAGTCGCGGGCATGGCGCAGATCACCGCGGATCCAGCCGGTGAGTTCGGTGACCACCTTGCTCATCTCCAGGATCTCTCCGTCCAGCGCATGCACGAACACCGGGATCGGCGCACGCTGCACGATCCAGCGGAAGCGCTCTTCGCTCTCGCGCAGACCGGTCTCGGCGCGCTTGCGCTGGGTGATGTCGATGCTGATGCCGCTGAACCGCGCCGGCTCCCCGCGCGCATCGCGGATCAGTTCGCCATGGCTCGATACCCAGCGTTCGCCGTGCAGCGGATGCACGATGCGGAACTCCACGCTCCATTCGCCGCCGTTGCGGAAGAGAACGTCGCGCGCCTCGCGCACCCGCTCGCGATCGTCCGGATGGATGCGATCGAGCCATTCCCGATAGAGCAGGCGCGCGTGTGCGGGCAACCCGAAGATGTTGCGGTACTCGCGCGAGACGTACACCTCCTCCTGTCCCG
This sequence comes from Burkholderiales bacterium, assembly GCA_020854105.1. Lineage (GTDB taxonomy): Bacteria > Pseudomonadota > Gammaproteobacteria > Burkholderiales > SHXO01 > SHXO01. The sequence continues at coordinate 161,002 of JADZGB010000002.1, read as the reverse complement.
CCTCCCAGTCCCACACGCCGCTGCCGCTGGCACGCTGGGCGAGTGCCAGGCGCTCGTGCGCACGCCGCAGCGCGTCCTCGGCGAGCTTGCGCTCGGTGACCTCCTCGACCACGCCGCCCACGCCCACGATCTGACCGGACACGCGCACCGGGAAGAAGCGCTCGCGCCAGTAACGGATTTCCCCGGGCGCGGCTGGCGTCTCGCCCGATATCTCCATGAACAGTTCGGGCAGTTCGCCGGACAGGATCCGGCGCCACTGGGCCATGAGCTGCTCCAGCTGGGCGATGCCGGGAAGCAGTTCCATCGGCGTACTTCCGATGTGTGCCTCGGACGGCAGGCCGTTCATCTCCGCCAGCCGGGCATTGACGCGAACGAAGCGCAGCTGCCGGTCCCAGAAGCCGAGCCCCACCGGTGCGCTGGCATAGATCGCATCGAGCAGTGCGTGTGCACTGTCGAGCGCGTCGCGATCCATGAAGGCCGGCTCGGTGCTCCGGTCAGCCGCTGCGGCAGCTCGCGCACGGGCGCTCGCCAGACGCGTGCGCAGACCGAGCGCGTAGATCACGAGGACTCCCGCGAACGCGAGCACCAGCGCGAGAACGATCTCGAGCACAGGCATGGAAAGTATTTCGCAGCTCCCTGCGAGCAGACGATGTGGGCGCCCGCGGAACGCGCGCCCGGCAAGGAAAGCGCGCCCCGCCGGGATCGCGATCGATCCACTGCTACGCTAGCGAGCGAAGGACTCCATGTCAAACGGGGCGGCAGCCGAGGCGTGCCGTCCGGGTTACCGGCCGGGTCACCGTTCTGGGCCGGCCACTCGACACCCAAAGCAGAACAGGCGCATGCACACGCTCACGCTGCGCTGACCGCCTCGCCCCACGGCGCACCCGGCTCGGATGCCCCGGCGTTGCGCGTGCCCAGGCGCAGCACGCCGCTGGGGCAGGCGAACTTGAACGGCAGCGTCTGGCGGCGCGCCTGCACGTAGTCGAACCGTGCCGACAGCGCAACGTGCACCGCCTCGGGCAGTTGCGCATCGCCGATGACGAGGGCTCCTTCGCTCGCGTCGATGCGCGGCGCGTGGAAGGCCTCGTCCAGGGACATGCCGAAGTCCGCCACGAACGAGAGCAGCTGCATCACCGCCGGCAGGATCCGGCGACCACCCGAGGCACCCAGGGCGAAGCGCGCGCCGCGCGCCTCCGCCACGATCGGACAATAGTTGGTGAGGCAGCGCTTGCCGGGACCGAGCGAGTTCGCGCGGCCCGGCTCCGGATCGAACCACATGATGCCGTTGTTCATCAGCACACCCGACTCGGGCAGCGTGTAGCGCGAGCCGAACACCGAGAGCAGAGTCTGCGTCACCGCGGCGATGTTGCCGTGCGCGTCGACCACGCAGAAGTGCGTCGTGCAACCGGGCGCCCGACCGCCGTCCACGTCGCCCATCCGGTTCAGGCGCAGGGCGTAGGCTGCCTGCATCGCCTGGGCGTAGGCCACGTAGGCCGCCGCATCGGGCGCCGGCCCCGGCGTGAAGCGCGGCGCGAGTTCGCGCAAGGCATGTGCGAGCGTCGGTCCGGCAGTCAGCTCGGGCGTGGCGTACACGCGCGCCCCGCGATAGTCGATGACCAGGGGATCGGCTTCGCGCGCGCGAAAACCGGCGAGGTCGGCCTGCGACAGCCGGCCGCCGGCCGCCTGCATCTGCGCGGCGATCTCGCGCGCGAGCGCGCCCTCGTAGAAGTCGCGTGCGCCGGCACTGGCCAGACGCGTCAGCGTGCGCGCGAGCTTCTTCTGCGGCAGCCGCACCTGCGTGCGTGCCGACCAACCCGGCACGGGCGGCAGTCCGTCCACCAGGAAGCTCTCGGCGCTGGCCGGATAGCGGCGCAGGTCGGCTGCACCGCCCGCGATGTTCTCGGTGGCGAACCAGTCCACCAGCAGCCCCTCGTCGGCCAGCTGCACGGCAGGCGCCAGCAGTTCCGCCCACGGCAGGGTGGCGAAGCGCTCGTGCGCCACGCGCATGCCATCCACCGTCCCCGGCACGGCCACGGACAGGGGACCGACGATGTTGCGATCCTCGACCACGTGCGCCCAGGGGAACAGGTCGGAGGCGATCCCGCGTCCCGACAGCGGATAGTCACGCAGATCGAGCGAGGCCGGCGCACGCATGCCGAAGTCGATCACGCTCGCGCGCTGCTCGCGCGCGCGCCACAGCACCATGGCGCCGCCGCCGCCCAGACCGCTCATCCACGGCTCCAGAACGCCGAGGGCGAACGACGTGGCGATCGCAGCATCCACGGCATCGCCGCCGCGCGCCAGCACCGCGGCTCCCACCTCGGCCGCGCGCCGGTGCTGGGCGGCCACGATGCCGTGTTCGCTCTCGAGCGCCGGCTTGCTCAGCCGCAGTGCCGTGCTGAAATTGTCCGTCATGGGCCTGTCCTTCGCCGGTTCTCAGTTGCGCAGGTAGGCATCGCTGCCGTCGAGCCAGTCCTCGCGCACCGGCGTGAAGATGTCGTAGGCGACCAGGGTCTCCACCGCCTCGGCCCCGTGCACGACGTTCGCCGGGATGCTGATCATCTCGCCCGGACCAACCTCGACCGTCCTGCCTTCCAGGGTGAAGCGCCACCTACCGCTCATCACCCAGGTGATCTGCTCGTTCGGATGGCTGTGCGCGGGCACCAGGTATCCCTTCTCGACGTCGGTGCGCGCCACCATCATGTTTCCGTCCCAGGCCAGCTTGCGCACGAACTTGTCGTTCAGACGCTCGGCCGGGATCTCGTCCCATTTGAAAAGTTTCATGTTCCTGTTGCTCCTCGCGGCGAGGTCGTCGAGTCTACCAGCAGCGGCCGAGTCGGCCCCTGCACCGCCGCGGCGCGCGCGAGGCGCAGCCGCCAGGCCGTGCACGCCTCGGGCGGAGGGAGCGGCGGATCGGTTCGCGGCTCATCTGCCGGCGCGGTCGGGGTAGCTGACCGCCATGCCGGCGCGCACGTCCTGCTGGATGCCGTACTGCGGGAACGGATAGCGCAAGCCGTTCTTCGCGAGCTGTTCCATGCCGGCGATCGCCTTGGGCACGAACGCAGGCGGCAGTGCCATGAGCATCTCGTCGTCCAGCACGCCGCCGTAGCGGCGCTCGGCGAAGCACGGAATGGAAAGGCTCGGCGTACCCGTGACGAGCGCTCTGCCCCACGAATCGGCGCAGGCGGACTCCCCCACGACACTCCAGTCGAAGCGCCTGTACCCGGCCCACTGCAGCCCGTTGATGAAGTACATCATGGCCCCGGGGGAGGCATAGAACAGCACGATGAGGGGAGGATCCAGGCGCGCCGAGGCCAGCGGCGATACGGCCAGTGCCTGGTAGCGGCCGTGCGGCACGACGTGCATCGCCTCCTGGTGCGCGGCCGCATCGGGCTGCGTGGCGTACCACACGCCCGTCATGTGCTCACCTGATCGCCAGGTCTGGTCCTGCGGACCGAGCCCGATCACCGCGCGGCACTGAGCGCCGACCAGATCGTCGCCGGTGATGCCGACCGTCCACCCCAGCCGTGCCGCCTGGGCCACGATCTGATCGGTGGTGTGCACGTTCTTCGGCCGGCGGATCTTCGGAACGGCCTCCATCTCCTCCGCGCGCTCGAACAGCTTCATCGCGAAGGGGTGGCTGCGCAGCCGAAGCAGGCGCTCGAGATCGGACGCCATGCGCGCCCAGTCGAAATCGGAACCGGCCATTGCGCCTCCCGGCAGGCTAGCGGAACTGGGCGGAATGGTCGCACAAATGGGCAGGCGCGCGCGGCACGATGGGTCGCGTCCTGGACCGGCGTTCGCCGGGATCTCGAAACGGTGGCCTGCGCCGGAATTCCGAAGCGCGATGACCCGCGCCGGAATTACGAAACACGGTGACCCGCGCGGGGATGACGGATGGGATGGCTCGCGCCGGGATGGCGCAGGGGTGGAAACCGCGTGCCGGCCCGACCGGTCGGGCACGCGGCCGGTCGCGCTGCAGGCTGCGGCGCGACCGGATCGGACTAGCCGGACGTCACATCTGGTCGTGCTTCTTCCGGGCGTCCTCGATGCACTTCTGCTTCTCCGCTGCCGGACCCTGTTCGCACTTCTTCACGGCTGCCTCCAGCTGGGCATTCGCGTCCTGGGCGCCGCTCTGGCCGCTCTGCGCGTTCTGCTCGCTCTGCTGGGCAGCCGATGGCTGCTGACCGCCCTGCTGCTCCTCGGCAGCCGAGGCTGTACCGGCCACGCCGAATGCCAGAAGGAAGGCGCTGATGGTCGAAACGGTCTTGCTCATGGGATCTCCTGCTGTGCCGTGAGGGAAAGCCGCACAGACGGACCGAACCGCTGGTGCAGACGGCCGGGCGGCGCCCGTACGGGGCATCCACCCGCTGTGGCGGCGCGTGCCGAGCCGCCTCCTTCCGTGGCGTCAGACATCGGGCCGCTCGCGCATCACGACTCTTCCAGGGGTCAGGCGGTCCCGGCCTTCCCTTTGCAGGCCGCGTGCCCGTCTGCCGCGCGGGTCGCCGGCATCGCCTACAATCGCCGCATGGCAGACCAGGGAGGAGCAATGGGCAATGTCGTCAACCCCGCACGCGAGCGTCTGAGCCAGGGGGCGCTGGCGGTCGGAATGGGCGTGCGCGCCGTGCGTGGCGTGGAGGTCGCGCGCGTGATGAAGACCGCCGGCTACGATTTTCTTTTCATCGATCTCGAGCACGGTGCGATGTCGGTGGAAACGGCCTACGGCATCTGCGTGGCGGCACTCGACGCCGGCATCGCGCCGCTGGTGCGGGTACCCAACGGCGAACTGGCGATGGGCGCCCGCTGCCTGGATGCCGGTGCGCTGGGCGTGGTGATTCCGCACGTGGATTCGGCCGAGGAGGCGCGCGCGATCGTGGACGCCTTCCGCTTCGCCCCCCTGGGCCGGCGCTCGATCGGCGGGGCCTATCCCCAGTTCGGCTTTGCCTCCGCGCCCGCCACCGAGGTCGTGGAGAAGCTCAACGCGGCGACGCTCGTCGTGGCCATGATCGAGACCCCGCGCGCGGTGGAGAACGCGGAGGCGATCGCGATGGTCCCCGGCATCGACGTGCTGCTCATGGGCACCAACGATCTGTGCCTGGAGATGGGCATTCCCGGCCAGATCGAGCACGAGCGCGTCGTCGCGGCCATGGACAGGGTGGTGGCCGCCTGCCGCCGGCACGGCAGGTGGCCGGGCCTGGGCGGAGTGTACGCGTGCGAGCCGATGAAGCGCTGCATCGACCGAGGCATGCGCTTCATCCTCGCGGGCAACGACATCAGCCTGCTGCTGTCGGCGGCGCGGGACCAGGCAGCCTTCGCGCGCGGCTGCCTGTGAAGCGCAATGCGCGGCGCCGGATGCCATATTGACCCCATATTGACCTTGGCGCCATTGCCCGTACAGCGAGAACAACCCAAGGGAGTCGTGAGATGAGCACCGGATGCGTGTCGCGCATGCTGCGCAGCGCCTTGATCGGGATCGCCGTCAGCGCCGCCGCCGCCGGGGCATCCCGCGCCGAAGGCGAACTGCTGGGCGCGCTGCGGTCGGCCAGGATGGTGGAGTTGAACTTCGTGTGGGACGCGCGCTCGCCGCTGCTGCCCTTCAACCCGCCGTTCGCCGCCTCGCTGGTGAACACGCACAAGCAGACCAGTGGCTGGATTCCCGGGCTGTCCTTCGCTGCCGACATGATGTTCTTCAGCGGCCAGCACGGCGCGCCCACCATCGACGCGATCGGCCACATCGGCCATGACGGCAAGCTCTTCGGCGGTCTGCCGGCCGAGCAGAGCGAATCTCCCGCAGGCCTCACCGCGCTGGGCATCGAGCACTATCCGGCCGATCGCTTCGTCAACCGCGGCGTGCTGCTCGACGTGGCGCGCTACAGGCAGGTCGATGCGCTCGCACCCGGCGAGGAGATCACGGCCGCCGACCTCGAGGCGACCGCGAAGGCGCAGGGGGTGGAGGTGCGCGAGGGCGACTCGGTCCTGATCCGCACCGGCTACGGCAGATTCTTCGACGACAAGGCGAAGTACATGGGTGTGCGCCCGGGCCCGGGCGAGAGCGCTGCGAAGTGGCTGGCCGGAAGGAAGGTGTTCCTCACCGGCGCCGATCAGCTCACCTACGAGGTGTACCCGGAGAAGGGCACGGTCTTCCCGGCGCACCGCATCCTCATCGCCGATCACGGCATCTACATCGTCGAGAACATGAACCTGGAGGCGCTGGCCGAGACGCTCGCCGCGCGCGGGAACCACAGCTTCGTGCTGGTGCTCAACCCGCCCCGTCTGCGAGGCATGACCGGCGCCCCGGTGAACGCATTCGCCATCGTGCCGTGAGCGCCGCCGCGCCGGAGACGGCCGGCAGCATCGGCGTGTTCGATTCGGGTGTGGGCGGCCTGAGCGTGTGGCGCGAGATCGTGCGTCAGCTGCCGCACGAGGACACGCTCTATTTCGCCGACCAGGCGCACGTGCCTTACGGTCCGCGCTCCCAGGAAGAGATCCGCGCGTTCTGCCACGACATCACCGCATTCCTGGTCGGACGCGGCTGCAAAGCGATCGTGGTCGCATGCAACACCGCCTCGGCGGCTGCGCTGAAGTACCTGCGCGAGACCTTCACCGGGCTTCCCGTGATCGGCATGGAGCCCGCGGTCAAGCCAGCCGCCGCGATGACGCGCACGGGCGTCGTCGGAATCCTCGCCACACCGGCCACGTTCCAGGGGAGGCTGTTCCAGGCGACTGCGGGCCGCTACGCCGAGGGCATCCGCCTGGTCAAGCAGGTATGCGACGGACTGGCCGAACTGGTCGAGCGCGGGGCGCTGGACGGTCCGGAGACGGAAGCGGCCCTGCGCGGCTTTCTGCAGCCGATCATCGCCGCAGGCGCGGACACCGTCGTGCTCGCCTGCACCCACTATCCGTTCGTGATCGAACCCATCCGGCGCATCGTCGGACCGCACGTGAGCGTGATCGACCCTGCACCGGCCATCGCCCGCCACCTGGGCGACGTGCTCGACGCGCGCGGCCTGGCCACGCATCGCGGCCGCACCGGGCGACATGCCTTCTTCACCAGCGGCAGGACCGAGTCGCTGCGCGAGGCCCTCGCGCAACTCACTGGCGTGCGCGGCACGATCCACCGGCGCGACCCCACGCAGCGGGTGGTGACGGGCTGATTCCGGCACCCACGCGGCTCCACGCCGGGCGGCACGCTACACTGCGCCATGCTCGAAGACACGCTCAAGCTGGTGCTCGACACCGCGCACGGCACGCCCTGCGCGTCCCTGCCGCGCAGCCTGGACGCGCTGTTCGCGAGCCTGGCCCAGGCGGAGTCGGCCGAACACGCCGCCAGCGTGGAGGACGAGATCTGGGCGCAGTGGCTGCACTACCCCCAGCCCCTGGCGCGCGAAGCGCTCGAGCGGGCCGAACAGGCGATCGCCGGGCGCGACTTCGAGCAGGCCGGCCGCCTGCTCGACCGCATCGTCGAGGACTTCCCCGACTATGCCGAGGCCTGGAACAAGCGCGCCACGCTGCGCTTCCTGCAAGGACGGGACAGCGACAGCGTGCACGACATCGGCCGCACGCTGATGCTCGAACCCCGCCACTTCGGTGCCATCTGCGGATTCGCCCAGATCTGCCTGCGCCAGGACCGCGGAGACCTGGCGCTGTTTGCCCTGCAGCGGGCCCATGCGCTGCATCCGACCATGGATTCGGTGAACGAGGCCATCGCGCAGCTGGCAACGAGGACCAGCGGACCGGCGCACTGAACGCGGACCGCGAACACGCAGAGGAGAACGGCAACGTGCAGGATCGGCGGATCGACAATGCGCGCGGGGCGCACGGCACGCGCGCACGGGCAATGGCGGCAAACGCCACGGCCGCACCCGTTCCCCGGTTGCGCGAGGTCGATGCATGAGCGCACCGCACACCACAGACGGCGCCATCGCGCGGGTGACTGCGTTCTACGACGCGCATCCGATCAACGAGGAACAGATCCTGCACACGCTGCGGGCGCGCGGCATCGCACTGGAGGGATTGTCCGAGGAGACACTCCAGGAGTTCGACCAGGATCACTTCGGCGGCACCGCGGCGAACGAGGTGCTGGCGCGGGCCGCCGGCATGCGCGCGCGCCTGCGCGTACTGGACGTATGCAGTGGCATGGGCGGACCGGCCCGCTACTTCGCGCACTACTTCGGTTGCCGCGTCACCGGGCTGGACTTCACGTACACGCGGTTCCTCGGCGCCCAGCGCCTCACGCGCGTGGTGGGCCTGGACCACCTGGTCGATTTCTGCCACGGCAACGCGCTGGAGATGCCGTTCCCCGATGCGAGCTTCGACGTGGTCGTCGGCCAGGAGGCATGGTGCCATGTGCCGGACAAGCCTAGGCTCGTCGCCGAATGCGCGCGCGTGCTCGTGCCCGGCGGCGTCATCGCCTTCACCGACATCCTGCGCCGGGAATCGCTGGACGAGGAGGAGACGGCGCGGCTGCAGCGCGAGATGGCCTTTCCGAGCCTGGAAACGCTGGACGGCTATGCCGCTCTGCTTGCCGCCAGCGGTTGCACGCTGGAACGCCGCGAGGACCTGAGCGAGGAGTGGGCGCGCATCCTGGTCGCACGGCTTGCCATGTACCGCAGCCTGGAATCGGAGACGGTGCACAAGTTCGGCACCGCACACTTCCAGCGCTGGGACGACACCTACGCCTTCTTCGTCGGGCTCTACGGGACAGGCCGCCTCGGCGGCGGCCGCTTCGTCGCGCGCAAACGCTGAGCCGCGCTCACATGCGCGCGAGCCGCTCGAGAGCGGAGCCGGTCAGGCGGAACATGGTCCAGTCCTCGAGCGGCGCGGCACCCAGCGCGCGATAGAAATCCCAGGCCGGCGCATTCCAGTCCAGCGCCGCCCACTCGAACCGGCCGCATCCGCGCTCGTGGGCGATGCGTGCCACGGCGAGCAGCAGCAACTTGCCCACGCCGCGGCCGCGCGCCACCGACTCCACGAAGATGTCCTCCAGCCACATCCCGCGCCGACCGAGGAAGGTGGAGAAGTTCGGGAAGAAGACGGCGACGCCGACCGGCTCATCCTCTGTACAGGCGATCAGCACCTCGGCGCCGGGCCGTTCGCCGAACAGCGACTCGCGCAGCCCTTCCTCGGTCGCGCTCACCAGATGCTCGAGCCTCTCGTACTCCGCGAGCCAGCGGATGAAGTGCAGGACGAGGCCCGCGTCACGCGAGGTGGCAGCCATGATCGTGATCTTTCCGTTCATCGATGTACTCCGACTGCGTCTCGTTCGCATGCACGCCGGCAGAATTCCGTAACGTCGCGTTTCGTATGGAGAATGCACACCCAAACTGGGACATCAGAACTTTACAGCGAATCTGTTCACCAGTAGAAATAACATGCGTATGGCGTGCAACGAGTACGCATCTCCTGGCCGAGACGTTCAATCATGACAATGACCAAGCCGAACCCGGAAGCGAACCTGGGGCAGATCGGGTGGCTGCTGCAGGAATTCCTCCTCTGGAACATGAACCGTGTGCGCGATGCCTTTGGCGGGGACATCGACTCGGCCCTGATCCTGGGCGAGATCGCACATCACAATCGACAGATGCAGTTTGTCCGCAGCAATGCGGAGCGCGGCGACGCTGCGCGACCTCCCATGTCGCCGGCCAACATTCGCGGCATCAGTCGCGCGACCAGCATCCCGCGCGAGACGGTGCGGCGCAAGGTGCAACGCCTCGCGCAGCAAGGCTGGCTCAGGGTAGGACCGGCGTGGCAGCTGTTCGCGACCCCGCCCGAGTCCCCCGAGCACGAGCGTGAGACGCTGGTGCGGTTTCTCGAGCTGGCATCCACGGTATGCGCATCGCTGCGGCGTGATGCCTGCGCCGATACCGAGCTGCAACGACTGGTGGCCGGAGTCGATGCGCGATGGAAGGGCGATGGCGCCGGCAGGAGCACATCGGAGTAGATCTGCCGTGCGCCGTCCCGCGCAGATGCCCGCCCCCGGCTTGGGCGCGGATCGCGGCCGCGGCCTTGCCCGCTCAGACTTTGCCGAGGTGCAGGCCGCTATCCACCTCGATCAACTCGCCGGTGATCACCCGGGCCGCTTCGATCAGCCACACCACGGTTTCCGCGACGTCAACCGCGGAGGCCGCCGTGGCGAGCGGCACGTTCGCCTCGTAGGCCGACTTGAATCTGGCGTAGCCGTCCGCATCGAAGCGCTGCGTGTGCCAGCGCGTCTCGATGAAGCCGGGACACACCGCGTTTACCCGGATGGTAGGCGCCAGCGCACGTGCCAGCGCCAGCGTCATGGCGTTGAGCGCGCCCTTGGAGGCGACGTATGCGGTGGATGAACCGACCCCGCGGGTGCCCGCGATGGACGAGATGTTGACCACTGCACCGGCACCCTGCTGCTTCATCGCTGGCGTGCACGCCCGGATCATCTGATACGCACCCACCACGTTCACGTCGTAGATGTCGTGGAAGTCCTGGGCGCTCAGGGCATCGAGCCTGGCGGCGTGCGCGAACCGGGTGATTCCCGCGTTGTTGACGAGGGCGTCGATGCGGCCCCAGCGCGTCAGCGCGGCCTGCGCGAGGGCCTGGCAGTCGGCGTCGAGAGCGACGTTGCCCTGCACGGCGAGCGCATCGGCGCCCGCCGCCTGGCAGGCGCGCACGGTCGCGTGCGCCTCGTCTTCGCTGCGGCTGTAGTTCACCACCACGCGACAGCCCTTGCTCGCGAGCAGGGTGGCGCATGCCGCGCCCGTGCCGGTCCCGCCGCCGGTCACGATGCACACCGCTCCGTCCAGCTGCATGCTCCGATCCTCCCGTTTTCACCGTGCCAAGCCGCGCGCGAGGGATGATACGGGGCATCGGCGCGGCGCGGCGGCCGCGCGCTCAGCTCTGGCCGATCTCGGTGCGGGCGCGCAGCACGCGCAGCGCTTCCTGCAGCTGGCAGTCGAGTTCACCGGTCGGCTTGTCCCCCTCGGCCGCACTCGCACGCACCAGCTCGCTGCACATGGCCGGGGCCGGACGCTTGGGGTCGGCGGAGGCGACGTCACCGGTGACGGCGACGGGCTGGGCCGGCTTGCCGCCGTCGACAGGGGCTGTCGCCACGGCCGACATCGGATCCTTTTCCACCACCAGATCGGGCTGGATGCCCTTGCCGTGGACCTTGCGCCCCCCCGGCAGGAAGTAGTGCGAGGTGGTGATCTTGAGTCCGGAGCCGTCACTCTGCGGGAACATGCGCTGGATCGAGCCCTTGCCATAGGTCAGGGTTCCGACCACCACTGCCCGCTTGTGATCCTGCAGCGCGCCGGCCACGATCTCGGACGAGGACGCCGAGTTCTTGTTCACCAGCACCGCCATCGGAACCTCCCTCACGGCAGCCGGCAGGTTGATCAGATAGTCGGACTCGCCCGCACGCAGGTAGTCCTCCTTTCGCGCGTAGAGGCGCATCTTCGAGGCACTCCCGCTGCCGTCGGCGTACGCGATGGGTGCGTTCGCCGGCAGGAAGGCGCTGGAGACACCGACCGCTGCCGTGATCAGGCCGCCAGGGTTGTCGCGCAGATCCAGCACGATGCCCGAGACCTTGCCGTCCTGGGTCTTCCACAGGCCGCCCAGTGCAGCGACGAGCATCTCGCCGGTGTGTTCCTGGAAGTTGGTGATGCGAACATAGGCGTAGCCGTTGTCCAGCATGTGGGCACGCACGCTCTGCCACTTGATCACCGCGCGCTGCACGACCACTTCGACCGGATCGGCGGCGCCCTCCGGTACCAGCATGAGCCTGACATCCGTGTCCGGCCTGCCGCGCATGAGCTGCGTGATCTGCTCCAGCTCCATGCCCTGGAGGGCGGTCTGGTCGATCTTCAGGATCAGGTCGCCCTGCTTGAGCCCGGCACGCTGTGCCGGTGCCCCCTCGAACGCGGTGAGGATGCGCGCCCCTCCGGCCTCGGTCCGCACCTCGATGCCCACCCCGCCGTACTCCCCGCGGTTGTGGCTCTGCAGCTTCTCGAAGTTCTCCGCATCCATGTACTTCGAGTACGGGTCGAGGCCCTTGAGCACGCCGTTGACGGCGTTCTCGATCAGCTTCTCGTCGTCGATGTGCTCGACGTAGCGCGCGCGGATCTGATCGAGCAGGTCGGCGATGCGCTCGACTGCCTCGCTGTGCTCGCCCGCGAGCGCGCAACCGATGCCCATCTGGAACGAAGCGGCCAGTCCGATCGCGAACAGTGCGGACTTCAGCCCGGCGCGCCGGTGACCATGCCGGTGACCATGTTGGCGACCTTGCTGGCGACCTTGCCGGCACCGCCCCTGCACATCACCCGTCGGACCCGTCTGCGGTGCCCAGCGCACAACCCCCGAAAACGAATTCAATGTAACCCCGCTGTTTTCGCTGACTGTTTTTATGTGCAGTATTTTTCTCGCACTGCACGGCCTGCATAGTCTGCAGAATTCGTGCAAATAGTGCCAGTACTTGTACAAAATTCAGCAGCTGGGGGCGCCAGAATCGGCATTCCGGCAACACTGGATACCGATCCACGTGTCGCGGACGGAGCCGGCGCACCGCCGGAATCTATAGCGGCACAGTCAGGGCTGGACTTTCGGGTGGAGTGCCGGGCAGCGTGGCCAGCGAGGGTGAAGGCGGTGCGGGCCCGGACGGACCCGCACCAGCCGGCGCTCAGCCGGCGAGCGGCTTGTAGCGGATTCGCCTGGGACGGGCGCCCTCTTCGCCGAGACGCCTCCTCTTGTCCGCCTCGTACTCCTGGTAGTTGCCGTTGAAGAAGACCACCTGGGAATCGCCCTCGAAGGCGAGGATGTGGGTGGCGATACGGTCCAGGAACCAGCGGTCGTGGGAGATCACCAGCACGCAGCCGGCAAACTCCAGGAGCGCCTCCTCCAGGGCCCGCAGGGTCTCCACGTCCAGGTCGTTGGAGGGTTCGTCGAGCAGCAGCACGTTGGCTCCGGCGATCAGCGTCTTGGCCAGGTGCAGGCGGCCGCGCTCGCCGCCGGAGAGGTTGGCCACCGGCTTCTGCTGGTCGGCGCCCTTGAAGTTGAAGCGTCCGATGTAGGCGCGCGAGGGCATCTCGAACTTGCCGACGTTGAGGATATCGGCACCGCCCGAGACAAACTCCCACACCGACTTGTTTCCCTCCAGGGAATCGCGCGACTGGTCGACGAAGGCGAGCTTGACCGTGGGCCCGACCGTGATCTCCCCGCCATCGGGCTGCTCCTTGCCGGCGATCATGCGGAACAGCGTGGACTTGCCTGCGCCGTTGGGGCCGATGATGCCGACGATCGCGCCCGGCGGGATCTTCATGCTGAGCCTGTCGATCAGCAGGCGATCCCCGAAGCCCTTGGAGACGTCGTTGAACTCGATCACGCTGTCACCCAGGCGATCGGCCACCGGAATGAAGATCTCCTGGGTTTCGTTGCGCTTCTGGTGCTCGTAGGAGGACAGTTCCTCGAAGCGCGCGATGCGCGCCTTGCTCTTCGCCTGGCGCGCCTTGGGATTGGAGCGCACCCACTCCAGTTCGTGCTTCATGGTCCTGATGCGCGCGGCCTCCTGCTTCGCCTCGATCTCCAGCCGCTGCTCCTTCTGCTCGAGCCACGAGCTGTAGTTGCCCTTCCAGGGAATGCCGTGGCCGCGGTCGAGTTCGAGAGTCCACTCTGCCGCGTTGTCCAGGAAGTAGCGGTCGTGGGTCACGGCGACGACGGTTCCGGGGAAGCGCTGCAGGAACTGCTCGAGCCACTCCACCGACTCGGCATCCAGGTGGTTGGTCGGCTCGTCCAGCAGCAGCATGTCCGGCCTGAACAGTAGCAGCTTGCACAGTGCCACCCGGCGCTTCTCGCCGCCGGAGAGCTGGGCGATCTTCGCGTCCCAGGCGGGCAGGCGCAGCGAATCCGCGGCGATCTCCAGCTGGTGCTCGGTATCGCTGCCGGCGGTGGCCAGGATCGCCTCGTACTTCGCCTGTTCAGTGGCGAGCTTGTCGAAGTCGGCGTCCGGCTCGGCGTAGGCGGCGTAGATCTCGTCGAGCTTCTGCTTGGCCTCGAGAATCTCGCCCAGCCCCGATTCGACCTCCTCCCGAACGGTCTTCCCGGGATCGAGCTGCGGCTCCTGCGGAAGGAAGCCGATCTTGATGCCCGGCATGGGCACGGCTTCGCCCTCTATGTCCTTGTCCACGCCCGCCATGATGCGCAGCAGGCTGGACTTGCCCGAGCCGTTCAGGCCGAGGACGCCGATCTTGGCGCCGGGGAAGAAGGAAAGGGAGATGTCCTTGAGAATCTGTCGCTTGGGCGGGACGATCTTGCCCACGCGGTGCATGGTGTATACGTACTGGGCCATGTGCAGGAAGAGCAGCGGGATAGGAAAGGGCGCGATTATGCACCCAAGGCAGGTGCGATCACACGTCCAGGGCTGCACGTGAGACTCCCCCCCGCCTGCGCGCCGGTACCTCTCTCGTCTCGCGCGCGGATTCCACGGTTCTGCGCGGGTCCGGTTCTGCACGACTCCGGTCTGCACGACTCCGGTCTGCCCGGCTCCGGTCTGCCCAGCTCCGGTCTGCACGAGTCCGGTCTGCACGAGTCCGGGGCAGGCGGCGGTAGAATGTCGCCTCCCACGCGGAGACATCCCATGCCTTACGCCATCCAGACCGAAGACAAGCCGGGCACTGCCGAGCTGCGCGCCAGCGTCCGCTCGGCGCACCTCGACTACCTCACGGCCAACAAGCACCTGCTGCTCGCGGCCGGCGCACTCACCGGCGACGACGGCGCCGGCGGGCACGGCGGAATCCTGCTCGTGGACACCGAGGACCGCGCGGCGGCACAGCGCTTCATCGACGAAGATCCGTTCACCAAGGCCGGCCTGTTCCAGAAGATCACCGTGACGCGCTGGCGCAAGGCGTTCTTCGACAAGGAACGCCTGGTCTAGTCCTTGCTGTCGACGCCGCTATCGAGAGCCGACTCCCCCCATGACTGCGTCACTTCCGCCTCTTCCCCTGCGTCGCCGCCTGCTGCTGGGCATGGCAGCCGCGCCGCTGCTGATGCGCGCGCCCGCGCTGCTGGCCGCAGCCGAGACACCTCGCGCTCTCGATTTCCTGCACACCCACACCGACGAGAAGCTCTCGGTCGTCTACTTCGATGACGGCCGCTACGTACCGGATGCGCTCGCGGCGGTGAACCGGTTGTTGCGCGACTTCCGGACGGGCGAGCGATATCCGATGGATCCGGTGCTGCTCGACATCCTCCATGACCTGCGCACGCTGCACGGAGGCGGCACGTTCGAGATCGTATCCGCCTACCGGTCGCCTGCAACCAACGCCAATCTCGCGGAGAAGAGCGGCGGCGTGGCGCGTAACAGCCTCCACATGCAGGGCAAGGCCATCGACGTTCGCGTCACGGGACGCAACACCGCGGCCCTGCGCGATGCCGCCATCGCATTGGCCCGCGGCGGGGTGGGCTTCTACCCCAGGCCGGATTTCGTGCATCTGGATACGGGTCGCGTGCGGCGCTGGGGTCCGCAGAAAAGCTGACAGAACGTCAAGTTTGCGGCCGCGCCGGCAGCTAGGGCGTGGATGAGCGGGCGTCCATGCCGCGCTCATCCACCGATGTCCGAGCCTCCCCGGGACCGGAGAGGCAGAGGTGTGGATCAGGCCGTAGCCGTAGATTTCGATCGCAAAATCAAATAGATACTGTCCTTCAGCCGCAGGCGCTGCTTCTTCATCGCCTCGAATTCGAACTCCTGGAACGGCTTGTCGTTCTCTTCGATGTCGACGATCTGGTTGTTCACGCGCTCGTACTCGTCCACGAGCATGGCGAGCCGATCATCGTGCTGCTTCAGGTTGTGAATGAGGGGACTGAACTCTGGGAACTCGTGATCGAGATCGTGAGGCAGGATGTGCATCGGAAACGCCCTCCTCTAGAGCTGCGCGGCGAATGCCGCAGAGACAGCATACGCCTGCCCGCAGGAACCGTTCAAGCGCAGTCATTTACTTGACGGTCCACCGCTCCGGATCCCGGCTTCTGCCGGGATGACGGGTGAGTGTGGATCCCGGCTTGCCGGGATGACGGACCTCGGGATACCGCACTGACGCGCTCGAGCCGACAACTGCACTCATCGAGGCGGGCGCCAGGTGTCCAGCTCGCTCGCGCGATCCTCGAAGGCACGCATCAGACAGGGAACATCCTTGCACGCATCGCGCACCTCGGTCGTCCATCGCTGCTGATCCGCCAGCAGCGCCTCCGGATCGTCCGTGCGATGAAAGGCGTCACGAAACGCCAGCGCCATCAAGTTGTCCGCGCGCGCGACCTTCTCGTTCGAGCACAGCAGCATCTCGACGTTGGTCTTCCTGGCCTTGCCGCAGTTGGTGACTGCCTCGGCGCTGCCGGCCGCCAGGCCCAGGACGATGAGAGCCGCCACGTAAGCAGCCTTGCCGCGGTCCGTCCATCCCATTCGCTCGTCTCCCGAACGATCATTACGTACCCGATCCCTCGATGAAACGCCGGATCAGGGACGCGACAACAGCCGGCTGCTCGTGCACGACCCAGTGCGACCCGGTCGCAATGCGTACGATCTGCAGCGGATCGACCAGTTCGGCCAGACCGTCCAGATTCCCGGTCAGCAAGGCCTCGTCCCGCTCGCCCCAGATGACCAGCGTCGACACGTGCACCCGAAAGGCTGCGGGATCGGGCTGCGGCACCGGCCCCTCTCCCTCCGGAGGATGCAGCGGCGAGGCGCGATAGTAGTTCAGTGCGCCGGTCAACGCCCCGGGCTGCGACCATGCCGCCCGATAGGCGGCACGATCCTCGCCGGTGGCCCTGCCGCCGTTCGCGGCCCAGGCATCGAGTGTCATGCGCTCCAGGCGCGCGCAGGCGCCCTGCGACAGGACGCGCTCTGCCTTCGCGCTGCGGAACAGATTCATGTAGGCGCTGGCCTGCTGCTGTGCCGGGTTGTGCTGCAGTTCGCGTGCGAAGGTCACCGGATGAGGCGCGTTCACGATCACCAGCCGGGTCAGATACTCGGGATGCGCGGCCGCGAAGTTCCACGCCACCGCCCCGCCCCAGTCGTGCGCCACCATTGCGCACGGCCCGGTCTGCAGGTGGTCGAGCAGCAGGCGCAGATCCTCCACCAGCAGCCGCGGCCGATAGTCGCGCACGCCGGCCGGCTTGCCCGACAGGTTGTAGCCGCGCATGTCCGGTGCGACCGCACAGTGGTCGCGACCGAACGCGTCGAGCATGTCGTGCCAGGCGTACCAGAACTCCGGGAACCCGTGCACGAACAGGATCAGCGGACCCTCGCCGGCGCGTGCGTAGTGCAGGCGCATCCCGTTGGGCAGGTCGGCGAAGTGCAGCGAGATCACATCCGGTCCGTCTCAGGCGAGGGCGAATGGCGCCAGCCGTCCATCCACCAGCTTCGGCACCACCTGCATCACGCTCTCGCGCGCGGCGAACCTGACCTCGTCGGCGAGTCCGCGCGCCTGCATCATCCGGCCGACGCGGCAGCGCATCAGCAGCGCCTCCGCCGGCTCGCTCCTGTACAGGGCCCGGGCGGCCCACGCCGCATCCGACAGATCGTGCGCGCCCAGCCTGTCGGCGAGCAGTTCCACGAAACAGCCGGCCCCGTACATGTCCTCCAGGTTGGGATTTCCCATCGAACCCGAGCACACCACCAGTACAGTGGTGTCGGCGTGAAACCGGGCGATGTGGTCGACCACCGCGTCCGCGTTGAGCAGCGCACCCGCGTACACGTGCGCAGCCCCGGCGGACTCGTTCAGCGCGACGGTACCGTTGGTGGTCGCGTAGATCACGGTGCGACCGCCCAGGTCATGCGCCATGAGCGCCATCGGCGTGGGCGGCGCGAAGCCGGCGATCGTATCGGCGAACAACTCGCCGGCGAGCACGTACGATCCCTGCTCCAGGCCCTGGGCCTTCTCTCGCGCATGTGTTTCGTTCATCGTCGGCAGCACCTCGGCGGCGCCGTCGGCAAGCGCCGCGATCATGGTGGAGGTGGCGAACAGCACGTCGAGCACGATCACGGTCTTGCCCTGCAGCTTGACCATGTCCAGATCCTGACGCCGGAACAGCACGTGGACCTTGTGATTGAGTTGCACGAGCATCAGCCCGCTCCTCCCGGGGTGCGCCGCTGGAACATGTTGACGCCTTCCATCGTCATCACCAGCTCGCCGTGCTGGTTGGAGACCTCCCAGCGCATCCTGACCATTCCCATCTGCGGGCGGCTCTGCGAGGCGCGCGTCTCCAGCACCACGCGGCGCCCCTTCAGGGTGTCACCGGGCCGGACGGGCTTGAGCCAGCGGACATTGTCGATCCCGGGAGAGCCCAGGCTCGCCGCCCGGTTCAGGTAGGAGTCGCACATCAGGCGCATGGTCATCGCCACCGTGTGCCAGCCACTCGCGATCAATCCCTCGTACATCGACTGCTGCGCGGCAGCCTCGTCGATGTGGAAGGGCTGCGGGTCATAGGCCGTGGCGAAGGCAAGCACCTCGTCCCGGTCGACCTTGCGCTCGCCGATGGGCGCAGTATCGCCGGCCTTGAAGTCTTCCCAGTACAGTTCGATGCTCATGCCTGCTTTTTCCCCTCGTAGCGATACCAGCCACGGCCCGCGCGCTTGCCGTTGTAGCCGGCCTGGACCATTTGCCTGAGCAGCGGACGCGGATGGAACCGCTCGCCGTAGGCCTCGCGCAGGATGTTCTGGACCTGCAGCGACAGGCTGTTCTGTGTCGCGTCCATCAGTTCGAACGGCCCGATCGGGTGACCGAGCCCGAGCTTGCAGGCGAGATCGATGTCCTCCGGCGTGGCCACCCCCTCCTCCACCAGCCTCACCGCCTCGATCATGAACGCGTGCAGCACGCGGTTGACCGCGAACCCGACCACGTCCTTGACCCGGATGGGCGTCTTGCCTGCCTCGCGGCACACCTGCATGGTGCTCTCCACGCACGCCTCGCTGGTGTCCAGGCCCGGGATTACTTCCACGAGCTTCATGCGCGAGACCGGAGAGAAGAAGTGCGTGCCGAGGAAACGCGCGCGGCGCGCAGGCGAGAGGTGCGAGGCGAGGCCCGAAATGGAGATGCTCGAGGTGTTGCTCGCCACGATGCACTCTGCGCTGCAGATGGCGTCGAGCCTGCGGAAGGTCTCGGCCTTCACCTGCTCGTCCTCGAACACCGCCTCGATCACCAGGTCGCGATCGGCATAGCGGGCGAGGTCGGTGGTCGTGGTGATGCGGGCCAGGGCGGACTCCTTCTGATCCACGGTGTGGAAGCCGCGCTGCGCGCCGCGGTCGAGGATGCGCCCCAGATTGTCCAGCGCCCGTCCGAGACTTTCCGCGCTCACGTCGTTGAGCAGCACGTCCCTGCCTGCCAGCGCGAACACGAGGGCGATCTCCGAGCCCATCAGCCCCGCGCCCACCACACCCACTCGTTGCATTGTCACGTCAGACTCCACCATCGGATTGGATTTCATTTCGCGCCGAACGGGCGCGGGAAGTGCCTCGGAAAGCGCCCGGGGTAAACGTCCGGGTGACGCCGGCGGGCGGGACTCAGCAGTCCCCCCGGCCTCCGCCCTGGCGTATGACCGCGGCCGCCTCCTGGAAGTTGTGCGACTGCGCGTAGCACACCGGGGCGTCGCCGTCCGGCATGGGCGCATTGGGGTCGGCGCCCGCTTCGAGCAGCGCGCGCAGAACCAGCGGATCGCCCTTGCGCGTGGCCTCGGTCAGCGGCGTGGCGCCGCCGGCGCTCACGTCCACCGGCGCCCCCTTGCTCAGAAGCAGTTCGACCATGGCAGGAGGACCGTTGAGTGCCGCCACCATGAGCGGCGTGAGGCCGCTGGGATCGGCGTAGTCGACCCGCGCGCCCTCGTCGATCAGCGCCTGCGCGACCTCGAGATAGCCGAAGGTGGCGGCGTGGAACAGCGGCGGGCGGCCCTGGTATCGCGGCACCTGATCGGCATTGGCATCGGCGCCGGCCGCCAGCAGCTGCTTCACTTCGGCCACGTCGTTGGCGCGCGCGGCGAGGATCAGCTGCTCGTCGGGCGACTTGCTCTGGCAGCCCGAGAGCGCGACGAGCAACGCGAGCGCCAGCGTGCCGCGCAGCATGCTCAGACCAGATTCTTCCATTTGCGCGCAGGCTTTCTCAGCGGCGTCTCGGCCACCTCGACCTGGGAGGACGTGAATCGGTCGACCTGCAGGTCGCCATCGCCGAACATCGTCTCGATGGCGGCAAGCCGCTTCACGTAGTGGCCCACGGCCAGTTCGTCCGTCATGCCCATTCCGCCGTGCAGCTGGATCGCCTGCTGCCCGACGAAGCGTCCGGCACGGCCCACCAGCTCCTTGGCGGCGGCGAGGCAGCGGCGGCGCTCGGTCGTGTCCGGAGCATCCACCTTGACCGCTGCGAGCATCGCCATGGAACGCGCCTGCTCGGTCTGGATCAGCATGTCCACCAGGCGGTGCTGCAACGCCTGGAACTTGCCGATCGGCATGCCGAACTGCTGGCGCGTCTTCAGGTAGTCCAGCGTGGCGTCCTTCAGTGCGTCCATGCAGCCCACGGCCTCCGCACACACTGCCGCAATGCCGCGGTCGGTGACTGCCTCGAGCAGCGCGTAGCCGTCGTCGAGCACGCCGATGATTGACTCGGGGCTGATGGTGACGTTGTCGAACCCGACCTCGGCGGCGCGCATGCCATCGTAGGTAGGGTACTCGCGCCCCGTCACGCCGCTTTCGGCCGGATTGACGAAGAACAGGGAGATGCCGCCGGGACTGTCGACCTCACCGCTGGTGCGCGCGGATACGATCAGCAGGTCCGCCAGTCCGCCGTGCATCATCACGGACTTGGCGCCGTTGATCACCCACATGCCGTTCTCCTGGCGCGCGGTGGTGGCGACCTGGTTCAGTTCGTAGCGCGTGCCCGGCTCGCCGTGGCCGAAGGCGAACTTCATCGAACCGTCGGCGATGCGCGGCAGCAGGATGCTGCGCTGCGCATCGCTGCCACCCAGCGCGATGGTGTAGCCGGCCATGATGGTGCTGGACAGATAGGGCTCGACCACCAGCGCGCGCCCGAATGCCTCCATCACCAGCATCACGTCCAGGCCGCTACCGCCGAACCCGCCGAACTCCTCGGGAACGGGGATGCCGTGCAGGCCCATCGACGCGAAGCCATCCCAGACGGCGGCATTCATGCCCTCGCGGCCCTGGATGATGGCGCGGCGCTGCTCGAAGGAATAGTTCTTCTGCAGGAACTTGCCGATCGACTCGCGCAGCAGGACCTGTTCTTCGCTGTAGTTGAAATCCATCTCACAATCCCAGGATGTGCTGCGCGACGATGTTGCGCTGGATCTCGTTCGAACCGCCGTAGATCGAGACCTTCCGATGGTTGAAGTAGCGTGCAGCCAGCGGCGCGGCGTACTCCGGCCCCACGTGTTCGCCCAGCCAGTGGTCGCCCCACGCATCGGGCAGGTGCGGCAGCGCGTAGGGACCCACGGCATCCATCATCAGCTCGGTGAGCGTCTGCTGGATGTCGGTGCCCCTGATCTTGAGCATCGATACCTCCGCTCCGGGGGCGCGTCCCTCGCGCTCGGCCGCCAGCATGCGCAGGTTGGTGATCTCCAGCGCCATGAGATCGATCTCGACGCGCGCGATGCGATCGCGAAAGCGCACATCCTCGATCAGCGGACGGCCGCTGCGCTTCTCCTGCGAGGCGATGTACTTGAGCATGCGCAGTTCGCGCTTGGAGGCGCCCACGCCGGCAATTCCGCTGCGCTCGTGCGCGAGCAGGAACTTGGCGTAGGTCCAGCCGCGCCCCTCCTCGCCCACGAGGTTTTCCACCGGCACCTCGACGTCCTCGAACCAGACCTCGTTCACCTCGTGCTCGCCGTCGAGGGTGATGATCGGACGCACGTTCACGCCGGGCGTGCGCATGTCGACGAGCAGGAAGGAGATCCCCTCCTGGCGCTTGCCCGTGCTGGCCGTGCGCACGAGGCAGAAGATCATGTCGGCGTGCTGCGCCAGCGTGGTCCAGGTCTTCTGGCCGTTGACCACGTAGTGCTCGCCCCTGCGCTCGGCCCGCGTCTTGAGCGAGGCGAGGTCGGAGCCGGCGCCCGGCTCGGAATAGCCCTGGCACCACCAGTCCTCGCTGGAGAGGATGCGCGGCAGGTAGTGCTGCTTCTGCCAGGCACTGCCGAAGGCGATGATGACCGGGCCGACCATGTTCACGCCGAACGGAATGATGCGCGGCGCACCGGCCTCGGCGCACTCCTCGTCGAAGATGTGCTGCTGAACCGCGGTCCACGCCGCACCTCCGTACTGCGCGGGCCAGTTCGGCGCCATCCAGCCCTGCGCATGCAGGAGCTTCTGCCAGACGAGGTAGTCGTCGCGTCCGAGCCGCTTGTGCTCGAGCACCTTGCGGCTGATCTCGTGCGGCAACCGGCTGCGCACGAAGCTGCGCACTTCGTCGCGGAACGCCAGTTCCTGTGGGCTGTAGTTGAGGTCCATGGCAATGCTGCGGCGTGCGCCGCTCCTGATTGCGTTCGAGAATGCGTCGGGGTGGGCTGCGTCGAAGGATACCGCACCGCGGGCGCGGGCGGGCGCGTGCGCCGGCCCGAAAGCGATGCGAGGTCTATAATCCAAGGCTTGACGGCGCCCTTCTTCTTCTCTTCCCACAACCGCCGCACCCGCACCTGCCGGAGGAAACATGGGTACTCGCGAACAGGAACTGCTTGCTCAGCTGAACATGGACCCGCTGTGGATGCCTTTCACGGCGAACCGGCAGTTCAAGTCCAACCCGCGCCTGCTGGTCGCGGCCAAGGACATGCACTACACCACGCACGACGGACGCCAGGTGCTCGACGGCATCGCGGGCCTGTGGGCGGTCAACGCAGGGCATTGCCGGACACCGATCGTCGAGGCGATCAAGAAGCAGGCGGAGAGCATCGACTACGCGACGGGCTTCCAGCTGCACCATCCGTCGGCATTCCTGGCGGCCGAGCGTCTGGCACGGATCACCCCGGCCGGCATGGACCGCGTGTTCTTCGTCAATTCCGGCTCGGAGGCGGTGGACACGGCGCTGAAGATGGCACTCGCCTACCACCGGGCGCGCGGGGAGGGCACCCGCACCCGCTTCATCGGCCGCGAGCGCGGCTATCACGGGGTAGGCTTCGGCGGCATCTCGGTGGGCGGCATGACGGCCAACCGCAAGACGTTCAGCGGCGCGATGCTGCCAGGCGTGGACCACCTGCCGCACACGCATGACCTGGAGAAGAATGCCTACACGCGCGGCCAGCCGGAGTGGGGCGCGCACCTCGCCGACGATCTCGAGCGCCTGGTCGCGCTGCACGATGCCTCGAACATCGCGGCAGTGATCGTCGAGCCGATGGCCGGTTCCACCGGAGTGCTGGTGCCGCCCAAGGGCTACCTGGAGCGCCTGCGCAGCATCTGCGACAAGTACGGCATCCTGCTCGTCTTCGACGAGGTCATCACCGGCTTCGGCCGCACCGGCAGCGCATTCGCCTCGCAGACCTTCGGCGTCACACCGGATCTGCTGACCTGCGCGAAGGCGCTCACCAATGCCGCGGTGCCGATGGGCGCGGTAGTCGTGAAGAACGAGCTGTACGAGGCCTTCATGACCGGACCGGACAGCGCGATCGAGTTCTACCACGGCTACACCTACTCGGGGCACCCGCTGGCCGCTGCGGCAGCCGTCGCCACGCTCGACCTGTTCGAGCAGGAGGGCCTGTTCGAGCGCGCCGCGCAGCTCGCCCCCTACCTCGAGCAGGCCGTGCATTCGCTGCGCGGGATGCCGCACGTGATCGACATCCGCAACATCGGAATGGTCGCCGGCATCGAACTCGAGGCCATTCCCGGCAAGCCCGCCGCGCGCGGATTCGAAGCCTTCCTGCGCGCCTACCAGAAGGGCGTGCTGATCCGCACCACCGGCGACACCATCGCGTTCTCCCCCTCGCTGATCGTGGAGAAGTCCCAGATCGATCAGCTGGTGGACACCGTGAGGGAAGTGCTGCAGACGTTGCCGTAGACGTTGCCGTAGACGTAAACCTTGTCCGCACAGAGGACACGGAGAACACAGAGGCAGCGGGCTCGCGCAAGCGGGACTTCCTGATGAGGATCCGGGTGCGTTCGCCGCGGTACGGCGAACGCACTGCTGGCTTTGCTCCGTGACCTCTGTGCTCTCTGTGGCAAACGCTTTTCCGGAAGAGACAGCAGATGCGGATCGTCATCGCCCAGATGCAGCACGAGACCAACACGTTCTCGCCGGTGCCTACGCCGTGGGAGGCGTTCGGCAACGACGGGCCGTTCCTGGGGCAGGCAGCCTATGACGCGATGAAAGGTACGCGCCTGCCAATGGCGGCATTCATCGACCTCGCCGAGGCTGCCGGCGCGCACATCGTCACGCCCCTCGCGGCCTGGGCCAATCCAAGCGGCCCGGTGGACGGCAACGCCTATGACCGCATCCGCGACATCATCTGCGAGGCCGTGGGCCAGGGCTGCGATGCGGTCTTGCTCGATCTGCACGGCGCCATGGTGGTGGCCGATCGCACCGACGACGGAGAGGGCACGCTGCTCGAGCGCATCCGTGCCATGGCGCCGCGCACGCCGATCGCCGTGTCGCTCGACCTGCACGCGAACGTGACCGAACGCATGGTGCGCAACTGCAACGTCATTGCCGGCTACAAGACCTATCCGCACGTCGATCAGTACGAGGCCGGCCAGCTCGCCGGCAGCGTGCTGCTGCGCATGCTCGAAGGCCGGTGCAGGCCGGTGATGGCCTGGGGCAACCGGCCCCTGCTCGCGCACACGCTGTGCGAGAACACCGGCGAGCGCCCGATGAAGGACTTCGTCGCTGCCGCGCGCGCGGCCGAGGCCGAGGGCCTGCTCGCGGCCACCGCGTTCGGAGGCTTCCAGCAGGCCGACATCCACGATGCCGGCATCAGCGTGGTGACGGTGGCCGACGCGGACGCGGAGCAGGCGCAGCGCGCCTGCGACCGTATCCTCGACGTGGCCTGGAACCTGAAGGAGGAGTTCATCTACCAGGGCGAGCCGCTGTCGCAGGCGCTGGCGCGCGCGAAGAAGATGGCGGACGAGAGCGGCGGTCCGATCCTGCTTCTCGATCACGCGGACAACTGCGCTTCGGGCGCCACCCAGGACACCATGTACGTGCTGCGCGAGGCGCTGCGGGTCGGACTGACCGGCATCGGCGTGGGACCGGTGCGCGACCCCGATGCGGTGGCGCAGATGATCCGGGCGGGCGTCGGCGCCAGGATCACGCTGAAGATCGGTGGCCGCATGGACATGCCGGCGATCAGACGCGAGGGCGAGCCGCTCGAGCTCACCGGCGTCGTGCGCGCAATCACGGACGGCGAATACACCATCACCGGACCGCAGTTCCACGGCATGCGCTGCTATATGGGCCGCACCGCCGCGCTGGACACCGGGGCGGCGGAGATCGTGGTCACGGAGAAGAACCAGGAGCCGTGGGATCGCGGCGTATTCACCAGTGTGGGCATCGACCCGACGCGCAAGCGCTTCCTGCTGCTGAAGTCGCGCATGTACTTCCGCCCGGTGTTCCTGCCGATCGCCAAGGGCCACGTGTTCTGCGACAGCTTCGGCGTGGGCATGTCGGACTGGACGCAGTTCGAGTACAGGAAGCTGCGCCGTCCGATCTATCCGCTGGACGCCTTTGCGGCGGGACATCGCTGAGGTCGTCCAGGCGACCCGCCGGCTCCGAGTCGGGCAGGCAGATCATCATCGGGCAAGCAACGCGCGTCAGGCAACGCGCGACACATTCGAGAGCGAGGTTGGGATGAACAAACCGCTGGAGCAACCGGACCTGCAGGTCAAGGCCATCCATCACTGGGTCAACGGCCAGGAAGTCGCAGGCGCGAGCGGCCGCCACGGCGACGTATACAATCCTTCCCTCGGGCGCGTCAGCGGCCGTGTCCCCTACGCCAGCAGCGGGGAAGTCGCCGACGCGGTGGCGATCGCGCACGCCGCCTTCCCCCGCTGGGCCGCCACGCCGCCATTGCGCCGCGCCCGCGTGATGTTCAGGTTCAAGGAACTCATCGAGCAGAACATGGAGTCCCTGGCCAGGCTCATCTCCAGCGAGCACGGCAAGGTGGTGTCGGACGCGCGCGGCGAAGTCACGCGCGGGCTGGAGGTGGTCGAGTTCGCCTGCGGCATCCCGCACCTGCTCAAGGGCGAGTATTCCGAGCAGGTCGGCACCGGCGTGGACAGCTTCTCGGTGCGCCAGCCACTGGGCGTGTGTGCCGGCATCACGCCGTTCAACTTCCCGACGATGGTGCCCATGTGGATGTTCCCCGTGGCACTCGCCTGCGGCAACAGCTTCGTGCTCAAGCCCTCGGAGCGCGACCCGTCCGCCAGTGTGTTCCTGGCGAAACTGCTCAAGGAAGCCGGCTTGCCCGACGGGGTGTTCAACGTCATGCACGGCGAAAAGGAAGCGGTCGATGCGCTGCTGCACGATCCGCGCATCGCAGCCATCAGCTTCGTCGGTTCGACGCCCATTGCCGAATACATCTACCGTACCGGCACGGCCAGCGGCAAGCGCGTGCAGGCCCTGGGCGGGGCCAAGAACCACCTGGTGGTGATGCCCGACGCCGATCTCGACCAAGCGGTGGACGCGCTGACCGGCGCGGCCTATGGCTCGGCCGGCGAGCGCTGCATGGCGATCTCGGTGGCGGTGGCGGTCGGCGGTGTGGCCGATGCGCTGGTCGAGCGGCTGGCGCAGCGCGCACGCGGCCTCAAGATCAACGAAGGCAGCGACGAGCAGGCCGAGATGGGACCGCTGGTCACCCGCGCACACCTCGACAAGGTCACCGGCTACGTGGGCAAGGGTGTGGAGGAAGGCGCGCAACTGGTGGTGGATGGCCGCGGCGTACGCGTGCCAGGCTACGAGGAGGGCTTCTTCCTGGGCGGCTGCCTGTTCGATCACGTCAGGCCGCAGATGAGCATCTACAAGGAAGAGATCTTCGGCCCGGTGCTGGCGGTGGTGCGGGTTCCCGATTTCGATAGCGCGGTCAACCTGATCAACGCCCACGAGTACGGCAACGGCGTGTCTCTGTTTACGCGTGACGGCGACGCTGCGCGCGAATTCTCCATGCGCGTGCAGATCGGCATGGTGGGAATCAACGTCCCCATTCCCGTGCCGATGGCCTTCCACAGCTTCGGCGGCTGGAAGCGCTCGCTGTTCGGCGATCACTACGTGCACGGACCCGAAGGCGTGCGCTTCTACACGCACCTGAAGACGGTGACCACGCGCTGGCCGACCGGTATCCGCAAGGGCGCCGAGTTCGTCATGCCGACCATGAAGTAGGAGTCCGTCTCATGGCGCGCATCGAAAGCGTGGAGCGCCTGCGCGAACTGCTCGGCGAGCCCGGCGCACTGGTGCGCAGCAAGTTCCACGAGGCGCTCACCGAGCAGGCGATCGCGTTCATCGCGCGCGCGCCCATGCTGTTTCTCGCCACCGCGCGCGCGGATGGCACGCCGGCGGTCTCCCCCAAGGGCGATTCGCCGGGATTTGTCCACGTCGAGGATCCGCGCACGCTGCTGCTGCCCGAGCGCAAGGGCAACAAGCTGATTTTCTCGCTGCAGAACATCCTGGCGAATTCTGCCGTCGAGCTGATCTTCCTGGTGCCGGGCACCGGCGAGACGCTCCGGGTTGCCGGCCACGCCGAACTCGACGACGACGCCGGACTGTGCGCACGCTTCATCGAGCACGGCCGCCCCGCCCTGCTGGTCACCCGCATCCACCTGCACCGCTGCTACTTCCACTGCGCGAAGGCCTTTCTGCGCTCGCGCCTGTGGCAGCCGCAGAGCTGGAGCAGGACGGCGCTGCGCGTCAGTTTCGGCCGCGAGATCGCACAGGCCGGCGGCCTGGCAGCGGCGGACGTCGACGCATTCGACCAGGGCGTGCACGAGCGCTATCGCACCGACCTGTAGGATCCGCACGGCTTGCGCCGGGGCAACGATAGTCGCGTCATCCCGGCGAACCCCGGGCTGCAATCACACACGCCCGTCTTCCCAGCGAAGCTGGATCCAGCCACACAGATCCGTCATCCCGGCGCAAGCCCGGGATCCAGCCCGAACAAATAAAGCATCGTGCAGCCGTGGCATGGATCTCGCTCGGCGCTGCACCATTCCCCGCGTTCCTTCCTCTGCGTCTGCCAATGGCCGACCTGCACGACTGTCTTCGCCACGCACAGGCGGGCGATCCCGAAGCCCAGTACACACTCGGCAACGCCTACCACCTCGGTACCGGAGTGGCGCAACAGATTCCCGTGGCGATGCGCTGGTATCTGAAGGCCGCCGCCCAGGGCCACCGCGACGCCCAGCTCGATCTCGGACTGATATTTCTGCAGGAGCCTGCACCGACCGGAATGAAGCGCAATCCGGTGCAGGCGCGTTACTGGTTGCGCCGGGCCGCGGAACAGGGACTCGTCGATGCACAGTATCGTCTCGGACTGCTGTTGCTCACCGGCCAGGGTGGTGCAGACGATCCGCCAGGAGCGGTGCACTGGCTCACCCGCGCAGCGGACCAGGACATGCCCGAGGCACAGTTAGAACTGGCCCGTCTGCTGAGCGGGACTGCCGGCATCGAGACCGACCCGCTGCTGGCGCTGCACTATCTGCACGAGGCGGCCGACCACAGGCACGCTCCGGCCATGTTCGCGCTCGCGCAGCAACTCGAGCGCGGCGAGGGCCTGGACCGCAGCTATCCCGAGCAAGCTGCACGCTGGTACAGCGAACTGGCGCATGGGCACGCGCATGGTCAGGCGGCGCACAGGCTCGGCCTTTTGCACGCCGAAGGTCGCGGCGTCGAGCGCGATGCGCAGCGCGCGGTGGATCTGTTCGAACTCGCCGTCGCACTGGGGTGCAACGAAGCCATGTACAGCCTCGCGCTGCTGCACTGCGCGGCCGGAACGCCCCGGCAATTCGAGACCGCGGCCACCTGGTGCATGCTGTCGCAGGAATACTGTCCGGAACGCGGCGGAGCCGTGCTGCTTGCCGGCCTGGCCGTGCGCATCGACGCGGCGCAGATCGAGTCCGCGCGCCGTGCGGCAGACGAGTGGAAGCACAGGAGCGGGGCCGGCCACGAGCTGAAGGATTTTCCGGGCAAACCTGAAGGAGATGCGCTGGCCGTGGCCGTGTGACCACGGATTTGTCGTCATGCCGGCTTGTGCCGGGATCCAGAGAAGCCGGGAAGGACCTGCTCTGTTTGCGCTGGGCTCCGGCTTTCGCCGGGGCGACGACCTCTCCGTCATCCCGACGAAAGCCATCTCTTCCGTCATCCCGGCGTAAGCCATCTCTTCCGTCATCCCGGCGGCCGGGATCCAGCGGAAGCAGACAAGGTCTTTTCTGGCATCGCCGGGCACCGGGGTTCGACGTGCCGACGATGTTTGCTGTACCGGGCGGCGGTTCCGCGCGTCGAGGGGTCCTGCGCCGCTACATCCCTTCGGGTTGAACCTTCACCACGTGGCGCCTGGCGAGGTCGATCCAGGCACGCTCGCTCTCGATGTTCGAGCGCATGCGAGTAGCGTGCTCCAGAAGATCGGCGAACACACGCTCGGCGTGGCCGCTGAAGCCCAGGCGCCGGAGCAGCAGCGCGTACCGGCACTTGGCCTCCAGTCCCAGGTACACCAGCGCGACCTCTTCGTACTCGGCGAGCGCCTTCTCGGTATCGCCCATGCCCTCGAACGCACGGGCACGCAGCAGGCGCGCCTCCTCGGGACGAAAACGCGGCTCGACCGTGCACAGCCGATCGAGGGTGCTCAATGCTGTTTCGCAGCTGCCGTGATTGACCTGCGCATGCGCCAGTCCGAGCAACACCTTGGGATCATCCGCGTGCGGCCCCGTCAGCGCATCGCCGTAGAGTTCGACCGCGTGAGCATAGGCGCCGCAGCGCATGTATTCGTCCGCGGCAGCGGTCTTGTTGTTCACGCTCGGGCACTGCGCCAGCGCCGCCAGCCGCGCGTGCAGCCGCACGTGCGGATCGGCCCTGGGAGCAGGTGCCCGCGCGCCTGGCGCCTGCTGCGCCGCAAAGGCAGCGGGCAGCACCTCCAGCAGGTAGTAGACGACGGATCCGAGCAGCGGCAGGGAGAGGATCACCAGTGCCCACAGATAGGAGCGGCCGCTGCGGTAGACGTGAAGGATGCAGGCGACCTGTACGAGCGCGATGAGCAGGATCAGCAGCGGCATACGGCTTCCCGGGCCTCCCCGGGGACCATGTTTTCCCTGTGTTCACAGAGCGTTGGCACTGCCCAAGGCAAAGCCTGTGCCCATGGCGTCGAGGCGTCGGACGTCCCGTGTCGCGCATGTCTAAGTGTCGATTTACATGGAGGAAGGCGGCGTGCTGTCCGGCACCGTGCAGATGCCCAGCGGATAGCGGCGCATCAGGCGGAAGGCCTGTCCGGGTGAACCCTGGACGTAGAGCGAAACCTCCTCGACGCTGAGCGTCTGTGACAGCGCCGGCGTGAACCAGGCGGTGAGCCAGTCCTGGAGGGCGACGCCCTCGTCTGTCCCGAGGCGCTCGGTGAGCGTCAAGTGGAAGCGAAACTCGTCGAACACGTAGGGGTAACCCCAGCGCGAGAGCAGCGCATCCTGTCTGGCGGTCAGTCCAGCCGCGCGGCGGCGGCGCAGTTCGTCCTCCTCCGGGGGGCAGCGCAACGCGTCCAGTCCGGTGACCCATGCGTCGGCGAACTGCCCGAGCCGCTCCGAGTCCACGGCGGGTGTCAGCGCCAGAAATCCGCCGAGGCGGGCGACCCGCAGCGGCGGCAGGGCGAACGCGCGTTGCGAGCGCGCCAGTATCCGCAGCGCCTCGTGCAGGTCCGCGGTGCGCGCCTCGGCGCGCAGGCGGAAGGGCGGCTTGAGCGTGGCGTGAAAACCATACGCGCGCGGGGACGCGGTGAGCGCCTCGATCCGGGACCGTGCGCGGCCCGGGACCGGAGGTTGCTCGAGGGCCTCGTCGCGTTCCGGATCGCGTCCGAGCCAGTGACAGCCGAGCCTCCACAGATCGCTGTGCGCGGGAGGTGCGTAGTACACGGCGTAGCGCGCTTCCATCGACCACCTTCACGTATCATGCAGTCTGGATTATGAGCCGCCTCATCACCAACGCACGCATCGTGACCGCCGACGAGATCGTGGTCGGCACGGTGGAGATCCGCGAGCACGCGATCGCCGACGTCCAGCCTGGACGCAGCATGCTGCCGCAGGCGGAGAATTGGGAAGGCGACTACCTGCTGCCGGGGCTGGTCGAGTTGCACACCGACAACCTCGAGAAGCATCTGGAGCCGCGCCCCGGCGTGCGCTGGCCGGCGATGTCGGCCCTGCTCACGCACGACGCGCAGATCTCCACGGCCGGCATCACCACCGTGCTCGACGCGATGGGCGTGGGCGACTTCGACGCCCGCTCCGTGCGCGCCACCGGCCTTAGGGACACCGCCGCGGCGCTCGGCCAGGCACGCACACAGCGACTTCTGCGCGCCGAGCACCTGCTGCACATGCGCTGCGAACTCGCGTGCGACAACATGCTCGAGGTGGTGGAACCATTCCTCGACGACCCCAGCGTGCGACTGGTGTCGCTGATGGACCACACGCCAGGCCAGCGGCAGTGGATGGACATCGAACGCTTCCGCGTCTACACGCAGCGCAACCAGCGCTGGAGCGACGAATACCTCGCACAGGTGGTGCGCGAACGCCAGGACATGCAGGCGCGAAACGCGCAGCGCAACCGCAGCGGCCTGCTCGAGTGCTGCCGGGCGCGCGCCATCCCGCTGGCGAGTCACGACGACACCGTGATCGAGCACATCCACGAGGCGGTCGAGGCCGGCATCTCCATTTCCGAATTTCCCACCACGCTCGCTGCCGCGCAGGCCGCACGCACGCACGGCATGGGCATCGTGATGGGCGCCCCGAACCTCGTCCGCAGAAGCTCCCATTCCGGCAACGTGTCGGCGCTGGACCTCGCGCACGGAAATCTGCTCGACTGCCTGTCGTCGGACTACGTCCCGCACGCCCTGCTGCACGGAGCCTTCCTGCTGCGCGACCAGGCAGGCTGGGGCATGCCGCGAGCGATCTCGACGGTGACGCGCACCCCTGCCCGCATGGTCGGATTGGAGGACCGGGGCGAGATTGCACCGGGCCAGCGCGCCGACCTGCTGCGCGTACGCGAGACCCGGCCGGTCGGAACGGACGAGATCGTGCCGGTACCGCTGGGGACCTGGCGCGAGGCGCAGCGCATCGCCTGAGCGCGCACGGCACGCGGCCTTGATCTACATCAGTTCCGGCGTCTCCAACCCGGTAACATGGTAATTGCTGCTGCACGGACGGCGGCCATCCCCGGAGACCCCTCGTGATCGCAAGACTGCTGCGCGGCCTGCTCGCAGGCCTGGCGCTCACCCTCGCCGTCGTCGTTCCGGCCCACGCCCAGAAGGTTCTCAACGTCGGTCTCGTCCCGGCGGAGGATCCACGCCTGGTGGTGAGCGACAACCAGGTCATGCTCGACCAGCTCGCGAAGTCCCTGGGAATGCAGATCAAGCCGTTCGTCGCCACCGACTACAACGGCGTGATCGAGGCGCTGCGCGCCAAGCGCCTGGATATCGCGCTGCTCGGCCCCTTCTCCTACGTGCTCGCCACCAGCGTGGCCCCGGTGGAAGCCTTCGTCATTCCGGAGACGCAGAAGCAGGGCGCGAGCTACCACGCATATATCATCGCCCGCAAGGACCGGAACATCCGCTCGATTGCCGACCTCGAGGGCAGAACCTTCGCGTTCGTCGACCCGAGTTCCACGTCCGGACACCTGTTTCCCAAGGCTGGTCTGATCAAGGCAGGCTTCGAGCCGGAGACCGGATTCTCGCGCATGATCTTCTCCGGTGGCCACGACGCCAGTGCCATCGCCGTACAGAACGGCAAGGTCGACGCTGCCGCGGTGGCCGACGCGCTGCTCGAGTCCGCCATCTCGCGCGGCATGGTCAAGCAGAACGAGATCGTGATCGTGTGGAAGTCGCCGCCGATTCCCGGTGCTCCCTTCGTCATGCGCACGGATCTGCCGCAGGAACTCAAGGCCAGGCTGCGCCAGGCATTCGCTCGGCAGAAGGACGTGCCATGGGGACCGCACGCGACGATCAAGCGCTGGCTCGCGGTCGATGATTCCCATTTCGACGTGGTCCGCGAGACGGCCAAGCTGCTCGATCTCGACATCAAGAAGCTCAAGTGATCGAAGTCCGTGGACTGAGCAAGCGCTACGGCACGCTGGTGGCGCTGGACGCGGTCAGTCTCGACGTGGCGGCCGGCGAGATGGTGATCGTGCTCGGACCATCGGGCGCCGGGAAGTCCACCCTGCTCCGCTGCATCAACCGCCTGGTGCAACCCGACGCGGGCGAGGTTCGCATCGCGGGCGAGGCGCCGCCGCGCGATCGCGACGGTCTGCGCCACCTGCGCGCACAGGTCGGCATGATCTTCCAGGATCACAACCTGGTCCCGCGCCTGTCGGTGCTCAAGAACGTGCTCACCGGTCGTCTGTCGCACATGCCGGTCTGGTCGTCCGTCCTGCAGCTGTTCGGCGAGGAGGATCTGCGCATCGCACACGAGTGCCTGCGCCGTGTGCAACTGGACGACCGTGCGTGGAGCCGGGCCAACCGGCTCTCCGGCGGGCAACAGCAGCGGGTCGGCATCGCGCGCGCGCTCGCGCAGCAGCCGCACGCGATTCTCGCGGACGAACCGGTGGCGAGCCTCGACCCCCAGACCGCGCGCGTGATCCTCGATGATCTGCGGCGGGCTTCGCGCGAGCTGGGCATTGCAGTGCTGTGCAACCTGCACCAGGTCGGCTACGCCATGGAGTTCGCCGATCGCATCGTCGGCATCCACGCCGGTGCGGTGGTGTTCGACGCATCGCCCAAGGCACTGGACGAGGCGTCGCTCGCGCGCATCTACCCGGGACTGGAAAGCGCCGATCTGCGGGAGGACGAGGCCGCCTGATGCGCACCTTCATCCTCGGACGGGCCTGGACCGCCAGACAGTGGGTGATGTCAGCAGTGACGGGCGTGCTGGTCGCCGCGGCGCTCGCATGGAGCGCAGGCAGCATCGACCTGTCGCTTACCGAACTCGTGCGCGGAACGCCCTACATGGTGGATCTGGTCTCGCGCATGATGCCGCCGAACTGGGATTTCCTGCCCCGGCTGGCGCGTCCGGTGTTCGAGACCGTGCAGCTGGCGGTATGGGGGACGCTGCTGGCCATCGCGCTGGCCCTGCCGCTGTGCTTCCTGGGCGCGCGCAACCTGAGTCCGAGCCCGCTGGTGTTTCACGCCACGCGGCAGCTGTTCAACGCCGCACGAGGCATCAACGAGATTATCTTCGCGCTGATCTTCGTGGCGGCAGTCGGCCTGGGACCCTTCGCCGGCGTACTGGCGCTGACCATCCACGGCGCCGGGATGCTGGGGAAATTCTTCGCCGAGGCGATCGAGGAGGCGGACCCGCGCCCGGTCGAGGGACTGCGCGCCACCGGCGCCAGCCCGCTGCAGGTGATCGTCTTCGCGGTTCTGCCGCAGGCGCTCCCCGGATGGATCGCCGCGACGCTGTACCGGCTCGAGGTAAACCTGCGCGCAGCAACCATCCTGGGGATGGTGGGCGCGGGCGGAATCGGGTTCGAACTCTACAGCAGCCTCAAGCTGTTCCAGTACGAGGACACCGCGGTGTGCGTGCTGGTCATCCTCGCGATGGTGATGACAGCCGACTACCTGTCGTCGAAGCTGCGCGCGAAGATTCTCGCGCCGTAGCGGTCATCGCCGCCCAGGGCAGGCCGGGGCCAGCGATAACGGAAAAGGGTCTACTCTGCTTCTGCTGGATCCCGGCTTGCGCCGGGATGACGACAACCCCGTCGCACCGGCGAAAGCCGGTGCCCAGCGCAGACAGACAGGCTCTTCACCGCACTGAATTCCGGCTTCCGCCGGAATGGCGAATTCCGCGGACCCACCTCGAACAGAACGACCTTCACACGCTCACTGGGCGAGCGGCTCTCCGTCGGGCTGCAATGTCGTGCTCTGCTCACCGCGCAGGGCTGCACCCAGCGTATGCCACGCCAGCGCCGCGCAATTGCCGCGCGACGGCGATGCCCGCACCACCGACAGGATGGCATGCTGATCGGCCGCGACGTCCACGCCCCCGGCGTCCGCCGGACTGCGCACCAGCCGCGTGAACACGCTCACCATGCTCGCGGCCTCCTCCAGCGTGCGGTCGCGCACCAGCCCGGTCATGACCGATGCGGAGGCCATCGAGATGCCGCAGCAGGAACACTGGAAGGCGGCATCGCGAATGCGCTCGCCATCGAGGGCGAGGTAGACCGTGAACGTGTCCCCGCACAGCGGATTGATGCCCTCGGCGCGCCGGGTCGCCTCCGGCAGTTCGCGGTAGTTCCGGGCGTTCTTGATGTGATCCATGATCACATCGTCGTAGATGCTAACCATTTGCTTTTAATGCAATTTACCGGACACACCTTGCCGCTTAGTGAACGAGTAATTCACAAAATGGGACGCAAAAGAACTTCGCACGCTCATCTCAACCTGCCGAAGTACATGCACGTCATCCGAAATAAAAACGGAAGCGCCAGATACTACTACGGCAAAGAAGCAATCCCGCTTGGCAGCGACTTAGAGACGGCCATCAGAATCTCGGAAGAGATGAATCTTCTTAGTAGATCGAAAGAGCAAATCGAGAGAACCACTGGATGCGAGCTTCTTAGCTTGGCCGGGATCGTTGGGCGTTCGTTCTCTTGGGGCGGGCTGTGCGGTGTGTATTTCCTTTTCCTGCAAAAGCAGGTCGTGTACGTCGGGCAGAGCATCAACATCTTTCGCCGGCTTGGGCAACACGCGGAGAAAGGGGCTATCCAGTTTGATGCGGTCAGTTGGATTGAGTGTGGCCGCGAAGAACTCGGGCGACTGGAAAGGGCGTACATCCACCTATTCAATCCACCACTAAACAAGAAAGTAGACGGGCTGATCCGAGCGCAGCCTGAACTACAGCTTGCCGCCGTAGTGGAGCCTCAATGACCCCCTCCAACCGCAAGCGATCCCCGTGGTTTTCGATTGCCGCACCGCCATCTCTACCAGGATGGTACGAGGTTAGGTGGATAAACTGGTCAAAAGATGGCGCGCACTCAAAGCCATTTATGGCTTGGTGGGATGGGGTTGACGCATGGACTAGAGACAGAGAATGGCTGTGGGTATGGAGTTTCGACCAATGGCGCGGACTGGCGGAGAAGCCTGAATGAGCGACTACCGGGAGTTGGTGGAGCGGCTGAGGCAGCTCCGAGCAGAACACCTAGACGCCGCCATCAAGGAAGGGAGGGAGGGGTGAAGGAATCGACCGTTAAACTCATGCAGGACGAAGTCTTTTGGTATCTCAAGAACGGGAAGCATGGGCTACAGCGCATCGGAACGGACACATACGGCTATCGTTATTTAATCGGGGACTGGAGTTGGAACCGCAAGCACCCCGACAAAGAGGAGCACATAGAGAGACAAATGGCTGTTGCGCTTCACACATCAGGAGCCAACGATGAGTAACATCAAGCGAGGCAGCATAGTGCTGGCAAGGAGCCTTTGCTACGAGATCGCCGGCCAGACTGACGAAGATGATGACATGACCGGCAGTGGGTACGGCAGCGTGGATGTTGCAGAGATTCTATCGGCGGAAGTCGAAAGGCTGCGCGAGGAAAATGAGATGTTGCTTAGGCGTGGTGTCGGATACTCGCAGCAGACAATGGATGCCGTAACCAAGGAACGCGACGCCCTGAAGACTCTGTGCGTCCGCTGGCTGCGCAAGTGGCAGAACGACATGGACCCGACGCCAGAGATGCTGGACGAAACTC
Source organism: Burkholderiales bacterium (assembly GCA_020854105.1). GTDB lineage: Bacteria > Pseudomonadota > Gammaproteobacteria > Burkholderiales > SHXO01 > SHXO01. Next base: position 124,142 of record JADZGB010000002.1, on the reverse strand, counting down.
ACGCGCTACTGGATAGATCCCATCCGCCAACTTGTGAAGAAGGAGGCGCCTGACGCATCCTGGCGACAGAATTTGCTAGGATAGGTTCTCCAACCAAGAAGAAGGGAGACCATCATGCGGCCGCTCGGACTGCTGTTGCTTTGTATTTCCTTCAATGCATCTGCACTGAATATCTCATTCAGCGGCCAGTCTCAAGTCGGCACTTTCGAAGTTGTCGACGGGCGGGTGATTGCTTTCTCCGCGACGGTTGGAACATGCCCAGAGATCGGTGTCGATCCTGAAACTGGCGTCAGCAGCGATGATTGCTTGATGCACGTCATGCCAGAAGAGGGCTTCTTCTTCAATGATGTGCTAGGCGTTTTCTTCACTGGGATCGAGAACCTCACAGCCACCGTCCGATCGCCCGGGCATTCAACGCTTTATCTCTCCGAGGATGGGACATACAGGCACACGATAGCAGTGCCGGATAGAGTGGACTACTTTGGGACGTATCAAGTCTCGGAACTGCCAGAGCCAGATTCTTTGGCCTTGCTGCCGCTGGCGTGGCTGGCGTTCAGCGCAAGGCGTAGGGCACCTCGGATTCCTTGATGTAGTCGTTCAGGATCTCCGTGCGCCGGTTGGCCTCGGCGCTGTGCTTGTCGAACAGCGCCTGCCGACGTTCAGGGGACAGCGACGTGTCCGTGAGGAACTTGCGCGCGGACATCTTCACGTCTTCGATCTCGCGGCTCATGCGCAGTATGTTCTGATTGCGCGACTGCTGAGGGTTGATCGGATAGACGTTCAGCCCACCCAAGGACAGGATCGCCTGCGCCATCGTGGACCGAGGATCGCCGAAGCGGTTCTCGGCCCCGGTGAGCGCCTGGACGGCTTTGCCGCCGTACATGGGGTCTACCAGCGCCATCGGGGACACGAAGCCCCGGGAGCCGAGCATGGGCGGCGCCATGAAGTCCCAGGCGTAGTTCAGCAACTCGATAAGCTGGATGCTCGCCGGCGCCCCTTTCGTGGTGATCTCGCGCTTGGTGAACGGATCGATGTTCGTGGTGAGCGCCGAGTAGAGCGTCAGAAACGGCCCGCCGATCCCGGCACCTCCGACCAGTTCGTTGACCTTCCCTACACCGGCCCCGCCGGTCCCGACGTCCTTAGCGACGCTCCAGGCATCCTTGGCGAATGTGGTGAAGTAGCTCCACGGCATGAAGTAGGACAGGTTCAGAAAGGTCCAGCGACCGTTCTCGTCGCGGTATGGGATGAACAGCACCGAGTCCTGATCCTGCAGCCACTTCGGGAGGGCTTTCCTGAGTTTGTCGAGGTCGTCATCATCGACGTCGAGCGCAAGCGCTGCGGCGATCGCTGCAGCCTTGAAGGCCGCCCACGACAGCACCAGCCGGTGCGGGCGCAACAGCGCCGCTTCCACGAGCTTGGGCAGTATCTTGTACTGAAACGTCAGGAATGGCGCACCCATCACCGGAGATCCACGTGCCGCTCGTACCCACTGCGGCACCAGGCTGTAGTCGAACAGCCATGCATCGGCCTCCTGAGCGGCATCTTCCAGCGACATGCCCAGGCGCTCGATGTGGTCCATGACCATGGCCATCTTGAGCACGCCCTCGACCACGCCGTACACATCGCCCGCAATGTCCTGTGCCTTCTCCGCGAGGAAGATCAGCTTTCGAAGCGGCTTGAAGCCGCGGGTCTTGTGCTCGAGGTCCACGATCTCCCGTCTGGCTCGAGAAAGTTCCTGCACTGAGAAGTTGCCGTGGAAGATGCCGGTCTTCTTGACGTCCTGGTAGAGCTTGTCCTTCGACAGGTACTCCTTCCACGCTCGAAAGTTCAGATCCGGCAGCCGATGCATCGGCACCCCGGACAGGTACATCGTCATGTTGTTCGAGACGTAGTTGCGGGCCTGCCCTGGAAGGTTCATAGCCATCGCTTCACGCTTCCTGCGCTCCTCGTGCCAGCGGTCAAAGAAACGCATGTGTTCTTCTTCCAGCACATCCAGCCTGTCCGCAGCCGCTGCTGCGTGCTCGCACAGCAACACAACGTCGGCGTTGTGCCGTGTGCATCGGCTCGCGGCAATCCTCAATTTTTCAGCGTGTGTAGACGATCTGCTCGCCCCGCGCGTTATGCAGCGCGCGCGAGAATTCCTGCGAGGCGCGGTGGAAGTCCTTCTGATAGAAGGCGAGCCGCCCCTTCTCACGGTACGCGGAGGCCCGCTTGGGGTCCAGGCCGAGCGCCATGTGCAGGTCGCGCGCCGCGGCCTCGTATTCGCGCAGCTTGATGTGCGTGATCGCGCGGTCTTCGTAGTACTGGGGATTGACCTGGTCGATCTCCACCGCGCGGCTGAAATCTCGCAGCGCCTCGGGATACTGCAGCATGTAGTTGCGCGCCACCCCGCGGTTGCGGAACAGCTCGGCCAGCTCGCTGCCCTGGGCCTCGCCCTTCTCGATCTGCGCGCTGGTCTGATGGATCATGCGCTCGGACAGCTGCTGGCGCTCGCTCTGCACCTGCAGAGCGAGATCTGACAACTGCCCGGCAAGCGCGGGCTGGACAGCGCACCACCACAGCGCGCACACGAGCGCGCGCATCACCTTCGTCGCTGCCGGCCCGCCTGCCATCGCCCTACTCCTTCGCTACGAGATGCATCAGCGACGAGGTATCCCAGCGTCCTCCGCCGCGCTGCTGAACCTGCGCGTAGAACTGGTCGATGAGCGCAGTCACCGGCAGACGCGCACCATTGCGCTTGGCCTCGTCCAGGCAGATACCCAGGTCCTTGCGCATCCAGTCCACCGCGAAGCCGAAGCCGTCGAACTCGTGCTGGTCCATGGTCTTCCAGCGATTCTCCATCTGCCACGACTGCGCCGCCCCCTTGGAGATCACCGAGATCACTTTCTCCAGTTCCAGGCCCGACTTCTTGGCGAAGTTGAGCGCCTCGCCCAGGCCCTGCAGGAGGCCGGCGATGGCGATCTGGTTGACCATCTTGCACAGCTGCCCGGCACCGGCTTCGCCGATCAGCACGCAGCTCTTGGCGTAGACGTCCAGCACCGGCTTGGCCCGGTCGAATACCGCCTGATCCCCGCCGCACATGATGCCGAGCTGACCGTTGACCGCGCCGGCCTGGCCGCCCGACACCGGTGCGTCCACGAACTGCACGCCCTTCTCCCTGCACTTCGCGTGCAGCTCGCGTGCGAGGTTGGCCGAGGCGGTGGTGTGATCGACCAGGGTGCTGCCTGCCTTCAGGCCCGCGAGCGCGCCGTCTTCGCCGTACACCACCGAGCGCACGTCGTCGTCGTTGCCCAGGCACATCATCACCAGGTCGCAGCCGGCAGCCGCTTCCCGTGGCGTGGGCGCCGAGGCCCCCTTGTACTCCGCCACCCACTGCTGCGCCTTGGCGGCGCTGCGGTTGTACACCGTGACGTCGTGCCCGCCCTTGTTCTTCAGGTGCCCTGCCATGGGATAGCCCATGACGCCCAATCCGAGAAACGCTACCTTCGCCATTACTCCTCCTCAATCAGCATTCGAAAGGCGATGTGCCACAGAGGGCACGGAGAACACAGAGAAAAACGCGGACTCGATCGAGACTCTCTCTGTGTTCTCTGTGTCCTCTGTGGCGAAAGCCGTGGTCCCTACCGGTGCCCGCCCTGCTTCAAGTGTCCGTAGCGTGCCACGCGCAGGTCGGCCTGGGCCTTGTGGCCGGCGAAGCCCTCGATCGCGCACAGGCGCGAGCAGTACTCGCCGATCAGCGCCGAGGCTTCGGGCTTCACGCGCTGGTAGGTGCAGGTCTTGATGAACTTGCCCACCCACAGGCCGCCGGTGTAGCGCGCGGCCTTGCGCGTGGGCAGGGTGTGGTTGGTGCCGATCACCTTGTCGCCGTAGGAGACGTTGGTCTCCGGCCCGAGGAACAGCGCGCCGTAGTTGGTCATGTTGTTCAGGAAGTAGTCCGGATCCCTGGTCATGACCTGCACGTGCTCGGAGGCGATACGGTCGGCCTCCTTCACCATCTCCTCGTAGGTGTCGCACACGATGATCTGGCCGTAGTCCTTCCACGCCTGGCCGGCGATGGCGGCGGTGGGCAGCACCTTCAGCTGCTTCTCGATCTCCGCCATGGTCTCGCGCGCGAGCTTCTCGGAATTGGTGAGCAGGATCGCCGGCGAGTTGGGCCCGTGCTCGGCCTGGCCGAGCAGGTCGGTGGCGCACATCTCCCCGTCGCAGCTCTCGTCGGCGATGACCAGTGTCTCGGTCGGACCGGCGAACAGATCGATGCCCACGCGACCCGCGAGCTGGCGCTTGGCTTCGGCCACGAAGGCGTTGCCCGGACCGGCCACCATATCGCAGGCCTGCACGCTGGCCGTGCCCACCGCCATCGCGCCGATCGCCTGCACGCCGCCCAGCACGAAGATCTCGTCCGCACCTGCAAGGTGCATGGCCGTGACGATGGCGGCCGCGGGCTTGCCCTGGAAGGGCGGCGCGCAGCCGGTCACGCGCGGCACGCCGGCGACCTTGGCGGTCAGGATGGTCATGTGCGCCGAGGCCACCAGCGGGTACTTGCCGCCGGGCACGTAGCAGCCCACGCTGTTGACCGGGATGTTCCTGTGGCCCAGCACGACGCCGGGCAGGGTCTCGACCTCGACGTCCTTCAGCGCGTCCTTCTGGATCTGCGCGAAATTGCGGATCTGCGTCTGCGCGAACTTGATGTCGTCCACGTCGCGCGGGGACATGGCCTTGATGCAGGCCTGGACTTCAGCGTCACTCAGTTTGAAGCTGGGCGGATCCCAGTTGTCGAACTTGCGCGAGTACTCGCGCACCGCCTCGTCGCCGCGCTTCTCGATGTCGGCGAGGATGGCTTCGACCGTCTGGCGGACTTTGGCGATATCTGCGGCATCCTGCTCGGCGCTGATGCCGGACTTGAGAAAGCGGACCATGGGTGCTCCTGACTAGGAATCGGGAATTATATGCCTGCTCCCCTCGACGACCCCATGCGGAGGGCAGCCGCACAAGCCGGGCCGGCGACGCGCTAGACTTGCGCGCTTCTCTTCAGGATCCGCCTTCATGCACATGAGACTCGCCACCGTCCGGGACGCGGACCGCATCGCCCACATCCACGCCGAGAGCTGGCGGACCGCCTACCGCGGCGCACTGAGCGACACCTACCTCTCCGGCCCCATCGACGAGGAACGCCGGGCAATCTGGCGCGATCGTTTCGACAACCCGCCACCCGGGCAGTACGTCGCCGTGGCGGAGGACGAAGCCGTCACCATCGGCTTCGTCTGCGCCTACGGCGGGCACGATCCACGATGGGGAACCTTCATCGACAACCTGCACGTGCTGCCCGATTTCAAGCGACACGGGACCGGACGGCTGATGATGCAGGACGCGGCGCGCTGGTCCACGCACACCCATCCCGGGCAGGGAATGTACCTGTGGGTGCTGGAGTCGAATGCGCCGGCGCGCGCGTTCTACGAACGCATCGGCGGCGAGCAGGTCGAGCGCGCCACCTGGATCCCGCCCGACGGCAGTGAACTGCCGAAGCTGCGCTATGCGTGGCGCGATTTTGGCGCCCTGCTCGGCGCCTGAGAAGGGGTGACGGAAAGTCCACTGTGCCGCTTGATGGGCCCTGTGAAGGCCGCGCCGGGGAAGACGCCTGCGCAGTACATCCGGCGAGAATGGGTGGCGGGCCGGGGCATTGCGCACGAAATGTCAGGACGGAGAGGAACATGGCCGACGTAGGAACCAAGCTGATCTTCGAGAACGAGCGGGTGCGGGTGTGGGAGTTCACCCTGCAGCCGGGCGAGAGCACCGGCATGCACGAGCACGAACTGGATTACTTCTTCTACCCGATCGAAGGCGGGACGCTGGAGGTTACCCGCCCCAGCGGCGTGACCCAGGCGACGCTAAAGGAAGGCGAGGTCTACTACCGCAAGGGCGGCGACTCGCACGACGCGAAGAATATCGACGACCACCGCTACCACGAGATCCTGGTGGAGCTGAAGGGGTAGCAGACCGCCTTCAGTTCGAGGAAGCAGGCGCGGGAGCACGCTGCTTCCGAGGTCTGCCGCGATTGGGGTGAGCGCTCCGACCCGCCTGTCGCGAGAGGTATCGGGCTGACATCTCCATCGCGGACGATGTGAAGGGGCTGCACACGGTGACCGAACCGTAGACGGCTCCGGTTTGCAGATCCTCGGTCAGCAGGAGGGTGCAATCCTGTAGCTGGGCAGCTGCGACGACCAGGCTGTCCCACCAACTCAGCCGGTAACGAAGTTCGACCTCACGGCCACGCTGAAGCAGACTCTCGTCGCTCGCCTGCGGATTCCAGGTCATGAGAGCCTGGACGTCGTCCCAGGCGTCCTCGACGGGTAGCCCGGGGACGAGTTCGCGCGTCACGTTCACGTAGTACTCGGACAGCACCTGAATGCTCGTCCGCCCGAGTTGTTCGCGCCAGAGGTGACTCAGCCACTCCGCCGCGCGCTGCTGCTTGCCGGCGTGGGTGGCATCGCGGGCATAGATGAGTACGTTGGTATCAACGAAGACCGGAGCGGTCATGCGCCTCGTCCCTGGTGGGGTAGGACGTCCCCGGTTTGCTCAGCCGGACCGGCTTCCTGGACAGGAATCGGCGCATCGCCTCGTCGTAGGCGCGGGCCTCCTTCATCCGGTGCTGGAGCATCTCACCGACGATGCGGGAGACGCTCGTGTTGTGCCTGGCGGCGTACACCCGCACCCATGCAGCCGTCCGCTCATCGAGCGTGATCGTGACGTTCTTCACGAGGTCCTCCGCAAAAAGACACGAAGTCAGTGTAACACGACGGGCGTGCTTTTCAGGGCGTTTCCGGTGCGCGTTCGATGTCGATCCGGGGTTCTCCCGTTCGACTATCAGGCATGCCGGTCACGGACCGGAGCAACCTCGAGGAGACCGATCATGCTCACCCGTCACCGCATCACCGCCTGCCTGTGGTTCTCCAGCGAAGCCGGGGAGGCTGCCAGCTTCTACGCCGGCATCTTTCCGCACTCCAGGATCACGCGCGCCACCTATTACGGCGAGGCCGGTCGCGACATCCATGGCCAGTCGCCTGGCACAGTCCTGACCGTCGCGTTCGAACTGGACGGCCAGCCTTTCACCGCGCTCAACGGTGGACCGCTGTTCAGATTCAACGAGGCGATCTCGCTGCAGGTCGACTGCGCCAGCCAGGAGGAAGCGGACTACTACTGGGACCGCCTGTGCGCCGGCGGCGATCCCGCCGCCCGGCAGTGCGGCTGGCTCAAGGACAAGTACGGGTTGTCCTGGCAGGTGGTGCCGCGCGTACTCGTCGAGATGATCGCGGACCCGGATCGATCACGGGCCGACCGGGTGATGCAGGCGTCACTTGGGATGCAGAAGCTGGAGATTGCGGCGCTGGAGGAGGCGTACGGCAGCTAGTGGTGTCTGGGCCCCGGCTTCGGCCGGGGCGACGAAGCCCTCGTGCCCGCGCACGCCGACATCCAGGTCTGCTTCGGCTCGGTCGGCGGGGAGGCGGTGTTAGCATTCGCGGCTCGCATCCCCGCCTGAGACCATGCCGCCGCCTTCCCGCCCCGACATCCCGCCCGACTCGCGCCGCTGGCTCGGGCTTGCCGGCATCGGCAGCGGCGTGTTCATGTACACGCTCGACGGCAGCATCGTCAACGTCGCGCTGCCCACCCTCGCGCAGTACTTCGGCGCCTCGCTCTCGGCACTGCAGTGGGTGCCGCTGGCCTACGTGCTGGTCATCGCCACGCTGGTGCTCGGCGCGGCACGCCTGGGTGACGTGCACGGCCGCAAACGCGCGTATCTGTTCGGACTGGCGCTGTTCACCGCCGCATCCGCGCTGTGCGGCCTGGCACCCAGCCTCGGCTGGCTGATCGCCTTCCGCGTGCTGCAAGGCTTCGGCGCAGTGTTCGTCTCCGCGCTCGGCGGCGCCATCATCGCGCAGACCTTTCCCCAGAGCGAGCGCGGCCGTGCGCTCGGCGTCATCTCGTCGTGCGTCACGCTCGGCATTGCACTCGGCCCCACCATCGGCGCCTTCATCATCGACTGGATCGGCTGGCGCTGGATGTTCCTGGTGAACATACCCGTCGGCCTGGCCGCGATGACGATCGTCAGCCGCCTCATTCCCGATCTCGCGCCCTCTCCGAGGCGATTGCCTTTCGACTGGACCGGGACGCTACTCATCGCGACGGCAATCGGCGCCTTCTCGCTCGCCCTGACGTTCGGCCAGCGCGCCGGTTTCGGTGCATCCCTGCCCATCGCCTTGTTCATGCTCTGCGCGGCGGCGCTGCTCCTGTTCCTGGTGGCCGAGGCGCGCGTCGACGCCCCCATTCTCGAGGTCAAGCTGTTCGCCAACCGCTCGTTCTCTGCCGGCCTGGTCATGAGCATGCTGGCATTCGTCTCCATCGGCGCCACCAGCTTCACACTGCCCTTCTTCCTGCAGCTGGGACTCGGCTTTCCGATCGCGGCCGTGGGTCTGCTGATGGCAATCTCGCCGGTGATCGGCGCCATCACCGCGCCCATCGGAGGTGGTCTGTCCGACCGTTTCGGACCGCGCTGGGTGTCCCTGACCGGCCTGCTGTGCGTCGTGCTCGGCGGGCTGCTGCTGTCCCGGCTGGGCGAGGGCACGACGGTGCCGCGCTTCGCGCTGAGCATCGCGCCGGTGGGCTTCGGCATGGCGCTGTTCGCGGCCGCCAACAACAGCGCGGTCATGAACTCGGTCGCGCGCGAGCGCTTCGGGATCGCTTCGGGGCTGCTGTCGCTCGCCCGCACGCTCGGACAGAGCACCGCGATTCCGATCGCGGCCGCGCTGTTCGCCCTGTTCGCGCTCGGCCACGCCGGTGTGGTCGACCACGCGGCGCTGCTGCGCCTGCCGCCGTCGTCGCTCCTGCGGGGCACCCAGGCGGCATTCCAGGTCACGTCGATCGCCGCCCTGCTGGGGACGGCGATCGCCGCGTGGATACTGATCGCTGAGCGCGGCAAGCGCAGCTAGGCTGCCCGGGCGGCGCCGACGGACAAAACCTGCCGCGATCCGATGTGCTATCTGAAGCGGGCGTCTCCGTCGCGCGCGACCTGCTCCAGCAGCCCGGTCTCCCACCTCAGGTACGTCTGCATCGCAGCCGCTCCTTCCGGCCGCTGGTAGGGCTTGATCCAGACATCGTCCGCCTCGCCGATCATGCGGCCGGCTCCGCTCTCTTCTGCCAACCCGGCGTCGAACCAGGCGCGGCTGCCGCCTTCCAGCACCCGCGCACCTGCCTGCGGTCGCAGCCGCAGCAGGTCGCGTGCGCAGTAATGGGCATAGACACCGTTGGGGGAGCTGAACACGCAGGCAGCGGCCGCCGGCAACTGCGCCAGGCGAGTGCGCATGCACCAGAGTGCGCCCGGGACGTGCCGGCGGCGGTACTGGACGCTGGTTGCGCAATCGACCACCAGCAGGTCGGCCCCGCCGGCGAGCTCGCGTGCGAGATCCTGTGCAGTCACGCTGGACACGAACTCGAAATCGAGCAGCGTCGGTGTGTACGGACCCCGGTCGAGCGCGCCCTCGGTCGCGCGGCGCAGCACGAACACGTCGTCCCACCCCAGCTGCCGCAGCCACGAGGCCGTCATCGTGGCCCGCACACCGTCGCCATCGATCAGCACGATGCGTGCATGGCGGGTCGGTGCGAACTCGTCGGTGGCCTGCACCAGCTGACCCCCGGGTGCATGCCGACTGCCCGGGTAGTGGCCTGCCTCGTACTCCTCGCGCGTGCGCACGTCGAACAGATAGAGCGTGCGCGCATCGCGCTCGGCTCGAAAGCCCTGCAGCATCGCCTCTTCGATCTCGCGCACTCCGTGGCGCACGCCGACCGCGCGCGCGGCCGCCTGCGCGCGAACCAGGCCTTCGGCCGATGGCGCCGCAGCCTGCCCGGTGCACCCGTGCGTCGGCTCGAGGCCGGCGAGCTGCCAGCCCATGGTGCCGTCCTGCAGGGCGACGACACGGTTCGGAACGCCGGCATTGATCAGCGATTGCGCTCCGATGATGCTGCGGGTGCGGCCGGCGCAGTTCACCACTACCAGCGTATCCGGGTCGGGCGCCGCATCGAACACACGGTAGACCAGTTCGGCGCCCGGACAGTCGATGGCGCCGGGAATGCTGGCGGTGCGGAATTCCTCCAGCGGACGGCTGTCGAGGATCACCATGTTCGTGCCGGCGCTGCCCAGGGCGGCAAGCTCGCGGGCAGCGATGCGCGGGGTATCGTGGCGATGCTCGACGTGCTCGCCGAAGGCCTTGCTCGGCACGTTGACCCCGGAGAAGATCTGATGGCCGGCCGCGCGCCATCCGGCAGTACCGCCCGCGAGCACGCTCACGTCGCCGTAGCCGAACGAGGCGGCAGCAGCGGCCGCACGCCGGGCCGCACCGTCGTCTCCTGCGTCGCACAGCACCAGGCGCGCATTGCGTCGCGGCACCAGATTGGCCAGCATCGGCTCCAGGCGTGACAGCGGCATGTTGCTGGCGAACAGCAGATGGCCGCGCGAGAAATCCCCCTGCTCGCGCACGTCGAGCAGAGCAAGCTCCCTGCCGTCGCGCAGCCAGTCCTTCAGCGTGCGCGCCTCGATGGTGTTCACCGGGTTCATGCGTGCAATCGCGCCTCGATGCTGCGCACCGGGTTCATGCGCGCAATCGCGCCTCGCGAATGTCGGTGCGGGCGGGGAAGTGACGCCAGGTGCGCTCGCCGGCTGAATAGTAGCGGCGTGCGCTCAGCTGCTCGAGAGCGAGGCCGTACATGTGGAAGTTGAGCATCGGCGTGCGCGCGTCGATGTCGAGCGAGTGCAGTTCGTCGGGCAGGAATGTCAGACCCGTGCCCGGGCCCACGATCGCGGTGCCGGTCTCCTCGATGCCGCCATCGTCGGTGCGCCGGTACAGACGGTTCAGCTCCTCGCCGTACACGCCCACGATCACTGCCCAGGTGGCATGGTCGTGCGCGGCATTCGCATGGCGCCCGAGCGCCGCGTTGGCATACAGTGCGAAGCGATGATCGTCATCCTCGGACAGGCGATACAGGCACGACTGGCGCGGACCGCCGGGTGTGGGCGGCGGGAAGTACTCCGGCTGGAACAAGTCGTGGCGCGCGGCGAGTTCGAGAAGCACCGCGCGGATCGCCTCGAGCGATTCCCGGCTCACGCCCTGCCTGCCCTCGATGGCGCGCACGCGCCCGACGACCTCGGCGATCGCGGCAACGCGTGCGGCAGCACGTCCCCCCTGCCCCGTCATCGCCGTACCTCGATCGCCGCAGCGGATCTTGACGCCCCCGGCAGGGCATCGATCGGCGCGTGCACGATGACTTGCTTCATGTCCGAAGGACAAATCGACGGAAGATGATCGCCAGTGTGCCGCATCCGGCGCGTCTGCGCCCGTGAGCAGTCAGCGCGCGGGATGGATCTCGGTCCACGTGCCGCCCCCGACAGTGTTGGGGTTGAACCCGCCATCGTCGCTGAGCACGTAGTCGCTGCCGTTGCTCCACGCGTGACCGTATCCATGGGGCAACTCCACTTGGCGTGAGGACACCGGATCCTCGTAGGACTGCACACCGCGGATGGACTGGCTGTATCGCTCGAACACGCGATCCTGAGCCTCACTGCGGCGCTGCCACGAGTCGAACAGCCGATCGCTCATTTCCGTCTGGGACCGCCGTATGTCGTCCAGGCGCTTGAAGATGGCCTGCTGTTGGCGCAGCTGCTCGCGCGTGATGACCGCGGCGAGTGTCATGTTGTGCTCGTGCCAGGCCGGATTGTCCTGGACTGACGCCGCGATGATGCGAAACGTCTCCAGCCTCCTGTCCATGTCCTGCGCCGGGGCGCGGAAGCTCCTCGGTGCGACCGACCAGGTGATCGCCGGCATCGTGCCATACATGGTCGGCATCTGCGCGATGAAGTAGACAATGATCACGGTGACCTCTTCCATCGTCTGCCGCTCTCCGACCAGGTAGCGGTACCGGGCCCGTGCCGCGTCCACGCGAATCTCGTAGTGGAACGCGGGAGGCGAGATGCGTGTAAAGACGTTCATGAGCGCGTACTGCCATTGCACCACCTGCTGCGCCAATTCGGGCAATGACTGGACTTCGAGCAATTCCGCGCTCTGCGCCTGCGGCCGGTAGTTGGGCAGGTACAGCGTGCGCAAGGCCTCCTCCGCTCCCACCGGCGGCGCAATCAGGAAGCCGCTCTGTGCGTAGGATTGCTGAAGCATGTGATCCTGTGCCCAGAACAGGCTGGTGTGCGGGAACTGCTCGAATGCGGTAGCGCCGTCTGGACTGGTTACGGTGTAGTGGGTGAACGCTTCGGCAGGGAAGCGGTTCATGTCCCATTCCATTCCCCCGTCGAAGCGCCACCCCTCGGGCACGAGCAGACGGAACGCCTCCTCCTGGAATCCCTGCGTGTCCATGACGACATGGGTGTGAAGAACCACGTGCTCGGCTGCCATCGATGCCGCGACCCAGCCCGCCGCAAGCAGGCCCACGCTCAGACGTTGCAGAAGATGCATGACACGCTCCTCGTTGGAAGGGATCGCTTCATTACAACGCCATCCTCGGGAGCGGACATTGATGCTCGTCAATACCTGCAGCGCGCCCGCGCCGGTCCGGCCGCGGACGCAGGACGGGATCAGTATTCGACCTCCATCTCGACCGCCGACTCACCCCGGGCCGCCCGCCACGTTCCTTTCCCGCGCGCATTGGCGAACTTGCCGGTTCCCCCCGTCAGCTCCAGCGTTCCCTCGCCGACGATGTCCTTCCTGCCACCTTCTTCCACCGTGCGCAGATTGCCACGGTAGGAGACGACGCTCTTGTCGCCATTGCGATGCGTGCGCACCGCGTGCCCGGTCACCGTACCCGTTCCGGATCTCATGTCGCTCTGCCCATAGTTCATCACCGTTACGTCGTTCCAGTCCGGATCGGGGCTGTAGGTCATGTCCTGGCGCACCGTCTGCACCAGTTCGTGGCCGGGCACGCCGGTGGGCGCGACGGTGCGCGAGACGACCGGACCGATCCGGCTGGTGTAGACCAGCGGCTTCTTCTCTCCGGCGAAGGCCGAACCGGTGCACAGCGTGAACGCGAACGCGGCGAGGAGCACCGCGCGTGTCGCCGTACTGCGTTTGATGGTCTCGAGCATGGTGGCCTCCCGGCAATTGGGCAGTCCACTATACGGGCACGCTGCTTACCGATGATGTACGGATGCGTGTCGTCATCCCGGCAAGCCGCCCATCTATCATCCGGATCCCGTCATCCCGGCGCAAGCCGGGATCCAGCGGAAACAGAGAAAGGCATTGGCTGTCTGCGCTGGGCCCCGGTCCAAGAAGCACTCCGGGGCAGGCTTTCATCCGCCGGGACGACGGGGTCGATCATGCAGGATCCCGACCAGAGCGAGTAGACTGCGAGCCTTCCTTCGATTCCAATCGTCTGCCGATGTCGACCTTCACCACGCGCCGTCAACGCTTGCGCGAGCTGCTTGCCGGCAACCGCTGCATTCATCCTGCGTCCGTGCACGATCCGATGGCTGCGCGCATTGCCGCCGATCTCGGCTTCGAACTCGGCATGCTGGCTGGATCCGTTGCATCGCTGGCTGTCCTGGGCGCACCGGACATCATCCTGCTCACGCTGTCCGAGTTCGCCGAGCAGGCGCGCCGGATCGGCCGTGCCGCGAATCTGCCTCTGCTGTGCGACGCCGACCACGGCTACGGCAATGCGCTCAACGTGATGCGCACCACCGAGGAGCTGGAGGTCGCGGGGGTAGCCGGTTTCTCCATCGAGGACACGGTGCTGCCACAGGCGCATGGTGCCGGCGGCAAGGCGATGTTGACCTCCGTCGAGGAGGGAGTGGGCAAGATGAAGGCGGCGCTTCGCGCACGCGTGGACCGCGATCTGGTCATCGCGGGACGAACCAGCGCGCCGTCGATCACCGGCATAGACGACGCGATCCGGCGCGCGACGGCGTATCAGGCGACCGGTGTGGACGCCATCTTCCTGGTCGGCGTCAGGACCCGCGCAGAGCTCGACGCCGTCGCGGCCGACATCAGGCTGCCGATGATCCTTGGCGGCGCCGGAGCCGAGCTGATGGATCCGGAGTACCTGACCTCACGGGGCGTGCGCGTATGCCTGCAGGGCCATCAGCCGTTCGCCGCAGCGGTGCAGGCGGTCTACAGCACGCTCCAGGCGCTGCGAGCCGGCACGCCGCCGGCAAAGCTGGAGGGCGTGGCTCCGGATGCGCTGATGAAGAAGCTCATGCGCGTGGATGACTACGGCGCGTTGGTGCGCGAGCTGCTCTAACGGGATTGGGGATGGCGGGAATAACACCCACATCGTCGCCCCGGCGGACCCTGCCCCGGAATGCCTTAATCCGGGGGCCGGGGCCCAGCGCGAACAGATCGGCTCTTCGCTACTTCCCTGGACCGGCTTGCGCCGGGATGACGGGATCGGGGATGACCGGATAGGGGATGCCGGGATCGCGCGCACATCACTACTCGCCGGGCTGCAGCACGTGGATCACGCGGCTGGCCACGAAGTCCTTCACCTTGGCCGCGTATGCCGCCATGTGCGGCGCGGCTGCGTGCGCGCGCAGCGCGTCCATGCTTGCCCATTTCTCGATGACGAATACGACGTCCTCCCCGGCCCTGGTCTGGATCGGACCGGCGTCCGGCAGATCGATGGCAGGGCCGTACTCGACGCAGCCCTGCTCGGCCCGCACGGCGGGCAGGTTGGCCCGGATCGCCTCCAGGATGGCGGCGCGCTTGCCGGGTTTGGCAGTGATGATGGCGATGACATGAACCATGTGACGACTCCCTGATTGGTGGTATGCCTGCGATGTGCTGAAAGGAACGGGCCGCGGCGCATCCGTTCCTGCTCCCCCGCACGGGAAGGAGACGTCTACTCGGCCGGCTTGCCGCCCGGCCATACCGGCGACTGCGCCAGCTGCGGCCACGCGATCGGCGCGCGAAGGCGTCGCTCCTCGTCCGCCTGCGCCGCGCCAGGATCCCATTCGGCGGCGACGTAGCGATTGCCCGTGATCCCGCCTGCTTCGTCCGAACACAACCAGACAATCGGCGCCACCATGGCACTGGGCGGAATCAGCTTCTGATTCTTCAGCGGAGAACTGGCGGAGATCATCGGCGTATCCGCCGGGCCGCCCGGCACCACCACATTCACCGTCACGCCAGTGCCGTCGAACTCCTTCGCGTGCGCCGCCGCCATCGCCTCCATCCCCGCCTTGGACGGACCGTAGGGCTGGAAGCTTCCCCGAAGCATGGTGAAGAAGCTGGTCGTGACGTCGATGACGCGACCCCAGCGCTGTTCGAGCATCGGCTCGATGCACACGCGGGTCATGTTCCAGGCGCCAGTCAGGTTGACCGCGATGAAGCGATTCCACGTCTGCGGTGTCAGCTCGCGAATGCCCACCAGGTTCTCCATCGAATCCTCGCGGATCGCGTTCATCCCCATGGCGGCGTTGTTGATGAGCACGTGCACGCCGCCGAAGCGCTGCGCGGCCGCCTCGGTGCTGCGCGCGCACGCATCGTAGTCGGCGATGTCGGTGAGCGTGCACGAGAGCCGGTCGTCATGGTCTCGCAGCGCCTCCCTCAAGGACGCGAGACCACTGTCGGTGACATCCAGGGCAGCCACGCTGGCCCCGCGTTCGAGCAGCGCACGCACCAGTACACGGCCGAATCCGCCAGCGGCCCCCGTGACGATCGCGACCTTTCCCTTCATTTGTCCTCTCCCGTATCCCGGCCGCATCGAAACGGCCCGATTGCTTCCTCTCACAGCGACTGCAGAAACGCCACCAGGGCGTCGCGGTCTGCCCGGCTCATCCGCGCGAACGCATCGCGCGACATCTGCGCCTCGCCACCGTGCCACAGGATGGCTTCGACGAAGTTGCGCGCGCGCCCGTCGTGCAGAAATCCGTCCGCTCCGTTGACCGCGTGCGCCAGGCCGATTCCCCACAACGGCGGCGTGCGCCACTCGCTGCCGCCCGCCAGGAAGTCCGGACGTCCGTCCGATAGTACCTCTCCCGTGTCGTGCAGTAGCAGATCGGTATAGGGGCGGATGGTCTGGTGCGCGAGCGCAGGCAGCGCCGGGAACGGCCCGGTCTTCAGCTCCGGCACGTGGCACACGGCGCAGCGCGCCTGCCCGAACAACGCTTCTCCGCGTCTGACCTGCGGATGATCCACGTTGCGCCTGGCCGGCACCGACAGCGCGCGGATGTACGGCTCGGTCGCGTCCAGCCGCAGGGGCGTGATCTCGGGTTTGCCGGCGACCATCTGCACGCTGCAGGTCTCGCTGATCGGCGGGCAGTTCTGATCCGGATACACCGGGGTGCTCAGACCGATGTCGTTGAAGAAGGCGATGGCGACCTGTTCGCGGATGCTGCCGTGATTCGCCTTCAGGCCGAAGCGGCCGAGCGTCATCCGATGCTGGCTCTCGTCCCACACCCGATTGGCCTTGCCGCCGATGCCATCGGCCGGCGCGCGCGCCGCAAGCGCGAGGATCGCCTCCTCCGGCACGGCCTCGAGCAGGCCGAGTCCAACCAGCGCCGATGCGAGGCGGATCCCGACGCGAATGTCGTCTCCGAGCGGTCCGTAGCCCAGCTCGGATATGGCGAGCGCGGGCTTGCGCAACACGATCTGCTCGCCATCGGCCAGGGTGACGGCATGCTCGCTCCAGGCAAGGGCGAAGGCCGCTTCCGGCTCGACCACACCCTGCACGCCGAAGATCTGCAGCTGATCGCCATACTGGGGATGCAGCCTGGGCCCGCCGTGCACGTCCTCGCCCGGGAGGCTCACCCGCACCACGATGTTGGGCGCCGGCTCGAACGGCACGGTGATGTGGTGATCGCGGATCTCTCCAGCCGCACCCACCGAAGGCAGCGCCGGTGTGCCGGTGGTCAGTCCGCGGCCGTTGTTGGTGTGGCAGGTCGTACAGGCCTGTGCGTTGGAGGTCGGACCGCGCCCGAACTCGGCATTCTCGAACCAGAAGAACGCCCAGCGGTTGCTGAACATCCTGTGGCCGAGGACGAACAGCTCGAGCTGGCGTGCATCCAGCCCCGCAGCCGGATGGGTGTAGGCAGTGTCCGCGCTGTCGCTGACGGTGAGCGCTCCTCCCGACAGCGCCTCGGGCGCCGATACGCTCGCCGTGTCCGGTCGCCCGGCGGCAGGAGTCAGGGCGAGGATGGCGACGAGCAATCGCAGGCTGGCGGTGGACATTGTCGGACGGGTGCCGTGGACGCCGCATTATGTCGCAGCCCGCCCCGGCTTACAGCGAAGACTTGGATCCCGGCTTGCGCCGGGATGACGGAAGAGATGGCTCACGCCAGGATGATGCAAGCATCGTCGCTCCGGCGCGAGAACTCTTTCCGCGCTCCGACACTCCAATCCGCCTGCAAATGGAGCAACCGATGACCGAACAGGAAACCAGAGCCGTACTGACCCTCAGCCTCATGGCTGCATTCGCCGACGGCCGCAAGGACGACAGCGAGCGCGCAGAGATCAAGCGCATCGCCGACAGCCTGTCGCCGGAGGGCGGACTGAACCTGTCCGCTCTCTATCAGGACGTGCTGCTAGAGCGCCGCTCGCTCGAGGACGCCGCCGCGCAGCTGCAATCGCCCGCGGCGCGCCAACTGGCCTACGAAATGGCGGTGTGCACTTGTGATGCCGACGGCGCGGCATCGGTCGAGGAGAAGGCGTTTCTCGCGCGTCTGGGCACGGCGCTGGGATTGTCGAGCGCGGAAAGCGCCGCCGCGCTGTCCAGTGCAGAGGAAGTCGCCGTCGTGCCGGTGGCACCCGAAGTCATCCCGGCTGCAGCCTCCGGCACCGCCGCAGCGGCCGCGAGTGCGGCGAAGCCCGTCGGAGGTTCACTCGTGGACGACCCGGCGACGGACAGGATGATTCTGAACTACGCGATCCTCAATGGCGCGCTGGAGCTGCTGCCCGAGTCGGTGGCAACCATGGCGATCATTCCGTTGCAGATGAAGATGGTGTACCGGGTGGGCAAACAGTACGGATACGAACTCGACCGTGGGCACATCAAGGATCTGCTGGCCACTCTCGGCGTCGGCCTCACCGGCCAGTACCTCGAACAGATCGGACGCAAACTGCTCGGCGGGTTGCTGAAGAAGGCGGGCGGCGGGATGCTGGGCTCGGTCGGCAAGGCCGGCATCAGCGTGGGCATGTCGTTCGCGACGACGTACGCACTCGGGCAGGTCGCCAGGCAATACTACTCGGGCGGACGTTCGCTCGACGCGGCGCGCCTCAAGCAGGCGTTCGATTCGATGCTGGGACAAGGCCAGGGCATGTATCAGCGCTATGCGGGAGAGATCCAGCAAAAGGCATCCACGCTCGACGCGAGGCAGATCGCGAACCTGGTGCGTGGCGGCTGATACGAATGGGTCACGATATCCGAATCCGGTCTCGACGCAACGGTCTGTAAGGATTCGACGGTCAGTCTTCTCTACTCCTGCAGAAGCGACGTGTTCGACAAGAAGGAATCGAAACGCAAGTGACGATTCCAGTGGGAGAACCGAGCTGCTTCGAGCCATTTGAACGACTCATTCAGGAGAAAAGCATGAACGCCATCCGCACTGTCGTTACCGCCCTGACCTTCGCGGCCCTCTCGTCAGTGGCATTTGCCAGCGAGACCAGCGCAGCCCGGGACTTCGGACGCGACACCGTCACCGCACAGGGCAAGAGCGTCGCGCCCGCGTATGCCACCACTCGTCACGCGGACGTGGCTCACGGCCGCCAAGGTGGATTGACCGCGGACGCGAAGAAGGAAATCCTCGAGAACGCGAAGGGCGGCGTGCACGCCGATCTGGTGAATCGCGTCGGCCGCTCGTGATGCGATGATGGTTCCTCGGCCTGGCAGCGCCTTTATCCGGAGGCCGAGGCCCAGCAACAACGAAACGGTAGTTCACATCTCTGGATCGCTTTCGCCGGGATGACGACAGTCCCGTCGCACCGGCGAAAGCCGGTGCCCAGTTACAACGAAAGGGCAGTTCACATCTCTGGATCCCGGCTTTCGCCGGGATGACGGATGTGGTGGCTTTCGCCGGGATGACCGAGACCGAAGACGTGCTTACGTGGAGGCGCCTGCCTCCAGCGAAAACCCGGCGTAACCCGCCGCTACCACCTCCTCGCACTTGCGCGGGTACTCGGGGAAGCCGCCGATGTAAGGCATGGACACGCGCGGCTTGCCGGGCACGTTCGCGCCGACGTACCACGAGCTGCACGCGGAGCGCAGATTCGGTGCGGCCGACTGCCGCACGTGCTCGACCCAGTCTTCTTCCGCTGCCTGCGTGGGCTCGATCTGGACCAGGCCGCGTGCCCGCATGTAGGCGATGCGGTCGCTGATCCACTCCACGTGTTGCTCGATGGAGGGCAGCATGTTGGTCAGCACCGACGGACTGCCCGGGCCGGCCACGGTGAACAGATTCGGGAACCCTGCCATCATCAGTCCGAGGTAGGTCTTGGGTTCTTCGCGCCACTTGTCTGCCAGCGAGACTCCGACCTTGCCGCGGATGTCGATGCGCTCGAGCGCACCGGTCATGGCGTCGAAGCCGGTTGCCAGCACCAGTCCATCGAGCTCGTATTCGCCCCCGCCCGTGCGCACGCCACGTGGCGTGATCGCCTCGATGGGCTGCCTGCTCACGTCCACCAGCGTGACGTCGGGGCGATTGAAGGTGGCATAGTAATCGGTGTCCACGCGCAAGCGCTTGCAGCCAATGATGTCATGCGTTGTGCGCGGGGACCGTGTAATGCGGCGTGCGCTGGAACACGTACACATGGGCGGCCTGCTCCGCGATCACCGGTATCGACTGGATAGCGGACGAGCCGGTGCCGATGACACCCACGCGCTTGCCCCGGAAATCCACGCCCTCGTGCGGCCACTCGCCGGTGCGCCAGATCCCTCCGGCAAAGCTGTCGAGCCCGGCGATGCGCGGCCGGTTGACCGCAGACAGACAGCCCGTTGCCATGACGCACAAAGGCGCGCGCAGCGACTCACCTGCATCCGTCGTGAGGGTCCACAGTGCGGCGTCTTCGTCGAAGACGGCGCTTCGAACGCGCGTATCGAATCGGATGTCACGACGCAGATCGAAGCGGTCGGCGACGTGGTTGGTGTAGCGCAGAATCTCGGGCTGCGTCGCGTAGCGCTCGCTCCAGGTCCGTTCCTGCTCGAGCTCCGGCGAGAACTGATACGAATACTGAACGCTCTCGACGTCGCAGCGCGCGCCGGGGTAGCGATTTCAGTACCAGGTGCCGCCCACGCCCTCGCCTGCTTCGAGAACGCGCACGCGCAAGCCCCGCTGTCGCAATCGATGCAGCATGTACATGCCGGCGAAACCGGCGCCGACGATCACGGCGTCGAAGTCCTGGTGCGCGTTCGGACTGGCGTTGTCGCGCGGGGTGCGGGGCGCCTGCATGGATGGCCTTCTCCTCTGACAGCGTTTACTGAGTGTAGCGGCTTTCGTGCGTTGGCGAAGGTACGCACCGCCGCTCTTGGTATGATCGGCCGACGAATGTTCAGCCCATGACGTCATGCCGCCCATCACGCCTGCCCCTAACGGACTTCCCGGCACCCGCGGCCGGAAGCGCGTCTATCTGATGCGCCACGGCGAGGTCAGCTATCAGCGCGCGGATGGCCGCACCGAGTTCTCGACGCAGGTCGAGCTGACCGAGGAAGGCGTCGGGCAGGCAGCCCTGATGGCGCAACTGCTGGCGCAGGTGCCGTTCGATCTCGGCGTGCACACGGGCCTGACCCGCACTCGACAGACCGTCGAGCGCGTGCTCGCCGGCCGCGACGTGCGCGTCGAGACCGTGAGCGACCTGCGCGAGATCCAGGCCGGATCGCTCGCGCTGCTCACCGAGGATCGCATCGATGCCGAGCTGACCTATGGTTTCGAGCGTGCGGCGCTGCCGGGTGCTGGCTTTCCGGGCGGCGAGACATTCGCAGCCTTCCAGGCTCGTGTGCTGCCGGCGTTCGAAGCCCTGTTGCGGCGCCCGGACTGGACCACCGCGCTGGTAGTCGCCCATGGCGGCACCAACGCCATGCTTTTGTCCTGGGTCACCCGCGGCGGTCTGGCAGGTCTGTCGGCCTTCGAGCAGGACGCCGGCTGCGTGAACATCATCGACGTGGACGTGGTGGACCGGGAGATCCTGCGGCGCATGTTGCGCGCGGTGAACCTGACGCCCTACAACCTCACCAAGCACGAGCACTACCTGACCGTGGCGGAGCGGATCGTCGTCGCCATGCGGACGATGAGGCGATAGGCGAAGCTGCCGTCATCCCGACGAAAGCCGCTCCTTCCGTCATCCCGGCGAAAGCAGCCCATTCCGTCATCCCGGCGGAAAGATCCAGGAAGTCAACGGCCCTTTCCGTTTTCGCTGAGTCCCCGGCCCGGATCAAGGAACTCCGGGGCATGCTCCGCCGGGGCGATGCAGCGCCACGGCCGTCCGTTGGGGTAGCATTGCCTGATCCGTTCAAGCCGCCCAGCGAGCGGTGCGGGCCGGGAGGAGATCATGATCGACACCAGAGAGGGGCTGATCGCTCGCCTGCACAACCAGGCGCGACAGGTCCGCCGGGACGTCTGGCGCGCGCTGCGCGCGGGCGGCAGCGGACACGCGGGGGGCTCGAGTTCCGCCGCGGATATACTGACTGCGCTGTACTTCCACCGCATGCGCATCCGCCCGCAGGAGCCGGAGTGGCCGGAGCGCGACCGCTTCGTCCTGTCCAAGGGGCACGCCAACGCGGCGCTCGGCGCCGTGCTCGCCAAGGCCGGCTTCATCGACGACGAAGTGCTGGACCGTTTCTACCACTTCGAGTCCCCCTTCGGCATGCACCCGGACATCAAGGTGCCCGGTGTGGAGATGTGTACCGGCGCGCTGGGCCACGGGCTGGCGATCGCGATCGGGATGGCGCTCGGGGCGCGCATGCGGGGCAAGGCCTTTCACACCTTCGTCATGCTCGGCGACGGCGAGCTGCACGAGGGCTCGAACTGGGAGGCGGCGATGGCGGGCGCGCATTACCGGCTGTCCAATCTCACCGCCATCGTCGACCACAACAAGATCGCGCAAAGCGGGCGCGTGACCGAGCTGGTCGACATCGATCCGCTCGCCGACAAGTGGCGTGCATTCGGCTGGGAGGTGCGCGAGATCGACGGGCACGACATGGAGGCGGTGGTCGATACGCTCGACGCGCTGCCCCTGGATGCGCGCAAGCCGACCGCGCTCATCGCGCACACCATCAAGGGCAAGGGCGTGAGCTGGGCGGAGGACACCTACCTCTGGCACAGCAACAACGTCAACGACGATACCTACGAGCGCGCGCTCGGAGAGCTGGGCGAATGAACGCACCCGACTGGCGCGCACGCGCCGCGAATCAGACCCGTCTCGCCTTCGGCCAGGCGCTGCTCGAACTGGGCGCACGCGACGGCGGCACCGTTGTCATCTCGGCCGACACCCAGGATCTGCTGGGCATCCGGCCCTACATCGAGAGTTTCCGCGATCGCTTCGTCGAGGTCGGCATCGCCGAGCAGAACGCGATCGGCATCGCGGCCGGTCTCGCGACAACGGGCATGCACCCCTTCGTATGCGCCTACGCGCCGTTCATCACGGCACGCAGCATGGAGCAGGTGCGCAACGACCTCGCCTATGCGCACCAGCGCGTGGTGATCGGTGCAGCCGCGAGCGGCATCTCGCTCGGCGTCGCCGGCGGTACCCATCACGCGCTGGAAGACATCGCGCTGATGCGCAGCTTCCCGAACATGAGCGTGATCGTTCCGGCCGACGTGGAGGAAGCCTACGCCGCGACGCTCGCGACGCAGGACATCGACGGCCCGGTGTACCTGCGCCTGGGCGGGCGCGTGGAGGAGCCGCCGGTGAGCGATCCGGCGCAGCCGTTCCGGCTCGGCAGGGCCGCGACGCTGCGCGAAGGCAACGACGTGGCGATCATCGCCTGCGGCGCGCTGGTGGAGATGGCAGTGCGCGCCTCCGACGCGCTGCGCGACGAAGGTGTGCAGGCACGCGTCATCAACATGCACACGATCAAGCCGTTCGACCGCGAGGTCGTGCTGAAGGCGGCAGCGGAGACGCAGCGCATCGTCACCGCCGAGGAGCATCACCTCACCGGAGGACTGGGCGGTGCGGTGGCCGAATTGCTGGCGCTCGAGCAGCCGACCCGCATGCGCATGATCGGCATGCCGGATGTATTTGCCTGCATCGGTCCGACGCCGAAGGTGCGGGCGAAGTACGGCATGAGCGCGGAGGCGATCGTGGCGGCCTGCCGCGAACTGCTCTGAGGCCCGCGCGCACCGACACGGTCGCGTCTATGCGCCTACAGGTGCAGGCATCCGAGTTCGACGCTGGCCTGGCCGTAGGCGCTGCCCGGGTTGCCGCGCACCGCATCCTGCACGCTGATCGTGGCGTCGGTGGGCACGGGCGGAAAGATCATCGTGCTCACCGTCCAGTCCGTCATGGCCGGCCCGCCTGCAGGGCGCACGCACGATTTCCAGGCCCCGCACTTCGGACTCGGCCGTGCCACCTCCCTGCCGTCCCGGGTCAGGGAGACCTTCACCGTCGCACCCTCCGGCCCCTCGCTCTCGCCGTATAGCGTGATGCGGAAGCCAGTCGCGCTCTGCAGGCGTTCGCAGCGCGCGCGGATCACCCGCACCTGTCCCTTGCCGGCCTGCGCATTGGCGGAGGCGTCCACCCGGGTTTCTTCCGCTGGCGGCGTCTCGCGCGCAGACGCTGGCGCCTGACCGGCCGCGGAGTCGCGCCGCGCGGCCGTCTCCGCCGCCTGCGGCTTCACGCCCCAGCCCTCGAGAACCAGGCGCACGAGTGCTGCAGGCAGTGCGCGGCCGAACCCTCCTCCACCGCCCACCGTGGTGACCACGCCGATCACCCGACCGTCGTGCAGCACCGGACCGCCCGAGTTGCCCTCGCCGATGCTGCCGTCGAGCGTGATTTCGCGCCCCTCCTGCGAGACCACGTTCGCCCGCAGCACGGCCCACGCCCCGCCGCCCTGGGGAAAGCCGATCACCACCACGGGCTCGCCACCGCCGAGGTTCTGCGCCGAGTCCACCGGCAGCGCCTGCAGCCCCTGCGGCACATTGTCCCTGCCGCGGACCACGAGCAGGGCCAGCCCGCGCGGGTCGCCACCCTCGATGCGCACGACTTCTGCCGTGACCGCGTTGTTGCGCCGGGTGAAGAATTCCACACGGGGCCTGTTGTCGCCTTCGACCACGTGCGAGGCGGTGACGATGAATGCGGCGTCCTTCTCGAGGCGGACGATGAAGCCTGTCCCGGTGCGCCGCAGATCGTCGCTCTGCGAGGTGATCTTTACCACCGCGGCCTTTTGCGCCTCGAGGGACTGGGCGGGTGAGAGGGGTGAGAGCAGGAGGAGCAATACGAGGAGGGGGAGGATGGCGGAGGTAGAAACCGGCCTTTTCTGTTCTCGCTGGGCCCCGGCCCCCGGATACAGGCATTCCGGGGCAGGGTTCGCCGGGGCGACGATGTGTTTGTCATCCTGGCGAAAGCCATCAATGCCATCCTCCCGGCAATAGCCATCAACGCCGTCCTCCCGGCGAAAGCCGGGATCCAGGGAAGTGAACGGCCGTTTCCGTTTTCGCTGGGCGCCGGCTTTCGCCGGTGCGACGGACCGATACGTCATGCCGGCGAAAGCCGGCATCCATCCTTCCCACCTGAACGACGCACTCCCCTCGGTCATGGACGATGCCCTCCGGCACGATCACCAGCACGCCGACTGTACACGTCGGCCACCGACTTCGCATCCTCGTCCGCGGGCGTACATGCGAGAATTCCGGTTCGTCCACCTGCACCGCGAAGCTCAGAATGACACCCGAAGAATTCCGCAAGTATGGCCACGCCGTAGTGGACTGGATCGCCGACTATCGCACCCGCCTCGAACAGTTGCCGGTGATGGCGCAGACTGCGCCGGGCGACATCAAGGCACGCCTGCCCGCCACTGCGCCGCAGCAGCCGGAAGCGTTCGACAGCATCCTCGCCGATCTCGATCGCATCGTGCTCCCCGGCCTGTCGCACTGGCAGCACCCGCGCTTCTTCGGCTACTTTCCGGCCAACGCGCAACCGAGCAGCGTGCTGGGGGACTACGTCAGCACCGGCCTGGGCATCATCGGCCTGGCCTGGCAGTCGAGCCCCGCGCTCACCGAGATCGAGGAAGTCGCCACCGGCTGGCTGCGCCAGATGGTTGGACTCTCGGACGCATGGAGCGGCGTGATTCAGGACACGGCCTCCACCAGCACCCTGGTCGCGCTGCTGTGCGCGCGCGAGCGCGCCAGCCACTACAGCCTGGCGCGCGGAGGACTCCAGGGCGAGGACAGGCCGCTGGTCGTCTACGCCTCGACCCACAGCCACAGCTCGGTGGACAAGGCTGCGCTGCTGGCGGGCTTCGGACGCGAGAACATCCGCCTGGTGGCGCACGACGAAGTCTTCGCCATGCGTGCGGACGCGCTCGACGCGGCGATCCGTGCGGACCTCGCCGCGGGCCGCGTGCCCTGCGCGGTGGTCGCCACCACCGGCACCACGACCACCACCGCCATCGACCCGGTCGCTGCCATCGCGCAGGTCGCGCGCCGTCACGGCATCTGGCTGCACGTCGACGCGGCGATGGCGGGCTCGGCGATGATCCTGCCGGAGTGCCGCGCGATGTGGGACGGCATCGAGGACGCGGATTCGATCGTGCTCAATCCGCACAAGTGGCTGGGCGCGGTGTTCGACTGCTCGGTCTACTACGTGCGCGACGCCGAGCATCTGGTGCGCGTGATGTCGACCAATCCGAGCTACCTGCAATCGGCGGCCGACGGACGCGTGAACAACTACCGCGACTGGGGCCTGCCGCTGGGACGGCGCTTCCGCGCGCTCAAGCTGTGGTTCATGATCCGCGAGCAGGGTGTCGCGCAATTGCAGGAACGCTTGCGACGCGACATGGCGAATGCGAAGTGGCTGGCCGGACAGGTGGCGGCAACGCCCGGCTGGCGCGTCCTCGCACCCGTGACGCTGCAGACGGTCTGCGTGCGCCACGAGCCGCCGGGCCTCGGCGCCGAGGCACTCGACCGGCACACGCAGGGCTGGGTAGATCGCCTCAACCGGTCCGGGCTGACCTACCTCACGCCGGCGACGATCGAGGGCCGCTGGATGGTGCGCGTGTCGATCGGCGCATCGGCGACCGAACGCGAGCACGTCGAGCAGGTGTGGCAGGCGATGCAGCGCGAAGTGCTGCGCGACGCGCAGGGCTGATCGGCGCAGAAGGCGATCCGGCTCATCGCTTGCGGCGATGTTCCTCGCCGATGAACCGGAGCAGCGCCGCGGGATCGACCGGCTTCAGGAAGTGGTGATCGAAGCCGGCGGCAGCACTGCGCTGCAGATCGGCTTCCCGGCCCCAGCCGCTGAGCGCGACCACCAGCGCGGTGCTGCCGGCTCGCGAAGCCCGGATCATGCGGCAGGCCTGATAGCCGTCGATGCCCGGCATGCCGAGGTCGAGCAGGATCAAGTCGGGACCATAGTGCATCGCCTCGCGCACGGCCGCCTCGCCGCCGTACACCGTGCGCACCTCGCATCCCACGCTCTCCAGCAGCATCGCGATGCTGT
This sequence comes from Burkholderiales bacterium, assembly GCA_020854105.1. Lineage (GTDB taxonomy): Bacteria > Pseudomonadota > Gammaproteobacteria > Burkholderiales > SHXO01 > SHXO01. The sequence goes on along the minus strand of JADZGB010000002.1, from coordinate 97,515 downwards.
CCGCGGCGTCCACGTTGTCGTCGGCGATCAGGATGCGTCGACTGGACACCGGCGACTCGCTCGGCGGCGCATCCTGCGCCGGGCGCGGGCTGGCGGGCTCCAGTATCGGCAGCGACACCGTGACGCTGCTCCCCTGATCGGGCCCGGCACTCTGCACCGTTATCGTGCCGGCGTGCATCTCGACCAGACGTCGCGCCAGTGACAGGCCGATCCCCAGTCCGCCGCCGGCGTGCTGCCGCGCCTTCTCGCTCTGCACGAACAGCTCGAACACGCGCTCGATGAGCGCCGGATCGATCCCGACCCCACTGTCGCGCACGCTCACGTTGACGCACTGCGCGTCGTGATGGACAGACAGATCGATGCGCCCGCGCGGATGGTTGTACCGGGACGCATTGTTGAGCAGGTTGGCGAATACCTGCGTGAGACGTGTGGCGTCCGCGTGCAACAGGACCGGCGTATCCACGCCCTCGAGCACGAGCCGCTGCTCGCGCTGTTCGATCAGCGGACGGCTCGTCTCGATGGCCGCTTCCAGCACTTCGCGCAGCGGGACACGCGTGCGCTGCAGGGTGAGCCGGCCGCGCGAGAGCCGCGAGACGTCGAGCAGATCGTCGAGCAGGCGAGCCATGTGTGCAGCCTGGCGGTCGATGATGTCACGGCTGCGCTGCAGCATGGGGTCGTCCGGTCCGCGCGCGCGCAGGATGCCGACCGACGAGCGGATCGGTGCGAGCGGGTTGCGCAGTTCGTGGGCGAGCATGGCCAGAAACTCGTCCTTCTGGCGATCGGAATCGCGCAGTGCCTCCTGGGCGCGCTTGAGGTCGTCCACGTTGACCGCGGTCCCGATCCAGCGGCCGATGGCCCCGGCCTCGTCGCGCAGCGCACGGCCACGCGCCTTGAACCATTCATGGACGCCATCGTGGCGGCGTACCCGGTACTCCAGGTCGTATTCGCCGGCACCCGCGCGTGCGGCGTGCCACACACTGCGTACCCGTTGCCGGTCGTCCGCGTGCAGCACCTCCAGCCAGCCATGGCCATGGTGCGCCGCTGCCGGCAGCCCGGTGTAATCGACCCACTGTCCGCTTACGAAATCACACGCCCCGTCGGGCGTGTTGGTGAACGTCATCCCGGGAATCGATTCCAGCGTCTGCCGATAGAAGAACTCGCTCTCGCGCAGCGCGGCCTCGGCCTTGGCGCGGTCGAAGCGGATGTGCACCCGCTCCGTCACCTCGCGGATGAGCGCGATCTCATCGTCGCTCCAGTTGCGCGCTGTGTCCGCGCCGAGCACGAGCAGCATCAGAGAGTCGACCCTGAGGTGCGGCGCGAACACCAGGGACACCAGGCCCCACGGCGCGTAGGCCTCGGCGCGCGCAGCCGTGCGCGCGTCCTCGCGCACGTCGGCGATGCTGACGATGCGCCCGGCCTTCAGTCCGGCGATGACATCCCCATCCAGGTATTCCGACAGCCGGTGCCTGCCCACGCCGCTCGCGCGCCCTCCGGGCAGCCACTCGTGGAACACGCGCACTTCGTCGGACACCTCGTCGACGATGCAGAAATCCAGCCGGGACAAGCGGAGATGCTCGCCGATGCGCTCGCCGGCGCGCCAGGAAGCGCAGCATTTCCGTGCTCCGCCTCTGATCCTCCTCCGCCTGTCTGCGTGCGGTGATGTCCACGTGCGTGCCCAGAGCGCGCAGGGGTCTGCCGTCCACGTCGCGTTCCACCACCAGGCCCCGGTCCAGGATCCAGCGCCACGACCCATCCTCGTGGCGCAGCCTGTGCTCGGACTCGTAGAAGTCGCTGCGCCCGGCGAGGTGTTCATTCAGAACGGCCTCCGTATGAGCGCGGTCGTCGGGATGGAGCAGCCGCTCCCACGCACGGACGTGGGCTTCGATGTCTTCGGCGGCATAGCCCAGCATCGACGCCCAGCAGCCACCGAAGACCACCGCTCCGCTCGGAACGTTCCAGTCCCAGAAGCCGAGTTGACCGGCCTGCAGGGCGATGCCCAGCCGCTCTTCGCTGGTGCGCAGGCCCGCCTCCACCCGCGTGCGCTCGCTCACGTCGCGCGTGGTGCCGGCGATCAGTTCCACCGTGCCGTGCGCACCCGGAACAGGCGTGAAGATGTACTCGTACACGCCGAAGATACCCGTCCGCGGCGCCCGGAACGGCACCTCTCCCGTGACCGCCTGTCCGCTCTGCACCACTTGCGCGATCTCGCGCATGTGCATGTCGTGATGCCAGGGCTCGAAGCCGAGTTCGAGGCAGGTCTTGCCGATCACGTCCTCGAGCGTCAGCCCCAACACCTGCAGCAGGCGCCGGTTCGCATACTGGAACCGCCCCTGCGGGTCGAAGACGTAGATGAAATCGGGCGTGGTCGACGCCACTGCCTCGAACAGGCGCACCTGCCGCGCCAGGCGAGTAGCCAGATTCGAGTCCAATTGCAGCGCGTCTATCGATTGTAAGAACTACCGGCCAGAGGCGCCAGCACAGGACGGAGGGAGTGAGTGGGTCTGATTATATAGCCAGTTTGCCGGAATGCCGAATCGGTACCGCGACAATCGGTACCGCACGGGAATCGGTACTGTGCGGGAATCGGTATTGCGCGGGAATCGGTGCTTCGTGGGAATCGGCGCTTCGTGGCTGCGCGGAAATCGGCGCTGTATGGAATCGGTACTGCACGACACGAGGGATTTCGTCCATGCATCTGTCTTGATCACGATGGAGACAGCGTTCGCACGCGCGCCGTTAACGCAGCCGATGGTCAATCAGCCCCGCTCGCGGCCATGCCATGCCTGGATCGGAACAGCAGGCGCGTCAGCCACACGCCGTTGATCGCCACGTACACCAGATTCCAGTAGACGACGTGCATCAGCGGCTGAGGAAGCGTGTAGAAATACGTCGCCAGACAGCAGGCGCCCCCCAGCGCGAATGCGCGCAGCCATCGCACGTCCCGGACGAAGTAGGCAGAGACGAACAGCATGTTGGCGATGGTGACGAGGGCATCCATGCCGCGCACTGCACGCGCGCAGCGTAATCGCTCGATGTCCCGGCGTAGCGCACATGTTGCGCGTGTGTAACGCGCGCCTGGCACCCGGTGGAAGCCCGTCGCACCGGCGGATGGACAGCCTGCCTCGGAGCGCTTTAATCGGGGGGCGGTGCCAAGCACATACAGCCAAGGCCCTTCTCTCTTTTCGCTGGATCCCGGCTTCGCCGGGATGACGATGCAGCGACGGTGTCGGCCAGCACGCGAAGATTCGGCTACCCTAGCGCATCCCGAACACGACAAAGCCACGACATGAACGGCGCTGAAAGCCTTGTCCGCACGCTGCTGGCGAGCGGCATCGATACCTGCTTTGCCAATCCCGGCACCTCCGAGATGCACTTCGTCGCGGCACTCGACAAGGTGCCCGGCATGCGCTGCGTCCTCGGCCTGGCCGAGACCGTGGTGACCGGCTGTGCGGACGGCTACGCACGCATGAAGGGCAGGCCCGCGGCCACGCTCACCCACTGCGGCCCCGGCTTCGCCAACAGCATCGCCAACATCCACAACGCGCGCCGCGCGTTCTCGCCCATGGTCAACATCATGGGCGACCACGCCACCTACCATCGACAGTACGACACGCCGCTCACCTCCGACACGGAGGGACTGGCACGCGCGGTGTCGCACTGGGTGCGCACCACGCAGTCCTCCTCACGCGTGGGGGCCGATGGTGCGGCAGCCGTGCAGGCGGCGCTGACGCCGCCCGGCCAGATCGCCACGCTGATACTGCCGGCCGATACCGCGTGGAGCGACGGCGGCGAAGTCGGCGCACCACTGCCGGTGCCCGCCCGCACCGCAGTCGCGCCCGAGACTCTGCGCAGCGTGGCGCAGGCCTTGCGCAGTGGCGAGCAGTCGCTGCTGGTGATGTCGGGCGAGGCGTTGTCGGAGCGCGGCATCCGGGCCGCCTGGCGCATCGCGCACGTGACGGGCGCGCAGCTGCGCGCGCCGACGCAACTGCCGCGCCTGGCACGAGGCCGCAACCGTCCGCCGGTCGATCGCATCCCCTACGTGGTCGAGAACGCCCTGAAGGCACTCGCCGGCACCCGGCACGTCATTCTCGTGGGTGCGAAGCAGCCGGCGGCGTTCTTCGGCTATCCGAACAAGCCGAGCGTGCTGACCCCGCCTGATGCCACGACGCACCTGCTGGCCCGTCCCGAGCAGGACATGGTCGGCGCGCTCGAGTGGCTGGCCGACGAACTCGGTGCGCCGAAGAATCCGCCGCTCCCGGAAATCGAAAAGCCCGAGCCGGTGCGCGGCGCATTCGAGCCGGTCGCATTCGCGCACACGCTCGGGGCATTGCTGCCTGAGAACTGCATCGTGGCCGAGGACGCCGTCACCTCCGGTCGCGCGCTGTTCGCGCCGACGATGGGGGCGGCACCTCACGACTGGATCCAGATCACCGGGGGCGCGATCGGGCATGGCTTTCCGGCGGCCACCGGCGCGGCCATTGCCTGTCCGGATCGCAAGGTCGTGTGCCTGCAGGCCGACGGCGCCGGCATGTACACCATGCAGTCGCTGTGGACGCAGGCACGCGAGAAGCTGGACGTGGTGAACGTCGTCTTCGCCAATCGGGTCTACAAGATCCTGCACGGAGAGCTGATCAATGTCGGAGCCCAGGCAGGGCCGGCATCGAACGAGCTGTTCGATCTCGGCCGGCCCGAGATCGACTGGGTGGGGCTGGCGCGCAGCATGGGCGTCGAGGGAACGCGCGTGGAGAACCTGGAGGGCTTTGCGGACGTGTTCCGCGCTGCCTGCGGTCGAAAGGGTCCGTTCCTGATCGAATTCAGGATCTAGCATCGCGCGCTCGCTGCGTCCGGCTTTGGGACGAGCGCCACGTCAGTCGGCCGGCCGGCCGGCCGGCAGCAGGTACGGACGATGAAACGAATTACGGGAGCAATGCATTGAATCAGGAACAGGGTCCATTCCTGGGCGCACCGGGAGCAAACCAGCCCTCGCTGATCGGCCGCATCCTCGGCACCCTGGTCGGCCTGCTGGTGCTCGCAGGCGCGTTCGTCTTCTCGGTGTTCCTGTTCGCGGCGCTCGCGGTCGTGGGCGTGGTGGTGTGGGGCTTCGTGTGGTGGAAGACGCGAGAAGTGCGCAAGCAGATGCGCGCACACATGGAGCAGATGCAGGAACAGATGCGGCAGGCCGGTGTGCCCCCCGACCCGGTAGCGGGCGGAGACGTCATCGAAGGCGAGTTCGTGCGCGAGGACGAGCGGAACGACGGGAAGGCGTGATTCCGCGCAATGACGGGGAGGTGCGGCTTTCGCCGCAATGACGATGCGCTGCGGCTTTCGCCGGAATGACGGACGGATTCGTCGCACCGGCGACGAACGCGACCAACCTCTCCTTCTCCACCCGCGTCATCCGCTTGATGATGGCCTCGCGCCGGCTCGCCTGCGACCGGGTGGAGAGCCCTTCGCGATAGACCAGCACCACGGGTCGGCGGGCACGTGTGTAGCGCGCGCCCAGCCGGTCACTGCCGTTGTGCTCGTCCAGACGGCGCTCGACGTCGCGGGCGATGCCGGTATAGAGACTGCCGTCGCTGCAGCGGACGATGTAGACCCACCAGCTCACGGCGGGGGGATGGCGCCGAACACGCGCTTGACGATGTCGGTGCCCGCTCGCACCGGATCCTTGCGGATCGCCTTTTCCTCCTCGGCCATCTTCAGGAACAGCCCGTCCAGTGCCTTCTGGGTGATATAGCGGTCGAGCTCGGCGTCCTTCCTGTCGATCAGTCCCATGCCCGCCGCGCTGCCGGCGAGCTTGTTATAGCTTTCGGCCACCTTCACCTTCTCGGTAGCGCGCCGTACGATCGGCAGGAACCGCTCTGCAAGCGGGCCGGAGGTGGTGCGCTTGAAATACTGGGTCGCGGCGTCGTCTCCTCCGGTCAGGATCGCCTTGGCGTCCTGCACGCTCATCCTGCGCGCCGCGTCGATCAGCAGCGCTGTCGCCTCGGCCACCGCGGCTTCGGCGGCACGGTTCATCGTGGTGACCAGGTCGTCCACCTGCCTGCCCATGCCGACCGTGCGCAGGGCACGTTCCGCGCGTGCGAACTTGACCGGCAGCCCGATCCTCACCATCGAATCGCCCAGAAAGCCATCCGGCTTGCCGAGTGTCTGGACTGCCTTCCTGGAGCCGGCGACCAGTGCCTCGCGCAGGCCGGCCGCCGCTTCGCGATCGCTCAGATCCTTCAGTCCGAGCGCCATGCCGGCACCCGAGACGATCAGCAACGCCCCAGCGATGCATGCAGCCAGGCAGGCGTACCACGCCCGCCCGCGGCCGGAGTCTGTAATCATAACGTTGTCATGCGGCATGTTCCTGGCTGCTAGAATCGAGGGGACGCGTCGATAGTACAAGGCATGCTCACGTGCCGCCGTCCGGCGCCGGCCCGGGGACCGAAACTGCACGAGCGAGCGATATTATCCGTGGCGAACTGTCTTCGAGCAACGACGCGGACTCGCCAATGGAAGTGAAACAGGCCTTTCGCCTCACGTCCGACGACCCCCGTCAGCGGCTGCGCTTCCGGCGCTATCTCATTGCCGCAGCGACCAGTGTGATGTTCGTCATGCTCGTTGCCCTGTGCTACGTGAGGGGGCTGATGGCGCTGCGCCCGTTCGTGGTGGCCAGCGTGAGCAGTTTGCTCGGCATCGGCACGTTCTACGCACTGTTCCGCTCGCAGTGGAACCTCGAGGCGCGCGATCCCAGCCTGACCGTGCCGATGATGCTGTGGGCGGTCGCGATGGTGACCTACGTCCTGTATCACGCCGGTCCGCTGTCGGTCTGCATGATCGACGTCGATCTGTTCAAGCGGGTGAACGACACCCTTGGCCACGGCACGGGGGACCGAGTCCTCCAGAAGCTGGTCGAGACCGTGCAAGGCGAACTGCGCGCAATCGACTTCGTCGGCCGCTACGGCGGCGAGGAATTCCTGCTGGTGCTCACTCAGACCGGCATCGAGGGCGCGTGCGAGTGCGCGGAGCGCGTACGCGCACAGACTGAACGGCGCACGCGCGAGACGCTGGGCGAGCCCTCCGGCGTGACGGTGTCCATTGGCGTTGCGCAGTACCGGCCGGGCGAGGACGTGCGCGCCACGATCGCGCGCGCCGACGCCGCTCTGTACCGCGCGAAGAAGGCCGGGCGCAACTGCGTGGCGTCCGAATCGTAGACGCTCTCGTCCCAGCCGCCGGACGACGCCGGGGAAGGGCGTCGCCCCCGGATACGAGACGACACCCGATCGCTCACACCTTGTCGGCCAGGCGATCGCGCCTGTCGCGCAGCTCTTCCTTGGCGTCGTCGTAGTTCTTCTGGGCCTTCCCGACCGCCTTGTCGATCTTGCCTTCCACCTGGGTCTGCGTGTCATTGGTGGCGCCGCCCACCGCATCCTTGACTGCGCCCTTGATCTGCTTGCCGATGCCTTTCACCTCGTTCTTGTCCATGCTGCACCTCCGGTTGCGTACGTCACCGGACAGGCGCAATCGGCGTGCCGCGGCCCCGATCCTTCGAGCCGTCCGGACCCTTTGCCGGCATGCCGGCAGCCGCTACGACGCGAATTCCCGCAGCACCCTGCCGGGTCGCCCCGAGTCGGCCCGCAGGCCGTCGGCGTCGGCGATGCGTACGCCGTTGACCCAGACGCCGTGCACCCCGCGCGAGGGCGTGTGCAGCCGGGAGCTGCCGCCCGGCAGATCGAATCTGCGCACGGACTCGCCGCGTCCCACCGTTGCCGGATCGAACAGCAGCAGATCAGCCCACGCGCCGGGCCGGATCACGCCGCGGTCGACGATGCCGAACAGCTTCGCCTGCCCGGAGGTGAGCTTGCGGATCGCCTGCGCGAGCGGCATCAGCCGCTTGTCCCGCACCCAGTGGCCGAGCAGGTGCAGGCCGAAACCCGCATCGCAGAGGAAGGTCACGTGCGCGCCGGCATCCGACAGCGAGACGATGCTGTTCGGGTGCCGCAGCAGCCGCGCCACCTGCTCGTCGTCGGAGTTGAGCAGCACCGCGGTGAGCACGGTCTGCAGATTCTCCGCCAAGGCCAGATCGAGCAGCCAGTCGAACGGATGCCTGCCCTCGGCGGCCGCCAGCGCGCCGACACTTCGGCCTTCCCAGCCGCGCCGCGAGTCATCGCGCACCATCACCACCTACACCTTGTTCCAGTCGCCCGAGAAGATGCGGCGCACGGGGATCGCCAGCTCGTCCTTCACACTCTGGCAGAACGCGGGATCCGCATACAGGGCCGGCGCGCCCGTGGCGCTGGCAGCCAGCACCGGCCGCCACGCCTTCAGACCCTCGAACACGTACGGCTCGCGCATGGTGAACTCGAACTTCAGCTGGCAGCACGATACCGCCCCGTACATGTCCAGCCCCTGCGCACGGCCCTGCTCCACGCCCACCATGTCGTTCCAGGCCGCATCGGGCACACCGGGGTTGTACAGGATGGCGGCGGCCAGGAACGGCCGCCCGCAGCTCCTCGCGAGCGATTGCAGCCAGGCGGGCGTCGTGTCCGAGGACTTCGTCATCATGAAGGTTCCGCGGCCCGATTCGCCGAGCGCGGAGGCGAGCGCGTGGAATTCCTCCTCCGTCGCCATGCGCGAGGGCATGGGCACGCCGCCCTCGCCATCGTGCTGATATACGAGGTGGTGGACGACAGACCGACGGCACCGGCCTCCAGTCCCTCCAGCACCAGCCACGGCGATGCCAGCGGATCCCAGGTGATCTGCACGTCGTAGTGGGTGTGGTTGTCGATGATGCCGGGCATCAGGCACAGGCCCCCGGCATCGATGCGCTCTCGCGCCGGGCCGAGGTCGCGGCCGATGGCGGCGATGCGCCCGTCGGCAATGGCGAGATCGCCGTCTACCGGCGCGGAGCCCAGTCCGTCGTGGATGCGGGCGTTCGCGATGAGGAGGTCGTGCATGCGCTCGTTCTCGTCGTTGTCGAAGGCGAGCGCGTATCGTGAGTCATTCCTGCCCCGAACTGCCGGGTCAGGCCTGCCTGCGCGAGTGGCCCTGCCGGATGCGTCCGGCCAGCTGCTCCAGGTCGATGGGCTTGCCCAGGTGATCATCGAAGCCGCTGCCGAGCGCCATGCACCGGTCATTGTCGGCGGCGAAGCCGGTGAGCGCGATCAGCGCGCAGTGTCCGCCCAGGCGGGCCTCGAGCGTGCGGATACTCTGCGCCAGGGAGTATCCGTCTGCCTGCGGCATGCCGATGTCGCTCACCACCACGTCCGGACGGCTGCGCTCGAACACCTGCAGCGCGTGTTCGGCCGAATCGGCCACGCTCACCGCTGCCCCGCGCTGGTCCAGGAAGATCTGCACGGCGTCACGGCCATCGGCGTCGTCATCCACCAGCAGCACCCGCACGCCATCGAGGTCGCGCGACTCGGGCGGAACGTGCGCGGTCGACGCCAATGCCAGTGGCTCCATCGACAGGACGGGCAGCGTCACGGTGAGGGTCGAACCGCGGTTTAGCCCGTCGCTGACCACTGCGATGTCACCGCGATGCTCCTCGATGAGATACTTGGCGATCGCGAGACCGAGTCCGAGACCGCCGTTATCGCGCGTGCGCGAACTGTCCGCCTGCCAGAAGCGGTCGAACAGGCGTTCGGTCACCTCGGATGTCATGCCCATGCCGGTATCGGCAACGGTGATCACGGCACGCTCGGCGTGGCGCACCAGCCGCACGCTGACGCAGCCTTCCGGCGGCGTGAACTTGATGGCGTTGCCGAGAAGGTTGGACACCACCTGGATCAGGCGCTGCTCGTCACCCATGACGTACAGCCGCGCCTCTTCGCACTGCATGGTCAGGTTCACCTTCTTCTGCTCCGCGGTGCTGCGGCATTCCTCGTACGCACTGTGCACTGCCTCCACCAGATCGATGGGCACGCGCAACACCTCGAGCTTGCCGGCCGCGATGCGCGACACGTCCAGCAGGTCGTTGACCAGCCGCTCCTGCAGCCGGGTGTTGCGATAGATGCGCTGCAGGGCGTCCGGCACGCCGCTCTGGCCGACGAAGCCGCTCATCAGCAGGTGCAGCCAGCCGCGGATGGCGGCGAGCGGTGCGCGCAGTTCGTGCGACACCAGCGCCAGGAACTCGTCCTTGGCCGCGCTTTCCCTGACCGCTCCCTCCCGCTCGGCCTCGGCACGCAGAAGGCACTCGCGCGCGGCCTCCGCATGGCGGCGTGCGGACACGTCACGAAACACCAGCACCGCGCCGATGATCTCGCCCGAACCGTCGCGGATCGGCGCGCCGCTGTCGTCGATGGGGCGCTCGCTGCCGTCGCGCGCCACCAGCACCGTGTGGTTCGCCAGCCCCACCACCTTTCCCTCGCGCAGCACGCGTCCCACCGGATTCTCGATCTCGGCGCGCGTGAATTCGTTGAAGATGCGGAACACCTGGTCGAGCGGAAGCCCCTTCGCGTCCTCCTCGCGCCATCCCGTGAGCGCCTGCGCCACCGGGTTGAGCATGGTGATGCGTCCCTGATCGTCGGTGACGATCAGCCCGTCTCCGCAACTGCGCAGCGTCACCAGCAGGCGCGCCTCGCCTGCATGGGCGCGCGCCTGCAGCCGGCGCACCTCCGCCAGCGCGCGCCGGCTGAATGCCCAGGACAGTGCCAGGCTGAGCAGAGCGGCCCCGGTGAGACACAGCAGCACCACCCGGGTCCAGACCGATTCGCGCATGCCAGACGAAAGCCGCTGGTCGAGCAGCGTGTTCTCGACGGTGTCGATTTCGCGCAGACCGGAGCGCGTGCGTTCCATCAACTCCGTGCCATAGCCGGCCTGCACCAGCGACTGGGCCGCCTGTGCGCCACGCGCATCCCTCAGCTCGATCACGTAGCCGCTGTGCTGGACGCGTGCCTGGATCACGGGGACGAGTGCCGCGACGCGCCTGGATTGCTCCGCGTCGTCGTCCAGGAAGGAGCGCAGGGTCCGCAGCGCTTCGGGCAGCGCGTTGATCGCCGTGTGGTAGGGCGCGAGCATGCGCTCGTCGCCGCTCACCGAATAGCCGCGGGCGGCCGACTCGATATCGATGATGAGCTGATGCACCAGCGCGCTCTGCGAGAGCACACCGCGCGTGTGCGTCACCCAGCGCGTCGAGTTGTCGAGGTCGCCGAGTACGCGGTAGGCGGTGACAGCGAGGACGGCGAGGAGAGTAAGTGCGGCCAGGAACGCGGCATCCGACACGCGTGTGGCCTTGCGGGCAGCGGCCATGCAGAGACTCCAGGGCAGCTGCGACGCTAGCACGTGACCGGCGTGTACTCGACATCTCGCGCAATGGATCGCCACCTGCGGTAATTCGTACAGGTACGCGCTTGCAAGGATTACACTCGCCGCACTGACGGGGTGACGGGTCGATGCTTTCGCCGGGATGCCGAATCGCTCTTACGGGATCCCCAGCATCTTGTGCGTCTGCACGCTCAGGCGCCACTGCGGGTGCGCCAGACAGTACTGCACCGCGAGCGTGGTGTTGCGCGCGCGGTCGGGGCCATCCATCGGCTGCAGAAAGTAGTGCCGGAAGTCCAGATCGGCGAAACGCGCTGGCATCGCATCCGCCTGCGGATATACCAGCTTGAGCTCGTCACCGGACCTCAACACGAGCGGCGCGCTGGACTTCGGACTGACGCAGATCCAGTCCAGCCCGGCGGGCGCCGGCTGCGTGCCGTTGGTCTCCACCGCGATCTCGAAATCGCGCGCGTGCAAGGCGGCGATCAGCACCTCGTCCAGCTGCAGCAGGGGCTCACCGCCGGTGCACACCACCAGAGGGCGTCCGCCTGCGCCCGGCGGCCACTTCTGTTCGATCGCATCGGCCAGCGCGTCGGCCGTGGTGAACTTCCCGCCGTCGGGGCCATCCACGTCGACGAAGTCGGTATCGCAAAATTGGCATACGGCGGCGGCCCGATCCTCTTCCCGCCCCGACCACAGGTTACAGCCGGCGAAGCGGCAGAACACCGCGGGACGGCCGGCCTGCGCGCCCTCCCCCTGCAGCGTGTAGAAGATCTCCTTGACGGCGTAGGTCATCGTTCCTCAGATCGGCAGCGCCGGAGCCGCCTCTCCCCATGCAAGGATGGCGCCACAGCCGCGCGTCTCGTACAGATCGACGCGATCGAGCTGCGCCAATGGCGTCTGCGCGCGGATCCAGCGCGCGAGCGATACGCAATCCGCGTCCTCGACGCCGGGCAGTTCGTGCAGCGCGTGGTGGTCGATGCGCTGGAACACCGGCGTGAACAGCTCCTTCACGTCACCGAAGTCGATGGTCCATCCACGCACGGCATCCAGCGGCGCATGCAGGTGCAGGCGCAGCGTGAAGGTATGCCCGTGCATGCGACGCCGTGCGTCGCCCTCCGGCGCACGGCGCAGGCGCACGGCGCTGTCGAGCGTCATCTCCTTCCAGATGCGGTAACGGGTGCCGTCGAAATGTGCGCCGCAGCTTCCGGTCTCGTACACCGTCACCCAGGACAGCTCGGGCAGCCCGGGCTTCAGCCGCTGCCAGATCCATGCCGAGATGATCTCGCTGGTCGGATTCTCGAGGCCGGGGATATCGTTCAGGCAGACATGGTCGAGCTGCGCGTGCAGGGGCGCCCACAGTGCGTCGAGATGATCGTAGTCGATGCTCAGGTCGCGCGCACCGAGATCCTGGTCCGCGTGCAGGATCACCTCGAAGCCGTGGCCGTGCATGCGGCCGCACTTGTGCGCGGGCGGCACGTTGGGCAGCCGGTGGGCGGACTGGAACGCGTAGCGCCGCCACACGTGCGCGTGATCGTGTGCGTCCAGATCGACGCCCGCGTGCGGCGTGCTCTGCACACCGACGCTGTCGATGCCCGACACGGCCATGCGTCCCCGCACCCAGCGCGCGAGGTTCTCGTCGGTGGGCAGCGCGATGATCTCGTTCAGATGCGCGTAGTCGAGCGGCGCCACGCACTGCTCCATGCGCGCGCGCAGGGCGCCGACCTCGCCGCCGGGGAAGGGCGCCCAGTCCGAGGGCAGGCGTGCGCGCAGCTTCGCGAGATAGCCGTGCCCGTGCAGCCGCGAGGCGCGATGTCCCGCCGGCAGTGCGCCGACACTGGCCGCGGCCTCGAAGCCGGCAGCCGCGGCGATGAAGACCTGCTCGTTCACCTGGCGTGCAATCCGTAGCGCACCAGCAGCGGATCGACGACGCCGGCTTCGGCGAAGCCCTTGGCGCGCAGCGCGCAGGAATCGCAGCGCAGGCACGGCGCACCGTCCGGTAGCGTGTCGTAGCAGCTGCTGGTGATGGCGTAGTCCACGCCCAGTTCGGCACCGCGCCGGATGATCCGTGCCTTGGTCAGGCTGATGAGCGGAGTGTGGATCCTGAGCCGGGTGCGCCCTTCCACGCTCGCCCGGGTTGCCAGATTGGCCATCGCCTCGAAGGCGGCGATGTACTCCGGCCGGCAATCGGGGTAGCCGCTGTAGTCCAGCGCATTGACCCCGATGAACACGTCCTGCGCGTCGAGCGTCTCGGCCCAGGCCAGCGCAAAGCTCAGGAAGATGGTGTTGCGCGCGGGCACGTAGGTCGAGGGGATGCCGTGCGCCATCTCGTCCACGGGCCGGTCCTTCGGCACTTCGATGTCCGCGGTGAGGGCCGAGCCGCCGAAGGTGCGCAGATCGAAATCGACCACGACGTGTCGCTGCGCGCCGAGCTGCTGCGCGACCGCGCGCGCGCACGTGAGTTCGTGCACGTGCCGCTGGCCGTAACGGAAGCTGAGCGCGTTGCATTCGAAGCCCCCGGCGCGCGCGATGGCGAGCACGGTCGCGGAATCGAGTCCGCCGCTCACGAGGACGACTGCGGGATCAGGCACTGCATTGCTCCGGAAAAGGGCGCTATTGCAGCACAAACCGGCAGCCGGGGGGCGGTGCATTGGCGCGGGGGGGCGGTTGCACCGGCGGAGGGTTCCGCGTCGCACTGGCGCACGCGGCTGCCCGGCGTCTACGAAAAGGCCCTGTCTGCTTCTGCTGGATCATCGAGGCTTTCGCCGGAATGACGGGCCGAGCCGGGATGACGAGGTCTCACGCGCCGGCGCTGGCGCGCAGCATCTCGGCGCGCGTCTGGGGCGACTCCAGGCTGATGCGGCCCAGCGCGCCGGTGCGGTAGTCGTGCAGGAGGATCAGCGAAGCCTTCTCGAGATCGAGCCCACCACCCCGGAGCCGGCAGCCGCGCCGCTCGGCGATGGCTTCGATCAGGCGCTCGCCGCTCATCCCCGCCACCGCGATCGAGTAGCGGGCGCTGAGCAGATCCGGATAGCGCGCGAGCAGCAGATCGGCCAGAAACAGCGCTATTTCCTCGTCGTTCACGGCGTTGGTGCCGATCGCATGGCTGGCCGCCAGCATGAAGCCGTCGCTGTCGTGATCGATCTTCGGCCACAGCAGCCCGGGCGTGTCAGTGATCGTCATGCGCGGACCGAGGTCCATCACCTGCTGCGTCTTGGTTACCGCCGGTTCGTCGGCGACCTTCGCCACGCGGCGCTTCAGCAGCGCGTTCATCAGCGTGGACTTCCCGACGTTGGGAATCCCCATGATCATCATGCGCAGCGGCTTGATGTTCTCGCTGCGATGCGGAGCGAGCGCCTGGCACAGCGCCGGCACGCGCGCGACGTCCCGCAGCTGCTTGCACGACAGCGCCACCGCCTTCACGCCGGGCTGACCGGCGTAGTGCTGCAGCCACCGGGCCGTGACCTCCGGATCGGCGAGATCGGCCTTGTTCAGCACCTTGAGGCAGGGACGCTGACGGTGTTCACGCAGAGCCCTGACCAGGGGATTGGTGCTCGCTTCGGGCAGGCGCGCGTCCACCACCTCGATGACGACATCGGTGTTGGCCATTGTCTCGGCCGCCTTCTTGCGCGCCGAGGCCATGTGCCCGGGAAACCACTGGATGGACATTGCAGGGATGGAATGACGGGTGCAGGGCGAAGCATAGCCGATGGAGTGTGCCGCTCCCCCCGATCATCTGACCCCCAGCACCCACCCTTCGCACGCGGCCACGCGCTGCTCGGTCCCGGTCAGCGGCGGCATGCGCAAGTAATCGACCAGCGCGCCGCGGCCGGCCATATCGGCCAGCCAACTGGCAATGGAGAAGGCATCATGCTGGTCGGCGCTCATGCCTTCGGCCGCCGGATATCGCCGCTTGAGCATCGACGGGTACATTTCCGCGATCACCGATTTCCCCGGCGCCGGGTCCCAGCCGTCGAATGGCCACACGTGCAGGCGATCGCCGGCCTGGTCGCGCAGCCACTTCAGCCACGGAATGCCGGCATGCGAACTCTTCGCCACCGATCCCTGCATGTCGAACTGGAACACGCTCTTGGCCGACGACGTCCACGTCTCCGCCAGCCGCAGCTCCTTCGCCGTGCCGCTGCGCAGCCCCGCGGCACGCAATCCGTCGACCGAAGCGTCGTGCTCGTGCGTCGGCCAGTGGGTGACGAAGTCATCCAGGAAGGCTGGCCAGCTCCCCAGGCCGTAGCGCTCGAAATACGCCCACGGCATCGAGAAGCAGTGGTCGATGCCGGCGATGAAGCGCTCGCCCGCCTGTGCGCGCTCGAGCAGCAGCCGGGCCACCTCCACGCGCGACCAGTTGCCGGTCCTGCGCGTCGCCGCCACCTGCGGACGCGTCCACTTCTCCGGCGTCCATCCGGCCCGTGCGCCGTAGACCTGCAACTCCTTGAGCGGCGCACTGGCCGTGCGGGCACCCGAGTAGTCGATGCCGATGAACAGATCGAAGCGTTGGTTCGGAGTCGGGGCAGCAGATGCGCCCTCCTTGCCCATCAGGCGTGTAATGAGAGTCGGGTTCACGATGTCACGTGATTCGTGTCGAGTTGTTCGAGGTCAGCGTCCGATGACCAGGGCTGCGTGGATTCTACCGCCGCGACCGCGGCCGCACCGGCACACGCCATGACACATCCCCGGTAGTATGACTGCATGAAACACCTTCGCCGACGCTTCCTTCTCGCATCCGCGCTTGCCGCACTCATCACCCGCCTGCTTCCCGCGCATGCCGCATCCCGGACGGTTGCGCCCGACACCACGCTGCGCGCCTACGTCGACACGCTCGTTCCGGCGGACGAGACGCCGAGCGGCTCGGCGCTGGGTGTGGATGCGAAGCTGAAGGCGGTCGCTGCCGATCAGCCCGAACGTTGGAATGCGGTGAGCATTTTCAGGTAGCGATTACGACGCGGTCGGAACATGCGTTGCGCCGCGACAGCGGCCACCAGACCGGCTGGAGCGCCACACCATGTTCCCTTGCCGCAGCAAGCCGATGTATCCCGCTTACGTCCAAGTCATGGCATGGCTGCTCGCCCTGCTCGTCGCGACGGCCCACGCCCAGAACGTCAAGCCCGAGCCGGCGCAGCAGCTGAAGGAGGACGTGGAGAAGTTCGTGAAGTGCGCAGTCCGGCAACAGTGCGAGGCTCGACCGCCGGGATGACGAAAACATCGTCGCACCGGCAATGACATGGTCACGCCGCCGGCGCCTGCGTCACCCCCGCCGCCTCGGCGGCCTTCAGCACCTCGTTCCGTTCCTCGTCGCTGAGTCGGTTCACCGGCGGGATCGAACGCCCGCAGTCGATACCCAGACGCGCCGTGAGCACGACCTTGCTCACATCCGCCGGAGCATTGAACATCCACACCAGATCGACGTACTTGCGCACCTGGGCCTGCAGCGCCTGCGCGCCTGCGAGGTCGCCGGCCTCGTACGCCTGGTGCAGCTTCGAGTAATGCCACGGCGCGAGCGAGAGCGGCGCATCGATGGTGCCGACCGCGCCCATGGTGAGCGCCGGCAGCGGATAGGCACCATTGCCGGAAAACACCGTCAGGCCCATGTCGGCGAACACCTTGATCTGCGTGATGTCGCAGGCCGAGTGCTTGAGGCCCTTCAGCGTCGGGATCTCGCGCTGGAGCTTCTCCATCAGCGGTGTCTGGAACTCGATCTGCGTGAGCTGCGGCAGGTTGTAGACGAAGAAGGGCAACTCACCGCCCGCCTCGGCCACCGCCTTGTAGTAGTCCACGATCGAGCGCTGACTCGCACGGAAGAACAGCGGCGGCAGGCAGCACACCGCCGCGCAGCCGGCCGCGCGCGCGTTCCTCGCGGCGGCCACCGCGCCGGCCTGGCTCATCGAGCCGACCTGCATGATCACTAGCGCGCGATCCCTGCACACCTCCGCCGAAATGCGCGCGACGGTGTCGCGCTGCTGGTCGGTGAGGATCGGTCCCTCGCCCGTGCTGCCGGCCATCCAGAAGCCGCCGCAGCCGTGGCGGATGTTGTCGTCGAGCAGCGCACGCAGCGCCTGCTCGTGCACGCGGCCGTCGTCGGTGATGGGAGTGGGCGGGGCGGGAAAGACGCCTTTGAACGCGAGGGGCATGGGTGGATTGCCGGTGGATGCTGGAGGTCAGTGAGTCTAGCAGGCGAGCGTTGCGGCTTGCGGCGGGACCCGTATCCAGTACACTCCCACTGCAGCACGAGAGCGACGGGCCATCATTCCGGTACCGCGCCGCCACCTAGCCCAACCCCGTATGCCGCCCACCCCTGGCGATTGCCCTGGCCATGAGTAACGCCCAGGCCGCCGACCCACGCGAGCTCGACAGCGGCCCCGTCGACGCCGAGCCTCCCCTCGACCCGAAGCGCTGGTGGATCCTGCTGCTGGTGCAGATCTCCACGCTCGCCTTCGGCATCGCGATCACCTCGACCAACGTAGTGGTGCCGCAAATCCGCGGCGCGCTGTCGCTCACTCAGGAGGAAGGCGCGTGGATCGTCACCTTGTTCCTGGCGGCCGCCGCGGTGGTCACGCCACTCACCGGCTGGCTCGCGGCCCGTCTGGGCTGGCGCCGCTTCATGGTGACCGTGCTGGCCGGCTTTACTCTCTCCTCGCTCGCCTGCGGCATGGCGACCTCGCTCGAGACGCTGCTGCTCGCACGCGTGGCGCAGGGTCTGTTCGGGGCACCGCTGATGCCCATGGGCCAGGGCATGCTGATGGCGACCTTTCCCAAGCGCATGCACGCGCTGGTGCTGATGCTGTGGGGCACGGGCGCGGTGATGGGTCCGACCCTCGGCCCGATCCTCGGCGGGGTGATGGCGGAATCGCTGAACTGGCGCTGGGCCTTCCTGTTCATGGTGCCGATCTGCGCGCTGACCACGGCGCTGGCTGCCTACGCGCTCGGCGACCAGGAGCGCGGCACGGCCGGCCGGCTGGGTCTGACTGGCTTCCTCGCGCTGGGTCTGTGCATGGCCAGCGCGCAGCTCATGATGGATCGCGGCCATCGGCTCGACTGGTTCGACTCGACCGAGATCACCGTCGAGCTGATCCTCGCCGTGGGCGCGGGCCTGATCTTCATCGCCAACACCGCCTGGGCGCGCCAGCCCTTCCTCGACCGCGGCCTGTTCCGCGACTGGAACTTCTGCATCGGCCTGCTGGTGGTGTTCGCGATGGGCGCACTGAGCTACACCCTGCTCGTGCTGTTCCCGCCGCTGCTGCAGGATCTGCGGCAGTACCCCGACTCGGTGATCGGCTACCTCATGTCCGCGCGCGGGCTGGGCAACTTCACCAGCTTCGCGGTGGTGGTGCAGGCCACCCGCTACAACGCCCGGCTCGCGCTGACCATCGGCCTGCTGCTGCAGGTGTGGGCGATCTGGCACATGACCCTGTTCAACATCAACGTGTCGGACTTCGACATCTACTGGACCAACTTCGTGCAGGGCTTCGGCTTCGGCCTGGCTTACACGCCGATGACCGTGCTCGCCTTCTCCACGCTGCCCAACTCGCTCGTGGTGCAGGGCTCGGCCGTGTTCAGCCAGCTGCGCAACTTCGGCAGCAGCCTGTTCATCTCGGTGAGCGTGCTCGTGCTGGTGCGCTCGACCGCCGAGAACTACGCCGGACTGACGGCAGCGATCTCGTCGCTGGACATGGCGCTGGGCTATTCGACGCTGGCCGAGAATCTGGCCTCGGACGAGGCAAAGAGCCTGACCAAGCTCAAAGGCGAGATCGAGCGCCAGGCGGCGATCGGCGGCTATCTGAACGCCTTCGCGATGTCGGCCATCGCGGCCGCGGTGGCGGTTCCGCTGGCGTGGATGTTCAAGGTGGAGAAGAGGAAGAAGGAGTAGTAGCGTCCGCACGCGCGCCACGGCTTCATTTCGAGAGGAGGGGCGTCATTCCAATAGCAGGGGCGTCATTCCGAGAGGAGAGAGGAATCCTTCACCGGACCGTCATCCCTGCGGAAGCCGCCACGTCGTCATCCCGGCGAAAGCCAGGATCCAGGAAGTGAACTACCCTTTCGTTATCGCTGGGCACCAGCCCGCGGATTAAGGCACTCCGGGGCAAGCTTCGCCGGGGCGACGGGGTTGTCGGCTGGGCACCGGCCCCCGGATCAAAGCGCTCCGGGGCAGGCTTTCATCCGCCGGTGCGATGCCATGCCGAAGCGCAGAGCGGAATCCTCCACTACGGCGTCACTCCGACCGCAGGGAGGACTCCTCCAAGCGCAGCGCTTACACCCGCACCACCTGCCCCTTCAGCGACCAAAGGATACCCAGCACCTGGTCGCACGTGCCCTGATCGACGTCATGTGCGCGCAGCGCCGCCATCGCGTCGTCTATCACGGCGACGAATTCCTGCTCGCTGATGTTCATGCCCCGGTGCACGGCGACCATGTCCTCGCCGGTGTAGGTCTGCGGTCCCCCCGCGCCCGCGCAGAAGAACTCGATCACATGTCGCTCGACCTTCTCCATGTCGGATGCGCCGTAGCGCGCGTTCACCAGCGGGTTGGCCATGTGGTTTGCGATCAGGGTGCGCGTGATGCGGGCGATGCCATCCTGGCGGCCCAGTCGGTCGTACAGCGAATTCGCGCTGGTGTTCATGCCTGTGCTCCTCGTGTGTGAAGGCGATTCCCGATTGTCCGGATGACGCATCACTTGCAGCCAGGACGCGTACTCGATCGCGGCGGCGTCGGTATACGCGTCAACCACGCGTTGCCCCGGCGCGCGCGCGAACTGGCGCACGGCCCCGGCGGCAAGAGCGGATTCACCAACTTCCATGGGATGTCTTCTTTCGAACAGTGGCGCCGGACGTCCCGGACAGGAGCACGATGCCGGCCGCGTGTTCCTGGAACGTTCCCGGCGCCCTGACCGGTTGCGCCGCGACCCGCCTCGGTCGCACGCTGGCCCAGTGGAACTCGCTTCTCTCGACCTCACCGGCGTCGCCCCACCCACGCTGCACGTGCGGCTGCTGGGCCGCTTTTCGGCGTGGGTGGACGGCACCGAGCGGCCCGCCGAGCGCTGGCCGAGCCTGCGCGCCACCCATCTGGTGCAGCTGCTCGCGCTGCAGCCGCGCCACCGCCTCACGCGTGATCAGGTGGTCGATGCCCTGTGGCCGCAGCTCGATACCCAGGCCGGCGGGGCCAATCTGCGCAAGGCGCTGCACCACGCTCGGCAGGCGCTGGGCCGGCACGACGCGGTGATGGCGCAGGGCGGCGAACTGGTGCTGTGGCCGGCGCGGCCGATCGTCGTCGATGCCGACGACTTCGAGCAGGCAGCGGACGCAGCACTGGCGCAGCGCGATCCGGCCGCCTGCGCCGGCGCAGCCGCCGCCTATGCAGGCGACCTGTTGCCCGGGTCGCGCTACGAAGCGTGGACCGAGGGTGCACGCGAACGCCTGCGCGCGCGCCACCTCGCGCTGCTGCGCGCCGCCGGCAATTGGGAGAAGCTGGCCGAGCTGGAGTCTTGCGACGAGCCCGCGCACCGCGCGCTGATGCAGCGCGAACTCGAAGCCGGCAACCGGGCCGCGGCGCTGCGCTGGTATGCGCATCTGCGCGATGCCCTGCAGGACCAGCTCGGCGTGGCACCCGACGCCGAGACCGATCGCCTCTACCAGCGCATCATCGCCGGCCTGCAACCAGGCAGCCCCGCCTTCGTGGGCCGCGCGCTGCCACTGGCACGGGCCGGCGCCTGCTGCGTGCCGCGGCAGGCGGGGCGCCATTGCTTCTGCACGTGGACGACGCGCATCTGGCCGACGACGCCGATACCGATGCCCTGATGCAGCTGGCGATCGGCGGCGGCGCGCTCGGACTGCTGCTGTGCATGCGGCCGGTGCCGCGCGGCTGCGCACTCGATCGCGCGCTCGCGCGGCTGCAACGGGCCGGCGCGCTACGGCTGATCGAGATGGCGCCCCTGGACGAGGACGAGTGCCGGCGCCTCGTGCAGCGCGCGGCCCCGCATGTGCTGGACGAGGCGTTGGTCGCACGGGTGCTCGACGCCGCACAGGGCAATCCCTTCGCCGCGATCGAACTGGCCCGTTGTGCCGCCACCGCGGGCGAAGACCGCCTGCCGTCGAGCACCGCCGAGGCCGTGCTGGCGCGGTTGTGCGACGTGCCCGCCCCCGCGCTCATGCTGCTCAAGTGGCTGGCCCTGTGCGGCGATGCCATCGAGGTGGCGCTGGTCGAGGCGCTCGCCGCTGCCGCTCAGACACCGCCGATGGAGGCACTCGACGCTGCCCTGATGGAGTGCGTGCTGGTGCCCGAGGGCAGCCGCTACCGCTTCCGCCACGCGCTGGTGCGACAGGCGCTGGCGGAGCAGTTGCCCCCGCACCGCCGGGTGCAGATGCATCGCCGCATCGCTCAGCTGCTGGCCGAACGTCATGTATCGCCGGCCGACGTCGCCGCGCACTGGCGCGCCGGGGGCAGACCGCGCGAGGCCGTGCCCTGGCTCCTGGCCGCCGTGCGCGATGCAATGCGGCTGGCGGCATTCAGCGATGCGTTGCGCCACCTGGAACCGCTGCTGACCGTCGATCCCGGTCATGCCGAGGCACTGCGCCTGCGCGCCGAGGCGCTCGACGCCATGGGGGAACCTGCGGCCCTGCCGGCCTACCGGCTGGCCGCCGAGGCAGTGGACGGCCCGGCTGCGCACGACCTGCTGGCAAAGGCCGCACTGGCGCAGGTGAAGCAGGGCGATCCCAAGGGTGCGCTGCAACTGCTTGCCAAGCTGCAGCCCGGCAGCGTCGAGGGCAAGCTGTGCGAGGCGCTGGCCTACAGCAGCGCGGCGGCGCTGGGCGTGGCCGATCCCGCGATGGGGACGGCCAAGTCGGCGGTCGCGCGTCGCCTTCGGCACCACGCTGCGCGGCGAGGCCGAGTGGCTGTCGGGAGACCTCGTGTCGGCGCGCATGCATCTGCGCGAAGGTGCGCGGCTGCATCGCCAGCTGGGCGGTGCGGTCGGTGAAGCCCTCTCGCTGCAGCGTCTGGCCGAACTCGCCCTGCACGAGGGACGGCACGAGGAGGCGCGCGCACTCCTGGACGAGGCGCTCGACCTGGCGCGCAGCACCGACATCGGCTTCCACCTGCTCGATCGCATCTACGGCACGCGCATCGCGCTGCATGCACGGGATCCGCAAGCGGCGCTGAACGTGATGATCGATGCCGCGGCCTCGGTGCGCGGACCGCTGGAGACTTGTCCGGGCTGCCGCATCACCTTCGCCGTGCCGGCAGCGATCGCCGCCGCCCGCGCCGGCGAGGTCGAGCTGGCGCAGCAGCACGCGGTGCAGTGCGCCTACCTGGCGGATGTGGTGATGCGACTGCCGGCGTGGCACGCGGCGCACGAGGAGGTGCGCGCGCACATCGCCGCGGCGACGGGGGCGGCTCGCGACGATGTCGCGTCGCACTTCGCTGCGGCGGCTGCGCGCTTTCGCGCGGCGAGCCATCCGATCGACGCGGCACGCTGCGAGCGCCTGGCCGCCGAGGGCGGGAAACAGCGCTTCAGGTGACCCGTGGACGGGGCACTGCGAGGATCCCTCGCTAAAGCAGAGAAGGGCCTTTATCTATTTGCGCTGGGCACCGGCGTTCGCCGGTGCGACGGCCTCTGCGTCAGCCCATCGGCCGTCGACCCGTCCGCTACGGCACGGGCGCGTAACCGTCCTTCTTCAGCTGCTCGTTGGCCCACACGAAGTCCGGGTCGGACGGCGTCACGATCTCCACATTGACATACGCGGGCGGTAGTTGCTGCCCCTCGTTGAGATCCGGCAACACGTTGGGTCCGCCGGACAGATCGACCTCCCATCGCACTTCGCGCGTCCACCGGACCTCGCGCACCACCTTGCAGTTGCACACGACGTAGCTCTTGAACGTGGCACGCCACGTTTCGTGAGCACCCTTTCCGAAGATCGGCGCCGCGAAGCTCGGTTGATCGAAGATCTTCACCCTGAACGGTCCCCGTTCCCGGGGAACGCCGTTGCCCTGGTCATAGTAGGCGTTGGGTTTACCCGAGGAAGCGTCGGTGTGCCAGACCGGATCGGCCGGATCGGTCGTGAAGACGTAGCTGTTGTCGACATTGGGGTTGCATTCGTCGCCGGTTGAATAGCCACCGCCAAATGACTTGCCCGCGACGTCGAGCTTCTCGCGATGAATGAACTGCAGGACGTGCGGGTTGCGGCAGTTCTCGACACCGATCGTGAGACCGTCTTCGAGCCGAACCTCCACTTCCTGCTCCTTGCACGCCGGCGCCGGCGGCAACTTCCGCTTGATGGTAAACGGCGGCAACTTGACCCCGGTGCGCACTTCGATCACGACCGGCTCGGTCTGCCCCTCCATAGACACGTGCTCGGTAGCCGCGACCACACCGCCATGGAACTTCGGCGGCGCGCTGAGATCCTTCACCGGCGGCAGATCCACGCCGCTCAAGCGAAAGATCACCCCGCCACCATGCGTACCGCCTTCGTAGGTGGTGCCATAGAAACTGCCGCCGTGTTCGACCAACGTGGTCATGGGTTTTCGTCCCGTCGCCTTCCAGTTCCACGGATGGCGATGCAACACTTCGAAGGCGCCGGTCGTCTTGATGCGATACAACAGACCGCGTCCCTCGCCTCCATAGCGCGTGGCGCCGTACAGGTACATGGTGCCGCTGCCGTCGGCGTGCGCGGTGAGCCCCGCCAAGGGCTCGGCTCCGCCAGCCGCGCCTTCGAACGCGTGCAACACCTTGAAGCTGCCGGCAGACGACAGCGAGTAGACGACGCCCGACGCAGGTCTGCCATTCGGCAGCGTGCCGCCAGTCACCGTGGTGCCGTAGAGGGTCACACCCGTGGCGCCATCGGGCAAGACGACGACCGAGTGCGGCCGCGATCCGTCCGCACCGCTGAAACGATGCAGTGTGGTGAGCTTGCCCGAGGTCTCGGCGCGATACACCGTGCCGAAGTCGCCCTTCGCGTAACCCCAGGTCACCCCGTACAGCCTGCCGTCCGGACCCGGCGCGAGGGTCATGGGAAAGTTGCTCCTGGCACCACTGAACAGGCACTGGCTGCGCAATTGGGCATCCGTGATGTCCGGATCGGTCGGCACGTCTCCGCCGGTACATAGCGCCGTGATCCCGCTCTCGCCTTTGTACGACTGCACCTTGTAGAGCACGCCGTACTTCTGATTCTGCGAGTACGCCGCGACCCCGTAGAAGCTGCCGTCGAGTGCCTTCACCGGGGACGAGACCGGATAGCTGCCCGCGGCATTGAGCCGCTGCTGCGGCGAGTACTTGCAGGGCTTGTCCTTTTCCTCGCACACCTCGGGCTCGATGCCGGTGAGCGATCCGTTCCGGAACGTGTGCAGGACGTCGAGCTTTCCAGCCGTGGGCGAGAATCGAAACAGGGTGCCGGCGCCGGTTCGCTCCTGGCCCTTGCCAACCGGATAGCGCCCGCCGCTGAACGTGGTGCCGTACAACCAGTCGCCACCATCGCTGACGAGCCCGCTGACCGGGCCTCTTCCGGAGTTCGAACGATCGAAGTCGACCAGCACTTCGAGCGCGCCGGTAGAGGGTGACACCTTGAATATCGTGCCGTCGCCGTTATCGCCACCCGAGGGGGAGGTAGCGTATAGATTGCCGTCCGGCCCCTTGGCGAGCAGGCCAGGCGCGCTCGGCCACATCGGATCGCCGATCTGAGCGCCGAAGTCGCGCAGCACGCACATTCGCGCGCCGGGGGAATAGGTGGCTGGTGCCGGGGATTGGGCCGAGGCGCTCGAGGCGGCGAGCGACAGGACCAGCGTGCGCAGCAACGGGAGCGGTGTGGGCATGATTGGCCTCGAGTGCGATCGCCTTTTGCTGCCAGACATCATACCGCTGAGGAGAAAGCGGCAGCATTCCTCCTCGTGCCAAAAAAATACGCCCCTAGGGTGATGATGTAACCCCGGTTGAAGCCGTCGCACTTCGTCATCCCGACGGACGCATCTCCCTCGTCATCGCGGCGAAAGCCTTCTCCTACGTCATCCCGGCCGGGATCCAGTCAGAAATGGAGAGCAACCCAATCTATTCGCGCTGGGCATCGGCCTCCGGATTAAGGCACTCCGGGGCAAGCTCCGCCGGTGCGACGGGGTTGCCGTCATCCCGCCAAAAGCCATCTCTTCCGTCATCCCGCCGAAAGCCGGGATCCAACGCGAAATAGAGCCCGCCCCGGACCAGAGCAATCCGAGACAGGCGCCCGCAAGCGTGCGTTTCTGCTCAGACCAGCTTGTCGTACTCGTCGTGAGTTCCGATCCACAACCAGAGGATGCCATCCTCGGTCTCGGAGCCATAGCACGGTAACGAGTGCCGACGCGTACCGACCAGCCATTTCAAGTCGCTTGAAGCGCAGAAATAGGTGCTTCGGATTGGCCTTCAGCAGCACAAAGGACTTGTCTGCGAGCACTCGCACTTCATGAGGAAGCGCTTCGTATTGCGCCCAGAATCGAGTCGTAGCGCGATGCTTCAAAGTTCGCGCGTCTTCCCGGCTCTATACTCGGCGAGGGCTTCCGATACCAGGCTATCGAACTTTCCGGCATTGGCATCCGCTTCGATCTGTGCGTCCCACATGCGTGCGTCGAACTCCGCGAACCATACCCGGAACTGCTTCAATTCCTCGGGCTTGAGTCGACGGATTCGCTCTTCCAGCTCATCCAATTCGCTCATCGAGATCACCTTCGGCCACATCCCGCGTCAACGCAAGACGGGTGGCGATAACTCGACGTTCTAGTGAGTGGGCAGGATCGCCCCCACCACACCAGCGACATCGAGCGGATCTACATGGACACGAGTTCCATCATAAGCAAGGGCTTCTGTACCCCCATGGCAGGAAGCTGGTAAACGGTCTCCTTAGCCGAGGCCAGCCCCGAGTGCCGCGGATAAATCAACGCCAGACGTTCGCACCTCGTCGCGCAAGCATAGGCATGCATCTGGTAGACATCAGCCGCCTCCGGACGGAGATAGCCGTTCGCATCGATCTCGACCAGCTTCCATTTCGTATCAGCAATAGCCACGATCTCGC
This sequence comes from Burkholderiales bacterium, assembly GCA_020854105.1. GTDB lineage: Bacteria > Pseudomonadota > Gammaproteobacteria > Burkholderiales > SHXO01 > SHXO01. Next base: position 71,233 of record JADZGB010000002.1, on the reverse strand, counting down.
TAGCTCGCCTGATCACCAGATCTGGACGCAATGGGATTTCCCGGTGTGCACTGCCTTGCACGTCCGCTAGGTGATATTCACGCACCTGCTTCTTGAATATCGAATCCCTTCATTAGTAGATTCCGACGCGTGGCCCAGGCAACAGTCCTTTCGAACAGAACGTTCCTATCGAAAAGGAGCACGGGGGCATTGTTATCACCTGCTCTGAGGGTAGGTGCGAGATCCCTAACGATCCAACGCACCCAGTGCATCACCTCAATCGTACCGCACCGCCTGACGGTCGATAATCAGACGATCAAGCGCTGCGGCATCGACCGGTAAGTCGGAGACGTCCATGGGCTTGTCCAGCACCTGCAGCCAGTAGCCGGCTTCCACCGTGGCGCCCGCCTCGGTGACCTCGGTCTTGATGCGGTACACGTCGTAGTTGACGTTCACGCCATCGGCCACGGCCTGGGTGTGGCCGTACTCCATCACCAGGTTCTGGTTGAAGAAACCGAAGGTCTGCTTGTTGGGCGTGGCGGTCAGGCCGATGAGGTAGGCGTCGAAGTACTCCAGCACCTGGCGCCACAGGTTGTAGATGCTGCGGTGCGCTTCGTCCGTGACGACGATGTCGAAGGTCTCGATCGGGATCGCCGGGTTGTAGGCGATCGGCTCGGGTTCCTTGAACAGGTTCTCGATCTCTTCGGTGGAGCGTTCGTCGGCTTCGTCGTCCAGCTCGCGGCCCTTGAGCATGCTGAACATGCGCTGGATCGTGCTGATCGTCACCCGCGCCGTCTTGTCGAGGTGGTTGCTCGTCAGGTGCTGGACGATGTATTCCTCGCCGAACTTGTAGTTGTTGACGGGCGAAACGTACTGGTCGAACTCCTTCTTCGTCTGCCGCCCGAGGTTGCCGCGGTCGACGAGAAACAACACGCGCCGCGCGCCGGCGAACTTGATCAGCCGGTAGATGAAGCTGATTGCGGTGAAGGTCTTGCCGCTGCCGGTGGCCATCTGGATCAGCGCGCGTGGCTTGTTCTGCGCGAGGCTGGCTTCCAGATTGCGGATGGCGGTGATCTGGGCGGGCCAGAGCTTGAAGTCGGACCACTCGGTGACGAGAGGCGGCAGCTGGCGGACGCGGTGGAGGAAAGTGTTGAGGTGGTAGGCCGTCGTGGATTGGGCGGCGGTTTCGAAGGCCAAAGCCTGGGCCCCGGCTTTCGCCGGTGCGACGGTATTAGTAGTAGCCGGACCCTTCAGCCAGTCGGCAAGCGTCTCCGGTCGGTGGAATGCAAAGACGTTGCGCGCTCTAGGCTCGGGGTCGAGGCCGCTGGTGAAGTGCGTTTCCGCCCCTGTGCTTTCGTACACGAAGGGCAACGGCCGGCGCCAAGCGGGGAGGCTGGAGGGAAGTCCCTGGGCGTATCGCGCCGACTGGATCTCGACGCCCGTCAGCGTCGCGCCTCGCTTCTTGGCCTCGACGATCCCGGCGGCCTTGCCGTCGACGTAGAGGAGGTAGTCCGCAAATCCCTGCCCCGCTTGCAGCGGAAACTCACGGATGGCAACGCCACGTGCCGCGTGGATATCGGCTTGGGAAACGTCTACGACGGCCCACCCCGCCAGCGTAAGCAGGCGGTCGATGTCTTGGCGGGCATCGGACTCGAGTGGGACCACGTCGTTCTGGGTGTTCTAATTTGACGACGATTCTAGATGAAAGTGGGTCAGGCACGCACTTTCTGCGCTCCTGGCTCCGAGACTTGGATTCAGGTCGGCATGGTCGAAATTACAGCGCAATAGCACGCCGCCAGCTCATCCGCTCCCCGGACCCCAACCAATGGAAACGCTCACCCAAACGGTGATGAGAACCTCACGGGCAGATAAGCGCTCGCGCGCGACGAGGCGGTGTCTCCCGAAGTGGGCGTGAGGGTCTTGCAGCACCCACTGCCGAGTATCACACTAGCCTTTGTCGAGTTTCCCCCCTCGACCCCGGGGCAAATGCCCGGATCGCTCGTCTGCGCGTGTGATGCGTCCTTTGACGTAAAGCGTAGTCCCGCTCGTGTTGCATCCCTGAGCGCTACCACCGCGCGCCAACAATGGAGGATCGAACCCGGTAGTCGTTGGTTTCCAGAATTTCTCGATGGAGGAACGGCATGGACGACAGCAACCGCATCATCGTCGAAGCGTGGAATACAGTGCTGTACGAGAAGTTCTGCCGCTTCCGGCACTTGCTCGTCAACGGGTTGTCGCAGCACAGCGATGCCGCCTTCGAGCGCTGTCATCACCCGGAGGGCGCTCGGGTGCTGGATGTCGGCTGCGGGTTCGGTGACAGCACGCTGCGCATCGCCAAGCGAGTCGGCCCCAAGGGAGAAGCCGTCGGAGTCGACTGCGCCGAGAATTTCATCCGCTCCGCTGAAGCCGAGGCGCGCGCGCAAGGTGTTCCGAACGCGCACTTCCTGATTGCCGATGCGCAGTCGGGCGATCTGGGCGGGCCCTATGACGCCGCATTTGCGCGCTTTGGCACGATGTTCTTCGAGATGCCGGGCGCGGCGATGCGCAACGTCCGCAAGGCGCTCGAGCCGGGCGGGGGCTTCACCCAGATCGTCTGGCGGCGCCGCGAGGAGAATCCCTGGCAGCACGCATCCGGGATTTTCTGCAGTGAAACCAATCGGGGACGACCTACGATTCGATGTCGCGGCGCATCTGCTCGTACTCTTCGCGCGTAAGTTCTCCGCGCGCGTATCGCCGCTTGAGGATGTCGAGCGGACGGTCCTGACCTCCGAGCCCGTCACGCCCGAAGAAGAACCACCTGCCCAGCGCGGCAACCCCGATGAGAATCACCACCCAGAACAAAATGGCGAAGATCCAGCCGAAACCGATACCGAAGTGCCAGCCATCCCATTGATACATCATCGTCGCGCCTCTCGCTCAACCGGCAGACCTGCCGCGCGCCACTCGCGGAGACAGCCGGCAACCTCCGGTCCGAGCGGAGAATTCCGAAGGCAGCCTACTCGCCGCACTCCAGTTCCCGCTGATGCCGAATAGCATGTCGATCTGCGCGAACTCCTCGAGCAACTACTCACCGTACCCCAGTTCCCGCTGGTGCCGAATATGCAGCACGCGCACCAGGTCGCGCTGCGGATAGAAGCGGTACAAGGCGAGAAAACCGCCTCCGCCATGAGAGATCACCAGTTCGCGTACTTCACGCCGTACCACCCGGCCGACCATCGGATGGTCATGCAGGATACGCGTGGCCTGGAGCACCTTCTCGATCTGGACAGCAGCGATGCAAGCCGCTTCCGGCCCGTGAAACTCCCGTATGCGCTCGAGATCCTCGAGCGCAGTGGCAGTAAACGTTACCTGCGCCAAGTTCTGGGCTTCGGCCGCTTGACCGCTCTGCCTTGGGCAAGGTCGGCCATGTAACGGTAGACATCCTCGGCGGCGTAAGAGAGGCCGGTACGTTCGGCCTCTTCATCGGCTTCGATCGCCTCCCGGATGAACGTCTCGTACAACTCGGCGCGCGAAGTTTCCCGCTCGATGGCATCGACCATGAAGGCATGTGGCGTCTTGCCAGCCGCTTCCGCAGCGGCTTCGACCCGGGTCTTCAAATCGTCGGGTAACTTGAGGCTGGTGGCAACGGTGGGCATGGTAGTCGTACGGTAGTACCGACAACCGGAGAGGTCAAGGGCGAGGCGCCTGCGACAGGGCGAGGCGCCTGCGGCTCCTCGATGGCTGATCGGTCGCCCGAGTCCCGAAAGACAACAGCGGTCTTTCGGGAGTGGTACGCTCGGAGACCATCGCTGGGAAGGGGCTAGAGACACCGCCTTGCGCCGGTGTGACGGGGCCAGGATGACAGGGCAAGCCGGGATGACGGGATAAGCCGGGATGACGACAAGGGCGGAAAACCTTTCCGCCATCTCCCGATAACAGCGAACAAAAGGAAAGCCTTTTCTCGGCGCTTCGCGCTACCCTACCGAGAGCCCGCATAACAGGCACAACGGAAGACCATCATGTCAGCTACCCCTGCTCCCTCCACCGCTCCCCGCAAGAAAGTCACCATCGGCGCGCTGCGCACGATGAAGGCCAAGGGCATTCCGGCCTCCTACATCACCGCCTACGATTACCCGTCGGCCTGCTTCGCGGACGCCGCCGGCATCGACATGATTCTGGTCGGCGACAGCGGCGGCATGACCCTGCTGGGCTACAAGAACACGCTGCCGGTGACCATGGACGAGATGCTGCACTTCACCAAGGCGGTGTGCCGCGGGGCGAAGAGCGCGTTCGTCGTCGGTGACATGCCGTTCATGTCGTATCAGTCCTCCGATGAGCTGGCGCAGATCAACGCCGGTCGCCTGATCGCCGAGGGCGGCGCGGACTGCGTCAAGCTCGAGGGTGGCCGCAAGATGGCACCGCGCGTACGCGCCATTGCGGACGCCGGCATCGCGGTGATGGGTCACATCGGCCTCACGCCGCAGAGCCTCTCGGCGGCCGGCGGCTACCGCGTGTACGGCAAGACGCGCGCGGAGTTCGAATCGATCCTCGACGATGCGCTGGCGCTCGAGGAAGCGGGCGCGACCTTCGTGCTGCTGGAGGCGATTCCCGAGGAGCCCGCCAGCTACGTGCGCGAGGCGCTGAAAGTGCCGGTGTACGGCATCGGTGCCGGTCGCAACATGGATGGCCAGTTGCTGATCCTGCACGACATGATCGGCGCGTTCGTCGGCGACGTCTCGCCGAAATTCGCCAAGCGCTACGCCAATGTGGGTCAGGTCATCACGCAGGCGCTCACCGACTACGTGAAGGACGTGAAGGAAAGGCAGTTCCCCGCCGAGGAGCACATGTATCCGATCGACCCGGCGGAGGCGGCGAAGATTCGGGAGTACATGGCCCAAAGAGGCAAGTAAGACTTGAGCCCGGTCAGGCGTGAAGACCGCGGTCCGGATTTCGCCGGGATGCTGGTAACTTCGTCGCACCGGCGCACGCCGGTGCCCAGCGCGGATAGACAAGGCTCTTCTCTGTTTTCGCTGGATCCCGGCTTCCGCCGGGATGACGGGGTGGGCCGGGATGACGGAGGTCGGATGCAAGAGCGTGTGGCGGCGTTCGGCCACGCCGCTCACTGCCTGGAGGGGAAGCGCCGGAATGTCGCCGGCAAACCCCTAGAACCCCCTCGATTCCCCGTGCACCTCTCCGCCGGGCTGCTGCGCCAGGTCGTCGAGCATCGTATCGATCTTGTCGCGTGCGCCGGCTTCGTTGCCGGCGACGAAGTCGTCGAGTTCCTGGGCGGAGAAACTCGCTTCCACTGACTTGCCGTCCGTGGTCATCAGCACGACGGGCACCGGGTCCATCAGGTGGGCGAAGTCCTGATCCTCGTTCCACTCCAGACGCAGCCCGGGCAGCTGACGGGCCGCGGCTTCCTGCAGGATGGCTCTCTCCACGGCGGCGATGCCGTCGACGCTCGGTTGTAGTGCGGGCATGGCCCCCTCCTCTTGCCGTGTGCTCGCAGCAGAAGGCGGCAAGAAGCAGTCCGGCTGCGGCTGCGCGGCCCTGCTTCCGGGTGTACGGGCACCATCCTGGCTGTACGGGAGTTCTTCCGGGGTTCCAAACAAAACAGCCCGCCGAAGCGGGCTGTGGTCCGAGGCGCTGCGCATCACGCACGCCCGGGCTTGGTCATCGTGGACTGCGCGTAGCCGGTGGAACGGCGCGGCGCGGGCAGATCCTTCGCGTACACGCTGCTGCGCCCTTGCGCCGTGACCGTGACTTTCGTGGACTTGCCGACGCTCTGGCCGGGCTGGGCATACACGCTGTCGCGCCCTGCGGCGAACGTGCTGGTGGAGGCTGCGATGGCTGCGATGAAGAGGATGGACTTGGCGTTCATGATCGTCTCCTGGGTTGAGTGGACTTCACTGTCCGAACCGGGTGTTCCAGATCGTGTTCGGCACGGTTGTCACTCTACGCACCGCGGGTAACCCGCTTCTGTCGGGCGGGAAACAGTTCGTATGGCTGTGTAACACCAGTGTTTCCACTGAATGGCGCGCGCATCGATTCGGGCGCATCATGCTGCCGGCTGCGTCCCCCCAGCCGAGGCGCCATCCTTCCAAGAAGACCAACCCGAGGAGACCTCCATGCGCTGTCCCCGTGTTGTCCCGCTCGTAGTGCAGTGTCTCGTGTTGCTCCTGTTTTCCGTATCCGCGCATGCGGCGGAGCCCAAGCCGTCCAAGGGACCGCTCGCGCTCGGCGATCTGGCAGAGTACGTGAGCGGCATGGGGCCCACGGTGGGCGAGGTCACGGTCGGACCGGACGAGTCCGGCTACGTGGTGCTGTCGGTCCCCGGTGCCGGCGAGGTGCCGGTGCACGCGAGCAAGCTGCGTCTGCTGCAGCGCGGCGGGAAACCGGCCGCAGCGTTCAAGGCGGGTGAGGTGGTAGACCTGCGCACGCAAGGCACGATATTGCGCGCCAAGGTGGTCAAGGTGAACGGCGCCTGGTGCCAGCTCGAGGCGCCGGGCACGGTCGGCTGGGCCGAGTGCAGGGAGTTGAAGCTGGCGAAGGACGGCGCCGTGCCGGCCGCCGCGGACGCCGAACCCGCTGCCGCGGCGCCGGCCCGGACTGCTGCATCGGGTCCATCTCCCCTCGCGGGCACCTACGCGAATGCAGACGGCGGCGTGCAGATCGAGTTCAAGCCCAAGGGCGTCGCCTTCATGTCGATGCAGGGCCTGACAATGGAGTGCACGCACAAGGGAACGGCGATGCTCGTCGTCCTCACGTGCGACGACGAGGACCTGCAGTTCAAGGTCGATGACGACGGCGCGCTGCGCGGACCGCCGGATTCGTTCGTCGCGCGGATGAAGAAGAAGTAGGAACAACGGGAGAGACCATCATGCCGGCCTGCATCGCCATCCGCTTCCTCGCTCTGCTCGGCTGCGTCTGTGTCGCGCTGCCGGCCCTCGCCGCCCGGCTGGATGGCGATTACCAGCAGGTCGGCACCAGCCTCTTCGAGAAGCTGAGCTTCCGCTCCGGCGGAAAGGTGTACGTGACCTTCATGGGCATGACCAAGGTCGGCACGTACGAGGTCGATGGCAAGGAAGTGCTTATCACGGTGGGAAACGAGACCAACGTCTTCACCCTGGACGACAAGGGCTGCGTGGTCGGCGGCGGGCCGCTGGGCACCTACTGCAAGGGCGGCGGTTCAGCGGCCGCGGCGAAGCCGGGTACGCCGGCCGGGACTAAGCCAGGTGCGACGGCCGCCTTCGGAAGTTCCAAGGGCGCCGCGCTGTCAGGCAAGTACAAGGCAGGCGACGCGAAGGTCAATGTGGTGCTCGACTTCCGGCCTGCAAGCAAGGTGCGCATTCTCGTGGCCGGCTCCCAGACACCATCGGATGCGCGCGACGCCACGTACAAGGTGGTCGGCGACAAGGTGACCGTGTCCGATCCCGACGGCGGTGCACCGCTGGTGCTCACGCGCAAGGGCAATGTGCTGGAAGGCGCACCCGAGGGCGAGGCGATGAAGATGAAGTTCGTGAGGCAGTAGCGAGATGGCGAACGCCTGGATCTCGTCATCCTAGGCGTACGACTCGACATCGTCATCGCGGCGAACGCCGCGATTAATTCGTCTTCTCCGCCATCCCGGCGAAAGCCGGGATCCAGCGAGAACAGAGAAGGGGCTTTCTCGTTATAGCTGGGCACCGGCCCCGGATTTACAGTAGGCAACCCGGGGCAAGCTTTACATCCGCCGATACGACGGCGCTTCCGTCATCCCGGCGCAGCTAGCCGCCAAGGCACCTCTCACAGATTGCCTGCAGCCGCTGCCTGCGCCTGCTTGGTCTCGCGGAGCGTGAACTCGGCGTACCAGCGGCTCATCGCGATCGCATACTCGTGCCGCTGCGCATCGCGCACGCGCTCGAACTCGCCTTCCTTGTACTCGCCCTTGTCGTTCTTCTTGATTGCCTGGTCGCGCTCGGCCTCGTACTTGGCCAGTTGCGCGGCGCGGGCGCTGAGATAATCGGGATCGGTGCTTACTCTCATCGTGGGATAACCTTGATCGGGTGAAGTGGGATAACCTTGACCGGGTGAAATTGAATCACGTCGACGAGGACGAGGCGAGGCCGGCCCTCGGTCAACGCGGCAAGCCTTGCTTTATGGAGCCATTTCGCTGATATTGCAAGCGGTACACGCGAAATGCGCCGTTTCGTGCGCGCTGCGCTGGCCTGTCGCCAAGATTTCCCTTGAATTCGCCCGCGAAAAGGCGCAGCCTCGGTGTATCGGTTCAGTCGGCTTCGCAGATCCCCTTGGCCGGACAGTTCTGCCGGCTCGTCGCGTTCGGGGATTCACAGGAGGTCCAAACATGAAGCCATCTCGAGAGCCCTACGGCAAGCGCGCCTGCGCGTTCACCGACGGATTCACCCTCACCTTCCCCGCTACTGCCGACGCGCCGGAGACCGCTTCGCGAGTGATTCGCTTCGACCACGACTGGTGCACGCATTTCGCGCCCCCGCCATCCTCGCCCGAGAGCGGCCGTCGCAGCAGCTCGCACGGCGGCGATTACCACCTGGTCGGACGCAGGGGGTGGCGTTGAGCGTGCCGTAAAGGAACATGGTGATGCGATTCAGCACGCCGGATCGCGGCGGCAGAAATACCGACACGTTCAAACGCCAGTCAGAGCAGTGGCGCCACGCCTATGCGCAGGCGGGCACGATGGGCGAACTGTTTCCGAAAGTGGAGGAACTGCTGATTGCCTCGACTTTCGTCGATCCGATCAGCCTCGGTCACTACTCGCCCAGACAGCACATCATCTTCCCCGCCGCCAAGGCGTTCTTCGCCTTCGCCTGTCCGCGCACGCTGTGTCTGCACGGCGGCTTCCGGCTGGAGGAAGTGGTGATCAAGGCGCTCAAGGCGGGAAAAGTCAGTGCGAGCGGCACGCTCGAATGTCCGGGGCACATGGAGCCCCCCGAGAGTCAGCCGGTACCGTGCAGTCTGCGCATGGACTACCGCATCGACGTGCGCTACGCCCCGTCGAAGAAGCGTTGAGACGCGGCGCGGACCCTTCCAGGCCCGCGCTCTCGCCGCCATCACGCGCGACCGAACTTCCCGCTGGACATCGTCGCCTGACGGGTCGACTTCATCACCACAGGCAGATCCTTCGCATATACGCTGCTGCGGCCCTGAACCGAAACGATCGCCTTCGTGGACATCCTCACGGCCGTGCCGGGCTGGGCGTACACGCTGTCGCGGCCGGCGGCGAAGGTGTTTGCGGATGCGACGATCGCGATGGCGAAAAGAATGGTCTTGGCGTTCATGGTCATCTCCTGGGTTGGTTGAGTGGGCGCTTCCGTCCGAACCGGTGTTCGAGTCCGTGTTCAGTACGGTTGCCACTCTACGCACCCGAGGTAACCCGCCTTTGTCGCCGCAGAAACAGTTTGTATGGGCGTGTAACGGCTCTGTTTCGGGCGTGCCGGTCACCGACCGGTGAACTGGGTACGCTGCTTGCGAGTCACCTCGCGCTCCGATGCCGGACTCGCCGCACCCGCCTCATCGGCAGGAAGCCGCATCGAGCCTTCGTCATGGCTTTCGATGACGAAGCTGTCGTTTCTCGACCACGGAGACACTGTCATGAAGAAGACCCTGATCGCGATTGCGATGTCCATGCTCGCCGCTACCGCCTTCGCTGCCAAAGGCGAGTTCGACCAGGAATGCGCGTACGGCCTTTCCCTGGGCAAGCACGTGAAGACCGACTGCTCGGTGAGCGAGCAGATCAACGGAAAGACCTATTGCTTCAGCAGCCCTGAGGCCAAGGGCAAGTTCATGGCAGATGCGTCGGGCAACATGACGAAAGCCGAGGAAACCTACGGCCGCAAGTGACGACGGCCTGGTGAGGGAAAGGACGGCGGAAGCCGTCATTCAGACAGAAGCCTACGATTCCGTCATCCCGGCGGAAGCCTGGATCCAGAGCCTTCTCTGTTGCGCTGGGCCCCGGCGTTCGCCGGGGCGACGGCCTCTTCATCATCTCCGCGCGAGTCCAACAATCGTCACGCACTTTTTCGCCACTGCGCTCTGCAGACGGTAAGCTAGGCTCCTCTGCTCGGCCCGCGGATCCTTGCCGTGAGGAGGTGCGCCATGTCCAGACTCGGCCCGTACGTCGTTGCCATCGTGCTGGCTGCACTCGCGCTCAGCCCGGCGCTGCACGCGCAGGATTCCCTGCAGTACCAGAAGCGCGACAACCGATTCGAGGGCATCAAGCCCAAGCCCGTGTCCGGCTTCGACGTGGAACTGCTCGCTGCCCAGATCGACTATCACGAGGACGCGCCTGACCTCGGGGAGCGACTGCACGCGCGCTTCTACCTCGATCGCCAGCGAAGCGTCAATCTGGTCGTGCGCGAACTCGACTACAAGCATTACTACTGGCTGGACCGGGTCGAACCGCACGATCCGTGGCGCGCCGGTTTCGGCAACACCTTCGAGTGGCCAACCGGCGAAGTCCTCAAGCAGCTGCGTGGCCTGCAGCCGCACGATCTGGGCGTGGTGGCGCGACTGGACAAGCCCAATCCCAGCGCCGACGAAGCGGTGGCGCCGGTGGTGCTGTATCAGTCCGATCCGCCCCGTTCGGCGGACTCGTACGTGTTCTATTTCCGCGTGCGCGAGGAATCGGTGCTGAAGGCGTCGATCTTTCCGGAGTCCGGTGATCGGGCGGTGTTCTCGCAGGACTTCGGCCGCCAGGCGGGCGGCAGGCCGTTCGCGGTGAAATGGACTGGAGCCTCGGCCGTACCGGCGGGCCGCTACCGGCTGGTGCTGCGCGGGTTCGTGAGCAGTACGAACGATCCGATCGTGCAGGTGGTGAGGTTCTATCACCAGCCGAAGGTGGGGGGGTGATCGGTTCAGGTTGTGAACGGCCTTTTCGTTTTCGCTGGGCCCCGGCGTTCGCCGGGGCGGCGGTTATCTGTCATTCCTGCTCACTTCCGTCATCCCGGCGAACGCCGGGATCCAGCTCCAGCAGACAAGGCCTTTCTCCTTCTGCCTCTCACCCCTCTTCCACCACCTCCAGCTTCCCGCCACAGCGGACGCGCTCGCGCTGGATGCGCTCGATCAGTTGCATCGCGGTCGCGTCGCGGAACGGCACGCGCGACAGATCCAGCGACGTCACGGCCGCGGGATTCGCGTGCAGGTGCTTCGCCAGCCGATCGATCGAGGCGTAGAACAGATTGCCCGTCACCCGGATGTGTTCGGCCTCGCCCTGGTGCGAGATCGCCAGCCTGACCTGCGAGGCGCTCGCCACGAAGAAGATCACCGACGCCGTTACTGCGACCAGGATGCCGCTCTCCAGGCCCAGGAAGATCACGGCAAACAGGGTCACCAGCAGCACCGGGCCGTCGATCCGGTTCAGCATCGGGCGGAGCTCACGCGGCTGGATCATGCCGATGCCCACCAGCACCATCACGCCGGCCACCACCGGCATCGGCAGGTAGGTGAGCACCGGCCCGAGCAACCAGGCGATGAGCACCACCGCGAGCGCGGCCACCATGCCGGACAGCGGCGTGCGCGCGCCCATCTCGAGCGCGATCGCGGTGCGGTTGAAGCTGCCCGATCCGGCGAAGCTGGAGAAGAACGGACCGAGCGCATTCGCCATCGCCTGCGCGAACACCTCCTTGTGCAGATCGAGATGGGGAGCGACCGTGGACTTCAGATCGCGCGCGATGACGAGCGACTGCGCCAAGCCGAGGATGGCGATGGCGATTGCCGGCGCGATCGCGAGCTCGAGAAACAGCCAGTGCGGCGGACCGAGCGTCGGGATCCGGAACGGCAGCGCATCCAGGGTGACGTGGCCGAGCAGTTCGAGGTCCGAATCGACCGGGCCGAGCCAGCCGTAGACGAGCCCGCCCACGATGCTGCCGATCAGCACCGCGAGTACCACGTAGCTGCGGCGCCAGCGACGGCGCAGCAGCAAGCCGGCCGCCACCGTCACCCCGCTCACCAGTGTCGCGTACGGATTAACCAGTTCCTGCCAGCCGGCCAGCACGATGTAGAACTTCTCGTACAGGAACTTCACCGTCATCGGCCCCATGCCGGTCGCGCCTTCCAGCGCGGAGGCGATCAGCCACACGCCCACCCCGGCCTTGATGCCGATGATCGCCGCAGGACTGAAATAGCGGAACAGCGCGGCGGCGCGGCCGAGCCACATCAGCAGCTGGATGAAGCCGACCATCAGGCTCAGCGCCAGGACCAGCTCGGTGTACAGGGGCGAGCCGCGTCCGGCGAACGGCAGCACGGTTAGCCCGATGAGGATGGAGACCGCGGTGTTCGGTCCGCCCACCATCGGCGAATTGCCCAGCAGGCTCGCGAGGAAGCCGACGAACACCGCGCAGTACAGGCCGTACTCCGGCGCGACCCCGGCGACGTAGGCAAACGTGATCGCCTGGGGAATGACCAGCAGCGCCCCGACCAGCCCTGCCGCGACCTCGCGCCGCACGTCTACCGAACGCCGCCAGCGCAGGTCGGGGACGGCCTCGCGCAGCAGGCTCATCGACCGGTGGGCGCGGCCGGCGCGCGCGCTCCGAACAGCCGGGACAGGCCATGATAGATCTCCTCGGCGAGCTTCCTCAGCCGGCCTTCGCGCGGATCGAACGGCCGGTGCTGGATGTGCAGGAAGGCCGCCACGTCGAGCGCCTCCTGGTGCGTGAGCGAGCGCTCCGCGCCCATCGGCATGTTGGCCCAGATGAAACCGGCGAGGCGCGGCACGACGTTCATGCCCGAGCCCGCGTTGAACGACTGAAAGCCCCACAGCGGCGGCGCGACCGCGGTGCCCGCGCCATCGGCACCGTGGCACAGCGTGCACGCGCGCCGGAACACCGCCTGTCCGCGCGCGGGATCGGGATCGGCGCCGGTCTCGGGCAGCGTGGGCACGCCCCATCCCTGCGGCGGGGTGCCGATCGACTTGCCGTACGAGAGATAGCTGATGTAGGCCGACACCGCGAGCACCTCCGGCGCCTCCTCCGGCGGCATCACTCCGCTGAGGCTGTACAGGAAGCAGTCACGGATGCGCATCTCCAGCGAATTGCGCACGCCGTTCTTCGCGCGCCACTTCGGATAGACACCGGCGACGAACAGCGGAAAGCCGTCCGGCCTGGTGCCGCCGTCGAGATGGCAGCTGCTGCAGCGCAATGCGTTCCCGGCGTAGCGCGGCGCGTAGCGGTTGCTGTCCATCACGATGTTGTAGCCGAACAGCACGTTCGCTTCGTAGTCGTCGAGGACCGCCCGCTTCTGCAGTTCCTCGATCGTGGGACGTGCGGCCGCGTCCTGGGCCGGCAGCGACAGGGCAAGCACGCCCGCCGCCGCGAAGAGCAGTTTCTTCATGGCGCAGGTGTTCTCCGTGCAGCAGCGGGCGAATGCGCTGGCATCCGCCCGCTGTCCGGTTGTGCAGGCGCTAGCCTGCGTAGATGTAGGAACAGCCGCGCTCGCCCAGACCCTGAACCGCCACCAGGCCCGAGGGCGCGTGGGCGATGCCGGGCAGCACATTGGCGTTCCAGTCCGCCATCACGTCCTCGTGCTTCAGGCTCATCGCCTTCGCCACCAGACCGCTGTAGTAGAAGATCGCCATGTCGCAGGCCACCGGCTTGACGCCGCGCTCGATCAGCGTCTGCAGCGCCATGTCCGGAAAGAATTCGGCGGGCATGTCCACGTAGTAGGGATGGCGCACCGCTGCCTTGCCCGTCTCGTGGTCGTCGATCTTGAACACCTCGCCGAGCCTGTACTTGCTCCACGCCTCGTCACCCAGCGCGAAGGGGATGGCGTTGTGGCGCAGCACCATCGCCACGCCCATGTCGCCTTCGTTCATGCCGTAGGCCTTGGGCGCGGTGAACAGGTAGACCCATGCCCAGACGTTGCACATGCCCCCGCCCGGCTCGCGCACGTCGAGGGTTACCTTGTGCGTGCCTGGAATGCTGTCGAGCCACTGAGTGAAGGCAGTGGAGGGACCGGTGGCCGCGCGTGCCGCCGGTGCGGCAGCGGCGAGACCGAGAGTGGCAGCGGCGGCGGTGAAGCCGAGGAAGTTGCGGCGGTCGAACGCATTCGAATGGTCCATGCAGGGTCTCCTCTCGTTGGAGTGCTACGCGAAATCATCGCCGTGCGCGCGTGAAGGCCACACCGTGCTGCCGCGATGACACTACGCCGGCCGACTTCCGCCTCGTCAGCATCGCGCGAGCCGAGCCGTCATCCGGCCGGCAGCCGGGTGCCACCGCGCAAAGCGTCCGCCCCGGACGAGGAGGCGATCGGAATCGAAACCGGCGCGGCAACGTCGCTCATCGCCCGGCAGATCGACTCGACGTGCCGGTGATCCGTGCCGCAGCAGCCGCCCACCACCGTCAGCCGCGGCAGGAGGCCGCGCAGCGCCACGTATTGACGGCCGAGCTCGACGGGATCGCCATCGTCCAGCTCCGTGCTCTCGTCCAGTTCTGCGTGGCTGCGCGTGGACGCGTTGGCACGAATGCCGGCGATGCGCATGCGCCAGCCGGGGAGTTCTGGATCCCGGCTGTCGCCGGGATGACGGGAGGTGGTTGCTGAATCCTGGCTGTCGCCGGGATGACGCTCGTCCGACAGTACGTGGTGGAAGTGTGTCGGGTGCGCGCAGTTGATCATGTAGTAGGCGGGATAGCCGTCGGTCTCCCGATCGGTGCGCTCGATCGCCTCCTGCAGCGTATCGCCGGACGGCAGACGTCCGTCCGTCTCCACCGTGAACGAGATCGCCACCGGCATCTGCGCGCCGCGCGCGGCCAGCACGATGCCAAGCGCTTCGTCGACGTAGTTCATGGTGAAGGCCGCCATCATGTCTGCCTCGGTACCTGCGAAGGTATCGATCTGCACGGCGTGGTAGTCGCGCGCCTGCGCGGCGGTCATGCGCCCGTACACGCGGTATCCGTCTCCACGCGGCCCCAGGCAGCCGCTGAGCACGATCGGAGTACCAGCGGTCTCGTACGCCTGGCGCAGGGTGGCAAGCATCCCGATCGACCGGCGATTGACGCGCGCCAGCGAGACCTCGTCGTACCCGAGCTGGGTTGCCCAGTCAGCATTGGCGCGCCAGGTCGGCGCCTCCAGCACGATGCCGAGACCGAGTGCGTGCGCCATCACGACATAGCGCCGGTAATATTCGCGCAGCCGCTGCATGCCCTCCTCGGACTTCATCAGATCGAAGGCGGCGAATGCCGGAAGGTCGATGCCGTCCTGGAAGATCAGGGTGGTCTCCAGCCCGCCGTCGGTCATGAACAGGCGGTCGGACTGGTGAGGAAGCTGGCGACGTTGAGCGGACATGGCGCGCTCCGTGATGACGGTTGGAATGGGTAGCTGCATCCAGCGTTCTGCTGCACGGCTCAGCGCACAGGATCTGCTCGTGACACCCACACCGTACGCGGGTGCGGTATCCGCACGATGTCTGCTTCGAAACAGAATTGTTTCTGCGCGGGACGCAGGCCCGGCCGGCATCCTCGCGGCGGAGCTTCTTGCCGTCATCCCGGCGAAGGGCGGGATCCAGCAACCATCGCCCCGTCATCCCGGCGAATGCAGGGATCCAGAGCCTTTTCTGTTTCGCTGGGCCCCGGCTTTCGCCGGGGCGACGGATGGTGGTGCCGGGCTCCGGCCCCGGATTGAAGCGTTCCGGGCAGGCTTCCGGCGTGACAGGATGATTCAGAGTTGACGGAGTGATCGCGGAGCGAGGGACTTCCGCGAGTCTCAGTTCCTCACCATCGTGAAAGAGCCCTTCTCGCCGTTCGCGCACTCGTATTGGCCCTGGAGCGACGCACCGTTGCCGGTGACCTCGATCGCCATACCGCAGTAGCCGCCGTTGACGTGCGACAGCGTCTGCCCCACCAATCCGTTCTGGATCAGCTGTCCGCCGAACACACCCTGGTCGCCGCAGGTGTTGGCGTACTGCCCCGTGACCTCCTGCCCGGCCTGGGTGAAACTGGCGGCGAATCCGCACGTGTAGCGCTGCTGCAGCACGGTCATGCCGTGCAACTGGCCGGTGTAATAACCGGATACCTGCGGGCTGGCATTGGCAGCTGCCGGCGGCGGCGCCGGTGTCGGACCGGGCGCCCCCGGTGCCGAACCGGGCGATGCCGGTGCCGGGCTGGACGCTTCCGGTGCCGAACCGGACGTCGCCGGTGCCGGTCCGGACGATGCCGGTGCAGACGTGGCTGCGGGCCGGCGCGTGGCCGTCTCCGGTGCCGCTGCGGCGGGCGCACTGCCCGCGGGGAGCTTCACGCCCCAGCCTTCCATGGTGAAGCGCACGATGACGGCGGGCGTGGCGCGCGCGTACTGGCCCTGGGTTCCGGTGACCAGGCCCACGACGGCACCGTCCTTGACGATCGGTCCGCCGGAGCTGCCTTCGGCGATGTTGCCGCTCAGCACCAGTTCGCGCCCCTCGCGCGAGGCAACCGTCGCCGGCACCACCGCCCATCCGCCCCCGCCCTGGGGAAATCCGATCGCGGTGACGGCGTCGCCGGCTGCCAGATCGTTCGACGTGCTGAACTGCAGCACCTGCAACTCGCGCAGCAACCGCTTCACGTTGCCGCGCACGACCAGCAGGGCAAGACCCCTGGGATCGCCGCTTTCTATCTTCACCACCTGCGCCTCGAATTCGGCGTTGGGATCGGGCAGGAAGGCCACCCGCGGCGCCTTGTCGCCTTCCACGACGTGCGAGGCGGTGGCGATGTACACGGCATCGCCGGCCGCCTGCACCACGAAGCCCGTGCCCGTGCGGCGTATACCGCCAGCGGTGGAAGCGATCTTCGCCACGCCGCTGCGCATTTCCGCGGCGGTTGGTGCACTGGCGGCGGACGCGGACGCGGCCGCGAGCAGCAGGGCGAAGACGAGTGCGATCGGCGGCAGGATCCGCGTGATGTGTGTCATGTGCTCCCCCTGGTCTCCCTGTAGAGCTTGTACGCGCCCACGGTCACGCTCGCCACCCACACCAGGATGCTGAACAGCAGCGCCGTGCGTGATCCGTACCATAGTCTGTCGAACAGGCTGAGGCGATGATCGACCGGCGGGCCGCCGCCCAGCCGCGACTGGATCCTGCCTGCCTGGGCGCGCACCGTCACCGGCAAGACCGTCTGTGCAGGCTCGACCGTGATCGCGGCGAGCGTCGCATCGTGCAGCGCGTCGATGCTCAGCAGGCTGCCGGCCGCGAGCGTGACCGCGTCCTTCGCATAGCCGGGATAGCTGAGCCGGGCAGGCGCGACCAGGGCACTGGCATAACCGCCGCTGCCGGTCTGCCTGAGCAGTTCCACCTGGGAGACGGGGGCCCCGCCGTCGGGCAGAACACGCATCGCCCGCGAGGGCGCGATGATCGCCGTGAACGCGGAGGCGATGCCGCGTACGGCGATGATCGGGTCGGCCTCGCTGATCTGGAGTCGCGCGCGCCAGCGCGGCGACTGCGCGAAGCCGGGCGGCTCCGCGACTGTGGCGTTGCTCACTGTCAGCAGCAGCGGGTGCGCGGGCAGCACCGAGGTCTCGATCGCCGGCGCGTCCAGGTGCATGACGAGCGCCGGCCTGGCTCCCTGGCGCATCTCGAGCACCACCTGCGTGCCCGGATCCACCGACAGCGCGGACAGCCGACCCGTCACCGCACCGCCGGTCTCGCTCTCGAAATCCACGGCCATGCGATCGCGCGGCGTGCCCTCCAGCTTCAGCGTCACGCCCCGCCGCTCGGCGCTGCCAGGGACAGGATCGACAGGCAGCAGACGCGCTGCACGCAACTCCACCCGCGCGAGCCGTTCGAGCGAGAGAGCATCGAAGCTCACGGCACGCTCGAGCAGCGGCACCCGCTCACTGCCGGCCAGCGTGAAGGCGATACGGTCGACCTGCAGCGCCAGCTCGATCTGCGTGGCAACGCGCCAGTTCATCAGGACGAGCGCACCGCCGATCGCCAGCAGCGACGGCAGCACGAGGAACAGCAGCACCAGCCACGAGCGGCGCCTGACCCCGCTGCCGCGCAACGTCAGGCGCCGCGCCGGCGTCACCGCGGGCTCGGGCGTCGTTCCGCCGCCGCTCACCAGTACGCGGATCTGCGCCAGGATCTTGTCGTACTCGGCGCTGTCGCTGTCCGGATCCCAGTCGTGCAGCTTGGCGCACTGCAGCAGCTTGAACGCCAGCGGCAACTGCACGTCCTCGTCCAGGATCACCGGCACCAGCGTGTACCGCTCTTCGGCCGCAGCTGCTTCCGAGCGCACCCACTTGGAGGCCACCGAGTGTTCGGTCCACAGCACCACCACGCACTTCGCTGCGGTCAGGTTCTCCTGGATGACCGCATCGAAGGGCTTGCCGAACGGAATCAGGCGATCCCACCAGACACTCCATCCCTCGCCCTCCAGCGCTAGCGCGAACACCTTGGCGCGTTCGCGATCCTCGCTGGCATAGCTGATGAAGATGTCCGCCATGGACAGGATTCTGGCGCAAAGCAGGATCGTCCGCTGCGCGCGCAATGACAGCGTGCAGGCCGCGCCAGGCGCGCCTCTGCTGCGTCGATCAGAACTGCACGTAGGCCATGCCGTCCCGATGCTTGGTGAAGACCAGCGCGGGCCGCAGCATGAAGGGCGTGGGCAGGCGGCTGCGCGTCTCGACCCGGGCCCAGATCGTACCGTCGGGTTCGATGCGATAGACCTCTACCTCGAAATCGACGGCTTCACCCTCGACGAACTGCGTGAAGGACAACTCGTCGGGCTGCAGCAGGCTCTCGTACGGCTTGCGCGCGAGTTCGCGGCCGACCGCGTCCACGGCGCGGCGCAGGAGTGCGTAGTTGCGGCTCCAGCGGACGAGCCAGGATTCGATGAAGGGAGGCACGATCTGCGGAGGTGGAGGAGGTGAAGTGGTGAGCGGCCTTTTCTTTTTGCGCTGGACCCCGGCTTTCGCCGGGGCGACGGAGGCCGGGCTGGGGCCTGGCTCGCCGGTGCGACGGAGGCTGGCTGGGTCCCGGCCCTCGGCTTACTGTAAATCCTCCCGGGGCAGGTTTCGCCGGGGCGGCGGCATCCGACGCGAGCTACAGCGGCCTGATCCACACCGCGGTGTCGTGGAACACCGCGCCGCCATTGGGCCAGCCGGGCTGTGCGCTGGTGATCGAATTGATGCCGACGCCGTTCTCGAAATACTTGCTGGGCCAGATGCCCTCCACCACCACGACGTCGCGCTGCTGGCCTGCCTGCGGCCTCACGTGCACGATGACCTCGCCGCGCTCGTTGCCCAGGCGGACGCGATCGCCCTCGACCAGTTGCAGCGCTGCGCAGGCGTCGGGGTTCATCAGCACGGTCGGACGCTTCTCGCGCTTGAGCGAACCGGGCGTCTCGGTGAAGGTGGAGTTGAGGAAGGTCCGCGACGGCGCTGCCACCATCCGGTAGGGCTTCTCGGCCGTGGCGTTGTCGATCACGTTCAGGTGATCGGGCAGCCGGGGCATCTCCTCCCAGCGCCCGCCGAAGCGCTTCCAGTCGGGCGAGAAGTGGAACTTGCGGTCCGGCGTGTCGAAGCCGTCCAGGAAGTGCATCTGCTCGAACGGCCGCGCGAAGTTCTGGCCGCCGCGCTCGTAGTTGGTCCGCGCGTCCCACATGCCGGAGCGGCGCAGGGTCTGGTCCATCAGTTCCCACGTGCTCATCTCGAAGCCCGGGTGCCGGGCGCCCAGGCGCCTGGCGAGTTCGCAGATCACGTAATGGTTCTCGCGCGCCTCGCCGGGCGGCTCGATCAGCTTGCGCGCCACCTGGAAGGTGGTGTGGCCGCTGGCCGTGTAGAAGTCGTCATGCTCGAGGAAGCTCGTTGCGGGCAGAACGAGGTCGGCCAGGGCCGCGGTCTCGGTCATGAACTGCTCGTGCACGCACACGAACAGATCCTCGCGCAGCAGCCCTTCGTGCACCTTGTGCAGTTCGGGGCAGACCAGCGCCGGATTGGTGTTCTGCACCAGCATGGCGGTGACCGGCGGGCCATCTCTGAGCGCCTCGCGATCGCCGGTGAGGATCGGCCCCAGGCGCGACTGATCGAGGTCGCGCAGCGACATGTCCATCACGTCCAGGCCCTCTATCAGCGTCTTGTCCAGCGGATACAACGCGCCCTGGCCATATAGCGCGCCGCCGCCGCGGTGCTGCCACGCACCGGTCACCGCCGGAAGGCAGGACACCGCGTGCATGTTGGCCGCGCCGTTGCGGCTGCGCGAGAAGCCGTGGTGGCAGCGGATGAAGCTCGCCCGGGTGCTGCCATACAGGCGCGCGAAGTCGACGATGGTCTGCACCGGCAGTCCGGTGATGTCGGAGGCCCACTGCGGTGTGCGCGTCGTCAGATGGGCGGCCAGCTCGTCCGGGCGGTCGGTGTGCTTGCGCAGGTAATCCCAGTCGGCATAGCCCTCGGCGAACAGCACGTGCATCACGCCGCAGGCCAGCGCGCCGTCGGTGCCCGGGCGCAGCGCGAGGTGGATGTCGGCCTTCTCGGCCGTGCCGGTGCGGTAGGGATCGACCACCACCAGTGTGGCGCCGCGCTTCTTCGCACTCATGCAGTGCTGCATCACGTTGACCTGCGTGTTCACCGGGTTGCCGCCCCAGATCACGATCAGGCCGGCATGCTCGGCCGCCTCCAGCAGGTCCACGCCGCGCTTGCTGCCCACGCCCGCCAGCCAGCCGGTGTCGGACAGCGCGACGCAAATGGTGGAGTACCAGCGCGAGTACTTCATCGCGTGGCGCAGCCGGTTGATCCCGTCGCGCTGCACCAGACCCATCGTGCCGGCGTAGAAGTAGGGCCACACCGTCTCCGATCCGTGCCGTGCTGCCTTCCCCACGAAGGCTTCTGCCACACGGTCCAGCGCCTCGTCCCAGCCGATGCGCTTCCACTGCTTCGAACCCTTCGGTCCGACCCGCAGCAGCGGATGCTCGAGGCGGTCGGGGTGGTGCACGCGCTCGGCGTAGCGCGACACCTTCTCGCAGACCACCCCGGCGGTGTACGTATTGCGCTGGGAACCGCGCACCCGTCCGATGGTGCGGGCATCCAGGATTTCGACGTCCAGGGCGCAGGTGCTGGTGCAGTCGTGCGGGCAGACGGAGGGGGCGATGCGTTCTGGTGCGTTCATGCTGAAGGACCGTTATGCGGCGTGAGCGAAAGTGTCGCGCCCGACCCGGACGCGGCCGACCCGGAAATTTCGCAGGGTCGCAGGGTGGAAATTACCGACAATCGATCGTCGGGCTGTGCCGAAAAGTTGTCCCCAGAAAATGTGGACAGCTTTGTGGATAAGGCTGCCGGCACTACCTCAAAAGCCCGAAAACAAAGGCTTCCGGCTGGGGGTGCGTAACATTTGTGCAACCGTTTACTTGACATATGAATCAACGACTTAAGAGGTGGCTTCGGGAAATTGCCCACTTTCGGCCACACTCTTCATAAAACACTTTAAGTAATGTGCACAACAAAGCTGGACGGACATTCAGGCGCCCCCGCCGAGGCCCTGATTCACCGGGCCGCTACGACTTGTCAAGGCAGGAAACGCATTCAACCGCATGTAACAAAGTGCGTGCCGCGAATCCGGGTAAAAACCGCGCGCGAGGAACCGGACTCCGGTCATCGGTACACCGGACTGGGTCACCGGTACAGCAGCACGGCCTCGCGTTCCGCCTCCCAACTCGTCTCGTCCGCACGCGCGATCGCGTCCAGGTCGCCGGGTTGCGCATGCGTATCATCCACCCATTCGCGCAACAGCGCACTGCCGTTGATGAGATCGATCGCCAGACGGTCGTGCTCGTACTCGTACGGAAAGTTCCGCCACAGCGGGTAGTCGGGCCAGAGCTGGCGGATCGCCTTGAACGCGAGCGCCTGCGCACGCCAGGGCCGGAACGCCTGGTGATCGTAGGCGCCGTCCTCGACGTGGAACTGCACGCCGGCGCACAGCGTACCGGCGTGCTTGTGGAAGGTGGGCTCGAACCAGCACGCGCGCAGCCGGCATCCCTGCAGCCATTGCGGCGCAAGTGCCTGCATGCCGGCGATCACCACGTCGGCGTCGATATCCGGCGCGCCGAACAATTCCAGCGGCCGCGTCGTTCCACGGCCTTCCGACAGCGTCGTGCCTTCCAGCATCACGGTGCCGGCGTAGCAGCGCGCCATCCACAGGTTCGGTGCATTGGGGCTCGGATTGATCCAGGTGCGCTCGTACAGCGGCCACCCGTAGCCGGGGCCGCTGGAGAAATCCCAGTCCTGCATCGCGACCACGCGGCAATCGACGTCCAGCTTCAGGGTGGCGACGAACCAGCGAGCCAGTTCGCCCATGGTCAGGCCGTGGCGCATCGGCAACGGTCCGGCACCCACGAAGCTCTCCCAGCCGGGACGCAGGCACAGACCTTCCACCGGCCGGCCGGCCGGATTGGGCCGATCCAGCACCCACACGCTCCTGCCGCACCGCGCCGCCTCCTCCAGTACGTAGCGCAAGGTGGTGATGAAGGTGTAGATGCGGCAGCCCAGATCCTGCAGGTCCACCAGCAGGACGTCGAAGCTGTCCATCATCGCCTGCGTGGGCCGGCGCACCTCCCCGTACAGGCTGAACACCGGGATTGCGTAGCGCGGATCGCGGAAGTCCGGCGACTCCACCATGTTGTCCTGCTTGTCGCCGCGCAGGCCGTGCTGCGGCCCGAATGCGGCGCTGACGTCCAGGCCGCCCACGTCCATCAGCGCGTCGAGCGCGTGCGTCAGGTCGGCGGTCACCGAGGCCGGGTGCGCCAGCAGCGCCACCCGGCGTCCGGCGAGCGCCTTGCGCAGGGAAGGATCGGCCAGCAGACGCTCGATTCCGAGTAGCATTCAGGGCTCCGATGTTGTCACTGCACGGTTGTCGGACGCCTGCAGGTAGCGGACGTCTCGCGGCACTGGATCTGACCCGGGCGGAGCTGTCATTGCGTGCCGCGCGAGCAATCCTGCCCGGTCTCGATCATCAGCGCGAAACCGTCGTCGCGATGGAAATCCGGCTTGCCGGGCGGATGTGCCAGCGCCCAGTACGACAGCGCCCCGCTCACCTCCTCGACCACCGCAGTCAGCGCGAGTTGCAGACGCGGCGCACCGTCCCAGGGTGCGGGCAGACGCAGCCGGGTCCGTAGCTCCAGCGCGGCGTGGCTGCGCACCAGCTCGATCCGCGGCGCTTCGTCCAGCTCCAGCGGGCGCATCCCGGCGCGGCAGGCGTCGAACCGGTAGGCGGCCCACTCGCCCGAGGGCGAGACATTGAACTCGGCATAGGCGCGCTGTCCCGGGATTCGCACGAAGCACTCGAAGCAGGTGTGGCGCCACAGGCCGTCCCGGCGCGCGGGCCTCGCCGGCTCGGGAACGGCGATGCGCCGCAACGCGCCGCGCAGGCGGTAGCACAGCGCCAGTGCCCCCGGCAGCGCGCTCGCCGACACGTCGGCATGCTCGACGCCTCCGGACGGGGAACCGGGATGACGCGAGAGCGTCAGCGGACTCGGGTGATCCTTCGAGGCGGCCACGGGAGCGCATTGTAGCGGCAGCCGTGCGCGCGCGAAGCACTCGGGCGCGGCGATCGCGTCTCCCGGACGCGGGCGGGAACAGGCCGGCCATCGCTCACAGGAGCGCGCGCAGCTTCTGTCCGTGCCGCTCCAGAAACGCGCGCGCGGGCGCGATCACGCGGGCGGGGATCTGGGCAACGAGATCCTCGGTCGACTCGAACTCGACCGGCGGATAGAGAAAGTGGTCGTGCATGGCGAGATCCTTCGTCATCGAGGCGGCCGAGCGGCTCCTCTCGATGATGGGCACCACCGGCAGCATGACCGCCTTGACGATCGCCTCCAGCTCCTTCCCGACCGAAGGTCCGCTGAGGTCGGCGACGGCGAAGCTCGACAGCCCGGCCAATGTCAGCACGGTCTCCGTGTAGGTGCGCTGCCGCGGACGATCGAAATCGAACAGGATGGGGACGTAGCCCATGCCGCGCAGGCTGCTCGCCACGGCGCGCAGCGTGTCCAGGCCGCCGTCCTGAAATCGCCCCAGGATCAGTACGCCGCGCTCGGTGGTGGTGTCGAACACGTCGCGAAGCTTGCGATGATTGAGCAGGACGTAGATGAACTGTGCGACCTCGAGATCGTCGACCGTGATGCGCGGCTGGTCGGGGCGCGTCACCACCAGTTCGCTCTGCCGGGCGCCGTCGAGCCGCACCTCCCAGGCCGAGATGCCGTAGACCTGTGCCCGGCTCAGATCGGCGTCGCGCAGATCGGTATCGACCAGGATCGCACTCTTGAGGTCGGCTGCACGCAAGTTGGCGCCGCGCAGGCGCGCCGCGCGCAGATTCACGCCCGCCATCTCGGCTTCGACCAGCGATGCGCGTTGCAGCGACGCTCCGCTGAGGTTGGCCTCGCGCAGCCTGCAGCCGTCCAGGCGGGCACCGTCGAGATGCGCCCGCCGAAGATAGGCATCGTGCAGATCGTAGCCGGCCAGATCGCGCCCCTCCAGGCGCGCACTGCGCAGGAAAGGAGCGATGCCGGGATGTGCCGCGCGCCAGGCATTCCATGCCTCGCGCCCCTGCCCCAGCAGTTCGAGGTGCACCGGGTCGGACATGTGCGTGATACGAAGTCGGGTTCGCCGCCAGTGGGCGGCTCCTGCCCATTATGCCCGCGCCCTCGCGGCACCGGCGGCGTTCGTCGCGTGCAGTTCGGGCATACTTGCGCGCTCAACGGCTCTCGCTCCCCCATTCCCGCATGCAACAGTCTGCCTCGACGCTCGACCACCCGCGCGCAGTTCCCGCTGCCTCCTGGTCCGTGGACGCGATCCTCGCGCTCTTCGAGCTGCCCTTTCCAGAATTGCTCTACCGCGCCCAGACCGTGCATCGCGCGCATTTCGCCCCCGACCGCGTGCAGCTGTCGCGGCTGCTGTCGATCAAGACCGGCGGATGTCCCGAGGACTGCGCGTACTGCCCGCAGTCGGCGCGCTACCAGACCGGCGTGCAGAACCAGGCGTTGCTGCGTCTGCAGGAGGTGGTCGACGCGGCGACGAAGGCGAAGGAAGGCGGCGCCACGCGCTTCTGCATGGGCGCGGCCTGGCGCGGCCCGAAGGAACGCGATCTCGAGCCCGTACTGGAAATGGTGCGGGCCGTGAAGGCGCTGGGCATGGAGACCTGTGCGACGCTGGGGATGCTGCGGCCCGGGCAGGCGGACAGGCTCCGGGACGCCGGCCTGGACTACTACAACCACAACCTCGACACCTCGTCCGACTTCTACGGCGAGATCGTCAGCACGCGCGAGTACGAGGACCGCCTGGACACGCTGCGGCAGGTGCGCGGCGCAGGCATCAACGTCTGCTGCGGCGGCATCGTCGGCATGGGCGAATCGCGCCGCCAGCGCGCTGGCCTGATCGCCCAGCTCGCGAGCCTGGATCCGCATCCCGAGTCGGTTCCGATCAACAACCTGGTGCAGGTGGAGGGCACGCCCCTGCACGGGACCGATGCACTCGATCCGCTGGAGTTCGTGCGCACCATCGCCGTCGCGCGCGTCACCATGCCGAAGTCCTGGGTGCGCCTGTCGGCGGGCCGCTCCGGGATGTCGGACGCCGTGCAGGCGCTGTGCTTCATGGCCGGGGCGAACTCGATCTTCTGCGGCGAGAAACTGCTCACCACCGGCAATCCCGACATGGACAGCGACCGCGCGCTGCTGGCCAGACTGGGCATGAAAGCGGTGGAGACGTAGCCGGCCCGACATCACTGCGGCCGCAGGGGCCAGGCGTCGCGCCTGGCCCTTTTCATTCGTGGCGGCCTTCAGAGGCGGTCGCCCCATGTCGATGTCAACCCCTGGGTCCCGGCTTTCGCCGGGACGGCGGAGGAGACTGCAGAGAGGACTCGCGCAATGATGGACTTGTTGATGCAGGGGGCCGGCACCCTGCTCGCGCTGCTGGCAGTGGGCGTGGTGCTGCTCTGGTTCGTGCAGGACGTGACCCAGAAGAAGCATACGATCCTACGCAACTTCCCCGTGATCGGGCGCCTGCGCTATCTGTTCGAGCGGCAGGGCGAATACTTCCGGCAGTACTTCTTCGCCAACGACCGCGAGGAGATGCCGTTCAACCGGGCGATCCGATCCTGGGTCTACCGGCTGGCCAAGGACGAAGGCGGCGCGATCGGTTTCGGCTCCACCAACAACCTGAGCGAGACCGGCAATCTGATCTTCGTGAACGCTCCCTTCCCGGTGCTGGAGGAGGAGCGCATGCCCACGCCGCCGCGGATCATCGGAGACGGCTGGTGCAGGGAACCCTTCGTCGCGCACTCGATAGTGAACGTCAGCGGAATGAGCTACGGGGCGCTGTCGGCGCCGGCGGTGCGCGCCCTGTCGCGCGGTGCCGCGGCGGCCGGCTGCTGGATCGACACCGGCGAAGGCGGCCTGTCGGACTATCACACCGAAGGCGGTGCCGACGTGATCATGCAGATCGGCACCGCCAAGTACGGCGTGCGCGATACGCAGGGCAATCTGAGCGACGCACGCCTGCGCGAGATCGCCCCGCGCGTGCGCGCCTTCGAGCTGAAGCTGTCGCAGGGCGCCAAGCCCGGCAAGGGCGGGGTCCTGCCGGCGGCCAAGGTCAGCGAGGAGATCGCGCGCATCCGCGGCATCGCGCCGCACACGGCCTCGATCAGCCCCAACCGGCACCTCGACATCGGCAACGCGGACGCGCTGCTCGACATGATCGCGCACGTCCGCGACGTGACCGGCAAGCCGGTGGGCGTGAAGACCGCGATCGGCGGCTGGGACTTCATGCACCAGCTCGGCGATGCGATCCAGCGCCGGGGCCTGGAGCTCGCGCCGGATTTCCTCGTCATCGACGGCGGCGAGGGCGGCACGGGCGCCGCTCCGCAGGCACTGATGGATCACATGGCGCTGCCCATCGCCGAGGCCCTGCCGCGCGTGGTGGACGCGCTGATCGAGACGGGTCTGCGCGAGCGCATCTCGGTCGTGGCGAGCGGAAAGCTGGTGACCTCCGCCAAGGCGGCGTGGGCCCTGTGTGCGGGCGCGGATTTCGTCAACACCGCGCGCGGCTTCATGTTCGCGCTCGGCTGCATCCAGGCACTGCGCTGCCACACCAACACCTGCCCCACCGGCGTAACCACGCATAACAAGCGGCTGCAGCGCGGGCTGGTGGTGGAGGAGAAGTTCCAGCGCGTGGCGAGCTACTGCCGCAACATGAACGCCGAGATCGACATGATCGCGCACTCCTGCGGCTTGCGGCACGCGCGCGAGTTGCGCCGCGATCACGTCAGGGTGGTGCGCAGCGCCTATGAGTCGGTGGCGCTGTCCACGCTGTTTCCGTATCCGGAACAGCGCATGCGCGTGCAGCAGGGCGCCGCTCGCCGCAACGCAGAGCGGCCGGGGGCGGCAGTCGGAATTTCCTGATGGCGCTCTGCGCGTTCGCC
Source organism: Burkholderiales bacterium (assembly GCA_020854105.1). Classification (GTDB taxonomy): domain Bacteria; phylum Pseudomonadota; class Gammaproteobacteria; order Burkholderiales; family SHXO01; genus SHXO01. The sequence continues at coordinate 43,899 of JADZGB010000002.1, read as the reverse complement.
TTCTCCGCGTACGCGCCGTTGTCCAGTTCGAATTCCTCGCGCGTGCTGCAATAGCGCGTCGCGTACAGCCGCCCGACCGGATGGAAGGCGTCCGGAAGACGCCGCAGCGTGTGCGGATCGAGCACGCCGCCGCGCGCATGCAGCCACACGACTTCGCCGATGCACAGGTGGCGCGTGTTGAAATCGAGGTGCGTGTGCAGGCGGCACTCGAAGCAGACCGGCGCCTGCGCGATACGCGGCGGCCTGACCGCCTTCGACGGCACCGGCGTGAAGCCCACCAGATCGAACTCGCTCGTCTCGGGCGGGGTGTCCACGGCGCAGCCGTGCATCTGCGGCGCGATCGCCTCGTCCACCAGATTCACCACGTACTCCCTGGTCTCGAGCACGTTGCGCATGGTGTCCTTGGCGCCGCCGCTGGCGCGCGCATCGGCGGCGAAGATGACGATGGGCGGATCCTCGCCCAGCGCATTGAAGAAGCTGAAGGGGGCGGCATTGAGCACGCCGTTCCTTCCCAGCGTCGAGATCAGCGCGATCGGACGCGGCACCACCAGGCTGGCGAGGAGCTTGTAGCGCTGCGACGGGTCCAGGGCGAGGAAATCGAGTTCCATGCGCGGCAGTCGTCCGATGAAGTGATCGATGCAGTCGATGCGCAGCGTGCCCGGCCCGGCAGCAACGTGCGGTCCGGCGGCAACGCCCGGTACGTCCGGCGCCGGGGCAGCAGGTGCGCCGCCTACGCCGGCTTCTGCAGCCGCTCCGCGATCGCCAGCACGCGGTAGTAGGAACGCACCACGGGCAACTCGATCAGCTCGTTGTCCACCACCACCAGCCCGGTCTTGTCCTGCTCGAAGGCGGCGCACACCTTGCGCGCCTTCTCGATGGTCTTCGCGTCGGGCGTGAAGGCGGCGTTGATGATAGGGATCTGGTTCGGGTGGATGGACGCCTTGCCGGTGAATCCCAGGCGCTGCACCCCTTCGGCCTCGGCCTCGAGGCCGTCCGGATCGTCGAGGTTCAGGTAGGGGACGTCGAGCAGGTCGATCCCGGCGCTGGCGGCCGCGTGCACCAGGCGTGCGCGCGTGTACAGAAGCGGCTCCCAGGACTTCTGGCAGCGCAGCTCCGCGGACATGTCCACCGCACCCAGGATCATCGAATCGATGCGCGGGCTGGACTTCGCGATCTCGATCGCGCGCTCGAGCCCCTGGTTGGTCTCGATGATCACGCAGAAGCGGATCGCGCGCGCCGGGCCGGTCGAGAGCAGCGTGTCGATGAGCTGGATCTCGTCGGCCGACTTGACCTTGGGAATCATGATGGACGGCGGCGGTGCATCGCACTCGATGATCGCCTGCAGGTCCTTGAGCCCGTGCACGGTGGAGATGCTGTTGATGCGCGCCATCTTCTCCACCTGCGGGTGGCCGTGCGCGGCGAACAGCGGCAGGGTCAGCGCCCTGCCCTCGTCCTTGCGGGGCAGCGCCACCGCGTCCTCCATGTCGACGCAGACGATGTCGGCACCGGCGTCGAGGGCCTTGTGGAAGCGGTCGGGACGCAGTGCGGGAACGAACAGCAGGCTGCGGCGCGGGCGGATGAGACGATCGGTCGGGGTCATGTTCGAGTCGGAGTGGAAGAAAGCATGAGGATGGGTGTCAGCGGCCCGCGACGGCGTGCGAGGGCTCCAGCGCGCGCGGCAGGACGCCGCTGTCGATCATCCGTTGCACCACGCGCGGCAGACCGCGCTCCTTGCCGGTTTCCACGGCCACGGTGACGGTCATGCCGGCGCGCAGCGGAGGCTGGCCGGGCGACTGATCCACCACCACGCGCACCGGGATGCGCTGCACCACCTTCACCCAGTTGCCGGTGGCGTTCTGCGGCGGGAGTACGGCGAACTCGGCACCCGTGGCAGGCGCGATGGTCTCGATGCGCGCACGCCACTTCACGTCCGGGTAGGCATCGGCAATCACGGTCGCGGATTGTCCCTCGCGCATGTGCGTGAGCTGCGTTTCCTTGAAGTTCGCTTCGATCCACAGCGGCCCGCTCTCGATCAGGCTGAACACGGCCTTGCCACGGTCGACGTACTCGCCGACCTGGAGCTTCATGTTGCTGAGCACCCCGTCCACCGGGGCAATGATCCGGGTGCGGGAGATGTCCAGCATCGCGGCGTCGTACTGGGCCTTGGCTTCCGTGTAGCGCGGATGGCGCTCCGGGACGAGATTGGGATCGCCCCCCAGGCTGGCCACGACACGGTTGGTCTGCTCCTGCACGCTCTCGAGCCGGCGCTGCGCGAGCGAGTGCTTGTGACGGGCCTCGTCATAGACGTCGGCACGACTCATCCCGCGCTCCTTGAGCGCTTCCTGCCGCTCCAGCTGGCGTGCGAGAAAGGCGATCTGCTCCTGCACCTCGGCCCGCTCCAGCAGCGTGGCACGGTACTCCGCCCGCAGCGACAGCACCTCGCTGCGCACCACCTCCATCTGTGCGCGTGCACCCGAGGCAGCGATCTCGAACGGGACGGGATCGAGACGGAACAGGACCGCGCCCTTCTTCACCGCCTCGTTGTCCGCGACCGTCACCTCGATCACCCGGCCGGTGACCACCGCGCTGATCGCGACGATGTTGGCCTTGACGTAGGCGTTCTCGGTCTCCTCGACGCCGCCGCCGCGCGCGTAGAAGTACAACGCCACGGCCGCCACCACCACAGGCGCGACCAGCAGCACCGCCAGCCGCGACCCCCGGCGGGTCGCGGCGAACAGCCTGGTCTTGGGAATGTCGATGCTCATGGCTTGCTGCGGCGCGTGCCGTTGCCGTTGCCGTTGCCCTCGGCGCGGGCGAGGTTGCCCTTGATGGCCAGGAGAACGTCGACGAAGTGTTCCTGTTCGCCTGCGTCCAGTCCGGACAGCGCTTCGCGCCGGATATCCGCCGCCGCGGCCCGCATGGCCTTGATCGCAGGCTGCACTTCCTCGGTCAGGAACACCCGCCGGATGCGCCGGTCGTCGGGGTCGGCTTCGCGCCGGACCCAGCCCTTGACCTCCAGCCGGTCGAGCAGCCGGCCGAGGCTCGGTTTCTCGACCTCCAGGATGATCGCCAGCTCGGATTGAGTCACGCCGTCGTTGCGGAACAGGTGGTGGAGGACCCACCACTGGGACCGGGTCAGGCCCAGGGACTTCACGCGGCGGTCGAAGATGGTGCGCATCAGGCGCGCCACGTCATTGAGAATGAAGCCGAAATTGCGCGACAGATCCTCCCGCACCTGGTTCGGGGTGCGCGGCCCCTGGTCATCCCGGAGCTTGCCGGAATTACGAGACTGATCTTCTCGAAACATGTGCCAATATTAGTTGCCTAGCTAACTATAAGCAAGGCATATAATCGGCCGGCGGCGGGACGTGGTTGAGGGCGAGATGCGCGGGCCGCGCGCACTGCGCCGGGGCCCGCCCGCCCGGCCGGCCGGCCGGGGACGAGCGCGCATGGGCGATCGGCTAGAATCGGGACACCCCCCGACATCGGCGAGCACACCATGAAAGTGACGGCCATCGAGACCATCAACCTGGAGGAGTACCCGAACGTCCTGTGGGTGCAGATCCACACCGACGAGGGGATCGTCGGCCTGGGCGAGACTTTCTATGCGGTGGAGCCGGCAATCGCCCACATCCACCAGACGATCGCGCCCTATCTGCTCGGGCAGAACCCCCTGCAGATCGACAGGCACAGCCGCCACATGCTCTACAACTACCTGGGCTTCAAGACCGTGGGCGCCGAGATGCGTGCGGCCTCGGCAGTGGACATCGCGCTGTGGGACATTCTCGGGCAGGCCACCAATCAGCCGATCTACCAGCTGCTGGGCGGCGCCACGCGCGACAAGGTGCGCGCCTACAATACCTGCGCCGGCTACCAGTACGTGCGGGCAAAGTCCGAGCAGGGGACGGCGAATTTCGGCATGCCAGGCGACAGCGGCAGGTACCGGCCCTACGAGGATCTGGTGGGCTTCATGCACTACGCCGACGAGCTGGCCCTGTCCCTGCTCGAGGAAGGCTACACCGGGATGAAGATCTGGCCCTTCGACGAGTACGCCGAGGCCAGCAACGGCACCTATATCTCGAGTGCGGACCTGAAGAAGGCGATGGTGCCGTTCGAGAAGATCCGCAGGGCGGTCGGCGACCGGATGGACATCCACGTCGAATTCCACTCGTTGTGGAATCTGCCCACGGCGATCAAAATCGCCAAGGCGCTCGAGCAGTTCGACCCGTTCTGGTACGAGGATCCGATCAAGATGGACAACCTCGACGCCATCGCCGAGTTCGCCCACCGCACCGACGTGTGGGTGACCGCCAGCGAAACGCTCGCCACGCGCTGGGCGTTCCGCGACCTGTTCGAGAAGCGTGCGGTGTCCGTGTGCATGTTCGACATCGGCTGGACCGGCGGCCTCACCGAGGCGAAGAAGATCTCGACCATGGCCGAGGCCTACCAGCTGCCGATCGCACCGCACGACTGCACCGGTCCGATCCTGCTCACCTCGTCCGTGCATTTGTCCATGAACTGCCCCAACACCCTGGTGCAGGAGGTGGTGCGCGCGTTCTACACCGACTGGTACGGCAAGCTGGTCACCCAGCTGCCGCCGCTGAAGGACGGCTACATCACCGCCCCGCCCGGACCGGGATTGGGAACGAAGCTGCAACCCGACGTGTTGAAGCGCAAGGACGCGCGGATCCGGCGCAGCAGCTTGTGATGCCTGCTCGTCGTCCCGGCAAGGGCCAGGATCCGGGAAGATGCGAGATGCCTGATCGTTTTCGCTGGGCCCCGGCGAGAGCCGGGATCCAGCCCGGAACAGATCTGGCCCCAGTCTTCCGCAGTGGCGATGACGGCAGGCAACAGGAGACGTGAATGAGCTTCTTCCAGAAGACCGACGGCAGCGGCGTGCTGCTGCTCGCCCCCGGCGACAACATCGCGGTGGCCGCGAGCGATCTCCCCGCGGGTACCGAACGCGAGGTCGGCGGCAACCGGGTGGTGCTCGAACGCGAAGTGCTGGTCGGACACAAGTTCGCCATCCGCCGCATCGCCAGGGGTGAGCGCGTGATCAAGTATGGCGCGCCGATCGGCGTGGCCACGCAGGACATCGCGGCGGGCGAGTACGTTCACCTGCACAACTGCACCAGCGACTACATCCCGACCTACACGCTCGAGGCCGGGCACGAATTCCTGAAGGAGGCACACTGATGGCCATCCAGGGCTACCTGCGCGCGGACGGGCGCAAGGGCATCCGCAACATCGTCGCGGTGTGCTATCTGGTCGAGTGCGCGCACCACGTCTCACGCGAGATCGTCCATCCCCATCGCGAGGCGGGCGCGCACCTGATCGGCTTTCCCGGCTGCTTTCCGAACTCCTACTCGCACAGGATGCTGGAACGGCTGTGCACGCATCCCAACGTGGGCGCGGTGCTGCTGGTGTCGTTGGGCTGCGAGGGCTTCAACAAGGGGCGGCTGCTGGAAGTCGTGCGCGAATCGGGACGACCGGCCAAGCTGCTGGTGATCCAGGACAGCGGCGGCACGCGCAGGAGCATCGCCGAAGGCCAGGCCTGGGTGGCGCAGACGCTGCAGCAGATCCAGGATACGCCGCGGGCACCGATGCCGATCGAGGAACTGGTGGTGGGCACCATCTGCGGCGGATCGGATGCCACCAGCGGCCTCACCGCGAATCCCGCGATGGGCCGCGCCTTCGACTTCCTGGTCGAACAGAACGCGACCTGCATCTTCGAGGAGACCGGCGAACTGATCGGCATGGAGCACTGGATGGCGCAGCGGGCGGAGCATCCCGCGCTGGGCAGCGAGATCGTGAAGACCGTGGCGAAGGCGGCCACCTACTACGCCACCTACGGTCACGCCAGCATCGGGCCCGGCAACGCCGACGGCGGCCTCACCACCATCGAGGAGAAGTCGCTGGGGGCGTACGCCAAGTCCGGGCAATCGACGATCCGCGGCATCGTCAAGCCGGGGGACGTGCCGGTCACGGGCGGCCTGTACCTGCTCGACGTGGTGCCCGACGGCGAACCGCGCTTCGGCTTCCCCAACATCAGCGACAACGCCGAGATCGCCGAGCTGATCGCCTGTGGCAGCCACGTGATCCTGTTCTCGACCGGCCGCGGCTCGGTGGTCGGATCGGCACTCGCACCGGTGATCAAGGTGTGCGCCAACCCGGCCACCTACAAGCGCATGAGCGAGGACATGGACGTGGACGCCGGCCGCATCCTGGAAGGCCGCGCCACGCTCGACGAAGTCGGCCGCGAGATTCACGAGCTGGTCCTGCGCGTGGCCAACGGCGAGCAGACGAAGTCCGAAGCGCTCGGCCACCAGGAATTCATCCTCACCTACAAATCCTTCGAGCCGCTGGAACCTGCCTGTTTTCCCTCGGCCGCCTGACAACCCCGCATCCCAACGAATAATGATGACCAAGACCGTCGACTACTACTTCACGCCCGTCTCTCCCTGGACCTGGCTCGGCCACGAGCGCTTCGCCGCGATGTGTGCGCGACACGGCGCGACCATCCGCGTCAAGCCCTGCGACATCGGCGGCAGGATCTTTCCTGTCTCCGGCGGCCTGCCGCTCGCCAAGCGCGCACCGCAGCGCCAGGCCTATCGCATGATGGAACTGAAGCGCTGGCGCAGCCACCTCGGCATTGCGCTCACGCTCGAGCCGAAGTACTTCCCGACCAACCCGGAGCTCGCCTCGCTGCTGATCGTGGCCGCCACCCGACTGGGACCGGATCCCGCCATGGCGCTCTCCGCTGCGATCCTGCGCGCCTGCTGGGTCGAGGACAAGGACGTGAGCGACGCCGCCACCCTGCGTCGCACGATGGTCGACAACGGCTTCGACGCCGACGTGCTGATGCGCATGGCGCACGCGACGGACGTGCGCGCGGCCTACGAGGCCAACACGCAGGAGGCGATCGATCGCGGCGTGTTCGGCGCGCCGACCTTCGCCATCGACGACGAGCTGTTCTGGGGCCAGGACCGGCTGGAGTTCGTCGAGCGCGCGCTGGCAGGCACTGCCGCGCCTGCGCAGTCGCAGGCCTCGCCCGAAGGGCCGGCAGGCCGCTGCTGCGCCGTGTAGGCCAGCACGCCGTCGATCCGGCGCGAGCCGAAATCCATCAGCACATCGTCATTCCGGCGTAAGCCGGAATCAAGGGTGTAGAACTGCCCTTCGTTGCCCGCTGGTCCCCGGCCCCGGATTGAAGAATTCCGGAGCAGGCTTTCACTCGCCGGGGTGACGGATGGAGTCGTCAGCCGCGCCGGCGCCTGAGCCGAAGGCGCCGCCATCCCATCGTCACGCCGGTGCCGGCGATCGCCAGCCCTCCTGCACTCAGGCCGATCAGCAGCGCGTCCCACGCCGGCCGGTGCGCGAGCAGCGGGTTCCAGTCCCAGCTGTGCAGAAACGCAAACAGCCAGCGCTTGACGCGCTGGCGCGTGTCCAGACGCGCGGCCACCCGGCCCGTATACGGATCGAGGTGGACCCAGGTGCGGTACGGATCGTCGAATTCCAGCCGCACGACCGGAAGCCGCTTCTCGACGTGCCCGGTCATGGTGTGCGGCGCGCGCGTGTAATGGTAGGCATCCCAGTCGCGCAGGTCGGTGCGCGCCACCACCCGCGCACCCGGAAGCAGGCGGGCACCGGCCGCAGCGAGCGCATCCAGATCCAGCATCTCGCGCGGCGGCATGTCGCCGGAGATGGGGGCGATGCGCGTACGCCCGCCTGCATTGCGCGCCACCACCCACCCCCGCCCGTCGAACACGGTCCACTCCAGCTCCCGCGGCGCGAAGCCGGCGGCGCGAAAGCGGCGGATCGGCTCCGCCACGTCCGCGCTGAGGTGCGCCGCCGACAGCGGGGCGCCGGCCATTGCTTCCTCGTGCAGTGCGGGCGCGGCGCTACTGAACAGCTTCCACGGATTCATCGACATCAACCCGCTGAAGATCCAGGTGAGGGCGAGACATCCGAACAGCATTCCGCCCACGTGATGCCAGCGCGCGAAGGTCGTCCGGTACGGCGAGCGGCTGCCGCTGCGATAGGCGCCGCGGAACCGCCAGCGCATCACGCCGATCGTGACGCCGGTTGCGGCGAGCAGCGTTGCCGCGATGGAGATCCAGACGACCATGTCGTGCCAGTGGCGGTCCAGCAGGTTGCCGCGAAATGGATACAGCCAGTGGATCCAGGCACCGGCCCAGTTCCAGCTGCGCTCGATGCGGCTGGCGTCGCGGACCACCTCGCCGGTGCGGCCGGACACGTAGAGAACCATCCCGCGTGCATCGTCCATCGCGACCCGGTGCAGCGGCCGGTGCGGGTCCAGCGCACGCGAATGCGTCCACGCGTCCTCTTCCACCAGCGCGTCGTAGACGGCCCGCGCCCCGGGGATGAACGCACGCGCCGACGCCATGGCCTGCGCGCCTTCGACGGCGCCGAGCGGGCGCCCCGATGCGGCGTGCACGGCCGCGACGCCCTCCTTCCACGTCAAGACGTAGTACGCCTCGCCGCCGATGGAGGTGAGACGCACCGACTGCGGCGGCTCCGCCTTTCCCGCGGCGATGATCGCGCCGCCCGGCCCCGGCGTCCCGGCAGGAAGGTCGAGCGCCGGCAGGGCCGCGACCCGCTCCGCCACCGTGAGCTTCGGGTAGCCGACGTACATCATGACGATGCCGGACGCGAACCACATCACCATGAACAGGCCGAGCACGATCCCCAGCCAGCGATGAACCAGGAACAGGTGGCGCTTCACCGCGGCCTCATCGGAAGCGCGTCTGGATGGACAGCTCGACGCTGCGCGGCGCACCGAGGTAGAACATCGGCGTGCCGGTGATGGCGGTGGCATGGATCTCGTCGGTCAGGTTGCGTCCGCGCAGCACAACCATCGTGTCCTTGGCGACTCGGTAGCCCAGATGCGCACCGAGCAGCGTGTAGGCATCGTCGCTGACGGTGTTCGCGTTGTTGCCGTAGCGGGAGGACACATGGCGCACGTCCATGCCAAGCTGCAGGGCCGGCGTGATCGCGTAGGTGGCCCACAGGTTGCCGACGAGGTCAGGAACGTTCGGCGGCGTCCTGCCCGCGCGCGACACCGCCACGCCGCCGACGTTCTCGGTGAAGTCGTCGAACTGCGCATCGACCCAGGCGACATTGCCTTCCAGTGTCAGTCGCTTGGTGGCACGCAGCGCGGCACCCAGTTCGATGCCGCGCGAGGACTGCTTCCCGACCGGAATGGTCGTGCCGGGCGCGGCCGGATCGGTCACCGCGAAATCCCTGCGCACGATGTGGTAGGCGGCAATGGTGGCGGCACCCCTACCCCCGGCGAAGTCGAACTTCGCGCCGATCTCGGCCTGCCGGCCCGTGGTCAGATCGAAATCCCGGATCTGCGCGAACGAGGCGGTCGTCAGGATGCCGGCGGGCGGATCGGCTGCGGTCGCGTACTGCGCGTAGACGCTCGCGCCTGGGGCCAGATCCAGGACCAGCCCGATGCGCCCGGTGAGCGGATACCACACCCGCTCGAAGAAGGCCGGGTTGGTCGGCGTGACGGTGCGCTTGTTCTGCACCTCGAGATCGATGCGCTCATAGCGCAACCCGAGCACCACGGACAGCGGCGCGATGAGCTGCGTGCGGTTCTCCAGGAATGCCGCGAGCGTCTGCAGACGGTTGTCGCGATCCGGCTGATAAGCCGACGTCATTCCGGGGATGTCGAAGAAATCCTCGGTCTCGAAATCGGTCGGATGGACGGTGCTGATGACCCCGCTGATCGAGCGCGGGTAGCGCGTCTGCCGGTTGACGCTGTAGTCCAGGCCGAATGCCCAGTCCGACCTGCGCCCTGCCAGCGAAGCGCCGTGCGTGAGTTCGATCCGATTGCCGTTGAGGATCTGATCGTGCCGTTGCAACAGCGCGTCGGAGCGCGTGACCAGCGTGTTGGCCGCGTTAAAGCGGTACACCTCCACGTTGCGGTAGTCACGCAGCGCGTCGTAATGGTAGAAGGTGTTGCGCAGCGCCGTGCGCTCCGACACCTGCCAATCGAGGACGGACCTCAGCCATCGGACCTCCTGGCCGTAGAAGCCGTCGGCCGAGTTGTAGTTCTCGAACCGGGTGGCCGTGTCGACGCGTCCGTCCCCGCTTGCCGGCTGGAGCAGCGGAGTGCCCCAGTAGGGCCGGTCCACGTCTTCGTCCTGGTACTCGACCGCCAGGGTGTGCGACAGGCCGGGCCGCAGCTGCGTGAGAAGCGAAGCGGCCACCTGCCATGCCTGGCTCCGGTTCCCGTCCACATAACCCTTCGACGCGCTGCGATTGAGGTCCAGGCGCAGCGCATTGGACGCTCCCAGCAGCCGATTGGCGCCGAGCGACAGGTCGGTGGTGGTAAAGGATCCGATCGCGGCACGCCCGTCGATGAACTCTTCCTCCATCGTGGCGAGCTTGGTGACGTAGTTGATCGATCCGCCGACCGCCCCGGCGCCGTAGAGAAAGGAGGACGGCCCGCCGATCACCTCGACCCGCTCGTAGATCCAGCTGTCCACGGGGCGCCCGGCGATGGCGTCGTACTGGACGGTGATGCCGTTGAACAGCTGGGTGATGTTCGCGGCACTGAAGCCGCGGTACCACACCGAGCCCGGCGATCCTGGCGGCGACGCCGCTGTCATGCCGGTAACGCTTTGGAGCATCTGCTGGGTGTCGGCAGCGCCGCGGCGCTCGATCGTCTCGCGAGGCACCACGCTGACACTCGCGGGAATCTCGCGCACGGTGATGCCGAGGCGCGAGGCGGTCGGGGCCGGCGCGTCGAGGGCGAGCGCGGCATCGAGCGCGGTCGCCTCGACCGGCACCGCCGGCAGGATCCTCTCGTGGTCCGGCTGGGCGACACCATCCTCGGCTGCGGCGGATCGATCGGCGACGCCGCCGGCGCATGCCGCGGCCAGGACGGCCGCCATCAGCCGTGCGATGTGCAAGGGCATATTCCTGTCCTTCTGAGCAGGGGGACACGCGCGGCAGACCGGCGCGTCCGATACAGGGCTTGAGCGCGATGCACGCCGCCGCCTGCCTTTCGGCAGGCGCGCGTCAACGCGTCAACGCAATGGGAAACAGCTCAGGAGGCGGAGGGAGGATCGCGGGGATGCGACGCGCTCCACACGTGAAGCGTCCGCGGCGCGTGCCAGAACAGCGGCGGGAAGGTATCCCGCCCGGATTCGATCACGAGAACGCGTGCCGTTCCCATCGGGAGCGACGCAGTCGACCCGCTGCCGCAGAACGGGCAGTGCTCGGACTGGAATGCGTGGGAGGTCAGGGACGACGGGACCGAGGATTCGCCGGCAGGCACGGCGATGAACCGCACGCCCTGTGCGGTGCAGACCTCGACCCAGGTGACATCGGCACCGATTGAACCCGCGACCGCGCGAGCGACCGACGGAACGAGCATGCCGAGCAGGATCGCCAGCAGGGCGAACCAGGCAGTGCGCCGGTGCAATCGATTCGACATGTCGCCGGCGAGTATAGCATCGGAGCTGCGCCCCATGGCCTATGGGGATGCGCGCAGATGTCGCGCACCGGCTTCTAGCGCGTGGCCGGTTGCGCCGCGGCCGCCCTGGCTTGCCGTGCCAGCTCGTCGACGTTCGCGCCGGTGAGCGCGCGCATGAACGCGACCAGATCCTGCTTGTCCTGTTCGCTCAGATACAGCGGCAGAATGAGCCGGTCGAGATTGTCGTTGGGGTTGCCGCCGCGATCGTAGAAGTCGACCACCTCGCGCAGTGTGGCGAACGAACCGTCGTGCATGTAGGGCGCGGTCAGTTCTACGTTGCGCAGCGTGGGCGTGCGGTAGGCGGCGCGGTCCTGCGGCCTGCCGGTGACCTCGAAGCGTCCCTCGTCCTTGCGGGGCGGCTCCGAGACGCTGCGCACCAGCGCGTGCGGGATGCGCGTCGTCACACCCGGCGCCAGCCGCACCTCGAGCCACTGCTCCGGACCGGCGGCAGGGATGCCGACGCCCAGATTGTGGAACGCCTCGTCGGTGAACAGCGCGTGCGTGCGCCCGAGCTCGTGGCAGGCGTTGCATTGCGCCTTGCCCCGGAACACGACGAAGCCGCGCTTCTCCTCTGCGCTCATCGCTGCCTCCTCCTGGCCGTAGTACCAGCGGTCGAAGCGGGAACCGCCGGCCACGAGCGAACGCTGATAGGCCGCGAGCGCCACCCCGATGCGCTGCTCGGACACCGCGGCATCGCCGAAGGCGTGGCGGAAGGCGTCCGGGTAGTCCTGCAGGGCAGCCACGCGCCCCACCACGGTTGCGCGGTCCGCGTTGCCCATCTCGTCCGGCGCGAGCAGCGGCCCCCAGGCCTGCTCCTCGAGCGTGCGCGCGCGCCCGTCGTGGAAGTAGGACTGGTTGAAGCCGGAATTGAGCACGGAGGGCGCGTTGCGACGCAGACTCCGGCCCTCGACGCCGATCGAGGTGGCGAGTTCGTTCTGCGCGAAGCCCTGCTCGGGAACGTGGCACATGCCGCAGGACATCGTGCCATTGCGCGACAGCCGGCGATCCATGAACAGCCTGCGGCCGAGATCGACCTGCGCCCGCGATGCGGCAGCCGAGATCTCCGGCAGGCCCAGACGCGCGGTATCGCCGCGCGGACCGGCGGCCGCGACCGCACACGACAGCATCAGGACCCCGGCGGCCGCCAGGCTGGCAGCGTGCATCGTCTTCCTCGTTGCAGATGCGCGGCCGGCCCTGCCCGCCCGCGAGGGCCAGACCGGCTCGCACGCCAGTCTACAACGCACCATCCTCCATCAGCAGCGTCCTGATGTCGTTCACCACCATGGCGGGTGCCAGATAGGACGCGGTGTAGATCTCGCGCACCCAGCCGCGCCGGTCGATCAGGAACAGCTTCAGCACGTGCAGCAGATCCTGGCTCGGCCCGGCTGCTCGGGGGCGCGAAACATCCTGATCGAATCCGGCGAGCAGCGGCGCGAGTTCACGCCGCGACTCGGTGGTCAGGAAATGCCAGGGCACGCCTACCCTGCCGCCGGCCTGCGACCCGCCGTAGGCGCGCATCACCTCGGGCGTGTCGTTGTCCGGATCGAACGACATGCTGACCAGCTGCACGCGGCCATGAGCGGCGGCGGATTTCTCGAGCGTGCGCCTGATCGATGCAATGCTGTAGAAGGCCACCGGACAACCGGTCTCGTCACTGCACGCGGTGTACATGAGCGAGAGCAGCGTGACCTTGCCGGTCGTGTATGCGGCGAGCCGGCTGCGCTGCCCTGCGGCATCGACGACGTTGCCGTCGGGGGCCGGCATGATGCGCTCGAGCCGGTAGGTTCCCGCTGCGGGCGGCGTGAACCCCGGCTTCTGCGCGGGCGCCTCGTGCGCCAGCGCCGCGCCCTGGAGGAGCAACGCCAGCGCACCGACGGCCCATCGGCTAGCGATTCTGCGCGAGCGTGGCGTCGAGCGGTTCATAGGCTGCCTTGATCGCGTTGCTGCCGAATTTCATGTGGTGGGCGCGGCCGAGGTTCTGGGCATAGAAGTCGACCTCGAACAACGGCTGCAAATCCTTGCCGTCCCAGGCGAAGGCGCGCAGCATCTGCTCGTCGTTCTCGCCCTTCTTGTCCCAGTTCGCGAGCAGCGACGAGGTGATGTACACGCGCGTGCCGTCCCAGCTCTGCGAGACCATGTTCACCTGCTTTCCCGTCACCTTCTCGTAGGTCTGGCGCGGATGCTCCGGATCGGTGAGATCGATGAAGCGGGTCTTGCCGTCCATGAAGGTATTCACCCACAGCCCCTTGCCGTCCGCGGTGATGCTGATGTCCACCGGCAGCGGGACCTGAGCCGGGTCGCCGATGGCGGCGACGGCCTTCGCCTGCCATTGGCCGTTGCCATCCTGCTTGATCAGCCACAGCTGCGAGGTGAGCGCGGAGGCGGTGACGGCCCAGTTGTCCTCCTGGTTCAGCGACCAGCGGATCTCCAGCGGTGCGCCGGGCACGTCGAGGACCTTCTCCGATTTCATCGACTTGGCATCCCACAGCACCATGGTCCGACCGAAGCGCTTCATCGCCTCCTGGTCCTGGAGCATCTTGCCGAAGTCCATCATGTAGTTGTTCCAGCCGGAGAAGCTGGAGGTGAGCATGACGTTCTTCTTCGGATTGATGCCTATGTCGTATCCGTACCCGTCCCCGCCGCTCCCGGTCGGCATGCCGTAGGTGCGGATCAGTTCGCCCTTGTTGGTGAACATGGCCATGCCGGTCACGCCGCCGTGGTCCTTGCTGTTGGACAGGAACTGCACCAGCATACGGCCCGGCATGGCGTAGAAGGTATGCGGGCCGACCAGTCCGGTGCGTTGCGGCAGGTCGGACAGCGTGCGCACCAGCTTCGGCCGGGACGGATCGCTGTACACGTCGAAGATGTAGACGCGGCTGTCGTCCAGCCCGCCCGCCCACAGGTGACGGCGATCGTCGGTGAAGCCCATGTGGTGCGCCTCGCCGCGCGTACCCACGGACAGCACGTGCGCCACCTTGCCGTACTGCTTCGACGAGGGGTTCACGTCCACGGTGACGAGCTTGTCGGAGCCATCGCCCATGCCCTCGACGCCGAGCGTCCACACGTAGACGTAGTCCTCCTGACCCCTGATCAGGTTGCGCATGTAGGGAGAGTTGCAGGTCTCGTCGGCGGACGCGGCCAACGGGGCGAGCACTGCGCAGACGGCGATTCCGATCGCCGCGAGCGGGGCGAGCAGGCCGCGGCGCATGCGGCGGCCAGGGAAGCGTGCAGGTGACATTCGAACCTCCTCCTAAGGTGCTGCGGATCAAACCTTAGAGAAAGCCGATCGACGGCGAGCCGGTATCTGTTCTTTTCGCGATGCAGCCGCGTTGTGCCGTTCGGAATCGAAGCGGCGGAGCCGTGAGACGAGCACTCACGTCCCTGCGGGCAGGGTACATGAAGGGGATGCGTGGAGCGTGTCCGCGCGGTTTCCGTTTGTTTCGGTCGCGTAACTGCCGCGCCGTCGCGACGCTACGCGGGCGCGAGGATCTCGAGATTGTCGATCAGGCGGGTATTGCCGAGCTTGGCGGCGCCCAGCACCACCAGCTCGCGCTCCCGCGCACCGGGCTGCATCAGCGTTCGGCGGCTGCGCACCACCACGTAATCGACGTGCCAGCCATGGCGCGCGAGTTCCGCATCGGCAGCGAACTCGATCGCCTCGAAATTGCGGTCGCCCGCCTCCACCTGCTCGCGTACGCGGCGCAATACGCTGTTGAGCCGCGGCGCCTCGCTGCGCTGCTCGGCCGTCAGGTAGCGGTTGCGCGAACTGAGTGCGAGTCCGTCGTCGGCGCGCACCGTCTCCGCCGGAATGATCCTCACCGGCAGGGCGAGCTGCTCGACCATGTGGCGCACGATGGAGATCTGCTGGTAGTCCTTCTTGCCGAACACGGCGTAGTGCGGCTGTACCATGTTGAACAGCTTCAGGACCACGGTCGCCACGCCGCGGAAGTGCCCGGGCCGGAAGCGGCCCTCCAGCTTGTTGGCCACGGCCGGCGGCTCCACGGTGAATACCTGCGGCTCCGGATACATCTGCGATTCGTTCGGATGGAACACGATGGCATTGCCGGCGCGCTCCAGCGAGTCGCAGTCGTCCTCGAAAGTGCGTGGGTAGCCGTCGAAGTCCTCGTTGGCGCCGAACTGCAGGCGATTGACGAAGATGGTGGTGACCACCAGCGGCGCGTGCTCGCACGCGATGCGCACCAGTGAGAGATGGCCCTGGTGGATGTTGCCCATGGTGGGCACGCAGGCGATGGCGGGTTCACCGCGCAGTCGCGCCCGCAGCGCCTCGAGCGTACCGATGACTTCCATTTCTTCCTCGCCGCCACCCCTGCGCCGATCGGCGCACCGGTATGTTGCCGTGCCCTCTATCTGCCCAGGCTGAAGAACTCGCGCGGGCCGCGCATCTCGGTGATGCGGCGCAACAATAAATCAAAATCCTCCGGCCGATCAACAAAATTCAGATTCTGGCTGTTGACGATCAGCAGCGGCGAGGCGGCGAAGTCGTGGAAGAAGCGGCCGTAGGCATCGGCCAGCCGGCGGATGTAGTCCTCCTCGATAGCCCGCTCGGACGGCGTGCCGCGCCGGCGGATGCGGGTCATGAGCGTGTCCACCGGCGCCTGCAGGTAGATGACCAGATCGGGCGTGGGCACCTGCGGGGCGAGATGCGCGTAGATGCGCTGATACAGGATCAGCTCGTCGTCGAGCAGGTTGAGCCGGGCGAACAGCGGATCCTTCGCGAACAGGAAGTCCGCCACGGTCGGCTGCTCGAACAGGTCGAGCTGCTTGAGTCCGCTCAACTGGTTCACGCGCTGGAACAGGAAGAACAGCTGGGTGGCGAGCGCCCAGCGCCGCTGATCCTGGTAGAAGTCGGCGAGGAAGGGATTATCGTCCGGATTCTCCAGCAGCAGATCGGCGCCGGAGCGCTCGCCGAGCAGGCGGGCGAGCGTGGTCTTGCCGGCGCCGATGGGCCCCTCCACGACGATGTAGCGGCGCTCGCGCTGCATGCTCAGGGCTCCTGCATGCGCGTGACGCGCTGGCCGGCCACTGCGTCGAGCAGATCGCGCACGCAGCCGTGTCCCGGCACGCGTGCGCCGGCGTCGAGCTCGGCAAGCGGAAGCAGGACGAAGGCGCGTTCGTGCATGCGCGGATGCGGCAGCGTCAGCGCCGGGCCCTGCACGCGCTGCTCGCCGTACAGCAGGAGGTCCAGATCGAGCGTGCGCGGCGCATTGCGCTCGCCGCGCACGCGCCCGTGCCGCGCCTCGATGGCGAGCAGCCGGTCGAGCAGTTCCTGCGGCGCCAGTGCCGTGTCCAGCGCGGCCACGCTGTTCACGAAATCGGGCTGGTCGATCCGGCCGACCGGCGCGCTGCGATAGAGCGAGGCACGCGCCGCGACAGCCGTGGACGGCAGCTGCTCGAGTGCGGCCATGGCCTCGCGCACATGACGGGCGGGATCGTTCAGGTTGCTGCCGACCCCGACATATGCGCGCGTGCGTACCTCAGGACTCGGCGGAGGGTTCATCTGCCATGTCGTGCGCCGGCTCCTCGGCGGCCTCGGCAGCGCCGGCCGGCTTGCGCCGGCGCCGTCTGCGCTTGGGCCCGCTGTCGGGCAACAGCAGACTGGCACGCTGGTCCTCGCTGCCGCGCATGAAGTCGTCCCACCACTGCGCGATCTCCGACTCGACCTCGCCGCTCTCGCAGCGCAGCAGCAGGAAGTCGTAGCCCGCGCGCAGGCGCGGGTGCTCGAGGAGACGATAGGGTCGCTTGCCCGAGCGGTTGAGCAGGCGCGGCTGCAGCTCCCACAGCTCCTTCATGTCGCTGGTGAAGCGCCGCGGGATCGCCAGTTTCTCGACCTGTGCGCTGACCACTTCGTCCATCGCCTCGTGCAGCGCGGGGACGGGCCTCATGCCGCCCGCCTCGCGCGAGCGCCACGCGGCCAGCACCTCGTGCCACAGCAGGGCGGCGAACAGGAACGCGGGCGATACCCCCTTGCCCTCGCGCACGCGCTCGTCGGTCTTGTTGAGCGCCAGCATGACGAAACGCTCGCCCATGGGCTGCTCGAGGATGACGTCCAGCATCGGCAGCACGCCGTGGTGCAGGCCCTCGTTACGCAACTGCAGCAGGCACTCCGTCGCGTGCCCGGACAGCAGCAGCTTGAGCATCTCCTCGAACAGGCGTGCGGGCGGGACGTTCTGGAGCAGCGGCGCGAGTTCCCGGATCGGCTCGCGCGTGCGCGGTTCGACGTGCCCGCCTACCTTGGCGGCGAGCCGCACCGCACG
This sequence comes from Burkholderiales bacterium, assembly GCA_020854105.1. Classification (GTDB taxonomy): domain Bacteria; phylum Pseudomonadota; class Gammaproteobacteria; order Burkholderiales; family SHXO01; genus SHXO01. The sequence goes on along the minus strand of JADZGB010000002.1, from coordinate 26,118 downwards.
CAGCATGCGCACGGGATCCTCGCGGTAGCGCTGGTCGGGCACGCCGATCATCCGGATCACGCGCTTGCGCAGATCGTCGAAGCCGCCGCAGTAATCCAGGATCTCCTGCGAGCGCGGATCGTAGAACAGGGCATTGATGGTGAAGTCGCGGCGCAGTGCGTCCTCGGCCTGCGTGCCGAACACGTTGTCGCGCAGGATGCGTCCGTGCTCGTCGTGCATCTGGCCGCCGCCTTCGCCGTTGACCGATCCGCGGAAGGTCGACACCTCGACCGTGTCCTGGCCGCACATGACGTGCACCAGGCGGAAGCGGCGCCCGATGATGCGCGAGCGCCGGAACACCGCCTTCACCTGCTCGGGCGTCGCGCTCGTGGCCACGTCGTAGTCCTTGGGCTCGAGGTCGACGAGCAGGTCGCGCACCGCGCCGCCGACCACGAACGCGCTGTAGCCGGCCTCCTGCAGTCCGGCCACGACCTTGCCCGCGCACGGGCTGATGCGCTCGGCCGCGACGCCGTGCCGTTGGAAGGGGATGATCAGGGGATCCTTGTTCTTCCCGGTGCGCCCGGAGAAGACGCGCTGCAGGAGGCGGCGGATCATCGCGGCGGGAAGGATGTGGCGGGGGCGAACCCGGGCAGCAGCATGCCCGGATTATACATGCCGCCCGGAAGCGCCCTGCCCCGAAGCAGACGCCTCGTCCAGCGGGCAGCCGTACAGGCGTTCCAGACAGGCGTCGTCGAGCAGCGCGTGCGCCTCGCCCGCCTGCCAGCTGCCGTCGTCGAACAGCAGCAGCGCACGATCGCAGACGCGCCGGGCGGCGCGCGGGTCGTGCAGGCTCATCAGCACCGCGCGACCGCGCTCACCCGCCCAGGCACGCAGACGCGCCAGCAGTTCGCGCTGGTGGCGCAGATCCAGGTGCTGGAGCGGCTCGTCGAGCAGCAGCAGCACGGGCGCCTGTGCGAACAGCATGGCCAGGCGGGCGCGCTGCCGCTCACCGCCGGACAGGGCACCGAGCGCACGCTGCGCGCGTCCGCCCAGGTCGACCACGGCAATCGCCGCGTCGGCGCTGGCGAAATCCGCCTCGCTCCAGCCCCACAGGCTGCGCCGGTGCGGATAGCGCCCGAGCAGCACGTAGTCGCGCACCGTCCCCCAGAATCCGCTCACGTCCTCCTGCAGCAGCAGCCCGAGCCGGCGCGCCCGCGCCGGGGCGGAGAACGACGGCAGCGCGCGGCCGTCCAGCTCGACGCCGCCTTCGAGCGGCGCGCGCAGCCCCGCGAGGGTGTGCAGCAGCGTGCTCTTGCCGCTGCCGTTGTTGCCCAGCAGCGCCCACACCTGTCCCGGATCGACGGTGAGATCGAGTCGCCGCACCAGCGTGCGCCCCGGATAGCCGATGGCTAGCGTGCGTGCCTGCAGCAGGCTCACGGGCGGCGTCCCAGCAGCAGCAGCATCACCGGCACGCCGAGCAGCGCAGTGAACACGCCCACCGGGAGCTGCAGCGGCGCGAACAGCGACCGCGCCAGCGTGTCCGCCAGGCACAGGAACGCCGCGCCGGCGAGCATCGACAAGGGCACCAGCCAGCGCAGGTCGGACACGCCCAGCAGGCGGATCAGATGCGGCACGATCAGCCCCACGAAGCCGATGGTGCCGCCCAGCACGACTGCGCTGACCGTCGCCAGCGCAGCGGCGGCGTAGACGAGGGTTTCCGCGATCGCCACCGGCACGCCGAGCACCGCTGCCTGCTGGCGTCCCAGAGCCAGGACATTGAGCGCGCCGCCCAGGGCGGTCGCCCCCGCCCCGAGCAGCAGGGCCACCGCCCAGGCCGGCCAGCTCACGCTCACGCCGGACAGATCACCCATGAGCCAGAACAGCATGCCCTTGATCGCCGCGCCCGGTGCAAGCACGAGCACCAGGCTGAGCACCGCGCCGCATCCCGCAGCCAGCACCACGCCGGTGAGCAGCAGGCGGTACAGGTTCCAGTCGCCCGCCCGGTAACCGAGCGCGAACACCGTCACCGCGGCCGCGAACGCCCCGGCGAATCCGGTGAAAGGCTGCATCCAGGCGGCGACGCCGGCCAGCATGGCGAGCAGCACGCCAAGGGCCGCGCCGCCGGAGATGCCCAGCACGTACGGGTCGGCCAGGGGATTGCGCAGCAGCACCTGCAGCAGCACGCCGGCGAGAGACAGCAGGGCGCCGCACGCGAGTGCGGCTGCGGCGCGCGGCCGGCGCACCTGCATGACGATGTCGTGCGCGAGCCCCGGCTCGCCCGTAATGGCCGCCCACAGATCGCCCGGGGAGAGCGGGTGACTGCCGATGCCGAGCGCGAGCAGCGTGCTGAGGAGGGCCGCTGCCGCGAGCAGCAGCGCGAGCACCGCCGGTCGCTGGCTCACCCGGGCAACGCGGGCCGTGCGGCAGCGTGCATCCGCCCTCAGCGCAGGCTGATGATCATCCACCCCTTCTCGAGCGCGCACTCCTTGAGCGTCTCGTCGGGGTCGACGGCGACCGGGTCGCTCACCTTGTGCAGCAGGGGCAGGTCGTTGAGGGAATCGCTGTAGAAGAACGAGGTGGAGAAGGAACTCCAGGTCAGTCCGTGCTCGGCCAGCCAGGCCTCGACCCGCGTGACCTTGCCGTCGCGGAACGAGGGCACGCCCGAGACGCGCCCGGTGAACTCGCCGTTGACGGCCTCCGGCTCGGTGGCAATCAGATATTCGATGCCGAACTCGCGCGCGATCGGTGCGGTCACGAAGCTGTTGGTGGCGGTGACGACCACGCGTGCATCATGGGCATGGCTGTGCACCAGGTCACGTGCCTTGCGCGTGATCAGCGGCATAATGCGCGAGCGCATGAACTCGCGGTGCCACTCGTCCAGCTGGGCGCGCTCGTGGCGTGCCAGGGGCTTGAGCTGGAAGTCGAGGAATTCGTGGATGTCCAGCGTGCCCGCCTTGTACTGCTCGTAGAAGTCCTTGTTGCGAGCCTCGTAGACTTCGCGGTCGAGCACGCCCTGGTCGATGAGGAACTGCGCCCACTCGAAGTCGCTGTCCCCGGCGAGCAGCGTGTTGTCGAGATCGAACAAGGCAAGGCGCATAGGCTTCATCCGCAGACGGAAGACGGCACCGCTCGGAGCGGGCGCGGCAAGTGCTGAGAATCACGGTGAACGCGACCGCCCGCGGCCGCAGCCGGTACATTCACGATTTCCCGATCTCCGTTTACATGGAGCCCACGGTCATGCCGGCGGGCGCGAAGTATAGCCGATCGCGAGCATGAACCTGACCTCGACCCTGCTGCCTCCGACATGGTACTGGCTCTCCCTGCTGCTCACGGGCGGCCTGGTCGCGTGGTGCGCCGCGAAGGCGCCCTGGGCGAGGCTGCGCCAGTCCTCCTTCAGTCATGCGTGGCTAGGCGCCATCGTCGCGCTGTTCGCGCTGTGGCAGATGCGGGCGGGCATCCACCCGGGACTGGGCTTCCATCTTCTCGGTGCCAGCGCCAGCACCCTCATGTTCGGTCCGCACCTGGCACTGATCGCCATGGCGCTGGTGGCTGTCCTCAACGCCGTGGCCGGCACGCTGGAACCGTGGAGCATACCGGTGAACGTGCTGCTCATGGGCGTGGTGCCGATCGCGGTGAGCACGCTCGCCCTGCGCACGGTGGAACGCTGGCTTCCCAGTCACTTCTTCGTCTACATCTTCGGCAACGCCTTCTTCGGCACTGCGCTGGGAATGATCGCGGTGGGCGTGATGGCGAGCGCGCTGCTCGCCGGGGCGGACGTCTATCCGCTGGAGTATCTGCGCTCGGACTACCTGCCCTGGTATCTGCTGATGTCGTGGGCCGAGGCCTTCACCACCGGCGCTGCCATCACCCTGCTGGTGGTGTACCGGCCGAGCTGGGTCAGCACCTTCGACGACCGGCGCTATCTGCTCGGCAAGTGAGCCTCAGTCGCCGCGCCGGGTGCGCTCGAGCACCTCGCGCACCAGCGCGAGCGATACCGCACGCTTGGTCTGCAGGGAGTAGCGGTCCGCCGCATCGAGCACGGCCATGAGCGAGGGCAGATCGCGCCGTCCGTGCACCAGCAGATAGTCGAGCACCTCGCGCGGGAGATCGAAGCTGCGGGCATGTGCGTGCGCCGCGAGCGCCTCGCGCTTCTGCTCATCGGTGAGCGGGCGCACCTGCAGCACCAGCCCGAGCGCCACGCGCGTGCGCACGTCCTCGCGCAGGGGCAGCGCGGTCGGTGCGTTGGCCGCTGCCAGCAGCAGCCGCAGTTCCCCGCGCGCAGCGGCATCGAGCAGCGAGAACAGGCGCACCTGGGCCGATGCGTCGAGCGTCTCGATGTCATCGATCGCCAGCAGCGCCCCGGCCGCATCCTCTGCATCGGGCAGGGGTGCGTGCGCGTAGAGTGCGCTGCCGCCTGCCTCGCGCACCTGCGCCACGGCCGCGCGCAGCAGATGCGTGCGGCCCGATCCCGGCGGACCCCACAGGCATACGCAGCGCTCGCTGCCCGCCCCCACGGCCAGCGCACCAACGGTGCTCAGCACCTCGGCATTGGCGCCGGCCACGAAGTTGTCGAGTGCCGGCTGGGCCGCGGCCGTGAAATCGAGAGGAATCTGCTGCATCAGGAGAGGTACAGCGCGCTGTCCAGGTAGCGCCGGCGGACGTGGCGCGCGAGCACGGCCACCACGGCGGCCGCCGGCACGGCCAGCAATACGCCCAGAAAGCCGAGCAGCGCCCCGCCGGCGAGGACGGCGAACAGGACCCACAGCGGATGCAGGCCGACGCGGTCACCCACCAGCCAGGGGGTGAGGGCATAGCCCTCGATCACCTGGCCGACGACGAACACCGCCCACACGCCCAGCACGCCGGCCAGGGTGTGGAACTGCAGCACGGCGGCGAAGCTGCCGAGCAGCAGTCCGAGCGAGAAACCGACATAGGGGACGAAGGCGAGCATGCCGGTGATGATGCCCACGGACAGGGCGGAATCCAGGCCCATCAGCGCCAGCCCGGCGCCGTAGAAAACGCTCAGGCCGAGCATGACGAGGAACTGGCCGCGCAGGAAGGCACCCAGCACGCCGTCGATCTCCCTCAGCAGGCGCGTGACCGGCCCGATGTGCCGGCGCGGTACAAGCGACATGACCGCGCTGCTCATGCGCTCCCAGTCGAGGAGGAAATAGACCAGCAGGATGGGAAGCAGGAACAGCGTGCCCAGCAGCGACACCAGCGCCACGCCGCCGGAGGTGATCGAGGGCAGCAGCCGCTGTACCAGGGCGCCGCCGTCGCGCATCGCCGCAGCGGCCATGGCGCGCATGCGCTCGGCATCGACCGGCAGTTCCACGCCCAGCACGCCGCGCGCGAGCGGCACCAGCCGTGAGCGGCACCATTCCACCAGCCGCGGCACCTCGTCCACCAGGGCGCCGATCTGCGACACCACCAGCGGGATGAGAATCAGCAGGAGCCCGGCCACCGCCAGGACCACCAGCACCAGCACCAGCGTCACGCCCAGCCAGCGCGGCAGTCCGCGGCGCTGGATGCCGGCCACCATGGGCGCGCACACGTATGCCAGCATGGCGCCCGCGGCGAAGACGAACAGGACAGAAGCGAGCTGATGGACGAGAAATCCGGCGAGGAGCAGGGCCGCCAGGGTCCACAGCACGCGTGGCAGGTCGGAACGCATGGAAAGTGGATTGCAGTAAAATCGCGGCGAAACGATACGGCGCAGCCGTGGCCGCCCGCCGCAGGCCGCGCAATCTTATCGCAGATCCTCCCGCCATCCGCCGGGACGCTCGCACCCGGCTTCCTGCTTCCTCTCCATGACCGAACCGAACGGCCTGACCTATCGTGATGCCGGCGTCGACATCGATGCCGGCGATGCCCTCGTCGAAAACATCAAGCCGCTGGCGCGGCGCACCCTGCGCGAGGGCGTGCTGGCCGGCATCGGCGGTTTCGGCGCCCTGTTCGAGGTGCCGAGGCGATACCGAAATCCGGTCCTCGTGTCCGGCACCGACGGCGTGGGAACCAAGCTCAGACTGGCCTTCGAGACCGGCCGCCACGACACCGTCGGCATCGACCTGGTGGCGATGAGCGTGAACGACATCCTGGTGCAGGGCGCGGAGCCGCTGTTCTTCCTCGACTACTTCGCCTGCGGCAAGCTTGACGTGGAGGTGGCCACCGCAGTGGTGAGCGGTATCGCCCGCGGCTGCGAGCTGGCCGGCTGCGCCCTCATCGGCGGCGAGACCGCGGAGATGCCCGGCATGTATCCGCAGGGCGAATACGACCTCGCCGGGTTCGCCGTGGGCGTGGTGGAGAAGGACGCCATCATCGACGGCAGGTCGATCGCTCCAGGGGATGCGGTCATCGGCCTGGCATCGAGCGGCGCGCATTCCAATGGCTATTCCCTGATCCGCCGCATCCTTCAGCGTGCACGGGCGGATCTGTCCTCCGATTTCCACGGCCGTGCGTTGGGCGAGGTGATCCTCGCACCGACCCGAATCTACGTGAAACCCGTGCTCGAACTGCTGCGCACCGTCCCGGTGAAGGGCATCGCCCACATCACCGGCGGCGGGCTCCTGGAGAACCTGCCGCGCATCCTGCGCGATGAGCTGGCGGCCGAACTCGTGCGCGCATCCTGGCAGCGGCCGCCGCTGTTCGACTGGCTGCAGCAGGCCGGCGGCGTGGACGAGACCGAGATGCACCGCGTGTTCAACTGCGGCATCGGCATGGTGCTGGTCGTGGATCCGGCGCAGGAGGCGGCCGCGCTGCGCACGCTGGCCGCGGCCGGCGAATCGGCCTGGCGCATCGGCAGCATCCGCGCACGGCGCCCGGGCGAGGCGCAGACGCTCCTGGCATGAAGCGCATCGTCATCCTGATCTCGGGCCGCGGCAGCAACATGCAGGCCCTGATCGAGGCACGTCTGCCGTGCGCGATCGCGGCAGTCATCAGCAACGACCCGCGCGCCGGTGGATTGGCAATCGCCGCCGGCGCCGGCATCGACACGCGCGTGGTAGACCACCGGGAGTTCGCCACGCGGGAGGCCTTCGACGTGGCGCTGGCACGGGCAATCGATGCGTTCAGCCCGGATTTGCTGGTGCTGGCCGGCTTCATGCGCATCCTCGCCGGCGCCTTCGTCGAGCGCTACGCCGGCCGCATCATCAACATCCATCCGTCGCTGCTGCCCGCGTTCACCGGTGTGCGCACGCACCGGCGTGCGCTGCAGGAGGGCGTGCGCGTGCACGGCTGCACCGTGCACTTCGTCACCCCCGAGCTGGACCACGGCCCGATCATCGTGCAGGCGGCAGTGCCGGTGCTTCCCGCGGACGACGAAGCCGCCCTGGCAGCACGCGTGTTGCGGCAGGAGCATCGCGTGTTCCCGCTCGCGGTGCGCTGGTTCCTGGAGGGACGGCTCTCGGTGCAGGGTCAGCGGGTGCTGCTGGAGGGCGAGTCGCCGCGCGCGGCCGATCTGGCCGCCGCCATCGTGTCACCGGAGGGAACATGAGAGTCATGCTGCTGTGCCTGGTGATGCTCGGGAGCGCGGCCGCGCACGCCGCCGCCACGCCCGCGCACATCGAGATCAGCTATGCCGTGCAGTTCGGGTCGATGACCATCGGCGAAGGGCGCGACGTGTTCGAGCACGAGGACGGACGCTACCGCGTGCGCAGCGAATCGAAGACCGTGGGGCTGGCGTCGATCTACCGGCTCGACGTCAAGCGCGAGAGCCGCGGGCGCATCGCGGCGGACGGGCTGCGCCCCGAGGTCTTCGAGGAGATCCGCAACGGCAAGCCGAAGCGGCGGGTGGACTTCGACTGGAGCAAGCGCCAGGCAACCCTGTTCGACGGTGAAAGGACCAAGGTCGTGGACCTGCCCGACCACACCTGGGACAGCACCAGTTTCGGCTACAACTTCGCGTTCGCGCAGCCGGGACCGAGCAATTTCCCGGTGAACCTCACCGACGGCCGGCGCATCAGCGACTACCGCTACGCCGTCCTGGGCCAGGAACGCCTGGAGACCCCGATCGGCACGCTGGAGACCCTGCACGTGAAGAAGGTGCAGGAGCCGGGCGACAAGCGCGGCCTGGAGGTGTGGCTGGCGCGGGAGCACCACAACCTGCCGGTGCGCATCCGCTACGTCGGCAAGGACGGGCGCGTGCTCGACTCGATCGTCACCCGGCTCGATTACTCGAAGTAGCCCACTGTCATGGAACTCACTCCGGCGCGTCTGGACGCGACCATCGATGCACTGCGCGCCGTGCTCGCGCTCACCCAGCCGGCAGATGCCTGCCTGCGCGCGTTCTTCCGCGCGCAGCCGGGACTGGGGCAGCGCGACCGCGGCGTGGTGGCCGAACTGGTGTTCGCCTGCCTGCGCCACCTGCGTCTGCTCGAGCAGGTGTGCGAGGGTCGCCAGCCGCGCAGGCTGGCACTGGCTGCGGCTGTGCTGGCCCAGGGCTGCAGCGTGCGCCAGCTCGACCCGGTGCTGCGCAAGGACGAGGGACAGTGGCTGGCGGCGCTGCGCGCACGGGATCTGCGCGGACTGCCTCCGGCCGTACAGCTCAGCCTTCCCGACTGGCTCTGGGAGCGGCTATGTGCGCAGTCGGGCGAGGCCGAGGCGACCGAACTGGGACGCGCGCTCCTGGCATCCGCTCCGCTCGATCTTCGCGTCAACGCCATGCGCGCCGGCCGGGACGAGGTGCTGCAGCGTCTGCGGGCGGAGGGCATGGCCGCCCGGCCGACACCGTTCGCACCGCTCGGCATCCGGCTTGCGGACAAGCCCGCCCTGCAGAAGCACCCGCTGTTTCTCGACGGCAGCATCGAGGTCCAGGACGAGGCGAGCCAGCTGCTCGCGCTGGTCGTCGGCGCCAGGCGGCGCGAGATGGTGGTCGACTTCTGCGCCGGGGCTGGCGGCAAGACCCTTGCCCTGGGCGCCATGATGCGCTCCGAGGGCCGGCTGTACGCCTTCGACACCTCGGACAAGCGCCTGGCCAATCTGGCGCCCCGTCTCAAGCGTTCCGGACTGTCCAACGTTCATCCGCAGCTGATCGACAGCGAGCACGACCGGCGCATCGCACGCCTGGAGCGCAAGATCGACCGCGTGCTGGTGGACGCGCCCTGCACCGGCCTGGGCACGCTGCGGCGCAATCCCGACCTGAAGTGGCGGCAGACGCCCGGGAGCGTGGCGCAGCTGCAGGCGAAGCAGCGCTCCATCCTGGCAGCGGCGGCCCGGCTGGTGAAACCCGGCGGCGTGCTGGTGTACGCGACCTGCAGCCTGCTGCGGGAGGAGAACGAGGAGATCGTCGATCAGTTCCTGGCGCAGGCCCCGCAGTTCCGCACGGGCGACGCCAGCGCGGCGCTGCGCCCGCTGGGTCTGGAACTGGACAGTGCGCCCTACTATCGCGTCCTTCCCCACCGGCACCGGATGGACGGCTTCTTCGCGGCCCTGCTGGAGCGCGCGGCGGCCAGCTGAGGCGCGGCGCGACGGGCGCCCCGGGCCGGGGGCGGTGCTAGAATCGCTGCGCCCAACGGCCATGCCATGCAGGAATCCGCCGAGATCCCGAGCCTACTGACGCACCTGATCGCCGATCTGCAGAACGTCGCGGTTCTCTGGCAGATCGGCGTTCTCGCGCTGTGCCTGCTCGGCGGCTGGATCGTCGCGCGCGAATTCACGCGCCGCTGGACCAGCGCCGATACCAAGCGGCTGGACGGCGCCGTGGTCATGACGGTCGGCGGCCTGGGCCGCGTGCTCCTGCCGCTCATCGCCCTGCTGCTCCTGCTGGTCGGGCGTGCGCTGCTGCATCGCCACCTGCCGTCCACTCCCCTGCTGGATGTCGCGGTCCCGTTGCTGGTGTCGTTCTGCCTGGTGCACGGGATGGTCTACCTGCTGCGGCACGCCTTCTCGCCCAGCGGCCTGCTGCGCTACTGGGAGCGGGCGATCGCCTGGACCGTGTGGATCGGCCTGGCGCTGCACATCACCGGCCTGCTCCATCCGCTGCGCGCGCTCCTGGACGGGGCGACCCTGCCGCTGGGCGCACGCCGCATTTCGCTGCTCGAGATCCTCGGCGGCTGCGTCTCGGTCGGCATCACGGTGGTGGCCGCGCTCTGGCTGGGCCGCCTAATGGAGAGGCGGTTGCAGCGGGCCCAGGGAATCGATGCCAGCCTGAGCGTGGTGTTCGCCAAGCTGACCAAGACAGTGCTGGTGATCGTGGCAGTGCTGGTGGCGCTGCCCATGGTCGGCATCGATCTGACCGTGCTCTCGGTCTTCGGCGGCGCGCTCGGGGTGGGAATCGGACTGGGGTTGCAGAAGATCGCGGCGAACTACATCAGCGGCTTCATCATCCTGCTCGACCGCTCCATCGTCCCCGGCGCGCTGGTGACCATCGATCAGCGCTACGGCGAGGTCACGCGCCTGAACGCGCGCTACATCGTGCTCAGGGGCCCGGACGGCACCGAGTCGATCATCCCGAACGAGATCGTGGTCAGCTCGACCGTGGTCAACCATTCCTACTCGGACAATATCGTGCGCGTGGACCTGCCGATCAGCGTGAGCTATCAGAGCGACGTGGAGCGTGCGCTGCTGCTCATGCGCGATGCGGCGTGTGCGCATTCCCGCATCATGCAGTCGCCGCCGCCGACCGCGCTGCTCAAGCGTTTCGGGGAGAGCGGGGTGGATCTCGAGTTGTACGGCTGGATCAGGGATCCCGAGGCCGGGCGCGGCAACCTGCAGTCGGAACTCTACCTGGCCATCTGGAAAGCCTTCCAGGCCCATGCGATCGAGATTCCCTTCCCGCAGCGCGAGGTGCGCATCGTCGGGGAGACCCCGCCGGCAATCCGGCCGGCAGCCTGATTCGGATTGAAACTTCCTCCGGCACGCCGATATAGGGGGATGACGCATATCAAGCCGGCAGGCTTTGCTGTTGCTGTAGAATGACGCCCGCAGCTTTCTGCAAATAACCGATTGAGAGGATATGGATTTTATTCTCGCGGCCGCCAACGGACTGGTACGGATGCCCTGGTGGGGCTACGTGCTGGTAACCCTTGCACTGACGCACGTCACGATTGCCGGCGTGACCATCTTCCTTCACCGGCACCAGGCGCATCGCGCCCTGGAACTGCACCCGATCGCCAGCCATTTCTTCCGGTTCTGGCTCTGGCTGACCACGGGCATGATCACGCGCGAGTGGGCGGCCGTGCACCGCAAGCATCATGCGAAGTGCGAGACGGCCGATGACCCGCACAGCCCGGTCGCCTTCGGGCTGAAGAAGGTCCTGCTGGAGGGCGCGGAGCTGTATCGAGTGAGCACCGCCGACACCGAGATGATTGCCAAGTACAGTCACGGCACGCCCGACGACTGGATCGAACGCAAGCTGTATTCGAAGTACAGCGCACTCGGCATCACGCTCATGCTCGTCATCGACCTGGTGCTGTTCGGTGTCATCGGCCTGACGGTCTGGGCGGTGCAGATGGCGTGGATCCCACTGTTTGCCGCGGGCGTGATCAATGGACTGGGCCACCACTCGGGCTATCGCAATTTCCAGACCGAGGACGCCAGCACCAACATACTGCCCTGGGGCATCCTGATCGGCGGCGAGGAGCTGCACAACAACCACCACGCGTACGGGTCGTCCGCGAAGCTGTCGAACAAGTGGTACGAATTCGATATCGGCTGGCTTTACATCCGCATCCTCGAGACCCTGGGCCTGGCCGAGGTGCGCCGCCTGGCGCCGAAGGTGCGGATCGAGGACGGCAAGGCCGCGTGCGACCTGCGCACGCTGCAGGCCGTGGTGACGCACCGCTATGACGTCGCCGCGCGCTATGCGCGCACGGTGATGAACACCTGGAAGCACGAGATGGACGCGCTCAAGTCCAAGGGCGTCAAGGTCGATGGCGGCCGCGTCAAGCGCTGGCTGCAGCGCGAGCCCGAGACTCTGCGCGCGGACGAACGCGCCGGACTCGAGGACGCGCTCACCAAGAGCGCGGTCCTGCGCACCATCTATTCGATGCGTCAGGAACTGACGGCTGTGTGGGCACGTTCGAACGACTCCAAGGAACAGCTGCTGAGCCAGTTGGAGGATTGGTGCAAGCGTGCCGAGCAGTCGGGCATCGCTTCGCTGCGCGAGTTCTCGCGCACGCTGCGCGGGTACCAGATGCCAGCCTGATCCCAACGCCCGGTCCGGAAAGGGAAAGGCCCGCATGCGCGGGCCTTTTCATTTTCTGTCGTCCCGTGCGACGGCAAGACGGAGCTGCGCGCGCTGGAACCGGCACCGCCCCCGGAAATGGGACCCGGAAATGGAAAAGGCCCGCCGATGCGGGCCTTTTCTCGTCTCGATTCCTGCCGGCTGGGCCGGCTCCCACCCGGGCGGAGGAACCACTCGAACCGGGCGCCTGGTCGGGGCCCGGTTCTACTTGAACCCGGGGGTCTACTGAACCCGGGGGTCTACTTGAGCCCAGAGGTCTACTTAAGCTTGGTTTCCTTGTAGACCACGTGCTTGCGGGCTACCGGATCGAATTTCTTCAATTCCAGCTTGTCCGGCTTGGTACGCTTGTTCTTCGTAGTGGTGTAGAAGTGGCCGGTACCGGCCGAGGATTCCAGCTTGATCTTTTCGCGCATGATGATTCAGCCTCCCGGGTCAGACCTTGGAGCCGGCCGCCCGCATCTCGGCCAGGACAACGTCAATGCCGCGCTTGTCGATCGTGCGCAGCGCTGCCTGGGACACGCGCAGGCGCACCCAGCGGTTCTCGCTTTCCACCCAGAAGCGCCGGCTCTGCAGATTGGGCAGGAAGCGGCGACGGGTCTTGTTGTTGGCGTGGGAAACGTGGTTTCCCTTGAGCGGCTTCTTGCCGGTGACCTCGCACACGCGTGCCATTGCCCTGACTCCAATCGCGAAAAACCGGCTTTATACCATGCTTCGCGGTCGCTGCTCAAGGATCGGACGATCCAGTGCCTCGTGCGATGCAGCAATACAGAGCGCACCGGAAACCTGCCCGCATCAGGGGCTTACGCAACTGATTTCCCTTTACAAGGCATCCGCTAATCTCCTATTCTTCAACTCCAGCCGCACGATTTTGGGCGGTTGTCGTACAAGAGCCGGAATGGCCGCCGTTGGTCCGCGGGGGAGGACTCTGCTGGACACGTCGCAGTTTTCGGGGGGCATCCGCTCCTCCCCGGCTCGAACACCACCATCGTTCAGGAGAGGAAGCAAATATGAAGAAATCGGGTATTGCGGCAGCGTTGCTCGGTATGGCGATGCTCGCCGGCTCTTCGATGGCATCGGCGCAGGTGAAGCAGGTGTACTGGACGACCAGCGGCAAGTTCGGTCCCTTCCCCATCACCGGCCTGATTCCGTCTCTTCCGAAAGAGAAGATGCGCGACGTGACCATTCCGGTCAGCATGTGGGTGATCGACCATCCCAAGGGCCTGGTGGTATTCGACACCGGCAACAACGTCGCGATCTCCGACGGCGCCGACAACTGCAAGAAGTATTGGGCAGCGGGCAACTGCGACTTCCTGAAGCCCAGCCAGACGCGTGACGACGTCATCGACCGCCAACTGCAGAAGCTCGGGTATTCCACCGACAAGGTCAAGGTCGTAGTCACGTCCCACACCCATCTGGATCACGGCGGCAACATCGAGATGTTCCCCAACGCGATCCACGTGCTTCAGAAGAAGGAGCTGTATCAAGGCTGGTGGCCGGAGAAGTTCCAGGGGCGTGCCCCCAACGGGTCGTTCGTCGTGGCCGATCTGGACAACGCGCGCGACTTCAACTACCTGGAACTGGACGGCGACTACGACCTGTTCGGCGATGGCAGCATCATGGTCCTCACGACGCCCGGCCATACCCTGGGCCATCAGTCGCTGAAGTTGAAGATGGCGAGCGGCCGTACCATCATCATCGCGCAGGACGCCATCTGGATGCAGGAGAACCTGGACGGCGCTCCTGCCGGCCTGAACTACAGCGTGCTGGACTACTTCAAGTCCCTCAACCGCCTGAAGTTCATGCGTGACCTGGAAGGTGCCGAGATCCTGATGCCGCATGATCAGGATCAATACGCCAAGATGGGCGCCCGCTGGCACAAGTAAGCAGCACGCACCGCGCTTCACCCGGAGCCCCCCCCTTAGCGGGGGGCTCTTTTTTCACCCCCTCGGTTCACCATCCGCATGATCCAGCTCGAATCGGTCTCCAAGCGCTACGGCTCGAAGACCATCATCCACGACATCTCCTTCACCGTCGCCAAGGGTGAGATCGTGGGATTCCTCGGGCCCAACGGTGCCGGCAAGACCACGACCATGCGCGTGATCGCCGGTGCGACGACGCCGACATCGGGGCGCGTCACGGTAGCCGGCTTCGACATGGCTACACAGAACGAGCAGGCAGCCAGGCGCCTGGGCTACCTGCCCGAGAATCCGCCGCTGTACGACGTACTCGACGTGACCACCTATCTGCGCTTCGTGGCAAAGGTCAAGGGTGTGCCGGGCTCGGCCATGCGCGCCGAACTGGATCGCGTGGTCTACGCGTGCCGGCTGGAGGCAGTGGTCACGCGCGAGATCTACAAGCTGTCGAAGGGCTATCGCCAGCGCGTCGGCCTGGCGCAGGCCCTCCTGGGCAATCCCGACGTCCTGCTTCTGGACGAACCGACGGCCGGCCTGGATCCGGGCCAGATCCAGGAGACGCGCGAAGTGATTCGCGCGTTCGGCGAACACGGCGCGGTGCTGCTGAGCACACACATCCTCCCGGAGGTCACCCTGATCTGCAAACGCGTGGCCATCATCAACGGCGGGCGGCTGCTCGCGATCGATTCGCCCGTCGGCCTGCAGCAGGCCTCTGAACGTACCAACAGCGTCATCCTCGAGGCAGGTGCCGAGGCCGAGCCGCTGCGCCAGGAACTGCTCGCGGTGCAGGGAGTGACCGGCGTGAGCGTGACAGCGCTGCCCGGTGACCTGGTGCGCGCCGAGTGCCAGGTGGAAGCAGGATCGGGCGTCGAGGCGCGCATCGCGCGTGTGATCGCCACACGCTGGTCGCTGCACCGGCTGGAGCGGCAGCAACCCACCCTGGAGAACGTGTTCCTGCGCTACGTGACCCAGAGCACGCGCGCCGACAGGAGGGAGGCGGCGTGAACGGGACGCTCGCGATCTACCGGAAGGAACTCATCCAGTACTTCCGCTCGCCTATCGCCTATTTCGTGTTGGCCGTCTTCCTGCTCGGGACCGGCTATTTCTTCCTCTACAACATCTTCTCGACCGGCATCGGGACGATGGACGAGACGTTCCGGAACATGGGGATCCTCCTGATCACGCTGACTCCCCTGATCACCATGCGGCTGTTCTGCGGCGAGTACACGGGCCGGACCATGGAGCTGCTGATGACCCTGCCGCTCAGGCCCTGGGAGATCGTGCTGGGCAAGTACCTCGGCGCCGTCACGATCTTCCTGCTGATGACAGCCGCCACGGGCATCAATCTGGTACCGCTGTACCTGTTCGGCAATCCCGAGACCAAGACCATCCTCTCCGGCTACATCGGTTTCGTTCTGATGGGCATGGCCTGCCTCGCGGTCGGACAGTTCTTCTCGTCGCTCACGCACAATCAGATCGTCGCGGCGCTGATCACGATCCCGGTGCTGCTCGGGTTCTGGTTCATCGGCCACCTGCAGGCCTATCAGAACACGCCGGCAATGCGCGAACTCTTCGGCTATCTCTCGTTCTCGCTGCATTTCAGCGATTTCATCCGCGGGCTGCTGCGCTCGGAAGCCGCCGCGTTCTATCTCGTCGTCGTCGCGATCGCGCTGACGCTCAATACCAGCTACCTGCAGTGGCGACGCTGACATGGACCGCTCCTTCCGCTCCGGTTTGACCCTGATCGGCGGCATCGCCGTCCTGGCACTCGTCTTCACGCTGCGCGCACTCAAGCCCGACACGCTTCTGCTGCAGTCGGTCCTCGCGGTGCTCGGGGTGCTGCTCGCGGCATGGGGCGGCTACCGCATGCGCGACGAACTCGTCGGCATTGTCCAGGGCCGGCGCGGGGAGATCGCGCTGTTCACCATGGGCGCGGTTGCCGTGCTGTGCGTCCTCGGCTACCTGTCGATGCGCTACCCCGTGCGCGTGGACATGACCAGCGCGGGCCGCTACTCGCTCTCTCCGCAGACGACGCAGATGCTGCATCGCCTCGAACGGCCCGTGCGCGTCACCTTCTTCCACGATCCGGCGATGCGCGAGACCGTGGAGCTGTACAAGCTGATGGATTCCGAGACGGACATGCTGACCGTCCAGTTCATCGATCCGATGCTCAATCCTGCACAGGCGCGCCTGCTGGGGGTCGAGTACGCCGGCACCGCGCTGATGGAGAGCGAGGGGCGCAGGATGCGCATCCACGGACCGACCGAGACCGATATCGCCAACGGCATCCTGCGCATCAGCCAGGGCCAGCAGCAGAAAGTCTGCTTCCTCGATGGACACGGGGAGGCCGATCCGTTCAGCCTGGAATCGCACGATCACACCGAGGGCGATGCCGGCCACAGCCACGGCATCGGACAGAAGCTCGTCCAGCACGAGCGGCACGGCATCGCCAAGGCGCGCCATGGGCTGGAGGCGCTCAACTACGTGGTCGAGAAGGTCGCGCTGCTCAAGGGCGGCGCGGATCTCACTCCCTGTGCCGTGCTGGTGGTGGCCGGACCGAAGGTGCCGCTGCTCGCGAGCGAGATCCAGGCCATAGATCGCTATCTGAAAGGCGGCGGCAACGCCCTGTTCATGCTCGACCCCTTCGTCGACAGCGGGCTGCAACCCGTGCTGCTGAAGTACGGTGTCGTGCTGGACGACAACATGGTGATCGACGAGGCCAGCCACTTCTGGACCGACGTCTCGGCCCCTGCGGTCACGGACTACAACCGCCATGAAGTCACGCAGGAGCTGCCCCTCACCTTCTTCCCCGGCGTGCGATCACTTTCACCGACGCCCGAGCGCGTGCCGGGAAGTTCGGTCCGCCCGCTGATCAACTCCTCCAAGCAGAGCTTTGGCGGGCGCAGCCCCGAGCGGGTGGACTTCGATCAAGCGCAGACCGGCCCTCTCACATTGATGGTGGCGGGGAATCGGCGGCCGGAGTTCGTGGAACCCGCTCAGGCCGTGCTGGAGCGCAGGCTGCGCGGAGATGACACCGCCGCGGTGCAGGAACCGGAGGTGAAGGCCGATTTCAAACCCTCCCGCGTAGCGGTCGTAGGCGATTCGGATTTCGCCACCAATTCGTTCTTCCACATCATGGGAAATGGCAGGCTGTTCCTGAACACGGTGAACTACCTCGCCGCCCAGGAGAATCTCATCGGATTCTCGCCGCGCACCTATGATCAGCCGCGCGTGAACCTGACCAATACGCAGATGAAGGGTACGGTGTTCCTTTCCGTGATCCTGATTCCCGCCCTGCTTGCACTGGTTGGCACCATCGTGTGGCTCAGACAGCGATGAGCGCGGTGCGGCGCAGGCTGTGGGTCGTTTGGGGTCTGCTGCTGGTGCTGCTGGCGGCGGCGTTATTCGTGCGCCAGGGCGACGACAGCGGCGGGCAGGATGGACACGCCGGTGACGACGACGCGGACGAGCGCTGGCTGGTACCCGCCGCCGCAACGGAACTCGGCGCGGTAGAGGTGGTACACGAAGGCAGCCTGCATCGCTTCGAACGTGATGCGGCAGGCGTCTGGTTCTACCACGGCGTGCACGCCGAAGCCGATCCGCAGCATGGCCACACCACCGACCCGGCGCTGGCCCAGAAGATCGACACGACGCTGGTCGGTTTCGGCCGCAGCCGCAAGGAGCGCCGCATCCCGGTCTCCGAGGGGCCGGCCAAGTTCGGCGTCGCCACACCGCAGATGATCGTGCTGGTCTATGCCAGGAGCGCGCCGCAGGCGCAGCCGCTGGCGCAGTACGCGATCGGCGACTTGGCGCCCGATGGCGTCAGCCGCTATGTGCTGCGGGTCGGGGACAAGGAGATCGTCACCATCCCCAACTACCAGATCGACAATCTCCTCGGGCTCATCCAGGCCGCGACCGCGGCGACGCGACAGGCATTGCCGCCGCCCGGCGGAAGCTGAGCCCAACGATGAAGCAGCTGCAGACGGTCCTCGAGCGACTGGGCCAGGCAGCCGCCGCCTCCCTAGAGTAGCCCGCGCTCGGCGAAGGACAGCGCGCTGTCGCTGCCCACGATGAAGTGGTCGAGCACCTTCACGTCCACCAGCGCGAGGGCCTGGCGCAAGGTGCTGGTGAGCAGTTCGTCCGCCCGGCTGGGCTCGGCGATCCCGGACGGATGGTTGTGGGCGAAGATCGCAGCCGCCGCATTGTGAAGCAAGGCATAGCGCACCACTTCGCGCGGGAAGACGCTGGTCTGCGTGAGTGTACCGGCGAACAATTCCTCGAAGGCGATGACGCGGTTCTGCGCATCGAGGTAGAGCACGACGAACACCTCGCGCGCGCGGCCGGCGAGGTTCAGGCGCAGATAGTCGCGCACGGCAGCCGGTGAGCACAGGTGGTCGCGATTGCGCATGCGCTCGGACAGCGCGCGCTGCACGATCGAGGTCACTGCCACCAGTTGTGCGGCCTTGGCCGGCCCGAGTCCGGGGACCTCCTGCAGACGGCCGGGATCGCACTCGAGCAGGCGCGCCAGGCCGCCGGCGTGCGCGAGCACCTCCTGCGCGAGTTCCACGGCGCTCTTGCCGCGCATGCCGGTATGCAGGATCAGGGCGATCAGTTCGGCGTCGGACAGGGCCTGCGCCCCGAGCGCGAGCAGGCGCTCACGGGGTTTCTGCTCCTGGGGCCAGGACGAAATTCGCATGTCATAAATTTCCCGAAGGCCGCGCTATATTACACTTAGTGCCCGCATTCACCACGTGCTTTCGACGATGCCCGCTTCCCCTCCCCGCATCCTGCTCGGCCTGACCGGCGGGGTCTCCGCGTACAAGGCGGCAGAGCTATGCCGGCTGCTGATCCGCAGCGGGGCCGATGTGCGCGTGGTCATGACGGAGGCAGCCACCCGATTCATCGGCCCGGTGACGATGCAGGCGCTGTCCGGGCAGCCGGTTGCCGGCGACCTGTGGGATCGATCCATCGACAACGCGATGGGGCACATCGAACTCTCGCGCGATCGCGACCTGATCGTGGTCGCGCCTGCCAGTGCCGACTTCATGGCCAAGGTCGCACTCGGGCTCGCCGACGATCTGCTCTCCACGCTGTGTCTGGCGCGCGAGTGCCCGCTGCTGCTCGCGCCCGCGATGAATCGGCAGATGTGGGAGAACGTCGCCACCCGGCGCAACCTCGCGCAGCTGCGCAGCGATGGCGTGACCATCCTCGGCCCGGCGAGCGGCGACCAGGCTTGCGGCGAGGTCGGCGAGGGCAGAATGCTCGAACCCGAGACGCTCGCGGCCCACATCTCCGCCTTCCTGCGTCCCAAGGTGCTGCAGGATGTTCGTGTGCTGGTGACGGCAGGACCCACCTTCGAGGCGATCGATCCGGTGCGCGGCATCACCAACCGCAGCTCCGGCCGCATGGGGTATGCAGTGGCACAGGCCGCCCTGGAAGCCGGAGCGCAGGTGACGCTCGTGACCGGCCCGACCGCGTTGACGCCTCCCTTCGGGGTGCAGCTGATTCCAGCCGTCTCCGCTCAGGACATGCTCGAGGCAGTGCAGGCACACGTGGCAAGCGCACAGATCTTCGTCGCGGTGGCCGCCGTCGCCGATTACCGGGTGCGCCAGGCCTCGGTGCGCAAGATCAAGAAGGGCGATCAGCCGCTCACTCTGGAACTGGAACCGACCGTGGATATCCTGCAGGCCGTGTCTTCACGCCCTGCTGCCCCCTTCTGTGTGGGATTCGCGGCGGAGAGCCACGATCTCGAGCGATACGCGAAGGAGAAGCGTGCGCGCAAGCACCTTCCCTTGCTCGCCGCGAATGTCGCACAGGAGGCCATCGGGGCCGAGGACAATGCCCTCATCCTGTTCGATGACAACGGGCGGCACGCGATTCCGCGCGGCCCCAAGATCGAGCAGGCACGCGCACTGGTCCGGCACATCGCAGCGCTGTACCGGGCGCGAGCCTGATCGCACTGACCGTCCGCAGTGGGGATGCAAGGCTGGCGTCCGATACCCGGCATGACTCGACATACCCCGTGAACTGAAACTCGCCATGAACCGGAGCACGCCATGACTCCCCGGAACACGCCATGACCTACAGCGTCGACCTGCAGATACTCGATCCGCGGATCGCCGAACTGCCTCCTGCCTACGCGACGGACGGTGCCGCCGGCATGGATCTGCGCGCCTGCCTGGATGCGCCCCTGAATCTCGCCCCTGGCACGACCCATCTCGTCCCGACCGGCATCGCCATCCACCTGCGCGATCCTGGGCTGGCCGCGATGATCCTACCCCGCTCCGGGTTGGGGCACCGGCACGGCATCGTTCTCGGAAATCTGGTCGGCCTGATCGACTCGGACTACCAGGGGCAGATCATGGTCTCGGTGTGGAATCGGGGGGCCGTGCGCTTCACGCTCGAACCGATGGAGCGGATTGCGCAGCTGGTGGTCGTGCCGGTCGTGCAGGTGCGCTTCAACCGGGTGGACGGCTTCGAGGCGAGCGAACGTGGTGCCGGCGGTTTCGGCAGCACCGGCAAGCACTGAGCCGCCCTGCCGGACGCACCAAAGGAAAAGGCCGGCAAAAGCCGGCCTTGCTCCCACCTGCGCAGAGGGCTTACTGCGGCCTGCTCGGATCGGGGATCTCGCCCGCAGCGATGCGGCGACGTTCTTCCGCACGCATGTAGGTCACCACGGCAGTGATCTCCTCCGCGCTCATCGTCGTGCCGAATGCGCCCATCGTGCCGCCCATGGAGCGGTTGCTGATGCCGACCGCGATCACGGTGTAGATGCCCGTATTGGTGTTGCCCGAATACGGGAATCTGCCGCAGGTGAGACAGGGCCCCTTGCCGCCCTTGCCGCCACCGCCGTGGCAGAAGGAACAGCGCTGGGCGAACTTCTCTTTGCCCAGCTCGACGACTGCCGCATCGTCGATGGGCAGTTCCATATCCGTCTCGTTCATCTTGTGTTGCGCCTGCGCGGAGGCCGGGAAGACCATCAACCCCAGAGCGAAGGTCGCGGCCAGGGCCAGCACCGCGAGAACCCGCGAAAGGCGACCAGAAACAGCGTGCAACATGTCGTTACTTCCTCCTCGGACTTGACTGCTTATTTGGATATCGGTGCATAGTAGGGTACATGGTAGCTTTCAACGATCCGCTCGATCGTTCCGTTGACGGTCAGCTCGTCGATGCCTTCATTCAGGAACTTGAGCAGCGTTTCGTCGGCCTTGCGGACGCCGAAGCGGGTGTTGTAGCGGTGCTCGGGCAGAGGCTGATACCCCTCCACGAGATGGAATTTCGCATTGGGGAACGTTCGCTTCGCGGCCCCGAAGGACGGCGACCACATCAGCGCAGCATCGATCTCGCCCTCGGCCATGGCCTTCATCATGCGCTCCTCGCCGAAGTAGAGCGTGCGCGGGATGCCCGCGTCGAACAGCCATCCATCCGCCGGGGTGGACATGTTCACACCGATCTTGACCCCGGCCTGGTGCACCTCCTCGATCGACTTCATTCCCTCCGCCTTGCCCTGGACCGCCAGCACGTAGGCCTGACTCATGTGGGGTTTGGTGAAGGCCATCTGGTCCATGCCGGTCGCATCGTCCTCTTCCCCGCTATCGCCCAAGTTGAGGAAGACGTCGCAGCGCTTGGCCAGAATCGACTCGCGATAGGCGCGCTGCACGCTGGCGCGCGAACGTACGTTGACCCAATGCATCTCGATCTGCATGCCGCCGCGCTTGGCGAGCTCCCGCAGAATCTCGACGTCGTACCCCGGGGGATTCGAATTCACCTGCGCTGACGGGAAGGTATAGGGAAACGCGCAGCCGAAGATGACGCCCTTGGCCTTGGACCGCTCCAGGGTATCGGTGATCTCCACGGTACTCTGGGCCCGGGCGCCGATGGCAGCGAGACCGAGGGCGAGTGCCAGGACTGATGATTTCCACAGCTTCATACTGCTCCTTGCCTGTCGAATGTATCTGTCGGATCCCCTTTCGTGGCGAAGATGGTACCCGATTTTTTACACCGACCGAGACTGACTCCCTGAAATGCGAAGGGAGGGCCGAAGCCCTCCCTTCCGATCAACTGATCGTACTACGTGTTGCGTCCGCCAATCACTCGACCGCGAACACCATCAGGCCGCCGCCCTTGGTGTTGGTCTTGAGCCAGTCGGCGAAGTACAGCGGCCAGATACCGCCGCCGCCCGCACCGTACACGATCGACACGTATTGCTTGCCGTCGACGGTGTAGGTGGTCGGGTTGCCGTGTACGCCGGAACCGGTCTGGAAGGACCAGAGGTGTTCGCCGGTTTCGTCGTCGACCGCGTTGAAGTAGCCTTCCGGATCGCCGTAGAACACCAGGCCGCCGGCGGTGGCCAGCATGCCGCTGGTGGCCGGGTAGGACTGGGACTTCATCCACACCAGTTTGCCGGTGGCCGCGTCGAAGGCCTTGATGGCACCCGCGCCGGCGTTGAAGTTGATGACCTTCGCACCGAGGTACCACTCACCGCGCTTCCACTCCATCTTCTTGGCCTGGAGATCCATCGCGAAGTCGTACACGGGGACGTAGACCATCTTGGTGCGGTGACTGTACGCCATCGGGTGCCACTCTTTACCGCCGTCCAGGGACGGAGCGATATCGGTGGTCACCTTGTCGTACACCACGTCCTTCTCGGGCCAGTTGTAGATCGGCTTGCAGTTGTTGGCCGGA
The DNA here is from genome assembly GCA_020854105.1 of Burkholderiales bacterium. Classification (GTDB taxonomy): domain Bacteria; phylum Pseudomonadota; class Gammaproteobacteria; order Burkholderiales; family SHXO01; genus SHXO01. The sequence continues at coordinate 3,360 of JADZGB010000002.1, read as the reverse complement.
GTGATGGGCTTGGTCCAGTTCACGCGCTGCATTGCGGTTGCCCACACGCAGACGTGTTCCTGACCGTAGGCGGTCTTCTTGGTGTTGACGCGATCGATGCCGTAGAGATGGCCGTTACGCGAACCGTGCAGCCACAGCTTCTTGCCGCCGACGTCGACCAGGATCATTTCGTTCACGCCGTCGTAATCGTACGGATCGTTGGGCGTGTACTGGAAATAGCTCTTGATCTTGCCGGTGTCCGGATCCATCGCCAGGTTGCTGTTGGAGTACAGGTTGTCTCCAACGCGAACGTGACGATCGAAGTCGGGGCCGGGGTTGCCGACGGGCCAGTACAGCGTGTTGTTGGCCTTGTCGTAGGAACCCGTGATCCACGCGGAGCCGCCGCCGTACTTCCACGACTCGCCGGGCCAGGTCTCGTTGCCGGGCTCGCCGGGGCCGGGAATGGTGTAGGTCTGCCACACCATCTCGCCGGTATCGGCATTCAGCGCCTTGATCCAGCCGCGCACGCCGTACTCGGCACCTGCGGTACCGATGATGATCTTGTTGCGCAGGGCCATCGGCATCAGGGTGAAGGTCTCGGCGTACGTGTAGTCGCCGTGCTTCTTGTCCCACACCACCTTGCCGGTCGCGTTGTCGAGCGCGACGACGTGTGCGTCGAGGGTCGCCAGGTAGACCTTGTTCTTGTAGACGGCAACGCCGCGGTTCACCACGTCACAGCACAGCTTCGGGAACACGTCGCCGGGCAGCTCGCGCTCGTACTTCCAGACGATCTTGCCGCTCACCGCTTCGACCGCGATGACGCGGTTGAACGAGGTGGTGACGTAGATCATGCCGTTCACGACCACGGCCTGGCTGTCCTGACCTTCCAGCACACCGAAGGAAAGGTTCCAGACCGGCTTGAGCTTCTTGATGTTGTCCTTGTTGATCTGCTTGGCACCGCTATAGCGGGTGGACTCATAGTCCTTGCTGTAATGCAGCCAGTTCTGCGTGTCCTTGTCGGCATTCAGCAGCATGTCGTCCGTCACGTAGCGTGGAAACAGCTTAGACTCGGCCGAATCCAAACCCTGCGCGAACGCCTGTGCTGAAGCACCGAACGCCGCTGCGGCGGCGACGGTCAACGCCGCATTCTTGAGCGACAGCTTCACCATTGAGGAGCACCTCCCGGTTGGGCGTCTCGCGTGACTTGTGAGTTTCTCACGCTCGACACCGGTTATTGATTGTTGCCTGCTGAAGTACGTCGGAAAAATCCGATGGACCTGCTGCTAGTCACAGCGTGGGCAACGATAAAGAAGCGGCATATCGTTGTCAACAAGTTTCCATGCGGGTTTCCGGGCAGTTGCGTGCGTTTATTGCGATGCAACACGAGTACGCGGAACGACCTCAGGGCAGGCCCAGCATCATCATGGAAATGTCATCGTGGGCGGGAGAATCGCCCAGGTGGGAATGCACCGCTCGCAAGGTGCACGGGATCGCATCAGCCGGGTCGCTTCCCAGCAACTGGGTGCGCACGCGCTCCATGCCGAAGGCGGTACCGAGCGCGTCCACCGCCTCGATCACGCCATCGGACACGAACACCAGATGTCCGCCCGACCGGACGTCGAGCCGCGTGCAACCGTCGTCGAACCGGGCATCCGGCAGGATGCCCAGGGGGAGATGGCGCGAGGCGAGCGCATCGGTCAGCAGTTCCCTGCCGCCGCAGATCCACAGGCCGCCGGGAATGCCTCCATTCCAGACTTCGACCTGCCCGCGCACCGGATCCAAGGCGACCAGCACGGCGGCCATGCAGATCCCGGGAGGTGCGTACTCCTTGAGCCGGCGGTTCATCTCGGCCGCCACTTCGCCCACGCCCAGATCCTTGCGCAGCATGCCGTAGAACACCTGCACCATCGGCAGCAGGCTGATCGCTGCCGGGAGCCCGTGGCCGGTCGCATCCGCCAGCATCGCGACCAGCCGCTGCGAGGGCGTGCGCGCTGCCGCCACCAGATCGCCGCTGAAGCGCGACGAGGGCTCCACCACCCAGGTCAGGGCAGGGTCCTGCAGACCCTGCTGGCGCTGGACCATGCCTTCCATCAGGGCGATGGCCATCGCCGTTTCGGCTTCCACCTCGTCGCGGCGCTGCGCCAGCGCGCGGGTTGTCTCCGCGACGCGCTGGAACGCGCGCAGCTTCATGGCCAGCAGTTGCAGGTGGACCGGCTTCGCAAGGTAGTCGTCGGCCCCGGCCTCGAGACCGCGCACCGCGTCGTTGCTGGCGCTCAGCGCGGACAGCAGCAGCACTGGCACCCAGCGCTGGCGGCAGCGTGCCTTGATGCGGCGCGTGGCCTCGATGCCGTCCATCACTGGCATCATCACGTCCATCAGCACGACATCGATGCGCCGCTCGTCGAACAGCGACAGCGCCTCCTCGCCATTGCCCGCGCACTGGACCCTGTGTCCCTGTGAGATCAGGAAGGCGGCGAGCAGGCTGCGATCGGCCTGCGAATCGTCGACCAGCAGAATCTGCAGCGATGCAGCCGAGGGTGCCGTCACCGGCTGCAGTGCATCCCGTACGTGAACGAGATCCATCAGGCGGGCAGCGCTCCTTCGACGACGGCCGGCGCGACGACGGCCGGTGCGACGACGGCCGGTGCGATGCCGGCAGCCGTGGCCGGCACGCCGGAGCCCGCGCCGGCGGGGATGCGCACCTCCACCTCATTGCCGTTGCCCCGGTACTCGAGGCTGCTGAAGGCGATCTGGCGGGCCAGCGCGATGCCGCGCCCGTTGGGATAGAAGGCCCTGCTCTCGTCCAGCGTGAGGAAGCGCGGCCAATCGAACCCTTCACCCTGATCCCGGATCAGCACGAGCACTTCCCCTCCGCTGCGCAGCGCACGCACGTCCACGAACTTGTCCCGGTTCTCCCGCAGTTCCAGCCGGCGCTGCGTCTCGCTGTGCCATTGGCCCGTGGCGAGGAGCCTCGCCTTCTCCTCGAAGTCGATCCCCAGATTGCCGTGCTCCACGGCGTTGACGAGCAGTTCCGTCAGACCCATGGCCGCGCGCTCCGGGTCGGCGCACACGGTTGCCAGCGCCGCCGCCAGCGCCTGCCCCTGTTCCAGCGTACGGAAGCGGTAGTGCGCTTCCTCCACCAGCCGCATCACGCCGCTGTAGGCCATCAGCTTCGCGCGCAGTTCGCGGCGCTGGCGTCCGAGATCGAGCGCGGACTGGACCACCGCCGCCAGCGCCTCGCGGTGATAGGGCTTGGTAAGGTAATAGTAGGCGCCCAGACGCAGTCCCTCGGCCAGCTGGTCCGCGGCTGCAGCGGCCGTCTGGAACACTACCGGCAGCTCGGACAATCGCGGATTCTGCTTCATGCGCTGAAGCACCTCG
>JADZGB010000001.1 GCA_020854105.1 Burkholderiales bacterium | reverse complement strand
ACTACGTCTATCCCTATCCGCACGTGGACGAGGTCGTACCCCTGATGGCGCAGGGCAGACTGCTCCCCTACCTCGACGTGCCGTTCCAGCACGCCAGCCCGCGCATCCTGAAGCTGATGAAGCGCCCGGCCGACGCCGAGAATACGCTTGCCCGCATCCGGCGCTGGCGCGAACTGTGCCCCGACATCACCCTGCGTAGCACCTTCATCGCCGGCTTTCCAGGCGAGACGGAAGCCGAGTTCGAGGAACTGCTGGCCTTCCTGGACGAGGCGCAGCTCGACCGCGTCGGCTGCTTCGCCTACTCGCCGGTGGCGGGGGCTGCGGCCAACGCGCTGCCCGATCCGCTGCCCCAGGAGGTTCGCGAGGACCGGCAGCGGCGCTTCATGGAGCGTCAGCAGGCGATCTCTGCGCGACGGCTGCAGCGCCGCATCGGCCAGACGCTGACCGTCCTGGTGGACGAGACCGGCAAGCAAGGCGCGGTGGCGCGCAGCAGCGCCGATGCACCGGAGATCGACGGCCTGGTCCGGATCGAGGACGGCGCGGCACTGCGCCCGGGCGAGTTCGCCCGGGTGCACATCGTGTGCGCCGACGAGCACGACCTGTACGCCCGCCTCGCGGGATAGCGGTGCTGCAGCGGCTGCGCGAATGGGCCCGCTCGCTCAGGCGCGACGTGCTCGCGCTGTGGTTCGCCTGCCGCGATCCGCGCACTCCTGCGCTCGCCAAGGTGCTGGCGGCACTGGTCGTTGCCTACGCGCTCAGCCCGATCGACCTGATACCCGACTTCATTCCCGTGCTCGGCTACCTGGACGAACTCGTCCTGCTGCCCGCCGCAATCTGGTTGGTGCTCAGGCTGATTCCCCGCCCCGTGCTCGAACAGGGGCGGCAGCAGGCGTCGGACTGGCTTGCCCAGCGCCGGTCGCAGCCCCGCAGCGGGACGGGGGCCGCCATCATCATCGTGGTCTGGGTCGTGCTGTTCTGGATCCTGGCCAGCTGGGTAGCGGGACGCGCGTGGTGAGTGCCGTCGTGGCCGCTTCAGGGACGCCTGAACGCCACGTGCACCGGCCCGCCGCTGTTCTGCCAGGCATGCGGCATCGCCGGCGTGCCATGAGCGATGCCGACCGCGCCGCGCGCCGACAGCAGGATGAAGCCCGCGTCGGCACCCACGTCGTGGCGCATCTCCTCCAGCAGTGAATTCACGGCCGCTTGCGGGTGCTGCCCGGCACGTACGCGATCGCACAGATCCCTCGCGACCAGCAGGCGCATCATCAGCTCGCCGCGACCGGTGGCCGAGCACGCAGCCCACGCATTGGCGTAGTTCCCCGCACCGGGAATGGGGGAATCGCCAACGCGGCCGGGCAACTTCATGATGACCCCACCGGTCGAGGTCGCGGCGGCCAGCCGTCCCTGGATGTCCAGGGTCACCGCACCGACAGTACCTGCGCCCGGAGTAGTCGGTGCCGCCCCTGCTTCTCCCTGGCAGCGCAGTCGCCATGCTGCCCTGGCGCGCACGGTCATCGGATCGTGCTCGGCGAAGCCCTGATCCCGTGCGAAGCGCAGCGCGCCCTCTCCCGCCAGCAATACGTGCGGCGTGGCGTCCATCACGCGCTGCGCGACCAGCACCGGATTGCGCACGCCACGCAGGGCAGCCACGCCCCCGCAGCGCAGATCATGGCCGGTCATCACCGATGCATCCAGTTCGGCCTCGCCATCACGGTTCAGCACCGCACCGGTCCCGGCATTGAACAGCGGGTCGTCCTCGAGCCTCACCACGGCCGCGATGGCCGCCTGCAGGGCACTGCCGCCGCCTTCCAGCACCGCGGCTGCGCCCGAGACCGCGGCCGACACGCCCGCGCACGCCGTCGCCTCGTCCTCGTCCCGCCAAGCTCCTGCGCCACCGTGCACTGCCACTGCCCAGCCTGCCACATCCATTCCCTTCATCCATGCCCGTACAGGCCACCCCCCTATAATGCGTCATGCCATCGCGTCCCGTAGCGGAACTTGCCCGCCTCCAACACGCACTGCGCCGTGAACTCTGGCTGACGCTCGGGCTCGCCATCGTCCTCGTCGTCGGCGCCTTCGTGCTGGCACTGCGTTTCGTGCAACCGGCCCCACCGCGCTCGCTGGTCATGACCACGGGCCAGGAGGACGGCGGCTACCATGCATTCGGGTGCCGCTATCAGTCCATCCTCGCGCGCGACGGGGTCAGCATCGAGTTGCGCTCCTCCGCCGGCAGCCTGGAGAATGTCGCCCGGCTCACGGACCCCGAATCCGACGTCGATGTCGGCTTCCTGCAGGCAGGTACCGCCTTCGCCGTGAACGCCCCGGAACTGGTCTCGCTGGGCAGCCTCTATTACGAGCCGTTATGGGTGTTCTACCGGGGACCCGCGATCGAGGATCTGGACGGGTTGCGCGGCAGGAAGATCGCCATCGGGCCGAACTTCAGCGGCGTGCGCGCTCTGGCGCTGCAGCTGCTCGCGGTCAATGACGCCGTGCTGCCGCCGACCGAACTGCTCGAACTCGACGGCAACGAGGCGGCCCAGGCCCTGGCGCGAGGCGATATCGGCGCCGCCCTGTTCGTGGCCCCGGCCGATTCTCCGGCAGTGATGCAGCTCATGGCCACGCGCGGTGTGCGGCTGCTCGACTTCGTGCGTGCCGAGGCGTACACGCGCCGCTTTCCCTACCTCACCCGACTCGTGCTTCCCCGCGGTGCGGTGGACTTCGTGCAGGACGTTCCGGCCCGGGACATCGTGCTGATCGCGCCGACCGCGAATTTGCTCGCGCGGCGCGATCTGCACCCCGCGCTCGCCTATCTGCTCATGCGCGCCGCCAGCGAACTGCACGCGGAAGCCGGCATGTTCAACGTCCGCGGCGAGTTTCCGAGCAACAAGAACGCCGACTTCCCGCTGAGCGCCGAGGCCAGCCGCTACTACACCGCGGGGCCGCCCTTCCTGCAGCGCTACATGCCGTTCTGGGCAGCCAACCTGGTCGATCGCATGTGGGTGATGATCCTGCCGCTCCTGGCAGTGCTCGTTCCACTCGCGCGCATCGTGCCGGCACTGTACAGCTGGCGCGTGCGCTCGCGCATCTACCGCTGGTATGCGCGCCTGAAGGAAATCGAACTCCAGCTCGAGGAGAAGCGCAGCGGGGAGGAATTGCGCGACATGCATGTGCGACTGGACAGCATCGAGGAGGCCGTGAACCACATCCCGACGCCGCTCGCCTTCTCGGCGAATCTATATAGTTTCCGTCAGCACATCGACCTGGTACGTGCCCGCCTGCGGCGACGCATGGATGGCTGACGGCGATCGGTCTCAGCCGGTGGCAGCGTGCTCCGCGTTCTCCTGGAAGAACGCCTGCACGTCGGACAGCAGGCGCGTGCGGCGCATCGGCGGCAGGCTCTGCCAGATGCGGCGTCCGTACGGCTTCTCCACCAGCCGTGTGTCGCAGATCATGAGCACCCCGCGATCGGTCTCGTCGCGGATCAGGCGCCCCGCTCCCTGCTTCAGCGCGATCACGGCCTCCGGAAGCTGGTATTCCATGAAGGCATTGCGCCCCTCGGCATTGAGACGCTCGATGCGCGCCGCGAGCACCGGGTCGTCCGGCGGAGCAAACGGCAGCCGGTCGATCATCACCAGTGACAGCGCCTCGCCGCGCACGTCCACCCCTTCCCAGAAGGACTGGCTCGCCACCAGCACGGCGTTGCCAAGCCGGCGAAAGCGCTCGAGCAGTTCGCTGCGCGATCCCTCGCCCTGCAGAAGCAGCGGAAAGTCCAGCCGCTCGTGCGCGAATCGCTCGGTGAGCAGCGCGTGCGCCTCGCGCATCGCGCGCAGGCTGGTGAACAACAGGAAGGCACGGCCGCGGCTGGCCTTCAGCACCGGCAACACCGCCTCCACCACCTGCGTCGTATAGCCTTCCGTGTTGGGTCCGGGCATGCGCCCGGGCACGTACAGCACGGCCTGGGCGGGATAGTCGAACGGACTGTCCCAGCTCGCCGAATCGGCCTGCTCAAGTCCCAGAGCGCTCTTGTAATGCGAGAAGTCCTTCTTCACCGAGAGTGTGGCCGAGGTGAAGATCCAGGCGCGTGCACTGCCTTCGAGCTGCTTGCGAAAGACCTCGGCGGTCGAAAGCGGCGTGGCATGCAACTGCAGCGCGTGCGGGAACACTTCGACCCAGCGGACCACCTCGCTGCGGGCCTGTGTGCGCCAGTGCGCCAGCCGCATGGAAAGATCCGCGCAGCGCGCACCGCAGCTCTTCAGTCCGTCACTGCGGTCCGCCTGGAACTCGAGCAGTTCCTGCAGCGCTGCCAGCTTGCCGCCCAGCGCCTCGAGACGCTCGCCGAACTCGAGGCGTGTCTCGATCTGGCGCGCAGCCAGGCGCCCCACCTCGTCACCAGCCGCGATGCGCAGATCACGCGCGGCGCGTTCCATCGCCTGGGCGGCGTCCGGCAGGGCGGCGAAGTCCCGGGCCCCGGCGGTTGCCTCCAGCCGCGTGTCGCGCGCCAGTTCCACCAGCTGCGACGTGGACAGGCTCTCGCCAAAGAACAGGGTGGCGGTGTCCGGAAGCTGGTGGGCCTCGTCGAAGATCACCGTGTTGCACTGGGGCAGCAGTTCGGACACGCCTTCGTCGCGCAGCACCAGATCGGCGAAGAACAGGTGGTGATTCACCACCACCAGGTCGGCGGCCAGTGCCTGCCTGCGCGCCTCGAGCACGAAGCAGTCCTTGTGGTGCGGGCACTCGCCTCCCAGGCAGTTCTCGCGCGTCGAAGTCACCATCGGCCACACCGACGCGTCTTCGGGCACGTCCCCCAGTCCCGCCCGATCGCCGGTCCTGCTGGTGCGCGCGTAGCGCTCGATCACGCGCAGATACCGCACATCGTCGCGGCTGGCGAAGCGCCCGCCCTCGATGTTGCGTTCCAGGTGATAGTGGCAGACGTAGTTGGCTCGCCCCTTGAGCAATGCGACCGTGACAGGAACCCGCAAGGCCGCGCGCACGGTCGGCAGATCGCGGTTGAACAGCTGATCCTGCAGAGTCTTGGTCCCCGTGGAGAGAATGACCTTGCCCCCGGCGAGCAGCGCAGGCACGAGGTAGGCGAAGGTCTTGCCCGTCCCGGTCCCGGCCTCGGCCACCAGCACGCCTCGCTGCTCGATCGCATCGGCCACCGCCTGCGCCATGTCGATCTGCTGGGCGCGCAGCCGGTAGCCCGGGATGGCGTGGGCGAGCGGGCCGTCGGCGGCAAAGACTTCAGGAATGGAACGGGTCGGCATGGGACGCGAAGGGACAGTGCATTCTAGCCCGCTGCCGGCACAATTCCCCCGCTCCGACGCAACGGCGCGGAATGCCGATTGCTCGACCCGGCCGTGACCCAGGCAGGAGCGGCGCAACATCCGGCATCTGCTCGGCCATCCGATGTTCGAGTTCCTTCGTCACGACATCACCTTTCCGCTGTATGTCGAGGTGGACGAGATCTACAACCTCGCCTGTCCGGCATCCCCCATCCACTACCAGAACGACCCGGTGCAGACGACCAAGGTGAACGTGCATGGCAGCATCAACATGCTCGGGCTGGCCAAACGCACCGGCGCGCGCATCCTGCAGGCATCGACCTCGGAGGTGTACGGCGACCCGGACATCCATCCGCAGGGCGAGACGTACTGCGGCAGCGTGAATCCGATCGGGATCCGCGCCTGCTACGACGAAGGCAAGCGTTGCGCGGAGACGCTGTTCTTCGATTATCGTCGTCAGCACGCCGTGCGCATCAAGGTCGCACGCATCTTCAACACGTATGGGCCGCGCATGCATCCCGACGATGGCCGCGTGGAGTCCAACTTCATCGTTGCGGTGCTCTCCGGCAAGCCGCTCACGGTGCAGGGCGACGGCAGCCAGACGCGCTCGTTCTGCTACGTGGACGACCTGATCGACGGACTGCTCTCGCTCATGCACACCGAGGATTCGGTGACCGGGCCGGTCAACCTCGGCAACGAGCGTGAGACCACGATCCTGGAACTGGCGCAGCTCGTCCGGCATCTCGCCGGTTCCGGCTGTGCGATTCAGAAGTGCCCGCTGCCGGTCGATGACCCGCGCCGCAGGCACCCCGACCTGACGCTCGCGCGCAGCACGTTCGACTACCGCCCCGGCGTCGGGTTGGAGGACGGCCTGCTCCGGACCATCGCATACTTCCGCGAACTGCTCGAGGACCGGACTGTCTCGCGCCTTGCCCGACCGCGCCTGCGGCGCGCATGAGGACGCAGGGTCCGTCGGTGCTATGCTTGCCTGGTCGATGATGTGCGCCCCATGCAACGTCTGCTCGTCACCTTGGGACTGATACTTCTCGTGGTCGGGATGTTCTGGCCCTGGTTATCGAGACTCGGACTGGGACGCCTGCCCGGCGACATCCGTATCGTCCGGGACGGATTCAGCTTTTATTTTCCGCTGACCACCGGGATCCTGATTTCCCTTGCCGTGAGCGCGATCCTCTGGTTCCTGCGGCGCTGACCCCCCGACGACACGCCACTGCATGAGCGAACCCCGCGCCATCCACTCGACGCTCGAACAGGCCGCCAGACTGCTCCCGCTCCCGGGGACGCATCCGCGCTCGACGCCCGTCCATCAGCACGGCAACGTGCTGCCCGAGCTGTCTTGCACGCACGGGTGCGATGCACGGCCGCCGCACGGGCGTGACGAGCCGTAGACGTGGCCGACTCGTCTCTTCCCGGCTTCTGGGACCAGCGCTACCTGGATGGCATCATGCCCTGGGATGCCGGAGGCGTGCCCGAGGCCCTGCGACGGTACGCGTGCGAGTTGCCGCCCGGCGCGCGCATTCTCGTGCCTGGCTGCGGGTCCGCCTACGAGCTGTACCATCTGCTCGAGAATGGCTTCGATGCACTCGCCATCGATTTCAGCCCGCCCGCTGTGGCGCGCGCGCAGGCCAGCATGGGCCGTTTCGCGGACCGCGTGATCGAGGCGGATTTCTTCGTGTTCGAGCAGGGCGCGCCGTTCGACGTCATGTACGAACGCGCATTCCTGTGCGCGCTGCCGCGCAAGACCTGGGCCGCCTATGCCAGGCGCACGGCGCAGCTGCTCGCACCCGGCGGCGCCATCGCCGGCTTCTTCTTCTTCGACGACAACCCGAAAGGCCCGCCGTTCGGCACCAGCGAGCAGGAGCTGCACGCGCTCCTGGACCCGCTGTTCGAGCGTGAGCAGGACGAACCGGTCAGCGATTCCATCCCTGTGTTCAAGGGCAAGGAGCGCTGGCAGGTCTGGCGCCGGCGGGAGTAAGCGGGAAGCATCTGCCGGTCGCTGCGTGCTGCACGATCACCCTGGGGGAGGCGTCGGACGGTCTTCGGTTCCGGGATGTCCTGCGCCTGCCTGGTTCAGCCGTGAACGGGCCGGAGGCCGAGCTGCACATCATGCACGCGCGCGAGCAGCAGCTGCGCGCCGATCGATCCGAGCAGCGCCAGGAACATGTCCCACTGCGTATCCCACACATCGCCCTGTGTGGCGAGGAAGGCATCCGCCGCACTGCCGGATGCCAGCGCCACCCACCACTCGAGCAACTCATAGAAGGCCGAGAAGGCGAGACAGAAGCACAGCACCAGGAAGAACAGCCAGCGCCCCCGGACCAGAGGCGTGAAGCGCAGCAGGATCTCGCGAGCCATCATGGCGGGAATGAATCCCTGCGCGACGTGACCCAGGCGGTCGTAGTAGTTGCGTGCCAGCCCCAATTCGTCGCGCAGCCAGCTGAACAGCGGCATCTGCGCATACGTATAGTGGGCACCGACCATCAGGATGATGGCATGCACCAGGATCAGCACCATCACGAGCCTGGTGAAGCGGAAACGCGGATACAGCACGATCAGTGCGACGGCCCCGAAGATCGCCGGCGATGCTTCCAGGAACCAGACCAAGTAGTCCTTGGGATGCCACGCAGACCAGACGAGCACGGCGCAGCCGATAGCGAGCAGGGCCAGGTGGAAATTGCGATCGGGGCCGTGTGTGCGCACGCCAGCCGACGAGCTCATCTGATCTCGTCCACCTTGATAAGAACCCGTCGCGCCTCGCGCCGTGCATCACGGCTCCTGGCCAGGATCTCGCTGTCACGCTGCACCGCCTCCTCGCCGATGCCGGCAACCTCGATCCACTCGCCCAGCCGCCCCGTCACGCTGGTCTGCACCCGCTGGATCTGCGCCGGACCCGTGGGAGAATCGAGCAGGCGATCGGCCGCAGCAGAGATGTCGAGGGTGACCTGCTCGCCCACGACCCGGGGCGTGACCACGAACCCCGCATCGATATCGCGGTACTCGATCATCTCCGTGAGCCGGCGGCCGTTGGGCGTATCGATCCATTGCCGGGTCCGGATCGGCGTCGACTGGCCGACCCGGATCGTTGCCTGACCACCCTCGAGCACCTGGACCTGCTGAGAGATGCGCTCCCCGCTCTGCGCTTCACTGCTGTAGACCCTGGCCCGCACGCCGTTGCCCTGGACCGTCGCACCCGGCGGGGTCGGCTTGCCGGCCGAGGAGATGACCACCTCGTCTCCAGTTTCCACCCGCCCGGATACCCGGCCGCCGCGCGCGCTGCGTTGCACGTCCGCATCCTGGCGCACCGAGATCATCAGCCGGCGCGGCATCGTGTCGATCTGCGTCAGCACTTCCTTGATCCCGGCCAGGTTCTCCGGCGTAGTGCGCACGATCAGGCGGCTGTTCATGGCGCTGACCGTGCCGCCTTTCTCGACCAGCGCCTGCAGCACCGGCAGGAGCTGCTCGGCGCTGCGGTAGCGCAGCGGGATCACCTCGGTGACCAGGGCCTGCGCGAGTGCCAGTGTGACGGTCAGCGCTGCGACGAGCGCCCAGAACAGGCGCGCCAGATGAAGATTCAGCGTCCTCATCCCGGCAGGCGCGCGCTCGCCTGGGCGAAGCGCTGCGCGGGATCCTGGCGGTAGAACCGGGCCAGCTGGTCGTAGACCGCGGGATACTCGTCCTGCACGATGTCGGGCGTCTCGAAGAAGGCCTCGGAGAGCACTGCGAAGAACTCGCCGGGACTCTCGCCGGCGTACGGGTCGATGAGCGTGTCCTGCCGTGCATCGACGCGCGCACAGAAGTCGGCATAGGCCGCGCGAAACGCGCTGCTCCATGCCTCCCGGCTCATGTCCGGACGCAGCGGCGGAAAACCGTTGGCATCCCCATTGAGCATGTCGAGCTTGTGGGCGAACTCGTGGATGACTACGTTCACGCCATCGGGATACTCGCTCACCTGGATGTCGGCCCAGGACAGGACCACCGGACCGCCCAGCCAGGCTTCGCCCATGTAGGGGTCGTCCGTCTCGTGCACGATACCCATCTCGTCCACCTGCTGGTGCCGCGGCACGAACTGCTCGGGATAGAGAATCACGCCGCTCCAGCCCTTGTAGTAGTCCAGGCCGAGATTGAGCACCAGGATGCAGGCCTGGACCGCCACCCACGCCTGCATCGCGGGGGTGAGCACGATGCCGTGCGCTGCCGTGAAGGACTTCTCGTGCAGGAACAGCACCACCAGATCGCGCAGCCGCAGCTGGTCGGCCGGCTCGAGCGTCCACGCGAACGGGAAGTGACGCACGGTATCGTCCCACAGTGCATCGTCCAGGCCGGACTGGCGCAGAATGCGCTCGCGCCGCCAGTTTCGATACACCGCGCCGATCATGCCCTCACCCGGACTGCCGAGAGGGCAGATCCATCAGCGTCTCGTGCCCTTCCGCCGGCGCGTCGCCATTCGGCGCATCCGCCAGGGCCGGCTGCAACTGCGTCACACCGGCCGGCATGTCGAGTTCGACCCGCTCGATCTGCGAAAAGCGCCGGGAGATCTTGTCGCTGGTGACGCGCACGTCCTCGGCGTCCTCGTGCACCTGGCGGATGTGCTCGGCGAGCTTGCGCATGCGCTGGTCGAAGCGGCCGAACTCCTTCCCCAGCTTCGACAGCTCGTCCTTGATGATGTGCACCTGGCGGCGCGTCTCCACGTCCTTGATCACCGCGCGCGCAGTGTTTAGCACGGCCATCATGGTCGTGGGCGAGACGATCCACACGTGACGTTGCATCGCGAAGTCCACCACCTCGCCGTGGTGCGCGTGGATCTCCGCGAACACCGCCTCGGCCGGGATGAACATCACGGCACCATCCGAGGTCTCGCCCGCGAGGATGTAGCGCTCGGCGATATCGCCCACGTGGCGGCGCAGATCGGCGCGGAACTGGCGCCCGGCTGCCGCTCGGTCGCCCTCGGCGAGCGTGTCGTCATGCATGCGATGGTAGTTCTCCAGCGGGAACTTGGCATCCACGGCGACCAGCCCGGTCGGATCGGGCAGCAGCAGCATGCAGTCCGCGCGATGGCCGTTGGGCAGTGTGTACTGGAACTCGAACGCCGAGGGGGGAAGGAGATTGCGCACCAATCCTTCCAGCTGCACCTCGCCGAACGCGCCACGGGCGCGCTTGTCGCCCAGCAGCTGCTGCAGGCTCACCACGTTGCTGGTGAGTCCGTCGATCTTGCGCTGCGCCTCGTCGATGGTTGCGAGCCGCGCCATCACGCTGGTGAACGTCTCGTTGGTCTTGCGGAAGCCCTCGTCCAGACGCTCGCTCACCCTGCCGCTGATCTGCTCCAGCCGCGTGTCGGTACTGCGCGTGAGGCCCTCGATCGACCCGGTGAGCTGCAGCGTGATGGACTGCAGCGTGTTCTGGATCAGCTCCTGGTTCGCCCGCCCCTGCTCACCGAGACGCTCCAGCACACGCGTGAGCAGCTCCGCCCGCAGCGCATCCTGCTTGGCCTGCAGTTCGCTCGCCAGGTTGGCGAGCCGCTGTGCAGTGGTCTCGCGGTTGGCGGACAGCTCTTCCGTCTGGGACAGCTGCAGCACCAGCATCGCGTCGCGCGTCTGCTTCAGATCCTGCGAGGTGGCGGCGCGCAGACGATCCGAACTGTCCGCGAGGCTGGCCCCGACCCGGTCGGCCAGCGTGTTCAGGCCGGCGTTCAGGTCCTTGAGCATCTCGAGATGCTTGCGCTCCAGCACCTGGGTGACGGTCTCGGGCAGGTTCTCCTGTCTCTGCAGCAGGCTGCCCACGCGAACGCCCACCCAGATCACCGCGACAAGCGTGATCAGGACGAGCGCGAGCAGCGCAATGGCGAGTGGGTCCATGCGCGGAGTATAGCGCCCGGGGTGGGCCCGGGCGCCGGAAGCGCAGCCGGGGGCGGCGCAAGCGGCGCCCGTACGATGGCATGGATCATGGCAGGGGCTCCGTGCCCAGGGCCGCTCCGGGACACTCTCCTGCCAGAGGGGTCAGGGTCAGGCGGGCGCGGCTTCCGTGCGCGAGGCGCGCTTGCGTTCGTGCTCGAGGAGGAAGCGCTTGCGCAGCCGGATGGATCGGGGCGTGATCTCGACCAGCTCGTCGTCGGCGATGAACTCGATGGCCGATTCCAGGGTGAGCCTGATCGGCGGGGTCAGCGTGACGTTCTCGTCCTTGCCTGCAGCGCGGATGTTGGTGAGCTTCTTGGTCTTGATCGGATTGACCACCAGGTCGTTGTCGCGGCTGTGAATGCCCACGATCATGCCCTCGTACACCGGATCGCCGGGACTGACGAACATGCGCCCGCGCGGCTCGAGGTTGAACAGCGCGTAGGCCACCGCCTCGCCCTGCTCCGCCGAGACCAGCACACCGTTGCGCCGCTCGGGCATCTCCGGCTTGAGTGGACCGTAGTCGTCGAACACGTGGCTCATGATGCCGGTACCGCGCGTGGTGTTGAGAAACTCGGTCTGAAAGCCGATCAATCCGCGCGCCGGAATGCGGTACTCGAGCCGCACCCGGCCCTTGCCATCGGGCACCATGTCCTGCAGATCGCCGCGGCGCTCGCCCAGGGCCTGCATCACGGCACCCTGGTGTGCCTCGTCGCAGTCGACGGTGAGCATCTCGTACGGCTCGCAGCGCTCGCCGTCGATCGTGCGGAACAGCACGCGCGGCTTGCCCACCGCCAGTTCGTAACCCTCGCGCCGCATGTTCTCCAGAAGGATGGTCAGGTGCAGTTCGCCGCGCCCCGACACCATGAAGACATCGGCATCCGCGGTGTCCTCCACGCGCAGCGCGACGTTGGCCAGCAGTTCGCGCTGCAGGCGGTCGCGCACCTGGCGGCTGGTGACGAACTTGCCCTCGCGCCCGGCGAACGGTGAGGTGTTCACCTGGAAGTTCATCGACAGGGTGGGCTCGTCGACGGCCAGAAGCGGCAGCGGGTTCGGTCTCTCCGGGTCGCACAGCGTGCAGCCGATGGTCAGTTCCTCGATCCCCTGCAGCAGGACGACGTCGCCCGCCTCGGCCGTCTCCAGCGGCACGCGTTGCAGCCCCTGGAAGCCGTAGACCTGGGTGACCTTCGCCGGACGCGGAGCGGCTTCCCCGGCGTGGATCGCGACCTGCTGATTCGCACGCAGGGTGCCGGCGGTGATGCGGCCGATGCCGATGCGGCCGATGTAGGCAGAGTAATCCAGCGCGCTGATCTGCAGCTGCAGCGGCGCAGCGCCGTCGAAGCGCGGCTGCGGCACGTGCTCGAGGATGGCGTCGAACAGGGGACGCATGTCCTGCGAAGGCTCGTCTAGCGCCGTGCTGGCGAAACCCTTCAGCGCGGATGCGTAGATCACCGGGAAATCGAGCTGCTCCTCGGTGGCGCCGAGCTTGTCGAACAGATCGAAGGTCTGGTTCACCACCCATTCGGGGCGGGCTCCGGGGCGGTCCACCTTGTTCACCACCACGATAGGCTTGAGGCCGCGTCCCAGGGCCTTGCGGGTGACGAAGCGCGTCTGCGGCATCGGCCCTTCCACCGCGTCGACCAGCACCAGCACGCCATCCACCATGGACAGTGCGCGTTCGACCTCACCGCCGAAGTCGCGATGGCCGGGCGTATCGACGATGTTGACGTGTACGCCGCGGTAGTCGAAGGCGGCGTTCTTGGCGAGGATGGTGATGCCCCGCTCGCGCTCCAGGTCATTGCTGTCCATGACCCGTTCCTCCACCTGCTGGTGGGCGGCGAACACGCCGGCCTGCCGCAGCAGCTTGTCGACCAGCGTGGTCTTGCCGTGGTCGACGTGGGCAATGATGGCAATGTTGCGGATGGGGCGCGTCATGGGGTGGTGCCGAGCTGGGGGTCGCGGAGTCTAGCACAGCAGTGGTCCGCAGGCCGCGTGCCTCCCTCGGGAGCGGGATCGAGTGCCGTCGCCGGGACGATGCCGCTGCCGTCAGCCGACCCCCGCCGACTTCATCGTTGCCTGCCTTCCAGCTCGGTCCACCGCTCCAGGGCAAGCAGCAGTTCGTCCTCGATCTGTTCGTAGCGGGCCTTCGAGCGCCTGACCTCCTCGGGGTCGGCCCGGTACAGCTCCGGGTCGGCGAGCCGCTCTCCGAGCTGCTTCTGCTCGCTCTCCAGGGACTCCATGCGCCCGGGCAGGGATTCGAGTTCCTTCGTCTCCTTGAAGCTGAGCCTTGTCGGACGGCCCGCACGCGCGGGTGCCGGCGCGGATCTGCGCTGCTCGTGCGCCGGCGCCGGCTGCGCCCGTTGCGCCGCGCGCAGCTGCTGCACGCGCGACCACTCCTCGTAGCCGCCGGGATTCTCGATCCACCTGCCGTCGCCGTCCCAGGCGATGACCTGCGTCACCACGTTGTCCAGGAAGCTGCGGTCGTGGCTGACCAGGAGCACCGTGCCGGCATAGCCCTGCAGCAACTCCTCGAGCAGCTCGAGGGTCTCGATGTCGAGGTCGTTGGTCGGCTCGTCGAGCACCAGCACGTTGGCCGGCCTGGTGAACAGCCGCGCCAGCAGCAGCCGGTTGCGCTCGCCCCCGGACAGCGACTTCACCGGAGAGCGCACGCGCTGCGGCGAGAACAGGAAGTCGCCGAGATAGCTCATCACGTGCTTGCTCTCGCCGCCCACCTCCACGTAGTCCGAGCCCTGCCCCACCGTGTCGAGCACGCTCGCCTCGTCGTCGAGCTGGCTGCGGAACTGGTCGAAGTACGCGACGCTCAGCCGCCCCCCGGCGCGCACCGTTCCCGAATCCGGCTGCAGCTCGCCGAGAATGAGCTTGAGCAGCGTGGTCTTGCCCGCTCCATTCGGGCCTATGAAGCCGACCTTGTCGCCGCGCATGATGCGGATGGAGAAGTCGCGCACCACCGCATTGCTGTCGAAGGTCTTGCACACGTGCATGAGTTCGACGACGAGCTTGCCCGAACGCTCGCCCTCGTCCACGCTGATGCTGGCGTTGCCGATGCGCTCGCGCCGCGCGGCGCGCTGGGTCCGCAGATCCTCGAGCCGGCGAATGCGCCACTGCTCGCGCGTGCGCCGCGCCTCCACCCCGCGACGGATCCACGCCTCTTCCTGGGCGAGCAGCTTGTCGAACTTGTCACTGGCGAGCTGCTCGTTGGCGAGCTGCTCGGCCTTGCGCTGGCGGTACGCGGCATAGCTGCCCGGGTAGGCGGCGAGATGCCCGCGGTCGAGCTCCAGCACCTGGTTCGCGACGTGGTCCAGGAATGCCCGGTCGTGCGTGACGAACAGCAGCGCCCCGCCGTAGGCGACCAGCAGTTCCTCCAGCCAGCGGATGGAATCGATGTCCAGATGGTTGGTCGGCTCGTCGAGCAGCATCAGCTCCGGCTCGATCACCAGGGCCCGCGCCAGCGCCACGCGCTTCTTCTGTCCCCCGGACAGCGTGCCGACCTGCGCGTGCGCAGGCAGCTGCAGCCGCGACAGCACCTGGTCCACGCGCGACTTCAGCACCCAGCCGCCGCTCGTGTCCAGACGGGCACTCAGTTCGGCGAGTTGCGCCAGCAGGCCGGTATCGGCGGGTGCTGCTTCCAGTGCGTGCGCCACGCCCTCGTAGCGCGACAGCAGTTCACGCGCATTGCCGAGTCCCTCGGCAGTGGCCTCGAACACCGTGTGTCCCGGATCGAGCGGCGGCTCCTGCGCGACGTAGGCAAGTCGCAGATCGGGCTTGCACCACACCTCGCCGTCGTCGGGGCGCTGCGCGCCGGAGAGAATCCCGAGCAGGCTGCTCTTGCCGGTGCCGTTGCGTCCGATCAGCGCAATCCTGTCGCCGGGCTCGACAACCAGATCGACGCGATCGAGCAGCGGCACGTGCCCGAAGGCCAGGCTGACCTGCTGCAGGGTGAGAAGCGGCATGGGAGAGCGGAATCGAACGAGGGCGCCATTCTACGCGGCGCCGGCGCGGGGACGGGGCCGCGCGTAAAACGCGGCGGACGAAGCAGGTAGAATGCGCTCCCTCTCCCCGTAGTTCAATGGATAGAACGAGCGCCTCCTAAGCGCTAGATACAGGTTCGATTCCTGTCGGGGGGGCCACGCGCCGGTTACACCGTGAGGATCACCGCCCCAGCCGTATTGCGGTCCTCCATGTCCTGCTGCGCCTGGCCTACCTCTTCGAAGCGGTACTCGTGGATCGTCCCGGGCGTGATGATGCCCCGCGTCAGCGCGTCGAACAGCGACGCGGTCATCTGGTCGCGACGTGGCCGATCCTCCAGGTAGTGGAACACCGCCGGGCGCGTCACCGAGTTCGACTTCTGGAACAGCAGCGACAACTCGATCGGCTCGACCGGGCCGGACGCCTGCCCGTAGTTCACCATGTGGCCGAGTCGCGCGAGACAGGTCATCGAGCCCATGAAGGTGTCCTTGCCCACTGCGTCGTAGGCAACGTCCACGCCGCGTCCACCGGTGATGGCGTGCACGCGCTCGACGAAGTTCTCGCTGCGGTACTGGATGACATGGTCACAGCCGGAATCGCGGGCGATGCGGACCTTGTCCTCGCTGCCCGCCGTGCCGATCACCGTCGCACCCAGATGATGAGCCCACTGCGCCAGCAGGCGCCCCACTCCGCCCGCGGCGGCGTGCACCAGGACGGTCATGCCCGGGGCGACCCGGTGCACGTGGTGCACCAGCATCTGCGCCGTCAGGCCGCGCAGCAGCGTCGCCGCAGCAGTGCGGTCATCGATCGCCGCGGGCAGCTTGATGAGCACGTCCGCGTCGATCAGGCGAGCCGCCGCATACCCGCCATAGCCGCGCGTGATGTAACCCACCCGGTCACCGGGATTGACCTGCGTCACCCCGGGACCTACCGCCTCCACCACACCCACTGCCTCGAGGCCGGGAATGCCGGGAAGCGGCAGCGTCTTGTACAGTCCGCTGCGCACGTAGATGTCGTGGAAGTTCACGCCCACGCCGGTCTGGCGCAGGCGCGCCTGCCCGGCACCTGGTTCCCCGACGGACACCTCCTCCACCTTCAGCACCTCGGGACCGCCAGGGATCCGCATCACGATTGCTCTTGGCATCTGCCTCTCCGGTTTCGAACGGCGCCATTTTCTCACAGGCCCGTGCCGGGTCCGTGCACGGGGAGATGGGCAATGCGGCGGCGCCCGATTCGCTGTCCGGGGCCCATGCCATCGACGCGGTGATGCACTTCGCCTCGTTCATCCAGGTCGGCGAATCGGTAAGTGCGCCAAGTTCACCGACATCGAGCGGATCGTGCGCGATGCATGGCGCTTCGAGCAGTCCCTGGACGCCTGCGCGAGATAGGATCCAGGTTCGGGCAGCTCGGCGCTATCCGACCTTCACGAGCGCGCCCCCATCCACGGGCAGCGAGACGCCGGTGATGAATCCTGCCTCGTCCGAGGCAAGAAACAGGGCCGCGTTCGCCACGTCCCAGGCGCTTCCCATGCGCCGTCGGAGCGGGACCTGGGCATCACGCTCGGCGACGATCTCCTCGCGCGTTCTGTGCCAGTTCCGGACACGGCCCTCGATCGCCATGGGCGTGTCGATGAGCCCTGGCAGGATGGCGTTGGCACGCACTCCGAATTCGGCGTTCTCGAGGGCGAGCTGCTGGGTGAAGGCGATCATGGCCGCTTTCGTCGCCTTGTACACCACCAGAGGGTAGTGGGCCCAGGCCGCGATCGAGGAGACGTTCACGATCGCACCGCGGCCCTGCCGGCGCATGACCGGGACCACGTGCTTGCATGCCATGATCGTCCCGCGCAGGTTGATCGCGCTGAGGCGATCGAAGGTCGCCTCGTCCAGATCCTGGAGCCGCCTGTCTCCACCGGCAACGCTGACGCCGACGTTGTTGTGCAGGATGTCGACCCGGCCCCATCGCTGCACCGCGAAGTGCACGGCCGCTCCGAGCGTCTCCTCGCGCGTCACGTCGGCTTCCAGTGGGACGCACTCTCCGCCCGCCGCCGCGATCATCTGCGCGGTCTGGGCCGCCGACTCCAGATTGCAGTCCAGCGCGAGCACGCGCGCGCCTTCCTGAGCGAAGCGCAAGGCGGTGGCGCGCCCGTTGCCAATGCCCTCTCCTGGGGTCTGTCCCGCCCCCACCACCAGTGCGATCTTGTCCTGCAGCCGCATGCAGCCCCCCCTGTGGACGCCAGCGTCCGGATACCGTCCGGCCGCTCCCCGATTCTTCCTGTATCGTGACGCCCGCCGTGCGATCCGCGGCGGATAATAAGAGAGGATTATGACTACCCGCAGAAATTTCTTGCGCACTGCCTCAGCGGCAGTCCTGGGGGCCGCGGCGATCACGCGCGTATTGCCGGGTCACGCGCAGACAGACAGGAAAGAGGACCCTATGCAGGACGTGAAGGCGCTGATATTCGACGTTTTCGGCACGGTGGTGGACTGGCGCACCGGTGTGGCGCGCGAATCCGAGCGCATCCTCGCGCCCCTCGGTTACACGCTGAACTGGCTGGAGTTCGCCGATGCCTGGCGCGCCGAGTACCAGCCCGGGATGGAAGAAGTGCGCACGGGACGCATTCCGTTCTCGCGCCTGGACGTGATCCACCGCCGCATGCTGGAACGGATCCGCCCGCGCTTCGGCCTGGAGAAGGTCGAGGAAGCGGTGCTGGAGGACCTCAATCTCGCCTGGCACCGCCTCGATGGCTGGCCGGACGCCACCGAGGGACTGCGCCGCCTGCGCAGCAGGTATCTGCTGGCACCGTGCTCCAATGGCAACATCTCGCTCATGGTGGATCTGGCACGGCGCAACGACTTCCGCTGGGACGCGATCCTGGGTGCAGAGGTCGCACGCGATTACAAGCCCAAGCCGGTCGTGTACCTCACTGCTGCCGAGTCCTTCGGACTGAAGCCCGCCCAGGTGATGATGGTCGCGGCTCACAGCAACGACCTCGAGGCCGCTACCGGTTGCGGCCTGCGCACGGCGCACGTGGCGCAGGTGAACGAGTTCGGTCCCAGCACCGGCGAACCGGGCCCCACCGTGTCGGTGGACGTCGCCGCGTCGTCCTTCCTCGATCTGGCCGCGAAACTGGGCGTGTGATCGACTAGACCGGCACGCGCTTCGCGCCCGCGCCCGACGTCCTGCTTCCACGCAGGACGTCGAGCAGCGAGCGCACCTCCTCACCGGCTTCACCGAGCAGTGCGCGCGCGGCCTCCTCGTCCGGGCTTTCGGCCGCGGCCTCGCCCTCCAGCCGCATGTGTCCGGGCAGCGGCGCCACGCCGTGCCGGGTGGAGCAGCGGTCGGCCAGCATCAGGATCTCGGTGAGTGCCTCTCCGACGGGCGCGATCCGCAGTTCGTGTTCGTCCACGGCGCGGACCAGTCGCTCGGACATGCCCAGATTCTGCAGCAGGGCAGCGCCGATACCCGGATGCCATTCGTGGATGAGCCCATGCAGTTCCGCGCGATCTCCCGCCATCACATCCGGAAACTGGGTGGCGCGGTAGAGCAGGTAGAAGTGGCCCAGATCATGCACCAGCCCGGCGAACAAGGCCTCCTCGGGGTCGACCTTGCCACGCCGTCGCGCCAGCACGAACGCGAGCGCGCCGACCTCCATGCTGTGCTCCCAGACCTGGCGGCATTCCTCGGCGAAGGGCTCGAGCGCCTTGGCCTGCGCGATCTGGGCGATGGCGAGCGACGCCGCGAGACTGCGCACGGAGTTCTGCCCGATCATCAGCACGGCGTTCTTCACGTCCGTGATGCTCTTGCCCGATGGGTTCACCGCGACGCTGTTGGCCATCGACACGACTCGCGCCGACAGCAGCGGCTCGCCGCGCACCGCATGGGCCACCTCGCTGGAACTCGCGTCCTGCTTGCTGACCACCAGGCGCACGCGCAGGGCGGCATCGAGAAAGGTCGGAAACTTCAGTTCCTTGCGCGAGAGGTCGAGTGCGATGTCCTGGAAGAAGCGATAGGCGAGCGATTTCCCGCTGACGGCAGCAGCGTCGCTCATGTGCGCGTTCTCGAAGCTGGAAGGAATTGCATCGATGCAGTCCGGATAGGCCAGTGCGGTCCGGCTCAGGCGGCCTCGATTCCCGGGTTCACCCGGAAGGAGCATGCGGAGCCGCCCGTCGGAATGGATCCGGGGACAGGCACCTTCCGTGCCACCGGCGCCAGAGCATCGCGATCGGTGTCCGGCCCACGCCGGATGACGCGCCCTGTAGCCCGCGTCCAGCAACGCGCCACCGGTTTCGTGCGCCGCCGGTTCCGCGATCGACTCCGGCGTTCACCGACTGCCTCGAAAAAAACGCCGGGAGGGTTCCCGGCGTTCCCTGTCGTGTCTGACGCCGCCGCCGATCAGCGCACGCGCACTCCGGATCCGGCGCTGCCGCTGCGCAGCACGCCGATGCGCTCGTCGAGCGGCGGATGGCTCATGAACAGCCGGGCCAGCCCGCTCTTGCTCACGCCAGAGATGCCGAAGGCCTTGGTGGCATCGGGCAGCGTGGAGGGCTCGTAGTTGGCCTTGAGCCTTTGCAGTGCGGCGATCATCTTGTCGCGGCTCGCAAGCCGTGCACCACCGGCGTCGGCTCGAAACTCGCGCTGGCGGCTGAACCACATCACGATGATGGAGGCCAGGATGCCCAGGGCAATCTCCGCGACGATGGTGGTCACGTAGAAGCCGACGCCATGGCCGTTCTCGTTCTTGAGCAGGACGCGATCGACGAAGTAGCCGACGACGCGGGCGATGAAGATGACGAAGGTGTTCACCACACCCTGGATCAGCGTGAGCGTCACCATGTCGCCATTGGCGACGTGGCTGACCTCGTGCGCCAGCACCGCCTCCGCCTCCTCGCGCGACATGTTGTTGAGCAGTCCCGTGCTCACCGCCACGAGCGCGTTGTTGCGGTTGGCACCGGTGGCGAAAGCATTGATCTCGGGGGCGTCGTAGATCGCCACCTCCGGCATGCCGATCTTGGCCTGCTGCGCCTGGCGGCGCACGGTCTCGATCAGCCACTGCTCGACCGCGTTGGAAGGTTGCGTGATGACATGAGCACCCGTGGAGCGCTTCGCGATCCACTTCGACATCAACAGCGAGATGAAGGATCCGCCAAAGCCGAACAGCGCCGCGAAGACGAGCAAGGCGCCGAAGTTCAGGCCGTTCTCGGTCAGGAAGCGATTGACCCCGAGGAGGCTCGCGGTGATGCTCAGCACCACCACGACGGCCAGGTTGGTCATCAGGAACAGGAAGACACGCTTCATAGAACCATTCGCTCCCAGAGCAAAATTTAGTGAAAACCGCACATTGGAACCGCGGCATGGTCGCGAGTTCCATGCCGGCCCCGAACCGCGCGCGATTCTACAGGCTCTCCAGCTGGCCCTGCAGCTCTAGCCACCGGTCTTCTGCCTGCGTTAATCTGGCGTTCACCTGCGATTGTTCCAGCAGGGCCGCCTTCAGCGCATCGCGTTTGTCGGGAGCGTAGATATCGGGCTCGGCCAGCCGGCTTTCAAGCGCTGCCTTGCGTTGACCGAGCGCCAGCAATTCCTTGTCGAGCGCACGTAGCGCCTGCTCCAGCGGCCGGCGCTGCCCGGCTGCGCGGTTGCGTGCTTCCGCCTCCTGGCGTCGCTGCTCACGCCGGGATAGCGCGACGGGGCCGCTGCCCTCCTCCTCAGGCTGATCCTGCTCGCGCCGCCGGCGCGCCAGCCACTCGCGATAATCGTCGAGGTCGCCGTCGAACTGCGTCAGCCGGCCGCCATCTACCAGCATCAGCTCGTCCGCACAGGTGCGCAACAGATGGCGGTCATGCGAGACCACCACCATAGCGCCCTCGTAGTCCTGCAGCGCGAGGCTGAGCGCTTCGCGCATCTCCAGATCGAGGTGGTTGGTCGGCTCGTCCAGAAGAAGCAGATTGGGGCGACGCCAGATCAGCAGGGCCAGTGTCAGGCGCGCGCGCTCGCCTCCGGAGAAGCGCCCGACCGGCGCATCCGCCACACCGCCGCGAAAGTCGAACCCGCCTAGGTAGTCGCGCAGATCCTGCTCGCGCGCTGCACGATCGAGGCGCATGAGGTGCTGCAGCGGCGTCTCGTCGGCGCGCAGCTGCTCCAGCTGGTGCTGGGCGAAGTAGCCGATGGCCAGCCCCTTGCCCTCGCGGCGCTGTCCGTGCAGCGGGGCGATCTCGCCGGCCAGCATCTTCATGAGCGTGGACTTCCCCGCTCCGTTCGCACCGAGCAGGCCGATGCGCGCGCCCTGGAGCAGGGTGATCTCCACGGCGTCGATGACGGCTGTATCGCCGTAGCCCACCACGGCCCGGTCGAGCGTGAGCAGGACATTCGACGCCGGTCGCGGCGCACGGAACGAGAACGTGAACGGCGTGGCCACGTGGACCGCGGCCACCGTGTCCATGCGATCGAGCATTTTGAGGCGGCTCTGCGCCTGGCGCGCCTTGGTGGCCTTGGCCCTGAAGCGCTCGACGAAACTGCGCAGGTGGGCGATCTGCCGCTGCTGCTTCTCGTGCATCGCCTGCTGCCCGGCCAGGAAGGCTGCTCGCTGGCGTTCGAAGTCCGAGTAGTTCCCCTTGTACAGACGCAGGCTCTGCGCTTCCAGATGGCAGACCGAATCCACCGTGGCATCGAGGAACTCGCGATCGTGCGAGATCAGGAGCACAGTGCCGTCGTAGCGGCGCAGCCAGTCCTCGAGCCAGAACACCGCATCGAGGTCGAGGTGATTCGTCGGTTCGTCCAGCAGCAGGACATCGGAAGGCCTGAGCAGCGCCTGCGCCAGGTTCAGGCGCATGCGCCATCCGCCGGAGAATTCGGCGACCGGGCGCTCCAGCTCGGCGTTGCCGAAGCCCAGACCGGACAGGATGCGAGCGGCCCGGGCCCGGGCGCTGTATCCGTCGAGCTGCTCGTACTCGGCGTGCAGGGCTGCGGCCCGCTCGTGATCGCGCGCATGCTCCGCCTGGCGCAGCGCGCACTCGACGCGCCGCAGTTCGACGTGACCATCGAGCACGTACTCGATGGCGCGAGCCGGGGAGGACGGCGTCTCCTGCGCCACGTGCGCCATGCGCAGACCTGGCTGGATATCCACGTCGCCGGCCTCCGCATGCAGCTGCCCGCGCAGCAGTGCAAGCAGGCTGCTCTTGCCGGAGCCGTTCGCGCCGGTTACGCCGATCTTCTGGCGCGGGAGGATGGTGAGGTCGACGTCCTCGAGCAAGCGCTTCGCGCCCCGTTGAAGGGTGACCTTGCGCAGGGTGATCATGCGCGCGAAGCGGCGCTAGAAGAAATTGGGGTGGCTGACGGGACTCGAACCCGCGACAACTGGAATCACAATCCAGGACTCTACCAACTGAGCTACAGCCACCACTGAAGGTCACGCCAGAGCGGATGCATGGACGGCGCCAACTGGCCTGCCCGACGGGACTCGAACCCATAACCCCCGGCTTAGAAGGCCGGTGCTCTATCCGGTTGAGCTACGGGCAGGAATTACGGCCTGAAGCCTGGTCGGGGTGAGAGGATTCGAACCTCCGACATCCTGCTCCCAAAGCAGGCACGCTACCAGGCTGCGTCACACCCCGGAAGCCCTACATTATGCCGGGCTGCGACAGTCAAGGTCAATTTCGACCATCATCGGTCGCTGGACGCCCGCCCGCACGAGCCCGGATTGAAAGTTGCTTGCAGCGGCCTCCGAATTCTGCTATTAAACCGCCTTTTTTCGGGGAGCGTCGTACTCATTTCGAGGTGCGGCCCCCGGGAAAACGCACCGAGGGGATTCCTCAACATGCCGACTGAGTTCCACACGCATTTCAAGCCCTACCAGCCGAAGAAGGGTGAGGCTTACATGAATCCCAAGCAGCTCGATCACTTCCGCAAGATTCTCAAGACGCTGAAGGACGAGTTGAGCCAGGACATCGATCGCACCGTTCACACGATGCAGGACGAGGCCACGATCTTCGCGGACCCGAACGACCGCGCGAGCCAGGAGTCCGATATGGCGTTGGAATTGCGCAACCGCGACCGCGAGCGCAAGCTGATCAAGAAGATCGAGGAAACCATCACGAAGATCGATGCTGGCGACTACGGATACTGCGACAGCTGCGGCGTGGAGATCGGACTCAAGCGTCTCGAGGCGCGCCCCACCGCCACACTGTGCATCGACTGCAAGACGCTGGACGAACTGAGGGAACGCCAGGTCGCGAAGTAGTATCAGCTCCAACTCACCCGGGACAGGCCGATGCGAACCATCGGCCTGTTTTTCTTGTAGCGTCCGATCGCATTCACTATAGTGGTCGCGCGTGACTCACCCACGCACCCCTCGTCGTCCACCGACGACTCGCGCGAGCACGCACTCGCTGTTCTGTAAGCCGTGCGGGCCGTTTCGCGCCGGCCCCCGACATCCATAGGAGATGGTTGATGAAGCGACGCAATCGGCCCGCCATCCGCACACTGCTCGTTGCCGCCCTGACGCTGGCGGGGGCGGCATCCGCCAATCAGTACGCTGGAGACGTGACCTACGAGCGCATCCGCGATGCCGACAAGCTGCCCGGCGATTGGGCCACCTATCACGGCAGCTACCGCAGCTGGCATTACAGCGCGCTCGATCAGATCAACACGAAGAACGTGGACAAGCTGCAGGTGGCATGGAGCCACGCCATGCCGCGCTCGATGCGCGGCCTGCAGTCGATGCCACTGGCCGCCGACGGCATCCTCTACTACTCGGGCAGCTACAACCAGGTGTTCGCACTCAATGGGAGCACGGGTGAAGTGCTCTGGCACCACAAGCAGAAGCTCGACGAGGATCTGGTATCCAGACAGACGCACTCCCCCTACAACCGTGGCATCGCGCTGGGACTGGGCAGCGTCTACATGGGCACGCTCGACGGGAAGCTGGTGGCACTCGACATGAAGAGTGGAAAACCCAAGTGGGAGACCAAGCTGCTCGATTCGGCGCGTCTCACGGTGGGGTTCACCGGCGCGCCGCTGTTCGTCAAGGACAAGGTCATCATCGGCGCGCAAGGCGGGGAATGGCCCTATCGTGGACCGATCTTCGGAGTGGATGCGCGGACCGGCAAGGAAGTCTGGAAGTTTTACACGGTCGGCGGCAACGAAGGCACCAAATCGGACGCGCGCAACACGTGGGGCAACGACAGCTGGAAGACCGGTGGCGGTGGTGGCTGGATGCCCGGCGGGTTCGATCCCGAGACCAATCTGGTGTGGTGGGGAACCGGCAATCCCGCTCCGCTGTACGACTGGTCGGGCAAGGACTGGATGACACAGGGCGCGCGCCCGGGCACGAATCTCTACACCACCTCGGTTATCGGACTCGACGTCGACAGCGGCGAACTCAAGGCATACCACCAGCAGCTTCCGCATGACGCCTGGAACTTCGACAGCGCCGTGGGCGAGTTCCTGATGCTCGAACGGGCCGGCAAGAAGTACATCGTGCATCCGAACAAGAGCGGTTTCGTGTTCGTGTACGACCGCGCGGGCAAGGTCCAGAACGTCTGGCGCCTGGTCAAGCACGTCAATTTCGTCCAGGACATCAAGCCCGACGGAACTTTGGTCGGCCGGCGCGATTTCACCGAGGGCGAGCACAAGGCGCTGTGTCCGTACATTGCAGGCGGAATCAGCTGGAACGCGGGCAGCTTCAACCCCAAGACCGGGCTGTACTACAAGGTCGGCAACGAATGGTGCATGGACCTGAACGTGAAGAAGACCGAACCCATTCTCGAGCCGATGGCGCAGCTCAACATCGGCGCTACGTTCAGCATGGTGCCCCCCCCGGGGGACAAGGTGCACGGACACGTGTCTGCCCGCGATCCCCTCACCGGCGCGAAGAAGTGGGAAGTACGCTTCAGCGAGCCGCCTCTGGCAAGCCTGCTGTCGACCGGGGGCAATCTGCTCTTCGTGCCCGATGCGCGCGGAATGCTGCGCGCCTACGATGCCGCGAACGGGCGCGAACTGTGGCGGCACAACAACGGTCAGGGGCACAACGGAGGAATCATCAGCTACACCGGCAAGAACGGAAAGCAGTACGTTGCGGTGGCCACCGGATGGGGCGGACTCGCGGGCGATGACTACGCCAGCGTATTCGGCGCACCCTTCGACAGCTTCCCCAAGGACTCGGGCGTGCTCATGGTGTTCAGCCTTCCCTGATCCGTATGACGGGCGCCGGCAGGACGGCGCCCGCTCCATCCTGCCCGCATGAGCGGGCACGGCATTCGCCACACAGTTTCATCCGCCACGCGACAGGAGCTGCGGCCAGCGTCATCATTGCGCTGCGCTGCGTCGGGAAAACTCCTATAGTCAAATGACTATGCAAGGATCATTATTTGCTTCTGGGATGACGACGAATCATCCTGGCGACCCGGCCCCGCTCCACGATGCCAAGGTAATAATGACGCGCACGGGGAACTAAACCAAGGCCGGGCTCGCCCAATATCATGAGTTCGGGATCTGTCGACTCCCGGGCAGTTCAACTGATGCCGCCAAGATATGACCATGAAGCGAACCGAAAAGACGCTCAATCCACGCGAAATTCGACACAGGCTCGGCCTGAACCAGCAGGAGTTCTGGGGACGGATCGGAGTGACCCAGAGCGGTGGGTCGCGCTATGAAAGCGGTCGTGCGATGCCCAAGCCCGTGCAGGAACTTCTGCGCCTGGTGCACGTGGACCAGATCGACGTGCGCAAGATCACCAGCGGCGATTTCCAGGTAATCTCGTACCTGAAGGCACGGGATCCCGTGCTGTACAAGCGCCTGCGTCAGGAAGCGCAAAGCGCCAACAGCGCCGCG
Source organism: Burkholderiales bacterium (assembly GCA_020854105.1). GTDB lineage: Bacteria > Pseudomonadota > Gammaproteobacteria > Burkholderiales > SHXO01 > SHXO01. The sequence goes on along the minus strand of JADZGB010000001.1, from coordinate 67,273 downwards.
ACTCCGGCCAAGCGCGCGCGCAGCCGCTGATCATTCCCGGGCACCCCGGGTGGGTGCCCGCGGAGTCGCCCCGCCCGCTGCGACGACCCTTGGCCGTCTGGTGCTCCGCCGGGAATGCCGTATCATCGCCCCCGCGCAACGCGGAAGGATGGCGGAGCGGTTGAACGCACCGGTCTTGAAAACCGGCAGGGGCGAAAGTCCCTCGTGGGTTCGAATCCCACTCCTTCCGCCAGGCACGGCGACCCGCAGGTAATCCTTGCAACTTTTGAAAACCCTGCCCTGTCGAACGGCTCAAACTCACGGTCCCCAGCTGGAGGTTCAGATGCAACCCGAGTATTCCGCGACGCGCACCAGTGTAGCGCGACAAATGGTTTGAGATCTCGCGACAGATGGTTTGAGTTCGGCCTGCGCCTGTGGATAAGTGAGGTTAAAGCGTCCTTACGACGCTAGCCCTCCAACACTTTCGCGGGGATATCCACAGGCAGGCCGGGGGCGATGCGGCCGGCTTGGAACGCCGCCTCCGGCACGTCAATGCGAATGAAGTGGCATCCTATGCTGGCGGATCGGTCCGCTTTGCATTCACTGCCTCGGGTGCAGAAGCAACAGCATCGTTAATGATGCGCCGCATCTCTGCAGCTCGGTTCGCCCATCCAACATCGGACGGCGCAGCAAGCGCATCTGTTAGGCGCTCCATGTGGGCACGCCACAACGCCATGCAGTCGCTCCATCCACGCTTATACTCGGGCGCCAGCGAGGTGCACAGCGGACAAGCTTCGTCCGGTCGGATTGCATAGAACCCGTGCTTACGGCAGTCGGAGCCCATCAGGCGAGATCCTTCTGTCCTGGTTGATCGGCCTTCTTCCGCGCGCGCGTCCACGTCGCATCGGTGACCACGTCGACGGCCGCAAGCTCCTCACGCTTGGCCTCTGCGACCTCGACCTTGAGCGCATGCGCGGTGGTGCGTAGCGCCTCAACGCGCTCGAACAGGCGCTGGACATCCGCCACCGTGCGCGCGTCCTCTTCGGCTAGCTTGGGCGCGATCGCGCGCTCGACGACTTGTATGTACCGGTAGAGGGCAAGCACCAGCTCCTCGATCGACACCTCCTCGCGCAGTCGCCGGCGCAACTGCTCCTCGATCAGCTCGCGCATCGCGGCCGGATGCTCATCGACCTCGACGAGCACGTGGATCTCGCGGAACTTGCCGGGGCGATACTCTTTGATGATGGGCTTGAGCACCTTCATGCCTAGACTCCCCACGAGAGAACGATGCGGCCGGGATTGCCGCTGCTGTTGCCGGCGCCGCCCTTGCCGGCGAACAGCAGGCCGTAATCTGCATCAGCGGTATTGGCTGGCGTGCCGGCGGCGCCGGTGGTCAGGGTCGTGTCCACACCCGTGACGTAGCCCGAGCCACCGCCACCGCCCGATCCATCGGAGTCGCTCGCCACGCTGTCGCTATCCGCGCCGCCGCCACCGCCACCGAAGTACCCATAGCCGCCGCCCCCTCCGTAGCCGTCCACGCTCTGGTCGACGGCAATGCCTCCATTTCCGCCGGTGAGATAGCTACCGGGGCTCCCTCCCGAACCGGCGGAGCCTCCCGCGACCTGCGATCCGCCGCCCCCGGCCGAGATGACTCCGGTGCCGGCACTACCTGACGTTCCGCCACCACCCCCGCCGTCGCCGCTGTCCGTAGATACGGAGCTTCCGCAGATGCCAGCGCCGCCGCCGCCTCCAGCAATCAGCAGCGGCATGCTGCCACGGAATATGCCGGTGAGCCCGCCGCCGGTTGCGGTCGCAGACAAGCCATTTGCATACACCAGCGCCGTCCCTCCCGCCCCGATCTTGATCGTGAGCGTCTCGCCTGGAGTGACCCCGAAGGTGCACCTCGCGAAGCCGCCGCCACCGCCGCTTTTGCCAACGCCGGAGCCGTTCTGCGCTCCACCCCCTCCGGGTCCCCAGCCCTTGCCCGTCATGACACCGACGCCGGAGGGCACGATGAGCTCGTACTCGCCCGCGACCTCGTACACCGCGCTGCCCGATCCGGGCGTGACGGTTGCGCCGCCGATCCAGGGGATGGCAATGAACACCTCGTACTGGCCAGAGGTGGGCGCGCTGTCGAATCGCACCAGGACGTTGTTCGGGTCGGTGAACTCGACCTCGTAGAGAGAATCGGCCAGCCGCGCGTAGGGCGAGGCGGTCTCGTGCACCATGACGAACAGGTTGCGCGAGGCGAAGTCGTGGGTGATGGCGAACTCGGTTTCCACCCCGTCGCCCACGACCTGTGACATCGAGATCGCATCGGGCGAGGGCGGCGTCACGAACTCGAAACCGCTCTCGCCGGCATTGACGCGGAGGTACTGACCGGCCAGGCCGTCGTAGTCCGCGACCGCTGGTGCATCGAGCAGATCCAGGAACAGGGAGGCGCCACCGCCTCCACCGCCGCCGGACTCCTCGGCGAACTCGGTGCCGTCCTCGGAGACCTTGACCTTGAGCACCTTGCCGGCGTGACCCGTGTAGCTGGAGGGCGTGTCCGACAGGCCGAGCAGTGAGGGCGTGGGCGCCTGGCCGAGCCCCACCTGCACGACGTTGGTCCCGTCGTGCAGCACCTCCAACCAGGTGCCCTGTGGAACCACCACACCCGTGCCGCTCGAGCGCTTCACGGTGAGGGCGTGCGCGCCCGCAGTGCCATTTTTGATGTGCCACTTCTTCGCGGTGCTGACGATCACGTTGCGATCGCCGGTGAGCGTGCCGGTGAACTCCAGCGTACCGTTGCGCTGCTGAGCAGCAGTGAGCGTCAGGTTGCCGCTGCCGGCTGCATCGATCGAGGCGAGCCCCGCGATCGCGGTATCCAGTCCATCGAGGCCGGCGTTGATCTGCACGTGCGGCTGGTTCTGTTGCTGAATCACGTGCGTGATGCCAAGGTTTGGAGTGGTTGCCATGCTGCTCCTCTTACACTGTTGCCACGCCGGGGAAACCACGTCCCACGGAATCGCTCATCTGGTACCAGCGCAACGACAACGTCCCCTCCGCCTTCGGTGCGCCGAAGTCTGTGGTCTGGTGCACCGCGCTGTACTCGGCCGTCGTGGTGCTGGAGTAGAGCGTTCGCACGACGCTAGCGCCGTTCATGATGTCGATCTCATAAGCCTCGCTCTGCTCGCCCAGCGGCAGCTGTTGGAAATCCTGCCAGCCTCCGCCCAAGCGCGAACGGCGCACGGCGCTCAGCATCAAGTTGCTTGCTTCATCGCGCACTCCGGTGATGTGCACCGGCGAAAGTGGCTTGAGGCCAACTGCGTGATTGGTGAAGGGCACCACGTCCGCCTGGTCGAACAGCAGTCCGTAAGTAACAGCCTTGTAGTGACGCTGTAGATGCACTTCGCTGAGGTTGCGCACGATGCGCCGCGCGCTGGCGCGCAGCAGGACGAAGCGCTCGCCGGCGTGGTGGTTGCCGATCGCCCATTCGGAGCCGCGGCGGCCGCGGAGCAGATGAGAGAGCGTGTAGGAACCATCGCCATTGTCGACCACGGTGCCGAACTGGATAAGCTCTTCGCCGAGCAGGGCGAGATTGGCACCATTGAGCACGTTCACGTCCGTGGAGCTGGAGAGCACACCAGCGTCGAGCATCACGGTGACGCTGTTGACCTCGTCCCAGGTGGTCGTAATTCCAGGCGCCAGCACTGTCTGCGCATTGCCGATGGGGGTGAGCGACGCGCCGGCGAGCGGTGCAAAGTTGAGCCCCCCGTCGCTCGAGCCGTAGATGCCGGCACCTGGCCAGGACGGCGAGACCCCGCACACTGCAGCGTAGAAGCCGGCGTTGTCGTCCTCGTCGCGCAGGATCGGGATGTCCATCAGTTCGAGCCTGGCCTTTGCTCTCCACTCGATGTCGTCCTGCCCCGGTGTCGCGCTGCCGCCCAGCGCGCTCTGCGTGTAGATGGAGGCGTCGTCGTCGGCCACCTCGAGCGCCACCAGCCCCGGGCTGCCGTAGTCTGTGCGCAGCACTACTACACGCTGCGTCGTGCCATCCTCTCTTTCCAGCTCAACCGGATCGGCCGGATCGAGCAGCATCCATTTCCGCAGGAGTCGCACGCTGCGCCGGTTTCTCGCCATCCAGGCGGTGAACATCGCGCGGTCGGCCACGCGCTTGGCGGTGTCTGCCGACAGCACGATCGGCAAGTCGACCTTGCGCGAATCATCGCTGCGCGTGACGATGCGCCGGGCGCGCTGCACGTTGACCTGATAGTCGATCGCCGGGTCGAGATACTGGATCTCCAACGTCGCCGGCAGCTCGACCTCCTGCGCCCGATTCGTGGCCATCGCCTGAGGCACCTCGGTGCCGGGCTCGTGCGCGCCGAGATCGGCGAACGGGATCGTTGCTACAGTGGCTCCGCCGCGCTTGGGGAAGCGCACCTTGCCGTCGCGCTCCACGACATCGAACGAATAAGCGAGCTGCAGCGGCTCGATCGCGCTGCGCGCCGACATGCGGCTGGCCAACACGAAGCCCTCGCAGGTGTCCGTGAGCTGCGTGACGTCGATGTCGTCCGCGCTCAGCCCGACCTGAGCGGAGATCTGCGTGACGATCTCCCCTATGGTGGGCGGTGCCACCGCCACGCGATCGAGGAGGATCCGCTTGACCGTATTGCTACCGAACGTGGTGCTGTTTTCGTTGTACCAGAGCGCATCGGTGTGCGGGTTGTAGACGCAGTAACTCTCGTACCCAGAGGTGGTGGGATAGCCGGTGCCGATCGTCGTGATTGCGAGAGAGGCGAGGTCGATCGCCTTCAGGTTGCCCGAGCCGTCGACCCATAGCCCCCGATTCCGGCTGGTGTCGGTGGCAAAGCGACCGCAGCCGGTGGCTGCGACGCTGCCCAGCACCGTGCGCGAGTGCGGATCCACCTTCCTGAGCGTGGTGGACGTCGCGATCCACACCGCATCGGAGATCGGGTCATAGAACAGGCGGCCAAGCGCCAGGGAAAAGTCCGCGAGGACCGCTCCATCTTCGGTGTAGGCCCGGTAGTTCGATCCCGACCCGCTGACCCACATCTCCTGCGTCGAGGGCACCCACAGAATGCTGTGGATGGTGTCAAAGACACCGCTGTGCACCTGGATCACTGTGCCGACGTCGGCGTCGTGACGTGCGAATCCATCGAAACCGCTTGATCGTCCGACCCAGAGCTGATTGGTCGGCGGGCAATAGGCGATTCGATCCGATGAGTTCGCACTGGACCATAGCTGCGTGACGTTGCCCGTGGCGAGCTGCAGCAAGTATGCGGTCACACCGCCATAGGTCCACATCCTCCCGCCGTGGGCAGTCGCGAACATCGACCCGGAGGCGGTGCTCAACCGACGCGTCCACTTCTGCGCACCGTCGCGCTTGAACGCGGTGACATCGAGGTGCTTCGGCTCATCGTCGTAGTTGCCGTGCCCGACGATCACCAGGTCGGAAGCCTCGTCGTAGACCGTGCCCGGTTCGATGTTCCTGCTGGTGTCTGGCTCGCGCCCGGTGGGGTAGGAGAAGCTGGCCACCGGGTGAGCTGGTGCGCCGTCGGCCACGACCTCGAACGTGAAATTCGGCAGGCGGTTGCCGTAGTCGCGCAGCGGGAACATCTCGAGCACCAGGTAGGCCCAGTCGCGATAGGCGGGGACGTTGCCCACGCCGAGATAGCTCTCAATCAGCGGGTCGGGCAGCTGGTCGGGCGTGCGGCGATAGAGCCGCACCGTGGCGCCGGCGAGGTGGTAATGCGACTTCGCGTTGATGTTGTCGGTGCCCGCGCTGTAGATCAGCTTGGAGTCGGCCCAGATGCGCCGCAGCCCGGCTATCTCGGTTCCGCAGATGCCGATCGCGGCATTGGCATAGTAGGAATAGGTCGTAACCTCCTGGCCGCCGCCGCCGCCCTTGCCGCCGACTTCCTCGGTGGTGACGATCTCAATGATCGGCGGCATCCACAGCACCGTTCCTGCCATGCGCGGATTGCCCCACACCTGCGGAATCGGCGTGCCATAGCTCGACGATTGCGCCCGCAAGTCGGACAGGCGTGGTCCCTGCACCGATGGCAGATCCGGCGCGAAGAGCATGGAGCCGACGCCCGAGCCGATCGCCCAGCCGATCGCCCCACCGACCCCTGGCAGGATCAGATTTCCAATGAACGCGCCGGCGAATCCGAAGACAACCTGACCCATCTAGGCCGCTCCCAACCAGCCGTACAGGCCACGCCGACGGTAGACCCACTCGGAGGTGAGTCGGTGCTCGATCACTCGCTGCACCAGGAACGAGGCGTGGATGACGCCTGACCCGGTGAAGATTCCCACGTGCAGGGAATGCTGCAGTCTCGGACTCGGCCTGATCACGATCAGGTCGCCAGGATAGGGACCATCACGCCGCTCGACGAACCAGCGGCGCACCTCCTTGAGCATCACCCACGGCCATTGCGCACGCTCGTAGTGCGTGTAGTCCCACGAGGCGGGGATCAGACCGACGTCGTGGCCCACCTTGATCAACAGCCCCACGCAGTCGAGCCCCGCACGCGAGCGTCCCTGGTGGAGATAGGGCACGTCGCGATAGGCTCGCGCGGCCTCGACAATCAGGAGGGGGCTGATCATGACGAGGGCGGCGGCACACGAAACTCGAAGGCGTGCTCACCTGGGAGATGTGGCTCGCCGCGGAAGTTGTTCTGGTTGCCGTAGCGATCGCGGCACGTGGCGAACAGTTTGTCGCAGCCTGGCGTGACCTCGTAGAGGTCCCCGGGTTCGATCGCGTAGGGCATCGGCAGATGCAGCTCGAGGGCGCCTACCTGATAGAGCTTGACCTCCATGCTCAACCCGGTATTGAGACCGCTTATAAAGGTCACTTTGCCGTGGTCGAAATAGCCATCGACCTCGGTCCGCGCGCTGTCGGTGAACGTGCGCCTGCTGGTCACCGTCTGGACGATGCCAGAGACCTCGAGTGCTTCGAGTCCGGCGCCGCAGCGCGCATCGCCCAGGTCGGCGCGGCAGGTGATCGAGGTCAGCTCCACGATCTGCTGGGTGTAGCGCTGCACCAGGTCGCGCACCTCGAAGCGCCAGCGCGCCCCCTCGGGGATGGCCTCGCCGATGTGACCCCTGCGCAGCTGCAGCCGGCCGAGCTGCGGAGACTTCCAGTTGACCTCGAACACCTCCACGGCCGCGCCGTCGTACTTGCCGGTCTCGATGTCCTGCGCGGTAATGCCCGCGCTGTCGATGAGGCCCTCAGCGTCGAGATTGCCCACCGACATGTCCGATGCACTGGTCACCGCGGTGATGTCCAGCGCCGGCTCGTAGGTCAGCCCGTCGATCGTGAGCGGCAGGTCGTGATCGGTGACCGCCAGCACCAGGCCATCCACGCACTCGATCCTCAGGCACACCGCGAGCGTGGTCACCTCGGACCCGAGGTGCGCGATCATCCCGGGGCTGGCGTCCTTCACGGCTTGCGCAGCTCCTTGATCGGCAGCGTGTCCAAGTCGAACAGGCGCTCACCGGTGCCGGGGTCCATTGCGCGGAAGCGATGGCGCAGTCGATCGCTGGCGAATCGCACCGGCACGTCGAATTGCCCGGCCCAAGTGAGCACCTCGGAGCCTTGCGCGTAGCGCGCCGCCGTCCCGCCGCTGGTGTACGTCCCGTACCCGCTGGTGTCGATGCCGATCGTGAACTTCGTCGCGTCCACCACCGTGACGGTGACGATGCGCGCATTGAGCTGGACCATGCCACCGATTCCGGCCAGGTAGACGGCCTGCCCGTTGGAGAACGGGTGAGCGACCGCGGTGGTGATCTGGCAGTTGCTTGCCTTGCTGATTGCACTGATCGCGCGGCTGACATCGGGGACGAACACCACCTGGCCGGTGGTGGTGTCGAGCGAGATCTGGCCCGCACCAGCGCCTACGCTCACCGGCGTGCCGTTGCGGTAGACGGTGACGGTCCCCGCTACGGGTTTGCGGATGACCCGGCCCTCGTAGTCCGCGCCCGAGCCGTAGCGCTTGCCCAGCTGATAGGTCGACTGGCCCAGCGTGCCGAGCAGCCGGCCGTCGGCCTGGCCGACCTCGAAATCGCCCCAATCCTTGTAGCGGAATCCGACCGTGCTGCCGCGGCGGGCACGGAAGAACCCGATGATGTAGCTGAGCTCCTCCTTCTTGACCAGGCGATCGCCCAGCTCCCAGTCGCCCAGCCCGCTGGAATAGCGCTGGTTGCGCTGCTCGGCGCCCGAGCGCAGCTCGCCGATCTCCGTGGAAAAATGCGGCCCGCCGATCGTGCCGTAGATCACCAGGCCGTCGTTGACGCGCTCCTCGACGAAGGGGGTCATCGGCCGTTCCTCGACGCGCGCGCCAGGCCGGCACGGGCATCCGCGAGCAGCTGGCTGGAGCTCTTTCGAAAGCTCTCGGCGTTGGGCGTGCTGATGTACATGTTCACGCTGGGCGCGGCCCGCCCGGCGTTGTCACGGTGACGCGGATCGTCGCGAGTGAGCACCTCTTCGCCATGCTCGAGCACGGCCAGCGTCTCGTTGCGTGCTAGCCCGCCGTCGTGAAAGCGCGGCAGCGCGCTCAGGAACTGCTGCGCGGTGAGCCGCACGGGATCGCCGTCGCGGCCCACGACACCGCCGCGGTGGAACTGGAAGAGATTGGCGAGCCACCCGCCGAAGCCGGCGCCCTGGCCAGGGTTGGATCCGAACAGCCCCTGAAAGAGGTTCTGCGCGAGCGACTCCGAAACCATGCGGCTGATGGCATTCGCCACGGAGTCGACCACCGACATCGCGGCATCGCCGACGTCGCGGATGTCCTTCATCGCGACCTGCAGACCGCTGGAGAGCCCATCGGTGAAGGCGCGGTTGAGCTCCACTCCGGCCTCGTTGATGGGCGTCTTCAGGCCGGCGATCTCGGCGCGCATCTGCTGCAGCCGGGTGATCGCCGCCGGGTCGCCGGTGACCGCCGCCAGGCGCTCCATGAGCGGGATGAGCTGTTCGACCTCAGCGGCGGCGTCCTGGTGCAGCTGTACGATCTGCTGGCGCGCTTCGCGCTCAGTGATGAGCCCGGCGCCGCGCTGCACGTCGATCGACTGCTCCTGCGCCTGCATGCGCTCGATCGTCTGGGCATACAGGCGCTCGAGCTCGGCGAGCTCGGCCTGCGCCGCGCGCAGGTCGATGAGCCGCACGATCTGCGCCTCGCCCTCGCGATCGCCGGCGGCGCGCACCCGATCGAGCAGCGGCTGGAGCTCGCGCTCGATCGCCTCGCGCCGGGTGGCCGGTGTGGTGGCATTGGACAGCTGCACCAGCTCCCCGCGCACCGCGGCGAGCTGGTCGGCCAGCTCGCCCTCGATCTTGGCGACCTCGAAGGCGGCCTGGCGCTCGACCTCGCCGCGGCGCTGGGCGAGCTGCGTCAACTCGCCCCCGATCTTGGCGACCTCCGCCTTCGCCCGCAGCCGTTCGTTCTCGCTGCTGCCGCTGCGCGCCACGGCGCTCTGGGCCGCGAGCTCGGTCTGCAGCGCCTCCATCTGCGCGTCGATGGCGCGCTGCTGGATGGCGGTGCGCGCGGCGTAATACTCCCTGGTGGAGATCAGGTTGCGCGCGAGTGCCCGATCGTATTCGGCTTGCGCAAGCTCTAGGCTTGATCTGATCGCGTCGAGCTCGGCCTCGGCAAGCGCCCGCACGTTGGCGATCTCGGCCGAGGTCGTGTCCTGCTCCTTCTTCTCCTTCTTTTCCTTCTTCGGCTTGACGTTGCTCTTCAACCGCTCCTCGAACGCCTGGCGGCGCTGGGGGTTGGGCTTGCCCTCAACGTTCTCGGTAAAGCTCAGCGTTCCGACCGTCTCGGTGGCGATCTTCTCGACCGTGGCGCGGAACTGCTCGGCGTTCTTGCGGAAGCGATCGCCGATCCCAGCGAAGCTACGGCTCGTGATCGCGTCCATCATGATGCCGATGTCGCGACCAACGGCGGCAAACGCCGCGCCGATGATGCGCATTCCACGCAGCCACGGATGCAGCACGTTCTCGACGATCCACTTTCCGGCGTTGGCGAACTCGATCAGGGCCGGCGTGAGCGCATCGCCGAGCACGGCCTTGAACTCGCGCATGGAAGCGCTGAGCTTCGCCTGCTGACCCTGCAACCCCTCCGCGGCCTTGGCCGAATTGCCAAGCTGCGCCTCGGTCTCGCGCATGACGCCCTGGTACTCGGCCTCGACCTTCTGCGCCTGGGTGAGCTCGGCTACCGTCACCCCGATCTTGTTGGCGTACTCCTGCCACATGATGGAGACGTTCTTCGTGACCCCGGCGTTGTCCACCAGCACCGAGTTCTCGTTCTTCAAGCCCTCGGTAGCGCTCACCACCGCCTCGGCCATCGACAGGCTCGCCTGGCGGTTGAATGCTGCCGCATCCTTCAGCCGATTGATGGTGTCGATCGCCTGGTCGAGGCTGAAGCCACGCGCAAGCAGGTTCTGCAGGGCCTTTGAGGCATCGGCTACGGTGATGAGTCCGTCGGCCGCCGCATCGGTGGCGGCCTTGTAGGCGCCCTCAATACCCACGCCGGTGAACTCGGCCACCGACCGCAGGCCGCGGAAGGCGGACTCGGTGCGGATGATCTCTTCGTTCACCGAGCGGAAGAACTGCACGATCGCGCCCACAGCGAAGAACTTGGTGAGCTCGCCGCGCAACTTCGCGACCACACTCGTGGTCTTCTCAGCGCCATCGCGCAGAGGCTTGGTGTTGTCCGGCAGCGGCCGGCTGTTCGTTGCGGTGAGCTTGTTCAGCTCGCGCGCAAGCCCACGGACATTCGCTACGGCCTTCTGCAGTCGCTGGTCCATGCCGCCGGTGGGATCCGGCACCTTGCGGCTGGCAGCAGCGGCCACAGCGTTCAGGTCACGTGCGAGCGCACGGACATTCTTCGCCGCCGCGAGCACGCCCTTGCTCAAGGCATCGGCCGGATCGCCTGGTTTGCGCGCGGCCGCGGCCGTGAGCACGCCGAGGTCGTTCGCCAGAGAGCGGACCTTGGCAGATGCTCGGATCGCCCCCTGCTCGATGCCAGCGGTTGAATCGTTGGTACGAGGCGCGGGCGCTGCCGCCAGGTTGGCGAGATCGGTCGACAGCGTGCGTACCGTCGCGGACGCTTCTACCGCACCCTGCTCGATGGCCGCCGTGGGCGCTGCTGCGCCAAGCTGCGAGGTACCGGTAGCCAGCGCCTCCAGAGCATGCCCGAGCGCGCGCACCCGGTCGGCCGCATCGATCGCACCCTGTTCAATGCCCTGGGCGGGATCGGTGGGGCTGCTGCGGGTCGCGGCGGCGGTCAGCGTGTCGAGATCGCGGATAAGTGAACGAACGTTTTCCGACGCCTCGATCGCTCCTTGCTCGATCCCCACGCTCGGGTCCCCGCTGGTGCGCGCTGCGCCAGCGGCGAGTGCACCCAGTTCACTCGCGAGTGCGCGGACCGCGCCGGCCGCCTCGATCGCCCCCTGCTCGATGCCTGCGGCGGGATCGGCGGCCCGTCGGGTTGCCGCCTCGGCGAGCGCCGCGAGATCGCGCGCAAGCGCCTGAATGCTGGCGCCGGCCTCAACTGCGCCCTGCTCGATCCCGGCAGTAGGATCAGCGCTTCTGCGCGCGGCAGCCGCGCTCAGCGCATCGAGATCGCGCGCAAGCGCGCGAACATTGCTTGCCGCCTCGAGCGCGCCCTGCTCGATGCTCGCCGTCTGCTCTGCCGGCTTTCGCGCGACCGCGGCCGCCATCTCCTGCAGCTCGCTCGCAAGCGCGCGGACGTTGTTCGCTGCATCGAGTGCTCCCTGCTTGATGCCGTCCGTAGGCTGCGCACCAGCGCCGCGCACGGCCGCGGTGGCCATATCCTTCAGATCACGCCCCAGGTCGCGCACACTCTGCGCGGCCTCGATCGCACCCTGCTCGATGCTGCTGGTGGGATCGCCGCTCTTTCCCGCGGCCGCGGAGGCGAGCGCCTTGAGCTCGTTGGCGAGCGCAACGACATCCTTCGCGCCGCTGACCAGGGCGTCGATCCGGAGCTTCAGTGCGAAATCATTCGCCATCGCTATCGCTGTCTCGTTCGAGCTGGGTGAGCACCTTGCGCAACGCGCCGGCCTTGGCGTGGAAGGCAAGCCGCACGGCGACCATCAGATCGGCGCGCTGCTGCCGCTCGCGCCTGGCGGCCGCCGCGCTGTAGCGGCGAAACTCCACCAGGGTGTAGCTCAGGATGTCGCGTCTTGCGTGGCCGGCTGCGATGAGACGCTGGAATGCGTCCGCCCACGCAGTGCGCGCACCGCGCCCGCCAGGCCGGAGAGCTGCGGCACGATGCGCTCGACGAAAAAATCCCGGTTCACCTCCAGCTGCGTCTGCGCCAGTGCGAGGAACTGCGCGAGGTTGAGCTGCTCGACCCGCTCCTTCTCGAGCGGCCCCACCGCCGCGCACAGCTGGATCAACTCGCTGCCTGAGCGCGCGAGCAGTCCCTGCCAGTCGATGGGCGCCCCGCGCTGCTCGTCCAGCATCTCGAGCAGTGCGCCTAGCGCGACAGTGCAGGCGAGCACCCCGGGCAGCCGCCCGATAGTGATCGGTGCGATCGCCACCTTGAGCGCTGGGCCGAGCACCACTTCGCGTGGTGCGGGCACCAGTTCTGCGAGATCATCCATGCCGGCCTGCCCGCGTTACACCAGGTACAGCACGCGGCCGAACTGACCCAGGGTCGTGTCCGCCGCCTTGGTCGAGTCGTACAGCGCGGTGCCCTGCAGCTGGAATCCCGCGAGCTCGGCCTGGATGAGCGGGATCTCGCCTGCGGGGTCGAGGCTGACCTTGTAGAGCTCGATGCGCACCGGGCGGTTCTCGTCGGCGGTGTTCAGTCCGTCGAACAGCAGCCACAGGTCGCGGCGCGTGCGCTTGAACATCGCGATCGAGTCGTACGCGGCGTGGGTGTAGGCGGCCTTCAGAGGCTGGATGAAGCTCGCCAGGTCGAGTATTTCCACCACGCCGTGACGCGCGGACTCGATCCGATAGTGCGTGCCGGCGGTGAGCGAGGCCGGGGTGCCGGCGCTGTCGGTGATGGCGAGCGCGGAGATGTCGGGATGCGCCAGGCGCCAGAAGTCGCCCGCGGCCAGCGCAGCCGGGGCCGCCTCGTTGGTGACCGAGGCACCGGTGATCGCCTGCACCTCGCCATAGATCATCTCGGCGATGTTCTTCTTGGTCCACTCCTCCAGCGTCACGGTGATGTTGGCGTTCTTGCTCACGTCCATGCGCAGGTCGGTGAGCCGGTTGCCGCTGGTGGACTCCTGGTGCTCCAGCGTCTCGGTCTCCATCGCGACGTTGAGTTCGGGCACGTTGCCCAGGAAGCGGAACGCCTTGGGTGCGCCGGCGGCGATCTCGGCCGCGAAGACTTTTCCCTGACCCCGAAAATACATGGCTCAATCCTCCGTGTTGGTGAGCGGCTTGGCCGCAGCGTTGCCCAGGATCTCGCAGCGCCCCAGGTCGGCGAGCCACCTGGCCTGCGACTGCGTGAGTTCGATCACATCGCCAGCGGCGTAGCGCACGCCGGCGTCCTCGTGGGTGCCCGTGAGCCGCACCCGCACCTTCTTCTCCGTCCTGCCCATCGCGCTGCTCCTCATACCGTCACCAGCGTCGCGTCGAATGCGAGCGGGTAGTAGCGAAAGCCGGTCTCGTAGGCCACCGCGATCGGGGGAGTCACGCGGCGCAGCGCATCGTGGTGCTCGCTGGGCTTCCAGCCGGCGAGCGCCTGGATGATCCGGGTGAGGATCGGCCCGGCCTCGTTGCGCGCGCCGGTGCCTCCGCGCACATCGCGCACGTTGCGCACTGCCAGCACCACGCAGAAGATCTGATGCACCAGCTGCGCGCGGCCCTGGCCGCGCTGCCCACCGGGCGGGGAATCGACCACGTCGCGGTGATAAAACACTTGCGCGTTGGGCGTCTGCTGCTGGGCCTCGGTGAGCGTGGCGGTATCAGCCACCGCGTACACCGCGCGCAGCTCGGTGAGCTGCGCCCGCAGCCGCTCGATGATCGCCTGCTCGGCCATGAGGTAGTCGACGATCATTCCGCGTCCAGGCTCTCGCGCGCGAACACGCGCTGCCCGCCCTCGAACTGGACGGCGTCGCCGGTGGGCACGGGGGCCTGGTCGACGTCCAGGCCCAGGCTCAGCTTGCCGAGCGCGATGTGCTCGAGCGAGCGCATGACACCCTTGTGCCGGTCGGTCACGATGTCCGGTGCGCCGTTGCCGTAGAGGTAGAACCTGGTGAGATCGCAGGCCCAGCCCACCAGCACGCGCGGGACGCTTGCCAGTGGCAGGCGATGGCGCCCGGCGAGATAGGTATCGATCTCGGCGTCCGCCCGCGCGATCGCGCGATCGAGCACGACCGTGTCGATGGTGCCGGCCGGCGGCACGGCGCGATCGGTGAGCTGAATCATCTCCAGCTCACCGAACTCATCGATCAGGTCCTGCTGCGTGCAGTAGGGCATGGATGCTCAGCGACCGGTTACGCGTCGTCGAAAGGACCTTCGACCGCGAGCCGGCTCTCGCCGGTGATCGCGAGCAGCTGCTCCTCGGACAGATCCGTCAGGTCGATCTCCACCGGCTCGCGGGTGAAGTGCCGCCCTGCCCGCCAGAACGACCCGCCTGGCGCGCGCACGCGAATGAAGCGGCGCGCCTGCTGCTGCTCCTCGTCAACCTTGTCCTTTCGTGCCATGTGCTCTGCTCCTCGTTTCACAACGCTGATACTCGCCGCGGCACGCTCTCGGTCGGTGCCGCTTGCCTGAGCGCCGCGGCCTCCGGATCCCGAGTAGGCCGCGCGTGCACCAGCCCACAGGCACCACGCCAGTCCTTCTCGGGGATCGTTGTCGACGCGTCGATCCAGATCCAGCCCATGCAGGCCGCGCCGCAACACCTACGCTCTGCGGATACGCACCGCTTGTCCTGGGCTTGACGCTCGGTGCACAGCATCGGACCTAGCTCGCGCGGTAGATCCAGTCGGCGAGCTCGCCGGCGAGCTGCAGGACCGTCGCCTTCGTCGCTGCCGGCTGCCCGGCCGTGCCCAGCTGCGCGATGTGCGCCAGGCGGATGGCCAGGTCGATCGAGGTGGCGCGCAGCTGCACCTGGTCGGCCGCGCTCAGGCCGGGCGTCGCAGGCGGCGGCTCGGTGGGCTCGGTCGGTTCAGTCGGCTGCGTCGGTTCGGTCGGCTCGGTGGGTTCGGTCGGCTCCGTCGGCTCGGTGGGTTCGGTCGGCTCCGTCGGCTCGGTCGGCTCGGTCGGCTCGGTCGGGTTGGTCACGGTCAGTCCCTTCGGGTCGAACTTCTGGATGTGGATGGAGTGCGTGCCGGAGACGCCGGTGACCAGCACGCCGGCGAGCGCGTTGCGCGCCGGGGCCGGCAGCGGGTGCGTGAGCGTGTGATCGAGCGCCTTGAGCTCGAGCGCGGCGCCCAGGCGCGCCTGCAGCGAGAAGACCTGCGTCTGCGTGAACGCGTGCTCGGCGATCGCCTCCGCGCTGATGGAGCCGTCCGCGCCCAGCGTGCCGACGAAGAAGCGCTGCGCGCCCGCGTCGTAGCCGGCCACGTAGCGCTTGTCGCCCAGCGCGAAGGCAATCGCCGACACGCCCTTCTGCTGCGAGGTGTAGCGCATGGTCGCCTCGACCTCGACGCCGTCGGCATGCACCTCTTCCCGGTACGCCGGCACGTGCGTGCGCCGCTCGTTGACCAGGCCGTTCTGCTGGTGGTAGTCCTCGTCCGCGCCGGCGGGGATGAGCCAGCCCCGGAACTCGCGCAGCCGGGGCGTCTTGGTGAAATCGTGCATGTGCGTGCGAAGGCGGCGCGTGGGCGCCGCCGCCTCGTGAAGGGGAGCGTTACAGGTAAGGCACCACCAGCACCTGGGCGGTGCCGCGCATGACGTTGTCCGCGCCGCTGGCCTGGCGCTCGGCGAGCGTGCAGTCCTTCGCGGCCTTTTCGTTGGCCGATCCGACCACCAGCAGATTCGGCGCGATGCCCAGCGGCCGGCCCTCGTCGCTCTGGTAGCTCATCATCGCGGCGCGCGCGGCGACGTAGTTGTCCATGCTGAGCGTCTGCTTGCTGCCATAGGCCATCTGCCAGAAGCCGAAGCCGACGTTGCCGCGCCCGTCGACGCCGTAGCGGAATTCACGGCGCATGAACACCGCTTCATCCTGGTCGGATTGCATGCTCACCAGGTTGTAGGGCGCGCGCTGCTGGTAGATCAGCGGCTTCAACGCCCGGCGCGTGTCGAGCAGGAACCACGGGGCGCCGGAGCCGCCGCCGGTGTTGCTCACCGTACCGCTGCCCACCGGGTGGTCGGAGTCGAAGAAGTACTGACCGTCGTAGCAGGCCGTGGCGAAACCAGCGGCGAGCAGGGCGAACACCAGCTCGTCGGGATGCGTGGCCGCGGCGAAGCCCATCTCCTGAAACAGCGGGTTGTAGATGCCGTAACGGTCATCGTTGATGTCGTTGCGATCGACCGCGATGGTGGACTCGTAGTCCTTATTGCGGATGGTGTAGCCGAACTGCGAGAGCGCCTTCACCTGGCGATCGCCGATCCACTCGCGCAGCTTGGGGAACTGGCCGATCCAACCGTACTCCTCGATCCGCGTGGTCGAGGGCACCAGGGTGGCGACCTGGCTCCACTGCGGCGACACACCGCGGAAACCTTCGTTGAAGGCGGCCCTGAACGCCACGAACATGGTCTGCAGGGACTGCTGGTTGACGATCATGGAGTCGACTCCTACGGCATCTGGGATGAAGGGTTGCGGTTGCGGGCGGCGCGCGTGCGATCAGATCTCGACCCAGACGCCGTCGGCGTCGACGTCGCGGACCTTCCCGCAGATCGAGCGCGTACTCGATCCGTTGGTCTTGGCCACCGTCTGATCGTCGACGATGTAGCAGTCGGCGCCCACGTCGGCCAATGCGATGGCATCACCGCTGGCGGAGTTGGCGAAGCGGAAGCAGCCGCGGCGCACACGCACGCTCTGCGCGCCGTTGGCGCCGGGGTTGTTGTTGCTGCGCGCCTCGGCCACCCCCACGCACTTCTGGCCGGTCGCGGTGGCCCCTGGCGTGGCGTAGCCGGAGGCGTTGAGCATGACCAGCGCACCGGCGTAGATCACCGTGTTGGTGGCTTGCGGAAAGCTGAACTGCGCGGCATCGCGCTTCGGCGTGCCTCGGTCGGCGGAAAGTGCGGCCACGGGCGGACTCCTCTACTGGAAATGTGGGTGTGCTGGGGGCGGCGCTCAGGCGGCAGCGGCTTCCGCGCGCTCCTGGGAGATCTGCAGCTGCGCGGCGCGGAACGCCTCGGGTTTCAGGCCCATGTTCCGGCACACCGCGCGCTCCATATCGCTCAGAGCCTCCCCCTTGGGATCGTCCCCGGGCGCCTTGCCCTGGGTCTGAGTGCCACGCAGTGCGGCGATCGCCGGCGTCTTGTCCAGGTACGACTTGAGCGCGGCCAGGTCCTTCGCGCCCAGCTCGCGCGCCCAGGCTTCCTGGGCCGGCAGCAGCTTGCCGTCGGTCAGCGCCTGGCTCACGACCTGGTCGACCTCGCTGCCGGTGATCCGGGCGGAGAGCGCGGCGAGCTGCGTCTGCAGATCGCGCATCGTCTCGACCGGCACGAACTTCGACGGGTCGGGGGTGGCCGTCTTCAGCGCCGCGAGCTGCGTCTGCAGATCGTCGATCTGCTTGGCGCTGGTGTTGAGCGCCGCAATCGCGGCCTCGATCTCGGTGTCGGTGGCCTCGGCTTTGAGGCCCAGGGCGGCAATCAACTTGGTGCGATCCACGGCAGACTCCTCGGGTAGGTAGCGCGCGGCCGCGCGCAGGGTGACTTCGTCCATGCCGTCGATCGCCGGGGTGTTTGTCACCGCGGCCATGAGCAGGTCGACCACCACGCCGGTGCGCTTGTCGAAGAGCAGCACCGGGGAGAGGTAGCGGTACTCACCGGCGGCGATCATCGCGGCGGCGCGCTCGGTCCACTCGACGCGGGCGAACAGGCCCTGACCCTCGCGCCACTGCAGGCTCGCCGGGTCGATCCAGCCGGCCGCCGGGGCGGCCTGGCCGTTCTTTTCCGCGTGCAGGCTCTGGTGCTCGTAGTCGACGACCGGGCGGGTGGCACGGGCGCGTACGCGCTCGATCAGTGCGGCGGCAGTAGCCGCGTCGAGCTTCCAGGCGGAGAGGTTCTCGGGGCGCCCATCGCGAGCGCGGAACTCGCCTGCAGGGAGCAGCTGGACGGCTTGAGCGCCAGGAATGAGTGCCAGGGCGACCAGCCCCAGGGCGAACGATCGATGCATGGTGCCGCGATCGTAGGCGGCACCGGGGAGGAGAGAGGACTAAGCGGCCCTAATGAATGGGCCTAGTGAATAGTGAATGGCACCGGGGGGCCGGGCGAGGGTCAGGGACGCGATCCCTTTGCCATCTCACGGGCGGCCGCGAGATCAACACCCAGCTGGTTGAGCCTCGCGGCCAGATCATCGGCCTGTTCGCGCGTCGGGCAGTCGACCACGACATCGCCTGCGGGGGTGCAGGGCATCGGGCGATAGCGCATCACCGTCCAGGGGCCGGAATAGTCCGGGCCGTCGAACATGCCGTCCGGGAAACGGTAGTACGGGAGCGTGATCATCAGCGCAGCATAGCAAGCCTGGAACGCGCCCGCAGGGATGCCCCCCGCTCGGGTGCTTCAGGTCTACCCGATGCGCCCGGCATTGTGCCAAGCCTGGGGCCGTAGCGCTTGCCCTACGCCAGCCTTCGCGCTATCGTCGGCGTCGGTGCTAGCAACACCCTCACAAAGCGGTTCCTCCGTGCCCGACAGCACGGATTTGTCATTTCTGGCCCTCGCGACGGTTCGAGCTTCTGCATTCGTCCGAAGGCCGGGGGTCGGGCTAATACAAGACCTCGCGCGAGCGGGGAAATACGCCGGCCGTCTTTGTGCGGTTGCTAGCCCCCGGCCGCCCCGCGCCGTGCGCGAGGTCCTGAACAACGGCCTCAGTTGCCTGGAGGCCGTCGTCGATCTGATCACCCCGGAGCACATGAACGAGAGCCTGCACCTGGTGCGCCGCGACCACCTGGCCACGCTGCTTTCGCAGCTGCATGCGCAGATGGATGCGGCCGCCCAGTGGTGGCGGGATCCGGGAGGATGTCCCGGCCGGTAGCAGGCAAGTAGCTCCTGAGTCGTGCGCTCACGCGCACCGATGCCCCCCCAGCAGCACATTGCGGGCGTCGGACCCCCGGGGGATGTGCCCCGGGGGTCACTTCTCAGGAGAACAAACGTGGATCAGAAGCGCATCAAGCAGACCGAGCTCGCGAGGAGCGCAGCACTTCAGGCAAACGCAGCGCGTTACAAAGAGGGGGAAAAGCCAGCGCTAGTCCCGCTACGCATGCGGGTGCTTGACCGAGCGCGGCGCAATCCCAAGTCGAAAGCTCTAGGGTGGCGGGCCTATTGGCTCTGGTTCGACGGCTTCCACAAGAGACCGATGTCGCGGGAGGATCGGCAGGAGTACGCCCAGCGGGTCGCCGAGGCCAGGGGTCGGCACGCCGTCGCAATCCGCAACCGCTGCTTGTGGTGTGTCGGCTGCCCAGTTGCCGACGGACAGGAGCAGCTGGACTACAGCACCTTGAACACCCCAGATGGGAGTGCCCGAATCGCGGTTCGCGACTGCCAAGTGACCGACTGCCCACTCTTTCCAGTGCGGCCGTGGCAGACTTACCTCGCCAATAGCGACCAAGAGGTCACGAAGGCCCCGTTAAAACAGACTTGAAGGGTGGAACTGCCGGCAGACATAGGTTGGGGTGGTATCGCCCCATTCGCCCCGAAATATGGCCGCTAAAGTGCCTTCCGCAGGCGACCGAGCCCGGACACCCCATCCGGGCTTTTTTTTCGGGTCTGGCGTACGATCGCGAGGCCGCGCCGCTGCCCAACAACAACAGGGAGGAAGCCGATGTCCAGGCGAGCCGAGCTTCTCGTGGATCCGAAGACGGGAGTGAAGGAACAGAGCTATGTCGGCTTCTCGTGGCCGAACTTGTTCTTCGGGGTGTTCTGGTTCCTCTACAAGCGAATCTGGGGCTGGGCGGTCATTTCCTTCCTCGCCTCGGTGGTCACGAGCGGTATCGCCTGGTTCATCTTCCCCTTCTTCGCCAACGGACTGCACCGCTCGCATCTGAAGCGGGCGGGCTGGCTGCCAGAGGTGCAAGCCCAGGCGTTCACCATCAACCCGGACAGCCACGTGCTCTGCCCGGACTGCAAGGAGCTCGTGCGCAAGGAGGCTCGGGTGTGCAAGCACTGCAAGGCGACGCTCGTCCCGCAGGCTTGAGCACCCGCTCGCCGGGGCGTCCGGTGTGACGGTAGGATGGCGAGGCCCTGGGCGCGCGTGCTGCCGCCAAAGCCGTTCCTTGAAAAGGTACGTCAGCGCCCGGGGCGCCCGATCAGGGCGTCAGGTAGGACTGGATCAGATCCAGGATCGAGGCGGTGTCCTCGTCGGCCAGCGTGCCGGTCTGCGGGTCGACGGTGAGCATTCCCCGGCGCGGCATGCGGGCGGTGCCGAACTCGTGATAGGCCGCGTAGGGGCGGCCGAAGCCGATCACCACGAAATCCTTGCCGGCCTGGCTGTTGAACGACTCGCGCATCATGCGGGTGCGCTCGAGCAGGCTGCCGCCGACCTTCGCCTTGGCGTAGGCGACCCGGGTACGGGCCGCGAGCGGCGCCCACGGCCGGCCAGCCGGGTCCGTCTTGGTGTCGAAGCGCCCCTGGACGTTGCGCTCCAGGATCGCGCCAATGTCTTCCATGACCGGGGTGAGGTCGGCCAGGCGCGCGGCGAGCTGGGCGAGCCTGGGCGCGACCTGCTGGCCGGTCTGGGCGGCGATGGTGATGCCGGCCACCTTGCCCATCAGTACAGCACCTCGACGTCCGAGGGGTCCGACTCCGGCGGGCTCGGATAGTGGGCGGCCAGCTCAGGCGGCAACCGGTGCTGGGCGCCCACCACCGCGGCCATCTCGCTGAGCGAGTGCAGCGGGTCGGACACGGCGATGCTCCAGGGTGCGGGGTGAGCACCGACCCGGCCGCAGTCGAGCGCATCAGTGATGCACTGTCGCACCCAGGGCGCATCCGGGCCGGATAGATCGCCTGTTTCGGGGTCCCAATCGAACTCACGCACGCGCTCGCCGGCGGTGAAGGGTTCGGCGCGGATATGCATCATCGACATCGTCAAGGTTTCCAGTGGCGCAGCAGCCCGATCACCAGGTTGGCCATGTCCGAATCATCCTCCAGGAGATTGCGCAGCTTGCGATCGTTATCGGTCAGGAAATACTCGAAGGCCATCGTCATCACTTCCAGGGCATTGCCCTGACCGTATTCCCTGCCCTGGTAGGGATTGGCGTAGTGATCCTTGCGGGTGTGCTCGCGGGGATGATAGGCCAGTCCGGTGAGAGCGCGCAGGCTCTCGAGCGGATCATTGACCGTGCGATCGCGGTGGAGTTGTTGGAACAGGGCATCCAGGGACGGCAAGGTGGCCTGCAATCGGTGAGCGTACTCGTGCACGGCGTTGCCCAGATCGCCGGTGCACACCTCGATGTAGCCCTCGCCCAGGCGCGCCTGCACGGTCCCGAAGCTCTTCAGCCGCACGGGGCGGCCATCGTGCTGGGCCGTCACTGTCCAGGCCCAGCCGCGGCTGTTGGATGATCCGCGCACATGCAGTGCGCCGGCGGCGTCCGCCACGGCCGTCCACGCATCGGGATAGAGGCGCGATGCATCGCGCACGATCTGAGAACCGGCGCCGCTGCTCGCGAGCTGGGCCGGTGTGCCGAACGACCGTTCGGCCTTGAGCTGCGCCAGGACCGCGTCGCGCCAGACTCGCGCCTTCTGAAGATCGACGCCGCCAAGCGCGGTCCAATGCTGCTCGGCGATCACCCGGCCGGCGGCGGCGTAGTCCTGGTGCGTGGTCAGCGCCGGGCCGGCGGCCTGTGCCGCCCGACCGATGGCGGGCGCAGCGACCTGCAGCTGCTGGACCTTGGCGGTGAGCTGCTGGACTGTGGTGCTCGCGAGCGAGACCTTTCCCGGGTTGTATCCGAACCCCGGGTCGATGCCATCGGGCACTTGCACGACCTGGCCGGTGCGCCGATTCGTGGAGCTCTTGAGTTGCGTCTTCGGCGCCCGGCGGCGGATGGTTTCACCGGCCGCCTCGAGGCGCTTCAAGCCGGCTTCATCGATCCCATACGCGGTGCAGCGGCAGCGCCATCCGTTGGGCGGGAAGTGCGTGTTCCACCAGGGGTGATCGATCGGCAGCGCGACCGCGTCCCAGGCCCGATGCAGCGGGCGCACGCGCCCATCGCGCATCGTGCGGTAGACGATCAGCGGATTGACGCGGCGCTGGCGCTCGATGCGTGCCCAGCGCCCGGCGGCGTAGGACTGGCGCAGGTTCACGTCGTAGATCAGGCGCAGCCGCTGCGGCGAGCCCAGCTGCACCTCGCGCCGCTCGCCGGTGAGCGGATCGCGCATCTCCTTGCGGCCCCACCAGCCCTCCCGCTGCAGCGTAGGCGTCAGCGCCGCCTCGAACTCGGCGAAGCTCCTGCCCTCGCTGAGCGCGCGCTGGACCTCGCCGTAGACGGTGGCGAGCAAGTCGGTGCGCATCATCTTCGCGACGGTGAAGGCGCGCGCATGCTCCTCCTGCCACACGTCCTGCCAGGAGAACGCAGGCTGCAGCAGCTGCCGGCGCTGCAGCACCGCGACCGAGTCGGCCGGGGGCAGCAGCTGGAGGCGGACGTGACTCGGTAGCTGCGTGGGCACGGCCGCTCAGCGGTCGAGCTCGACGTCCGCCTCACCGAGCAGGCGCGAGAGGAAGGCCGCGCGCGCAAGCAGCTCGGCGAACTGCGCCACGTCGAGCTCGGGCAGCGCCTGCGCCAGGCGCTGCTGGAACTGCTCGACGCCCTCGCCGGCGGCGGCCGAGTCGCGCAGCGCCTGGCGGATGCGCTCGACCATCGGCTCCATCGTGGGCTGCCAGTCCTCGAGCGCCGCGGCGGCGAGCTCGTCGACCAGGTCGGGACCGTCGTCGCGCGCGATCGCGGCCAGCGCGGCGCGCGCCGCGCGAGCGGAAAGCGCGCGGTAGCGCAGCGGCGTACCAGGTTCGGGCGACCGGGGGCCGTTGCCTGCCGGGTCAGGCATACCCCCTCCGCGATCTACCCCGGTCTCAGGCGCGACGGTATTCTGCGCAGCGCGCCGCTCGAGCACCTCCTCACCATCCTGCGGCTCGGGGATCTGCAGCCGCTCGCGCGCCCAGTTGGCCGGGATCTTGAGCCCAGCGTCCACCAGCTTCGGCAGCGCATCGGCGTAGAGCGCAAGATCCTCCGGCTCACGCGTGTCGAACTCCAGGCGCACCAGGCGCGCGAGATCGGCCTGCGCGCTGTTGAGCACCAGCAGCGGATAGACCAGGTCGCGCGTGAGCGTGGCGGCAAGCTGCCGCGCATCGCCCTCGAGGATGTCGCGGCGCACCTCGTTGTGCACGTTGGCCAGGCCCGAGCCCAGGCCGGTCGCCTTGGCCTCGGCCGAGAGCGTCTGCCCCAGGATCGCCTTGCTCTGAGAGCGCTCGCACCAGTCCATCATGGCCTGGAACGGATCGTGAGTGCCCTTGGCCGCTTCCTGGAACTCGATGCGCATGCCCTCGGGCACGATGCCGGCCGCACCGTGGCCGATGCTGGTCACCGCCTGCAGCAAGGTGGCTTTCTCGCGGTCGGAGGCCCCGGGCGGATAGGTGCCCAGGCGCATCGGCAGGCCGTAGATCTCGAGGAACTCGGCGAGATCGCGCACCGCGTAGTTCTTGAACAAGTACGGCCAGCACAACACCCGATGCAGCCCGCCACGCCCCACGTAGCCCGACTTGGCCTTATGCACGTGAAACACCCAGCCGAACGGCGTGAGCGGGGCGCCGTCGCCGCTGTTGTCGCGCAGCCGGATCTCGCGGCGCGTGAGGATGTCGAGCTGGAACCAATTCTGCGGCCGCCAGTGGATCTGGCGCGGCACCCACTCACGCCCCGGGCGGTGCCAGTCGATCTCCAGGCACGCAAAGCCCTTGCCTATGGCATCGAGCGCATCGAGCATCACGTCCTCGATGTCGGGGATGGCCGCCAACATCTCCTTGGCGTGGTCGGCGAGCCTGCCCGCACTCGCGTCCGCCCCCTCGGGGGCGATCACGTCCCAGTCGAGCGTGAGCAGCGCGCGCTTGCGCTTGGAGAGCTCAGCGAGGATGTGCGCGTCCTTCTCCTCCATGTCCTCGCCCAGGTCGGCCTGGTCGATGATGCTGCCGCCCTCGGCATCGTCGAGGATGCGGGCGAGCTTCTGCGGCGTGAGCCCGCGCGAGGGATGCCCCGCGAACATCTGGTGCAGGGAGGCCACCCGCGCGCTCTGCGGCTCGCGCAGGATGCCCGTGTCGATCGGTCGGCCGAACTGGTCGAGGATGGCCATCACCAGGCTCCTGCGGGCTGCAGCGCGATGTCGTCGTCGTGCGCGGGCCGGTCATGGTCGCGCTCGACCTGGTCCCAGCGGCTCACCTTCGCAGGCACCGCGGTCCACTCGATCGGCGCGACCTCGCGGCGCATAGCGTAGTCGGCGAGGAAGGCGGCGATCGCGCCGTCGCCGTGCCGGCGCAGCTTCGGCCCGTCAGCGACCTGCGTGGGCGCGCTGGGGAGCTTTGGCACGCCCTTGATCACGCGCAGCGCCCGCAGATCGTCGCGCACCTCGCGATCGCGCGGCAGATCGTCGAACGTGCCGTCCTGCAGCGCGGCCTTGAAGCGCGGCATCTGCTCCGTATAGAAGGGCTCGCTGAGATGCAGCGGCTCGATGCGGCCGATGCCATAGCGCTGCATGGCGACCTCGGCCAGGTACGCACCATTGCCGGTGGCATCCAGCACGCCGCTGCGAAAGCGCGGCAGGCGATCGCAGAGGTAGAAGTAGATCTGGCGCTGCTGCTCGAACGGGCAATTGCTCAGCTCGACCCACAGCCGGCAGCGACGCACCAGATCGCGCGTCTCGGCCGCGACGCAGAGAACTGACAGGTCCGCAACACGCCCGAAGTCCTCGCCGACGCCGTGCGCGTCGCGCTCATCGAGCTTTTCGAGGTGCGGGAGCAGCTGCTCCTCACACCAGGCGAGCACCTCGGCCTCGCGCTGAGCCTTGGGCAGCAGCGCGAACTCGTGCGTCCACTTGCCGCGCACGATCGGCGTGTCGGGCGACATGCGCGCCTCGATCAGCGACATCGGCAGGAATGCGCCGCCGCTCTGCGAGGGCACCACGTCCAGCTCCTCGGCCGCGTCCTCGGCGTAGAAGCTGTAGGCGTCCGCTACCCACGCGTCCTGCCCGGCCTGCGTCCAGGGGATGCCGCGACGCATGCACACGCGCTGATACAGGCCCTGCTCGACGGCCTCCTGGAACGTGGTGCGGTGGACCACCCCCTTGCGCTTTCCGGCGCGCACGTCCTGGATGAGCTCGTTGAAAGCGTTGTCGACCCCGTCGTGCGTGCTGAGCAGACGCACCTTGCCGCCCCACAACAGGAAGGCCATCGCCGCCTTGATGAGCCCCTTCAAGTCGCGCTGAAAGGCCGCTTCGTCGCCGACCAGCACGCCCTGGCGGCCGCGCAGCTTCGAGGGCACGCTCGCCATCGCCAAGATCTTGTGACCGCTCGCGGGAAAGCGGATGCTGAAGGTCTGGATGTGGCGATCCTCCTTGTCCTCCTCCCAGAAGCCGGTCTCGATCGCCGATGCCGCGTGGTTGAAAGCACGCGCCCACATCGCGCACGCCTCGATGTACTCCTCGGTCATCTCCTTGTCGGTGCCCAGGTAGTACACGTTCTGCCCGCCGGCGCGCTTGGCGCTCGCCGCGATCAGCACATCGTCGCTCGCCTCCGCCCAGGTCATGCCGATGCGGCGCGATTTCTCGTGCAGCTTGAAGGGGGAATCGTCCGCGACCCAGCGCTGCTGATAGGGCAGCAGCGCCGGCGGTGGTCCGTCGCCGTCGACGGGTAGCTTGACCAGCTGCAGCGGATCGGTGCGCATCAGGATTGCACCCCCAGAATGCCGTTGAGGATCTCGGCGCGCAGCTCGGCGGACATGCCTCCATCCTGCGCGATCTTCGAGACCCTCTTGGCAGCCTGCTCGAGCACCTGCGCGCGCACCTTGAGCTCGCGCTCGGCGTTGACCTTCTCCGCGCGCGAGAGGTGGTCGAGGGCCTTGGCGAGGAACATGACCTCGCCTGCCGGCACGGCTTCGCCGGTGCGCACCAGGGCGTTGCTGGTGTTCAGCGCGACCGCGCCCAGTACCTGGGCGGCCAGGCGCGCGACATCGCTCGCCGGATCCTCCTCGAGCTTCTGCGCCCACACGTGTGCCATGCCCTGCGTGGCGCGGAAGACCTCCATGCCCTCCTCCATCGTCTGGCGATAGCGGTGCACGGCCGAGCGCGAGGCGGTGTCACCGGTGCCCAGCTCGCGCCCGAGCTGCTCGATGAGCTGCACGATCTCGTCGAGCGTTGCGCGGTCCTCGCGGATGGCGGCATCGACGGCCTCGCGAATGCGCGGGTCCAGCCGCTTGATCGAGCTGCGGGTGCCGGGCATCAGTCAGGGTAGCGGCGCTTTCACGCCCGGCGCGCTGACCACGCCGTGGGCGACATCCAGGCCGCGCTGGGTGATGCGTGCGAGCCTCACGCTGCCGATCTCGCTGGTCTCCGCCAGGCCCTGCTCGGTCAACCAGGCCAGATCCCCGTTGACCGCATCGGCACTGGCCGAGAGCCCGCGCGCGGGCAGCGCTGCATAGAGCACCTCGGCCGCGGCCTCGTAGCGCGGCGCCTGGGCGAGCAGTTGCAGCAGCGCCAGGCGCCGGGCTTCGCGGATGGTCTCGTGGAAGGGCTTGGTCATTTCTGCTGCATCAGGTGGTCGAGGATGAGCTTCAAGGTCCCGTTGGCCGCGTCGAATGCGCCCTTCAGCTCGTTGAGCACGCGGTCCACGCCGTTGATCTTGGAATGCAAGTCGGACAAGTGCTCGTGCGTGGGGCCTTCCTCCAGGCGCGCCAGGCGCGTGGCGTGATCGTGCAGGTGCGCGTCGATCTCGCGACGGGTGTCGAGCAACTTCTGCTCGGTGATGGCAGAGCGCTTGGACATGTAGGTGTAGAGCCCAATTGCACAGAGCATCAGGAACTCGCACGCATCCCAGAAGACCTTCGCTGCATCCCAGTTCACCAGCTGCTCCTGCGCTCCTGACGCTCGAGCAGCTGCTGGCACGGCGCGCAGCGCTCCACGCCGGGCAGTGCGTGCCGGCGCGCGGACGGAATCGGATTGCCGCAGTGCATGCAGTTGCTGCGCGATGCACCGTGGGGCAGCTGCTCGCGCGAGCGCGCGAGCGCCTCGTCTCGCACGCGCTGCTCCAGCGCTTCCGCCTTGTCGGCCAGGTCCGCCAACCCTCAGCGCCCTTGTGAGATCGCCTGCGCGATCGCCGCCTGCTCCGTGGCGCGCTCGATGTCGTCCTCGCTCGCCAGGCTCAGCAGTTCAGTCTTCGACACCGCGCGATTCTCCAGGCGTGCCCGGTTGACCACGTCGATCGCCCGGGCCGCGCCGTTCATGAGGTGCTGAGCGATCGCCAGTGCGATCGCGGTGTTGTCGTGGTCCATCGGGGTCTACTCCGTGCGTTGGCGCGCGAGCAACGCGCGGGCGGCGCTCAATGCGTAGTTGAAGAGCGCCAGTTGGCGCTGCGCCTCGGGCGGGTCAGGCGAAGACGCGACCAGCGCGCCGGCGGCGGCATCCAGGGCAGCGCGGGCGCTGTCGAGATGCGCGCGGATCTCCTGGGCTCGGACGGAGCCGATCAGCCGATCATCGAGCAGCTCCCGATTGAGCTGGCGTGCCTGGGTGAGCGCCACGTAGCCGGCGGCGATCGCGTCGGAGAGCTGCGCCTGCAGGGCCTGCTGCTGGGTCATCGTGGAGGTATCGCGCTGCACGAGCAGCGCGCCGCAGCCTGCGAGCAGGCTGCTGGCCAGCGCGATCGCCAGTGCGCAGCTCACCCAGTGCGCGCGCAGCTCGGTGCCGCGGCCTGGCGGAACCTCGGGTAGCGGAGGCACCTGCGGCAGCTCGCCGAGGGCGTGCTGGGCTTTCACCCAGGCGCGCGCGGCGGTGTAGATCACCGAGACGATGCCGCTCACCAGCGCAGCCGTCTCGGGCGGCAGCAGCCCCTCGACCAGTCCCCACAGCGATGCGAGCACGGTGAGCAACGTGACCCAGAACTCGGTAGTGACAATCCCGCTTCTCATGCACGGATCTCCTGTGGAGTGAGCTTGGCGTGCGCCGTTTTCGCGCGGCGCACCTTCTCGACGTAGTCCTGATTGACGAAGGCGCCGCCCTCGGCGCGACGTGGGCTGCCGGCGTTGTAGGCGGCGATCACGCCGTCCCAGCCCCAGCGCTTCAGGTGCAGATCGCGCATGTGCGCGAGCTGCCGGCAGCCGTACTCGGCGCCGATGCGCGGATCGCACAAGGTGGTGAGGTAGGGCGCGCGCAGGCCGCGCTCGCGGGCGACGGCGCCCATGACCTGCAGCAGGCCGAAGCTCGCCTGCTGCGCCCACCACTCCTGATCGGGGTCGCCTGCCAGGCAGCTGAAGTCAGTCGGGGGGCGTTCGTTCCAGGCTTCCCCAGACGTGAGTGCGCGGAAGGGGCGTCCACGCTTCACGTCCCACAGGTAGCGGTAGTGCGGCTCGGGGTTCCAGGCCCAGGGATTGCCGGCCGATTCGACCCACGCGATCGGCAGCACGACGTCGACCGGCAGCACGTGCTTGAGCGCGGCATCGATCAGGACGTCGAGCACCTTGCCATCGAACTGCATCGCCTGACGCCCCCTTCGCGCGCGCATGGCAGCCGCGGTGCGGCTGCTCAATTCGGGCTCGATTGTTGGAGGGCGGGCGATCCGTCCGGGAGAAAGCGGGCTTACTACTGGTCGGACGCAGGGAACAGCGAGGGCTGCGCGGCGCGTGCGCGCAGCGCGCGCTGCTCGGCGATGATGGCATACACGCTGGGGACCGACATGCGAAAGTGCTGGGCGAGCTGCGGCACGTTGGCGCCGGTGTAGGCCGCCCAGATCTCGGCGTCGCGCATCGCCTTCTGCAGGCGATCGCCGCGCGGCAGGTACATCATGCGTCCGCCGAAGTAGACCGCGAGCGCTGCCACCACGCGCCGAGCCTCTTCGTCCGGCCGGGCGAAACCGCGGCGCTTGAAGTGCACGGTGAGCAGGTCGATGAGATCGGTCAGCATCTTCGGCCAGGCGCGCGCGTCCGCGGTCACGGCGGCGTGCTCGAGCAGACCCGTGAGCTCGGCACTGTCGAGATTGAACATCTCCTCCTGGCTCATTCTGGCTTCCTCACCGGGCGGTCGTGACGCTTGGCGTCGTAGTAGAGGGCCGCGACGATCTTCCCGAGCTGCTTCTCGTCGCACCACTCGTAGCGGTCCACGTGGAACATGCGCCGGGCGATTCCGTGCGCGTACTCGTCAGTGCGGCCGGCCTCGAGCAGAAAAGCCGTGATCTTGCGCACGAGCGCGACGCGATCGACTGCCACGCGCACGCGCCGAGGCCGGCGCGCGATCTTCGCGCCGCGCGCGACCAGGTGGTCGAGCACGCGCTGGCGGCCGGCAAAGTCCAGCGCGCCGGCCGAGCGCACGCGTGCCACGCTCCAGAGCATGCTGCGGTAGGCGCTCTCGGGGTGGGCATCGCTGGTGTCCATCCCCAGCTGCTGGGCGGCGATGTGGATGGCGGCAAGCTCGCGATTGCGCGCCGGGTCGCTGGTGCGCCGGGTCATCGCGCGAGCTTCCACCCCAGCGCGACCAGCCGGGCGAGCGCATGCAGGCCGCCCACGATGCCGGCGCACAGCAGCAGCGGGTGCTGGCTGAGCAGCGCCACGGCCATGAGCAGCGCGGCGGCGCGGGTGAGGCGGCGCGCCTGGTCGATGCCCGCCAGCAGCGCCGCCACGTCGGAATCTGCGATCGGTCTCATTGCGTGGGCATCAGCAGCTTGGCCTCTGCTGCCTCGTGCGAGTAGAGAAAGTCGACGATCGCGGCGATCTCGCCGCTTGCCTCCATCGCGCCATGCCCGGGCTCGCGCCGCTCGTACCAGCGCATGAGCGCACGCTGCAGCTGCTCCTCGTTGAACACCCAGCATGGGCGGCTCATGCGCGCAGCTCCCTGGCGCGCTGATGCGCCCATGCATCGTCCTGCGCCCCGCGCGCCTGGTTGCACCCGCGGCAGGCCATCACGCGGCGAAACTGGCCAGTGCCTTCGTAGCTGCCGCGGCGATCGGAATGGCGGCTATCCAGGTGCTCGAGCGTGGCCTCGTCGTCGCGGAAGACCGCCCGCTTGGGCATCGGCGGCATGAGTACGCACCAGCCGCCGCAGTAGTGACAGCGCCCCTGCTGGCGCCACCACAGCAGCAGCAGCTGCCAGCGCCGCCGCTCGCTGCCGCTCATGTGGTCGCGGTAGTGGCTCACGCGCGGACCTCCTCGATCGATTCGTCGACCGACTCCTTCAGCAGCGCGCGCACGAGCTTGTCCACCTCGGTGTCGGCTAGCTCGACGAAGGCCGCGTCCTGGCTGTCGGTGATGACGCAGCCGAGCTTCTTGATGGTGGCGGCATCCAGGTCCTGTAGGGCTGCTTTGCGGGGCGTCTTGGTCACCTTTACGAGGGTCTCGACCAGCTCGGGCAGCAGGCGCTCGATCCTGGCCACCACGTAGTCCGGATCCGACCAGGTGAGCTTTCCCGACTGCTTGCGCCAGCCGAACTTCACCCCGTGCGCCTGGCGCGAGCGCGGGCGCTCGAAGCATTTGCGGTTGTCCTGCACGGCGGCGAGCAGCGCGGCCTGGGCCTCGCCGGCGGCGTGCACCGCCCGCTTGATCCGTGGCAGGTACTTGCGCTCGATCGCACGCAGCTCCTCCTGCATGGCGTCGCACGTGCCGGCGAGGCTCTCGCGTGCGGTGGACACCGTGCGGGCCAGTGCTTCCATCTGCTCCAGCGTGAGCATCACTTCTCCTCGTATTTCACGGCGGTGTAGCTGATCACGGCCTCGCCTGACACCACCCATTTGCTCGACTCGTTGGTCTGGAGATCGCGCACCTGCACGGTGACGACTTCGCCGCACACGATGCGATAGTCGGAATTGGCGTCGTCATCCCAATCCGCCCAGGCGGCCACTGCCGCCTGGGCGTCGAGGGCGTTGAACTCGCGACCATCCTCTTCGCCTCTGCCGCCATCGGGATCCCACACGACAAATCGCTTCAGCATCCTTATCCTTCCTCCTCGTGTCGTTGCGCCCGCTCGAAGTGCTGCGGGCAGTAGTGACGGTCCGGGCCGACCTCGTGCGCGTGACGCGTGCACAGGTGGCGGTCGCAGGTGCCTGGGCCGGGCATGGGGTAGTCGCACTGGTAGCCGCTGAGGGCCAGGCAGATGCGGCCGTCGTCGTCCGGATCGAAGCAGCCGCACGGCGCGGGTAGCTTCGTGCCCTGCATATGCACGATGGCGCCGTTGATGCGGTAGAAGGGCATCGGCTAGGTCTCCAGCTTCAGCTGCCCGATCAGATCGGCGAGCGGGATCCGACGCAGGCGCGATTCCAGCGTCAGCGAGTGCAGCGCGCGGGCGCGCAGGAAGGCGCAGGTGCGCTCCAATTCGGCGGCGCTGTCGGCGATGTAGTAGCCGCTGTCCGGGTGGTGGCCGCACAGGGCGATGCCCTCGCGCCGGCGCAGCGCGCTGATGCAGCGGCGCAGCTGGCGCGGCGAGATGTCGAGCTGCGCGGCGAGGCAGGCGGCGGTGATGCCGCGCTGCGCCCCCACGTGCGCCTGCAGGGCGGCCAGCACCTCGTCCAGGCCGACCGCCTTCACGACGGCTGGTCCTTTCGCCGGAGCGCATCGCGCACGCTCTCGGGCATGCGGCTGCGCTCGAGCACCTCGCCGATCGCCTGGGGCGCCCCGGCCCCGGTGCGCTCGGCGCTCATGCCGTAGGCGCGGGTCTGCTCGCGCTGCTGTTCTGCGCGGCCCTCCGCCTGGCTCGCGAGGCCCACGACGATCTCGTACAGGTAGCCGTGGGTCTTCAACGGCAGCGTGAGGATGTGGCGCTTGGCCAGCATCTCGTCGATGCCTTGCTCCCACAGCAGCAGCGGCGCGGCCCAGGTGCGGCCCTTGCGCGTCACCCGCGCTTCGCCCACGCACTGGAGCAGCTCGGCGAACAACCGCTCAGTCTTGGCGAGCGTGATGCTGCGCTCGGCCGGCGCAAAGAGCTGCAGGTAGAGCAGCATGCGGTGGCCGAGCTGGTTGGGCAGCTTGAGCGCCGCAGCGATTGCGCCGCGCGCGGCCACTTCCGCGCTGAAGGCGATCAGATCGGCCGACAGCCCGCAGCCCGGGCAGACGCCTTTCACGCGTCGACCTCCACCGCGATGCGCTCGAGGTAGCGCAGCAGCTGCCGGGTCTCGCTGGGCGTGAGGGTGAGGAGGACGCCGTGCGTGCGGATCTCCAGCTCGCCGTCGCTGAACAGCGCGCAGCGAAAGGCTGCATCCTCACGCGCCGGAGCCGGTGCCGAGGCCGGGGCGGTCTCGACCGCTGCCTGCTCCGTCGTCTCGCCGATCTGCGCGGCGCCCGGCGCGCCGTAGGCCACGGATCCGATCGGAGCGAGCGCACGCGCGGACTGCGCGCTGGCAGCAGCGCCCTGCAGCGACGGGATGCCATCGGCCTGCTCGCTGCCTGGCCGGCGTACGCGTGGCGCCAGGCGCAGCGGCTGCAGCTCCTCCATGTCGGGCACACCCTGCGCAACGCGGTGCCAGTAGACCCAGCAGGCCGCCTGGCCCGGCCGCTCCACCTTCCCGCGCGAGACCCGGTGCATCCGCGCCAGGACGGTCAGCGCGCCGGCAATGGAGGGCCGACTGTCGATCCCCAGCACCACCTGCAGATCGGTGTCAAAGAAGCGCTCCTTCGGGTGTGCCGCGAGGTGCCTGAGGATCCGATCCGGCATGCTGCGGCCTTTCGTGAGCGTGTCGCTCATACGGGCCTCCGGCGCATCTGCTGCTGGAACAGGCGCTCGCGCACGGCGGCCTGCGCACGCAGCTGCGTACGCACCGCGATCGCGCGTGCATCGAGCATGGTCTGCAGGATCTCCGGCGGCGCGGCGAGGAGCGCCTCGAAGAGCACGCCGCCCCGGCGCAGCGCCGGGTTGGCGAGATAGACCTCGCCCCAGAACTCGATGTAGGCGTCCGGCCAGGTGCACGGCGCGGCTGCGCTTGCCCGCGCGTCCGACTGAACGATGAGCACGGTCTCCATCTTCATTTCAGCCCCTCCTCTTCAGACGCTGGACGTTGGCCAGCTGTATGGATCCCTCGGGCGTGCGCTGAGCGGCCTGCGCGGCGCGCAGCGCACGGCGCACGCGCGCGAAGGTCTTGCGGATGTCGGTGGCGCACGCGGGGACGTAGCGGAATTTCTGGGCGGGCTGGCTCATTTGGGCTTGCCCTTGAAGTGCGGACACGGCCGCCGGCAGGCGATGAAGATCGCGATGCGGGACGGATTCGTGGGCGCGTACCCGCGAGCCTGCTCATCCAGGCACTGGCGCGTGGTGATCTCACCCAGCACCGGGCAGGTGTGGGTCTTGCCCATCAGCTCGCCACGCACGCGCGCTTCCAGCGTGGTGTAGGACCCCGTGTAGGTGCGCTTGAGCGCTTGATTGACCATCGCGCTGGACACGCCCAGGCGCTTCGCCACCGCGGCCTGTGAGCTGCGATCGCACGCCTGCGCCATCAGCAGCACCCAGTCGGGCAGCTCATTGCCCCACGCCACGCTCGCCTGCGATTCGTTCACGTCGGCGCTACCCATCGCTTCGCTTCTCTCTCAGGAGGGCATACAAGCCCTGTCCGATGGCCGTGTGGTAGCCCCAGTCGCCCGGTGCGCCGAACGCGCGGTGCACGTCCTGCCCTTCGACGATGCGCGCCAGCACATTCGGCTTACCCATCGCGCCCTCCCGTTGGTTCGACGTAGACCACCTTGCCGAGGTTGGGATCGAAGACCTGCTTGACGCGCTGGATCATCGGCGCGCGCGGGCCGCTGTTGCGCGCTCGGACGAAGAGGTAGCGCGCCTGCCTGGGCGTGCGCGCCGGCTCGATGCAGCGCAGATAGCCAGCGCGGGAGAGGAACTTGATGTAGGTGTTTGCCTCCTCCTCTGCGACCAGGTGCTGCTCCGTGCTCGCGTGCAGAGCGAGCTCGCGAGCGGTGAAGCTGCCGAGCACCTTCATCGTGCGCCACAGCGCCTCGCGACCGCTGCCCTGGGTGACGGTCCTGCCCTGCGCGTCCACGCGTGGGGCCTCGACGCCGACGTCGCGCACCAGGCGGTAGACCCCATCGGCGCGCAGATCCTGCACATAGCCGCCCGCGAGCAGCCCCTGCAGGTAGCTTTGCACCGTGCGCTTATGAATACCGGTCGAGCCGATGAGCTGCATGAGGGTGAAGTCACGGCGATCGCGCACCTGCTGCCAGAGCAGCTCGCGCGGCGAGAGCGCCCCGGTGGGCTGGAGATCCACGCGGGTGCGGCTCATGCGGCGATCCTGCGCACGGGCGCCTCGCCGGTGTAGAGCTCCCGCTCGCCCCAGGCGCCAAGGTCCATCTTCGTGACGCCCCCGGCGAGCGCAGCCTCCTGCACCAGGGCGAGGTTCACCACGATCCTGCGCACGCTTCCGTTGGCCATCCGCGCGAT
This sequence comes from Burkholderiales bacterium, assembly GCA_020854105.1. Lineage (GTDB taxonomy): Bacteria > Pseudomonadota > Gammaproteobacteria > Burkholderiales > SHXO01 > SHXO01. Next base: position 32,598 of record JADZGB010000001.1, on the reverse strand, counting down.
GCGATCCATGAGATCGTCGGCGACCTTGATCTGCGGGCAGTACATCTTGCGCAGGTGCTGCGCGTCCTCGATCGTGGCGGCCTGCGCGGGCACCCAGCGCAGCACGCGCGAATGGAAGCGCTCCCACTTCTTCAGTTTCGCGGGCAGCAGCTCCTCGCCGATCATCAGGATGGGCGAGAGCGAGGACTCGAACAGGTCGCGCACCAACTCGATGTGATTCCCGGCGACCAGGTGGTCGACCTCGTCGACGATGAGCGGACGCTGGCTCACCGCCAGTTGCTCGGCGACCTGATCGGCCATGTCGGAGATCGTCCGAGCCGGGCTGACGCCCATCTCCTTGAGGATCGCGCCGAGAAACGCCTTTTTCGACCACACCGACTTCGCCGCGACGAAGTAAGCGCGGTAGCGGTTGGCGCAGTAGGCCGCGGCCGAGGTCTTGCCCCACCCCGCCGGGCCGTACAGGCACAGCAGGCCGGGCAGCTGATGCTGCCGCGAGATCGCGGCGTTGAGCGCCTCCGCGCACAGCGCCACGTTAGTAAGGACCGCTAGTGTCGATCCCCCGTTTGCATCTGGCATGCTCACGTCCGAGTCTCCTTCCGGTTGTACTTTCATCGCCCGCCCGGTTACCTCCGGTGCGGGCGTTTTCTTTGTCACTCGCCCACTGCGCGCAGCTGCTCCCGCGCTTCCCACAACATCCGTTGCGCATCGAACTCCGGAACTGTCTGGTAGCCGGCCCAGAACTGCCGATCGGTGTCAGACACGGCCTGGCTGGCCTTGAGCCGCGTGTCGACGTCGAGCCAGCGACGAAAGCGCACCTCACGATCGGGGAGCTTGGTCACCGTAGCGGGGGTCTGTGCGTGCTCATCGCGCATGCGCTCGAGCAGCGCGCGCTGCGCATCGCTCATCTGCGCCGCTGGCGCGCGGCCGTGCTGCACGGCACGCTTGGCCTGCTGCAGCCCGGGGACGGGGAGCTCGACCTCGCGCACCGGCAGGCGCGCGAGCTTGCCGGCGGCCGCGGCGCGATCGGTGAGGATCTCGCGCACGATGTCGTCGGTGTTCGCTCGCTTGCCGGCCGCCTTGAGCGCAGCGCGCTCCTCCTGGATGCGCTCGCGCTGCAGGGTCCTGGCTCTGGTGGCGACCTCCTGGCGGTCCATGCCGGTACGCTCCGGACACTCGGCGATGCACAGGAACGCCGCGTCGCGGTAGACGTAGAGGCGGCCCAGGTCCTGCGGGTCGATGCGCACGTCCACCGCATCGCCCACGTGCAGCGCGAGTTCGGGGGCGATGAACCAGGCGCCATCGAGCGCAATGCCCTTCTTCTGCACGATGCGCTGACCATTGCCTGCAGGCGCTGCCAGCAGCACGTCGAGGGCGCGCTCGTCGTGGATGCGCCGCGGCTGCTCGGGCCACGCGGCTGCCACGGCGAAGGGCGTCATGCCGTTGAGGCCCTCGTGCGCCTCGTGGTGATACAGGTCCTCACACCAGCGGTCGCAGAAGCCCTGCAGCTCCTGCGCGCTCATGAGCAGCTCGACGGTGGCGTCCTTCTGGAACAGCCGCTGCGCGAAGCTGCGGCGAGCCTCGATGTCCTGGCGCTCGGCCACGTTGTGGCCCACGAACCCATCGAGCAGTTCCACCAGGCCGTGGCTGAAGGTCCGGAAAAACCGCTCGACGTGCGGCTTCTCCCAGGGGCTGAACGGTGCGCACTCGAGGTGTGTCACGCTCAAGTCGGCGAACACGCGCCGCAGGTGCCGGCTCACGTATTCGGCGCCACCGTCGGTCTTGGCGCTCTCCGGCACGCCCCAGTCGAGCAGCGCGCGGCGCATCAGCGTGGCCACCGACACTGCCTTGCTGGTCTTGGCCACCAGGATCCTGGCGCGCCTGGTGTAGACGTCGACCACGCCGATCAGGTTGTGACGGCCGTCGGTGAGCATCACATCGCCCGGCGTGGAGTCCAGCTCCCAAAGCTGGTTGAGTCGCTGCACGTGCTCGGAGGCGCTGCCGAAGGCGCTCATGTAGCGCGACTTCCAGGCATCGGGATTCGTCACGGCGGTGAAGAGCTGTCCGTGCTCCGCCTTCCAGCGCTCGATGTAGCGCTCCAGCGTGCGCCGCGATACCTGCATGCGCCCCTTGAAGCGGGCTTTGCAGGCCGTATAGAGGTTGGCGGCGGAGGTGTGCGGCTTGGCTGCGAGCAGGCTCAGCACGAACTCACGCAGCTCGCCGTCGGAGGCGATCGCGCTGGCGCCCGAGCGGTTGCCGTAGCGCGGCGCGAGCGCCTGCAGCCCGTACTGCTGCAGGCCGCTGGCCCAGCGGCACAGGGTCGCGCGCGAGAGCGTGGGGACCGCCGTGCGCACCTCGGGCGTCACCTCGATCTGCCCGGCGTTGTAGGCCGAGGCGAACATCACGCGGGCATCGGTCAATGCCACGCCGCAGGCGGCACGCCACGAGTCGAACGCGGCCAGGATCGCCACGCGCGCGTCGATCTCTCGACCCGTCCACCCGTCGGCGAGCCCGACGCTGCGCAGGCTTTCTTCGCGGCACGCATCGGCGGCGCGCGCCTGCAGCCGCTCCTGCAGGTCGAGCTTGGCGGCTGCGAGCTGGCCGGCGCGCACGACCTCGTCGACCAGCGCCTGGGCGAGGCGCGCGCGCGTCTCCGGCGTGAGGGAAGAGGCGTGGTACTCGCGCTCGTGGGCGCGACCCTCTCGTATGCGGACGAGCCAGTTCTCCCGCTTCGCGAGCCTGTTGAGTGCCTGAACCGTGGAGGGCAGCCCGGGCAGTCCAACCAGCTGTCTGGCAACGAACCATTCGCTCATCGTTGCCCCTGCAGTTCCTGCTGAATGCGCTGTCGCAGCGTGCGCAGCTCGCGCATCATCTGCTCGATGCGGCCCAGGTCGGCCAGCATCGAGTCTTGCCCTCGCGCGACGCGTGTGCCGCGCTTGCGTGCCAACAGATCCTGGAGAACGTGCCCGCCCAGCGCGGCGTCGAATGCGGCGGCGTACTCAAACGGAAAGCGCCAGCTGCTTCGAGACTCTGCAGTCCAGGCGTCGAGCTGTGCCTTGGTGATCTCCACGCCCAGGAGGCGAGACATCTCTGCCGCGACCTCGTAGCGGGTGAGCTGGGAGGTGCGCAGGGCCTCGCTCATCACCTCGCGCAGCTCGATCGAGTGCTGAAGACTCCCGGAGCTCAGGCGCGGCTCCTTGGTGAAAAGATCAGCTGTCGACAGATCACCGCCGCGCATGGCTACCGTGACCTCCGGTCTTTTCCATTGCGACGCCGCTCCTGGCTGCTACCATTCGCAGAGTCGGCGTCACGCTTGAGACGCTGCCGTTTGGCTGCCGGATCGCCCACATAACGGGTGGGCCAGATTTCCTCGGGCGCGAGGCCGAGAGCTGCGGCAATGCGCTGCTCTGCCCGTGGATAGGGGCGACAGAACGCGTGCGTCAGTGCTCGATGGCTGATGCCGTGGTGCTGCGCCAGGCGGCGAATAGTCCACCCGGCTTTCTCGAGCGCTGCCTTGATGTCTGCGCGGTGCCAGTCACTTGGCCCGCGCTTTTTCTGCCGTTCGGCTGTCCTCATGGGGACGCATTTAACACAACCGATCGGATGTGTGTCAACTACTTTTTGGCTGTATACCGCAGGGCGTGACGATGAATGCGAGAGCGAGAACGGATAGGCAATCTGGGGAAGAGGGCGTGGACCCGGGCTCTCCGCAGGAGGAGGCCGAACGGCGGCATGAATTCAACAAATCGGCTTTGAAGGAGATCGGCGATCGTCTGGTGCTGATCCGGGGCGAAGCCAACAGGGAGGAGTTCGCTCGCTACCTTGGCATCCATCCAGAGACCCTAGGCCGCTATGAGCGCGGACTTCGCGCGCCCGATGCAAGCGTCCTTCTGGCCCTCAACGCTGTCGAGCGCGTGGACCCGCTATGGGTGCTCACAGGTGAGCGTCAGATGCGCATCAGCTCACCAGAGCCTGCTTTGCCAGACACGGAGTTGATGGAGGTAGTGCTCGAGCGGATCGAGGCATTTTGCAAGAAAGAGCGGCTGACGGTTCCGCCCAAACGAAAGGCAAAGCTCGCGGTGCTGCTCTACGAGCACATCGCCGCGCGAGGTGGCAAGCCGGCGTCTGCCGAGGAGTCATTCCGGCGGTTCCTCGACGCGCTTCTGTGACCTCCGGCGGTCACGCCGCGCGCACGGTTATCCACAGGGAACTGGTCTCGATCGAGTTATCCACAGGTCGCAGAAGGCGCAGCTCATTTTTTGAGCGGCGCCGGTTCCGCGTGGATACACGAATTTCAGCGGCGGCGCGGCTGAGGCATGCGCAGGATGTCGAAAATTGCCTACATTTCTATGGCTTACGTCGCTGAACCTCTATGCCTTAAGCATGCTGTCGCTGAACGTCGCTGAACGTTCAGGTTCAGCGACGGCAGTCGTCGCTGAACCGAAGAAATTATCCACAGGGCCGTGCCTCACTCCTTCTTCCAGGAATAATTCCTATACGCTGGGACGTTCCTGCAACACCGTTTGACGCTGATTTCCTGCCTCCTAAACACTCCCTCCTCCCCATTAAAAGTCCACTAGAACTCGGGAGGAGGAGACCATGCAGAGAGAACTGAGGAGGGAGATCGACCGCCTGCTATACGGGGAGAAATCGCGCAAAGCGCTGCGCAAACGTACAGTCAGGTGTCGCGCGCTCGTGGCGGTGGGGATGTGGGTGATGGCGTTCGTTGCGGGCCTGCTGTTCGGCCTGCTGTTCGCCAACCAGGCCGAGCCGGAGAGGGAGGTCGACCGGCCGGTCCGGACGCTGCTGGCGGGGCTCACCGGGGCGATGAAGCGATCTCAAACCATGTGTCGCAAGCGCCTGGAAAATCTCAAACCATCTGTCGCAAGCCTTTTTCTGCTGGCCCCGCTTTTTCCTTTCGTCTCAGTTAGTTCCGGTTTTTCCCGTCTGATCCCGAAATCTCAAACCATTTGTCGCCCCACAACCAGTACCGTCCTCGTACCCGAGCAGCATCGGGTCCTGCGCAACACGTACTGGCTGCTCGCACTGTCACTCGTACCCACCGCGATCGGTGCCGGCGTCGGCATGAACCTCGATCTCTCGTTCATGCGAAGCAATCCGGTGATCTCGCTGGTGGCAGTGCTGGCGATCTTCTACGGCTGGATCGTCGTTATCGAGCGCAATCGTCACAGCGTGCTTGGGTTGGGGCTGCTGCTGGGCTTCACCGCATTCATGGGCCTGCTGCTCGGCCCACTGCTGAAGGCAGCGCTGGGACTCGCCAACGGCGGCCAGCTCGTGATGCTGGCATCGGGCATGACGGCCGCAACCTTCTTCGGGCTCGCGGCGGTGGCGACGACCTCGCGCCGGGACTTCAGCGGCCTGGGGAGCTTCCTCATGGTGGGCGTCATCGTCGCCATGGTCGCGGTGGTGGCCAATGTCTTCCTCGCCAGCCCGGCCCTGCACCTCGTCCTGTGCGGTGTATTCGTCATCCTCAGCTCCATGCTGATTCTCTACCAGCTGAGTGCGATCGTCCGGGGCGGGGAGACCAACTACGTCTCCGCCACACTGACCCTGTACATCTCCATCTACAACCTGTTCAGCAGCCTGCTGCAGTTGCTGATGGCGTTCACCGGCCAGCGAGAGTGATCCCGATCCGGGGCTCCGGCTGGACCGACGCTCCGGCCCGCACGAAGTACGCGATGGACTCGACGTGCGAGGTATGCGGGAACATGTTCGCAACACCGGCTGCCGCGAGACGGTAGCCCTTCTCCCTGACCAGCATCCCTGCGTCGCGCGCCAGCGTCGCCGGATTGCACGACACGTACACCAATCGTGGCGGCGCGTCGGCGCCCAGTGCCTCGACGACCGCCTGTGCCCCGTCGCGCGGTGGATCGAGGAGCATCGCATCGAGTGCCCCCAGGCCGGACAGTGCATCCGCCGCATCGCGGAACAGGTCGGCGACCCCGAAGCGCACTGCCTCGCCCAGTCCGTTCATCCTGGCGTTCTGGCGCGCCCGCTCGACCAGTCCAGCGCTGCCCTCCAGTCCGACGACCCGAGCACCCGCCCGGGCCAGTGGCAGGGTGAAGTTGCCCAACCCACAGAACAGATCGGCGATCCGCGCACCCGGAAACGGCTCCAGCATGCGCACCGCACGGCTCACCAGGCGCTCGTTGACCCCACGATTGATCTGCGTGAACTCGGTGTGAGAAAAGCACAGCACGACGCCGAATTCCGGCAGACGGTACTCGAGCGGGCGCACGGCCTCCGGGGTAAGCGCCCTCGAACTGTTCGGCCCATTGGTCTGCAGGTGAATCTCCACGCCGTGGACGCGCTCGAACTCGCGCAGCAGGCCCAGGTCGTGATCGCCGGGTTCGTCCAGTACGCGCAGCGACAGAACGATGTGCGCATGACCGATCGCCAATTCGATCTGCGGCAGCCGGGCGGCGAGGTGCAGCGCGGATACCAGCGTGCGTAACGGCGCGATCAGTCGCGAAGCGGCGGCTGGCAGAACCGCACAGGAGTCCATGTCCACCACCAGGTGCGTCCTGCGCTCGTGAAAGCCGACCAGTGCACCGCCCTTCCTGGCGACGTATCGGACGGCAAAACGCGCACGCGAGCGATAGCCCCAGGTTTCACCCTGGATGGGCGGCAGGATCGCGTCGGCCTGCACGCCGCCGATGCGTCGCAGAACCTCCTCCAGCACGCGCTGCTTGATCGCAACCTGTGCACGGGCGTCCAGGTGCTGGAGGCTGCAGCCGCCGCAGCGCTCGAAATGCGGGCACGAGGGTACGGTCCGCTGGCTACTCTGCCTGAGCACCCCGCGCACGTTGGCGAGGTCGAAGGAGCGTTTGCGTTTCCAGACGTCGACCTCCACCGTCTCGCCCGGCAGGGCGCCATCCACGAACGTGACCTTGCCCTCGACGCGTGCCACGCCGCGCCCTTCCTGGTCGAGTGATTCGATGTACACCATCGGCATGGGGCGGCTCTTCATCCGCGGCACGACGCGCTGTGCGCCAGCACTCAGACGGGCTCTGCGCCTGCCTCCCCGCCCTGCGGGCCGCCACGCCAGTGCGCCAGGAACTCCGCCCAGTGGCCGGTCTCGCTGCGCGCCAGCGTCTCCCGCACCAGGTCGACCTCGCGCGCGTGCGCTTCCTCGGTCAGTGCAGCGCGCATCAACTGGAAGCGCAGGAACACCAGAAAGGTGTTCACCACGTCGGTTTCGCAGTAGTTGCGGATGGCCTCCAGTTTCCCCGCCAGGTAGGCATCCCACACCTGAGCGCCGCTCATTCCCAGTTTCCCGGGATAACCGAGCAACTGCGCCACCTGGTCCAGCGGTGCGGTAGCGCGCGGCTGATACATGGACAGCACGTCCATCAGATCGAGGTGGCGCGTGTGGTAACGGGCAATGTAGTTGTTGAACTTGAAGTCGCGGTCGTCTTCGCCCATGTCCCAGTAGCGCCGGGCCTGCACGCCGTGCAGCAGGCTGCGGTAGTGCAAAACCGGAAGGTCGAAGCCCGTACCGTTCCAGGACACCAGTTGCGGCGTGTACTTCTCGACGCCGTCGAAGAAGCGCTGCAGCAGCGTGCCCTCCTCGGCTTGCGCCCCCCCCAGCGACCAGACCCTGAAACTGTCGCGATCCCGCAGGGCACAGGCAATGGCCACCACCCGCTGCAGATGCAATGGAAGAAAATCGCTGCCACCGCTGGCCTGGCGGCGGCGATGGAAGGCCATCTCGGCCACGTCGCGGTCGGTAATCGAACCGGGCAGGCCATGCAGCCGCCGCAGTCCCGCAATGTCGGGAACCGTCTCGATGTCGAAGGCCAGAACGGGCAACACGTGGCGCGGCTCGTGATAAGGATCGAGGCGCGTGCAGCCGCGCCGGGCAGGCGGTGAGAATTGTAGCGCATGCCCGCGCAGGCACGACTCGCGCTCGAAGCCGGACGTGCGCTCTGCGGAGCAGTCGAAGGATCCATCGAACGACGGCCGGTACGCCAAGCCGGGCGTGGCCTGGGATCGAGCCTCGCGCAATGCCTGCGTGCTACCATCGACCGATACCGCGAGTCGCCCGAGCGGCCAGTCACGGAGAACGAGGAGCACAACGGTGGGCACCGTCACCAATATCGACCCCCGGACGCAGGCACCGATCGGCGCGCCGGGATATCTTCGCCATGGACGTCTGCACGAATGGGTCGCGCAGGTGGCGCGCACGACCCAGCCCGCGCACATCGTGTGGTGCGACGGGTCCGACGAGGAGTACCGCCGGCTATGCCAGGAACTGGTCCAGGCCGGCACCCTCATTGCGCTGGATCCCGCGAGGCGGCCCGACAGCTTCCTGGCGCGCTCCGACCCCTCGGACGTCGCGCGCGTAGAGGACCGGACGTTCATCTGCAGCGTGCATCGCGCCGATGCCGGCCCGACGAACAACTGGATGGATCCCGCGCAGATGAAGGAGCAGCTCGGCAAGCTGTTCGAGGGCTGCATGCGCGGGCGCACCATGTACGTGGTGCCCTTCTCCATGGGTCCCATCGGATCGCCCATCTCCCAGCTCGGCGTCGAGATCACCGACTCGGCCTACGTCGCGGTCAGCATGCGCATCATGACGCGAATGGGCCGCGCGGCCCTCGAGGCGATGGGCGAGGATGCGCCATTCGTCCAGTGCCTGCATTCTGTCGGCATGCCGCTCGCTTCCGGCCAGCAGGACGTCGTCTGGCCTTGCAACAGGGAACACAAATACATCGTGCACTTCCCGGAGGAGCACTCCATCTGGTCATTCGGGAGCGGGTACGGCGGCAACGCGCTGCTCGGCAAGAAGTGCTTCGCGCTGCGTATCGCTTCGGCCATGGCGCGCGAGCAGGGCTGGCTGGCCGAGCACATGCTGATCCTGGGTGTCGAATCGCCTCAGGGTGAGAAGAACTACGTGGCAGCCGCGTTCCCGAGCGCCTGTGGCAAGACCAACTTCGCCATGCTCATTCCGCCACCCGCATTCGACGGCTGGAAGGTGACCACGATCGGGGACGACATCGCGTGGATCAAGCCTGGCGCAGACGGGCGCCTGTACGCGATCAACCCGGAGTTCGGATTCTTCGGCGTCGCGCCGGGCACATCGCAGAGCTCCAATCCGAATGCCCTGGCGACACTGTCGCGCGACTGCATCTTCACCAACGTGGCACTCACCGAGGATGGTGACGTCTGGTGGGAGGACATGACCGATACGCCTCCGGCACGCCTGACCGACTGGGAGGGCAATCCCTGGACGCCGGGCTGCGGTCGCAAGGCTGCGCATCCGAATGCACGCTTCACGGTCCCGGCATCACAGTGCCCATCCATCGATCCGGATTGGCAGAAGCCGGAGGGTGTGCCGATTTCCGCCTTCGTTTTCGGCGGACGCCGCAGCCAGAGCATTCCGCTGGTATTCGAGGCATTCAACTGGGTGGATGGCGTATACGCCGCCGCGACCATGGGTTCGGAGACGACTGCGGCGGCCACGGGGAAGGTGGGCGAGGTGCGCCGCGATCCTTTCGCGATGCTGCCGTTCTGCGGCTATCACATCGGCGACTACTTCGATCACTGGCTGGAGATGGGACGCCGCGTCCCCGACCCGCCCCGGATCTTCTGCGTGAACTGGTTCCGCAAGGGGAACGACGGCAAGTTCCTGTGGCCCGGTTACGGCGAGAACATGCGTGTGCTCGAATGGATCGTGAACCGCTGCAGGGGGCGAGCCGGCGCCGTGCAGAGCGCGCTGGGCTGGATGCCCGGAGAGGCCCACCTCAACTGGGCCGGGCTGGACCCCGCCGTGCGGGCGGGATACCCGGAGCTGATGTCGGTCGAGCGCGATCCATGGGTCAACGAGCTGCTGCTGCACGAAGGCCTGCTCGTCAAGCTCTACGATAAGCTGCCCAAGGAATTCGTACTCAAGCGCGAATTGCTGCTTGCGAGCATCTGGCGCTCCCCGGAACGCTGGGTCCCTGCCACGTGATGCCTGCGGCGCGCGGGACGCCGCTCAATCGAACAGTTCGTCGGGCATCGCCACCGCGGTTCCCAGCTTGCCCACGACGATTCCGGCCGCCTTGTTGGCCCAGCGCACGGCATCGCGTATCTCCAGGCCCGCGCCCAGCATCGCGGCGAGGGTCGCGATGACCGTATCTCCCGCACCGCTCACGTCGTAGACCTCGCGCGCCTCCGCCTTCACGTGCATGACCTCGCCCGGCACGAATAGAGAGACGCCCTCCTCGCTTCGCGTCACCAGGAGCGCGTCCAGTTCGAGTCGCTCGCGCAGCGCATGGCCGCGGCGCGCAAAGTCCTCCTCGTCCTTCCACGTCCCGACCACTTCCCGGAACTCGCCCCGATTGGGCGTTAGCACGCTCGCCCCCCGATACTTCTCGTAGTCCTCACCCTTGGGATCGACCAGCACCGTGCGGCCTGCGGCGCGTGCCGCATGGATCATGCGCTGGACATGCACGAGCGCGCCCTTGGCATAGTCCGACAGGATCACCACATCGCAGTGCGGCAGGCGCTCCTGGAAGTCCGCGAACTTCGCCTGCAGCGCGGTGGGACCGGGGGCATTCTCGAAGTCGATGCGCAGCAGCTGCTGCTGCCGTCCGATCACGCGCAGCTTGACGGTCGTATCCAGGCTCTCGTCGCAAGTCAGCTGGTAGGCGACGTTCTCTTCCTGAAGCAGACGCACCAGCAGGCGCGCCGCATCGTCCCGGCCCACCACGGACAGCAGATGAACGGTGGCACCGAGGGCGACGGCATTGCGCGCCACGTTCGCAGCACCGCCAGGACGCTCCTCCATGCGCGTCACCCGCACCACCGGAACCGGCGCTTCGGGAGAGATGCGGCTCACCTCTCCGAACCAGTAGCGGTCGAGCATGACATCGCCCGCGACCAGTACGCGCGTGCCGGCGAGCCGGGCACGCAGCTCGTTCACGCGCGCAGGCCCCGGCCGACGCCGTAATAGTCGATACCCGATTCACGCATCATGTCAGGATCGTACAGATTGCGGCCGTCGAACACGACCGGCTCATGCAGGTGCCGGCGCAGATCCTCGAAATCGGGGCTGCGGAATTCCTTCCACTCCGTGACGATCACCAGCGCATCGGCTTGCTCCAACGCCTCGATGGGCGATGCAGCGTAGCTCAGGCCGGCGCGGTTGCCCAGGATGCGGCGCGCCTCGTGCACGGCCACCGGGTCGTAGGCACTGATGGTCGCGCCGCGCGAGAGCAGGCCGTCCACGACCACCAGGCTCGGCGCCTCGCGCATGTCGTCGGTGTTGGGCTTGAATGCCAGCCCCCAGAGGGCGAAGCGCCTGCCCTCGAGCTTCTCGCCGAAGCGCCTGACGATCTTGCGCACCAGCAGGCTCTTCTGGGCGTCGTTGACTCGCTCCACTGCCTCGAGCACGTGCAGATCGAGTCCGCTCTGCGTGCCGGTTCGCTGGAGCGCCTTCACGTCCTTCGGAAAGCAGGAGCCGCCGTAGCCGGTGCCCGCATACAGGAAGTGGTAACCGATGCGCGGATCGGAGCCGATGCCCTTGCGCACCTGTTCGATGTCGGCGCCCAGGCGCTCCGCCAGGTTGGCCAGTTCGTTCATGAACGAGATGCGCGTGGCGAGCATCGCGTTCGCCGCATACTTGGTCAGTTCCGCCGAGCGCACGTCCATGACCAGCATGCGCTCGTGGTTGCGCTGGAACGGCGCGTAGATGGCGCGCATGAGCTGGGTCGCGCGCTCGTCCTCGCTTCCCAGGACCACGCGGTCGGGCTTCATGAAGTCCTCGATCGCCGCCCCTTCCTTGAGGAATTCGGGATTCGACACGACGGCGTAGGGCAATTCCACTTTGCGCGCCCGCAATTCCTCGGCAACGGCGGCGCGCACCAGATCGGCCGTCCCGACGGGCACGGTCGACTTGTCCACGATCACGCGGTAGCCCTTCATGTGCCTGCCGATGCTGCGCGCGGCAGCGAGCACGTGCCGCAGGTCGGCGGAACCGTCCTCGTCGGGCGGTGTGCCGACGGCGATGAACTGCAGCGTGCCGAAATCCACGCTCTCGGCGACGCTGGTGGTGAAACGCAGCCGCCCGGCGGCCACATTGCGCCGCACCATGTCCTCGAGCCCCGGTTCGTAGATCGGAATCTGCCCCTCGCGCAGCATCCCGATCTTGCGCTCGTCCAGATCCAGGCACAACACCTCGTTGCCCGTGTCGGCGAAACATGCCCCCGTCACCAGACCCACGTAGCCGGTGCCCACCATGGTGATCTTCATGAACGCTCCCTGCTCGTGGCGGCCTCGGCCGCGACAATTTCCTGGTTGATGGCTTCCAGCGCGGCGAGTGGATCGACGGCCCTGGTAATGGGCCGTCCCACGACGAGATAGCTTGCTCCCTGTCCGATCGCCATCCCGGGCGTGGCAACCCGACGCTGGTCGTCGGCGGCATCGGCAGCAGACCGTATGCCAGGTGTGACCAGGAGGAAGCCGGCGCCCAGGCGCTGCCGCATCACCGCAGCCTCCTGTGCCGAGCACACCACCCCATCCATGCCCGCGTTCTGCGCCAGTGAGGCCAGCCGGACGGCCAGGGCCTGCGGATCATCCGGCAGGCCTATCTCGGCCAGATCCGCGGCGCAGTGGCTAGTCAGCACCGTGACCGCGATGAGCAGCGGGCGCCGGCCAGATCCCTCCACCGCCGCGCGTGCCCTCTCCATCATCCGGCGACCGCCCAGCGCGTGCACGTTGAGCATCCACACGCCCAGGTCGGTCGCCGCAGCGCAGGCCTGGCTCACGGTATTGGGAATGTCGTGGTATTTCAGATCGAGGAATACGTCGAAACCCCGGGCGGCCAGATCCCGCACCAGTCGGGGGCCGGCGCGGGTGAACAGCTCCTTGCCGACCTTCAGACGACAGCGGCCAGGAGCGAGTCGGTCCACGAGCGCGAGTGCCTCGCCGGCGGACGGGAAATCGAGGGCCACGACGACGCGCGGGCCGGAAGCAGACGAGGAAACCATGGTTCAGGCGGGTAGTTCGCGCTCCTCGCTGCGTCGCGGGGGATAGGTCTCCCAGCCGTGGCAGGCCGGGCAGTGCCAGTAGAACTGGCGCGCCTTGAATCCACAGTTGTCGCAGCGATACAGCGCGAGGTTCCGGGTGTGCTGGTGCACGAGATTGCGGATCATCTCGAGTTCGCGCCGGCGTTCAGGGGGCGCCTCGAGCGCCTGCGCCTCGAGCATCCGATCCAGTCCGAGCAAGGTCGGCGAGCGGCGCAGTTCAACCTGCACCAGTTCATTCGCCGACGCGGGGCCCTCGCGTTCGAGCACGCTCTGGAACACCGCGTTGAGCAGATCGAGCGAGGGATAGCGCGAGAGATAACCGCGCAACAGAGCCAGGCCATCGTCAGCCCTGCCCATCTGCGCGTAGGCCTTGAGAAGGCGCTCGGCCGCGAGTGGAAGGTAGGCGGCGTTCTGGGACTCGATCTTCTGCCACGCCGCGATGGCCTCACCCAAATTGCCTTCTGTCTGCGCCACGTCGCCCAGCAGCAGTTGCGCGCGCACGCACTTGCGATTCGTCTCCAGCGCTTCCTGCAGATAGGTGCGGGCCTGCGCGCCGCGCCCGTGCATCATCTCCGATTGCGCCAGTTCGCAGTAGAAGTGCGCGATCTCCCTGGCGCGCGTGTGTCCGGCCACATCGGTGGCCTGCCGCGCCACCTGGATGGCCTTGAGCCAGTCCTTCTCCTGCTCGTAGATCTCCAGGAGAAAGTTCGCTGCCTGGGCGTCGTACGTGGTTCCGCCCAACCTGAGGAGTATCTCCTCGGCGCGATCGAGCAGACCGGCCTTCAGGTAGTCCTGCGCCAGCTCGTAGAGCGCGTTCAGGCGCTGCTCACTGCCGAGGTCGGTGCGGTCGACCAGATTCTGGTGCATGCGGATGGCACGCTCGACTTCGCCGCGTCGCCGAAACAGGCTGCCCAGCGCGAAGTGCAGCTCGACCGTCTGCGGATCGACCTTGACCACCTCGATGAAGGCTTCTATCGCCTTGTCGGGCTGCTGGTTGATCAGGAAGTTCAGGCCACGGAAATAGGACGAGGGCAGCGTGCGCGACTCACTCAGAAGCTGCTTGATGTCGATGCGCGCGGCCAGCCAGCCCAGTGCGAAGAACAGCGGGAAGCCCAGCAGCCACCAGTTCTGGAATTCGAAATCGCTCACGGCACCCGCGGATCGAGAATCGCCTGATCCGATGCAGTGGATGCAGTCCGTGCACGCAGGCGCTCGAGTTCCTTGCGCTGGCGATAGGCCACGCCGAGCGCGGCACCGACGCCAAGTGCCGCGCCCGCCGTGAAGAACGCGAACAAAAGCAGGCTGAGCGGCGCGCGCCAGGCGTGGCCGAGAAAGAACCGCAGTTCGACCGGGCCGGTGTTCTTCAGCGCGAAGCCGAACAGGATCAGGAACAGTAGGCCTTTTGCAAGCCAACCGAGGGCGCGCATGGCCGGACTCCGAAAGAAACCGATGTGACGAGCGCGACGCATCGTCGGTCGCCGCGCACGACGCTGCTCACGAGCGCCATTCTATGCGGCAGGATCAGAGTCCCCGCACGGTTTCCGCCGGCTGCGCGGCGGCGGCGAGCGGTTCGTCGTCGCGCTGCGCATCGACCCGCTCGCGCAGCTCCTTACCAGCCTTGAAGTGGGGCACGTACTTGGCGGGTACCTGCACGCGCTCGCCGGACTTGGGATTGCGGCCGATACGCGGTGGACGGTAGTTCAAGCCGAAACTCCCGAATCCGCGGATCTCGATCCGCTGGCCCTCCGAGAGGCTCTTCGACATGGCATCAAGGATCATCTTGACCGCCAGTTCCGCATCGCTCGCCACCAGCTGCGGGAAGTGCGCAGCCAGGCGGGAGATCAACTCGGACTTCGTCATGGCTACCCTTTGTTGCTCTTGCTTTGCGGACGGTCCCGGCACGCGGCCGGGACCTTCAGCCTTCTCAGGCCCCGGCTCAAGCCGAGTTCTTCGTGTCCAGCTTGGCCTTGAGCAGCGCCCCCAGGTTGGTGGTGCCCGCACCCGGAGTGCTGTCCTGGGCATGGCTGCGCAGCGCCTCGCTCTCCTCGGCGACGTGCTTGGCCTTGATGGACAGATTGATCGCGCGGTTCTTGCGGTCGACGTTGATGATCATCGCGCTGACGGTATCGCCCTCCTTCAGGTGCGACCGGATGTCTTCCACGCGATCGCGCGACACTTCCGACGCGCGCAGGTAGCCTTCCACGTCTCCATCGAGGGTGACGATCGCACCCTTCGCGTCGACCGACTTGACCTTGCCCTCGACCACGGTACCCTTCTCGTTGCGGGCGATGTAGTTGGTGAAGGGGTCGCCCTCGAGCTGCTTGATGCCCAGGGAGATGCGCTCGCGCTCGACGTCGATGGCCAGCACCACGGCCTCGACTTCGTCGCCCTTCTTGTACTGGCGTACCGCCTCCTCGCCAGGCAGGCCCCAGGACAGATCGGACAGATGCACCAGGCCGTCGATGCCGCCGGGCAGCCCGATGAACACGCCGAAATCGGTGATGGACTTGATCTGGCCGCTGACCTTGTCGTTCTTCTTGTAGTTCGCGGCGAACTCGTCCCAGGGATTGGGCATGCACTGCTTCATGCCTAGCGAGATGCGGCGGCGGTCCTCGTCGATCTCGAGGATCATCACCTCTACCTCGTCGCCCACCTGCACGACGCGCGACGGATGGACGTTCTTGTTGGTCCAATCCATCTCGGACACGTGCACCAGACCTTCGATCCCGGATTCGATCTCGACGAACGCACCGTAGTCGGTGAGGTTGCTGACCTTGCCGAACAGGCGCGTGCCGGGCGGGTAGCGGCGTGAGATGCCGACCCAGGGATCCTCGCCCAGTTGCTTGAGACCCAGGGAGACGCGGTTCTTCTCCTGGTCGAACTTGAGCACCTTGGCGGTGACCTCGTCACCGACAGCCAGCACTTCCGAAGGATGCTTCACGCGGCGCCAGGCCAAGTCGGTGATGTGCAGCAGACCGTCGATGCCGCCCAGGTCGACGAACGCGCCGTAGTCGGTGATGTTCTTGACGATGCCCTTGACCACTGCGCCTTCCTGCAGCGTCTCGAGCAGCTTCTGGCGCTCTTCGCCTGCGGAGGCTTCCAGGACCGCGCGACGCGACACCACCACGTTGTTGCGCTTGCGATCGAGCTTGATGACCTTGAACTCGAGCTGCTTGCCCTCGTAGGGGTTGGTGTCCTTGACGGGACGCAGGTCGACCAGCGAACCGGGCAGGAAGGCGCGGATGCCATTGATCATGACCGTCAGGCCGCCCTTGACCTTGCCGTTGACCAGTCCCTGCACGATCTCGCCCTTCTCTAGGGCCGCTTCCAGATCGAGCCACGCCGCCAGACGCTTGGCCTTCTCGCGCGACAGGCGCGTCTCGCCATGGCCGTCCTCGAGCGCTTCGATCGCGACCTGGACGAAGTCGCCCGGCTTGACCTCCAGTTCGCCCCGGTCATTCTTGAATTCCTCGATCGGGACGTAACTCTCCGACTTCAACCCTGCGTTGACCACGGCGAAGTTGTTGTCCACGCGGACGACTTCTGCAGTGATGACTTCGCCAGCGCGCATTTCCTTGCGCGACAGGCTCTCTTCGAACAGGGCGGCGAAGCTGTCGGGTTTGACGGAGGCTTGGGAGATGGTGGCAGTGGTATTCACAGAACGGGGTGCTCGACGAATGTTCCCGCCCGGCAGCATGTGCCACTCGGGTGCGGGGTTGGTTGATCAAATGATCCGGGCCGCGGATGCCGCCAGCGCTTGCTGGCGAGGCCGGCCGCAGCGGCGGACCGAGTCGGTACTACGTCATCGCTGTCGATACCAGTCCAGAACCTGCTGGACCGCCTGCTCGACCGTCAATCCGGTCGTATCGAGCAGCTTCGCATCGTCGCAACGCCTGAGCGGGGCCACGGCCCGTGCCGCATCCCGCGCATCGCGTTCGTTGATGTCCTGCAGAAGGGGCCCGAGTGTAGCATCGATTCCTTTTCCCATCAACTGTTTATACCTGCGAGCCGCACGCTCCTCCGGGGTTGCGGTCAGGTATACCTTGAGTGCGGCATCCGGGAATACCACCGAGCCCATGTCCCGCCCGTCTGCCACCAGTCCGGCACCCCCACGAAAGGCGCGTTGACGCTCGAGCAGGGCGTGCCGCACCGAGGGCAGCGCAGCCACACGCGAAGCCGCGGCTGATACCTGCTCCGTGCGCAGCACCCCGCTGACATCCTCGCCGTCCAGGAGAATGCGCTCGTCCTCGAACGCACATTCCAGAGCGCGTGCCAGTGCGCTGGCGCGCGCGTCGTCGGTGGGATCCACGCCGCTGCGCAGCGCCTTCAGTGCAACCAGCCTATACAGTGCGCCGCTATCCAGGAACGCGAAGCCCAGGCGCCTCGCGACCTCGCGCGCCACCGTGCCCTTGCCCGAGGCCGACGGCCCGTCGATAGCGATCACCGTATCCGCGGCAGCCGCGACGGAGATCTGCGCGAAGCGCGCGAAGAAATCGGGAAAGGTCTTGGCCACGCAGCCGGGGTCGTTGATCCGGACCGGCACGCCGGCCAGGGCGACCAGGGCGAAGCACATGGCGATGCGATGATCGTCGTAGGTATCGATGGCGGCGCCGGGGACAAACGCCGCGGGTGGCGCTATCCGCAGGTAGTCCATGCCCTCCTCCACGACCGCGCCGACCTTGCGCAGCTCGGCCGCCATCGCTGCCAGCCGGTCCGTCTCCTTGACCCGCCAGCTGGCGATGTTGCGCAACCGGCAGGGACCGTCCGCGAACAGCGCCGTCACCGCGAGGGTCATGGCGGCGTCGGGGATGTGATTCAGGTCGAGGTCGAAGGCGCGCAGGCGACCGGATCGCGGCGCCCGCGCCTCGATCCAGTTGTCCCCCGTCGCAACGCGCGCGCCCAGTTGCGCGAGCGCGTCGGCGAACTTCACATCGCCCTGGATGCTGGCCTTGCCCACTCCCAGCACGCGCACCGGGCCGCCTCCGATCGCCCCGGCCGCGAGGAAGTAGGATGCACTGGAGGCATCGCCCTCGACATGGATGTGGCCGGGCGAGCGGTAGCCGGCACCCGCAGGCACCACGAAGCGGGTCCAGCCCTCGCGCCCGACATCGACGCCGAAGCGGCGCATCAGATTGAGCGTGATCTCGACATAGGGCCTGGAAATCAGCTCCCCCACGACCTCGATCACGGCACCGCGCCCGGTCAGCGGAAGCGCCATCAGCAATGCCGTGAGGAACTGGCTGGACACATCGCCGCGCACGCGGATGGGTTCCCGCACCGTGATGTCGGCCGGACCCAGCTGGAGCGGCGGAAAGCCCTCCTGGCCGAGGTAGCGCACGTCCGCGCCGATCTGGCGCAGCCCGTCCACCAGGTCGCCGATCGGGCGCTCGTGCATGCGAGGCACCCCGGACAGCCGGTAGCGGCCGCCTGCAACGGCAAGCGCCGCGGTCAACGGACGAAACGCCGTGCCGGCATTGCCCAGAAAGAGGTCGGCCTCGCGATTGGGGAAACGGCCGCCGCACCCCTGCACCCGGATGCGCTGCGCACCCTGCGCATCCACGGTCACGCCCAGCCGGGAGAGCGCATCGAGCATGCGCTGCACATCGTCGGAATCGAGCAGGTCGTGGATCTCGGTGTCGCCTTCGGCCAGCGCAGCCAGCAGCAGGGTGCGGTTGGAAATGCTCTTGGAGCCGGGCAGCTGCACGCTGCCGCGCGCACCGGCCAGGGCGGGAAGGTCGAGGAAGGGAGGATATGCGTTCATTTCGCCAGCCACCGCGCACGTGCGCTGCGCGCCGTCTCGAACATGCTTGCGAGCTGCGCGCCATCGCCCTGCGCGATGCAATGCGCGAGCCGATCCAGCTGCGCGCGGTAGGCGTCGAGCTCCGCGAGCAGTGCCTGCCGGTTCGCCAGTGCGATGTCACGCCACATCTCGGGCGAACTTCCGGCGATGCGCGTGAAGTCCCGGAAGCCCGACCCGGCGAACGAGAACAGCTCGCTGGCGTCGGGACGCGTGGCTATCTCGTGCACCAGGGCGAAGGCCAGCACGTGCGGCAGATGGCTCACCGCGGCAAATACCGCGTCATGGCGGGCCGCATCCATGTCCAGTACGCGCGCCCCGCACACAGCCCACAGCGCATGCACACGCGCGGCCGCCTCGGGTCGCGTGGCGGCCGTGGGAGTCAGCACGACCAGCCGGTCGCGGTAGAGCAGCGCGGAGGCGGCCTCGACCCCGGACTGCTCGGCACCCGCGATCGGGTGTGCGGGAACGAATTGCGCGGCGCGCGCGCCGAGTGCACGCTCGGCTGCGGCGATCACGTCCTGCTTGGTGCTGCCCCCATCCGTCACGATCGCATCCGGACGCAGATGCCGCGCGATCTGCCGCAGCACGGATTCGGTCTGCTGAACGGGGACAGCGACGAACACGAGGTCGGCAGCTGCGGCGGCCGCGGCCGGATCCTCGGCAACGGCGTCGATCACACCGAGCGCGAGCGCACGATCCAGGTTCGCGCGCGAGCGCCCTGCACCGATCACGTGCCGGACCGCGCCGGTCGCCTTGAGCGCAGCGGCGAACGATCCGCCGATCAGGCCAACGCCGACGACGGCCAGCGTATCCAGCGCGACCGCAGCCACCTTGACCGTCAAGCGTGCAGTGCTGCCTGCAGGGCGGCGAGCAGACGCTCGTTCTCGCCGTGCACGCCGACCGACACACGCAGGAACTCGGGCATGCCGTAGGCCACCACCGGGCGCACGATGACGCCCTGGCGCAGCAGACGCTGGTACACGGCCGCCCCCTGCCCGACACGCACGCTGACGAAGTTGCCGAAGGAGGGTATGAACTCGAGCCCGAGCCGGCGGAATCCCTCGCTCAGCAGGCGCAGTCCGGCATCGTTCACCGCCCGGCTCTCGCGCACGAAGGCCTCGTCCTGGAGCGCGGCAACCGCGGCCGCCTGACCCAGGCTGCCGACGTTGAAGGGCTGGCGCAGCCGGTTCATCAGGTCGGCCACATCGGGGTGCGCCAACGCGAAGCCCACCCGCAGACCGGCCAGCCCGTAGGCCTTGGAGAAGGTGCGGGTGATCACGAGATTGGGAAAGCGCACCAGCCAGCGCGTCGTATCCTCGCGCAGCGCGTCGGGCAGGTACTCGTTGTAGGCCTCGTCGAGCACCACGATCACGCGGGGCGGTACGCGCTCGAGCAACGCCAGCAACGCCTGCGCATCGCAGAAGGTGCCGGTCGGGTTGTTCGGGTTGGCGATCCACAGCACGCGCGTGTCCTCGCGCACCGCCTGCGCCATGGCGGCCAGATCGTGGCCATGATTCTTCGCCGGCACCTGGATCAGCGTGGCACCCACCGCCTGGATGGCCAGCGGATAGACGGCGAATGCATGCTGCGAGAACACCGAGCTGGTTCCCGGTGCCAGGAACACACGCGCAACGAGTTCGAGCACGTCGTTGGAGCCGTTGCCCAGGACGATCTGGTCGGTCTGCACGGCGTAGTGGCGCGCCAGCGCCTGCTTGAGCTCGAAGCCGCTCCCGTCCGGATAGCGCGCGACATCGCGCAGCTGCGCCTCGATCGCTTGCCGCACTGCGCGGCTCACCCCGAGCGGATTCTCGTTGGAGGCGAGCTTGACGATGCCGGACTCCTCCATGCCCATCTCACGCGCGAGTTCCGAAGTGGGCTTGCCCGGCTGATAGGGTGCGATCGCGCGCACGTACGATGGGGTCAGTTCACAGGCGTCGATCATCTTCTTGCTCCGTCCCTGTTGCCTCTTGCACCGCTCACTCCGCCGCCGGATAGGAGCCGAGCACCTTGAGAAAGGCGGCCATCTCGCGCAGCCTTTCCAGCGCCGCGGCCACGCGCGCATCGCTTTCGTGCCCCTCGATATCGACGAAGAACACGTACTCCCAGATGCCGGTCTTGGACGGGCGTGATTCGAGCCGCGTCATGCTCACGCCGTGCTCGGCGAACGGTCCCAGCAGCGCATGCATGGCACCCGGTCTGTTGGCGGCCGCCATCACCAGAGAGGTCTTGTCACGCCCCGAACGCGGGACCGATTGGTGTCCGAGCACCACGAAGCGGGTGGTGTTGCTGGGGTTGTCCTCGATGTTGCGTGCGAGCACGTTCAGGCCGTACAGGGGTGCGGCTGCGCGGCTGCCCAGAGAGGCGCCGTGCGCTTCTGCGGATGCCACGCGCGCGGCCTCGGCGTTGCTCACCACCGCCACGCGCTCGGCCCGGGGCAGGTGCAGGTCGAGCCAGCCCTGGCATTGCGCCAGGCTCTGGCCGTGCGCGTACACGCGCACGATGCCGTCCATGTCCGCGTCCTTGCTCATCAGGCACTGGTGCACCGGCAACGCCACCTCGCCGCAGATGCGTGCCGCAGTCCCGAGCAGCAGATCGAGCGTGCGCCCGACAGCACCCTCTGTGCTGTTCTCCACCGGCACCACGCCGTGACCTACCTGCCTTGCCTCGACCAGGCGGAACACCTCGTCGATGGTGGCACTGGGCACGCCACGCACGCTCGACCCGAAGCGCTTGCCGGCCGCCTCCTCGCTGAAGGTGCCGCGCGGTCCGAGGTAGGCGACGGAGAGCGCGTCCTCGACCGCCCGGCACGCCGAGATGACCTCGGTGAACAGCCGGTCCACCGCCTCTGCCGGCAAGGGTCCGGCGTTCGCCTCGCGCAGCCGTCGCAGCACCTGCGCCTCGCGCTCCGGCCGGTACACCGGGGCGCCCCCCTTGAGTTCGCCGATACGCGCGGCGAGACCGGCGCGCGCATTCACGAGCGCCAGGATGCGGTCGTCCATCCCGTCGATGCGCGCCCGCAGTGCCTCGATGCTCTCGCTCGGGATCTCCTTCTCGTTCATGTCCCTGCGTCCCCTTCGCGTCCGGCGCTCAGACCGGCACGTAGCGCACGTTGAGCACTCCCTGGATGCAGCCGAGCGCCTGCAAGATCTCGGGTGCCACCGCACTGTCGACGTCCACCAGCGTGTAGGCCATGTCCGCCTTGGACTTGTTGAGCATATTGTGGATGTTCAGGCCAGCGCCAGCCAGCGTGGAGGAGATCTGGCCGAGCATGTTGGGGACGTTGGCATTGGCGATCGCGAGCCGATAGGGGGACTCGCGATCCATCACCACATCCGGGAAGTTCACCGCATTGCGCACGTTGCCGTGCTCCAGATAGTCACGCAGCTGATTGGCCACCATCACCGCGCAATTGTCCTCCGCCTCGCGGGTGGAGGCCCCCAGATGCGGGAGGGCCACGGCGCCGTGCAGGTCCACCAGGCATTCGCTGGGGAAATCACAGACGTAGGCCGAGAGCCGCTTGGCGGACAGCGCCTCGGCCACGGCGCTGGCATCCACGATCTCCTCGCGTGCGAAGTTGAGCAGGACGCCGCCGGGGCGCAGCAGGGCCAGACGCTGCGCATTCACCAGGTGGCGCGTAGCAGGCACCAGGGGCACGTGCAGAGTGATGAATTCGCTGCTCCTGAACACCTCGTCGATGCTGTGCGCCTTGCGCACCCGCGACGGCAGGCTCCACGCGGCGTCCACGGTGATCTCGGGGTCGAAACCGAGCACCTCCATGTCGAGCTTGATGGCCGCGTCCGCCACCAGGCTGCCGATGCGGCCCAGCCCGATCACGCCCAGGGTACGTCCCGGAAGCTCGACGCCCGCGTAGTGCTTCTTGCCCTTCTCCACCAGTTCCGCCAGTTCGTCGTCGCTTCCGCGCAGACCGTCCACGAAGCGCAGGGCCGGCAGGATGTTGCGCGCCGCCATCAGCAGGCCGGCCAGCACCAGTTCCTTCACCGCGTTGGCATTGGCGCCGGGGGCGTTGAACACCGGCACGCCACGCTGGCTCATGGTCTCGACCGGGATGTTGTTGGTTCCCGCACCTGCGCGTCCGATGGCGCACACCGTATCGGGTATGGACATCGCGCGCATGTCCTGCGACCGGACCAGGATAGCGTGCGGCGCGTCCTGCTTGTCGCTCACTTCGTAGCGCTCGGCTGGAAGCAGGTCGAGCCCGGCGCGCGAGATCGAGTTCAGGGTCAGGACGCGCAGTCGCTGGGGCGTGGCGTTCATCGGCATCTGGATCGTCAGGAAGGTGTTCAGCCGTGCCGGCGCGCGAACTCGCGCATGAACTCCACGAGCGTGCGCACGCCCTCGACCGGCATCGCGTTGTAGATCGATGCGCGCATGCCGCCGACCGAGCGATGCCCCTTGAGCTGGATCAGGCCGTTCTGCTTCGCCGCCTTCAGAAACGGCTCGTCGAGATCCTCTCGGGGCAGCGTAAAGGGCACGTTCATGCGCGAGCGATCCTCGCGCGCCACCGGGCTGCGATAGAAGCCCCCGGTGTCGATCAGGTCGTAGATGAGCCGGGCCTTTTCGATGTTGGTCTGCTCCATCTGCGTGAGCCCGCCGCGCGCCTTCAGCCACTGGAATACCAGGCCCGCGACGTAGATGGCATAGGTGGGCGGGGTGTTGTACATCGATTCCGCCTCGGCTAGCACGCGGTAGTCGAGCATCGACGGCGTCCCGGCCGGTGCGTGCCCGATCAGGTCCTCGCGCACGATGACGATGGTCAGTCCGGCCGGGCCGATGTTCTTCTGCGCGCCCGCGTAAATCAGCCCGAAGCGCGACACGTCCAGCGGCCGCGACAGCAGGCTGGACGACAGATCGCACACCAGCGGCACCGCGCCGGTGTCAGGCACCCACTGGAATTCCACCCCGCCGATGGTCTCGTTGCCGGTGTAGTGCACGTAGGCGGCGTCGGCCGAGAGCTTCCAATGCGCCTGCGCCGGGGCATAGGTGAAGTTGCGGTCCTGACTGCTCGCAGCGACGTTCACGCTGCACGACTTCTTCGCCTCGGCGATCGCCTTCTTGGCCCACTCGCCGGTGTAGATGTAGTCCGCGCCCGCCTTCCCACGCAGCAGATTGATCGGAACCATGGCGAACTGCAGCGACGCACCACCCTGCAGGAAGAGCACCTTGTAGTTCGCCGGAATCGCGAGCAGCTCGCGCAGATCGGCCTCGGCGCCCGTGGCGATCTCGATGAACTCCTTGCCGCGGTGGCTCATCTCCATCACCGACATGCCCGAACCGTGCCAGTCGAGCATCTCTTCCTGCGCCTGCCGCAGCACCTCTTCCGGCAGCACTGCCGGCCCTGCACTGAAGTTGAACACCCGCATCTTCATTCCGCCTCGTTATCCGGTGGTACCGCCGCCGTCGACTCCGATCCGGGCCCGGCTATTCGGGCGCTCCGGTTTCCGTGGAACCATCGTCCGCGCCCTCCGCCATCAGGCCTTCGTCCGCGCTTCCGTTCTCGTCCGTCTCGATCACGCGCTCCAGACCGGCCAGCTTCTCGTCCGCGCCCAGGCCGATCAGCGTCACGCCCTGCGTGGCGCGCCCCATTTCGCGGATCTCGGACACGCGAGTGCGGATCAGCACACCGCCGGTCGTGATGAGCATCACCTCGTCCTGGGGCATCACCAGACGCGCTGCCACCACCTTGCCGTTGCGCGGGGTGGTCTGGATCGCGATCATGCCCTGCGTGCCGCGCCCGTGCCGGGTGAACTCGCTCACCGGAGTGCGCTTGCCATAGCCGTTCTCGGTGGCGATCAACACCGGCTTGGTCTCGTCGTCGCACACCACCAGCGAAATGACCTGCTGGTCGGGGCCCAGCGTCACGCCGCGCACGCCGTGCGCCTCCCGGCCCATCGCGCGCACGTCCTGCTCGGAGAAGCGCACTGCCTTGCCGCCATCCGAAAACAGCATCACGTCGTGATGGCCGTCGGTGACGGCGACTCCCACCAGGCGATCGCCCTCGTCCAGGCTCACGGCAATGATGCCGCTCGGACGCGGGCGCGAGAAATCGGTGAGCGGCGTCTTCTTCACCGTGCCGTTGCAGGTCGCCATGAACACGAAGTGCGCGTCGTCGAAGCTCTTGATCGGCAGCACGGCGGTGATCTTCTCGCCATCGGCAAGCGGCACCAGGTTGTTGATCGGCTTGCCGCGGCTCTGGCGGCCGCCCTGGGGCGCCTCGTACACCTTGATCCAGTACACCCGGCCGCGGCTGGAAAAGCACAGGATGTAGTCGTGCGTGTGCGCCACGAACAGGTGCTCGACGAAATCGTCTTCCTTCGTCGCCGTGGCCAGCTTGCCCCGCCCGCCGCGCCGCTGCGCGCGGTACTCGCCCAGAGGCTGGGACTTCACGTAGCCGGCGTGCGAGAGCGTCACCACCACGTCGGCCGGCGCGATGAGGTCTTCCAGGTTGATGTCCTGCGCGTTGACCTGGATCTCGCTGCGGCGCCTGTCGCCGAACTGCTCGCGGATGGCACGCAGTTCCTCGACGATGATGGCGGTAATGCGCTCGGGCCGCGCCAGAATGTCGAGCAGATCGGCGATCTTCGCCATCACCTCGCGATACTCGTCCAGGATCCTGTCGCGCTCCAGCGCGGTCAGGCGCTGCAGCTGCATCTCGAGGATGCGCTGAGCCTGGGTCTCGGACAGGCGATACTGGCCGTCGGGCTGCAGACCCATCTCCCGCACCAGTCCCTCGGGCCGCGCCAGCTCCGCACTGGAACGGGCGAGCATCTCGCTCACCAGCGCCGAGCGCCACGCCCTGCCGAGCAGGGCCGCGCGCGCCTCCGCCGGGGAAGGCGAGGCCTTGATCAGCTCGATTATCTCGTCCACGTTGGACAAGGCCACCGCCAGGCCCTCGAGGACGTGCGCGCGATTGCGCGCCTGGCGCAGCTCGAACAGCGTACGCCGCGTCACCACCTCGCGCCGATGGCGCAGGAAGGCCTCCAGCAGCGCCTTGAGGTCGAGCACGCGCGGCTGGCCGTCGACCAGCGCCACCATGTTCATCCCGAAGGTGTCCTGCATCTGCGTGTCTTTGTACAGATTGTTCAGGACGACCTCGGGTACTTCGCCGCGCTTGAGCTCGATGACCACGCGCATGCCGGACTTGTCCGACTCGTCGCGGATCTCGGAGATGCCCTCCAGCTTCTTCTCGCGCACCAGCTCGCCGATGCGCACCAGCAGGTTGGCCTTGTTCACCTGATAGGGAAGCTCGTCGATGATCAGGGCGCAGCGGTTGCCCTTTTCCAGGTCCTCGACGTGCGTGCGCGCACGCATGACCACCCGCCCGCGTCCGGTGCGGTAGCCCTCCCGAACGCCTTCCAGGCCGTAGATGATGGCGGCAGTCGGAAAATCGGGTGCAGGCACCAGCTGCATCAGCTCGTCGATCGTCGTCTCCGGACGTTCGAGCAGGGCCAGGCAGGCATCCACCACTTCACCCAGGTTGTGCGGCGGGACGCTGGTCGCCATGCCGACCGCGATGCCGGTGGAGCCGTTGATCAGCAGGTTCGGGACCTTGCTCGGCAGGACGACCGGCTCCTCCTCCTTGCCGTCGTAATTGGGGACGAAATCGACCGTCTCCTTGTCGATGTCGGCGAGCAGCTCGCCGGCGATCTTCTCCAGCCGGCACTCGGTGTAGCGCATCGCCGCGGCGTTGTCGCCGTCGATGGAACCGAAGTTGCCCTGTCCGTCGATTAGGGTGTAGCGCAGGGAGAAATCCTGCGCCATGCGCACCAGGGTGTCGTAGATCGCCGAGTCGCCATGCGGATGGAACTTTCCCATCACGTCGCCCACCACCCGCGCGCACTTGACGTAGGGCCGGTTCCACAGGATGTTGGCCTCGTGCATCGCGTACAGCACGCGCCTGTGCACGGGCTTGAGCCCGTCGCGCACGTCGGGCAGTGCCCGACCCACGATCACGCTCATGGCGTAATCCAGGTAGGAGCGGCGCATCTCCTCTTCCAGGCTGATCGGAAGCGTTTCCTTGGCGAATTGATCCATGTGCAAAGCGCAGAGCAAGTGGGCCGCGGCTGGCCGGATCGGGCGCGGCAGGCGTGACGCGCACGGCCGGGCTGGACCGGCTTGCGCCTCATCGGAAAGTCGGCGATTTTAGCATGCGGACCCCATCCCGGATCCGTCTTGCGCGGTACGGTCGCGAATTGCCGACGTCGTGGCTCGACAACATGCAGGAGGGATAACCACACGGGCTGGAAGCGAGGCAGCGTTCTCGCTAGAATCGGCCCGGTCGGCCCTGTCCCGATCGATGCATGGCATCCTGCGCTGCTGCGGGATCGGCAAGGCGGAGCACGGCCGCGCGCGATGCTCGACGAGATGACTGCAGTGCGCGCTGGCGCCCGACGTCGTTCACGACGATGCGAGCAGGTCTACGCCCCCCGCCACGCGGGCGCATCCACTTTCAGCCGTGCCAGAGGAGCCTTTCATGCAATTCCCCTTGAAAAGAACGATGACGCAGGTGACCGTGCTCGCGGCGCTGCTGCCCTCGCTGACGCTGCTGGTGAACGAGGCACGTGCCCACGAGCGCCAGGCGCCCACCATGCTGATGGATCCCGCGCAGTCACCCACCCACGGTGAATATGCGTACGATGCCGGCCGCTCGGTGGTTCGCACTGGCGTGAATCGCGAGTGCGTGGCCACTGGCACCTGGTCGACCGGCGGCGCCACTTTCGACTGCCATCCCGCGTTCTTTGCATCACAGGATGCTGCGGGCAAATCCGCACCCGGTGCGGCTGCCGCAACCGCCGCACCGACGGCCTCCCCCGGAGCCGATGCATCCGGCGCACCGGGCGCGAGTGCCGCCTCCCCCGCCGCCACTGACGGCGCAGGCACCGCCACCGCGGCCGCGGGCACTGCTGCAGCGGCCAGCGCGGCCCCGCTGCGCAAGCTCGATCCCGACAACGCACCCGAGCGTGGCGACTACGTCTACGACAGCCTCGGCCGCAACGCCCGTACCGGCGTCACCCGCGAGTGCGTGAAGACCGGCACCTGGACTCCCGAGGGCGCGACGCTCGCCTGCGATCCGGATCTGTTCGCCGCGCCCGAGGCCGAACCGCGTGCGGCCGCCGCACCCGCCCCTGCCGCGGAGGAACCCGTCCAGGAACCGATCGGCTACGAGGCGATGCAGTACGAGGATCCGCCGGTGTCGGCGCCGGCGGAACCCGCCGCAGCCGCGGCGCCGGTGGCAGCACCCGCGGCGGACGCTGCTGCCGACGCCCAGGATTTTTACGCCCCGGGCGACGCTCCCGATCTGGTGCCCGTTCCCGATCCGGGCTCCTTCCCGCCCGCACCGGCGGACGACCGCATCGGAGAACCGGTGATGTACTACGACGAGGAGACCGGCGTCGCCCACGACGACGGCATCACCGCACACCAGCAGTACGGAGAGGATGACTCGGGCATCGTCCCCGAAGAGGGCATCACCGCGCATCAGCAGTTCGGCGAGGACGACTCGGGCATCGTCGCGGACGATGGAATCATCGCGCACCATCAGTTCGGAGAAGACGACTCCGGCATCGTTCCCGACGAGGGCATCACCGCGCATCAGCAGTACGGGGAGGATGACTCCGGCATCGCCTCCGACGACGGCATCACGGCCCATCACCAGTTCGGCGAGGACGACTCGGGCATCCAGCCCGACGAGGGCATCATCGGTGAGACCCACTACTACGAGGAAGCGGGCGTCGCCGCCGCGGATGACCTGATCAGCGAACCCAAGCCATTCGACGACGAGCCGATGGCGACCGAAGTCGAGGAGCCCGCCCCGGCTGCCGCCGCCGAGCCGGCTCCGGAACCGGTTGCCGCCGCGCCCGCGGAAGCCGCGCCCGAACCGGCGCCAGCCGCGGAAGTCGCGCCCGAACCGGCACCCGCGGCCGCACCGGAACCCACTCCCACTCCGGCTGCCGAGGCTGCTCCCGCTGCGGAGCCCGCCCCTGCCCCAGAGCCGGAGCCGGTGATCCTGCCGGTCACCATTACACTGGAGGCGGAAGCTCTGTTCGATTTCGACCGCGCGAAGGTGCGCTCCGGCGACCAGGACCGTCTGGACAAGCTGGTCACCGGACTGGAGGGCATCAGCTACGACCGCATCCTGGTCGTCGGACATGCCGACCGCATCGGCACCGAGGCCTACAACGAACGCCTGTCGCTGCGTCGCGCCAACGCGGTCAAGGCCTACCTGGTCAAGAATGGGGTCGCGGCGGAGCGCATCACCACCGAGGGTCGCGGGGAGTTCGAACCCTCCACCGATCCGGCCGTGTGCAAGGGCATGCGCAAGCAGAAGCTGATCGACTGCCTGCAGCCTGACCGGCGCGTGGAGGTCACCGTGACGGGACAGGGCCAGAAGCAGTAGAGTATCGGTACTTCGTCGTACACGAAGCCCTGCGCCAGCAGGGCTTTTTTTTGGCATGGATGCTCCGCAAGCGATCGACCTGTGCATCGAGGCCCGCCACGTCGTGCCGCTCGACCGGTCCGGCACGGTGCTCGACGCGCACACCGTGGCGATCGACGCCGGACGCATCCTCGCCGTGCTGCCGACCGAGGAGGCGCGTGCGCGCTACGCTCCACGCAGCGCCGCGTCACTATCCACGCACGCACTGCTGCCGGGCCTGGTCAATGCGCACACGCATGCGGCAATGTCGCTGATGCGGGGCCTCGCCGATGACCTCCCGCTGATGGAGTGGCTCACGCGGCACATCTGGCCGGCCGAGGCCCGGCACGTGACGCCGCAGCTCGTGTACGACGGCACGCTGCTGGCATGCGCGGAAATGATCCGCGGCGGGATCACGTGCTTCAGCGACATGTACTTCTTCCCCGAGGAGGCCGGCCGCGCCGCACTGAGCGCCGGCATGCGCGCAGCGCTCGGGATGATCTGCATCGAGTTTCCCACCGCGTACGCGAGCGATGCCCAGGATTACCTGCACAAGGGCCTGGCCATGCGCGACGCGCTCAGGCACGAGCCGCTGCTGTCCTTCTGCATGGCCCCGCATGCACCGTACACGGTGCAGGACGCGACCTTCGAGCGCATCGTCACCTACGCCGACGAACTGCAGATTCCCATCCACCTGCACGTGCACGAGACGCTGCACGAGGTCGAGGAGAGCGTGCAGCGCTACGGCGCGCGCCCGCTCGCGCGCCTTCACCGTCTCGGGGTGGTGGGTCCGGCTCTGGTCGCGGTGCACGCCGTGCACCTGGACGAGGCCGAGACGCGACTGCTGGCGGCCTGCGGCAGCCACGTGGTCCACTGTCCCAGCTCCAATCTCAAGCTGGGCAGCGGCATCGCACCCGTTGCACCCCTGGTTGCCGCGGGCGTGAATGTTGCGCTAGGCACCGACAGTGCGGCCAGCAACAACCGTCTGGACCTGCTGCAGGAGACGCGTACCGCGGCCCTGCTGGCGAAGGGCAGCATGCGTGAACCGACGGCCGTCCCGGCGGACCAGGCGTTGCGCATGGCGACCCTGGGCGGCGCCCGTGCCCTCGGGCTGGAGCGTACGATCGGCACGATCGAGGCGGACAAGCAGGCGGACCTGGTCGCGGTGGACCTCGCGGCGCTGGAGCTGCGGCCGCGCTATCACCCGCTCTCGCACCTGGTCTACGCCGTCGGTCGGGAGAACGTGAGCGACGTGTGGGTGAGCGGCAGGCGGCTGCTCGACAACCGCCGCCTGACCACGCTCGACGAGGAAGAACTGGCCGCGAAGGCGGCGTTCTGGCAGAAACGAATGGCTGCGCAAGCATGAACGAACAGATCAACGCCGATCCGCAGGAACTGCAGAAGTTCAGTGCGCTCGCCCATCGCTGGTGGGATCCCACCAGCGAGTTCCGACCCCTGCACGAGATCAATCCCCTGCGCCTGCAGTGGATCCACCATCTGGCTGACCTGCCCGGCAAGCGGGTGCTCGACGTCGGCTGCGGAGGCGGGATCCTGTCGGAGGCGATGGCGGCGCATGGGGCGCAGGTCACCGGCATCGATCTCTCGGACAAGGCGCTCAAGGTCGCACGACTGCATCTGCTGGAGAGCGGCCATCGGGTGGACTACCGCAAGGTCGCGGTGGAGACGCTCGCCCACGAGCAGCCGCAGAGCTTCGACGTGGTGACCTGCATGGAAGTGCTCGAGCACGTGCCCGATCCGGCGAGCCAGGTGCAGGCCTGCGCACGCCTGCTCAGACCGGGCGGCCACGCGTTCTTCGCGACCATCAACCGCAATCCCAAGTCCTTCCTGTTTGCCATCGTCGGCGCGGAGTACGTCCTGCGCCTGCTGCCGCGCGGCACGCACGAGTACGCCAGGCTGATCAAGCCGTCCGAGCTCGCCGCGATGTGTCGGCGCGCGAACCTGACGGTGGACGAGCTGACCGGCATGACCTACAACCCGCTCACGCAGGTCTACGCACTGGGACGCGACACGGACGTCAACTACATGCTGCACGCGCGCGCTGCGTCATGAGCGGGGGCACGGCCATCGCGGCGGTGCTGTTCGACCTCGACGGAACGCTGCTGGATACCGCGCCCGACCTTGCGCGCGCGGTCAATCGTCAGCGTCGCGAGCGCGGACTCGATGCGGTCCCGCTCGCGCGCCTGCGGCCGGCGGTCTCGCAGGGCGCGCGCGGCATGCTGCGTGTCGCATTCGACCTGCATCCCGGCCAGGAGCGCTACGAGGCGATGCGCGAGGAATTCCTTGCCTATTACCTGGCCGACCTGTGCGTGGAGACGCGTCTGTTCCCGGGCATGGAGGCGGTCCTGCGCACGCTGGAAGCGGACGGCATCGCGTGGGGCATCGTCACCAACAAGCTGCATCGCTTCACGGAACCGTTGCTGGCGCGGATGGCGCTCGGCGCACGCGCTGCCTGCGTGGTGAGCGGGGATACAGCCGCACGCGCCAAGCCCCATCCCGATCCGTTGCTGGAGGCCGCGCGCCGCATCGACATGGCCCCGGAGCGCTGTCTGTACGTAGGCGACGACGAACGCGACGTGCAGGCCGCCCACGCGGCGCGCATGATCCCCGTGGTTGCCCTGTGGGGCTATCTGGGCGACGGTAACCCTCCGAAGGCTTGGGGCGCACCGCACCTGAAGGCGCATCCCGGAGAACTGCTCCGACTGCTTGGCCCTGATCCGGCGACGAGGCTCATGCCTTGAACTTCCGGCGCGGCACCACATCTATGGGATACTTCAAGCGTTGCATGGGGGCGACCTGGTTTCGACGCAGGTTGCGAAGCAGCTTGGTGCATGCCGAGGTCCAGTCACCTCGTAAATCCGCTGGAAACCATATAGTCGCCAACGACGACAACTACGCTCTGGCCGCCTAACACCGGCCAGACTCTGCCCCGGTCTGCACGTGGGCCGGTTCCGATCCCGCAAGGGTGAGGATCAGCAGAGTCATTCACACGTGATCGGGTCGCGGCGGGGCTACTTCGTCAAGACCTCAGATCGTAAGGTGGCTCGCCAAGCATCAGCCCGCCGGCCGGCGGATGCGAGGCTAAATCAAATGGTCAGGCTAAGCATGTAGTACCGACTGTGTAGGATTTGCGGACGCGGGTTCGATTCCCGCCGCCTCCACCAATACTGAAGCCCCAACTGTTATCAGTTGGGGCTTTTTCTTGTCTGTTTGCGCCGGTTCCCACGTGTTGTTGGGGGTTCCTGCGGAAACCTGCGGACTTCGCCGGTCGGCGTCTCGACCCGTTCCGGGCAACATCCCACTCTCTCCTGGTCATT